>NZ_SOFS01000042.1 GCF_004402235.1 Cryobacterium glucosi
TGTACTGAGTCATGACGTTGGTGACACTCGGCTGATGGGGGTTGTTCCGATGCCGGTGTGGATGCGTTCAGTGTTGTAGTAGTTGAGCCAGGGTGCAAGCGCTGCTGCGCGTTCGTCGTTGCTGGTGAAGACTTGGCTGTAGGCCCATTCCGTTGCGAGGGTGCGGTTGAGGCGTTCGACTTTGCCGTTGGTCCAGGGGCAGTGCGGTTTGATGAAGCGTTGCTCCGCGCCGATGTTTGCGACGGCCTGCTGGAACGCGACGGATTTTCGGTAGGCGAGGGCGTTGTCGGAGAGGACGCGTTCGATCTTTGGGATACCATTCGCGGCGAAGAACGCGGCCGCCCGGGTGAGGACGCCGGCGGCTGTGACGCCTTTTTCGTCGGGGTGGATCTCGACATAGGCGAGGCGGGTGTGGTCGTCGATCACGGCGTGGACGTAGTCGAATCCGATGCCGCGGCCACGGACCTGTTCGCTGCGACCGTGGGCTCTCCAGCCGCCGCCGCCGGGGATCCGGCCCAGTTTCTTCACGTCGATGTGGACGAGCTCGCCGGGACGCTCGCGCTCGTAACGGTTGGTCGTGGCACGGGTCGCACGAATGGGCTCCCCGGTGAGGGGATCGCACCAAGCCAGCGGGGGAACGTGGTGTCGCGCCAGTATCCGGGACACCGTCCGGGCCGGCACTCCAGTCGCTGTCGCGATGCGCATCGGCCCGGACTTGAGATCACGACGTGATTTCAGCACGAGCTCTTCCCGCTCCGGACTCGTCCTTCGGGGAGAGGACCGGGGTTGGGAGGACCGTTCGAGAAGTCCCGCAGGACCCTGGGCCCGGTAGCGGGCCAGCCAGCGGTGGGCGCATTGACGGGAGATGCCGAGCTCTTTCGCGACGTGAGCGACGGGCCGGTTATCGACAGTTACCCGCTCGATGAGCAGAACTTTTCCATGAATCGTCAAACGCGCGTTAATGTGACCCATGAGGACCTCCGTGACTTGTGAAGATTTCAGATACCTCCACTAAGCCCGGAGGTCCTCCTTCTTCACAAGCCCGAAAGTGTCACCAACGTCATGGCCGGGTACA
>NZ_SOFS01000041.1 GCF_004402235.1 Cryobacterium glucosi
CACACCATTTCGGTGCATGCGAAGGATGCGGCGGGTAACTGGGGTGCGGTGGCGACGACGACCCTGGTGATCGATAAGGTCAAGCCTGCGGTGAGTGCGGTCACGGTGACACCGAACCCGACCGGGGGTGCCGCTTCGGTGACCCTGACGGCGCAGGCGACGGATGCCGGCACGGGTGTCACGCGTGCCGAGTGGTTCACCGGTGCCGATCCTGGTGTCGGCAACGCGACAGCGATGACGGTCACCGGGACGGGCCCGTGGACCGTGTCTTCGACCATCGATGCGCGAGGGTTCAGTGAGGGTGCCCGCACCCTGACGGTGCGGGTGCGGGATGCTGCCGGGAACTGGAGTGTGACCGCGTCGGCGGTGCTCCAGGTGCAGGCGGCACTGTCGTTCTCCACGCTGGGCAACACGAACCCGGCCGGGGTGGGCGGCACGGCCGATGACGCGGACATCTATTCCTGGAGCGGTACCGCGTTCAGCAGGGTGATCGACGCGAGTATCGCGCCGTACAACCTGCCGGGCGGTGCCAACGTTGATGGTTTCGACCGGGTCAGTCCTACCCAGTTCTATGTGTCGTTCGCGGACCCGGTGAACGTGCCGGGGATCGGCGTTGTGCAGGACGAGGACGTCGTCTTCTTCAACGGCACTTCCTGGTCGCTGTTCTTCACGGGCAGTGCGCATGGCCTGGGCGGTAACAACAACCTGGACGTGGACGCGATCAGCGTCGTCGGTTCCACGTTGTACTTCTCCACACTGGGTAACTCGAACCCGCCCGGTGTGGGTGGTACTGCCGATGATGCCGATATCTATTCCTGGAACGGGACCGCGTACAGCCGGGTGATCGATGCGAGCGCCGCACCGTACGGCCTGCCGGCCGCCGCGAACGTGGACGGGTTCGTGCGCGTGGATGCCACCCACTTCTACCTGTCCTTCAGTGCTGACACGACGACCGTGCCGGTTCTGGGGGCGGTCCAGGACGAGGACGTCATCTACTACAACGCGGGCACCTGGTCGGTCTACTTCGATGGCACCGCCCACGGCCTCACCACCGCCAACCAGGACCTGGACGCCTTCGATGTCCCGTAGCGAACAG
>NZ_SOFS01000048.1 GCF_004402235.1 Cryobacterium glucosi
TGTTATGTCTCAGGACATCGGTGACAGTTCTGCATCAATAGATCGGTGACCATTCGGGCGTGTTTGGTGGTGACACTTCTCCCGCGTACACATTTGAGGGATGACTCGTGTCGAACCTGTTGATCCCCGTGTCCGTCTCGCTATAACTCAGTGGCCGCCTGATGCTCCGCGAGGCGCCGTGAGTACGTTCTGTGCTGAGCACGGAATCTCCCGGAAGACCTTTTACGCGATCAAGAAGCGTGCTCTCGAGGAGGGCCAGGCCGCGGCCCTCGAGCCGCGCTCCCGACGGCCGCGGTCGAGTCCGAACCAGATGGCCGAGGACGTGAAGAAGCAGGCGATCGGAGTCCGGGCCGTGTTGGAGGGATCGGGTCTGGACTATGGGCCGATCAGCGTCCACGAGAAGATGCGGTCGCTGGGGATGACCCCGGTGCCCTCGACGGCGTCGCTGGCCAGGATCTTTCGCGATGCCGGTGTCGCCCGCGTCGAGCCTCGGAAGAAACCGCGGGCCTCGTTCCGACGGTTCGTCTATCCGGCCCCGAACGCGTGCTGGCAGCTGGACGCGACCGAATACGTCCTCACCGGTGGCCGGAAATGCGTGATCTTTCAACTCATCGATGACCACTCCCGTTTCGCGGTCGCCTCCCACGTCGCGTGGGGAGAAACTTCCGAGGGCGCCCTGACCGTGGTGAAGAAAGGCATCACGGCCCACGGCGTCCCGCAGCGACTCCTCAGCGATAACGGGGCCGCACTGAACCCCTCTCGGCGCGGTGTCATCGGACAGCTCGTCACCTATGTCACTTCGCTGGGCGTCGAGGCGATCACGGGGAAACCCTACAAACCCACCACCCAGGGCAAGAACGAACGCTTCCACCAGACCCTGTTCCGCTGGCTCGATAAGCAACCCATCGCGGCGACCCTCGATGAACTCCAAGCCCAGGTCGACCGGTTCGACGAGATCTACAACACGGAGCGCCCGCATCAAGCCCTGCCCGGCAGGATCACACCCCGGCAAGCCTGGGAAGCCACACCCAAGACCGACCCGCCCCGGCCGAGGAATCAACAGCGACCGGTCGGCTGGGACGGAATCCGCCGCACCACGGTCGCCCGGAACGGCATCGTCCAAGTCCGACAAACCCGATTCCACATCAGCCGCGCCCTCGCCGGCCAGACCGTCTATCTCGTCGAGACCACCGACCACCTCCTCGTCTTCGACGACGAAGGCACCGAGATCATGGAACACCGCTGGCCCAAGCCCGGCACCAAATACGTCAGCTCCGGCAGACCGCGCGGACGGCGACCGAAAACTATCTAACTGTCACCGATGTCCTGATACAGGAAGTGTTACCGATGTCCTGATACAGAACTGTCACCCATGTCCAGATACATCACA
>NZ_SOFS01000002.1 GCF_004402235.1 Cryobacterium glucosi
CTCTGTCCGCGACCTTCGACGATGGGAATCTCGTGTCGCTCGCCGGCCTCGTTCCCGCGATGTTGTTGGCGGCGTCGACGGGGCTGGGCGAGCTCGCGAACCGGTGGCTGAGCCTGCCGGGCTACTTCGGTGCGAACGCCGGATTGAAGGTCACCGCGCTGGTCGCGGGCATGGTCGCCGGCGCTGACTCCATCGACGACATGGCTGTCCTTCGCCACGGCGGGATGAAGAAACTCTTCGTCGGTGCTTACGCGCCGTCCACGTTGGGTTCGTTCTTGCGTGCGTTCACCTTCGGCCACGTCCGTCAACTCGACGCCGTCGCGTGGCGGTGGCTGGTCAACGTCGCCCAGACGGCACCGATCGTGGCTGGGATCAACGACTACGCCCTGGTCGATATCGACGACACCATCAAGGAAGTCCACGGCTACCAGAAGCAAGGCTCCGGCTACGGCTACTCCGGGGTCCGCGGGTTGAACGCGTTGATCGGCATCGTGTCACCACGGTGTCCGCGCCGATCATCATCGGGTCCAGGCTCCGCAAAGGCGCCGCCGGGTCCCCGCGCGGGGCGGGGAAGTTCGTCGGCGACATCCTCGCCACCGTCCGCCGGCTCCGGTCACAGACCGCGTCCGGCCTGGTACTCGTCCGCGCTGACAGTGCGTTCTACGGCCACGCGGTCGTCGCGGCCGCGCACCGGGCTGGCGCGAAAGTATCGATCACCGCCCGGATGGACCCGGCCGTGAAGCGCGCGATCGCTGCGATCGCTGATGACGCGTGGACGACGATTGAATACACCGACGCGATCCGGGACGAGACCACCGGGAAATGGATCTCCTCCGCCGAAGTCGCAGAGATTCCCTTCACCGCGTTCAGCTCCAGGAGGCTCAGCGAACGCATTACCGGGCGCCTGGTCGTCCGGCGGATCCCGGAGCTGAATCCGTTCGAGGGCACCGGGCAGCCGACCCTGTTCGACACGCACCGGTTCCACGCGTTCTTCACGACCAGCACCCTGGACACCGTCACGGCTGATAAAACCCACCGGCAACACGCGATCATCGAGCAGATCAACGCGGACCTCAAAGACAGTGCGCTCGCGCACCTGCCGTCGGGGATCTTCACCGCGAACGCGGCCTGGCTCGTGCTCGCCACGATCGCGTTCAACCTATCCCGCGCCGTCGGCACCCTCACCAGCACCGACCTCGGGAAGGCGCGCTCTGGCACCATCCGCCGCAAACTCATCCAGGTCCCGGCCCGAATCTCGACCTCGGCCCGGAAACTCCGGCTGCATTTACCGGCCAGTTGGCCTTGGGAGGACGGCTGGCAGGCCGTGTTCACGGCGGCCTGCGGCCCGCCGCGAACCGCGACCATCTGACCACCCAGCCAAACGGCGCAACCGGAGCAGGAACACCACCGGCAGCAAGGCCG
>NZ_SOFS01000047.1 GCF_004402235.1 Cryobacterium glucosi
AACGAGAAAACCGTCACCGTCTCTCACGTCGCCGGCGTTCCGGTCCGGAACGTCGCGACGGTCGACTTCGCCCGCCATTACGGCGTCACGGTGCTGACGTGTCAGCCGGCGGATCCAGCGACCAAGGGTGGTGTCGAGTCTTCGGTGAAGCTGGCCAAGGCCGACATCGTTCCCAAAGACACCAACCTCCGGCCCGAATATGACTCCTTCGCCGACGTCGAAACGGCCTGCCAAGAGTTCATGGACCTGGTCAACAACCGTGAACACCGCGCCACGCGCCGCAAGCCCGCAGCGATGCTCGTGGAGGAAGCCCCCCGGTTGCATCGTGTTCCGGGCACCGCGCACACCATCTCCTTCGGCATGTCCCGCAGCGTCCCGGACAACACGCCGATGATCACGTTCGAGAACGCTCAGTACTCGGTGCCTTTCTATCTGCTCGGCCAGCGAGTATTCGTGCGCAGCCACGGCCTCGGCCTGGACGAGGAGGTCATCGTCGTGCACGAGGGCCTGGACGGGCCCGTTGAAGTCGCCCGGCACCAGCGCGCCCGGCCGGGCAGTCCCGCCATCAACGACACTCATTTCCCCGATCATGCCACCAGGGTCCCCGGCGACTATGCCGTGAAAGCGCGAAGTGCAGCTGAGACGGAGTTCCTCGCGATTGGTGCTGGCGCCCGGACCTGGCTGCTCGAGGCCGCTGCGGTGGGCACGATGCGGATCACGCAGAAGATGGCCGAGGCCGTGGCGCTGGCGAAGATCGCTGGGCAGGCCGACGTTGACCAGGCCCTGGGCACTGCGGCCGTCCATGGTCGTTTCGCGCACAAGGACCTCGCCTCGATTCTGAACGCGGCCGGTCTCCGCGCTGCCACCCACACGGCCAGCGAAACCCAGTCCCTCACCCAAGGAACCCGAGGCTGGGCCGCGATCGGTCAACCGCCCGTGAGCCTTCCCGACGACCTGCTGGAAGAAAGCGCATGAGCCCCGTCCCGACCGCCGCACCCGCTCTGCCAGCCGACCTGGAGGCGTTAATGCGGCAGCTGAAGATGCCCTACGCCAGGGCGTTAGCGCCGGAGCTGCTGATCACGGCGCGCACGCAACGGTGGGAACCCTCCGAAGTCGTCAAAGCCCTCCTCGTCGAGGAAGTCACCGGTCGGTCGCGGTCGATGCTCGCCACCCGCCGGAAGGCCGCTGGGTTCCCGACGGGGAAGACCTTCGACACGTGGGACCCGGCTGCGTCGTCGATCCCGCTGCCGACGCAGCAGGCCCTCCGCACCCTCGAGTGGATCGGGCGGAAGGAGAACGTTGTCGTTTGCGGGCCGTCCGGCACGGGAAAAACGTTCTTCCTCGAGGCCCTCGGCCAGCAAGTCGTCGAGGCCGGCATGCGTGTGGCGTGGTTCCGCCTCGAGGACCTCGGCGCGTTGATGCGTGCCCACCGCGCTGACGACAGCGTCACCCGAGTCGTCGCGCGCATCCTTCGCGCCGACCTCATCGTGATTGATGACATAGGGCTCCTGGCCGTTGGGACCGACGCGGCCGAGGGACTCTATCGGCTCGTCGATGCGGCCTATGAAAAACGATCTATCGCGGTCTCGTCGAATTTACATCCTGCCGGCTTCGACGAGCTCATGCCCAAGACCCTCGCCACAGCGACCGTTGACCGGCTACTTCACCACGCTCACGTCTGCCAGACGTCGGGCGAATCGATCCGCCTCACGCAGGCCCTCGCCGGACAGGGCGTGACGCCGATGAGCTAACA
>NZ_SOFS01000037.1 GCF_004402235.1 Cryobacterium glucosi
CGGGCCGCGGCACCGGATCCCGCGAGCACCGCGGCTCCGTCCGGCCCGGCCACCGCGTCCGCGGGCCCGGCCGCCGCCGGAACTCCGGCAGCTGGCCCCCCGGCCGCAGACCCGCGCGGCGCCGAAGCACGCGAGGCGCAGCAGCAGTACCCCCAGCAGCGACCGGCGGAGAACCCGCAGGCCCAGTTCGGTCCGCGTGCCGGCTGGACCACCCGCGGACCGGACGACCAGTACATCCGCCGCGGACCCGTTCCGCCGCCGCCCTCGCCGGTCCGGCGGACGCCGATGGATCCGCGCGACAGCAGGCTCCCGCGCCAGGCCCCGGGGACCCCGTCGAACCCGCTCGATCCGGAGAGCTTCCAGTACCCGCCGGTGCGGCAGCATCTGCCGGCGCAGGAACCGCAGAACCCGGCGACCCGCCCGAACCCGCAGTACGGCGCGCCGTTGCCGATGCCGATCGAGCGGCGCCGGGCATTCGTCGATCGCCGCGACCCGGGCAAGGCCGGCCTGCCGTACCCGAACGACCGCCGTCGTCCGCCGGCCGACCGGCGCGATCCCCGGAACGCCGACACCTTCCCGGACGATCGTTACAGCCAGCACCCCGACACGTTCTACCGCGCCAGCCCGCAGCAGGATCCCGCGGGCCAGGACACGGGCCTCCCGTCTGCCCGGCCGCGGCACAGCACCGGCCCGGCGCCGGACGGCGACGCTCCGGTAGCGGACCGGCGGGCACCGCAGCAGCGACCTCCGGCCCAGCAGCACCAGCAGCCCCGGCCTCCGGCGCACGAGGAGCGCCGCCGGCGACCGGCATCCCTCGTTCCACCGGGCTTCGTGCCCATGGCCGACACTCCGACGGGGTCGATGCCGGCTGCACCCGCGGCCGGCGCCACCGGACTCCCGGGCGTCGACCCCCAGGCCGGTCCGATGTCGTTCGCCGATTTCGTGCTCGCCCGCGACGCGCAGTCCTGGATCCCCTACGTGGAGAACACGCTCCCGCCGACGCACCCGCGCCGCGCCGGCTGACCCGGCCGGGCGGTCAGGGGTGACTGCCTAGGCTTCCATGTCGTCGTGGGTGACGATGCGGATCAGCTCGACGCTGCCGTCCAGCTTCTGCCAGAAGTGCATCCGGCGCGCGGCCGGGGTGTTCTGCTCGATCGACACCCGCATGCAGCGGGCGCCGTCCCAGCGCAGCAGGTGCGGGTCTGCGGGACCTGCGCCCTGGCGCAGCGCGTGCAGGTGGCGGCCCTGCAGGGTCTTGACCCGTCCGGTCAGCACATCGACGGATGCCTTGAACGCCTTCGCGAGCTGCCCGTCGTCGAGCCCGCTCAGGGAATCCGCGAACCGGTCTGACAGGCCGTAGCTGTGCGGCAGCGGCCATTCCTCGCGGTCGGATTCCGGGACCCGGTCGACCCAGGCGAGGGCGATCTCGTGGCGGACCCAGCTGGTGGCATCTTCCCAGAGGGCGCGGCGGGACTCGTATTCGCTGCTGGGGGTGGGGGCGACGACGGTCCGGCGGGACTCGCGCAGCATCCGCTTCTGGGTGCGCTGCTCGTCGCGGAGTTCGGCGACGGTGTGTCGCAGGGTGCCGAGTTCGACGAGCGCGTCGCGGAGCTGCAGCTGCGCGGAGCGGGCCTGCTCGCGCAGGCGGGCGAGGTCGGACTCCGTGCTTCCCGCCTCGACGAGCTGCGCCTCGAGCCGGGTGATCTTCGCCTTCGCCTCGGCCAGGGAGAGCTGGGTGGACTGCAGGGCGGACACCGACGTCGGCGCGCACGGCGCCGGGGTCGGGCCGACGCGGAACGGGATCGCGCCGGGCGACCCCGCGGTCGCGGGTGTCGGCCGGCGCACGGCGTGCACGCGGCCGGGCCCGGGGAACGGGCGCGGCAC
>NZ_SOFS01000006.1 GCF_004402235.1 Cryobacterium glucosi
GACCGTGCTCTACATCGCCTGGCTGGCCTGGTCACGGTTCCGGATCGTCATCGTGATGCGGGACCGCACCGCGCCGAGCGTTTACGCAGCACTGGATCGAACGTTCCGCATCATCGGCGGCGCCCCGACCTACGTCCTGACCGACAACGAGAAAACCGTCACCGTCTCTCACGTCGCCGGCGTTCCGGTCCGGAACGTCGCGACGGTCGACTTCGCCCGCCATTACGGCGTCACGGTGCTGACTTGTCAGCCGGCGGATCCAGCGACCAAGGGTGGTGTCGAGTCTTCGGTGAAGCTGGCCAAGGCCGACATCGTTCCCAAAGACACCAACCTCCGGCCCGAATATGATTCTTTCGCCGACATCGAAACGGCCTGCCAAGAGTTCATGGACCTGGTCAACAACCGTGAACACCGCGCCACGCGCCGCAAGCCCGCCGCGATGCTAATGGAGGAAGCCCCCCGGTTGCACCGTGTTCCGGGCGCCGCGCACACCATCTCCTTCGGCATGTCCCGCAGCGTCCCGGACAACACGCCGATGATCACGTTCGAGAACGCTCAGTACTCGGTGCCTTCCTATCTGCTCGGCTCGCGAGTATTCGTGCGCAGCCACGGCCTCGGCCTGGACGAGGAGGTCATCGTCGTTCATGAGGGCCTGGACGGGCCCGTTGAAGTCGCCCGGCACCAGCGCGCCCGGCCGGGCAGTCCCGCCATCAACGACACTCATTTTCCCGATCATGCCCCCAAGATCCCCGGCGACTATGCCGTGAAAGCGCGAAGTGCAGCCGAGACGGAGTTCCTTGCGATTGGTGCTGGCGCCCGGACCTGGCTGCTCGAGGCCGCTGCGGGGGGCACGATGCGGATCACGCAGAAGATGGCCGAGGCCGTGGCGTTGGCGAAGATCGCTGGGCAGTCCGACGTTGACCAGGCCCTGGGCACCGCGGCCGTCCATGGTCGTTTCGCGCACAAGGACCTCGCCTCGATCCTGAACGCGGCCGGTCTCCGCGCGGCCACCCACACGGCCAGCGAAACCCAGTCCCTCACCCAAGGAACCCGAGGCTGGGCCGCGATAGGTCAACCGCCCGTGAGCCTTCCCGACGATCTGCTGGAGGAAAGCGCATGAGCCCCGTCCCGACCGCCGCACCCGCTCTGCCAGCCGATCTGGAGGCGTTAATGCGGCAGCTGAAGATGCCCTACGCCAGGGCGTTAGCGCCGGAGCTGCTGATCACGGCGCGCACGCAACGGTGGGAGCCCTCCGAAGTCGTCAAAGCCCTCCTCGTCGAGGAAGTCACCGGTCGGTCGCGGTCGATGCTCGCCACCCGCCGGAAGGCCGCTGGGTTCCCGACGGGGAAGACCTTCGACACGTGGGACCCGGCTGCGTCGTCGATCCCACTGCCGACGCAGCAGGCCCTCCGCACCCTCGAGTGGATCGGGCGGAAGGAGAACGTTGTCGTTTGCGGGCCGTCCGGCACGGGAAAAACGTTCTTCCTCGAGGCCCTCGGCCAGCAAGTCGTCGAGGCCGGCATGCGCGTGGCGTGGTTCCGCCTCGAAGACCTCGGCGCGTTGATGCGTGCCCACCGCGCTGACGACAGCGTCACCCGAGTAGTCGCGCGCATCCTTCGCGCCGACCTCATCGTGATTGATGACATAGGGCTCCTGGCCGTTGGGACGGACGCGGCCGAGGGACTCTATCGGCTCGTCGATGCGGCCTATGAAAAACGATCTATCGCGGTCTCGTCGAATTTACATCCGGCCGGCTTCGACGAGCTCATGCCCAAGACCCTCGCCACAACGACCGTTGACCGGCTACTTCACCACGCTCACGTCTGCCAGACGTCGGGCGAATCGATCCGCCTCACGCAGGCCCTCGCCGGACAGGGCGTGACGCCGATGAGCTAACA
>NZ_SOFS01000010.1 GCF_004402235.1 Cryobacterium glucosi
TCACCGTGACCGCACTCACCGCAGGCTTGACCTTATCGATCACCAGGGTCGTCGTCGCCACCGCACCCCAGTTACCCGCCGCATCCTTCGCATGCACCGAAATGGTGTGACTTCCCTCCGAGAGCGCGGTGAGGTTTGCCGCGGGGATCGCGGCGTCCAGGCCGGCGCTCGGCGGGGTGGGGGTGACACTCATCGCCGTCCCCGTCCCCTCGGCGCCGAGGGTGTCTGTGAAATACTCGGCCGCCGCGATGGCGGAGCCCCCGGTCGTGGTGTCGCTTCCGGTGGCGTGCAGGGTGGCATCGGCCGTGCCGTTGCTGGGATTCGGAGTCAGGACCGGTGATGACGTCACCGGTCCGGTGAGGTCGACAACGCTGGGCTGTTCCTTGAGCCACTGGTAGGCGGCAAGGACGTTGATCCGGCCGTTTCCATACGCCGGGTCCGGGCCGGAGAGGCCGAGATCCAGCGCGGTCGCTGTGAGCGCCGCCTGTGCCTGGTCGGTGGTCAGTCCCGGGACGGCGCCGAGGAGCAGCGCCAGCGCGCCCGTGGCGTTCGGAGCAGACATCGATGTGCCAGAGGCCGTCTGATAGAGGCCGTAGCGATCATCGGTGAGGATATTCACGCCCGGCGCGACGAGGTCGGGGAAGATCCGGGTCCGCGAGCCGCACGTGGATGGCCCGCGACTGCCGGATGAGTAGATCAGATCGTTGACGGTGACCGCACCAACGGACAGGGCTTCGGGGTAGTTCGCCGGACTGACGCTGGTGGAAGCGCCCGAGCCGTAGTTTCCGGCGGCGAAGACGGGCAGGATGCCGACCGCGCGCAGGGCCTGCAGGTCGGGCTGGAACGAGAGGTCGCACCCGGGGCCGGCGCCGATCGACCACGACGCGTTGACGAGCTGGGGAGCGTCCGGGGTGTTCGGATCGTGGTCAGGGTCGAGTACCCATTGGAATGCCTGGTGGATCGCCGTAGCGGTGGCCACGCCCCTGTCGTTGAAGATCTTCGCGGCGATCCAGGTGGCGCCGGGAGCCACCCCGATCGAGGTGCCGCCGGCATCCCCACCGAGGATCACGCCGGTCGTCGCCGTGCCGTGGCCGGTGAGGTCGGTCGGTGTGAGGGGATGCTCGCCATAGGGGTCGAACCAGCTGTCCGTTCCACCGCGCCATCGGCCTGCGAGGTCCGGATGGGAGACGTCGACGCCGCTGTCCAGGCTCGCGACCACCACGCCCTGCCCGGAAAAGCCCAGGTTCCACAACGCCGGAGCGCTGACCTTGTCGACGCCGGGTTCCGGGAGCCCGACGGAAGGAACCACCCTGACTTCGTCGGGGATGATGCTCGCGACATCCGGGCGCTCGGCGAGGTCCCGGATGACGTCTGCGGTGGCGGTCACCGAGATCCCGTTGACCACCCAGAGGGGGATGCTCCTGGTGACCGTGCCCTGGTCGGCCCTGGCCCGCAACAGGTTTCGGATCGGCACCTGCGAGGCGTTCGCGGTGGCCGTCAGCTCCTGGATGGTGCCCTTCAACCGAGCCGCACGGGTACCGCCTCGGACGCGCTTCAGGTCGGCCCTGTCGCGCAAGGTCACGACCACGGTGGTCACGCCCCCGGGAGGGAGGGCGGCGAGGATCGCCTGAAGACCGGGGTCCAGGTCGGCGGATCCGGGAGCAGTGCCGGGCCGGGCCGAGGCCGCGGGGGCGAGTCCCGTGACCAGCAGCGCGACCAGTGCCGCAACGGCAAGTGTCTTCTTCATCGTTTGCTCCCGCTGTTTTCGCTGGCCCGGACAGGATGGAACGAAACCGCAACCGCGGCGTGCACCCGGCGACGGGCGACGATAACGACACCCAGCATGGCTCCGAGCAGCAGGATGGCGAGAACGGATGTCACCACTTCCAGCGGGCGGGCATCCGCGGGGCTCGCGGCGGCGACGGTCCAGTCGACCTGCGCGACCGCGGTGGGGAGGCCGTCCCGGTCAAGGGCCACGATCGCATTCCAGCCGCCGGCAGTCGGCTGGGCTATCTCTGCTTCGAAACGGCCCTGCTCGATCCGCTCGAGGATCACCTCACCCGTCGTTCCTGTCGGGCCGGCGAGGGTCACCGTGACGTCGCTGACGGGCTGCGCCTCCAGTTTGACGATCGAACGGGCCCGAACGATCAGACGGCTCCGGTCCGGTCCGGCCGCCACGTGCTCGAGCGTGACGAAGAGCCCGTCGACGGTGGCCGTGTGCAGGGTGGTCTGCTGGGTCGCCGAGGCGATCTCCCGGGCAGTGGGAACCGAGGTGAGCAGTCCGGCAGCACCCACCGCGAGGACCAGAATGAGGATCTCGGCACCGACGACGGCGGCGAATCGGCGGGGCGGTACCGGCGCCCACCCGCCGGATCGGCCGAGGACGCGGCCCACCCGCGCGGCCAGTCGGGGATTGACGAGCAGAGTGTTGATCCCGGCGAGGATCAGGGCAGCGGCGACCAGGACAAGCTTTCCTGCGACGACGGCGCCGTAGACGGTCGAAGCCACGCTGTTCAGGTCGGGGATGTGGAGGCCCGCCTCGTAGAGCCCGGTCGCAACCAGGACAACGGTTGCGATGGCGGCCATCGGGCTGAACGCGCGCCAGGCCGACGCGAGGATCGGGCCGCGGGTGTCCCGGTTGCGGCGAAGCAGAGGGATCAGGCACAGGGCAAGGATGGCAAGGCCACCGGCCCAGACTCCCGCGGCGACCAGGTGCGAAGCGGCGGCAAGGACGGCCAGAGCGGATCCCCGGGGCAGGGTTGACGCGTGACCTGCCCACGATTCCAGGCCGACGACGGCAACGAGCGCGACGACGGCAACGCGCAGCTGCCCGCCGGGCTGACGCGAACGTGCCGCCCGGTACAGGGTCGCTGCCGCGATCACGAGCGCGATCTCCCGCCCCGACCACAGGTAGCCCCACGGGGTGCCGGTCAGGGTGGCCCAGGTGGCGTCGAACCAGTCGCCCAGGGATCCACCGCCCGGCTGGGTGAGGAGAAAGGGGGTGAGTGCCCCGGTGACGACCGCGACGCCGGTTGCGAGGGCTCCAATGAGGAGTGAACGCCGGCGCGGCGCTGTCCCTGCCGCGCCCATCGAACCGAGTACTCGTCCGGAGACGGCGATCGCACCGATTCCGAGGATGATCGCGGAGAGGTCGATCCAGCGGATCAGCAGTCCGGGAAGATCGGGGAGTCCGCCCGCTGCGGAGGCGACTCCCGTGGGGCGAGTCCCGACTCCGAAGTACACCGACCCGTTGGACGTGTGACCGTCATCGGTGGCGAGCACCTTCCAGTCCAGCAGGTAGGTCGCCTTCTCGAGCGGTTGCGTGTGGATTCTGACGATGCCCCCGTCATCCGTCTCGGACACGGATGCCGTCACAACGACCCGCACTCCGTCGGAAGTGTGGAGTTCGAAGGTGCTGGCATCCGCTGCGATGGCTTCCGTGAACCAGAGGGTGAGTGCTGATCTGCCCACGGAGATCACACCGCCATTGGGAGGATCGGAGCGCTCGAGGCCGCTGTGGGCCCAGGCAGGCGATGCCCCGAACAGGACCAGCGCGAAGGCGGCGAGAAGAATCGCGGCCGCGCGGCTCCGCACCCGGAGCCGGGACCTGCTCATCCCCGGGCCTCGATGTGCTCGAGCCGGGAGTCGCCCAGGACCAGGGTCACGAGTGAACCGGCGTGAATGGCGTTGTGGGAGTTGGCGAACAGGAAGAAGTAGGTTCCCCCGAGTTCGAGCTCTGACGCGTGGTGGGGCCTGGAGATGACCATGGTCGCCCCGGTGTCCTCCACGACCACGATGGGCAGCAGGGTCGTGTCGTGGATCATCCGGTCGGCTTTGTCGGGGTCGACGACCTGGTAGCGGAATTCGATCAGGCCGCCCGCCGCCGTGACTCCGATCAGGTTGACGTCGATTCCGTACCGAGCCGCCATGCCCTCTGCGGTGACCAGGGTGGTGCCCGCGCGAACATCGGCCTTCTGCCCCGGCCACCAGGCGAACGCAGCAGCTGTGCTTGCGCCGAGAAGAAGGACGGCGACCACGGCGATCGCGACCAGCCGGCGACGGCCGGGGCGCTCCTTCGGCTCTTCCGGGTTCGACTCCGGGTGCGTGTTCGACTCTGGCAGGATGTCGGTGATCATTGCGGGTCCTTCCTTCCGTCGGCCGGCCGGGAGCGACCGGCCGACCGACGCTGTTCGCTACGGGACATCGAAGGCGTCCAGGTCCTGGTTGGCGGTGGTGAGGCCGTGGGCGGTGCCATCGAAGTAGACCGACCAGGTGCCCGCGTTGTAGTAGATGAC
>NZ_SOFS01000011.1 GCF_004402235.1 Cryobacterium glucosi
CGGCGAGCGCGGCGGCCCAGGCCGCTGCGGCCGCTGCGGCAGCGGCGGCCGCTCAACCGGCGGCGGCGAGCGGGTCGGGCGGCTCAGGCTCGAGCGGATCCTCCGGTTCCGGCTCCTCAGGCGCGGGCTCGACCACGGCTCCCCCGACCGCAACCGTGTCGTCTCCGGCTGCGGCCCGGGCGTACGCGGCGGGCGCGGTCAGCGCGCGCGGCTGGGGCGGCAACGAGTACACCTGCCTGGTGTCGCTCTGGAACAAGGAGTCCGGCTGGCGGGCCGACGCCTACAACGCGAGCTCCGGGGCGTACGGCATCCCCCAGTCGCTACCGGGAAGCAAGATGGCGTCCGCCGGCTCCGACTGGCGCACGAACGCCGCGACCCAGGTCGACTGGGGCCTCGGCTACATCGCCGCCGTCTACGGAACGCCCTGCGGCGCCTGGGCGCATTCGGTCAGCGTCGGCTGGTACTGAGCCGGGCATCCGCTGCGCTACGGGCTCCCTGGAGTGACCGATGCGGACAACTGGTGCCCGTGCACCGGCCACAGTTGTCGGCAGCGGCCGCAGTTGCGACCGGTGGGCCCGCGGGTGCATGCGCCGCGCGAGAATGGACGCAGGTCGCCCGTCCGCGGCGACCGGAGTGGAGCCCCGCATGACCGAATCCGAGCTCGTCAACCTCTGGATCAAGACCCGCTGGCACGTCATCGTGTCCCAGGTCGCCCCGACCTTCCTGCTCACGGCACTGGTGGGTTTCCTGTCCCTGGGCCTGGCCGAAGCCGCACCGAGCGTGCGGGTCGCGGCGGCCGGTGTGCTCCTGGCCTCCGGGATCCTCGGTGCCCTCGTGCAGATCAACGCAGCCAATGAGGCCCTCGCTGTCATCGCCGACCTGCGAGCCGTGGGAAGCACGTCAGCCGTGACCCTGCGCATCCTGTCGGCGGCGCCGTGGGTGAACGTGGTGCGGTTCGTGACACCGGCCGTCTTCGTCGTCGTCTACGTTGCCCTGCTGATCGCCCTGTTCGCGCACTGAGGCGGATGTCACGGACGGCCGTGGATGCGGCGGGAGAGTTCCGCGGCGGTGCCGGCGAGCTCGGCGGCCAGCGCGGGCCACAGGTCTTCGGCGATCCGCTCGCGGGGGAAGGTCACGGCGATCCCGGCGGCGGGCCAGCCCGCGTGGTCCCGCACTGCGACGGCGACGGATGCCATCCCCGGCGTGATCTCCCCGTCCTCGCGGGCGAAGCCGTCGGCACGCACCGTCGCCAGCAGCGCACGCAGCTCGGACGAGCTCCGCGGCCCCTGCCCCGGCCCCTCCCCCTGCCGACGCGCGAAGGCCGCCTTGTCCGGATACAGCGCACGCAGCTGGGCCGCGGGCAGCGCGGCGAGGAGCGCGCGCCCGCTCGCGGTGAGGTGGCTCGGGAGGCGGACGCCGACATCCGTGACGAGGGAGGGCCGCCGCGGCGCGCGCTCCTCGACGAGGTAGACCACGTCCCGGCCGTGCAGCACGACGAGGTGCGCGCTCTCGCCGAGCCGGTCGACGAGCTGCGCGACGAGGGGGCGGCCGAGGTGGGACAGCGGCTGCTGGCGGGAGAATCCGGTGCTGAGCTCGAAGGCCGCGACGCCGAGGCCGTAGCGGCGTTCCTCGGGGAGGTGCACGACGAAACCCTGCTCGACGAGCACGGCGAGCAGCTGGTACACCGTCGACCGCGGCAGGTCGAGGGCCGTCGCGATCGCGCTCGCCCGGGCCGGACCTCGCTGGGCGGCAAGGTGGGAGAGCAGCCGCAGGGTGTTCCGGGCGGCAGGGACCTTCGGTGTGACCACCATCCGGTTGCCCCTTTCCTGCCGGCCTCGTGCGCCAGATGTCCGGTATACCGGACAGATTCGAGTGTATCCGTGTCCCCTGGCGGCCGCGCAGGGTGTGCAATCGAAACATGAGCCACACCGAAGAATCCGTCACCGCGGGCATCCACCCGGCCGCAGCATCCACCGCCACACGCATCACAGCCACAGCCACAGCCACGGTCACCGTCGGAGCTGGCGCGGTCTCGTTCGCCGACGTCGTCGCCGTCGCCCGCCTCGACGCGCGGATCGTGCTCGATCCGGCCGCGCTCGCCGGCGTTGCGGAAAACCGTGCCATCATCGACGGGCTTGCGAGCGACGTGAATCCGCACTACGGCATCTCCACCGGCTTCGGCGCGCTCGCGTCGACGTTCATCACGAGCGACCGCCGCGCCCAGCTGCAGGCGAGCCTCGTGCGCTCCCACGCCGCCGGCAGCGGGCCGGAGGTCGAACGCGAGGTCGTGCGCTCGCTCATGCTGCTGCGGCTCTCGACCCTGATGACCGGACGCACCGGAGTGCGCCCCGCGACGGCCGAGGCCTATGCCGCCGTGCTCAACGCCGCCATCACCCCGGTCGTGCACGAATACGGGTCGCTCGGTTGCTCGGGCGACCTCGCCCCGCTCGCCCACTGCGCCCTCGCGGTGATGGGCGAGGGCCGGGTGCGCGACGCCAGCGGCACACTGATGGGCGGCGGGGAGGCCCTCGCCGCGGCCGGAATCACCCCGGTCGTGCTCGCCGAGAAGGAAGGCCTCGCCCTGATCAACGGCACCGACGGCATGCTCGGCATGCTCGTCCTCGCCCTGACCGACCTGAGCCGACTCCTCACGACCGCCGATATCGCCGCGGCGATGAGCGTCGAGGCGCTGCTCGGCACGGATGCGACCTTCGCCGCCGACCTGCAGGCGCTGCGGCCCCAGCTCGGCCAGGCCGCGAGCGCCGGCAACCTCCGCGCGATCCTCGCGGGCTCCCCCCTGCTCGCCTTCCACGCCGGCCCGGAGGACCCCACCGTCCAGGACGCCTACTCGCTGCGCTGCTCCCCGCAGGTGCACGGCGCCGCCCGCGACACCGCAGACCACGCCGCCCTGATCGCCGGGCGCGAACTCGCGAGCGCGGTCGACAACCCGGTGGTCACCCTCGACGGCCGGGTGATGTCCAACGGCAACTTCCACGGCGCCCCGGTCGGCTACGTGCTCGACTTCCTCGCGATCGCCGCCGCGGACGTCGCGAGCATGAGCGAGCGCCGCACCGACCGTCACCTCGACGCGCACCGTAACAAGGGCCTGCCGCCGTTCCTCGCGCACGAGGTCGGCGTCGACTCCGGCCTGATGATCGCGCAGTACACCGCCGCCGGGATCGTCTCGGAGCTCAAGCGCCTCGCCGTGCCGGCCTCTGTCGACTCGATCCCGTCCTCGGCGATGCAGGAGGACCACGTCTCGATGGGGTGGGCCGCAGCCCGCAAGCTCCGCCGCTCCCTCGACGGTCTCGAGCGGGTGCTCGCGATCGAGATCATGACTGCCGCCCGGTCGCTCGACCTGCGCGCGCCGCTCATGCCGGGGGCCGCGACCGGCGCCGTGCGCGACCTCGTCCGCACCGTTGCCGAGGGTCCGGGGCACGACCGCTTCCTCTCCCCCGAGATCGAAGCCGTCGTTCAGATCGTCGCGACGGGCGCGGTCGCGGATGCCGCGGCATCCGTCACGGGGCCGCTGGCCTGAGTGCTCGACGGGCGCCCGGTTCGTCCCGAACGGGGGTATCGCGACGCATGGACGAACCGGCCAGGTGAGGCCATGATGATCACCTGATCACGCAGGTAGTCCAGTTCCCGACAGGGCAGCGACCGACCCGGGGGAACAATGATTCGCATCCTGCTCGCCGACGACCACACCACGTTCACCGAGCTGCTCGCAGGCGCGCTCAACCGGGAACCGGATCTCTGCACGGTTGGGACAGCCCAGAGCGCACGAAGAGCCGTCGAGTTGAGCCGGGAGCTCCAGCCCGATCTCATCGTCCTCGATTACCACCTGACGGACGGCAGCGGACTCGCCGCCGTCGCACTCATCCTCGCCCAGCGGCCGTCGACCCGGATTGTGATGCTCACCGGCGATCCCAGCCCGGAGGTGATCGAGCAGGCGGCGGCGCTCGGCGTGTGCGCCTTCCTCCCCAAGGATGGGTCCCTCGCCGGGCTCGTCGACACGATCCGTCACGCGCGGATCGGCTCCTTCTCGCTACACCCCTCCCTCATGGTTCAGCTCAGCACCCAACGGCAGTCCCGGATCCTGGAACAGCCGTCAACGTCGCTCACACGTCGCGAGCTGGACGTACTCGCCCTGATGGCCGAGGGCACTGAGGTTCGGGTCAACGCCCAGATCCTCGGAATCTCCGAAAACACCTGCCGCGGCTATGTGAAGTCGATTCTCGCCAAGCTCGACGCGCACTCGCAGCTTCAGGCCGTGGTCAACGCGACGAAACTGGGCCTCCTGGAGGTGCGGGAGCATGCGTAGTCCAGCATGCGACGATGGCTAAGATCCGTCATCGCCGCGACGCACGCGACCGGGGATGGCTCCGCGACCGGGGTGGGGCCGCTGATTCATCGGAGGTGCGGAGCGCCGTCCTGCGTTTCCTCGCCATCGGTGTGATCACACTCGTTGCCGTCCTGATTCCGGTGTACGCCTGGATCCACGGCCAGGCCGAGCAGCGTGCCCTCGCCGAAGCCATACTGCGCACTCATCAACTCGCCGATTTCACGGTGGGCCCGCTCCTGGACAGAGACGTCCGGGCCGGAGACGCATCGGCGATCAGTCGTGTGGATTCCGGGGTCAGGCCGTGGATGGCAGACGGCTCCCTGGTGCGGGTCAAGATCTGGAGCGGCGACGGGAAGATCCTGTATTCGGACAGTGCGGACCTGATCGGCGACACGTATCCCCTCCCGGCGTGGAGCCCCGACCTCCTCTCCGGGGGGCGGGAACACGCCTGGCTCGGCCAGCCGAACGGCCTGGACACCGTGAACGAGGCGGCGGCAGGCGAGCTGGTCGAGATCAACGTCCGCGCAACGGATGCCGCGGGATGGCCGGTCATCTTCGAGGCGTATTTTGACGATGAGGCCGTTCAGAACGCCCAATCCCGGCTGATGCTGGACGTGCTCCCGGTGCTCGTAGTCTCGCTCGTCCTGCTGCAGATGGCGCAGCTCCTTCCTGCGATCGGACTTGCCCGCCGGATCCAGGCCGGCCAGACATCCCGAAGGCGCCTGGTACAACACGCCATCGTCGCGTCCGACTTCGAAAGAAGAAGAATCGCCCGGGAGCTCCACGACGAGGTGATCCAGGACCTCGCCGGCCTGTCGTACGCCCTGGAAGCGGAGGAGAGGCATGGTGCGAGTGAGCGGCGCGCGCTCACCGGGCAGGCCCGTGGGATCCTCCTGCGGAATCTGCGTACCCTGCGCGCCATCACCACCGAACTGTATCCGCCGGACCTGGAGCGCCTCGGTCTCAACGAGGCGCTCCGGCGCCTTCTTGACCACGTGGCCGATACCGGCATTGTCGTGCACTCCGAGTTGTCGCCGGATGTCCCGTCAGACAAGGACCGGATCGCCGTGCTGTACCGCGTCGCCAGGGAGGCCCTCGCCAACGTCGTCAAGCATTCCCGCGCCTCCGTCGTCGACCTCGTCATCACCGGGGACGCTGTGACGACGAGCCTGTCGATCCGGGACAACGGTCGTGGCTTCGACCCGGCGGCGGCGGCCCCCGGCGGGCACCTGGGACTGCGGATCATGCGCGACACGGTGCAGATGACGGAGGGGTCCCTCTCCATCACGTCCGCCGTCGGAGAGGGAACCACCGTCCTGGTGCGGATTCGCCGGTCCTGACCAGAACCGGGCCCCGCCCGGCCTGTTCGCTACGGGACATCGAAGGCGTCCAGGTCCTGGTTGGCGGTGGTGAGGCCGTGGGCGGTGCCATCGAAGTAGACCGACCAGGTGCCCGCGTTGTAGTAGATGAC
>NZ_SOFS01000014.1 GCF_004402235.1 Cryobacterium glucosi
ACGGCGATCAACGAGGGACTGGACATGGTGGGACTTCCTGATTCTCGCCCTACGTCAAACGGCGAACTTGCTCTGAGCTACCCGCCTCAACTCACCCTGACACGTAGGGCATCCGCGTCGACTCGAACCTATCGACCCGCCGCCGATTCCCTCAGCTCGTCCTCAGTGCGACACTCCACCTCCCCATGCTCGAGACAGCTAACACTGCGGTCACGCTCATGCGTGGAGCCCTCAACACTGGCATTCGTCCGGAAATCGTTGACGCCGACCTCGGATACTTCGGTAGCCGTCGTTTCGACAAGCTTTATCGGCCGACCTTCGAGCTCGGCTTCACCCCCTCCACCGATTACAGGCAGGAGCAGCTTGGGGCAAGCATGCTCGACGAGGGCGTCATGTGGGTCGAGGGGAGCGCATATTGCCCGCTGATGCCGCGTGCATTCATCACCGCGACGGCAGATATCGACGAAGGCACGGTTGACATGGAAACGTATCGCGCACGAATCGAGGCGCGCACCGAATTCAAGTTGCGGACAATCGGCAAACCTCGCAAGGACGGAGGGGTTCGTATGATCTGCGATTCAAACTGGAGGCACGAGGCTGCGGGGACGGATCGGTTGATACCATCTTCGTCTGTCGGCGGCCAGCAGCGTGACATCGACCGGTGCCCATGCACAAGGAAGTCTGTTTCCGTGCGCGCTGACGACGTGATGCGTCGCCAGGCGTTCACGTACGGAGGTTCAAAGTGGCTCGAATTCCACCTGAGGTCGCGTGCGGCGGCGGAATCGGTCACCGCGCGTGCAGCCCGTAAGAGCCACCAGCACCGATATCAACCCGCATGTTGCCGCGATTCCGCGCATCCCATACCCCCGTGTGCAGATCATAAGGGATGGAACACCTTCACCCCGGCCCTCGGAGGAGCCGGCACCGAGCCCGAGTCTTCATGTCTGGGACGCCGGTGGTTCATTGGCCAGCCATCGGGCCTTCCTAGATTGCGAGAGGGGGCGAGCGCCCCACGAGGGGGTTCACGGGTGGATACGGGGCTCGAAACACGACAGGTATGGTGGGCGCGGGCATCCGTGCAGGCGACGCGGATCGGTGTGATCGCGATCGGAGCCGCACTGCCGTGGTTGTTGTTCATCGTCTGGCTGGGCCAGCCAGACCGGAATTTGCTCGGGCCCATGGGCCGCACGGGCGTCATCGTCACCGTCGTGCTGCAGTGTCTCTCCGTGGTGGCCGGGCTCGTTTTCGTCGTTGTGATGTCCGCCTGGACCGAAACCCGCGGGTGGCAGGCGGCCCGAATCTGGGGCTGGATCGCGTTCGTCTGGGGCATTCCGCTTGCCTGGCTCGCGGCGGTCGTGTGGCCCGACGGGGTCTGGCCCCGGGAATCCGGCCTGCCGCTGATCGTGTTCGGGGTGATCTGCGTGATCCTCATCGTGCCTGCGCTGATCAACCCGCGCCGGACCGGCCTGGTGGCTGTCATCGGCACGATCCTGCCCCTGGTCATCCTCGTCGCGATCATCGCTTCGACAATCTCCGTCCCTGCGGTCTTCATCCTGCTCGGCCCGGCGACGGCGTACTGCGTCGCTGTGTCCCTCAGTGCTTCCGCGGCCGCCTTCGCCAGAATCTGACGCTCCGAGCGTTGCTGTTGCCGTGATCTCTCCGGACACACTGGCCGCCGACATCTCAGGGACCGTCGAGCAGAGGTCCCGGCGCTTCGTCGACCGTCCCTATCGCTCGGGGGGAAGCGGCGGTACGGTCTGCGCGATGGCCGGTTCGCGCGCGAACGAACCGCTCACCCTCCTGTCCCAGCGTCGGAACCGAGAGAGGCAATCATGACAACGGTGTTGATATTCCATGAGGTCGATGACGTCGAGCACTGGCTCAACTCACCCCGGCGGGACGAGGTGTTCGGGCCGCTCGGCATCAGCATCCAGACCTTCATCGACCCGACCGACGACCACAGGGTCGGCCTGATCGCCGACGTGCCCGACATGGACGTCTTCCAGCGGGTGATGGCGTCCGAAGTCGCGGCTGAGGCGATGCAGTTCGACGGCGTCCGCCCGGAAACCGTCGTGATGATGGTCGAGGGCTGACGATGTATGCCCGAATCAGCACCTTCAGGACCGGCCCAGACACCGACCCCCACGCGAATGAGAATGCGACCATGCTGCGGGTGCTCGCGAACCCCGGCGGCCGCGGCATGTACTTCCTGAAAGGCACGGAGACCGACACGGCCCTGGCCATCACGCTCTGGGACTCGGAGGACTCCCTCGCGGGGAGCAGGGAGCCCGCAGAGTCGATTCGCGCCGACTCGAGCGCCGAACAGCACCTGACGATCGTCGACGTCGAGGAATTCGAGGTGACGGCGAGCACCTTCATCGGCTGAGGCCTGCGGCGCCCTCCCCGGTGCGCTCGTTACGATGGGGGAGTCCCAGGCCCCGCTCGGAAGGCATCCATGGAGTACGCCCTCGCGCCCGACGGCGCCCGCATCGCCTGGTCGTCGACCGGCGGTAACGCGACAGGTGACCCCGTCGTCCTGGTCGCGGGACAGGGCGTCTCGAGCCGGTCCTGGTCTCCGCTGCTGCCGACGCTCGGTGCCCGGCACCGGGTGATTACATTCGACACGCGCGGGGTCGGCGACAGCGAGCCCGGCGCCGACGCGCGCTTCACGACGGCGGCGCTCGCCGAGGACATCGTCGCCGCTCTGGACGCCGCGGGGATCGACAGGGCGCACGTGTACGGGCACTCGATGGGCGGCCGGGTCGCGCAGTGGTTCGCGATCAACCACCCCGATCGCCTGGGCGCCCTCGTGCTCGGCGCGACGAGCGGCGGCGATGACCGGGGTCTGACCCGCACGGCTGACGTCGCCCAGCGCATGGCCCGGGGCGACGCGCTCTCCATGGGTCCGCTGTTCTTCACGGATGCCTTCATCGCGTCCCACCCGGAGCTCGTCGCGGCCACGTTCGTACGACCGACCTCGGTCCACACCCGGCGCCTCCTGTTCGGCGCGAGCACCGCGCACGACGCCTGGGACCACCTCCCCGGGATCACCGCGCCGACGCTTGTGCTGCACGGCGACGCCGACGAGGTCACTCCTCCCGGGAACGGCGAACGCCTCGCCGAACATATTCCGAATGCCGCATTCGGGGAGCTGCCCGGGCTCCGGCACGGCTACTTCCTCGAGAGCGCGTGGGCGACGGATGCCGTCCTCAGGTTCTTCGCGGCGCATCCGCTCGCCGCCTGACGCAGCTTTTCTCCTCGCGCACCCCCTGCGCCGCTTCGCGCCCGGCATGCCTGGCGCGAAGCGGCGCAACGGGCGCGCCTGCGCTGGGTTGCGACACGTGACGCGCGACGCGTGCCGGCCGCCGAAGCTAGGGGCGGGCCGAGTGAGAGCGCGGGCGCAGCGGGATCGTCGCGAGCACGGCGCGACCGGCCGGGTCGGCCCGGGGCGCCATGTCGACGAGAGCGATCTGGCCGAGTTCGAGGATGTCGCCGGTATTCACCCGCGCGTGGTGCTTGTCGGTGACGTGCGCCCGGAACTCGGTTCCGGTGAACGCCGCCTCCCCTGGCGCAGTCGCGAACGGCCGCACGGCCGCGACCACGAGGTCGTGCAGCGCGGTCAGCCCGGGGTCGGGTTCGAGCACGGTCACGGGAATGTCGTGGCGGCGCCCGAAGCGTTCCGCGCCGCCGGCGACCACGCTCAGCGCGGGCACGGCGGATGCCGAGGCCGCGAGAGCCTCCCTGATCGCGCCGGGCGCGGCATCCGTCAGGAACGGCGCCAGCACCGTCACGTGCAGGGGCCAGTCGCGCACCAGGAAGGTGGCGCCGACAGCGAGCGGCGTGAGCGGGAGGACCACGACGAGCCGGGGCATCAGCGCATCACCGCATCACCGGATCGCGCCGGTCTCGTCGTCGGCGAGGGCCAGGTCGATGAAGGCCCGCACCGCCGCCGAGAGCCGCCGGGTGCGCGACGCCGCGAGGTAGACGGTGAAGTCGGGCATGCCCGCGACGGGGAGGCGTCGCACGTTGCGGGCGTCCCGGGCGGCGAATTCGGGCAGCAGGGCGACGCCGAGCCCGTTGGTCACGTATTCGGCGGCGGTGCCGATGTCGGAGACCTCGATCATCACCCGGCGTTCGAGGCCGGCCGCGGCGAAGGTCTCGTCCACGATCTGCCGGCTCGCGTAGCCGGGCGGCAGGTCGATGAATTCCTCGGGGGCGAGGTCGTCGAGATGGTCGAGGCCGACGTGCCCGGCCGTGGCGAGGCGGTGATCGGCCGGGACCACGAGCACCATCGGCGAGGAGGAGATCGGCGCGGCCACGAGCTGGGTGGGCACGGGTCCGCTGAGCGCGAGGAAGGCGAGGTCGAGTTCGCCGGTCGCGAGCTCGTCGAGGAGCCCGGCCGAACCGCGCCTGGCCGCGCGCAGCCGCACCCCGACCCCCGGGTGGCCGGTGCGGAACAGCCCGAGCAGTCGCGGCACGTTGACGAGGGTGACCGAGGTCATCAGGCCGATCACGATCGACCCCGTGATCGCGTGGGTGGTCTCCTCGGCGGCATCGCGCACCCCGTTCACGGCATCGAGCGCCTCGCGCACCTTGGGCAGCAACAGCTCGCCCGTCGAGGTGAGCCGGATCTGCCTGCGGCTGCGGTCGAAGAGCTCGACGCCGAGTTCGTTCTCGAGCGACCGCACCCCTGCGGACACCGCGGACTGCGCGATCGTGAGTCGGTCGGCGGCGCGCGTGAAGCTCAGTTCGCTCGCCACCGCGCTGAAGAATTCGAACTGTCGCACATCCACTCGTGCATCATCTCATTTACAGATCGTTTCCATCACCATTCGGCGTTGTTTCTTATCTGTCGGAGCGGGACGATAGATACAGGGAGCCGCTCGAACGGCGAACCGGAAGGCATGACGTGACGAACAATTCAACTGTCCTGGGCAGCGGCCCCGTGGCGGACGCCCCGATCCAGGCGGATGCCCGCGTCCAGACCGATCCTCATTCCGCGGTCCCCTCGATAACGGATGGCCTCGGCGCGCCCGCCGCGCCCCGGCGCTCGGCCGACCGGGTCGTCGAGGTGCTCAAGGCCCACGGGGTGAAATGGGTGTTCGGCGTTCCCGGCGCCAAGATCGACCCCGTCTACGACGCCCTCGTCGACGACGGCCCCGAACTCATCGTCTGCCGGCGCGAGCAGAATGCGGCCTTCATGGCCGCGGCCGTCGGCCGGCTGAGCGGCCAGCCCGGGGTCGTGCTCGTCACGAGCGGGCCCGGCACCTCCAACCTCGCGACCGGCCTGCTCACGGCCACGACAGAGGGCGACCCGATGGTCGCGATCTGCGGCGCGGTCTCCCGCGCCGACCGGCTCAAGCGCACCCACCAGTCCATGGACGCCGTCGGCATGCTCTCCGCCGTGACCAAGTCCGCAGGCGAGGTCAGCGTCGCCGACAACGTGCCGGAGGCCATCGCCAACGCGTTCCGACGCGCGACCCAGGAGCCCAAGGGCGCCGCCGCCGTCGTGCTCCCGTGTGACGTGCTCGTCGACACGACGACCGTGTCGATGACGGGACCGCACTGGGTGCCGCGCCTCGGCGCCGCCCCGGCGGAGAGTGTCACGCGCGCGGCCGCACTTCTGAAGGGTGCGAAGTTCCCGGTCATCCTAGCCGGCGCACGTGCAGGGTCCGACCGCGCGACCGTTGCCCTGCATCGCCTTCTCGGCGTCGCCGACCTGCCCGTCGTCGAGACGTTCCAGGCGGCCGGCGTGCTGTCCCACGAGCTCGAAGAGCACTACCTCGGCCGGGTGGGCCTGTTCCGCAACCAGCCGGGCGACATCCTGTTGCACAAGGCCGACCTCATCCTCGCGATCGGCTACGACTTCGTCGAGTACGAGCCCTCGAAGTGGAACAAGGACCACCAGCGCCGGATCATCCACCTCGACGAGCTCTCCGCAGACCTCGACGACTACTACCGCCCGACGGTCGAGCTGCGCGGCGACGTCGCCGAGACCATCGACGCGCTCGCCCGGCAGATCGACGGCCTCGAGCTCAGTGCCGCGGCATCCGCTGTCGTCGCCACCGAACGGGCCCGCCTCGCCGAGGCCGACGAACCGCACTGGAACGACGACGAGTCGGAGGGTGTGCACCCCGCGGCCCTGACCCTCGCGATGCGCAACCTGCTGCCCGATGACACGACCGTGCTCTGCGACGTGGGGTCGCACTACATCTACATGGCCAGGCACTTCCGCACCTATCACCCGCGTGCCCTGCTCTTCTCCAACGGGCAGCAGACCCTCGGCGTCGCCCTTCCGTGGGCGATCGCCGCGACCCTCGTGCGGCCGGGCACCCCGGTCGTCTCCGTCTCGGGCGACGGCGGGTTCCTCTACTCGGCGATGGAACTCGAGACCGCGGTGCGCCTCGGCTCGACGTTCACCCACGTGATCTTCAACGACGGCACCTACGACATGGTCGCGTTCCAGCAGCAGGGCAAGTACGGCCGCACCTCCGGCGTGCAGCTCGGCGACTACGACGCGGTCAAGTACGCCGAATCCTTCGGCGCCCACGGCTACCGGGTCACGCACCTCGACGACTTCGCGGGCGTGCTGAAACAGGCCATGGCCGAGCCAGGGCCGAGCATCATCGACGTGCGCGTCGACTACCGAAACAACCGGGATGAGCTCATGGCTGATCTGGAAAGCGATGTGCTGCAGTGAGTGAATTCACGGTCTCCCGACACGAGATCTTCCAGACGAGCCTGATGAGCGCCCTGCTCGACGGTGTGTACGAGGGCGAGATGACCGTGCGCGACCTGCTCGGCCACGGCAGCTTCGGCATCGGCACCTTCAACGGGCTCGACGGCGAGATGCTGATCCTCGACGGCAGCTGCTACCAGCTGCGTGCCGACGGCGGAGTCTCCAAGGCCGATCTCGGCGCGCACACCCCGTACGCGGTCGTCACGAACTTCGTCCCTCACGTCGAGAGCGATCTGCCGGAGGGTGTCCTGCGCGCGGAGGCATCCGCCTTCATCGACCGCATGACCTCGTCGGAGAACTACATGTACGCGCTGCGGATCGACGCCGAGTTCGAGTGGATCACCATGCGCACGGTCGTCAAGCAGGAGAAGCCGTATCGCCCGATGGTCGAGGCCACAGATGAGGACGCGATCGTCGAGCTGCACAACGTGACCGGCACGATCGTCGGCTTCCGCACCCCGCTCTACGAGCAGGGCATCGGCGTTCCCGGCTGCCACGCCCACTTCGTCACCGACGACCGCAGCGCCGGCGGCCACGTGCTCGACTTCAAGCTGAAGTCCGGCCACGCCGCCCTCTGCCTCGGCACCGACCTGCGCCTGCAGCTGCCGCTGACGGATGCCTTCCGCGACGCCAATCTCTCGCCAGACGACCTCGAGTGGCAGCTGCAGAAGACCGAGGCGCACGCCAAGTAGGCGCTCCTGCGGTCTCGGGTCACGGGGGCGCGGCAGAACGGGCCGCCGACACTAGTGTCGGAAAAGCCTTTCCTGCCGAGCCGTAGGATCGATGGAACGGTGTGCTCCAGCCTTCCGACTGTGCCGGTCCACCGGCAACGGAAGGACCATACGTGCTCTCTCGACCCCGGGTCGTCATCGTCGGCGGCGGAATCAGCGGACTGGCGACAGCCCACTATCTGCACCAGTCTCTCGGGGACGGGGTCCTGATCACCGTGCTCGAGGCCTCCCCCCGCCTCGGCGGCAAGATCATCACCGAGGACTTCGCCGGGCACTCGGTCGACGCCGGCCCCGATGCGCTGATGGTGCGCGCACCCGTCGCCGTGAACCTCCTCACCGACCTGGGCCTCGCCGACCTCGTCGTCGCACCCGCGAGCGGGGGATCGCGGATCTGGTCCCGCGGACGCCTCCGCACGCTGCCCGCAGGAACCGTGTTCGGCATCCCCGACCGACTGCTGCCGCTGCTCCGGTCACGCCTGCTCTCCCCGCTCGGCTTCGCCCGGGCACTCCTCGACCTCGTGCTCCCCGCCGGGCGCACCCTGCCGGCCGATCCCACGATCGCCGAGATTGTGGTCCCGCGGATGGGCCACGAGGTCTTCGACCGGCTCGTCGACCCCCTCCTCGGCGGCATCCACGCCGGTCGCGCCGATGAGCTCAGCGCGCACAGCACCGCCCCCGACATCGAGGTGCTCGCCCGCGGCAACCGCAGCCTGAACCTCGCGCTCCGCCGCCGGCGCCGCGCCGGGGCCGCGAAGGCCGCCGCCGCGTCCCGCTCCGCATCCGTGCCCGTCGCCACCGCGGGGGATGCCGCGGCCGGGTCCCGCG
>NZ_SOFS01000033.1 GCF_004402235.1 Cryobacterium glucosi
AAGTGGTGATCGATCGCCATCTGGCGCACCTTCGGGTCGATGTGGGTCAGGCTGCCGAACTTGTAGGCGTCATCCTGGAACGTGTTCGAGTTGACCGTGCCGAGCGTGACGCCGAGGTCTTCGGCGTACTTTCCGAGCGCCGCATAGTCGTCGACCTTGTCCCACGGAATGTGGATCGCGACGCTCGGGGAAAGCGCGGTGAACTTGTTGACCGTTGCGGCATCGGCGATCTTCTCCTGGGGGGTGCGCGGCGTGCCGGGGGTCGAGAAGACCTTGAAGCGGGTGCCCGAGTTGCCGAACGCCCACGACGGGAGCTCGATGGCCTGGCTTTCCAGGAGGCGAAGGGTTTCTGCGGATACCGTCATGGGGTCACTTCTCTGTGGGTATGTCTGTGGATACTGCTGAGGTTGAGCGCGGCGGCGGCCCGCTCGGGGCCGCCGCACATCGGGTGCCGAATGCCGCTTAGGGCAGGCGCGCACCCTCGGGGATGACGATCTTCTCGAGCTCGAGGATGTTCGGGGTGCCGAGCTGCAGGGCCCCATAGAGCACCTGCGCGTTGGCCTCGACCGCGACGGCGACCTTGAATGCGCCGGCGACGTCTTCGCCGACCGAGATCATGCCGTGGTTGCCCCAGACGACGGCGTTCGTGTCGTCGCCCATGAGCGCGGCGCTGAGCTCGCCGAAGTCCTTGTTGGTGGAGAACTCGAACGGCATGATGCGCACGGCGCCCTTGGCGTAGAGCACCATGTTCAGCAGCACGGGGTCGATGGTCTTGCCGACGGCGCCGAACATGTTCGCGTACGGCGACTCGGTGTGCACGATCGCGTTGATGTCGGGGCGGCGGCGGTAATGGGCGAGGTGGACATCCGTCTCGGTCGACGGGAACAGGTCCCCCTCGATGACGACGCCGTCATAGCCGACGACGACCATCTCGTCGACCGTCAGCACGTCGTAGCGGATGCCGGAGGGCGTAATGACGATCGCGTCATGCTCGGGCAGGCGAATCGAGATGTTGCCCTGGGTGTTGAAGTTGAGTCCGGTACGCACCGACTCCTTGCACCAGTACAGGATTTCTTCGCGGAGTTCGCGACTGGCAAAGCTCATGGGATGTCCTCGTCTTCGTGGTAATTGAATCGTTTCAACTATCTCGACTATAACTCCGGAAACCACAGCGCGTCAACTCCCCGGTTCCCCCCGGGTCGTCGCCCCCGGTCACGGCGCACCCGAAATGGTTAGGCAGGCACACGATTGTGACGTAGTCTGCTGGGACACCTCATTGAATCGTTTCATTCAATGAACAGTGCGGCGCCACCGGCGCCACCGCATCGCGTCCTCGAAGCCGAGGCCACGAGCCTCTGCATCAATGACGAGAGCAAAGGAGGACCATTCGTGGTCCGAATTGGAAACAAAAGCACAACCGGAATGAAAGCCACCATCTCGGTGGCGATGTCCAATTACATCGAAGCGGGATCGATCATCGCGATCGCAACCAGCCTGTCGCTCTGGCAGAAGGAGTTCGGGATCGACGACTTCGCGGTCGGATTGCTCGCGGCCCTGAGCGCGAACGCGTTCGGTGCGGCGGCGGGTGCGCTCATCGGCGGCCCGTTGTGCGACAAGTACGGTCGCAAGTTCATTTATACCTACGACCTCATCGTCTATATGATCGGCGTCGCCCTCGCCGTGTTCGCGATGAGCTACGGGATGCTGCTGCTCGCCTTCATCATCACCGGTATCGCCGTCGGGGCCGGTGTTCCGGCCTCGTGGACCTACCTCTCCGAGCAGGCGCCGGCCGGGCAGCGCGCCAAGCACGTCGGTGCCGCCCAGCTCGCCTGGTCCTGCGGCCCGCTGATCGGTTTCCTCCTCGCCGTCGCGGTCGAGCCCCTCGGCCTCCTCGGCAGCCGGCTCATCTTCGCCGAGCTCTTCGTCGTGGCCTTCATCACCTGGTACATGCGGCAGGGACTGCCGGAGACGGCCATCTGGAAGGAATCCAACGCGAAGGCGACATCCACCAACGTCTTCCACGGCGTCAAGGCGCTCTTCAGCAAGAAGGCGAACATCACCGCGATCTTCTTCCTGATCGGCGTGTACTCGTTCTGGAATATAGTCGCAGGACAGGCCGGAATCTTCATGCCGCGGGTCTACGCCGCCGCGGGCGTCGAGAGCGCCACGGAGCAGTACCTGCTCCAGGCGCTCGTCTGGGGTCTCACGGTGGCCACGACCTACTTCGGCTTCATGCGCCTCGCGGACAGGTTCAACCGCCGCATGCTCTACATCGTCGGTTCGCTTCTGGGCATCGCTGCCTGGGCCGTGCTCGTCTTCGCCGAACCGACCATGCCGGCGCTGCTCTCCTTCGCCGTGCTCTGGGGCGTCGCGGCCGGCATCGGCGCCCAGGCCTTCTACGGCCTCTGGGCCAGCGAGCTCTTCGCGACCGAGTACCGGGCGAGCGCGCAGGGCATCCTGTTCTTCGTCGCCCGGATCATGGTCGGCCTGCTCAGCATGGTCTTCCCGATCCTGCTGACCTCGATCGGGCTGTCCTGGCTCGGCCTCATCCTGATCGGCTTCCTCGCCGTCTCGCTCGTGGTCGGAGCCGTCTGGGCGCCGCACACCCAGGGTAAGAGCCTCCAGCAGATCGAAGCCGAACGCTACCCGGAAGACGTCGTCGCCGAGGAGTCAGTCGTCGAAGCATCCGTCGTCGGGGAACCGGTCGCGATGAACATGCACTTCTAGCCGGATCCAGCGCCCCGGTCTTCGCCGCCGCGCCCGTTTGCGCAGGTCGCGCCCGAAAGAGCGGGCGCGACCTGCGCAAACCGGCGCGGTTTCCGTCGTCACGGGGCGCGGGCAGCGGAAACCGGCGCGCGGGCGGGCGCGAAGCGGGTGCGGGCAGGCGGATGTCTCGCCTAGCCGGCGGTCGACTCGCGGATGATGAGCTCGGGCTGGAACTGGATCTGCTCGTGCTCGAAGTCCTCGCCGCCCTCCGCCTCGCGCATCAGCAGGTCGACGGCCGTGTACCCGATCAGGGCGCTCGGCTGGCGGATCGACGAAAGCGGTACAACGGCAGCGGACGCGAAGGCGATGTCGTCGTATCCGATCAGGGCGATGTCGCGGGGGACGCGTACGTCGCCGAGCATATTCAGTGCCTGGAGCACGCCCATCGCGAGCAGGTCGTTGGCCGCGAAGACGGCGTCCGGGCGTTCTCCCGCCGGGCGGGCGAGGAGCTGTTCACCGACGGACCGCCCCTGCAGCACCGAGAGCGAGTCCGTGTCGATCGTCTCGAGGACGACCCCCGGGTGCTCGGCGACGGCCTTGCGGGCGCCCTCGAGCCGGTCGACGACCTGGCGGATGCTGTGGGGCCCGCCGACGAAGGCGATCCGGGTCCGTCCGATGGCGGCGAGGTGGCTCACGGCGAGGTATCCGCCGGCCACGTCATCGACGGCGACGGACGAGAAGCTCCGGTCGGCGATCTCGCGGTCCACGAGCACGGTCGGTGTGCCGCGGGCGCGGAGCCGCGAGAGGCGGTCGCCGACGTCCCCGAGGGGTGAGATAAGCACGCCGTGCACCCTCTGTTCCTCGAAGAGGTCGAGATAGGCGCTCTGGCGCCCCGGGTTCTCGTCGCTGTTGCCCAGGAGCACCGTGAGGCCGTCCTCGGCTGCGCGGTCTTCGGCGCCGCGCGCGACATCCGTGAAAAAGGGGTTGGCGACGTCGAGGACGACGAGGCCGATGCTCCGGCTGCGACCGGCACGCAATTGGCGGGCTGCGTCGTTGCGCACGAAACCGAGCTGGCTGATCGCCGCCTGGACGCGTTCGACGGTGCTCGGGGAAACCTTGTCCGGGCGATTGAGCACATTCGACACCGTGCCGACGGACACGCCGGCAGTCGCGGCCACCTCACGCACGCTTACGGACATCGGGTCTTCTCCAGATCGGGCCGCACGGGGCCACGATGAATCGTGTCAGATCGGGGCGCGGATATCCAGCCACCGGCATCCGCGCGGTGTTTTTCGCGGCGGGTCGGGGTTTGTTCGGCCCGCTGCCACCATGCTCCGAGAATAGCTCGTCGTTACGCAGTTGTTACTTGACAGCTGCGGTGGCATCGAAATAGATTTCCCTGTGTTCGCAGAATTAAAACGATTCAACGCCCGCTCGCGCGTTTCCCCAGCGTTCCTCAATGTGGAGGTCAGGACCTATCAATGTCGATCAGCCCCAGTAATTCCGGCCCGCCGGCCCTCGAACTGCGTGGAGTGGCCAAGGCCTTCGGATCGGTCGTCGCGCTGACGTCCGCCGACCTCACCGTGCACATGAACTCCATCCACGCCCTCGTGGGCGAGAACGGCGCGGGCAAGTCGACCCTCGTCAAGATCGTCGCCGGACTCTACCAGCGCGACGCGGGGGACTTCCTGCTCCGCGGCGAAAGCGTCGACTTCCGCTCGACGGCCGAGGCCAAGGCGGCCGGCATCGCGGTCATCTACCAGGAGCCCACCCTCTTCCCCGACCTCTCGGTCACGGAGAACATCTTCATGGGTCGCCAGCCGACCCAGCGCTTCGGCCGGATCGACCGCAAGGCCATGCGCGCTGAGGCCGAGGAACTGTTCACCCGCCTCGCGGTGCGCATCGACCCCGACCGCCCGGCCGAGGGGCTGTCGATCGCCGACCAGCAGATCATCGAGATCGCCAAGGCCATTTCGGTGGACGCCCGGGTGCTGATCATGGACGAACCCACCGCAGCCCTCAGCGGCGTCGAGGTCGACCGGCTCTTCGCCGTCGCCCGCAGCCTGCGTGACGAGGGCCGCGCCCTGGTCTTCATTTCGCACCGCTTCGACGAAGTCTTCGCCCTCTGCGACACCATCACGGTCATGCGCGACGGGCAATACATCTCGACCGATGCGATCCAGTCCACGAGCGTCGACGAGATCGTGCGCAGGATGGTCGGCCGCGAGGTCACCGACCTGTTCCCGAAGGAGGTCGCCCCTGTCGGCGACGTGCTGCTCGAAGTCGAGGGGCTGACCTCCGCCGGTGTCTTCCACGATGTGTCCTTCACGGTGCGGTCCGGCGAGATCGTCGGGCTCTCGGGCCTCGTCGGCGCCGGTCGCAGCGAGATCGTCCGTGCCGTTTTCGGCGTCGACCGCTACGACTCCGGAGCCGTGCGGATGCACGGGAAGTCCGTTCCGAAGCTCAACCCGACCGCGGCCATGGCTGCCGGAATGGCCCTCGTGCCCGAGGACCGCCGGAAGCAGGGCCTCGTGCTCGAGTCATCCGTCGCCCGCAACCTGACACTCTCGACCCGTACCCGGCTCAGTCGCTTCGGGTTCATCGACTCGAGCCTCGAGAACCGGGCCGCCAAGGACTGGGCCGGCCGCCTCGAGGTCAAGACGAACGCCCTCGACACCGAGGTCGGCACGCTCTCCGGCGGAAACCAGCAGAAGGTCGTGCTCGGTAAGTGGCTGTCGACGAACCCCGAGGTGCTCATCATCGACGAACCCACCCGCGGGATCGACGTCGGAACCAAGGCCGAGGTGCATCGCCTGCTCTCGCAGCTCGCGGGTGAGGGCCTCGGGATCGTGATGATCTCCTCGGAACTGCCGGAAATCCTGGGTACGGCCGACCGCGTGCTCGTCGTCCGCGAAGGCCGCATCACCGCGGAGATCTCCCGGGCGGATGCCACGGCCGAGTCCATCATGTTCGCTGCCACCCACTCAACGGAGTCCATCCAGTGACCACGACAACCAGCACCCAGACGCCCACCGGAGCGGGCGGCGGAGCGTTCCAGCGCGGTCTGCGCACCTTCCTGCGTTCCCGCGAGACCGGCATCCTCGCCGCCCTCGTGATCGTTGTGCTCATCACCACGATCAAGAACCCGAGTTTCCTCTTCAGCCAGGACGGATTCCGGGACCTGCTCCTCACCCCGTCGATCCTCGTGCTCGTGGCCGTCGGCCAGGCGATCGTGATCATCACCCGATCGGTCGACCTCTCGGTCGGCTCTGTCGTCGGACTGACGGCCTACCTGACCGGGCGCCTTTTCATCGACGTGCCCGGCATCCCGATCATCGTCGTCTTCGCCGCAGGCATGGCACTCGGTGCTGCGCTCGGCCTGCTCAACGGCGCGCTCGTCGCGTTCGGCAAGGTGCCGGCCCTCGTGATCACGCTCGGAACCCTGTATGCCTACCGGGGCATCAACGTGCTCTGGGCCGGCAGCAACCGGGTGAACGCGTCCGACCTGCCCAAGGACTTCCTCGCCCTCGGCACGAGTGCGCTGCTCTTCGTGCCGTACCTCACGATCATCGCGCTGATCGTGGTGCTCGTCGCAGGCTGGTACCTGCGCAACCAGCGAGGCGGTCGGGAGCTCTACGCGATCGGTTCGGATCCCGATGCCGCGCAGCTTTACGGACTCGGCGTCACCCGTCGCATCCTCGTCGCCTTCCTGCTCTGCGGCGCCCTCGCCGGGCTCGCCGGCGTGCTCTTCGCTGCCCGTTACGGAACGACCAACTCGCAGACGGGCACCGGGCTCGAGCTGCAGGCCGTCGGCGCTGCCGTGATCGGCGGCGTCGCGATCTTCGGCGGCAGCGGCACCGTCTACGGCGCGGCCATCGGTGCGGTCCTGCTGCTCACCATCAACCGTGCCCTGCCCATCCTGGGCATCCCCGACTTCTGGCAGCAGGCGGTCGTGGGCACCCTCATCATCGGCGCTATCGTGCTCGACCGGGTCCTCTCGCTCCGACTCTCCCGCCAACTCATTTCAGAACGGGAGGTCTCCGCATGACCATCTCCGCCCCGGCCGACAGCCGGACCGGCACGCGCGTCTACGCCGAGTACGGTCGACCCTTCTGGATGCGCCTGCTCCTCACCCGCGAGATGGCGGTCATCGTCGCCCTCATCCTCGTGATCGTGATCGCCTCGCTCGAGGTGCGACGCTTCGGCACCACCACGACGCTCGGCTTCCTGCTCCTCGACGTCGCGCCGATCCTGATGATCGCCCTGCCGATGACCCTCGTGATCATGATGGGCGAGATCGACCTCTCCGTCGCAAGCACGCTCGGCCTGAGCAGTGTCCTGCTCGGTATCCTGACCCAGGCCGGCTGGCCGGTCCCGGTCGCCATCGTCGCCTGCCTGGTGATGGGCCTCGTCGCGGGCCTGATCAATGGGCTCCTGGTCACCGTGGTCGGCCTGCCCTCGCTCGCGGTCACCATCGGCACGCTCGCCCTCTATCGCGGCATCGCCGTCGGCCTGCTCGGGACGACCGCCGTCACGAGCTTCCCGGCGTTCTGGACCGGCCTCGCCCAGTCGAAGTTCGGCAGCACCGGCATCCCCGTCGCCATGGTGCTGGTCGTCGCGTTGATCGTGGTCTTCGTCGCTCTCCTGCACTTCACCCCCTTCGGCCGCGGAATCGTGGCGATCGGCTTCAGCACGGAGACCGCGCACTTCTCCGGAGTGCACGTCAACCGGACCAAGGTCGTCGCCTTCATGCTCACGGGGCTGATCGCCGCGCTCGCCGGAATCTACTGGACCTTCCGCTACGGCAGCGCTCGCGGTGACAATGCGATGGGACTCGAGCTGTCGGTCATCGCCGCGGTCCTCCTGGGTGGAGTGTCCATTTTCGGCGGCAAGGGCGCCATCCACGGCGTCATCGCCGGCGTGCTCCTGATCGGCGTGCTGCAGAGCGCGCTCCGCCTCGCCAATGTCAGCTCGGACGTCATCAACATCATCACCGGCGCCCTGCTGATCCTGTCCGTGCTCTCCCCCCGATTTCTGTCGTGGTTCCGCAGCCTGCGTTTCCGTCGTGCCACGCCAGAGAAACAGAAGCAGTAACCGCTCCGTTCCCTCGCCCGACCACCAACATCCGCTTCACCCCACCTGAAAGGCACAACGATGTCTCCTTCCACCACCACCCGGCGCCACGGCGCCCGCGCTGTCGCGCTCGTCGCCGGCGTCGCAGCCATCGCCCTCCTCGCCACCGGATGCTCCAGTTCGGCCTCGACCGACACCTCCACCGGTGCAGCTGCGTCCGGCTCCGGCGACAAGAACTACGCGATCACGTTCCTGCCGAAGAACCTCGGCAATGCATACTTCGACACCTCCGACAAGGGCGGATCCAAGGCGATCACCGAATTCGGCGGAACCTACGCCGAGGTCGGCCCGGCGACCGCCGCGGCCGATGCCCAGGTCAGCTTCATCAACACGCTCACCCAGCAGGGAGTCGGCGCGATCATCATCTCCGCCGACGACCCCACGGCGATCGGCAGCGCCCTCAACGAGGCCCGAGCGGCCGGCACCAAGGTCGTCACCTTCGACTCGGACACCGACCCGCAGTACCGCGACCTGTACATCAACCAGGCCACGGCCGACGGCATCGCCAAGATCGAGGTCGACCTGATCACCAAGCAGATCGGCGACACCGGCGAGGTCGCCATCCTCTCCGCCTCGGCCAACGCGACCAACCAGAACGCCTGGATCGAGACGATGAAGAAGGAACTCGCCGCGAACCACCCGAACGTCACGCTCGTCGACACCGTCTACGGCAACGACGATGACCAGACCTCCTTCGACAAGACGGCGGCCCTGCTCCAGTCGCACCCGAACCTGAAGGGCATCATCTCGCCCACAACGGTCGGCATCGCAGCGGCGGCCCGCTACCTGCAGACCTCGCAGTACAAGGGCAAGGTCGCGCTCACCGGTCTCGGCACGCCGAACCAGATGCGTGACTACGTCAACGACGGCACGGTCACGGCATTCGCGCTCTGGAACCCGGCCGACCTCGGCTACCTCGCCGCCTACGGCGCCAAGGCCCTGATCGACGGCACCATCACCGGCAAGGAAGGCGACAAGTTCACCGCAGGCGCCCTCGGCGAATTCACCGTCGGCAAGGATGCCACCGTGCTCCTCGGCGAGCCGTTCACATTCACCAAGGAGAACATCGCGGACTTCAACTTCTAGGTCGTTCCACGCGCACAACCCCGTATCACCCGCAGTATCGCAGTGCCCGCGCGAGTCGGCTGCGGGGCGGATGCCGGTTGCATCCGTCCCGCGGCCTTGCGGGAATGCGCTCCGCACGGCAAACTTGAATCGATTCATTTTCGGAATCCGAACCAGCAAGGAACCTCAATGTCGAGCAGCGATACCCAGCACCGCGTGTGCTTCCAGCTCCAGGTCAAGCCGGAGCTGATCCCCGAATACCGTCGTCGCCACGCCGCAGTCTGGCCCGACATGCTGCTGGCCCTCAAGAGCACGGGCTGGAACAACTACTCCATTTTCCTGCGCGACGACGGGCTGCTGATCGGCTACTTCGAGACCGCGAGCCTCGCCGCCGCCCAGGCGGGCATGGCCGCAACCGAGGTCAACGCCCGCTGGCAGGCCGAGATGGGCGACTTCTTCGTCGCCCTCGACGGTGCCCCAGACACCGGTTTCCTCCAACTGACCGAGATCTTCAATCTGGAAGACCAACTCGACTCCCTCGCCGCCGCATCCGCTGCCCCGACCGAAAGAAGCACAACGTGAGCATCAGCCCCGACACCCTGGCCCAGCTCGAGGGGCAGGTCATCGAACTGCCGTCCTGGGCGTTCGGCAACTCCGGCACCCGGTTCAAGGTGTTCGGCACGCCCGGAACTCCGCGCACCATCCAGGAGAAGATCTCCGACGCCGCGCAGGTGCACCAGGTCACCGGCCTTTCGCCGAAGGTGGCCCTGCACATCCCGTGGGACAAGGTCGACGACTACACCGGTCTGCGCGAGTTCGCCGCGGAGAAGGGCCTCACGCTCGGCACGGTCAACTCGAACACGTTCCAGGATGACGCCTACAAGTTCGGCAGCCTGACCCACATCGACCCGAAGGTGCGCCAGATGGCGATCGATCACCACTT
>NZ_SOFS01000028.1 GCF_004402235.1 Cryobacterium glucosi
TCACCGTGACCGCACTCACCGCAGGCTTGACCTTATCGATCACCAGGGTCGTCGTCGCCACCGCACCCCAGTTACCCGCCGCATCCTTCGCATGCACCGAAATGGTGTGGTTGCCGTCTGCGAGCAGGGCGATGGTTGCCAGTGGGATCTCGAAGTAGCCGGCCTCGGAGGGGCTGTTGTACACGGCGTCCGTTGCCCTGACCACGATGCCTGAGCCATTGGCGGTGACCGTGTCGAGGAATGCCTCGGCTGAACTGATGGTGCTGTTCACGGTGGCCGCGATCGGATCGGCCATGGTCGCCACGGTCACCCGGATGGCCGAAGGGCTGCCGTTGAACGCGAGCGTGCCGTTGTTGGGTGTCGGCGCTACCGAGACGCCCGAGGTGGTGGGCGCGGTCTTGTCGACCACCAGGCTGATGGTGACCGGCGCGCCCCAGTTGCCCGCTGCGTCCTGGCTGTGGACCGAGACGACATGGGTGCCTTCGGCGAGCGCGTTCACGGTCGCCGCAGGGATGGTGGCGTCCAGGCTGGCGGTCGGTGCGGCAGTGTTGACCGCCAGCGCCGGTCCCGAACCATTGGGTCCGACGGCATCGATGAAGTACTCGGCCGCAGTGATGTTCGAGCCGCCTGTCGCGGTGTCGTCCCCGGTGGCGTGGACGGCGATGACGGCAGCCCCTGCCCCGTTCGTGAGACTGGGTGCCAGTGACGGGGACTTCGTGGTCGGTCCGGTGGCGTCGCCGCCGGTGACCAGCACAGAGCTGAAGAACCCCCGGTTGCCGACGGAGTCCTGGCCTCTCACGTAGACGATGTGCTGGCCGGAGGGAATGGACACCGAGGCGGTGACGTTCACGCTGCCGGCCCCACTGCTCGTCATCGGGAGGCCCGTGCCGGTCACGGTGTCGATGAAGTATTCGGCCCCCGCGATGCTCGACCCACCGGTGGTGGTGTCATTGACGGTGGCGCTCAGGGTGCCTGCCGCGAAAGCGACAGAGCTGGTGGCCGGTCCGCTGGTGTCCGGCCCCGCCACACCGCTCGCGGGGACCGTCACAAAGGTGAGCATCCCGCCGGCGCCGGCCGCGTTGCTGTTGTGCAGCAGCAGGCTGCCGTCGTAGATCGGCAACCGGTTCAGCGAGGCAGTCGCGGCAGGGGTCGTGACGACGGCGTCCGCCGTCTGGCCGGGACCGAAGGTCTCCGCAATGTAGTGACGCGAGTACTTCAGGGGACTGCCGTCCAGGGCGATGACCTTCTGGTCTGTGCCCAGTGAGGCCAGTGAGTGGTACAGGCTGCCCGCATTGACGTACCGGAGCAGGACTTTGTTGCCCGCGGCCGTCGCCGGGATCGGGTCGGTGTTCGGGTAGGCCTTCCCGTTGATCAGGGAGTACCGGGGAGCGTACTTGCGCATGTCGAAGGCCGCCGGGTTGGCGGCGTTGTTGAGTGCCGGGTCGATCTCACTGAGGACCAGGACTGCCTCGTCGTCGAACGCGGTGGTCGCGTCGTATGCCTGACCCGATATCGCGGGACGGACGATCAGCGCGCCATAGAGACCCATCGCCACCTGGTGCTGGCCGTTCGGAACCAGTCCGGCCTCATAGAGGTACGTGCCAGGACGGCTGGCCGTGAAGGTGTACGAGGTGGATGCCCCTGGTGCGGCACCAACGCGGTCCGGCACCATTTGCTGCCCTTGGAAGAGCAGGGCCGTGCTTTCCGTCAGCTGGTTGTGCAGCGTGACGGTGACCGTGTCGCCGGCGTTGACGCACAGTGTCGGCCCGCCGGGCCGGCTCACGCTGGAACCGGCGGTGGCGCTGTAGCCCCAGACAGCGACGCTCTGGGTCCCCAGGGTCGTGGATCCCGAGGCCGCGTACAGGTCACCCGGCGCGGTGCAGGGCGCGGCTGCGGCCTGTGCCGCCGTTGCCGGCGCGAGGAGCGCCACCAGTACGGCCAGCCCTCCTCCCGCCACCAGCCCGGTCACGAGAGCGGAGACGGTTTTCTTCATGCTCTTCCGGTGAGACATGGTTCTTCACCCTTCCTGGTCAACCGCAGCTGTTGGGCGTCGGCGGATCGATGCGCATGTAAGTGATCGGTCCGGTCATGTTCGTGCCCCACGACGTGATCTGGAACAGGGCGTGGTTGTGGGAGATGATGTAGTACTCGCCGCACTGGTTCACGCTCTGGATGCCGGGCGGCAGGGCCTCCTTGGTCCCGAGGTAGGGACTTCCGCTGTAGAAGACGCCGATCGATTGGTCGGCCAGCGACGGAACCGTCACGGGGACCGGGTTGGACGGGGAGTAATTCTCGGCGTCGTACCACTTGAAGATCACGTCCCAGGTCTGCCCAGGGCCGATGTTGATGGCGAACTTCTCGAAGGCGAGGTCCTCCCCCGTCGGGCCCTCCAGCGGGCGGCCATCCCTGGCCACGACGAGGCCGTTGTTGCCGTGCGGGTGGAACGGATAGTCTTCGGTGCCCACGTTCAGGTAGCGGGCCATCCCGGGCTGGTCGACCGGGACTGCCGTGCGGTCGAATTCACCCACCTGCGCGAGCGCACCGTACGGCTGCGCCGGAAGCCAGCTGGCCCCGTTGTCGGCGATGCTGTCCGGGTAACCGCGCCCATTGATCAGCCAATACCGCGGGTGGTAGTTGTTCATGTTGAAGCTCTTGCCGTTCTCCACCGCCTGGTGCTGGTAGGGGTCGATCTCGCTCAGGAGCACCATGAATTCCTCGGCGGGATTGAAGCGGCTGTCCGCCCGGTTGTTGGCGTACTCGCTCGCGACCGAGCCGGCCGCTCCACCCGATGGAACGGCCGACGGGCGCACGATCAGGGCCCCGAACAGGCCCATCCGGACCTGTTTCTCGGGGTTGGTCCCCGACTCGTACACGAAGGTGCCCGGGTTGGCGGCCACGAAGCTGTATGTGACGGTCCCGCCTCCGGCCGCGGCCGTGGTGGTCAGCGAGGTGATCGCGCTTGAGCCTGTGGACTCCGGTTGCGCCGGGGTCCCGTTGGCCAGGACATTCGTCTGGCCCGGAAAGGCGATCGAGGCGGCCTCCGGCAGGGTGTTGCGCAAGATCACGGTGACCGTGTCGCCGGCGTTGACGCACAGCACAGGACCCGGGTGTTGGAACGCGCCGAACCCACTGGAGTACCCCCACATGAAGGCGGTGTTTCCGTCGGGCAGGCTGATGTATCCGGTCCTGGTCGTCAGGTTGAAGATCGGGGTGGTGGCACCTCCCCCGACCCCGGTGGTGCAGGCGATACCGACCCGTGGTGGGGTCACGGCGATCGCCGGCTGGGTGAACGTGGCCATCGTGGCCCCGACCAGGGTCAGGGCGAGCAGCAGCGCCGCCCGGCGCACACTGCGGGCGCGAATCTTCGCAGGCAGCACGGCATTCCCTTTCATCATGGCTCTCAGACTCCCAAGTCGTTCGGATAGGCCTGCGCGCGGAGGCCGCCGGGAGCGTACACGCGGATCTCGGTGGCCTGGCCACCCATTCCGCCCGGGGCCAGGTTGTTCGTCGCGGGGTAGTTGCGGTTGTAGAGCATGTACGTGTCGAAACCCGGCCCCGTGTGCCCCGGTGCGATGAAGACCACATCGAAGCTCTCACCGGGGCCGATGTTGATCGTCTCGGTCTCATAGGACGTGTCGGTGCCGTCGCGTCCACGCATCGGGGTGGCATCGCGGCCGACCACGCGCATCCGGATCCCGGCCAGGGTCATCGCTTGCTCCCGGAATCCGAGGTTCGCGAACCGGAGCGCGACCGTCTCTCCGGCATTGCAGTTCACCAGCGAAGACTGCGGCTGGTATTGCAGCTCGGGATGCCCAACGGGGGCGACCAGGTCGCCGGAAACGGGGTCGGTCTGCACTGCAAGAGCGTGAATGGATGCCGCCGCATCGATCGGGGCATTGGGGGCGATGGTGTCCGGGTAGACCCGCCCGTTGAGGAGGCCGAAGTCGGCCCGGTAATCGCTCCACTGCGGCAGCTGGATATGAGCATCCGCCCAGTGCGCCTCGGCCCACACCTCCGACAGGAACATCGCAAACTCGCGGTCGAAGCCGGTCGAGCCGTCACCGTCGTTGTAGATGAACTGGGTGTGGCCACCGATGTTCTGGCCGTCCTGCAGGGGACGGACGAACACCAGACCGGTCATGCCCATCTGGACGTGCTCGACATCCTCGACGTGGCAGTGGAACATGTAGGTCCCCGGCTCGCGGGGCCGGTACACGTAGGAGAAGACACGTCCGGTCCTCACGGCCACCGACCCGGACGGTTCACCGTCGAAGAACGGGATCACGTTGCGGAACCCGTGCCAGTGCAGGGTGTGGGCGTCGAACAGGTCCGGCCGCAACGCCAGGCCCAGGTTCGTCAGTTGCACGGTGAAATCGACCGGGTGGGCAGGGTCGAATTGCTTCGTCCAGAACATCGGAGCGGAGTGCTGGGCCTTGTTCTTCTGGTTCGTCAACTGGGTGTCGCCCAGGCCCGTGACGTTGCGGAACCCGAAAATGTAGGTCGTGAACGGATCCGGCGCGAGCACGTCGGGGTGGAACGGTGGGATGGCCGGGGTCTTCGGGAGGAAGATCCACCCGTCCGTCCCGGCCAGGTAGAGATCGGGATCCCCGATGGCCGCACTCGCGGCCTCGGGAAGCAGGATATTGCCCGCCCAGACGCCGGTCCCGACGATGGCCACCGCGCCGCCGGCGAACTTGAGGAGGTCGCGTCGGCTGAAAGGCTGTTTGAAGATCATTCCCGTGTCTCCCTTGGGATCGGAGGTGCCATTGCGGTGTGCGTTGTCGATCGGGTCAGGGGACATCGAAGGCATCCACATTGAAGTCGCCGTTGCCGCCGAGGCCCTGCGCGGTGCCGTCGAAGTAGACCGACCAGACTCCGTTGTTGTAATACACGACGTCTTCGTCCTGAACCGCCCCCAGCGTCGGGACGGTCGTGTTGCCGGCGCTGAACGACATGTAGAAGTGGGTGGCGTCGACCCGCACGAAGCCATCGATGTCGGCGTTGGTCGGCAGGTTGTATGGCGCCGTGCTCCTGTCGATCACCCTGCTGTATGCGGTGCCGTTCCAGCTGTAGATGTCGCCGTTGTCTGCAGAACCTCCCACACCGGGCGGGTTCGAGTTGCCCACCGTGGAGAAGTACAGGATTCCGCCGACGACGCTGATCGCGTCGAGGTCCAGGTTGTCGTTGCCGCCCAGACCGTGGACACTGCCGTCGAAGTAAAGCGACCAGGTGCCCGCGTTGAAGTAGACGACGTCCTCGTCCTGCACGTTCCCGATACCGGGCACGGTGACCTGGCCGGTGAAGGAGAGATAGAAGTGGGTGTCGTCGACCCGGTCGTAGCCGTCGACATTGGCACCGGTCGGCAAGCCGTATGGTGCGGTCGTCACGTCATGGACCCGACCGAAGGTGCTGCCGGTCCAGCGGTAGATGTCCGCGTCGTCCGCGGTGCCACCGACGCCGGGCGGGTTGCTGTTCCCTTGCGTCGAGAAGAACAGCGACTGGCCGGCCGGCGGTGCTGCCGGCGGCAGCGCGCCGCCGGCGAACGAGATCGCGTCCAGATCGAGGTTGGCCGACGTGTCCAGACCGTGTGCGCCGCCGTTGAAGTAGATCGACCAGGCGCCGTCGAAGTAGACCACGTCCTCGTCGTCCACCGCGCCGACACCCGGAACCGTGGTGGTCGTGTTACTGAACGACAGGTAGAAGTGGGTGGCGTCCCGCCAGATGAGGCCGTCGACGTTGGGGTTGGTCGCGCCGGTGGCCGACCCGCTGTTCGGCAGGTTGGTCGGCGACGCCGTGGCATCCAGGACACGCACGAAGGAGCTGCCACCGTTCCAGCGGTAGACGTCGGCATTGTCGCCGGTGCCGCCCGCGCCCGGAGGCACGGCCGCGTTGTTCGTCGTGAAGTACAGAGTGTTCCCGACGACACTGATCGCGCCCATGTCGATGCCGCCCACGAGCCCGTGCGCGCTGCCGTCGAACCACAACGACCATGAGGTGCCGTCGAAGTACACGACGTCTTCGTCGGATACGCTTCCGATCCCGGGCAGGGTGACATTCCCGGAGAACGAGGCATAGAAGTGGGTGGCATCCACTCGGGAGAAACCATCCGTGTCAGCACTGCTCGGGACGTTGTACGGCGCTGCAGACAGATCGATCGACCGGCTGAACGCGGTGCCGTTCCAGACGTGGATGTCGGCATCGTCTGCGGTCCCGGACACGCCGGGCGGGTTGGTGTTTCCTGCTGTCGAGAAGTACAGGTCCGAGGCAGGCGGAGGCGTAGTCGTCGCGCCGAACTCGTCCGCGCCGCTGTCGAAGCCGCCCAGTGCCGGCCGGGCCTGGTTGTCGAAGTCCGTGGCCGGCGCGTTCACGCCTGCTGTGCTTGCCGCGCCGAGGTTGCAGGCGGGTGAGCCGGGGCAGGCGCCCAGGTGGTAGTTGCCGAGCAGGTTCGGGGGCGCTTCCAGGGTGACGAGAGTGGCGTCCACGAACGCAGGGTTCTGACGCCAGGTGGCGAAGGAAACCGAGACGTCATAGGTCGACGCCACGGCCGGATCGACAGAGCTGTTGCTCGAGCTGGTCGTGTACGCGTGGGACGCCGCGCTCTGCTGGACGACCGAGTTGGTCGGCGCGAGCACCCCGGTACCGTCGGCCACACCGAGATCCCAGTTGTTGATGTCGGCTGCGCCGGCCAGGCCGATGCCGGAGACCGTGGTGCCTGCCCGGGTGCCGGCCCGGTTGTCCCAGAAGATGTTGTTGAACGACACCGGGTTGCTGAAGGTCGGCGAGCCGGCCGGCAGTGTGGCCTGCAGCTGATCGCTGTTGGCCGAGGTCGCCAGACCGGCAGGGGCCGGTTGGCCGTCCGAGGTCACCGCTGTGGCCGTCGTCAGGTTCTTCATGATCGTGTTGTTGTAGACCCGCACGTTCGGGGCGTCGTTGATGCCGACGCCGCCGCCCTCGTGGGTGGACACGTTGTTGACGATCATGTTGTTGTAGACATTCATCGGGAAGTTGCCGGCCATCAGGAAACGGATGCCGCCACCGTCGTCATTGGCCATGTTGGCCTGGATCTGGTTGGCGTAGATGTCCACGGGACCGGAACCGGGCGAGAGCGCACCGACTGTCGCCGGCAGTTGCCCGGCGATCATGATCGCTCCACCCTCGTCGTTGGACGAGTTGAAGTAGATGCGGTTGTGGTGGATCTTGCCGCCGGGGCTCAGGCCGTATGCGCTCAGCCCGCCGCCGTACTCCAGCGAGAAGTTGCCGCAGATGTCGTTGCCGGAGACCTCATAGCCGTCGGACCCTGCGAAGAGGCCGATGCCGCCCGCCAGGTTGGTGCCCGCGTTGGCAATGACGCGGTTGTTGGCGATCCGCACGTTCTCGTTGTGGTTGCTCGTGTTCGGCGCGGCCAGGTCCGGCGTTCCGATCCGGATGGTCCCGTAACCGCCGCCATTGTTCTGCACGACGTTGTTGGTGATCTGGAGGGAGCGCACGTACGCGTTGGCGAAGATGGCTCCGCCCTGCGTCGTGATGTTCGGCGGCAGGCCGGTCGGCCCGCCGGTGAGGGCGTCGATGTTGCCGGGGAAGCCCACCTGGTCGCCGCCGCGGATGTCGAAGCCATCGATGGCTGCCGTGAATCCGCTGGTGAACTGGCGTGCTGCACCGGGTGCCGTTGTGGCGTTCGCCGACGCCAGCACGTAGATCGCTTCGCCGTCGTTCACCGCCTGGTTGCCGTCCCAGGTCAGGCCGCCGACCTTGGTGAACCAGGCCGTTGCGAGGGCGGTGTCTCCGCCGAACGCGCCGGCGTCGATGATCGATCCCGGTACGAAGGTGGTGCCCTGGAAGCCGCCGGACCCGACGCCCTGCAGCTTGACCGGAGAGGCGACGACCAGGTTCTCGTAGTATGCGCCGCGGGGGTTGGCCGCTGTGGGCGTTGCCGGGTACACGATGACCAGGTCATCGCCGTTGTTGGCGAACGCGGCGTACAGTGCGGCCTGGATCGTTGCGTGGGTGCGGCCGGGGCCGACCTCTCGAACGGCAGGGTTGTAGCCCGTTCCGAGCACATGGAAGCTGAGCCCGTTGATGGTGCTTTGCCCGTTGCCCGATGTGATCGTGAGCTGCTGCGCCCCGACCGGGGCCGCGACCGGCACGCTGGCTGTGATCGACGTGTCGCTCCACGCGGTGATGTCGAGCGTTGTCGTGCCCAGATTGACGTGGCCCGTGCCCTGGGCCGCGCCGAAGCCGGTCCCTGCGATGGTGAAGGAGCGGCTGCCTGTTGCGGCCACGTACGGTTGCGACACGCTCAGCAGCTGTGGTGTGGCGGCGTCGAGGGCGCAGGTCACCGCCGTGTTGACCCCGGTGGTCGGTGACCCGACGTACACGCCGACCTGGGTCGGGGCGAGGTCAGTCGGAATGGTCACGCCCGGGAATGCCTCGAACTCGGTCGCGATCGAGCGATATCGGGGGTTGTAGTTTGCGTTCAGATGCCCGGGGATACCGGGGTCGTTGCCTACGAAGCGGTACATGTTGGCGCAGACACCCGAGGGGGTCGGGCAGCTGATGTGGTTCGTCGAGGGCAGCAGCACATCGTACGCGCCGTTGAAATCGGATTCGACGGTCGTGACCAGCCGGTTGGCGAAGTCATAGATCCCGACCGGTGCGAAGGCCACGCCCGTCTTCTCCCCGAAGAGCGTGGACCGCGGGTCGGTGGAGAAGTTGATGTCGTCCACGATCAGGCCGCGCAGACGGGCCGGGACGGGGACATCCGTGAAGATGTTGAACATGGGCACGACCGACTTGCCGTTGTTGACCCGCACCAGTTTGGTGTCGCAGGTCGGCTTGGCCGCGCCTTCGTAGGGTGACCCGCCGATCCCCAGGAATGTGGGGTTCGAGACTGCTGTCGAGGCCGGCACGGTGACCCCGACGGGGACCCCGTTGGTGCCGTCGCCGACCACTGCGGGGTAGTTGTCCGTCTTGCTGCCCGCGAGGTCGACGGTGTGGAGCGTTCCTGCGCATGCCGGCGGCGGCACCTGCGGAACGATCTGATCGCCGTTGCCGATGTTGATGTCCGTCTCACTGGTCACCTTGTACAGGGGGTCGCCGGTGGCATCCTGCGGGATAGCGATCTTGACCAGGTAATCGCCGCTTCCGAGCGGCTGGAAGGTTCCGCCGTCGCACACGGGGTTGGCCGGATCTGTGGCGATCAACGTGCCTGTGCAGGCGTCGGCGAAGCCGTAGTTGCCGTCAACGGCCGCACCGAAGTTGGCCGCCGATGTGCCCTGGTCGGTCGGGTACGGCCCGAACTGAACGCCCTGGATGAAGCTTGAGATGCACTCTCCCGATGTCTCCTGGTTCGGCGCGAGCACGTTCTCGTCGAAGGCCACGGAGTTGTCTGCGGCGTGAACGAGAGGCTTGCCGTCGACATCCCGGGCTACGCATCCGGTCGGGCGGCTCCAGTGTTCGGAGAGGTAGGTGTTCAGCAGCTTCCCCTTGGCCAACGACCCGTCCGGCGCGAGCTCGAACGCGTCGTTCGTGCCACCACACGGTGCGGTCGTCGTGCCGCAGTCGACCGTGGACCAGAGCTCAACGGGCACGTCGGAGACACCCGGCTGCCAGTCCTCTGATGCGGCATATTGCGGGTCGAGCTCATTGCGGGTCGTGTCGTAGCTGACCGAGCCGACGATGCCGCCGTTGCGGGGGTCGATGCCGTTGGCGCCTGTCGAATCGTAGGAGTGAACTCCCCAGTCCATCGTGCCGCTGAGGCCGATGATACTGAGCACGCTGACGTCGACGCCGGCGCCCTTCACCGTGGTCGGGGTCGGCTGGTTGTCTGACTGGTAGGTGACACCGGTCGTGTAGAAGGAGTTGTTGAAGTTCTCCATGACGGTCCACTCGCTGAGGGGGTATGCGCTCTCGAAGTGGTAGTAGCCGGTGCTGTCGGTGGTGACGAGGTTCGTCCCTCTGTCCATCAGCGAGTTGTCCTGCTTGCGCATGGTCAGCGTGAAGTTGGGCATGCCGGTCTCGCCCGGGTCTTTCACGCCGTTGCGGTTGCTGTCGTTGAAGACGTACCCGTCGTATTCGGTCCACCAGCCGCTGTCCGGCAGATTGCCCATCTTCACCGTCTCACCGTTCTTCACGGTCACATTGACCGAGTCGAGGAAGTGGTTCTGCGGCTCGTCCCACCAGCTCAGGCTGTAGTTGCCGTCGGGCACGCCCGAGATGTCGAAGGTGCCGTCCGTGCCGCCGTGACCCACCCAGACTGCCTGGTCTCCGGCCTGCAGGTCGCTGAGCGAGAGCCACGGGTTGACGATCGGCTTGCCCATCTTGCTCCCGGTCAGACCGAGCCAGTGGTTGAAGTCGCCGCCCTTGGGCGGGCTGTACTGCTTGACGTTGACGACCGCGCCAGTGATGTGGCCCGAGCCGGCGGTCAGGGTGTTCGTGGGCTTCACGAATCCGAAGATCGGCCCAGGTACGGGTTCGCCGGCCAGCAGGGCCTCGGTGTCGTATCCGGTGCTGCCCTCCATCACCCAGGCGTCGAAGTCGTGGTTTCCTTCAAGGGTCGTGGTCTGGATCCAGGTCTGGTTGGGCGGGGCCGAGGCGGTGAGCGCGTAGCGGTTGCTTCCCAGGTGGGGCATGGTCAGGATGCCGTCGGCATCGCTGACGCAGTGGCCGCCTGACCCCGCGATCGGCACGGGGAGCATGCCCGCGTCGAGGCTGGCCAAGGGGATCACGTGGCTGATCGGGTCCTCACCCTGGTACACGGTGCACAGGGGGTTGCCATAGACGTCGGTCTGCACCTCGCCGAGGGTGTCGGCGATGTGGCCGGTGAAGCCGGCCAGGCCCGGCTCGCCCTGGTCGAGGGTCCCGTTGGTCGTCGCGCTGTCCTGGAAGATCTGCGCCCGGAGCGTCGAGTCGGGAAGGGGCGTCGGCTGCAGTTCGACGGTGACGAGACCCGGGTCGGCGAGCGGAACGGTGAAGTGCGCGCCGTCGATCTTGTAGCCGTCGGAGAGCACAGAGATCAGGTAACGCCCGTTCGGCAGGGCCAGGCCGCTGGCGAAGTCGGCCTGGTCGCCCTGGCGCACGATCGGGCTCGTGGTGTGCGGAGTCTCCCTGATCGACGTCCACTCGCAGGAGCCCGGATACCCGGCGTCGAGGGTGTTGCAGCCGGAACCGAGCGCCGGCGTCCGCTGGACGGTCGAACCGGTGTTGTCCTCGTTGATCATGTAGGTGAAGTTCGGGATGGCGGCACCCTTGGCGACTCCCGCACCCGAGAAGGCGCGAGGCTCCGTGCGTGCGCTGATCACGTTCAGCGTCAGGCTGCTCGTCGTCGCGGCCTCGGCGGGCAGCGCGGGCGGAGCCGAGAGCATCGCTATCGGCATGACCACGGCAGTGGCGGCGATCACAATCCGCTGCCACAGAGGCCGCCTCGACGGCGTGAACCCGGACAAGTCTCTCGTCGATTCCATGGTGACCTCCAACGTCTGGAAGGCTCCATGCTGGTCGGACGCGACCTGGCGACCAAGCCGCACCTGAGGGATGCTCGTCTCCCCAAAATTGGGGGGCGAGCCTCGCCGCCCCCCGAATTGGGTGGTCCTGCACCCCCCGCGTGAGGCTTGTCCGCCCAGGGTGCGGTGGTCACGATGGGAGCCCATCCTCCCCGGAGGCCGGCGTGGCAAACCCCCGTGCCGCGCTTGTTGCCCGGGCCGGTCCGTGTCACGATGGCCGGGCATCGATCCGGTCGATCTGCCCGTCCATCACCCGAAGCTGGATTGCGGAGGCTCATGAGTGCACCACGAGGTGTCCGTCGGATCAGCCGCCGTGCGGAAACTCACCCGGCCTCCCGACTGGCGCCTTCGCTCGCGACGATCGCGATCGTCGTGCTCGTGATCACGGGGATGCCGACGCCGGCACGGGCGGACGCCGCGCAGCCCGTGGACCAGCCGGTTCCGGTTGCAACGACCGCCCTCACGCCGGATCCGATACCCACGCCCTCGCCGTCGCCCGATCCAACACCCGCGACGGCGACGGCACCACCGACGGCGACGCCGGAACCCACGCCCACTCTGGCACCGTCGCCAGAGCCCGCGCCGACGGCGACGCCGGAACCCTCGCCCGCTCCTACGCCGGCACCGACGCCGACGCCGACGCCGACGCCCGAACCAACGCCCGCTCCTCTTCCGACGTCGACACCGACACCGACACCGACGGAGACCCCGGAACCAACGCCCAGTCCTCTCCCGACGGCGACGGCGACCCCGGAACCCACGCCGACACTGTCGTCTACCCCGCCGGCGTCCCCGTCGGCCCCGGCGCTGGTCGCGCCGGAACCCCAGCAGGCTTTCGGCCCGCCGGCACCCTCCGTGACGGCGGCCGCACGACAGGCAGTCGCTGCCGCCCGCGCCGCCGACGCCGCGAGGGCACTGACGGAACAAGCCTCCGCCCGCCGCGCCGCCGCAGTCGCGGCCGCCCAGTCCCGCCTGCGCGCTGCGGAAACCAGGCTGGGTGCGGCGAAGCTTGCCGACGCCTCAGCCCACGCCGACTACGAGGCCGCTGTCAGTCGGGCCGACCTCGTGCATGCGCTCAGGGAACGCGCAGGAGCCACCGCCGACGCGTCCCGCCGGGTGCTGGCTACGCTCGTTCGCGGCCTGATGCAACAATCCGGCAACAGCACCCTCGACGTGCTGCTCGACGACAGGGCAGACCATGACCTGCTGTTTCAGCTCGGCACACTGGATACCCTGTCCAGGCTGACCGCGAATCTCGACGACGTGCGCAGTCGCGTCGCCGCGGACGTCGAACGGGAGCAGGCGCTCGAGAAGCAGGATGCCGCCGCTCAGGCCGTCATCGCCGCGGTCCCCGTTTCCGCCACCCGCGCGGCGGTCGGGGCGGCGCAGGACGACGTCACCGCTGCATCCGCCGCCCTCGCCGACCTTGCCCGGTCAGCTCCGGCAGCCACGGCGGCGAGCGAGGTCCAGCCGTTCCCGGCAACTGTGCCCGTCGCGGACACCGGGCGCCTCAGCGAACAGGGCTGGACCAGACCAGCCGCAGGGCGCATCACCGATGCGTTCGGCCCGCGTCTCGTGCACCCGGTTGCCGGGGTCGGTGACTTCCACCGGGGGACGGACATCGGCGCCGGGTGCGACGCGGCCATCTATGCGGCGACCGACGGAGTCGTCGAGGCCGCCGGCGTACTGGGCACCTACGGCAACTGGATCCTGATCGACCACGGGAATGGCATCTCGACCGGCTATGCGCACATCGCCCCAGGGGAGACCCTGGTCAGCGTCGGTGAGCACGTCGTTGCCGGCCAGGTGATCGCCGGGGTCGGGAGCACAGGCGCCTCGACCGGCTGCCACCTGCACTTCGAGGTCAGGATCGACGGGACGGCCGTCGACGCCGTCCCGTTCCTGGCCCTCCGTGGCGTGAACCTCGGCACCTGAATCGCTCGCGATCACGACCACCGCCAGACCACTGGACCTCTGCGCGCCTGGCCGGGAATCACCTGACCTTAAAGAAAAGTTGTATACAACATCTGGGGGTTTCCCCTAGGGTGAAACCGGAAGTAGACGGGAGGGAATGGCCCTCCCGCCCTCCCGCGCACCTGCACAGCAGGATAGGGCAGTGGCTTCCTTTTCCTGGGGGCCCCATGCACCTGCGCAACCTGAAATCATCTCCCCGGCGGGTGCTCGTGACGGGTGCCGCCTTCACCCTCGGCCTTCTGCTCGCGGCCGGCGGGGCCGGGGCAGCGCACGCTGCCGGCTCGGTCCAGGCCGTCATCGGCCTCGGCACCCTGGACAGCTTCGGAGTGCTCGGACACACGACGGTCACCAACACGGGCGCGACCACGATCACGAACGGTGACCTCGGCCTCAGCCCGGGAACCTCCGTCACGGGGATCGCCCCGGTCACGATCGACAACGGCGTGGTCCACGCCACCGACGCCCAGTCCGAGCTCGCCCAGGCCGACCTGACCACTGCCTTCAACGATGCGGCCAGTCGGGTGCCCGACGTCTCCAACCTCATCGACCTCGCCGGCCAGACCCTCGCCCCCGGCGTCTACGCCGGCGGCGCGCTCTCCCTCAGCGGCACAGTCACCCTGGCCGGAAGTGCAAGCTCGGTCTTCATCTTCCAGGCCGCGAGCACGCTGATCACTGCGTCATCGAGCACCGTCGCCTTCTCCGGCGGCGCGAACGCGTGCAACGTCTTCTGGCAGGTCGGCAGCTCGGCGACGCTCGGCAACGGATCCGTCTTCGCCGGCACGATTCTCGCCCAGACGTCGATCACCGCCGAGACCGGCGCCACGGTCGCAGGCCGACTTCTCGCGAGCACCGGCGCCGTCACCCTGGATTCCAACGTGATCACCCGGCCCAGCGACTGCGCGGCGCGGACCGCGATCGTCGCGAGCACGCCGACGGCGGCGCAGACCGCGGCGGCCGCCGCAGCGGCGCAGGCCGCCGCCGA
>NZ_SOFS01000040.1 GCF_004402235.1 Cryobacterium glucosi
CAGCGGCGCAGGAGGCCGGCGACGTCCTCGGCGCCAACGGCATCATGATGGACGCCTTCTACTCCGACGTCCGCACCGACCTCGCCGCGTGGCGCGAGTCCCGCGGACTCGCGGCCGACCCGATCGCCGCATTCAAGGCATCCGGTTACCAGGAGAAGATCTGCGCAGACCGCGTCGGCGGCACCCAGGCCGGCTGGGGCGCCTAGACCACCCTCCCCGCCGCAACAGTCAGGGCCCGACACCCCGCACCGCCCGTGCTTGCCCCCGCTCGTCCTTTGCCCTCTAGCTCCTCTCCCAGCCCCTGGAAAGCAGATCATGACCACCAATCCCACGGCCGCGGCGCTCGTCGCCCGCTCCAACCGCCTCGGCGCGAACCCCAAGAACACGAACTACGCCGGGGGCAACACCTCCGCCAAGGGCACCGAGATCGACCCCGTCACCGGCACCACCGTCGAGCTGCTCTGGGTCAAGGGCTCCGGCGGAGACCTCGGCACCCTCACCGAGTCCGGCCTCGCCGTGCTCCGCCTCGACCGGCTGCGCGCGATGGTGGATGTCTACCCCGGCCTTGACCGCGAGGATGAGATGGTCGGTGCCCTCGACTACGCCCTGCACGGGCGCGGCGGCGCCGTCCCCTCGATCGACACGGCGATGCACGGACTGGTCGACGCGGCCCACGTCGACCACCTGCACCCGGACGCCGGCATCGCGATCGCGACGGCCGTCGACGGGGAAGAACTCACCGACTCGATCTTCGGCCACCGGGTGATCTGGGTGCCCTGGCGCCGCCCCGGCTTCCAGCTCGGCCTCGACATCGCCGCGATCAAGGACGCCCACCCCGGCGCGATCGGCGCGATCCTCGGCGGCCACGGCATCACCGCCTGGGGTGACACGAGCGAGGAGGCCGAGGCGAACTCGCTCTGGATCATCGAGACCGCCACCTCCTACATCGAGGAGCACTCCAAGCCGGAGCCCTTCGGCGCCCCGCTCGAGGGCTTCGGTGCGCTGTCGGCGGCCGAGCGCCGGGCCAAGGCTGCCGCGCTTGCGCCGACCCTCCGCGGCCTCGTCTCCACCGACAGCGCCAAGGTCGGCCACTTCACCGACGAGCCCGAGGTCCTCGACTTCCTCGCCAGCGTCGAACACCCGAGGCTCGCCGGCCTCGGCACGAGCTGCCCCGACCACTTCCTGCGCACCAAGGTCACGCCGCTCCTGCTCGACCTCCCGGCGGACGCCTCGGTCGAGGCGTCCCTCGCCCGGCTCCACGAACTCCACGAGCAGTACCGCCTCGACTACCAGGCCTACTACGACCGGCACGCGACCCCGGAGTCGCCCGCCATCCGCGGTGCCGACCCGCTCATCGTGCTGATCCCGGGCGTCGGCATGTTCAGTTACGGCGCGAACAAGCAGACCGCGCGCGTCGCCGGCGAGTTCTACATCAACGCCATCCACGTGATGCGGGGAGCCGAGGGGCTCTCCCGCTACTCCCCGATCGACGAGGCCGAGAAGTTCGCCATCGAATACTGGGCGCTCGAAGAGGCCAAGCTCCAGCGGATGCCGAAGCCCAAGCCGCTCGCCGGACGCATCGCGCTCGTGACCGGCGCGGCAAGCGGCATCGGCAAGGCGATCGCCACCCGGCTCGCGGCCGAGGGCGCCTGCGTCGTGATCGCCGACCTCGAACTGGCCAAGGCGCAGGAGGCCGCGGCGGCGATCGGCGGCACGGATATCGCGATCGGCGTTCAGGCGAACGTCACGGACGAGAACCAGGTTCAGGCCGGCATCGACGCCGCCGTGCTCGCCTTCGGCGGCCTCGACCTCGTCGTGAACAACGCCGGGCTCTCGCTCTCCAAGTCCCTGCTCGAGACCACGGTCGCCGACTGGGACCTGCAGCACAACGTGATGGCGAAGGGTTCCTTCCTCGTCTCCCGCGCCGCGGCCCGGGTGCTGATCGACCAGAAGCTCGGCGGCGACATCATCTACATCTCGAGCAAGAACTCGGTCTTCGCGGGCCCGAACAACATCGCGTACTCGGCGACGAAGGCCGACCAGGCCCACCAGGTGCGCCTGCTGGCCGCCGAACTCGGCGAGTACGGCGTCAAGGTCAACGGCATCAACCCCGACGGTGTCGTGCGCGGCTCCGGCATCTTCGCCGGCGGCTGGGGAGCCAAGCGAGCCGCGGTCTACGGCGTCGATGAGCAGGACCTCGGCAAGTACTACTCTCAGCGCACCCTGCTCAAGCGCGAGGTGCTTCCCGAGAACGTCGCCAACGCGGTCTTCGTGCTGTGCACGAGCGACCTCAGCCACACCACCGGGCTGCACATCCCGGTCGACGCCGGCGTCGCCGCCGCCTTCCTGCGATGAGCGGGGGCATCCGCTCGCGCACGACAGGGCTCCCGGCTTCCCCCGGGCGAGCGGATGCCGCCACGCGTCCCGATCCCGGCGGTCGCCGGTCCGGTCGAGAGTTGCCGTTCTACCGGGCGCTCTCGACCGGAACGGCGACTCTCGCGGGGGTGCCATCGTGGTGAGCAGCGCGGGGACCGTCGCCGCGATCGACCTCGGCGCGTCGAGCGGGCGGGTCATGCTCGGGCACGTCGGCCACAACGAGCTGCGACTCCGGCCGGTCGCCCGGTTCCCGAACCTGCCGGTGCGCACGATCGACGGACTGCACTGGGACATCCTCGACCTCTACCGCAACGTCCTCGCCGGCCTGCACTCCGCCGTGCGGGAGGAACCCGGGCTGCGGAGCGCCGCCGTGGACTCCTGGGCGGTTGACTATGCGCTCCTTTCCGGGCAGCGGATGCTCGGCAACCCGTTCCACTACCGGGACGAGCGCACCGCTGCGGGAGTCGAGTCGACCCACGCCCTGGTGCCGCACGCCGAGCTCTACGCCGGGAACGGGCTCCAGTTCCTGCCGTTCAACACGCTGTACCAGCTGGCCGCCGAACGGCAGGCCGGCGGCCTCGACGGCGCGGACACGATGCTGCTGATTCCCGACCTGCTCGGCTTCTGGCTGACCGGGGAGCGCGTCGCCGAGCGCACCAACGCGTCGACGACCGGGCTGCTCACGGTGTTGACAGGGCACGGGCACGGCCACGGTTCCGGTCACGGGGAGTGGGACGATGCGCTCATCGCACGCCTCGGCTTGCCGCGCTCGATCTTCCCGGGGCTGGTCGATCCGGGGTCCCGGATCGGGTCTCTGCTGCCGGAGGTGGCTCACGAAATCGGAGCCGTCTCGCGACTGGATCTCGTCGCCGTCGGGTCGCACGACACGGCATCCGCTGTCGTCGCCGTGCCGATGCGGGACGAGAACGCCGCATACATCTCGTCGGGGACCTGGTCGCTCGTCGGCGTCGAGCTGAATTCCCCGGTGCTCACCGAGGAAAGCCGGGCCGCGAACTTCACCAACGAGGGCGGCGTCGACGGGCGGGTGCGCTACCTGCGCAACGTGATGGGACTCTGGCTGCTGAGCGAGTCGATGCGCAGCTGGGACCTCGAGGGCGTCGCGTTCGAGCTGCCGTTCCTGCTCGCCCAGGCTGCGCAGGTGACCGGGCCGGTCACGGTCTTCGACGTCGACGACCCGGCCTTCCTCGCGCCGGGGGACATGCCCGCGCGGATCCGCGAGCACTGTGCCGCACACGGACTCGCGGTGCCGGCGACCCCCGTCGACCTCGTGCGCAGCATCATCGAGAGCCTCGCAACGAAGTACGCCAGCACCCTCCGCGCGGCGAGCGAACTCTCGGGCACGAGCATCCGCACGGTGCACATCGTCGGCGGCGGCTCGCAGAACGAGCTGCTCTGCCAGCTGACGGCGAACCTCACCGGCCTGCCCGTGCTCGCGGGACCCGTCGAGGCGACCGCGATCGGGAACGTGCTGATCCAGGCGCGGGCGCAGGGCCTCGCCCACGGCAGCCTCGAGGCCCTCCGGACGCTCGTCGCCCAGGCATACTCGCCCCGCCACTACGAACCCCACGCCTGACCTCACCCCGCCATTCGCCGCCCCGCCCCGCCCCGCAGGCCCCGCTCACCCCTGCCGCGAGAGTACGAATTGGGCCCATAAACGAGTGGTTTAAGGGCCCAATTCGTACTCTCGCGGAGAGAGGGACCGGGGGGGGGTGAAGTCAGGTCGCGGCTACGACGCCGGTGACGAGGAGGCCGGCGATCACGAGGCCGAGCGCGACCCGGTACCCGATGAACACCGCGATGCTGTGCTTCGCGACGAGCCGCAGCAGCCACGCGATCGTGGCATAGGCGACGAGGAAACTGACGACGGTCGCGACGATCGTGGGCACCCAGCCGACGGAGGCCGAGATGTCGCTCGCCGAGGAGAGGCCCTCATAGGCGCCCGCAGCGGTCAGTGCCGGGATGGCGAGGAAGAAGGACAGCCGGGTCGCGGCGACCCGGTCGAGGTTGCGGAACAGGCCGGCGCTGATGGTCGCCCCGGAGCGGGACACCCCGGGGATCAGTGCGACACACTGCATGACGCCGATCACGAGCGCGTCCTTGAGGGTCGTCGATTCCTCCGGGCGGTTGCGCTTGCCGACACGCTCGGCGATGAACATCACGACACTCCAGCCGATCAGCCCGGCAACGACGACCCACAGGTTGCGCAATGGCCCCCCGATCAGGCCCTTTCCGAGAAAGCCGACGATGCCGATCGGCACCGAACCGGCGATGACGTACCAGGCGAAGCGGTAGTCGTGCGCGAGTCGCGCCTCCCGGTGGAAGAGGCCCTGCCACCATGCAACGGCCAGGCGGATGATGTCGGCCCGGAAATACAGGATCACCGCGACGATCGCCCCGAACTGGATGATCGCGGTGAACGCGGTCACCCCCGGGTCGTCGAGCTTCAGCCCCAGGAGCTTCTCGGTGAGGGTGAGGTGTCCCGTGCTCGAGACCGGGAGGAATTCGGTGATTCCCTCGACGATGCCGAGGATCAGCGCTTGGATCAGGTTCATGCTGGTGCCTTTGCGTGGAGTGCGAACAGGAAATCGGCGCCGGGCGGCGGTGGACGGGCCGAAGACCTCGTGCAGCAGAAGGTTAGGCCGCCGAACCTGCCCGCCGCCTGACCGGCACGCCCGCCACCCGGGTTGACCTGCACCGTTTACACGGGCGGCACGCGGGCACTGCGTACGATTGCCCCATGCCCACCGTCGGAGTCTGCGAAGACGACCCCCTCATCCGCCGGGTGCTCGCCGAGGCCCTCGGCGGCGCCGGCTACAGCCTGCTGCTCGCGCACACCGGCGCGGAGGCGGTCGTTCTGTTCGGCCCTGGACAGCCCGTCGACGTGATCGTGCTCGACATCGGCCTGCCCGACTCCGACGGTCGCGACGTCTGCCAGGCCCTCCGGGCCGCCGGGCAGCTCGCACCCGTGCTCTTCCTCACTGCGCGAACCGGCGTGCAGGACATCGTCACCGGCTTCCATGCCGGAGGGGACGACTACCTCGGAAAGCCGTTCGCGCTCGCCGAGGTGCTCGTGCGGGTCGGCGCCCTGGCTCGCCGGGGCAGGCCGGAGCCGTACCGGCAGCCGTCGGGCCTTCGCCTCGACCCCCAGCGGTTCACCGTGGCCAGGGCCGACCTCGAGATCGCCGTCACACCGACAGAGTTCCGGATGCTCGCGGCCCTGCTCGCCCGCCCTGGCGAGGTCGTCCGCCGGCGCGACCTGGTCGCGGCCGCGTGGCCGCACGGCGCCATCGTCGCCGAGAACACCGTCGATTCCTATGTACGCAGGCTGCGCCGCAAGCTCGAATTGCTCGACGGCGACGGCGACCGTGAGGGCGACCGCGACCGTGAAGGCGGCGACCGCGACCGTGAAGGCGGCGACCGCGGTGACCACGGCGGCGGTGCCGCTGCGCTCGCCGGGCCAGGGGCGGATGCCGCCCGCGAGTCTCCGGCGTCGCGACGGATCGAGACCGTGCGCGGCGTCGGGTACGCCCTCCGATGACCGGGACCAGGGACTCGTCCGGGCGCCGCCTGGGACGATTGCGGCTGCCGGTCCTGCCGCGCGTGAGCTCGCTGCGCCGCCGCCTCGTCTTCGCCACGGCGCTGCTCACGACCGTCGGCATGGCGGCACTGCTCTCCCTGACCGTCGCCGTGTTGACGCACGTCGTGAGCGAGGACATCGACGGCCTCCTCGTTGAGCGCGCGGCATCCGCGCTCGCGACCGTCGTGCGCCAGGGTGACGGCATCGCGGTCACCCGGAACGCGGCCGGCGGCCTCGGGGACGTCACCTGGATCTACGACGCGTCCGGCCGGCTGGTCAGCGGGACCGCGACCGGGACGGACTCGACGCCGACCGGCGGGGAACCGGACCCGGCGCCGGTCGCGGGACCGTCCGAACTCACGGCCGGGCTCGCGGCGCTGAGCTCGGTCACCGAGCCGACGGAGCGCGAGAGCGGCGGCTGGAGACTGCGCGCGGTGCCCATCGTCCTGCCGGGCGAGACGGAATGGATCGGCGTCGCCGTGGTCGGCCTGTCCCTCGCGCCGTACCAGCGTACCGAGACACGTACCCTGCTCGTGGGCATCGGCCTCGCCGTTCTCGTCGTGCTCGGAGTCAGCGGGATGGCGGCCTGGACCGTGCGGCGCGCGTTGCGCCCCGTCGAGGTGATGGCCAGGCGGGCGTCCGCATGGAGCGCGGATGACCTCACCGGGCGGTTCGACCTCGGCGAGCCCCACGACGAACTCACCCGCCTCGGCCAGGTGCTCGACGGCCTGCTCGCGCGGGTGTCGCGCACGATCATCGCGGAGCAGCGCCTGACCGCGGAACTCGCCCATGAACTCCGCAGCCCACTGACGGTGATCCGGGCTGAGGCGGAGCTCGCGGGACTCGATCCGACGCTCTCGCCGGCGCAAGCGGAGCGGTTCGGCCGAATCGGCGCATCCGTCGATCAGCTCACCGAGGTGATCGGCACCCTGCTCTCGGTGTCCCGCGGCCAGGTGAACCGGGATGAGCGGGCGCCGGTCGACGCCGTGCTGCGCGCTGCTGTCGAGGCAGCGGCCGGGGCTTCGGCCGGGGCGCCGGCCGACGCGGTGCCGGAGATCGTCGTCGCCCCCGCGCCCGGTCTCGCGCTCGGGGTTCCGCAGGCCGTCGCGCTGCGTGCCCTCGCGCCGCTGCTCGAGAACGCCGTGCGGTACGGCCGGACGCGGGTCACTGTCACGGCGGTCGCGCAGGGCGGTTCGATCCGGATCAGCGTGACCGACGACGGGCCGGGAATCGGAGACCTCGTCCCGGAGCTACTGTTCACGCCCGGATACCGGGCGGCAGAGAGCCCCGGTGCCGGCCTCGGCCTGGCGCTCGCGCGCAGGGTTGCGGTCGCCGCGGGCGGCACGGTGGAAGCCGTCCCCGGCGATCGTCACGGCAGGTTCGTGCTGGTCCTCCCCGCTGTCCCCGCGGAAGAGGCGGGCCTCGCGCCGGCAGACTAAAGCGCGTTCCGGGCATCCGGGAGTGCTGTCCCGGCCTTCTTTTGCGCCGGCATCGTCGCCACGGCAGCGTCCCGCCCCGGTTCCTTCCGCCAGGAACGGGCCACGCACCCCACGGACTTCCCACGGATTTCCCTCGTTTTTCCCTCGGATTTGCCCCGGATCAGCGCAGCCTCACCCGATCCGGCCACTTCCGGTGCAGGAGGCCGCCGAGTTGCACGGATGTTCAGCCATGACAAATACCTGATTGAGTGCTATTTCGCTGGCTTGGTTCCGCGGCGGGCGTAGTCACCTCCCGAGACGGATGCCGACGACTTGCCGCATCGGGCACCGGTTGCGATCCCTCGTCGTACGTCATACGTTTTCAACAGATCAACGAACTGCCGCCTTCGACGCAGACGCTGGTCAGCACCAGAAACGAACCGGTCAACGGCCGCCCGAGGCCTCACCAGAGTTCGATGCCCTCCGTGGTCCGGATCACTGATCGTCCCGAAAGCTCGGTGGTCCGAACCCGCGGTTTCCTCCCGTGCCCGCCGGCCCGCACGCCGTCGACTGGCGCCGTCGGCGCCGCCGTCGCCCTGTGGGACAGCGACTCCTGGCACACGGAGCGACGCTCGCCGTGCCGTCCGCCGAGCGACACCCGCGCACTGGGGTGGGGACCCGCCGAGGGTCGTGAGGTACTCTGCTGGTTCAGCACGCGCAGGCCGCAGGCGCGGGCCGTCTGGCCGCCCGGCCTGGCGCGCGGGCCGCAACGAGCCACCGGCAGCAATCAAGGGAGATTGATGACCTCGACCGAACCGACCGCCGTCAACGAACGTCCCGCCGACGAGCTCTCCGCGGCAGACCGCGCGGCCCTCGACACGCTCGTCTCCGGCCTCGCCGCGGGCGTTGCCCGCTGGGCGGACATGCCCCTGGCCGCGCGCTCCGCATTGCTCGCTGCCGTCGCCGCAACGGTCGCGGCCCAGGCCGAGCGCTGGGTTCGGGTCGCGGCCCTCGCCAAGGGGCTCGACCAGGACTCCCCGCTCGTCGGCGAGGAGTGGCTGTCCGGTCCCTACGTCGTGCTGACAAACCTCGCGACCCTGCAGAACTCGATCACCGCCCTCGATCGCGGTGAGAGCCCGCTCCGGGCCACCCGCTTCGGGCGCGCCCCCGGTGGCCGGATCACCGTCCCCGTGCTCCCGGGCACTCCCTTCGAGGCGCTCCTGCTGCACGGGTTCTCCGCTGAGGCCTGGCTCAGGCCGGGCGTGACCGAGGAGGAGGCGCGCTCGCGCGCCGGGCTCGGCCAGCGGCATCCGTCACGCACCGGGGGAGTCGGTCTCGTGCTGGGAGCCGGCAACATCACGTCGATCCCGCCGCTCGACGTGCTCTACGAGCTGATCGCGCACAACCGGGTCTCGGTGCTCAAACTCAATCCCGTGCTCGACGCCCTCTCTCCGGTCTACACGGATGCCTTCGCCCCCCTCATCGAGGCGGGACTGCTCTCGATCGTCTCGGGCGGCGCGGCGGTCGGAGGCTACCTCGCCCACCACGAGGGCGTAAGCCACGTGCACATCACCGGAAGTGCGGCGACCCACGATGTCGTCGTCTTCGGCCCGGGCGCAGAGGGCCGCGCCCGGCGCGCCGCCGGCACCCCGCTGCTGCAGAAGGCCATCACGAGCGAGCTCGGCGGGGTCGCGCCGATCATCGTCCTCCCCGGGAAATGGAGTCGACGGGACGTGATCTTCCAGGCCGAGCACGTGGCCACCCAGCGCCTGCACAACGGCGGCTACAACTGCATCGCCGGGCAGGTGGTCGTGCTCAGCCGCGACTGGCCGCAGAAGGCGGAATTCCTCGCGGCGCTCCGGGCGGCCCTGGCCGCGGCACCCGCACGGCCGCCCTGGTACCCGGGCAGCGACGCCCGGGTACACGCCGCGCTCGCCGCCTACCCCGAGGCCACCCGGCTCGGCCCGGACGGCGGTCGTCTGCTGATCGAGGCGGGCACGGCAGACCCAGCCGCGCTCATCGGCGTCGAGGCCTTCGCTCCCGTGCTCGGCGTCATCGAACTCGACGGGACCGGACAGGCCTTCCTCGACGCCGCGGTCACCGCGGCAAACGAGGACTTCCTCGGCACCCTCGGCGCGAACATCCTCGGCACCCCGGCCACGATCCGCCGGCTCGGCACGGGGTTCACCGCTGCGCTCGAGCGCCTGCGCTACGGCACGATCGCCGTCAACGCCTGGACAGGCGTGGGGTTCCTCACCGCGGCAGCGCCGTGGGGGGCCTTCCCCGGCCACTCGCTCACCGACGTGCAGAGCGGCATCGGCGTTGTGCACAACGCGCTCCTGCTCGCCGACACCGAACGCACCATCGTCCGCGGTCCGTTCCGGCCCTTCCCCCGTTCGGTCTGGCACGGCGAATTCGCGCTCTTCCCGAAGCCGCCGTGGTTCGTCAGCGCGCGGAGCGCGCCGAAGACCAGCCGACTCCTGACCGAATTCGTCAGCCGGCCGTCCTGGTGGAAGACGCCCGCGATCCTCCTTTCGGCCTTCCGGGCATGACTCTCGACCGGGTATATGCCTGGCTTCGATATGCCTGAGTCGCTCCATGCCAGTCCCGACATATACCTGCCCAGTACCCTGCCCCGCTCGCACACCGTATCGAAGGAGATACCGATGATCATCGCCAGCACGCACCCCGACGTCGAGATCCCCGACCTCAGCGTCTACGACTACCTGTTCGGCTCGATCACCGAGGAGGACAGGGACCGCACCGCCATGATCGACGCGGCCACCGGCCTGTCGACGAGCTACCGCGAGCTCCTTGCCGGCATCGACGCCGTTGCCGGCGCCCTCTTTGCCCGGGGAATCGGCCTCGGAGACGTCGTCGCCCTGCACGCCCCGAACTCGACAGCCTTCGCGATCATGTTCCACGGCATCCTCCGTGCCGGCGCGACCGCGACGACCATCAACTCCCTCTACGGCGCCGCCGAGATCGCCTCCCAGCTGCGCGACTCGCAGGCAAGGCTGCTCTTCACCGTCACACCGTTCCTGCCCCAGGCGAGCGAGGCGGCCACGCTCGCCGGCCTGGCGGCGGATGCCGTGGCCCTGCTCGATCACGACGGCTCGCGACTGTCCCTCGCCGACCTCATCCTGGAGGGTCACCCCGCGCCGGTCGTGGTGTTCGACCCGGCAACCCACGTCGCCGTGCTGCCCTATTCCTCCGGAACCACCGGCAGGCCGAAGGGTGTCATCCTCACCCACCGCAACCTCGTGGCCAACGTCGCCCAGGCGATTCCGGTGCTCGAGGGCACCCCGGACGACCGCGTTCTCGCCGTCCTGCCGTTCTTCCACATCTACGGGATGACGGTGCTGCTCAACATCGCCCTCGCGGCCCGCGCGACGGTCATCACGATGGCCCGCTTCGAGCTCCCGGAATTCCTCCGGCTGATCCAGGACTACCGGGCCACCTACGTGTTCATCGCGCCGCCGATCGCCGTGGCCCTTGCGAAGCATCCGCTCGTGGACGACTACGACCTGTCGAGCCTGCGGACCCTGTTCTCCGGCGCCGCGCCGCTCGACGCCTCGCTCGCCCACGCCGTCGCCGACCGCCTCGGCTGCCAGGTGCGCCAGGGCTACGGCATGAGTGAGCTGAGCCCGATCTCGCACGCGATGCCCCGGGGCCGCGATGACATCCCGCACGGCGTCGTCGGCCTCGCCCTCCCGAACATCGAGTGCAAGCTCGTCGACCCGGAGACCGGGCTCGCCATCGCGCTTCCCGATGTCGGGGTGAGCGAACCGGGCGAACTGCTCGTGCGCGGCCCGAACGTGATGCTCGGCTACCTCGGCAACGAGCAGGCGACCCGGGAGATCCTCGAAGATGACGGCTTCCTGCACACCGGCGACATCGCGACCGTGAGCGCTGAGGGATACGTGACGATCATCGACCGCCTCAAGGAGCTGATCAAGTACAAGGGCTACCAGGTCGCGCCCGCCGAACTCGAGGCCCTGCTGCTCAGCCACCCCGCGATCGCGGACGCCGCGGTCGTCGGAGCAGTGGATGCCGACGGCCAGGAGGTGCCGAAGGCCTTCGTCGTCGTGCTTCCCGGCCACGTGCTCACGCCGGAGGAGGTGATGACCTTCGTCGCCGAGCGGGTGGCGCCGCACAAGAAGGTGCGGCAGGTGGCGTTCATCGACGTCATTCCCAAGTCCACGTCCGGCAAGATCCTGCGGAAGGACCTGCGCGCGCTCGCCCCCACGCCGTGAGCGGATGCGGCGTGCTGGGAGTTCGCCCAGCGCGCCCGGATTGCCTGCCCGCGGCCGTGCGAGCCGTGCCGGACGGACGTAGGATCTGACTATGAATCGCGACACTCAGGGGTCGTTCTCATGACTCCCCGAAACTTCACGAAGTGGCTTCCGGCCATCGTCATCCCCGCCGTCATCGCCGTCGGCGCGCTCGCCGTCCCCCTCACCGCGGGGGCGGCCGTAGACCTGCCAGACAAGACGCCTGCGCAGGTGCTCGCGCTCGTCGGCACCAGCACCGTCGACGCGCTCTCCGGAACCATCGAACAGACCTCGGAGCTCGGCCTGCCCGAGTTGCCGACGACCGGGCCGACCGCGAGCGGGAACGCCGGCGCCGCCTCCGCGCTCGAACTCCTGACCGGCTCGCACACCGGGCGGGTCTACCTCAACGGGCCGGACAACATCCGCCTGCAGGTGCTCGACAACCTCGCCGAACGCGACCTCGTGGGCAACGGCAGTGACGTCTGGCTCTACAACTCGAAGGACAACTCTGCAGCGCACGTGACCCTGCCGGCGAAGGACGCCGCGGACACGGACGCGACCACCCACGGCGGCATGGCCACGCCGGAGGAGGTCGCTGCGAAGTTCCTCGCCGCGGTCGACCCGAGCACGACGGTATCGGTCGGCACGGACGGCAGCGTCGCGGGTCGGAGCGTCTACGACCTCGTGCTCACCCCGAAGACCACCGGAACCCTCGTCGGAACGGTGTCGATCTCGGTCGACTCCGAGACCGGGCTGCCGCTCGCCGTCGAGGTCACCGCCCGCGGGCAGGAGAAGCCGGCGTTCCGGCTCGCTTTCACCGAGCTCTCACTGGGGGCACCGGATGCCTCCCTCTTCACGTTCTCGCCGCCCGCCGGCGCGAGCGTGACCGAGCAGGCCCTCCCGGACACCACGAGCCTCGACAAGAAGGATGCCGCGGACCACGCGACCATGAAGGCCGAGGCGGAGAAGTTCCTCGCCGGCGTAACGATCTCCGGGACCGGCTGGGACGCCGTCGTCGAACTCCCGGCCGGATCCGTTCCCGCCGAACTGTCCTCCTCGCCGCTCCTCGCCCAGCTGACGACCGCCGTGACCGGCGGGCGCGTGATCTCGACCGCCCTCGTGAGCGTGCTGCTCACCGATGACGGGCGGGTCTTCGCCGGCGCCGTTCCGAGTGAGCGTCTCCAGGCCGCCGCCGTGGGAGGGTGAGCCCCGCCATCGCATCCGTCGAACTGGCCATCGAAACCCACGGTCTCACCAAACAGTTCGGCCGCCAGGCCGCCGTCGCGGGCATCGACCTCGCCGTGCCCACGGGCTCCGTCTTCGGCTTCCTCGGACCCAACGGCTCTGGCAAGACGACGACCATCCGCATGCTCCTCGGCCTCGCGAGCGCGACGAGCGGGGAGATCAGCCTGCTCGGCCGGTCGATGCCCGGGTCGCTGCGCTCGGTGCTCCCGCGCGTCGGCGCCCTCGTCGAGGGGCCCGCGTTCTATCCGTTCCTCTCCGGCACCGCCAACCTGCGTCGGCTCGATACCGCGGATCCGGGCGCGTCAGCGGCCACCCGCGCCGCACGGGTGCAGCACGCCCTCGAGCGCGTCGGCCTGACCCATGCGGCAGGCAAGAAGGTGCACGCGTACTCGCTCGGCATGAAGCAGCGGCTCGGCATCGCCAACGCGCTCTTGATGCCGCGCGAGCTGCTCGTGCTCGACGAACCCACCAACGGGCTCGACCCCCAGGGCACCCGCGAGGTGCGCAGCCTCGTGCGCTCGCTCGCCGCGGAGGGCACGACCGTTTTCGTGTCGAGCCATCTGCTCGCCGAGGTCGAGCAGATGTGCAGCCACGTCGCCGTGATGCGCGCGGGCACCCTCGTGGCCCAGGGCACCCTCGACGAGCTCCGCGGCGCCGGCGAGGCCCACGCGCGCCTCGACACGCCGGACCCCGTGGCGGCCAGGCAGGTGCTCGAACGGCTGGGGCTCACTCCCGTGACGCTCGTATCGGCTGCGGGAGCTCCCGGTCACCTGAGCGCCGCCCTGACCGCTGCCGCACCGGCGCCGGAAGACATCGTCGCTGCCCTCGTCGCCGCCGGAGTGCGCGTGCGCGGCTTCACCGTCGCGGCCGCAAGCCTCGAAGAACGTTTTGTCGCACTCACCGGGGAGGGCTTCGATGTCGCCCAGTGATCCCAGGGAACCGGCAGTGACCGGGCCGGCCGTGACCGGGCCAGACTCGACAGGGCCGGCCGCATCGGTACCGGAGCCGACAGGGCACGCGGCGATCGCGACCGCCGTCGCCAGGCCGCGCGGGGCATCCGGTGCCGCGCTCCTCGGCTCCGAACTCACCGTGCTCTTCCGCCGCCGCCGCACCTGGGCGATGCTCGCTGCGCTCGCCGCGATCCCGGTGCTCATCGCCATCGCCGTGCGGCTGACCAGCAGCCCTGTCACGCCGGGACGCGGCCCGGCCTTCCTCGACCGGATCACCCAGAACGGTCTCTTCGTCGCGATCACCGCCCTGATCGTGTCGATCCCGCTTTTCCTGCCGCTGACCGTCGGGGTCGTCGCCGGCGACACCGTGGCGGGCGAGGCGAACCTCGGCACCCTGCGCTACCTGCTCGTGGCCCCGGCCGGGCGGGTACGCCTGCTGCTGGTCAAGTACGCGGGCGCCGCGGCCTTCTGCGTCGCCGCGACACTGACCGTCGCGGTCTCCGGCGCCCTGATCGGCGCGGCCCTGTTCCCGGTCGGCCCGGTCACCCTGCTCTCCGGTGACACCATCGGGGTCGGCGAGTCCGTGCTTCGTTCGCTCCTCATCGCGGCATACGTCACGGTGTCCCTGCTCGGCCTTTCGGCGATCGGGCTGTTCATCTCTACCCTGACCGAGGTGCCCGTCGGGGCCATGGCCGCGACGATCGTGCTCTCGGTGACCGCCCAGGTGCTCGACGCGCTCCCGCAACTGGACTGGCTGCATCCGTGGCTGTTCAGCCACTACTGGCTCGACTTCGCCGACCTGTTGCGGCAGCCGATCGACTGGACGTCGTTCGGGGCCAATGCGCTGCTTCAGGGTGGCTATATCCTCGTGTTCGGGGCACTCGCCTACGGCCGATTCGTGACCAAGGACATCCTCTCGTGACCCACTCGTATCCCCTGTACGTTCCCGTGCTCGCCCAGTGCTTCTGCTGCCGGTCGCTGCAGCCCTTCACCTTCGGTTCGGCGAGCGACCAGGTGGTCTGCGCGCTGTGCCTGCACCACCTCGGCGCCGAGAAGGCAGAGCGGCGCGACGCCGAGCACATCGAGCTCTGGCTCGGCCAGTTCGCCGAGCAGCAGGACAAGCACCGGCGGTTCGCCGAGAAGGCGCAGGCGAGTGACACCGAGAAGGACGCCGCCATCGCCCGGCTGACCGGCCAGGTCGACGACCTCCGCCGGATCGCGGCGCGTGATTTCGAGCATGCGCCGGGCACGGAACTCCGCGGCATCCTCGAGACCGACCTCGTCAAGCGCGCCGAGCGGCGGGCCGAGCTCGCCCAGCACCAGATCGACTGGGCGATGGCCGTGCTCTGGCGCCTCGGAACGCTGCACCACGCCGACGAGGCGACGCCGCGGCTCTGCTCCTGCGGCCGCCAGGTCACGGCCTGCGCCGAGCTGCGCGCGCTCGAGCCGCAGCACCAGGCCGTGCGCGATTGGCAGACGAAGAACCTGCGGATGCTGCACGCCGGCAAGCGCCACGGCCTCCCCGCCGACCACCCCGGCGTTGTGCACTCGTCCTGACCCGAACGGCTCTAGCCTGTAGGCATGCATATTCTGATCAACGTCCTGCACATCGTCGCCGCCGTCTTCATCGTCGGACCGATGGCCATCCTCCCGATGACCGCCATGCGCTCCATCCGGGCCGGGCAGGCGGGTCCCGTCGCGACCCTCGCGAAGTCGGTCAATATCTTCACGTTGCTTTCGATCGTGGTCGCGTTCTTCGGTTTCGGGGCGCTCGGCCTCAAGGAGGCCGACGACGCCTGGACCTTCGGATCGACCTGGGTGTGGCTGTCCCTCGTGCTCTACGTGATCGCGCTCGCGATCAACCTGTTCCTCGTCGTGCCGGCGCTCAAGGCCGCAGCAGAGTCGCTCGCGACGGATGCCGCAGGCGCCAAGGCCGCCGGCTACCCGCGGATCGCCGCAGGCTCCGGTGTCGCAAGCCTGCTGCTCGTGGCGGTCGTCGTGCTGATGGTCTGGAAGCCCTAGCACCGGCATCCGCTGGCTGAAAAACGGAAAAAGCACCCTCCCGCGCGGAGGGTGCTTTTTCCGTAACTGAGCGGAACGATCGGGCCAGGTCAGCCCAGGTCGCCGACGGAGACGAGGCCGTCGTGGCGACGGCCGTCGAAGATGATCGTCGGGATCTTCACGGTGTGGATGCTCTCCTCGACCGTCTTCTTGTTGGCCGCGATGACCTGCGTGACCTGGTCGGATGCCGCGACCTGGCCGACGTGGTCGGCCTGTGCCTGGCTGAGCCCGAACTCGAGCTCCCAGCCCTGGAGAAGCGCACTCGCGTCCGCGGACTCCATGCTGTTGATCGAGACCTGCCAGGAGACCCCGGCGTCGTTCTTCTCGGTGTAGATGCGCTTCAGGATCTCCCAGTCGACCGGGGTCGTGGCGCCCTCGAGCGGGTTCAGGCGCAGGGCCTCGAGCTGCTCGGTGACGAGGAGGGAGTTCTTGAACTTGTAGCCGGTCGCCGACTGGATCGGGTATGCGATGTAGCTGAGGTTCTGCTTCTCGCCGAATCCGGCCTTCTCGATGTTGTTGAAGAGCTGCAGGCAGTATGTGCAGCCGGGGTCGATGACCTCGAGCGCGGTCTTCTTGCTCGCGTCGTAGGGGTTCAGGTAGGTCGCGTCCGCGGGCAGGTAGGCCGTGGCGTCCCAGTTCTGCATCCGGCTCGGGATGGCGGAGAAGGTCTCGCCGAGGCTCGCGAATTCGTTGCCGAAGGCGCCGACCACGTCCCACGCGGCGAGGGAATCGCCGAAGCCCGGGGTCTGGTCCGGAATGGAGCATGCCTCGGCGCCGAGGCTGCACGACGCTGAGTCCTGCTTGTTGCAGGTTCCGTAGACGTAGAGGTTGACGCCGCTCTTGACGACCTCGTACCCGCTCCAGATGGTCGTCAGGATGATCAGGACGGCGACGACCTCGAGGCCGATGCTCGCGGGCTTGACCAGGCCGGGCCTGCGCGCGGCGATCGGGGCGAGCATGTGGTCCTTCATGTCCTGCTTGAAGGTGGTGTCACACGGGCGGAAGGTGATTCGGCGGAACGTACAGTTCCACGCCTTCGCGAGGTACTTGCGATAACGGGCCGAGATGGCCGCCATGAACAGGAGAACGATGAATGCTGCGATGCAGAACACTTAGGAAAGGCCTTTCAGGAGGCGGGCGAGGGCGTCGTGTGCGCGGTCGATGTCCGCCGAAGTGGAGTGGAGTCCGAGGGAGAAGCGCAGGAGCGGGGGAAGCCCGAGCCGTTCCTTGAGCTCGTGGTGGGCGCAGAAGTAGCCGCTGCGCACCATGATCTGCTGCTGGGAGAGGAACACCGCGAGTCGGTGCGAATCCTGCTTCGGGGCGTAGACGCTGATGACCGGGCTCGCGGCGTGATTGAGCACGACGAGGCCGGGGATCGCGCTGAGGCCGTCGAACAGGCGGCCGGAGAGGCTCGCGATGTGTTCGTGCGGTGCCAGGCCGCCTGGGCGGACGTGTCCGAGCCAGTCGAGCGCGCGGCCGAGCGCGATGATCTCGCCCCAGGCCTGCAGGCCGGGTTCGAGGAGTGCGCCGGGGTCGTCCGTGACGAGGTCGAAGGAGTCTGCGCGGACATCCGTCACCATGCCGCCGCCGACGAAACTGATCTCGAGGGAGCGCAGCAGCTCGATCCGGGTCACGACGACGCCGAGGCTCGCCCCGTACATCTTGTGCGCCGAGAAGCAGATGGCGTCGGCATCGGTCCCTCGGAGCAGCGTGTGCTCGTGGGCCATGGCCTGGGCGGCGTCGAGGATGACGATGCCGCCGCGGGCGTGGGTGTCGCGGACGAGGTCCGCGAGGTTCGTCAGGGTGCCGCCGTCGATGTTCGAGGCGGCGTTCACGACGACGACGGCGCGTTCGAGCTGCGCGGGGTCGTAGACGAGGGCGCCGTCTGGGGCCCTGTCGAGCACGAGCCTCGGCAGGCCGAGGCGTTTCGCGACGGTCATCGTCGGCAGGAAGACCGAGTTGTGTTCAGCGTGGCTCGTCACGACCCGGCCGAAACGGCCCTGGGGGAGCTGCTGCAGCAGCAGGTTGATGCCGTAGGTCGTGTTGAGGGTGAACGAGACCGCATGGCTGCGCGCCGAGAGGCCGAGCCTGGCGAGTACGGCGGTCCGCGTTGCCGCGACCTCCTCGTCGACCCGCTTGCCCCACGCGTACTTGACCCGGCCGCCGCAGGCGTTGTAGCTCGTGTAGTACTCGTTCACGGCGTCGATCACCGGCTGCGGGCGCAGGCTCTGGCAGGCGGCGTCGAGGTAGACCTCTCGGGACCCGAGGTAGCCGAAGTCGGCGAGGCGGCCCGCCGCAGCGGAACCGGTCGGAGCGGTCGGAGCGGCAGGGGCCGCGCCCCTGCCGAAGAGTCCGGCGCGTTTCACGACGCCGTCCCCGTCCGGTCCAGGATCGTCGGGCAGGAAGATGTGCACATGTTCAGTAGTCCATTCAGGTCACAGGGTCGAAATCCGCGGGTGCCGGTGAAAACGGCAGGGGAACGCATCCGTTCGGCGGGAGGGCCGGAGAAGCGCGGGAGCGGGATTCGACCTAAATGCGGCTGACGGAAAGCAGCGTGAGGCTCGGGCGGTGCAGGTGCAGCGCGATGGTGCGGAAGGTGCCGACCACGAAACCGCCGGCCGCGAACAGGAGTCCGAGGGCCGACGGGCCGCCCGCGATCAGCAGGAGGCTGCCGAGGACGAGGAATACAGAACAGGACATCGCGGCCATGGCGCCGCCGCCGAGGGAGTTGCCCTCGAAGCACAGCACGCGCTGGCCGACGGATGCCGCGATCGTGCGGGCCATCCCGGTCGCCGCCGTTGCGGTCACGGCGACGGAAGCGGAGAGCGCGACGGCCTGCGCGAGTGTGCCGGAGAGGACGGTCCCGGAGACGACGGTGCCGGAGACGACGGTGCCGGAGAAGGCGCTGGATGCCGACCCGGAGGTGGTCGCGGAGGTGGACATCGCCATCGGGCTGACCGCTGCGGGCACGTTCACGTCCTGGCCGTCGGCGCCGGCGTGGGCGAAGAGCACGCAGGCGAGGACCGCGATGAGGGCGAGGGCCGCGAGGATCGCGGTACGGAGACCAGCGGTGCGGGGAGCACCGTGAGGGTGCAACGAGGCGGAGAAGCCTGCCAGCCTCATCTCGTCTCCCACTGCCGGCATCCGGTCGAAGCGGATGCGATGAATCGCTCCGTCCGAAGCGACACACGCATACCGTACCGGAATCCGGGGTGAATAACCTGACAAACGTGGCCCGCACGCACAAACGACCCCCGGCTGAGCGGGGGTCGTTTGCGTGGAGACGTAGCGCGGTCGGCGCAAGCCCGTTAGGGCCTGGCCTTCTGGGCCACCGCGGCGACCGGGTGCACGGACGACTGTCCGGGGGCGGGAGCTCCGAGGCTCGACGATCCGGGACGCGGGGTCAGGCCGAGGCGTCGCACGATCTCCGCGGCTTCCGCGGCGGGTGCACGCCCCGCATCGATCGTGATGGCGCGTTCGTCGTCGCCGGGCGCCTCGAGGGTCGCGACCTGGGAGTCGAGAAGCGACACCGGCATGTAGTGGTCCTGCCGGGTGGCGAGGCGTCGCAGGATCAGCTCCGTCGGCAGGGTCAGGTGCACGAAGATCACGTTGTGCTCGCGAAGCACGTCGCGGTACTTGCGCTTGAGCGCGGAGCACGTGATGATCCCGGGCACGCCGGCCATGGTGTGCTCGATGATCCAGGAGGAGATCGTCTCGAGCCAGGGCGCCCGGTCGTCGTCGTCGAGCGGATGCCCTGCCGACATCTTGTCGATGTTCTCCTGCGGGTGCAGGTCGTCGCCCTCCTCCAGGTCCCAGCCGAGCTGGCCGGCGAGGAGCCCGGCGACCGTGGACTTTCCGGAGCCGGAGACGCCCATGATGACAAGAACGGGCTGCTGATCCTCGAAGAGCTGTTCGGTGTCGCTCATGCTAGATCACGATGTTCAGGAGGAGCACGCCGGCGAGGCCCGTCACGGAGATGAGGCACTCCATGATCGTCCAGGTCTTCAGGGTCTGCCCGACGGTGGTGCCGAGGTATTCCTTCACGAGCCAGAATCCGGCGTCGTTGACGTGCGAGAGGAACAGTGAACCGGCGCCGATGGCGAGAACCATCAGCGAGACATCCGTTGCGCCGAGGGTCGCCGCGACCGGGGCGAGGATGCCGGCTGCGGTCACGGTTGCAACCGTGGCAGAACCCGTAGCGACGCGGATGAGCGCGGCGACGAACCAGGCCAGGAGAAGAATCGAGACGCTGCTGCCTGCGACGGCGTTCGCGATTACGGTTCCGATCCCGGTGTCGATCAGGACCTGCTTGAAGCCGCCGCCGGCGCCGACGATGAGCAGGATGCCGGCGATCGGGGGCAGGGAGTTCGAGAGCGATGTGGAGACTGCTGCACGGGTCATGCCGCCGCCACGGGCGAAGAAGATCATCGCGTAGATCACGGCGAGGCCAAGGGCGATCATCGGGGTGCCGAGGAAGTCGAGCGCGGCGTTCAGCGGCGCGGTCGACCCGGGCGCGAGGGCATCGGCGATCGAGCGGGCGAGCATCAGCACGACGGGCAGCAGGATGCCGCACAGGGTCACGAAGAAGCTCGGGCGCTTGGTGTGGGTCACTTCACCGGTGTCGGCTGTGGTGAGGAACAGCGCGGGTACGGGCACGTCGACCCAGCGGGCCGCGAACTTGCTGAAGACCGGGCCGGCGATGATGACGGTCGGGATGGCGATGAGCACGCCGATCGCGAGGGTCAGGCCGAGGTTGGCGCCCAGGGTCGTCACGGCGACGAGGGGCCCGGGGTGCGGTGGCACGAGGCCGTGCATGACCGAGAGGCCTGCGAGGGCCGGGATCGCGATACGGATCAGGGAGAGTCCGCTGCGGCGGGCGACGAGGATGATCACGGGGATCAGCAGCACGAGGCCGACCTCGAAGAACATCGGCAGGCCGATCAGGCCGCCGATGAGCGCCATCACCCAGGGCAGGGTTCGGGTCGTCGACCGGCTCACGAGGGAGTCGACGATCCGGTCGGCTCCGCCGGAGTCGGCGAGCAGCTTTCCGAACATGGCGCCGAAGCCGACGAGGATGCCGACGCTCGCCATCGTCCCGCCGAAGCCGGTGCTGAAGCTCGTCACGGCGGCGCTCGGGGCGAGTCCCGCGCCGACGCCGACGCCGACGGCGCCGATCGCGAGGGCGAGGAACGGGTGCACGCGCAACCAGGTGATGAGGGTGATGATGACGGCGATGCCGACGACGGCCGCGATGATCAGCTGGGCGTCACCGCTGGCCGGTTTGATCGGGTCGGCCGCGTGTACGACCAACTGGACCGCCGACTGTGTGGCCGTCTGAACCGCAAGGGCGAGATTCATCTCAGATTCCATTCCGAGGCCGCGTCCCTGCGACCCCATCGTCAAAAAATTAGCAATAGTCTGATAAATCAGATAATTGAGTGTTGCACAGGATGTGCGCGCGCGCCACCCCCCGAATCGCGTCGACGCCCGCGTGGTGGGTACGATCTCGGTGGGGCCCCCGAGGCCTCCCGGCTACGCCAATGGAAAGAAGTGCAGATGCAGAGCGGCACCGTCACGGATTCCCTGCGTGTGGGCGGCCTGCACGCACGGGTGGTGAATGCCGTCGGCCAGTCGATCGTGGATGCGCGCTACGCACCCGGCGACATCCTGAACCTCGACGAACTCAGTGAGACCTTCGCGGTCTCCCGGTCGGTCCTGCGTGAGGCGATGCGGGTACTGCAGTCACTGGGAATGATCGAGCCGCGGCAGCGTGTCGGAACCCAGGTACTGGCCCGAACCTCCTGGGAACTGATGAACCCGCAGATCATCGTCTGGCGTGGCCGCGGTCCCGAATACTTCACCCAGATGCGCGAGATGCTTGAAATGCGCCTCGGAATCGAGCCCGTCGCCGCACGGCTGAGTGCGCATGCCATGACGGACGAGCAACTCGCGGGGGTCAAGGCGGCCGCGAACGCAATGGTCATCGCCGACCGCGACGGTGACGGTCGCGGCTTCCTCGAGGCCGACATCGACTTCCACACCCTGATCCTGCGCGGCTCCGGAAATGCCGTGATGGGGCACTTCGCGAGCACCGTTGCCGCACTGCTCCGTACCCGCGAAGAGGAGAAACGGTTCACGATCACCTCGTACACGCCGCCGTCGGCGCACCGCCACCACGAGCTCGCGCACGCGCTCGCCGTGCGCGACGGGGAGGCCGCCTACCGCTGGTCGTTCGCCACGATCGAGGCGACACTCGCCGAGTTCATGGCGGAGTCTCCCCGTCAGGCCTGACGCAGCGGCTCCCCATCAGATTCCTGATCACCGAGAGTTTCCACAGACCTGAGCCATGCTCAGAGAATGTCGGTGGTGGGTCGTAACGTGAGGGCATGACCAACCTCCCGGAGTCGCCCGCTTCGCCCGATCGGCCGCATGGCGGTGCGTCTCCCAGTACGCCCGTCACCGTGCTGGTGCCGGATGCTGTCGCGGCCTTGGGAAGGTCATCAGCTGACTACGACGCGCTCAGCGACGAGCAG
>NZ_SOFS01000027.1 GCF_004402235.1 Cryobacterium glucosi
ACCCATGAGGACCTCCGTGACTTGTGAAGATTTCAGATACCTCCACTAAGCCCGGAGGTCCTCCTTCTTCACAAGCCCGAAAGTGTCACCAACGTCATGGCCGGGTACATAGGGGACGATGCCAGACGAGCGGTTCGAGGAACGCCCGGCGTATACGTTGAGCCGGGTCGGCAGGCGAGGGACAGATGCCGGCCGGCATGGAGCTCGACGGGTAAGGCAAGCTGACCGTCAACTACCGGGGCGGAGTCATCTTCCGGGCCATCACAATCTGGCTCAAGCCGTTAGGAGACACGCCCTAGATGAGTGTTCTGTTTGTTTTCTCTGACAGGCTGCGGTCAATGATGGTGGATGGCGAGTTCACGAAAGATGATATCGCTCCCTCCCGACTCGGGAAGATAGTGCGCTCAACCGGGTCGAGGAATTCCATGACCTCATAGTGGCCGTGGTTCTTGTTGATGAAGCCAACCAGGCTGAGAGCATTGTTTCTGGCAATGCGGCGGTCGATGACTCTCCACTGACAACCAGGTAAAGCGCGGACCTCGATGTCCTCAGAGGTGCGGGTCTGCAATCGGCCGGCGATCATGATGCTTCCTCTCTTCAATCTGCCCGCGACGATAGTGCGCCCGTCTGATCGTTTTCTGGACAGCCGATTCGGGTGCCCGTCTACAACGGCCAGAGCTCGAGGGTTCCAATGCCGGAGGTCGTTCTTCGGTTTGGGTTGAAGTGGCCTCGTGGACGGCCGGCCGCCGTTCAGTTCAACGGTTTGGGTGTCACGGGTTGGGGCTCTTCGTGCGCCTCTGGCGCGGTGGGTTTGGCGGATTGGAGAAAAGGGAAGCTCATTCGGATTCAATATGGGGATTATGCCGATCTTGCCGTGGAGGCGCCGGTGGTTGAATCAGTCGCTGTGCTCGGCGATGGCAATGGCGAACTCGAGGTCGTTGATGCCGCGCCAGGGTGGTCGCGGTTGCGGATTAGTTCGGCCTTGAAGAGTGAGTTGAAGGTTTCGGCCTCCGCGTTGTCATAACGATCACCTTTGGACCCGACCGTGGCGACGGCGCCGACGTCGGTGAGGCGTTCGGTACGGCGGATGGCCCAGGTCGTTCAAGACATACGCTCGCAGGATCTGCCTGCTAGTTGTACCTTGCGTGCGGTGGGCTTTCCTCTGAGTCGTGTCGCGTTGTCGACCCGGCCGGGCCGATGCCGCTAGTGAGCCGGGATCTGGTCGAGGTGGAGGTCGGCGGCGGCGAGCAGGTCGGCACCCGCATCGCGGAGCGCGGCCATGAAGGCGGCCTGGACGAAGGCCCCCGGAACCTCGGTGCCTTCGAACTCGAAGTCGGGTGCGGCGCACGCGTCATGCACGACCGTAACGAGGAAGCCGAGGTCGAGCGCGGCCCTGGCGGTGGCGTCGATGCACATGCTGCTCATCATGCCCATGATGACGAGGTGTTCGATGTCCTCGTCCCGGAGCAGCTGTTCGAGGCCGGTGCCGATGAAGGCGTTCGGGGAGCCCTTGGTCAAGTGGTGTTCGGTCGCTACCGGCGCCACGAGTGGGTAGATCTCGGCGCCTGCGGTCCCGAGGACGAAGAACGTCGCATCCGGTTCGGTAGCGAGGTGCTGGAAGTGGATGATGGGGGTTCCGATGGCACGGGCCGTGTCGAGGACGCCCCGGGCGATGACCGCGGCGGACTCACTCCCGGTGAGGGGATATGCACCCCCGGGGAAGTAGTCGTTCTGAATGTCAATGACCACAATTCCAGTGCTCACACCTGCTCCGCTTCGTTTTTTTGTGCCATCTTCCCACATGACTCTCATCGTCACGGGCAGGAATTGATCGACGAGAACCAGGTCGACGCGCCGGCGTCGACCTGCCGTTTTGTACACTCGGATGCACGAACACGCTCGATTGTTAACGCCGATCGAAAATAGTAAGCATGGGGCTGCTGCGCGGCCGCACCTGGGCGGATGAGAATCGGGAGGTGGTCACCTCTTGTATTGACCGTCTTCGGGATGGATTCTGGTGGCGTGTTTGCCGGGCTGGGCGTCGATGGGCCTTGGTGCCCGTGAGCTCGGAAAACAGTGTGGCGTGGAGGGTTGTGGGCACCCGGTCGTGCTGCCTTGAGCGCGAACTTCAGAGTCCTTGACTGACGACCCTCCTCCGGCAAACACCTGTGATGGTGGTGCTTAATGGTGGAGGGTGGCGATGGATGAGGTCGTTTAGTATTGTGCCGGGTTAGATGTTCACCGAGACACGGTCGTAGGGGTAGTCAGACGTCCCGGCGGGCGGGGAAAACGCAGCGTGGAAACGCGCACGTTTGTCAGACTTGAGCGCAACGGCGGAATGGTCTGCGTGATGTACCTCGACATCGACGACTTCAAGATCATCAACGACACTCTTGGGCACGGTGGGGGCGACGAGGTCCTTATCGAGCTGGGGAGGAGACTGGCCAGCGTGTTGCGCCCCACCGATACGGTGGCGCGCTTTGGTGGGGATGAGTTCGTGATCCTCTGCGAAAACTTCGGCGGTGTCGGTGATGCCGAACAGTTGGCGGCTCGGGTCGTGGCCGCGACCACCAAGCCATGGGACGTCCAGGGCTGGTTCATGCCTGTGCACGTGAGCATTGGATTCGCCGTGACGGATTCTGCCACAACAGACCCAGCCGCATTGCTCGATGACGCCGACACCGCTATGTACTTGGCGAAGAAAGTTCCTGGCTCCATGTGGGTATAGGCACCCGTCGGCGGATAGAGCCGCAAACGCCTCATCGTTGAGTCGTCCCACCAGGGGGCTATGGCTTAGCCGTTGGTGGGTGGCGCGGGCGTTGAGGACTGATCAGATGATGGACCGCCCGGCGGAGTGCCGGTTAGCCAGGCGACTACCAAGAATGCGCCGATCAACCCGACGACGATGAGCGCCCCTGCCACAGAGCCTCTGAAAGCAATCCCGGAGACCACAATTAGGGCTACGAAGGCTGCAGACGCGACGGCTCCTTTCCAGCTGAGTATCCGCCATCCCCAACCAACGTATTTCTTGGGCCCGAACCAGGCTTTCTTCGTGAACCGTCCCGCTCTTGCGTCCATGACGAAAATCGTAGCCCGGTATCCCGTGCTCGTTCTGAAAACAGTGGAAAGCATCTCCGATTTTGAGCCACGCAATTTTGTTGTCCGGGATGTGCAACGGAAATGTCGTGAGTCCCGTCCTCACCGCGGTCACGGATGAGGTTGTGCGGCGAGAGTTCCGCGTCGTCCGTGGGAGGGTGTTTGGTGGGTCCGGTCCTTGCCATGTCTGAGCGCGGCGACGTATGAGGGGTGGGCGGCTATGTGGTACCCGAGGAGCCCAAGAGCAAGCCGATTACGAACGTGGACAACAGTGCCAGCGCTCCGCCTAGGACCATCCTGAACGTGGCCCGTCCTCGGGAGCTGCCTCCCAGATGACCTGCAAGTGCCCCTGAAATGGCGAGAACGAGGAGCACGGCCAGGAATGTGACCGGCACCCTTCATGCGTCAGGTGGGAGCAAGATCGCTGCCAGGGGAATGATCCCACCACAAATGAACGAGACAGCCGACGCCAATGCGGCGTTCCACGGGCTTGCAACATCGTTCTCGTCGATGTTTAGCTCAATCGCGAGATGCGCCGCCAAGGCATCATGTTCGGTCAACTCTCCCGCCACTTGTCGCGCAGTTTCAGGGGACAAGCCCCGCGCTTGGTGCATGCCTGCGAGTTCCTCCAGTTCTTGCTCCGGCGTTTCAGCGAGTTCGCGTTTCTCCGTCGCAATCAACGCCCGTTCACTGTCACGCTGGCTGCTTACAGACACATATTCGCCCAAAGCCATTGAAACCGCGCCGCCCATGAGCGCCGCAACGCCAGCAGTCAGAGTAGGTCCCACCACGTGGGTTGCACCAGCTACCCCGACCACAATCGCCGCCACTGACACGATGCCGTCATTGGCCCCCAGCACTCCCGCGCGCAACCAGTTCAGCCGGGTCGACAGGCCCCCACCCTGATGGGGCTCATCAGGATGCGACTCTAGAGGCTCCCGCTTGCCCGGATCCGACATAAGCCGAGTGAACCACATCTCACTCCGCGGAACGCATCGTCGCGCTCCAGGCTTTGGCCATCGCTTTGGCCACGGTTGTCTTGGCCGCAATCATCTGGGCCGTCAGTCGATTGCATCTCCTCCGCGGTCCCACGCTGACCGGACAGCGACACTCTCCGCGGCGCGCCTGCATTCCGAAATGTACACCGACGAAGGTGGCCGGACTCACTGGCAAGGTACTGTAACCATGGCATGCCTTGGCCACGCCGGCGCTGCCCGGATTTAATCGCTGACGTGAGGAACGCTATGACGGTCGAGGAATTGCCTGAAAGTGTCCTGCCGGGCGCGGACATTGCCTCGGAACGGACCGGTCAGGGAAATGGAAAGAGAAACCCGGTTTCGCGTTTTTTCGGTCTCCTTGGTCCGGGTTTGGTTACGGGTGCCGCCGATGATGACCCGTCAGGGATCGCGACGTATTCTCAGGCCGGCGCGACGTATGGCAACAGCATGTTGTGGACGGTCCCTTTAACGCTTCCGTTGATGATGGCTGTGCAGGAGATTTGTGACCGGATGGCCCTAGCCACCGGGCAGAGCCTTGGCGCGCTGATTCGTCGACGCTTTAGCCGCGGATTCCGGGTTGCGATCGGGATTCTTGTGGCCTTGCTGATCATTGCGAATTGTCTGAACCTGGCCGCGGACCTGAATGCGATCGGTCAGGGCATGAACCTGCTGCACGCGGGACCTGCGTTTCTGTGGTCCGCGATCGCCGGTATTGCCATTGTGGTGGCAGTGACGGCGGGGTCCTTCGCGATGATCGGCCGGATCTTCAAATGGTTGTGCATGGTTCTTCTGGTCTACGTCGGAGTCCTCTTCGTTTCCAACGTGGATTGGGCCGACGTTGCCCGTGGCCTCATCGGCGGGCAGGTCCAGTTCTCTCCGGCGTACTTCGGTTTGATCGTGGGGGTCTTGGGTACCACCATCTCGCCGTACATGTTCTTCTGGCAGTCCGCGCAACGCATCGAGGAACTCCGCGCCGAAAAGCGTGGCGGCGATCACGCGCCGGCTCTGGACGAGAGGCCAAGGCCGGAAGCGGTCCGACGGCTACGCAATGGACGAGTGGACGTGTTCACCGGGATGGCGTTTAGTGTGCTGATCATGTTCGCCATCATTGCCTCCTCCGCAGCCACCCTCGGCGCACACAACAGCCCCGTCACCAGCGCAGCCGAGGCAGCCCAAGCACTCGAACCAATTGCCGGCAATTACGCCGGTATCCTCTTCGCTCTGGGTTTCATCGGCTCTGGGGTACTCGCGGTGCCCGTGCTCGCCGCATCCGGTGCTGCGGGGATGGCAGGGCTTTTGAACAAGAACTGGGGTCTGGACCGGTCCCCCCGGAGAGCGCCCCTGTTCTACGCCCTCCTCGGCGTTGGTATTATCGCCGGCACCATCCTCGCTATCGTCTCCACCGACCCCATCGGGCTACTCGTGCTGTCCGCGATCGTGAACGGCATCGCCGCCGGCCCGTTCCTGATCGTGATGATGCTCATCTCCCGCGACAGAACCATCATGGGCAAATACCGAAACGGTAAGCTCGCCGCAACCATGGGATGGACCGCCACTGCAATCATGTGCGTCGCGGGCGCATATGGCATCTGGTACACCCTCATCGGAAACTAACCAGCCGAAGCGACAGCTGAAGCTTGGACTCAATGGTTTTGGTAGCAGGAACCGGCCTGCACACCCTCGTCGACGAGCGGGCGAATACGTCGATGCGCACGCGGGCATAAAACAGTGGCGCTTCACGCCCGAGTGGCCACAGACGCAGATCTCATCCGTAACGGAACCCTCGTCTGGCCGCCGTTTCTTCGCAACAGCACGCGCTGAGTGTCCTCTGGCGTGACGAGCGGCTTGCGAATCACGCCGGCGCCCGTACTTCGGCCCAATTTGACCCCCACCATCCCGGAAGACAGTTCAGGGGACGTGAGATCGGACGACGCTGATGTCATCGTCTCGCGGCGGAGGAATATGCAGAGGCCCGCGGGCTCGGATTGGTTCGGGAGCCATGACGATAGCTCGCGTTTCGCGGCGGCTGGGCGGATACTGAGAGCGTATTAGTGGACTCAGCGTGGAGGACGCATTATGCAACACAGTGTGGAATCCGGCGGATTCGAGGATCTGAAAGTTGTACAGGTCTCGGCCACCGAATGGCGGGTCAGTGGGCGTTCGTTCGAAGAGCAGAGCCCCGCGGCATTCTGGGGCCTCGTTTGCCAGTGTGGTGAAGCATTCAGTGTGATCCGTCCCGGACGTTTTCCGGAATGGCGTACTTATTGCAGCTTCGATAGGGCGTTGGCGAGCTTTGCAGACTACTCTGACTGAACCGTGCCCGGATGTGGCCCGTCCTACGGTTGCGCTTTACACCAGGTGGCACGTCCCGCTGGGTGTAATTCATTGTTGCCCTGCGATCAGTTAAATTTGGCGGCGTCGCGTGTCAGAATCTGGCCATCAGATTGATCTGGCAGTAGTCCCAAGGCGCGCGCTCGGCCGTAGAAGGTAGCTCGCGACATTCCGAGGTCGAGCGCGACCTGAGCTGCTGGCTCTCCACCTTCCATAAGTCGGCGGGCGTTGCCGACCGGGCTGTCGGTGATGATCCGCGGGCGACCGCCCAGATCCTTGCCGGCCGCGCGCCGTTTAGCGATCGAGTCAAGCACTCGCTCTCGCTTGATTTCGTGTTCCATCTGTCCGAGCGCCGCCATGCTCGTGAACAGCATGGACCCCATCGGAACTTCCTGATTCTCGCCCTACGTCAAACGGCGGACTTGCTCTGAGCTACTGGCCTCAACTCACCCTGACGTAGGGAGGCTAGCGACAAAGACCCAGTAGGGGACATCGACAACACACCGGCAGTTGGTTCTAAATCGTGCGCTTTGTGCGAGGATCTGGGGATGGAGCAGGTGCAGGACTTTCGATCAACAATTTTTCATGCTGGCACGAGGGCGAGCGTGGCTTTCATCGTTGGCGTGCTCGTTGGCGTCGCCTCTGGTCTGATTGTGAAATGGGCATTCGCGCCGGCTATCGGTTGGGTTGGGGCGGCGGTCGTCTTCCTGTCCTGGACGTGGATAGCGGTAGGTCGACTGGATCATTCTGAGACCGCACGATATGCCACTCGAGAAGATCCATCCCGGTTCGCCGCCGAGGTACTCATTCTGTGCGCAAGTATCGCCAGTTTCTGGGCCATTGCGCTCATCCTCATTGAGGCTGGCACCGTGGAAGGACTGGCCAAAGCCGGACTCGTCGCCTTGGCGTTGTCAACGATCGCGGCGTCCTGGCTGATGGTCACCACCGTGTTCACCTTGCGATACGCGCACCTGTACTACAGCAACGAAACCGGGGGCATTGTCTTCAATCAACGCGAGCCGCCCCGGTACTCCGACTTCGCTTACCTGGCCGTGACGATCGGGGCCACGTTCCAAGTTTCGGACACCAATCTGCAAAATCACGATATCCGCATCACCGCGCTGCGCCATTCGTTGCTTTCTTACGTCTTGGGAGTCGTTGTCCTAGCGACAACGATCAACCTCGTTTCCGGACTCGCCCACTAACCATCTGCTTCAGCGCACCACGTACTCGCTCGAGACAAAACGTCTGGAGAAGGAACGAACCATCACCAGTGTTGCCAGAAAGGCGCTCGGGTCCCGGTTTCGTGTTCTGCTCCATACCGGTCAGGGCCCCCGTCCCGGGGCTTGATTCCCGCGCGAGCTCCGTCTCGAAAACTCAGAACTAGACAGCCGTTGCCTGACGGCCTTCTGAGCCCAGATGCGTGCGAGCCTCCCTCAACCCTTTTCGTTCTTCTTCGGCCAAAGGGTCACCGTTGACGATCTTCCTTGACGATCGCTCTTTGCCCGCCCTCTGACCCAACGATGTGGCCGTGAATTTCAGCAAGTGTTAGCAGCCTGGGGTTGTGGGATCGTCAACCGTTTCTTTGAGTTGGTCCGAAGTTTAGAGTAGTGCTTCGCGGGCGAGGACGATGGTTCTGTCTCGGGGAAGCTCGATGACGTCGACGGGGTCGGGTGCGAGCCTGTCGAGGGCTAGGAAGAGGACTTGGGCCCAGCGAAACATTTTGCTCCGCCGGTTGTAGCGGGGTACTGGGGTGGAGATGAAGAATGTTGCGCGTGAGGAAGCGAAATTTACTAGCGCTGTCTTGTCGACGGTGTGAGCTTCGGTCAGCAGTTCTGTCATCCGAGGTTGCTCAAGGAATCCGACTTTTGCGACGACGCGAACGATTCCGGAGGGGAACGTTTCGACGTTGATTCGTTGTTTCATCCCGACGGTGGAGGGGACGTCGACCGTTGACCAGCTCAAGAGGATGGAGCGTTTCTGGAGGGCATGATTTTGAGTGACCATTGTGCGCAGGGCAACGGGCACAATATTTGGATTCCGGGTAATGAACACTGCGTCTCCGGGAACCCGGAACAGGTCCCCTTTGGCGAGTGTGAGAAATGACTCCAGGTCGCTGAGGGGGAGCTCGCCGATGCGTCGTGCGGCGCGGATGCGTTGCTGTCCTATCCACCATGAGCCCATCACTGTGAATATGATTGCGCCGATTGCGAGTGGGAGCCACCCTCCCGAGGTCGCCTTGGGGAGGTTCGCCACGAGGAACGCGAGAGTCACCAGGAGGATTGCGCCTGCGGCGATAATTCTTGGCGTGAGGCGTCTGGAGTGTGCCCAACTCCAGGCCAGGTAGACGATGGTGGTGATGGAGATGGTGGTGGTGACGGCGATGCCGTATGCGGAGGCTAACGCGGCGGATCCTCGGAAGCCAATTGTCACGGCGAGCACAGCAAGTGCAAGTAGGACGTTGATGGCTGGAACGTAGATCTGGCCCTCGTTCTTTTCCGATGTGTGAATTACTCGAAGTGGAGGGAAGAGCCCCAGACGCCACGCTTGATGGATGACGGAGTATGTCCCTGAGATCACAGACTGGGAAGCGATGATCGTGGCGGCCGTGGCGAGGATGACCATGGGGAGTTGACCCCACGCGGGCACGAGGCCGAAGAAGGATGCGGTTGCCTCCTGCGGGTGGCGCAGAGCCAAGGACGCCTGCCCAAGATAGTTGAGGACCAGGGCGGGAAAGACGACCCACATCCATGCGCGCGTGATCGCTTGTCGGCCGAAATGGCCGAGGTCGGCGTAGAGGGCTTCGGCTCCCGTCACGGCCAGAACGATCGCGCCGAGGGCGAAGAAAGCCGTCGCGGGCTGGTCGATGAAGAAAAGTACAACCCAGTGCGGTGAGAGCGCTTGAAGGACCGCGGGGTCCTCCAGGATCGACGCGCCACCCGTCACTGCGAGGACAAGAAACCAGAGCAACATTATCGGGCCGAAGAGCCGCCCGATTGTTCGGGTGCCAAATCTTTGTATCGCAAAAACACCCAGCAAGATCACGACTGCGATCGGCACCACAAGGGCGGACAGGGTCGGCTGGATCACTTCTAGACCTTCTACGGCGGACAGAACCGAGATCGCGGGGGTGATCACGCTATCGCCTAAAAACATTGCGGCACCCAGCATGGCAACAATAGTGAAGGTCGTGAGGGTTCGAGCTTTCAGACCGCTCCGGCGGAGAAGCCCGAATAGTGCGAGAAGCCCACCTTCGCCTCGGTTGTCAGCCCGGATCAGGAAACGCACGTAGAGGATCGTGACAACCAAAGTGAGCGCATAGAGGATGGTCGCCGTCGACCCGTACACATATTCGGCCGACGGTCCGCTGATATCGGAACGACCGGCGTCAAACGTCGTCGTCGCTGCGTAAAGCGGGCTGGTGCCAATATCGCCGAAGACGACACCCATGGCCGCAATCATGGGACCCACAACCAAAGCCGGACCGCGTGCGCTCAATTTTCCCAACTTCACGAATCCTTCTACATCCAAAACAGGCTCACGGCAGCTGGGACCGCTATCGATCCGCTGAACGGTTAGCGTGCGAAGCGGTCTTCCAAGCGCCGCATCAACTAATCCCTGAATCCTAGGGTGCGTGGAGAGCGTTATGTGTGCCGCAGCCGGTATCGTGCGACGTGTCGGCAACCATCGGTGAGCACCAAGTCGACGTGGCCGGCGCCCACTCCAGAGTTTCCACGGACCGCCCCTCTCTGTGAACCTCCGGAAATAGATAGAAGGCCCAGCGGCTGGGGTGCGTGAAGCCCTGTTCGTCCTCGAACGCGGCAGCACCACGAGCAGGGCGGCGATGCGGGTCGAGACGCGGTGGCGGGTTAGAGGGCGGTAGGTGGTCATCGCGCATTCATCTTCGGTGTTTCATCCCGCGAGCTCGACGAAAAATCTTCGACTAGGGCGAGCATTTTTGACATCACCTCCAACACCACCCCGTCGGCGCCGTAGAGCAGCTCGACTGCATACGCCACCCCGACCGGGCTGCGGGCACCGGCGGTTTGTGGTCGATTCCCGGCCCGATACGGCAGCATGGACCCCATGCAGGCCAACCCAGAGTTCAATCCGGAGTTCTTAGAGATCAACCCGCTTTTCGCGCGCCCGGGTGAGGACGCTGTTGCCCCACGTTATGTGCTCGGCACGGAGCCGATGGAGGCGGAGACGGCGTACCAGATCATCCACGACGAGATCATGCTCGACGGCAATGCCCGGCTGAACCTCGCGACCTTTGTCGGCACCTGGATGGACGATCACGCCCGCCGGCTCTACACGGAGGCCTTCGACAAGAACATCGTCGACAAGGACGAATACCCCCAGACCGCCGCGATCGAGGAGTACTGCTGGCGGATGATCGCGGGCCTCTGGCACGCGCCCGAGCCGCTGGACACGATCGGCACGTCGACGGTCGGGTCCTCGGAGGCGTGCATGCTCGGTGGACTGGCCCTGAAGCGACGTTGGCAGCAGGCCAGGCGGGCGGCCGGGAAGCCGAACGGGCAGCCGAACCTCGTGATGAGTTCCGCGGTGCAGGTGTGTTGGGAGAAGTTCTGCAACTACTGGGACGTCGAGGCGCGCTTCGTGCCCCTCAGCGAGGAGCATCCGAGCCTCGACGGCCACAATCTCGCGAGCTATGTCGATGAGAACACGATCGGCGTCGTCGCGATCATGGGGGTGACGTACACCGGCGCCTACGAGCCGGTCGCGGCCATCGCCGCGGCCCTCGATGAGATCCAGGAACGTACCGGCCTGGACATTCCTATCCATGTCGACGCGGCATCCGGGGGCATGATCGCGCCCTTCCTGCAGCCGGAGCTGGAGTGGGACTTCCGGTTGGAACGGGTGCACTCGATCAACACGTCCGCGCACAAGTACGGTCTCGTGTACCCGGGCCTGGGCTGGATCGTCTGGCGTTCGAAGGACCTGCTGCCGGAGGAGCTGATCTTCCATGTCAGTTACCTCGGCGGAAGCATGCCCACGTTCGCCCTCAACTTCTCCCGACCTGGCGCGCAGGTCCTCCTGCAGTACTACCTCTTCCTCCGGCTCGGGTTCGAGGGATACCGTGCCGTGCAGCAGGTGTCCCAGGACGTTGCACGATTCCTTGCGCGCGGCATCGGGAAGATCGGCGCCTTCACCCTGTGGAATGACGGTTCAGATATCCCGGTGTTCGCGTGGCGGCTCACGCCCGGCCACACCCGGAATTGGAACCTGTTCCACCTGTCGGACCGGCTGCGTTCCCATGGTTGGCTCGTCCCCGCGTACCAGATGCCCGACGACCTGTCGGAGATGACGGTGCAACGGATCGTTGTGCGCAACGGGCTCAGCATGGACCTGGCCGCGCGCCTGCTCACAGTCATCGAGCAGGAGACGGCGTACCTCGACAGGCTCGAGGGGCCGATGCCGGTCGAAGGGCAGCAACCCGGCTTCACTCACTGACACCCCGCGGCGGTCGTCCGTACAGCAGATTTCCCTCACGATTCGGTTGGGCGCCGCCGTGCCAAATGCGGCCATGAAGGAGACCCGGTCACGGTCACGGCAGGCGTGGTGGCGGCGTCGACCATGAGGGGGATAGCGGCAGGGGAGCACTGAACGAAAAAGTGAACCGCACTCCTAGAGCGAGGGGTTCTCTGACAGGCGCCGGTAGACAGTGTGGTGAGAAGCCTCGCTCAGCCAAATACCTGGCAGTCTGCGGCCGGCGGTGTCGATTGGGTTGACGAGGACAGTTGGAACGTGGCCGTGTTGGTCACGTTTGACCATGACCACAAAAGTTTGGCCCCAAGCATCGTTCGTCTGGAGAGTCACGGCCGTCCACATTGTTGACATCGGGTTTCCCTCAGCGTATTAGGTCTTGTGGAGTGTAGAAGTTCGGTGGGCCTCCTCACAGCAGTTCGCGAGGTCGGGGGTGGACAGGGGTTAGTCAATGCATGCGTTGCCCGCGAAGTGTTGTTCCCCTGCGCTGGGTGACGCGGCTGGGGCTGGAGGCGCTGCTGGAGCTGCTGGAGCTGCGGTTGGCACGGTGACCTGCTTGCCGTCGGTTCCGAGGACGAGAGTGATATCGGTGCCAGTGCCGGTGCTGACCGGGTCGGCACCGGGAATGAATGCGGCGAGTGCCTTGGCGTCGCCCTCTTTCCCTGGCGGGTATTCGATGGTGGTGTTTGGGCGTGCGGACGTTGAACTTGGCACGCCGGTTGCGAATCCGAGGGATTTGAGGGTGGCAGTGTTTGTGGCGGCCGCGCCGTTTGTTGAGCCGCCATTGAGAACAGTGACCGTAACGTCGGATACCGGTGACGCGGTTGCTGTCGTATAGGCGGTGGCCGTCCCGATGATGCCGGAAATGAAGGCCGGCATTGCGGCCTGGTCTACTTGCACTACGGACACGTCCGCGCCGTTAACGGTGATTGTCGGTGTTCCGGAGACTGGGATGGTGGTGGAGGTGATGTTGCTCGGGTTCAGGCCGCCGAATCGGGTGGCCAAATCGAGCAGATTCAGGCCGGGATCTGTTTGCAGTGACGCACTGACCGCATCAAGGACTTGGGGGAGTTTGACGGGGTCAAGTAGCGTACCGGCTGAGAGCAGTTGGCGTGCCTCCATGGAAAGGAAATACCTCTGGCGCACCTCACGGTCCAGATCGCCTTGGGGCAGGCCGTGCCGTTGACGGACGAATGCGAGCGCTTGCTGGGCATTCAAGGTGGAAATGCCAGCGGGCAAGTTGATGGTGGAATATGGGTCGTTCACTGCGGCGTTCAGGCAGACCTGGATGGGCCCGAGGGCCTGAGCGATGTTATAGAAACCCATCATGGAGACCCGAACGAAATGGTCGATGGTTAGCCCTGTCATGTTTTGAATCACGCTCGTGAGTAGCTGCGCGCCGCCCACGTCGCCCGCATCGTTCTCGCTGCCGAAGGCGAACGCAGCATTGAGCTTGTTCTTGCCGAAACCGGGGATATCGACCCAGGAGTCGCGGGGGAAGGAGATCAGTGTCGGTGAGTCGCCGTTAGCGGGGAGGTGGAGGACTATCATCGTGTCCGTGCTCGTCCCGCCCCCGTCTTGCTCAGTGCCCAGCTGGGCAAGTTGGGCTGCGGTGGCGTTGGCGGGGCGGTGATCATCACCCACGAGGAGGATGTTCTGATCTTGGCCATCCAGGTCCCGGCTCGGAGCATTCGCCGAGGAGATCGCATCAATATGCGTGATCCCAGCAGCGAATCGTTGATAGTTATAGATCGCATAACTGCTTCCCGCGAGCAGGGCGACGACCACAACAATCACGAACCAACGTGTTATCACCTGCCGACGGCGCCTACGACGGGGGCGGTCAGCGGGACGGTCAGTGGACATGACGGTGCTTCCGATAGGACAGCAGGCAGTCGCGTAGGTAACAATGAAGCACGTCCCTATATAAGGCCCTCGACCCGGGAAAGGCCCGAAGGACACTCCCGCACCGAGCCCGAACGCAGCCTGGTCCCAGCTGCACTCTCGATTCCCCGCGCTCCGGCTGCTGACAGAGCCACGAACCGCTCGGTGGGTTCCCAGCAGTTGCCTACTCGCGTTGTATAAGGTGCGGAGCAAGCGTGTTGTTTTTGACGGGGTAGCCGCCGATCTGCAGGAGAAAGCCGGGGTCAACGTGACGGAAAAGCCGCCGCTACCGCTTCGGACGCGAGCGCATTCCTTGGGTGCCCCTATTCGCCACGGACGGTTGCAGCGGCGTAGCCCGTGGCAAACCGTGAGGGTCGCGCTCGTGTTCTCTGTGAGCGTTCTCCTGGTCAGTGGGGGGACTATTGCAGCTGTTGCCACGTGGGATGTTGCCCGCAGCGTGAAACCGGGCGTGCATCTCGCCCACCTCGCGGACACACCCGGGAGCACTGCTGCGCTTGCGGTAGACGTCGCAGCCATTTCCGGCGGGGTCGATCTACTCCTGACGGGAACGGATACCCGGTCCGGGCAGGGTGGGGCTTTTGCGACGGGCGCAGGTTTGGCGGGAAGTTCCGGTGCGGGCAATAACGATGTCACCCTGTTATTACACATTTCGAAAAACCATCAGAACGTGAGTGTGATCAGTTTCCCTAGGGATCTCATGATCCCTGTTCCTGCGTGTCCGCAATCTGATGGGTCGACGGCGTCGGCGTCCAGTCGGGTGATGTTGAACGCGACGCTCGCCCGCGGAGGGCTTTCCTGCGTGGTGCTCACGATCGAAAAACTGACCGGCGTTCAGATTCCTTTCGCCGCCCAGATCAGTTTCGACGGGGTCACGGTGATGTCCAACGCCATCGGCGGCGTCACCGTGTGTGTGGCCTCCCCGATCGACGACCTCTACACGAATCCGCCCTTGCATTTGGCGGCCGGACAGCAGAGCATCGTCGGTGACATGGCCTTGTCGTTCCTGCGGAGCAGACACGGTGTCGGTGACGGCAGCGACCTGGGCCGCATCAGCAACCAGCAAGTGTTCATGGCCGCGTTGGCCCGGAAAGTCGAAACGGGCGGCGTCCTCGGTAACCCTGTCATGCTGTACTCCCTGGCCAAGGCGGCGACAGACAACATGGTCCTCTCTGACACCTTGACCAATCCCACGACTCAGGTTCAAATTGCGCTCGCGCTCAAAGACACCGGCTTGGCGAACATGGTCTTCCTTCAGTACCCCGCTGTGGCCGACCCGCAGGACGTGAACCGCGTCATCCCGCAGAAGGAGGGTGCTGCTGTCGTGAACGCAGCTCTCGTCGCTGACCAGCCCATTCAGCTCAGCGGTGCCCCCGGTCGGGCAGCCGTTCTCGACAAATCTGCGCCCGCGGCCCCGAATCCCACGCCAACTTCCCTCTCGACTCCTGTGCCGGGCAAGACTGGACCGGCCACCACACCCACCCCTGTACAGGCGGCCACGCCCGGCCCCGGGGGCGCCGTCCTCCCGACGACCGTGACGGGACAAACAGCAGCTCAACAAACCTGCAGCAAAGGAAACTAGGGCGCTCGACCCCTCCCGGAAATCCACGCTGGGTCATAACGGAAGTAGCGCTTTGAGACACGCGGATACGGTACCTGTCTGACGCGAAAGCCTATTTTCCGGCGGGAGCAGGGGAGAGGGATTGCTTCGTGGGCAGAAAGTCCCCGGAACACGGATACCTCCCGCATCCCTGTTGGCCTTGTCCCGGCGTCGATATCCGCAACTCGACGCTTTTGTCCCTCGGGTCCTCGGGTCCTCGGGTCCTCGGGTCCTCGAATGCAACCCAGACCAGCGACTTCTGCGCATTCATCACCACTCGTGGGAAAGCACCACTTGGATATCGGCGCGGGAACCGGTCGACAGTACCTCAGCTGCCAGTTTGCTCGGTGTTAGCATCGCGGGCACGCTGGGCAGCGTCGTGCTGGAGCGGCGGCAACCAGCGTGGAGAACTGGAGATCGCAGGTTAGAGGGAGCTTCCCAAGGGGTTGAGGGGGTGCAGGTTGCGGTCGAAGTCGTATCGGAGGAGTTGCCCGGTCGGGAGTTCAGCGTCACGGGTCTGCCGAGCATGGCTGTTGTTGAGAATGATCCGTAGTTGAGTAATAACGTGCGGATCTGCAATGAGAAGTATGGTTTGCCGGTCGGAGAGCAGCGGCATGAGCAAATCTGTGACGAACGACCGCATCGAAGTGGATACGACGTTCTTGGTGTCAATGTCTGCTGATAGTTCGAGCCTGCTCGGCGGGCTGAACGAGGTCGAAGTTGCGTCACCGGTGTTGCCAGCTTCGGGGGACGACTCGGTTCGCGACAACCAGCCGGGCCGGAGTGAGGGGTCTTGGCGCCGTGCGCTTTGGGGACGATCCCAGGGCTCTTCAACGTCCAGTCGACGGTCGGAGCGGACAACGCGCGGTAGGTGACGCAGTTCCGTCAGTACCGCTTGAGTGAGCGGGATACAGCGCGGTTCGCAGGGCGTGAGGACCATGTCTGGTGCGATCCGGAAGAGATTTAGTCGGTGAGCGGCCAGACGCGCCTGGGCGGTGAACGTCGGGTCCGTCATCGTGCGGAGAGGAAGGTCACGCCCGGGATCAGACCGGGAACCGGCTGCGACCTGGTTCGCGGTCAGTGGCAGCAGGATGAGGGATCCGAACGAGTGCATCCCTGTCCTCTGCTTCCTCAAGACTTGGTCTCGACTTAGGTCCTCGCCCTTGGCGTTCTGGTCTTTCCGGGTCCAATGAAGGGTTGGACCGGGGGGATCTAGTCGAGTTGAGCACTTTAGGACGCCGCGCGCTAGCAAGGTAAAGCTATCCATGTTGCCGCGACGCCATACGGCTGGCCGTTTAGCGTCGCGGCAAGGTGAACGCTTGTGGAACATTGACAGCCGCGATTGCTTCTGTTGGGGTCTCCGCGTACAGTCATCTTTGCAGGGCGCCGTTCGTTAGCTGAGGCTCCTTTGTGGATATAAGCCAGCGACCCCCAACGTCCAGAGACGCCCCGGGTCAGGACAGGTTTTCCCGGAACAAGGGATTGCCCCGATTGGCTCCCGGTTTCCGGGTTAACGCCGCAAAGTGCCAAAGGTCTTACGAGGAGAGGTTACCTCGGCCGGTCTGGTCGGACTCTTCGTGTGCGCTGAGCAAAGCGGAGGGAGCACGTCAATGAGCGAGAGCCATAGACCCTACCTCCTGCCGACCACGCACACCAGGTAGCAGTCTGCCTGCACACGCCTGTCTGGTGGCGTGCCCCGGTGATCGCAGCCCGGCCAGGTCATATTTTCTCGCCCGGCCCTGTGGTTTCCACGGTGCTCCCGACATCGCCGGCCCTCGTCGGGCCGCGTTTGATCGGCTCCCGGATCCTGTCTTTTCATTTCCTGCAGAAAGTTCACCATGGATACAACGTCAAACCTCGTTCCTCCGACCGGGCCCGTGTCAGCGGTCCTGGATTCCGCGCACGTGGGCGATATCGAAGGGGCCATGGGCACGATTCGACTCGGCGATGATGCGCCGCGGCGGGGCGTGCGGGCAAAACTGCGTACCCTTTTGGCTATTCTGGGTCCTGGACTGATTGTGATGGTCGGCGACAACGACGCTGGCGCGTTTGGGACCTACACGCAAGCTGGCCAAAATTATGGGACCACATTGCTGTGGACGTTGCTGCTGCTGGTACCCGTCCTCTACGTGAACCAGGAAATGGTGTTGCGGTTGGGGGTGGTCACGGGGGTGGGCCATGCCCGGCTCATCTTGGAACGTTTTGGAAAGTTCTGGGGAGCCTTCAGCGTCATTGACCTGTTCATCCTGAACGCGCTCACCATCGTGACCGAATTCATCGGTATCAGTTTGGGCTTGCAGTATCTGGGCATCCCGCAAATTCCCGGCGTAATTGTTGCAGCCGTGCTCGTGCTCGGCGCCGTCAGCACCGGGTCTTTTAAACGGTTCGAACGCGTCAGCATGGTTCTTGTTGCCGGGTCCCTCTTGTTGGTCCCCATTTTCTTTCTGTCGGGCCCGAATCTGGGCGAGATGGCGACCAATTTTGTGCTCCCCGGGATGCCACCCGGGTCCCAACTTTCCACGGTGATGCTGCTCATCATCGGGATCGTCGGCACGACCGTCGCCCCGTGGCAGTTGTTCTTCCAACAGTCCTATGTAATTGACAAGCGCATCACGCCCCGGTTCATGAATTACGAAAAGGTCGACTTGTGGATCGGGATCTTGATGGTCATCGTCGGTGCGGCCGCCATCATCGGCTTCACGTCCGCCACCTTCACCGGCCGGCCCGAATTCGGCAACTTCACTGACGCACTCGGGGTCGCAGAAGGCCTCGGCAAGTTTGTCGGACCTGGCGTGGGAGTGATGTTCGCGATCGCGTTGATCGACGCGTCCATTATTGGTGCGGCCGCAGTAGGTTTGTCGACTTCATACGCGTTGGGCGACGTGTTGGGGTTGAAGCACTCCCTGCACCGCAAACCGTGGGAAGCGAAAGGCTTCTACGCCGTATTCGCCGCACTCCTCGGCCTGGCAGCCACGATTGTTCTGATTCCCGGTGCGCCGCTGGGACTCTTGACCGTGGGAGTACAGACTCTCGCCGGGGTGCTGCTACCTTCAGCCACGGTCTTCCTCTTGTTGCTCTGCAACGACAAAGACGTGCTGGGCCCCTGGGTCAACGGCAAATGGTTGAACCTGTTCACGTCTGTTGTCGTCGCCGTGCTGGTCATGCTTTCCATCATCCTCACAGCCAGCGTTCTCTTCCCAGACATCACGGGAGAGACAATCTTGTCCATCCTCGGCGGGGGCAGTGTCTTGGGAATTCTTGTCGGAGCGACTGCCCTGGTCCTTCGCCGGCGACGCCCGGCCGGTGATGCGGTGCTCCCGATGGAACACAGTCAACGTCTCCGTTGGCGGATGCCACCCCTCACCCTCCTCGCCCGCCCGGAGCTCTCCACCGGTCGGACCATCGGATTGGGCGTGCTGCGCGCCTACCTGATCCTCGCTATGGTCCTCGTCGTGGTCCGCGTCGTCCAGCTCGCACTGGGCCACTAGCCGCGAGCACCATATTCTCAATACCGCCCCGACAACGCGCCACCTCTACCTAGCCTTGTTCGTGAAAGAAGCCACTGTGTCTAACTCTCCCGTTCCAACAACAACTAAATCTGCTCTGCGTCTTTCCCAACTCCTGCGCCATGCCGTGGTCGACAGCCAAGGAAAACAACTTGGCAAACTCGCTGACGTCATTGTGCGCCTCAGGGGAGATGACTACCCCCTCGTGACCGCGCTCGTGGTCAAAGTGGGTTCCGAAACCATCTACGTCCCGATCGCCGACGTCGCAGCCCTGGAACCCAATCGAGTCGAGCTCACCACAGCCCGCTTGAACGTGCGGGCATTCCAGCGCCGCCCGGGCGAGGTCCTACTCAACGCTGACGTCCTGGGCCACCGCCTCATCGACGTGCACATGGCATCCCTCGTCCGTGCTCACGACATTTACCTCAGCTCCGACACCGCCACGTGGGCTGTCACAGGATTGAACGTGCACCAAACCCACTGGTGGTCCACCCGGAAGACCATCTCCACCGACCCGGCACGGGACTGGAAATCCTTTGAAGCCCTCATCGGCCACGAACCCTCGGTCCTCGTTCGCGCCCCGTTTGGGAAATTACGCCGTCTCAAAGCAGCCCAAATTGCAGACCTCATCGAAACGGCAGACGCTAAAGAGCAAAGCGAACTCCTCACTCAAGTCCACAACGACCCGGAATTCGAAGCAGACGTCTTTGAAGAACTCGACGAAGACAGCCTCACCCATCTCCTCAAATCCCGAAGTACTGCTGACGTCGCTTCTGTTCTGACCCGGATGCGGGCAGATGACGCGGCCGACGCCATCACTGACCTCCCCCAGGCACGACGCCGGGAAGTCCTCGCTCTGCTCCCTGAACCCCAACACACCAAAGTTCTGGCCCTGCTGGGCTACCACACTGCAACGGCAGGGGGCCTCATGGGTGTGGAATACCTCGCTCTGGCGGAGCACGCGACCATCCAAGACGCCCTTGATCTCATTCGCACCTCGACAACTCAACAACCGGAAGCCCTCACCACCATTTACAGCACCGCCGACGACGGAACACTCCGTGGTGCGATCAGTATCATCCGCGCCCTCCAAACAGACCCGCACCGTCCCCTCCGCGAAGTCGCTGACCCTGATCCCGTTCACGCCGCACCACAAGATGACATCATCGACGTCACCACCCGCATGGCTGACTTCAACCTCCTCACCCTCCCGGTCCTCGACGAAAGCGGCCACATCCTCGGCATCATCACCGTCGACGACGCCCTCGAAGCCGCCCTGCCCCAGGACTGGCAACGCCGCGAACCCCAAACCCACGCCTCCCTCACCCCTGGCGCCGTGTGAGATCGTGCCGTCTTTTCGAACAGCGGCTCCTCCCAGTGAAGGATCGTCGAATCCAGAGCAGCGTTACGATTTCACTGAGATAGCGGCGGAGGAAATGGGCTCGGATCTCCGCTGACACGATCTCAGTTCCGCGCTACGTAGAGGCGATTCGGCGACACCGGCTGTGAAGTGTTTTCTTCTCTCCGGTTCTTTTCTCACCGAATTCGTAATGGTGACCGAGAGTGAGCTGCCGTGGAGATTTCGGACAGCGGAATTAGGCCGTGGGGAGCGACCAGCCCAAGCGCCAGTCAAGCTGCCGCCCCAACACTGGGAACCCAGGTCTGTGAGGATCTACACGTCGCTTATCATGAGCGTCATGGACCACACCCGCGAATTGAGACCTTCCAAGAGAACGGCGCCCACTGACGCTGCTGCGGCCAGTGAGGATGCACATCTTGGCCTAAATGCTCGACTTGGACTTTTTCTCACCAGCAAGGTCGGATCCATGTGGTCCGTTTACATCACTATCGTTTTCGTCTTCGTCTGGATTGTCCTGGCCAGCGTCGGACCGTTACATAAGACTGACCCTTACCCGTTCCCTTTCCTACTGTTCCTGGGCAACTTGGTGCAGCTGGTACTCGTGTTCGTGATCCTCGTAGGCCAGGGTGTACTCGGCCGCAGTTCTGATCATCGTTCCGAACGCACCTTCAGAGACGCTGAAACGATTCTCAGCGAGGTCCTCACACTGCATTCCCACCTGGTGAAACAAGACCGCATCCTCAACAAGGGCGTCGAGCTGGTCAAATCGAGTGCGCACCCGCGGGTGAAGGAACGGGAGACGATAAAACCGACTACGGTCGGGGAGCAATATGTGGGACTCAATGGTCGTATCGCTGCCGCAAGTACAAGGGCCGTCAGCACAATGTGGGCTTTCTATTTTGCTGTGTTTTTCCAGTTTGGGTGGATCGGATTGGCCTTGACCGGAATCATCACCTTCGACCCCTACCCATTCGCGTTTCTCCTCTTTATTTCCAGCCTCCTCCAACTGGTGTTCATGTTCGTCATCATGGTCGGGCAAGATGTACTCGGCCGGGCCGGTACCCAACGCGCCGAGCAGACTTACCTTGACGCAGAAGCAGTCGTCCATGAATGCCGCAGACTTCAGCGCCACCTCACACAACAAGACAAAGCAATAGTCGCGATCTGCAATTACATCGAATCCGAAGCCCCCCAAGACCACCCCATCAGACAAACACTGCCCACCGTCACATTCTAAAAAACATACAAAGAAGAGTGAGTGGCTGTGAACCCAACGGATTTTGAATTCGCGCTTCGCCTGCTTCTAGCCACCGGGTGTGGCCTGATGATCGGTCTCGAACGTCAATTTCGCTCACGAACGGCTGGGCTGAGGACTCAGGCCCTCGTAGCGGCGGGCGCCGCAGTATTTGTGCTGTTCGGAGAGCAAGCCGGTGTTCCCCAGGCACCCCTGCAATGTCGCGCCCCGGGTTTAGCCTCGATCCACCGATCGGGGTGGGGATCTAACGGCGCGTTAAACCGAGAATGCCTGGCTTGTCAGGGAAAATTGTACTTACGACAGTGCAAATCGTCCCGAGAAGAAAGGCATCTCGTAGATGCAAGTTTCCCACAGCGTGCGGGCTGTCTCCGCGTCATTTGATGACCCGAATCTCGTGTCGGCTGCGGGTCTGGTCCCGGTCCTGGCACTCGCCGAGGAAGCGGGCCTGCACCGTCTGGCCGACCAGTGGTTGAGCGTTCCGATGGACAAGGGCGCCAACGCCGGGTTGAAGGTCGCCTCCCTCGTGGGCGGCATGGTCGCCGGCGCTGATTCCATCGATGACATGGCGGTGCTGCGTCACGGCGGCATGCGGAAGGTCTTTGGCTCCTGTTACGCACCCTCGACCCTGGGGTCGTTCCTTCGATCGTTCTCTTTCGGCCATGTGCGTCAGTTTGATGCGGTCGCGTCCCGGTTCCTCCAGGGCCTCGCCATCCAAGCCCCGCTCCTTGTGAAGGAGGCCGACGCCGCCGGCTACGTGTTCCTCGATATTGATGACACCATCATCGAAGTACACGGTCATCAAAAACAAGGCTCCGGTTACGGATACTCCGGGGTTCGCGGGATCAATGCTTTCCTCGCGACGGTGAAGACGGATGCGTCCGCGCCGATCATTGTCGGGCAGCGGTTACGGCGGGGCGCGTGCGGGTCGCCGCGCGGAGCGGCTCGGATGGTTCGCGACGCCCTCGCGACCATCAAACGTCTCAATGGCCTGGCCTCCGCCCGAGTGTTGCTCCAGGCCGATTCCGCGTTCTACGGTTACGCCACGATGAGCGCGGCGATCACTGCGGGCGCGGCCGTGTCAGTCACGGCCCGGATGGATCCGGCCGTGAAACGCGCGATCACGTCCATTCCCGATACCGCTTGGGAGGCCATCGAATACACCGACGCTATCTACGACGAGGCCACGAAAGCCTGGATCAGCGCGGCCGAAGTCGCCGAGATACCGTTCACCGCGTTCACGTCCCGGAAGAAGAGCGAGCACATCACTGGCCGCCTCGTCGTGCGGCGAATCCCGGAACTGAACAAGAAAGACCTCGAGCACCCCACCCTCTTTGATACGCACCGCTTCCACACGTTCTTCACCACCAGCGACCTACCCACGGTCGCCGCGGACAAAACCCATCGCGCTCACGCGGTGATCGAGCTCGTCAACGCGGACCTGAAGAACAGCGCCCTCGCACACCTGCCCTCTGGCGTGTTCACCGCGAACGCCGCCTGGCCGTGATGGCCTTCAACCTCACCCGCGCCGCGGCGACCATCGCCGGCGCAGGGCTGGCCAAAGCGACCACGGCCACCATCCGCCGAAAACTCGTCACCGTCCCAGCCAGGATCGCATCATCCGCCAGACGCATCATGCTTCACCTGCCGGAGCACTGGCCATGGGAAACCGCGTGGACCGCCCTGTTCCGCCACAGCACCGAGCGACCCCGACCCGCTCCCAGCTGACGACAAAACCCCCGACCCAAGCGATCAGGACCACGAGTGGAACACCACGGGCAGCGAGGCCCCGCACTCAACCGCGCCCGACAACCCTGACCCGGGTCAAATCAGAATCCGACCCAAGCCCCAAACCGATCGGTGGATCCAGGTTTAATGGAAGTTCTTGATCCCCTGAAAGGTTGAGAATCATGGTGAATAAGAAGTACCCGGAGGAGTTTAAGGAGCGGGCTGTGCGTCTGGTGCTCGCATCTCAGAGCGAGGCCGGCGGACGACGGGGCGCGTGCGCCCGGGTCGGTCAGCAGCTGGGCTTGTCGGCGGACACGCTGCGGAAATGGGTGGCGCAGGCCGAGATCGACACGGGCACCCGGCCGGGCGTGATGACGGACACGGCGGCCCGGCTGCTGGAGCTCGAGCGAGAGAACCGAGAGTTGCGGCGGGCGAACGCGATCTTGCGGAGTGCGTCGGCTTTCTTCGCGGCGGAGCTCGACCGCCCCTCGATCAGGTAGTCATGTTCATCGACGAGAAGAAGAGCGAGTTCGGGGTCGAGCCGATCTGCCGGGAGTTGCAGGTCGCCCCGTCAAGCTACTACGCGGCGAAGTTCCGGCCGCCCTCGAAACGGTCCGTGTCCGACGCGGTGACCGCGGCCCGGATCCATGCCGTGCACAAGGACAACTTCGGTGTTTACGGGGCTCGGAAGGTGCACGCGTGCAACTCCGCCGCGACGGGCACCCGGTGGCCCGCTGCACCGTCGAACGCCTGATGCGCCGCGAGGGCCTACGCGGGGTGCGACGCTCGAAGAGCCCCCGGACCACGATTCCCGGCCCCCTCGCGGAACGCCCCGAGGACCTCGTGAAGCGGCACTTCACCGCGCCAGCACCGGACTGTCTCTGGGTGGCGGACATCTAATACCGACGTCGGCATTAGATGTCCCAGGACCACACCTGCCCAGGCCCGGTCGCTACCAGCACCGGCTTCTGGCGGGGTGTTCGAGACCCACGCCCGGTGGGCACGACGGGGCGGGTGCTCTGATCG
>NZ_SOFS01000004.1 GCF_004402235.1 Cryobacterium glucosi
CGCCCGCGCCCGGCGCGCCCCCCGTTCCTCCGGCTCCGCCGGCTCCACCCGCGCCCGGCGCCGCGGCCTCTGCCGGCACCGCCGGCCCGGCCGCGTCCGCCGGCTTCGCTCCCCAATCGTCGTGGATCGCGACGCCTTCCGCGACCGAGAATCCGTACCAGGCCGACTACCGGAACCGGAACGGGATCCCGTCGGCGACGCCGGAGACCTACCCTGCGGCATCCGCTTACCCGGGCGCACCGGGCACGCCGGCAACCGCCGCGTACCCGGCGACCGCGGCGAGCGCGACGGCGGCGAACCAGTCCTGGCAGGAGCAGAACCGGGTGCGCTCCGAACAGAACCGCGCCTGGCGCGAGCAGAACCTCGCCTGGCAGGAGCGCCAGCGCCAGCGCCAGGCCGAACACGCCGCCTGGCGGCGCGGCCGCCGGCCGAGCGCCGCCCTCTCGGCGATCACCCTCGGGTTCGCACTGCTCGCCGGGGCGATCGCAGCGTTCGTCTACGCGCACGGGGTCTGGTCGAACTCCGCGTTCGTGCTCGGCCTCGCCGTCGCCCTCGGCGTCGCGGCGATCGGGATGATCGTGTCCGGCATCCGCGGCCGGGAGAGCGGGGCCCTCGGCGGGCTCGCGTTCCTCGCCGCGCTCACCCTCGTCGCCCTCGGCTGGATGCCGCAGGGCACCCAGTTCGCCTTCGCCGGCACCCACAACTGGGCCGTGCCCTCGTCCTCGGCCGGGGCTCCCCCCGGCTACGCGATGTTCGCCGGCACTCCGACCGTCGATCTCAGCGCCCTCGACAACGCCCCAGCGAAGGACGTCCGAACGGTCGACGTCTGGCTCGGATTCGGTGTGACGACGCTCGTGCTGCCGAGCGACCGGCCCGTCGAGGTCGAGGTCAACCTCCTCGCCGGCGTCGTGACGACCGGCGGCGAATCGGGCGACCCCGAGCGCGCCGGCGTCTTCATCCGCGACGTGCGCACCGTCAACGCCACGGATGCCCGGGCCGTCACCCACGTTCGGGTCTGGTCGTTCGCCGGCCAGGTCGACCTCACCCAGTCCGGCGCCCGCGTCGGCACCGCACGCTAGGAGTCCGCCATGACCGATCCCGTCACCCCGTCCACCGGTTCGGGCCGTCCCGGCGGTTCCGCAGAGCCGCCCGCGACCGGCGAATCGCCCGAGTCCGCCGGCTCCCCCAAGACCACCGCATCATCCGATTCCGCCGCACGCGAGACCGCGGTGCTCCCCCTCAACGCGACCATCCCCTTCCCGATCTCGGAGGCCGATACGGAAGTGCTCCCGTTCGACACGACGGACCGTTCCGGAAACGCCGAGACCGAAGTACTCCCGGCCGAGCCGGTCATTCCGGAGTTCACCGCATTCACCGCACCGCGGGAAAGCGCGATGCCTCTGGCACCGAGTGCCGCTGCGAGTGCGAGTGCGACACCTCCGTCCGGCTCGACGCCGCCGCCCGCACCTCCGACGCCGACCGCGCCGACCGCGCCGACCGCGCCCGCTTACGCGGCTCCGGGCGCGACCGCCCCGGAGACGTGGCCGACGGCGCCGGCGCGGCGGAGGCATCCGCTCTTCGGCACGATCTTCTGGGGAACGGTGATGCTCGCCTTCTCTGGCTTCATCATCTACCGCACGATCGTGCCCGGCGAGACCGACCCCGCGCTGTGGCTGCTTGGCGGCGTGATCCTGATGGGGCTCGTGCTCATCGTCGCGGGGATCGCCGCGGCCGCTCGCCGCGCGACCTGACCGGCCCCGAGTTCGGACTCGGATGCCGGTTGAGCGCCCCGCCCCGTCCCGCGCGCCATTTCCGCCGCTACGCTACCGGCATGCCTGGCGCGGAGCGGTGCACCTGGCGCGTGAGAGCGGATGCCGGCAGGCGCGCGGCAGCGAAACCAGGAACTACAGGCCGAGGCCGACGAGCACAGGCTCCGGCTGCAGGATCACGCCGAACTCCGCCTGCACGCGCTGCTGCACGAAGCGGGCGAGCTGGGCGATCTCCTCGCCGCTCGCGCCGCCGGTGTTCGTCAGGGCGAGGGTGTGCTTGCTCGACACCGCGGCGCGGGAGCCGGGCAACCGGAAGCCGCGGGAGATTCCGGCATGCTCGATGAGCCAGGCCGCGCTGAGCTTGACAAGCGGAACAACCTCGACCGCGCCGGGCACGGGGCCGATCCCGTAGTAGTCCTCGAGCGGGATCACCCGGTCGGGAAGCTCGGGGTCGTCCAGCGGCCAGCGCGGCGCGGACTCCGGCAGGGTCCGCGAGAAACTCAGGGAGACGATCGGGTTCGTGAAGAACGAGCCGGCGCTTGCCGCATCCGGGTCGCCCGGGTTGAGCAGCATCCCCTTCGCGGCACGCAGCCGCAGCACGGTCGCGCGCACGTCCGCGAGCGGCACCCGGTCGCCGACATGCACGCCGAGGGCGTCCGCGAGCTGGGGGAAGGCGAGGGGGCGGCTCAGCGCTGCCCCGAGAACGGATGCCTCGGCCGCGGTGTCCCACAGCTCCAGCTCGACAGCCACGACGAGGCCGCGGAGTCCGTGCTTGAGCAGCGACGTGCGGTAGCCGAGCTCGAGTTCTGCGGCGGGGATGCGGCGCCGTTCGCCGCTCTCGTAGTCGAGGAAGTCGATCGCGACGAGGCTGTTGGCGAGTTCCTGGCCGTATGCGCCGATATTCTGCACGGGCGCGGCCCCGGTGGAACCGGGGATGCCGGAGAGGGCTTCGATCCCCGACCAGCCCTGCGCGACGGTGTGGGCGACGAGATCGTCCCAGGGTTCACCGGCCTGGACCCGCAGGATCACGCGGTCGGCGGAGCGCTCGACCGTGATGCCGCGGGTCAGCACTCGTACGACGGTGCCGTCGAATTCGGTGTCCGCCGCGACGGTGTTCGAGCCGCCGCCGAGCAGCAGCCAGTCCTCGCCGGACGCCCAGGCGTCCTGAACGGTCTCGATGAGCTCGTCCTCCGTCTCCGGCGCGAGCAGGAACAGCGGTCGCCCGCCGGTGCGGATCGTGGTGAGGTCGGCGAACGTCGTCGGCGCAGCATCCGCCGGCACCATACCGGCGGTCACGCCGTGCCCGGCGTCCGTTTCGGCCTGCCCGGACGTGGGCGCCGACGCTGGTGCGGGCACCGAACCGAAAGCGGGGTCCGTCATCGGGGGCCTAGGCGAGCGAGACGCGTGCCTGCGCCTTGCCGAGGACGGTCTGGTCGTTCGCGGTGACCGTGAGGTCGATGCGCACGATGCCGGCATCCGCTTCGATGCGGCCGACCTTCGCGACCACGGACACGACGGCGCCGAGCGTGGGATCGACGAGCACCGGGCGGGTGAAGCGCACCTGGTAGTCGACGACGCGGGCGGGGTCGCCGGCCCAGTCGACGACGGGTTGCACGGCGAGGCCCATCGTGAGCATGCCGTGGGCGAGCACACCGGGCAGGCCGACGGAGACGGCGACGTCGTCGCGGTAGTGAATGGCGTTGAAGTCACCGGATGCCCCGGCGTACCGCACGAGGGAATCGCGCGTCAGCGGGAAGAGGCCGGTGGCGACGATCTGGCCGAGGGTGAGCTCATCGAGTGCGGGCGTGGCCGCGGGTTCCTGGGTCATTCGTCTCCCCTGACGACGAGGGTGGATGTCGCGGTGACGACGTGGGCGCCGGTCGCGTCGACGACGCGGGACTCCGCGGTGACCATCGAGTGGCCGCCGAGGCTCTTCACGCTTGCGACGGAGAGGGTGGCGGTCAGTTCGTCACCGGCGACGATCGGGCGGCTGAAGGTGAAGCGCTGCTCGCCGTGCACCACGCGGCTGAAGTCGATGCCGCCGTCGGGCTCGGCGAGGAGCTGGGCGAGGGTGGCCTCCTGGACGACGACCGCGAAGGTCGGCGGGGCGACGACGTCGGCGTAGCCGGCCGCTCGGGCGGCCGCCGGGTCGTGGTTGATCGGGTTGCGCGCGAAGACGGCACGGGAGAACTCCCGCACCTTCTCCCGACCGACGAGATAAGGGGCGACGGGCGGGAAGACCCGGCCCTGCAGTTCGGGGTTGACAGACACACGAGGAGTTTACCGGGCAGACTGGATCCGTGGAATTTGTACGCGTACGCCTGACCGACGCCGAAGTGGTCCCCCTGTTGAGCGATCTCAATCGCGAATACACGCTGCGGTACGGCGGCGGCGATGACGTTCTCGAGGACAAGGCCGCGGATTTCGCGGCACCCGATGGCGGGTTCATCGTGCTGCGCGAGGGCGACGTGACCGTCGCGGGCGGCGGCATCCGTCGGTTCGATGCCGACACCTGCGAGGCGAAACGCCTGTGGACAAGCCCCGCCTACCGCAGGCAGGGGTACGCCGCCGCGGTTCTCGGCGCGCTCGAATCGCTCGGGCTCGAGCTCGGCTACACCCGGCTGCGCCTCGAAACGGGCTACCGGCAGCCGGAGGCTCTCGCCATGTACCGCAGCCTCGGCTACACCGAGATCGGCAACTACGGCGTCTACGAGCACGCGACCGGCTTCGAGCGGATGCTGGGCGCACGCACGATGTGACGCGGCCGTAGTGGCCCCGTGGCCTCCCGGGCAGTACCGTGGGGAGTGCTATGCATAACAAATTAGAGCCACACCCCGACCTTCCCATCGACCTTCCGACGGCCGAGCGCATCCACGCGGCCGTCGAGCACTACGGCGAGACCGCGGTGGTCGACAGTTCCGTGGCCCTGTTGCGCGCCAAGAACGCCGGCAAGGACTTCCTTCTGTACGCCGGCGGCCGCCACGCGCTCGGCATTCTCGAGGGCGCCCCTGCGCTGTACTGGCCCGAGCTCTGGGGCGCGCGTGCGCTGCTCTACGTCTGGGGAGAGTCGGCCGCGCCGTACATCGTCGTCGGGCTGAACAACCAGGCCTGGCGGGTGCGCGAGATGTGCGCCCGCGTCGTGCAGCTGCGCGAGCTGCAGGTCGCCCCGAAGCTCGTGCGTCTCACGACGGACGAGGTGCCGCGCGTGCGCGCCGCCGCCCTGCACGCGCTCGCCGCCCAGGGCACCGAGGAGAACCTCCCCACGATCGTGCAGCGCCTGCGCGACCCCGACAAGGAGGTGCGCCGCGCCGCCCAACAGGCCCGCGACGTGCTGCAGGAACGCTGGCAGCTGTCCCGCGACCCGAGCCAGGGCGAAGAACAGACCCACGGCACGAAGCACAGCCACGGAACGAAGCACAGCCACCCCGAGCGCTGACCCCAGCCGCGGGCGGGTAACATCGCGCTGGTGACGGATGCGGGGCACGCCCGCAGCAACAGGGGGTCGGATGTACCAGCGCTTCATCGCCATGGGCGACAGCTTCACCGAGGGGGTCGGCGACGAACTCCCCGACGGGCGGTTGCGCGGCTGGGCCGACCTCGTCGCGCTCGGGCTCGCCGCAGCATCCGCTGCCCCGGTCTCGTACGCGAACCTCGCCGTGCGCGGCCGGTTGCTCGGCCCGATCGTCGCCGAACAGCTCGAACCCGCGCTCGTCCAGGCGCCCGACCTGCTGTCCATCTGCGGCGGCGGCAACGACATGATGCGCCCGCGCGTGGAGATTTCGCGCGTGGTCGGGCTGATGAGCGAGGTCGTCGAGGCCGGGCTTGCGCACGGCGCGCACATGCTCGTGCTGAGCGGCGGCAACCCCTCGAAGCAGCTCCCCCTCGGTGCACTCATGCAGCGCCGCGGCGACCAGCTCGCCGACGCCGCCCGCGCGGCCTTCACCCGGCCCGGCGTCACGCTCGTCGAGAACTGGGCGGATGCCCGGCTCACCGACACCCGGTACTGGTCGGCGGACAAGCTGCACCTGAACGCGAGCGGGCACACCCTGATCGCGTCCAATGTGCTCACGGCTCTCGGCGTACCGGTTCCTGCGGAGTGGTCGGCGACGGATGCGTCGGGGGCCCCTGCGGCCCCTGCGGCCCAGCGGATGCGCACCGCGGCTTACTACCGCGGCTACGTATTGCCGTGGATCGGGCGGCGCCTGAGCGGGAAGTCCTCCGGCGACGGCCGCGAACCCAAGATCCCGCTCCTCACGGCCGTCGACCCCGCCTGAACGACCCCCGCACGCCCTGAAGTGTCGCATATCGACGTTCCTGAGCCTTGGGAACGTCGAACTGCGACACCTCACGAGGCCCGCCACCCACGCGCTGAAGTGTCGCATATCGAGGTTCCTGAGCCCCGGGAACGTCGATCTGCGACACCTCACGGCCGCTCGGCGGCGCGGCTCAGAGGGCGGGCGGCACGCGGAGCAGGGCTCCCTCCGAGCGGCAGGTCGCGGCCGCGATGCGCATGGCGCTCGCGAGCAGATGTTGCCAGCCTGCGGCATCCGTCGGGACGCCGTCGCTGAGGAAACTCTGCACGCTCGACGCCAGGGTCGCGTCGCCGCCGCCCATGGTGTCGACGACCGCGCCGGGCAAGGACGCGATCGGCTCGCTCACGAGCAGGCCGTCGTCGGTCTTGATCGAGGCCCCTGCGCGGCCAGCGGTCGCGAGCACGTGGTGCGTTCCGCTCGCGACGAGGCGCTCGCGCAACTCCTCGAGGCTGCTGCCGTAGAGGAGCTCCGCGTCCTCGTCGCCGACCTTGGTCAGCAGGCTGCTCGCTGCGGCGCGCTCGAAGTTCTCCACGAAGCGGGCCTTGTCGTGCAGCATCCCTGCCCGCGGATTCGGGTCGATCACGAGGCGGTGCTCGCCGTCGCCGACCGCGGCGAGGAACTCATCCGTCTGCGCGGTGTCGTCGAACGGGAAGCAGCTGACGACGACGAGCGGCGCGGCATCGAGGGCGGCGCGCTCCCGGGGACCGAATTCGATGCGCCGCTTCTGCGCGGCTTCGTTGAAGGCGTATCTCGGCTCACCGTCGGTGCGGTCGGAGGTCGCCCGGGAGCTCCCGAAGGGTCCGGGCGTCGCGATCAGCTCCACGTCGTAGCTGGCGATGAAGTCCCGGAGCACGGCGCCGTCGGCGTCGTCGCCGACCATCGCGATCAGGGTCGTCGGCACGCCGAGGATGGCGAGGCCGACGGCGACGTTGAGCGCCGCCCCACCGGGGAACTCCTGCACTGAATCGGGTTCGCGCATCTCGTCGATGAGCGCGTCGCCGACGACGACGACGCGCGGGCGGGTCGCCCCCGCACCCGCAGTCTCGGTGTCTGGCGCTGTCTGGTTTTCTGTCATTTCGGTCTCATCTCCCCTGATCCGCGAGTGATCAGCTCGGTTGGTACAACATAGGTTCTCCCGGCGGAGCGGTCTCCGTCGAGTCGGGCAAAGATCCGTGCGGCAGCGAGCCGGCCGATCTCGTGCGGGTTCTGCGCGACGACCGTGACGCCCGGTTCGAGCAGGTCGGCAAGAGGCACGTCATCGAAGCCGACGAGCGCAACCGTGTGGTGTGCGCCCCGCTCGCGCAGGCCGCGCACCGCGCCGATGGTGATGAGGTTCTGGCTGCTGAACACGGCGGTCGGCGGATGCTCCGACTCGAGCAACGCGATCAGCGCGCGGTTCGCGGCGTCCTCGTCGTGCAGGCCGGTGATGACCGGGATGTCCGCGGTCGCGACCCCGGCCCGCCCGAGTTCTTCGAGGAACCCGCGGCGGCGTTCCTGCGCCGTCTGGATGTCGGCCCGGTCGCCGAGGAAGGCGATCCGCCTGTGCCCGTACGAGAGCAGATGCCGCGTCGCGGCCGCCGCACCCGCCGCGTTGTCGCTCACGACGACATCCGCTTCGACGCCGGCCGGCTCGCGGTCGACGAAGACGACGGGAGTGCCGCGGCGCAACTCGGGCAGGAGGTAGCTCTGGCTCTTCGACACGGTCGTGAGGATGAGGCCGTCGACGCGACGGCGCAGGAACGCGGACACCGCGACTTCTTCACGGTCGGGGTCGTCGTCGAGGCTCGACGCGAAGACCGCGACGCCGCGGGCGTTGGCCGCGTCCTCGACGGCGCGGTGCATCGCGCCGGAGAACGGGTTGCCGACGCTGCCGACGAGCAGGCCGAGGGTGCTGCTGCGGCCGTCGGCCCTGCGCAGGTTGCCCGCATGCAGGTCGGGGTGGAAGTCCAGGCTCTCGGCCGCGGCACGCACCCGGGCGATGGTGGCGGGCGACACATTCGGTTCACCGTTGATCACCCGGGAGACGGTCTTCACGCCGACCCCGGCGAGCGCTGCAACGTTCTTCATCGTGGGGCGGGCACGCGGGTCGACGACGTCCACCGGGCTCGCCACCCAGTCTTCCGGTCCTGACATCGATGTCACAGTTTGGTCTCCGCCTCACGATTGCACTTGACCTTATTACATTCACCGCTGAAGATGATCACTGACATCGTTGTCAGGGAGCACCCTCCCCCCTAGCAAGAGGAGATTCAAAGATGAATCGCACCACCACACAATCCACCGTCACGCGGATGATTGCCGCCGCTTCGGTCGCCACGCTCGCCACGATCGGCTTCGCCGGTTGTTCCTCGAACGCCTCGAGCAGTTCCACCACGGGGGCCGCCTCCGGCCCGATCGGCGTCTCGCTCATCGTCAAGACCACCACCAACCCCTTTTTCGTCGCAATGGAAGACGGCGCCAAGAAGGCCGCAGACGCGGCCGGCGTCACCCTCACTCTCGCTGCCGGCAAGGCAGACGGCGACGAGGCGAGCCAGATCACCGCCGTCGAGAACGCCATCTCCAAGGGCGACAAGGGCATCCTGATCACCCCGACCGGCCCCAGCGTCGAGGACGCGCTCGTCAAGGCCCGCGCCGCCGGCCTCTTCGTGATCGCACTGGACACGCCGCCGACGAACAAGGATTCCGTCGATATCACCTTCGCGACGGACAACTACCTCGCCGGCCAGGACATCGGCAAGTGGACCGCTGCAAAGCTCGCCGGCCAGAAGGCCACCATCGCGATGCTCGACCTCTTCGGCGACAAGATCGTCTCGGTCGACGTCAACCGCGACCAGGGCTTCCTGGACGGTATGGGCATCAACACGGCCGACAAGGCCAAGAACGGTGACGAAGCCAAGACCGGAACGTACAGCGGCGGCGACTACGAGATCGTCGGCAACGAGCCCACGAACGGCGCGGAGGACGGCGGGCGCACCGCGGCCGAGACGCTCCTGAGCAAGAACCCGAACATCAACGTCGTCTACACGATCAACGAACCCGCAGCTTACGGCGCCTACCAGGCGTTCAAGGCGGCGGGCAAGACCGACATGATCGTCGTCTCGATCGACGGCGGCTGCGCGGGCGTCAAGCAGGTCAAGGACGGCATCATCGGTGCGACCGCCCAGCAGTACCCGGTCAAGATGGCCGAACTCGGCGTGCAGGCGATCGTCGACCTGATCAACAAGGGTGCGAAGCCGACCACGAGCCCCGGCCTCGACTTCTACAACACCGGTGTCGCGCTCGTGACCGACGCCCCGCAGACCGGGGTCGACTCGATCGACACGACGAAGGCATCCGGCATCTGCTGGGGCTAGCCAGAGCCGCTACCGCTCCCGTGGGGTGCCGAGAATCGATTCCGGCATCCCACGGGGCTTCCCTGTAGGCGTTTAGGAAACCGGAGCCCATCGTGACCCAGCCCACCCAAACCGCGAACCCGGCAACGGGCCCGCATGACCTGGCCGAGGAATTCCTCGACCGCACCACTCCCCTCAGCCGGCTGCGCGGCCTCATGCACCGCTACCCGGCGATCAGCCCGGCCGTCGTGCTCGTCATCGCGATCATCGTGTTCGGGATGCTCAACGAGCGGTTCCTCAACCCGGCCAACCTCTCGCTGATCACACAGCAGGTCGCCGTCGTCGGCACCCTCGCCATCGCCCAGACCCTGATCATCCTCACCGCGGGCATCGACCTTTCCGTCGGCGCTGTGATGGTGCTCAGCTCGATGGTGATCGCCCAGTTCACGGTGCAGAACGGCGTCTCGCCGGTCGTGGGCCTGCTCGCGGGGCTCCTCGTCGCACTCGCGGCCGGCGCCTTGAACGGCTTCCTCGTGACGCGGCTGCGGCTTCCCCCGTTCATCGTCACCCTCGGCACCCTCAACGTCTTCGTGGCGCTCACGCTGCTGTACTCGAACGGCGCGACGGTCCGCGGCGGCGACATGCCCGACCTCCTCACCTGGACGGGGACCACGTTCTCCATTGGCGGGGTCAACTTCACGATGGGCGTGCTGATGATGCTCGTCCTCTACGTCGTGATCGCCTTCATCCTCTCCCAGACCGCATGGGGCAGGCACGTCTACGCCGTCGGCGACGACAAGGAGGCTGCCCGCCTGGCCGGCATCAGCGTCAGCCGGGTACTCATGAGCGTCTACCTCGCCGCCGGGGCGATTCTCGCGATCGGCGCCTGGATCCAGATCGGCCGCAGTAACGCGGCCTCGCCGAACGCGGGCACCGACCTCAACCTCGACTCGATCACCGCCGTCGTCATCGGCGGCACGAGCCTCTTCGGCGGCCGCGGAACGATCTGGGGCACCCTGCTCGGCGCCCTCATCGTCGGCGTCTTCCGCAACGGGCTCTCCCTCGCCGGACTCGATGTGCTCTGGCAGACCTTCGCGGTCGGCGTGCTCATCGTCCTTGCTGTCTCCGTCGACCAGTGGATTCGAAAGGTACGCAAATGACCCTCCTCGATGGCAGCACATCGTCGGCCGCAGGACCGTCCGTGGTCCGAGAGCCGATCCTCACGGCAACGAAGCTCGTCAAGACCTACGGCCGCGTCGTCGGCCTCGACGGGGTCAGCCTCGAGCTCTACCCCGGCGAGGTCCTCGCGATCATCGGCGACAACGGTGCGGGCAAGTCCACCCTGATCAAGTGCCTGACCGGCGCCGAAGTCGCCGATGAGGGCGAGATCACCCTCGACGGGAAGCCCGTGCAGTTCAAGCGGCCCCAGGACGCGCACGCCGCCGGCATCGAGACGGTCTACCAGACCCTCGCCGTATCCCCGGCCCTCGACGTGGCCTCGAACCTCTTCCTCGGCCGTGAACTGCGGCGTGCGGGCCTGCTCGGTTCGGTGTTCCGCATGGTCGACAAGAAGGGCATGCGGAAGCGTGCGCGGCAGGAGCTGGCCGACCTCGGCATCAGCACCCTGCAGGACGTCACCGTCGCGGTCGAGAACCTCTCCGGCGGTCAGCGCCAGGCGGTCGCCGTCGCGCGCGCGGCGGCATTCGGTTCCAAGGTCGTCGTCCTCGACGAACCGACGGCGGCCCTCGGCGTCCGCGAGTCGAACCAGGTGCTCCAGCTGGTCAAGAACCTCCGCGACCGGGGCATCCCGGTCATCCTGATCAGCCACAACATGCCGCACGTGTTCGAGGTCGCCGACCGTATCCACATCCAGCGCCTCGGCAAGTGCGCCGCGACGATCACGCCGCAGTCGCACTCGATGACGGATGCCGTCGCGATCATGACCGGGGCCAGGAAGGCATGACCATCACACCGCCCACGCATCCCGGCGAGCCCGTCGCCCTGTACGCCGAATTCACCGCCCGCCCCGGCCGCGGGGACGAGGTGGCCGCGCTCCTCGCCGGCCTGACCGTCGACGTTCGCCGGGAGCCGGGCAACGTGACCTTCGACCCGCACCGCCGCGTTTCGGACCCGCTCGAGTTCTTCGTGTACGAGGTGTACCGCGACGCCGAAGCGTTCCAGGCGCACATCACGGCGGCCTACGGGGCCGTGTTCAACGCAGCCCTCGGCGACCTGATCGAGGGCGAGGGATCGGAGCTGACCTGGCTGACTCCTCTCACCGTCTGATTTCTGCGAGGGCCGATCGTTGGGCATCCTAGAAGCGGATGCCCGACGACCGGGCGTCCCGAAAGGTAACCATGCGCCTCATCCTGATCCGGCACGGCCAGACGGTGTCCAACGTCGGTGGTCTCCTCGATACCGCGCACCCCGGCGCCGACCTCACGCCGCTCGGTCGTGAGCAGGCCGGGAATCTCGTGGCCGCCCTCGAATCGGTGACGATCGACGCCCTCTACGTCTCCACCCTCGTACGCACCCAGCAGACCGCGGCACCGCTCGCGGCGGCGCGGGGACTCGAGGCCCGCGTCCGCGAGGACATCCGCGAGGTCGCAGCCGGCCACCTCGAGGGACGCCACGACCGGGCCGCCGTTGACGCCTATTGCACGACGTTCCTGGCCTGGGCGAACGGCGACCTCGACACCGTGATGCCCGGAGGAGAGTCCGGCAGGGACACCTTCGCCCGGTTCGACCGGGTCGTGACGGAGGCCGACGATCTCGGGCACGAGACCGTCGCCTTCGTCAGCCACGGAGCGATCCTGCGCGCCTGGACGGGGTACTCCTGCAGCAACCTCCACGCCGGCTACGTGTCGGACAATCCGCTCAGCAATACCGGCACGATCGTCGTCACCGGTTCGCCGCTCACGGGGTGGACCGCGGAAAGCTGGATCGGCAGCGTCCTCCCCGAGGTCCTGACGAGTGCCCCCGCCTCGTCCGGACCCGCCGGACTGCCGGCGGACCGTGGATTCTGAGCGCGCCCACCGGTTCTCTTTTCGGCGTACCTAGGCTAATCTGATGCAACTGTACGACACCGGATCGCTCGGACTCGGCCTCGCCGCATCCCGAAGAATGGACAACACGATGAGCATTGGCGCCGGAATCTTCCTCCTTGTCGTGGGAGCGATCCTTGCATTCGCCGTCGATCTCCAGGTCGCGGGAATCGACCTGAAGACGATCGGTTACATCCTGATGCTCGCCGGACTTGTCGGAGTCATCCTCGGCATCGTGCTGATCACGCGGCGGCGACAGTCCGTTTCAACGACTCGGTCCGCCGTCGATCCTGCCAGCGGTGAACAGATCACCCGGCAGACGACCGAGCGCGACCCGCTGATCTGAATTTCCCAGGTTCGGGATATCCCGGCGAACCGAAACCTCGACACTGACAGGGTCAGATGACCGCGAAACCCACAGGGCTTCTTGGCCACCGTTACCAGCTCAAGGAGCTGATCGGACGCGGCGGCATGGCGTCCGTCTACCGGGCCGCCGACAACAGGCTCGGCCGGGATGTCGCGATCAAGGTATTCACGACCGTCGCCATCGAACAGGACGACATCCAGCGCCAGCAGGCCGAGATCAACGTGCTTGCAAGCCTCAGTCACCATAGCCTCGTGACGCTCTTCGACGTCGGTGTGCACCGGGCCACGCCCGACCGACGCCAGATCTTCCTGGTGATGGAGCTCATCGACGGCGTCGACCTCCGGGAGCGACTCCTCGAAGGTCCGCTGTCGGTGCGGAACATCTCCCAGGTCGGCTATGACCTGGCCGAGGGCCTCGAGTACATCCACGGGCGAGGCATCGTGCATCGGGACATCAAGCCGGCGAACATCCTCCTCGCCCAGTACAGCAGCCGGTTCCGGGCGCGCGCCAAGCTCACCGACTTCGGCATCGCGCTGTCCCCGGCGAGTGAGCGCCTGACCAACGGCGGCATGACGTCGGGAACGGCGGCGTACCTCAGCCCGGAGCAGGCCAGAGGCGAGGAAGTGGGACCGCCGAGTGACATCTACGCTCTCGGACTGGTGCTCCTCGAGTGTTTCACCCGGGAACTCGCCTTTCCCGGCCAGCCGGTTCCGGCGGCCGTCGCCCGACTCCTGCGCGATCCGGTGATCCCGGCGTCGATATCGCCGGCCTGGCGCGACCTGCTGTCCACCATGCTCGCCAGGGACCCCGCCGACCGGCCGGACATCGGCGAGGTGGTGCTCGCGCTCCGCCAGGCCGTGATCACGGAGACGGGCAGGCACCGGGGCGAGGAAACCAGTCCCCTCGTGACGGACGAAGCAGGGCGGATGGCTGCGGTCGCGCGCCTGCAGATCCTCGACACGCCTCCGGACGGAACCTTCGACCGGATCACGGCACTCGCCGCCAGGATCTTCTCGGTGCCGATCTCCATCATGAGCATCGTCGACCAGGACCGGATCTGGTTCAAGTCCCATGCCGGGCTCGACCTCGAACAGATCTCCCGAGACCCTGGCCTGTGCGCCTCGGCGATCATGCAGGACAGGCCCTGGGTGATCGAGGATGCGCGCACGGATGTCCGCGCCCTCGCGAATCCCCTGGTCTCCGGTGGTTTCGGCCTGCAGTTCTACGCGGGCGTTCCGCTGCGCACCCGGGACGGATTCAACCTCGGCACGCTGTGCGTGCTCGACTTCGAGCCGAGAACCGTGACGGATGCCGAGATCGAGACCCTGGGCGACCTCGCCGCCCTGGTCATGAACGAACTGGAACTGCGGCTCGAGTACGGCAGGGACCTCACCCGGCCCGCACCGGCATCCGCCGGGGCACCGTAAGGATCGCGAGTCCCGTCACAAGCAGCAGGATGCCGCAGATGGTCGCGGGAGTGAAGTCCTCGTGCAGCAGAAAGATTCCGAGTGCGGTCGCCGTCACGGGTTCGACAAGCGTGAGTGTCGATACCTGCGAGGCCGGGAGGCCCCGCAATCCGCGGGCGAACAGGGTGTATGCGAGGGCCGTCGTCACGACCGCGAGCCACGCGGCCGTCGCCAGCCCGGCCGGTTGGGCGAGCCAGGCCGGATTGCTTGCGAGAAGCACGGGCAGCATCAGCACGGCGGCCGCACCGAAGGTGGCGCCCATGGCTGTGGTGGGCGACCAGCCGCGATCGAGGAGCAGCTTGGTGCTCAGCGTGTACACGGCGTAGGACGCGGCCGCACCGAGTGAGCCCGCGATCCCGAGCGCCGTCACGGGACCGCCTCCCCCGCTGTAGAGCCCGGAGAGCGCTGCCACCCCCGTCGCCGCAACGAACGTCGCACACGCCCAGCGGATGCCCGGGGGCCTGCGGAACCAGCCCCACTCGAGCAGTCCCGTCAGCACGGGAGCGGATCCGAGCGCGACGAGGGTGCCGACCGCGACCCCGTTCTGCGCGGTCCCGGTGAAGAAAGCCGGCTGGTACGCGGCAACGCCCGCAGCCCCGAGGAGCACGAGCGCCCCGCTCGAGCCGCGCAGCCGGCCGCGGACGCGCCCCGGCTCGCGGTCGCTGTCGCCGTCGCGGTCGGCCCCGGCCCCGGCCGACCGCCTCCGGCGCTCAGCGGGCGCCACCGCGAACGCGAGGATCGTCAGGAGCGCGCCGCCGAACACGATGCGCGCCGCGCCGAGAGACGTCGCACTCGCCTGGGCACCGCCGAGGGCGCCGAGGGCCTGAGCGGTGCCCGTCGTCCCGAAGCACACGGCCGCAAGCACGATCAGCCACCTCGAAGCCCGCACGGTCATACGTCATTGTTCCATGCGCCCTGCCGCTGCCTGCCACCGTGAGATGGACGGTTGAGATGCACCGTTCCGGTCGAGTGTTCCCGTTCTGCCGGTGGCTCTCGACCGGAAAAGGTACATCTCGGAGGGCACACTCAGGTCGTGGGCAGCCGCATCCGGTCGAGGTCGGCGAGGAGGGCCCTGACCCGCGCCTCGATCTCGTCGCGAATCGCCCGGACGCCCTCCATCGGGAGTCCGACGGGGTCGGCGAGGTCCCAGTCGAGGTACGTGCGGCCGGGATAGACCGGGCACGCGTCGCCGCAGCCCATCGTGATCACGTAGTCCGCCGCCCGGACGACCTCGTCCGTCAACGGCTTGGGGTACTCGCCCGCGAGGGGAACGCCGATCTCGTCGAGCGCGGCGACGACCATCGGATTGACCCGGCCGGCCGGAGCCGACCCTGCCGTCAGGACCCGCACGCGATCCCCCGCGAGCGACCGCAGAATGGCCGAGGCGAGCTGGGATCGTCCTGCGTTCTGAACGCAGACGAACAGCACGTCCGGAACGTCCGGAACGTCCGGAGAGCCTGGAGAACCCGGAATGCCCGACGTGCCCGACGCGCCCGACGCGTCGGACGCGTCCGTCGCGAAGAGACCGTTCGTCGCATTCCGGCCATCCACCGCGGCCAGCGACTGCAGTCGGTCGCCGGCGAAGCGCGCCGTGAACGAGGGAAGATAGCGGGTGATCTTCGCCTGCCGGGCGAGGAGTTCGTAGCTCTCCCGCACGTATCGGCCGACGGTTTCGTGCGAGAACGTGCCCCGGAACCGGGTCGCGAGGTCGTCCGTGATGCGCGCCAGCACGGGCGCGGCCACGACGGCCGCGATCGGGTCGGTGTCGCTCCTGGTCGTCTCGAGAACGTCGCCGACCCGCTCGGGCACGACCGAATACCAGACCTGACGCCCGACCTGATCCCGGGCGAGCAGGCCTTCCTCGGTCATGATGCGCATGTGATGGCTGACGGTCGGCTGGCTCAGTCCGAGTGCCGTGGCGAGTTCGCCGACGAGTGCGCGGCCGTCCGGCCGGCCGACGATCATGCCGAGCAACTGCACCCGGGTCGGGTCGGCCATCGCGCGCAGGCCCCGGGCGATGTCCTCGGCGGCCGCGCGGTCGAGCGGCCGCAGCGCGTCCGGATCGGGGCCGGCAAGGTCTGTTCGCATAGACGCGAGTCTATGCGACCGGGCAGCGGATGCCCCTGGCGACCCGGCGTGCCACCTGGCCGGCGTCCCGCGCGCCTACTGGGACGGGTCGAGGGTGAACAGCTCCGGGTTGGTCTGCCGCACTGCGGCAATGTCGTTGAAGACACGGCGCAGGTGCTCCCGCATGGCGCTCGCGGCCGCATCCCCATCGCCCGCCGCGAGCGAGTCGGTGATGACCTGATGCTGGTCGATCAACACGCTCATCCCGGTGAAGGACAACGACAGGTGCCGGGCCCTGTCGAGGTGCGCCTTGGCCTGGGCGACGGTCCGCCAGGCGGAGCCGTGGCCGCTGATGCCCATCAGGGTCGCGTGGAACTCCTCGTCGAGGGTGAAGAAGCCGGACTGGGTCTTGCGGCTGTCCGCGATCCGCTGAGCGTCGATGATCGCGTTCAGTTCGGCGATGTCGTCGGGCGTCGCGCGGGCGACCGACTCGTTCAGGGCAGCGAGCTCGAGGGATTCCCGCACGAACTGGGCCGTCTCGATCTCGGAGAGCAGGATCGGCGCGACGAGCGTTCCGACCTGAGGGACCACGAAGACGAGCTGCTCCTCGGCGAGGAGGATGAGGCTCTCGCGGATCGGGGTGCGGGACAGCCCGAGCTGGCCGGCGAGCTCGTTCTCGGACAGCCGGGTGCCGGGGGCCAGGTCGAGCGTGATGATCTTCTGGCGGATGATCTCGAGGGCGTGCGTGCGGGCGTTGCGCCGTGTGGTGGCGGGCCTGGCCCGAAACGCTCCCGAATCCATCGTCATCTTTCTAGTATGAGGCGCTGGTGTTCTTGCATGGTACGGCGCAGTCAGGTGGGCCCGGAAGTCCGGGCCCACCAACCGGGCGGCTCAGGCCCTGGAGGCCTTGTCGATGGCTTCCCACAGCCCGTTGAGGTACGCGATTCCGAGCGCACGGTCGTACAGGCCATAGCCCGGGCGCCCGGTCTCGCCCCAGATCATCCGGCCGTGGTCCGGACGGATGTACCCGTCGAAGCCGACGTCGTGGAAGGCCTTCATGATCTCGTAGATGTCGAGCGAACCCATCTCCGAAAGGTGCGCGGCCTCCTCGAAGTTGTCGTTGCCGAGGTGCTTGATGTTGCGCACGTGGGCGAACGGCACCCGGTCGCGACCGGCGAAATAGCGGATGAGCGCGGGAACGTCGTTTTCCGGATTCTCACCGAGGCTGCCGGTGCAGAGGGTCAGCGCGTTGTGTGGGCTGTCGACCATTTCGACGATGGCCTTGAGGTCGTCGAAGTTCTTCACGATCCTGGGGAGGCCGAAGATCGGCCGGGGCGGGTCGTCCGGGTGGATGGCCATCTTGATGTCGTACTTCTCGCAGGTCGGGATGATCGCCTCGAGGAAGTACCGCAGGTTGTCGGAGAGCTTCTTCTCGTCGACATCCGCGTACTGGGCGAACAGGGCCTTGAGGCCCTTCATGCGCTCGGGCTCCCAGCCCGGCATGACGTATCCGTTCGAGTCGCCCTCGACCGATGCAGCCATGCCCTCGGGGTCCATGGTGTCGACGATGGACTGGTCATAGGCCATCGTCGTCGAACCGTCGGGAAGCGTCCTGGCCAGCTCGGTGCGCACCCAGTCGAAGACCGGCATGAAGTTGTAGCAGATGACCTTGATACCGAACTCGGAGAGGTTCCTGATGGTCTCCTTGTAGTTCTCGATGTACGCGTCGCGGCTCGGGAGCCCGATCTTGATGTCGTCGTGGATGTTGACGCTCTCGATCACCTCGAGGCTCATCCCGGCTTCCTCGATCTGTGCTTTCAGCTGGGCGATCTTGGCTTTGGGCCAGACCTCGCCGACCGGGACGTCGTAGAGGGCGCCGACGACACCTTCGACGCCCGGAATCTGCCGGACCTGCCCGAGCGTGATCTTGTCGTCGTCGGGTCCGAACCACCGGAATGTCATTTGCATGATGCTGTCTCCTCTGTGTTGCTTGTGGTGCTGTTGCTTGTGGTGCTCGCGTACTTGTGCAGCGTGCTGCGAACCGCCCCGGGGCCCGCGACGAGTTCTTCGACGTACCCCTCGATCCGCGCACCGAGTCCGGTGTCGTACAGGTTCAGCCCGAAGATGTCCCGGTTGGAGAGGATCGGATGCAGCCGCCGGCCGACGCTTGCCGGGTCCCCGAGCCTGATGTCACTCACGTACCGGCGCAGGTGCTCGTTCATCGGGTCCGGGCTCAGCTCGAACGGCTCTCCCCCGTCGTCGAGTGCGAGCAGGTAGCGGCACCAGCCGGCGATGGCGAGCGGAATGAACGTCAGATCGTCGGCGGCGCCAGTGTTCCGGTAGAGCTTGATCGTCTCGCCGAAGCGGATGCCGACCTTCTGCGAGGTGTCGGAGGCGATCCTCTGCGGGGTGTCCGGGATGCGCTTGTTCGGCAGCCGTTCCCCCACGACCTGGTCGAGGAAGCTCTTCGGGTCGATGATGCCGGGGTTCGTCACGACGGGGAGCCCCTCGCGGTAGCCGATCCCCGTGATCAGGGCCGAAATGTCGGCGTCTGCGGTCTCGTCGGCGATCGACGTGAAGCCCAGCAGGCATCCGTAGATCGCCATGGCCGTGTGCAGCGGGTTGAGGCAGGTGCACACCTTCATGCGTTCGACCTTGTTGACGGTGTCGCGGTCGGTGAAGTACACGCCGGCCTTCTCGAGCGGCGGACGGCCGTTCGGGAAGGTGTCCTCGACGACGAGGTAGTTGACTTCCTCGGTGTTCACGAAGGGCGCCGTCGTCGTGTGCTTCTGCGTGACGAGGATCTCGGTGTCGCCGAATCCCGCTGCCTGCAGCTCGCCGGCGACGGAGGCCGACGGGCCCGGCGTGATCCGGTCGATCATGCTCCAGGGGAATGCGACCTTCGCCGGGTCGGTGAGGTAGCCGAGGTACCCGTCGTCGACGAAGCCCCTGTCCTTCCAGGCCCGGGCGACCACGAGGATCGCGTCGCGGAGCTTCTCGCCGTTGTGCGAGAAGTTGTCGGTGCTGACCATCGCGATCGGGGTCGCGCCGGCCCGGTAGCGCTCGAGGAGAAGCGAGGCGAGGTGCGCCATGGTGTGCCGCGCGTGGTCCGGGCCCGCCTCGATGTCCCCCAGCACGAGCCCGGAAAGTTCGCCGTCCGGGCCCTTCAGGTTGTAGCCCTTCTCGGTGATCGTGACCGTGGCGAGCTGCAGGCTCGGGTTCGCGAAGATCGCCCTGACCCGCGCGGTGCCGGCCGGGTTCGACTCCGCGAGGTACTGGCTCTCGGTGATGCTCGCGATCAGTTCCTTTTCGATGTCCCCGTTCGCCTTCATCACGACGGTCAACGAGAGGTTGTCGCGACCCTGGTAGATCGTCTCGATCAGTTCGTCGTCGTAGGTGTCGACGACGACGATTCCGGTCTCGCTCTCACCGGCGTTGAGCAGTCGCTGCTGCAGCGAGGCGTGCAGGCAGCGGAACAGGTTCCCGCCGCCGAAGTGGATCCAGGCCGGGTTCGCCGTGGTGGCTCGCGTGACCGCGGCGCGGTCGAAGTGCGGCACGGTGATACCGGCCGATTCGAACGCGGCGAGGTTCTGCATGGTTTCGGTCGTGAGCATCAGCATCAGTTCTTGGCTCCCGCCGTTGTCAGTTCGACCTGGATCTGCTCGAGCGTCTTGCCCTTATTCTCCGGGACGAGCTTGTACGTGCCGGCGTGTGCTTTGGGTTGTGCTGGTGCGTGTGCGACGGTCATTGTCGCCACCTTCCTGGGGATGGAGCTCGTCCCGAGACGGATGGTCCCTGGTTGCTTTGACTACTACCATACTAGTGTTCCACAGGAATGGCTAGGACAGTGCCGCGGGCGTGCCGGACGCACCGAGCGCGGGTGCTCCGCCGCAACGCGGGTGGCGCACCACCAGCGGAACGGCGCAACACCCGCGCTCGGTGCGCGAAGGTCGCCGCCTACAGGCCGGAGGCGACTTCGAAGGCGTCCCAGATCCCGTACATGATGTTCGACACCCTGCGGGCATCGCCGAGGAGGTGGATCTCCTTGCCGGAATCGAGAATGCTCCGGTACAGCGTGTTGTTCGAGGCGTAGCCGACCGAGAGGATCACCGATTCGCTCGCGATCTCCCGCTCGATGCCGCCGACGACCACGACGACGCCCTGCGGTGTCGCACGCAGCACCGTGGCCGACGTCACCGTCGCGATGCCCTTGAACGGAATGAGTTCGTGCAGCATCATGTGGTTCGCCTCGCACAGCGGCCCGGACACGTCGAGGATGTCCTCGGCCTGCTCGACGATCGTGACGTTCACCCCGTGGTCGGCGAGGTGCAGGGCGAGCTCGCACCCGACGAGGCCGCCTCCGACGATCACGGTTGTCGCGCCCGGGTCCGAGACGCCCTCGAGCACGTCGGCGGCCGAGAACACCGGCACGCCGCCCGGCAGTGCGAAGAGCCGTGGCACCGAACCGGTGGCGACGATGATCTCGTCCGCGGCGGATGCCTCGATCATCGTCTCGTCGACCGGCGCATTCAAGTGCACCTCGACTCCGAGCTCGGCGAGCGTGGCCTCGTACCAGCGGATCAGCGCGAGGTCGTCCTCCTTGAAATCGGGGACACCTCCCGGAATCAGGTTTCCGCCGAGGGCAGCGGAGGCCTCATAGATGACGGGCACGTGCCCGCGCAACGCGAGCACCCTGGCCGCCTCGCAGCCGGCGACCCCGCCGCCGACGATCATCACGTTCTTGGCCCGGAGCGCCGGGTGCAGGCGCCATTCGGCTTCGCGTCCGCACTGGGGGTTGACCGCGCAGTTGATGGCGGCGAACGCTTCGATCCGGCCCATGCACCCCTCCTGGCAGGAGAGGCATGGGCGGATCAGGTTCTGGTGCCCGCTGTGCAGCTTGTTGACGTAGTCGGCGTCGGCCAGAAGTGGGCGGCCGAGCGAGACGAGGTCCGTCGCGCCGTCCTCGACCGCGGCGAGCGCGATGTCCGGGTCGTCCATCCGGCCGGCGCAGATGACCGTGATGCCGACCGCGTCGCTGACCGCCTTGGCGAAGGGCACGTAGAGACCCTTCTTCTGATACATCGGCGGATGGTTCCAGAACCAGGAGTCGTAGGTGCCCACGTCGATGTCGAGGGCGTCGTAGCCGTACTCCTCGAAGAGGCGCGCGGCCTCGAGACCTTCCGGGAGGTCGCGGCCCTTCTCGATGAAGTCCTCCCCGGGAAGGCCGCCCTCTCGCCAGTCCTTCACGAACGACTTGGGGCTGAATCGCAGCGTGACCGGGTAGTCGGCGCCGCAGCGTTCCTTGATTTCGTCGACGATCTCGCGGGCGAAGCGCAACCGGTTGTCGAGGCTTCCGCCGTACGCATCCGTGCGCTGGTTATAGAAGGAGGTCGCGAACTGGTCGAGGAGGTACCCCTCGTGCACGGCATGGATCTGCACGCCGTCGAACCCGGCGCGCTGGGCGAGCACCGCGGAATCGCCCATGCTCCGCACCGTCGCGTGGATCTCCTCGACCGTCATCTCGCGGCAGATGGCCTCTGACCAGCGATGCTTGATCGGCGACGGCGCGACCGGCTGCGCGCCGCCCTGGAGGAAGGCGGTCATGATGACCCGACCGAAGCCGGCGCCGAGTTGCAGCATGATTTTGGCATCGTAGGCGTGCACCCGCTCGACGAGTTCACGGCTGGTGCGGAGGAACGCACCGGGATTCCGCATCGGCATCGGCACGCTGCCGTTCGGAAACTTCTCCGCCGGGTTGGTGACGGGCGTGATTCCCGTGATGATGAGCCCGACGCCGCCGCGGGCTCGCGCGACGTAGTACTCGATGCCGCGCGAATTCCAGCCGCCCTCCGCATCGGAGAAACCGAGGGGCCCCATCGGCGCCATCGCGAATCGGTTCTTGAGCTCCATCGACCCGAGGTTCGTCGGTTCGAACAGGCGGCGATATCGAACGGATGCGCGGGGCGGCGCCGGAGAGGCGGGCGCAGCGGATGCTGGTGGTGCAGTCTTAATCGTTGGGACAGTCAGGATTGACGTAGCGGTATCCTCCTTGGTTGAGTGGATCCGCCAACATCGTTGTCAAGGGTGCAGCTTCTTCGGCGAAGCCGCGACGGTCCCTCCCTCCTCACGGTACGCTCAGCGCGGCGAGGGGGACCGCAGAAACGGCCGAATCGGAATCTGTCAGGCTCAGTGCTCGTGCCGGTGGTGCATGTCCGGGTAGTGCTCGTGCGTGTGGGTGATGGCTTGGTGCGTGTGTTCGTGCTTGTGCCAGGTTCCCGGCGAGACCGGCTCGGCATGGTCGTGCTGGTGATGCTCATCGTGAGTGTGCCAGTGGTCGTGCGTGATCGGTTCGTGCGTGTGCTCGTGCTCGTGGCGCTCGGTGAGGTGAAGCCAGATCCCGACAGCCATCAGGAAGCCGGCGATGACGAGAGGCCACGTCACGGCGTCACCGAGAATGATGGCCAGCACCGCGCCGAAGAATGGCGCGATCGAGAAGTACGCCCCGGCCCGCGCCGTACCCACATGGCGCATTGCGACGATGAAGAGAACCAGGCTGATGCCGTAGGCGAAGAACCCCACGACGAGGGCCGCAGCGATGTTTCCAGCTGCCGGGAGGTGCGCACCGAGGAGGAAGGCGAGCGCCAGGTTGACCGGGCCGGCGACGGAACCCTTGACGGCGGCGAGCCACGTCGCATCCGTCAGTGCGATCTTTCGGGTGAGGTTGTTGTCGAGGCCCCAGCAGAGGCACGCGCCGAGGATGGCGAGGGACGGCCAGGCGCTTCCGAAGTTCGCCCCGCCGGGAGCGCTCAGGATGACGGCCCCGGCAACGATCGCGAGCATTCCGAGGGCGATGCGCCGGTCGAAATTCTCTTTGAAGACGAACCAGGCCAGGAGTGCGGTGAAGACACCTTCGGCGTTCAGCAGCAGCGATGCGCCCGAGGCCGGCATGTTCGAGAGGCCGAGCATCAGGAGCACAGGGCCGAAGATCCCGCCGAACAGGATCGCACCCGACAGCGGCACCCACTCGGCGCGGCTGAGCCGCACCCGGGGCGACCGGCGAACGACCCGGATCAGGCCGAGGCCGATCCCGGAGCCGCAGTACAGCAGGCCGGCCAGCATCCACGGACTGACCTCGCCGAGGAGGATCTTGGCGAGCGGTGTCCCGGCACCGAACAGCACCGCGGACACCAGCGCCGCCTGGACTCCCCGGTTGGCGAGGGCACCCGCCCTCGAGCCGTTCTCCGGTGATGAAGTATTCATCCGCACAGTCTCTCAGACGCATGGGCGACCACACTCGCGACGTCGGCGAGACTACCGGTTTCCGAGACGGCCACTCCTCAACAAAGGGGTTCTGACCGGGTTATCCACAGGTGATTTGTGGGGTGGCGGATGCCGGTGGAATGTCGGTGATGGTCCGTAGAGTGACCGGTATGACAGCTGAAGAACCCTCAACTATTCGTTCGGAAAGCACGGCGGAACCCCCGCCCGGGACCCCTCCCGACTCGTACCTGAACCCCCGGCATCTGAGCCTTGTGGAGCCGCCCCTCGCCGATTTCTATGACGCGATCCGGGACGCGGACCGGGAAATCAATCAGGCCACCGCTCGCCGGGCGGCCGCGGTCTACACCGCCCAACGGGTGCTCGCCGATGTCGGCCGGGCCCGGGCGGAGGCCGCTGAACGCGCCGGTGGGCCGCGCCCGCCGTGGTCTCCGGAGGAAGCCACGAAAGAGGAGTTCACGTGCGAGGTCGGGGCGCTGCTCCGGCTCCCGCGGCGGACGGCGGAGACCCTGATCGAAGCCAGCCGGACACTCGCCGAAGACCTCCCCGTGACCCGGGAGGCCCTCGCGACCGGGGCGATCAGTTACCGGCACGCCCAGGTGATCATGGAGCAGGCCTGGGGCATCCGAGTCGATGATGACCCGGAAGCGGCCGCCCGGGCCCGGGCCGTGTTCGAGGAGGTCCTCGTGCCCGACGCGGAAGTGC
>NZ_SOFS01000001.1 GCF_004402235.1 Cryobacterium glucosi
CCGGCGCAGCACGGCGGCGCGCACCGGGTGCGCGGTCGCGGCCCAGGCCTTCTGCGCCGCGGCCGCGCCCGCGGCGGCCCTGGCCACGTCGACGGGGGTGGCGATCCCGATCCGGCCGATCTCGTCGCCGGTCGCCGGCTCGATGACCGGGAGGTCGCCGCCTGACCCGGCGACCCACTCCCCGTTGATGTAGATCTTCCCCGACCACGCCGCGGGGTCGAGGAACGGGGTTGTCGCGGTCTCGTTCACGGTGAGTGTCATGGGCGGTTCTCCTTCAGGGTGATTGCGGTTGGGTAGGGGTGCGGAGGATCAGGAAATGTCGATTGTCACGACGGCGGTGCCGCCGGGCGGGGCGACGGCTCGGGAGACGCAGCAGCACATCGTGCCGCGGGAGTCCTTCTGGCGCTCGCTGTAGAAGACGTCACGGTGGTCGATGTCTCCGTCGAGGTCGAGCACGCGCACCTCGCAGAGTCCGCACTCACCCTTGCGGCAGTCGAACATCAGGTCGACCTCAGCGGCCTCGAGCGCCTCGAGCATGGTCTCGGTCGCCCGGACGGTGACCTCGGCGCCGATCCGCGGTATGCGCACGACGAAGTCCTCGGGGGCGAACCAGCCGCTGTTGCCGAAGGTCTCGAACCGGAGGTCGGGGTAGGGGAGCTCGCGTTCGATCCAGGCCCGGCGGACGGCGTCCATCAGCCTGATCGGACCGCACAGGTAGAGTTCGGTGCCCGGTTCGACCCCGCCGACGAGCTCGGTGACGTCGAGCGGGTTGCCTTCGTCGGTGATGTGGAGTCTCAGCCGGTCGCCGTGCGCGTTCTGCACGTGTTCGACGTAGGCCAGCGCCGGCCGGCTGCGCCCGGCGTAGACGAGCGTGTAATCGGCGCCGACCGACCGGAGCACCCTCGCCATGCCCATGACCGCAGTGATGCCGATGCCGCCGGCCAGCAGCACGTAGTGCGCGGCTCCGACGCGGAGGGGGAAGTCGACGATTGGCTGGGTGATCTCGACGGTGTCGCCGGGCCGGAGGGCGTGCATCGCCCGCGCGCCGCCGCGGGACCGCGGCGAGTCGAGCGCGCTGATCGCCAGGGTCCGGCCGTCGGGGCCGGCGTCGACGACGGAGTACGACCGGCGGTCCAGAACCCCGCCGATCGGCACGCGCACGTCGATGTGCGCGCCGGCGTCGACCTTGGCCGGGTGGTCGGGCGCGAGCACGATCCGGCGGATGTCGTCGGTGAGGGCGGTCGAGTCGACGACCGTGGCGCGCTGCCAGACCGCCGCGTGGGACGTTGCCATCGTCGTCGCCGCCGCTCAGCCGGCAGCGACGGGCGCGGGCAGGCGTCCCTCCGCCGCGAGCTGACGTTCGATCAGCCGCCGCACCCACATCCCGCCCGCGTCGATGTTCAGGCTGTAGAACTCGTAGTCGGGGTTTGCGTCGATCGCGGCCTGCTGGGCGACGAGCATGTCCTCGTCCTCCCTGAAGACGCCGGAGACCCCGTCGCGCAGCTGGGTGGTGATCACCTGGCTTTCGAGCCGGTAATTGCGCATGAACGCCCAGAAGTAGCGGGAGGAACGGTCGGTGACGGGCGAGATCGTGTTCATCACATAGCCGTTGACGCCCTGGCTTCGATCGCCCTGCGGCGCCCCGGTGCCGGCCCGCGCGACACCGACGTCGATGTTGATCGTGGTCGGCGATTCGAAGTGGATGATCTGCCAGCGGTCGACCTTCCCCTCGAAGCCGGGAAACTTGTCGCGCATGTTCTTCAGCCAGAACGGGGGAGCGTCGATGCCGAGCATCCAGCGTTCCACGGTGACGGTCCGTTCGTCATGGTGCACCGTGAACTCGGATTCACTCAGCGCCTCCTGGCCGATCGAGGAACTGTGCACGAATTCCTCGTGGGTCAGGTCCATCAGGTTGTCGAGCACCAGCTGGTAGTTGCAGTCCACCGAGATCGTCAGGCCGTCTCCTGCCCACTCCGGGTCATCCATCTGGTGCATGTCGGGCACGAGCTCCGGGTCGGCCAGGGCTGCATCGCCGAGCCACACCCAGACGTAGCGGTACCGTTCCACGACGGGGAAGGACGCGACCGTTGCGCTCGGGTTGATGGTCTCCTGTGCCGGCATCGAGACGCAGCGGCCCGCCGAATTGTAGAGGATGCCGTGGTACGGGCAGCGGATGCCGTCCCGGCCTTCCAGTTTGCCCATCGAGAGCGGCGCCAGCCGGTGCCAGCACGCGTCGGCGAGGGCGACGGCGTCACCGTCCTCGGTGCGGTACAGCGCGAGCGGACGGTTCGCGACGGTTCGCGCGAGCGGCTTGCGATTGACCTCGTGGTCCCAGGCCGCGACGTACCAGGCGTTGAGCGGGTGGCCGAGGATCTTGTCGACGGTCGTTTCCTTCATCGGGACTCCTTCGTCCGGACATCATGCACCTGGCATCACAGCGATATGTCAATGGAGGGCAACAATACCTATGTCGATAGTGAAACCACAAGACCCTTTCAGGGACCAGAATCAAACCATGAGCCTGCGCTACGCCCTCCTCGCGCTCCTGACGGCGCAGCCCATGACGGGCTACGACCTCGCCAAGTCCTTCCACAGCTCGGTCGGGCACGTCTGGAGCGCCCCGGACTCGCAGATCTACCCGGAACTGCGCCGGATGGAAACCGGGGGACTGATCGAGGCGACGGCAGTTGCCCGGAGTACCCAGGCGACCCAGGCGACGAAGCGGGTCTACCACATCACCTCGCTAGGTGAGCAGGCGTTCCGTGCGTGGATGGCCGAACCGGTCGAGTACTCGCGGGAGCGAGACCCGGCGCACCTGCGTGCGGCGTACTTCGAGTGGGCCGACCCGGACTCGGTCCGGGAGCAGCTCCGGGCGCACGTGCGGCACTGGGCCGGGTTGCGCGAGCAGTGGCAGGGCCAGTTCGCCGCGATCCGGGACCGTACGCATCCGATCTTCGTCCAGAGACTGTTGATCAGCCCGGAGTCCGAGCGGCCGCGCATCGCGGCGTACAAGCTCTTCGCCTACGAGGGGCTCATCGCCCGGGCCGAGCAGGAAATCGGGTGGGCCGAGCGTGGGCTGCGCCTGGCCGACGAGCTTGAGCCGAAGCCGCCCGAAAGCGTTCGCGGTAAGTTGGGAGAAGGCGGAGGGACCAGCCCCGGCGAGGAAGTTGACCTGTGAATCCGATTGAGTGGCTGTTCGACGCGCAACTTCAGATCGGCACGCAGACCATCCTCTGGCGCGAGGTGATCGGCAACGCGTTCGGGATACTGAGCGCAGTCGGTGGAATGCGCCGCAAGGTCTGGGCGTGGCCGGTCGGCATGGCGGGCAATGCGCTGTTGTTCACGGTGTTCCTCGGCGCCGTCTTCGGTACCCCCAACCCGGTGAACCTGCTCGGCCAGGCCGGCCGACAGGTGATGTTCATCATCGTGTCGATCTACGGGTGGATCCAGTGGTCGCGGAGCCGCCACTCCACCGTTCGCGCCGCGGTCGTGCCGCACTGGGCGGGCAACCGCACCCGCATCCTGCTCGGCCTCGGCATGGTCGCCGGCACCCTCGTGCTCACCCCGATCTTCCGTGCCCTCGGCTCCTTCGAACCGGTCTGGGCTGATGCCTGGATCTTCACGGGCTCCCTGCTCGCGACCTACGGCATGGCCAAGGGCTGGACCGAGTTCTGGCTGATCTGGGTCGCGGTCGACATCGTCGGGGTACCGCTCCTGGTCAGCGCCGGGTACTACGCCTCGGCGATCCTGTACGTGTTCTACGGGGCGTTCACGATCACGGGCTTCTTCATCTGGATGCGGGTGCAACGCCGCCGCAGGGACTTCGTCGAGAAGGAACTCACGGGCACGGCGTGACCCGCCCGCTTGACGAGCCTCGCCGCGGCCGACCACGGTCGAGTGTCGCCGGTTCCGCCCAGACGACCCGGTGTGCGGGCGATCCTCGGCGGGTGTGGCGGTACTCGGCGCCCGGGCTACCCGTCCGCGCTAGGGTGCGGGCCGCTCGATGAGCTCATTCCGTCTGCGGTCCAATCGACGCTGACGTCGATCAGCTGGTCGTAGGCGTCCGAAACGGTGAGGGGGCCTGCCGTCCCGAGCGAGCCCATGACCGTGGCGTTGAGGTGTAGCCCGCTCCCGGCGAGTTCGTCGAGCGTGGTGCACGCGCTCGTGCCGGTGAGGTCGGCGTTGCGGAGGATCAGGCAGTATTGGTCGTCACGGAGCCGTGCCGCGAAGACACTGTACGGCAGTCCCGTTTCGAGGACCGGTCCGAAAAGGCTGTGCACCGAGGTGTACTCGCCGCCAAGGGCGGGCGTGGTGTCGTCGGGCACGAATTCGGGCTGGTCGAAGACCCCGAGCAGGTTTCCGGCGGATGCGGCGGGCCCGGCCGTCTCGGAGGCTCCGGCCGTCGGGGTAGCGCCGCCAGAGGCATCCGTTGCGCCGGCCAGACCGCTCGCCTGCAGAACGAGCAGGGCGAGCACCCCGACCGCGGCACCCGCCAGCACCAGCGCTCCTGCGCGCAGCACGCGCAGGCGTCGCGGCGCCGCGGCTTCCGGCCCCGGGCCCGCTGCGGTTCCCGCCGCTGCATCCGCTCCTCCCTCCGCGAGAGTACGAAAAGTGCCCGTATCGGGGTCCGATAAGGGCACTTTTCGTACTCTCGCGGGAAGGAATGGTCCGGTTTTGGCGAGCGCGCCGGCCTCGAGGGTGGGGTACTGGCCGAGGAGTGCGTCGAGGTCGGCGGTGTCGCGGCCGAGCGCCAGCTGCAGGGCCGCGAGACGCTGCTCGTCCTCGGAAGCCGACTCGGGCGAGCGGGCACGGGAGTACACCGCCGCCTGCAACTCCGGGAGTTCGGCAGCGGGGTCCGGCCGGCCGGCCGGCGTCTCCGTGAGCGGATGCGCCCGCCACCAGAGGGCGTCGAGCACGTCGTGGCGACCCGGGTAGCCGCGGCGCAGGACTTCCTGGAGCGCGGCATCCGCCTGGGCGGCCTCGCGCAGTCGCCCCGCCCGCCGGTGCTGCTCGGACTCTGCGCTGATCTCGAATACCATTCCGGCCCCCCCCGACGGTTGTGACACTCACCCTAGCGAGTGCGCCGCCAGGAACAGGTGCTGCCGGTCAGGAAGTGGGGTGCGGGGCGGTCTCGCTCGACACGACGCCGTCGGTACTGATCCTGATCGTGACGTCAGCGAGGGCGCCCGCCGGTTCGAGGGAGTCCTTGCCGAGGGTGAAGGGATTGACCGGCACCGTCGCCGTGAGGGTCAGGCCGCGGCGGGCGATTTCGGCGAGGCCGACGCACGCGCTCGCGCCCTGCTGGCCCTGGGTGCGCAGGATGACGCAGTAGAGGTCGTCGCCCCGCCGCGCGACGTACACGAAGGAGCTGGTCTCGCGCTCGACGAACATCGCGTGGATCGAATCCCGCCGGAACTCGGGACCGAGATCGATCGTGGTCTGGTCGGGGATCGGCGGCTGGTCGAAGAGCGCGAGAAGCCCTGGCGAAGCGGATGCCGCCGGCTCGGTGCCCGGGCCGCTCACCGGGCCGCCGAGGGACAACAGGGCAGAGGTCGTGGCGACGGCGATCCCGCCGAGGAGGAACCCGGCCGCGACGAGGAGCACGCTGCGCCGGCGGGTCGGCCCGCGGAACGCGCGGGCGGGACGTGCGGTCGCGTCGGCGTCGGATGTGCCGGCAGCATCGAGGGGGCGAGTGCCCCGGGAGTGGACGGCGTCGGGGGAGGCCGCGCCGTCGGGGAACAGCACCAGCAGTGCCTCGAGGTCGGTCGCGTCCTGCCGCAGCTGGGCGGTGAGGTCGTGGAGCCGCCGCTCACTCGCCTCGAGGGAGCCGTCCGGGCCCGGGCGCGCGTACACCGCGGCCTGCAACCGGGGCAGTTCTGCGGCGGGATCCGGTCGCCCGCCCGGGGTGCCGGTGAGCGGGTGCGCCCGCCACCAGAGTGCGTCGAGCACGTCGTGCCGGCCCCGGTAGGCGGCGCGGAGGTCGGAGGCGAGGGCGGCATCCGCTGAGGCCGCGGCGTGCAGCCGCAGCGCGACAGACTCCGTTGTCATCCCGCGGCTCCCATCGGTCGAGGTGTGTCCACTGTAACCAGTCGGGCGCGGCGTCACCGGTTCGATTGCCCGTTGCGGGGTCGGGGCACAATGGGACCATGCCGAATCGTCTTGCCGATGCGATCAGCCCGTACCTGCGCTCCCACGCCGACAACCCGGTCGACTGGCACGGCTGGGGCAGCGAGGCCTTCGCCGAGGCCCGGGCGCGCGACCTTCCGCTGCTCGTGTCGATCGGATACTCGACGTGCCACTGGTGCCACGTGATGGCGCGGGAGAGTTTCAGCGATCCCGACCTCGCCGCCTACCTCAACGCGCACTTCGTGAGCATCAAGGTCGACCGGGAGGAGCATCCTGAGGTCGACGCGACCTATCTCGCCGCAGCAAGCGCGTTCGTCGACGGCCTCGGCTGGCCGCTCAACGTCTTCGTGACCCCTGAAGGACGTGCTTTCTACGCGGGAACGTACTTCCCGCCGACCGCCGTTCCCGGCCGACCGGCGTTCCGGCAGGTACTCGAAGCCGTCACGGACGCCTGGACCGACCGCCGCGCCGAGGTCACCGAGACCGGCGCTCTCGTCGCAGACGCGCTCGCCGCAGCCGCCAGACAGCAGGAGCTCGCCGATGCCGCCGTCGCCGATGCTGCCGTCGCTGCTTTCGATGGTGTCGACGACAACGATGTCGGGGGAGCCGGCCCGCGGAACCTGCTGCCGCAGGGCAGCGTGCTTGACGGCATCGTCGAGGGCCTCGCCGTGACGGAGGACACCCGGTACGGCGGGTTCGGCGGGGCGCCGAAATTCCCCGTCGCCCCCGTCCTCGCGTTCCTGCTCGACCGCACGTCCGGCCGCAGCCTCGCCCTGCGCACCCTCAAACGGATGGGCGCGTCCCCGCTGCGGGACCCCGTGGAGGGCGGATTCTTCCGCTACGCCGTCAATCGGGACTGGAGCGAGCCCCACTTCGAGCGGATGCTCTACGACAACGCCCAGCTCCTGGACCTCTACACCCAGGCCTGGAAACTGACCGGGGAACAGTGGGCCCGCACGGTCGCCGAGGGCGTCGCCGAGTTCCTCCTCTCCGTGCTGCAGCTGCCCGACGGCGGTTTCGCGAGTGCCCAGGATTCCGAGAGCACCGTCGCCGGACGCCGCGTCGAGGGCGGCTACTACGCCCTCGACATCGACGCCCGGCGAACGCAGCCCAGCCCCGCCCTCGACGAGAAGGTGCTCACCGGCTGGAACGGCCTCGCGATCGGCGCGCTCGCCCGCGCCGGTTTCGCGTTCGGTGATTCCCGCTACACGGATGCCGCGGCCCGCGCCGCCGACTACCTGCTGTCCCGGCATCTCACCGTGGAAGCCGAAGCCGAATCCGCAGCCGAATCCGCAGCCGACTCCGCAGGTGACGGGCCGGTGCTCGTGCGAGCCTCCATCGCCGGCCGGTCCTCGACGGCGCGGGCTACCCTGGAGGACTTCGGGATGTTCGCACGGGGACTCCTCGAACTGGCACTCGTGACGGGTGAGGAACGCTACGCGTCCGCGGCGCGCCTCCTGGTGGACAGCACGCTAACGGCGACCACCGACACGGCCGCGACGACCGACACTGCCGCGACGACCGACACGGCCGCCGCACGGTTCCGGGTCCCGGGCGGCTCCGATCCCGTGCTGGTCGGCCAGGGACTCGCCCTCGAGGTCGACCCCTCCGAGGGCGCATACCCGTCCGGACGCTCGGCCGCCGCGGGCGCCGCTCAGCTGCTGTACCTGATGACCGAGTCGGAGAAGTACCGGGATGCAGCGGTCACGGCGGTCGTCCCGTTCCTCGCCCGTGCCGCGGAACGCCCGCTCGCCTTCGGTGCCGTCCTGCAGCTCTGCTCCGCACTGATCGCCCCCGTGGAACAGCTCGTGCTCGTCGCGCCAGACGCCCGGCCCGCTGCGGCGGAACCCAGCGGTGACGCCACCCTCGACGCCGACCTCGACGAGCCAGGGGAGCCCGACTTCTCGGCCGCACCCTCCTTCTTCGATGTGCCCGCTGCCGTGAGCGTGACGGCACTCGTCGACAGCGCGAGGCAGCGGGCGACCGGCGTCATCGCATCCGTCACAGCGACCCAGTCCCGCACACTCGCCGCCGCCGGATTCGGCCTCTTCGCCGGCCGTGTTCCGCTCCGCGACCGGCCGACGGCGTACCTCTGCCGCGACTTCGTCTGCCGCGTGCCGGTGACCGACCCTGCGGAGCTAACGATCCGGGAGACATCCGGGGAGATCTCTCCCGACGGGCCCGCGTCGCCCTAACATCGAGGCATCCCCTCCGCCACCGGCGGAATCAGCGAGAGGATCCCTCATGGTTCCCGAGATCAACATCTGGGCGGTACTGCTCGCCACCGCGTCGAGCATGGCCGTCGGGTCGGTCTGGTATTCGCGCCGGGTCTTCGGCGGGTACTGGATGCGTACGGTCGGCCATGACGAGGAGAGCATGCGCGGCAACGCGGTCGCTCCCATCGTGATCACCGTCCTCGTGAGCTTCGTCACCGCGTGGGTGCTCGCGGGCGCCATCGCGATCACGCAGAACTTCTACGGCGGCAGCTTCCTCGCCAACGCGCTGCTGACCGCGCTGATCCTCTGGGCAGGTTTCACCGCCGCCCGGATGGTCACCCACGACGTCTTCGACCGGCGCCCCGCCGGGCTCACCGTGCTCAACCTGGCCCACGAGCTCGTGACCCTCGAGGTGATGGCCCTGATCATCGGCCTGATCGGCATCAACTCCCTCTGAACCCGCGCCGGAGGTCCCGGCGCCGTCATCGGGGCGGGTCGCCGGGCAACGTAGACTGGGAGGAACGCTACCGCTTGCTGTCGGCTGCCGGTTCCCGGCTCAGACCGGGTCGCGGCCGCCGGCACGTACCGGACGCACTCTCCCCGGCAACACACGGTTGCCCCGTTGATGAGTGTTCCCATTTCCCGAGGAGGACCATGGTTACCGTCGATCGTTCAGCCGCAGAGCCGTCTGTCGTCCCGGTGAGCCCGGCCGGCACCGCCAGCGCTCCGGGCACCGCCAACTCCGCCGTCCCCGTGCTCTCGCTGAGCACGGAACCCGAACTGGTCCTGCTCTCCCCGGACGCCCGCACCCGCCGCTTCGACCGCGACGACGTCGTCGTGCGCAAGGGCGAAATCGCCCTCATCAACGGCCACTTCACCCCGCACGAGTCCATGGTCAGGGACCTTCTCGCGATCGCCCACGCCCTCGACGCCGCCGGCATCGACTTCCTGCTCGTCCGCGGCGATCACGACCGCCCGGTCCTCGCCGTCGATCGCAAGCGCCGCAAGCACATCACCCGCGCGCTCGCCGAGGCATTCTCCAACGACCCCTTCTACGCCAAGCCCCTCGACGGGCACCTCACCCAGCCCCTCCTGCTCGCCGACGGCGCCCTCACCACCCTGCGCAAGTCATCCGTGTTCCGGGTCTACCGCCCGCGCATCGAACCGATCGGCCGCCTCCGGTACGGCGCCGAGACCGCGTTCCAGTTCGAGCTCTGGTTCTTCGGCGAAGACGAGATCGTCGCCCCGGTCGAGAACTCCCTGATGCGCAAGCGGATGCCGCGTGGCGAGGCCCGCGAGACCACCATCACCCTGTATGGGCGCACCTGGCGCACCCTGCAGCACATGTTCGACGATCTCGCGAGCGACGTGAGCTTCGACATCGACATGGTCTTCTCCTGGGTCGACGGCTCCTCGAGCGATTTCCAGCGCGAACGCGCCAAGCGGATGAAGGCATACGTCGTCGGCAGCGGCGACGAGTCCGACGCCCGCTTCCGGCAGATCGACGAGCTCAAGTACGCCCTCCGCAGCGTCTACATGTTCGCGCCCTGGGTGCGCCGCATCTTCATCGCGACGGACTCGCCGGCGCCCGAGTGGCTCGCCGAGCACCCGCGCGTCACGATCATGAACAGCGAGGACTTCTTCCCCGACCCGAGCGTGCTGCCGACCCACAACTCGCACGCCGTGGAGAGCCAGCTGCACCACATCCCCGGGCTCGCCGAACACTTCCTGTATTCCAACGACGACATGTTCTTCGGCCGCCCGGTCGGACCGGAGTTGTTCTTCTCGCCGGGCGGCGTCACGAAGTTCATCGAGGCATCCACCCGGATCGGCCTCGGCGAGAACGACCCGAGCCGCAGCGGGTTCGAGAACGCCGCCCGGGTCAACCGGGCGCTGCTCCGCGAGCGCTTCGGCAAGGTCACGACCCGGCACCTCGAGCACACGGCGGTGCCGATGCGGAAGAGCGTCCTGCTCGAGCTCGAGGCGGAGTTCCCCGAGGACTTCGCCCGCACCGCGGCGAGCCAGTTCCGTTCGGCGACCGACATCTCCGTGACGAACTCGCTCTACCACTACTACGCGCTGACCACCGGGCGCGCGGTCGAGCAGACCCAGGCCAGGTCGCTCTACATCGAGACGACGCTCAAGCTCGCGCTGCGCCAGATGAACAAGCTCCGCAAGCGCCGCGACCAGGACATGTTCTGCCTCAACGATGGCAGCTTCCCCGAGATCTCGGACGAGGTGCGCCGCGCGGCCGTGACCGAGTTCCTCGAACAGTACTTCCCGATCGTCGCGCCGTGGGAGCGCGAGGCGCAGGCCACCGCGAGCGGCACGCCTGCCGCCACGGACAGCGTCTCCCCGGGCGCCGAGTTCGCCCGGTTCGGCCGAGAGGGGCAGTCGCACCGGCGCATCTCGGCGGAATCGGGCGAACTCGCCGGTGCGGCGGTCGCGATCGCGCTCGGCCAGGCGCCGCGGCCCGCTTAGCCCAGAACCGGGATCGGCGTGGTCATCGGCGGCTCACGGAGCGCCGGGAGAGTACCCGCGCCCATGATCGTGATGCCCGACGCGGCGAGGCGGCGGGCGCTCTCCTCCGGGTCGATGTAGTCGAGGGGGGCGTAGCTGCCGAGCGGCACGACCGAGTGCAGCACGGTGTCCGGGTAGACGTGCACGAGGTTGAACGCGCGGGCGCCGTCGCGGCCGCGGGTGCCGCCGACGGGCACGTTGAGGTCCTGCGTGTAGCAGGTGGCCGAGGCCACCGACACCGGGATGCCGGCGAACATCGCGGTCGAGGAGTAGTGCAGGTGTCCGGCGATGATGCTGCGGACATCCGTGCCGCGGAGCACCTTGGCGAGGCGGGCCTGGCCGCGGAGCTCGACGGAGACGGCGAGGTCGAGCACACTCGGAACGGGCGGGTGGTGCATTGCGAGAATGGTGCCGTCGGGAGCGGGAACGCTGAGTTCCTCGGTGAGCCAGGCGAGCTGGGCGTCGGTGACCGTGCCGAAGTGCTGGTGGGGCACCGAGGTGTCGAGCGTGATGATGCGGAGGCCGCCGATGTAGTCGACGCGGTCGATCGGTGCTGTCGACGAGGGCTGGCCGAGGAGTTCCGCGCGGAAGGCCGAGCGGTCGTCGTGGTTGCCCATCACCCAGATCACCCGGGCGCCGAGGCGGGCGGCGGCCGGCTCGACGATGCTGCGGACGAGGGCGTAGGCATCCGGTTCGCCCTTGTCGGCCAGGTCGCCGGTGATGATGATGGCGTCGGGACGGCCAGAGGATGCCTCGACCTCGGCGAAGAGTTCGGCGAGGTGCCGGGCGCTGTCGACCTGGTCGTAGAGCCTGCCGCCATCGGCCAGAACATGGGTATCGCTGAGGTGGAGCAGGAAATAGTCCGGCCTAGGGTATTCGGCCGTTCGCAGGTTCAAATGAACTTTCCATTCGTCGGGACTGTTTGCACTCATCGTTGAGTCGACTGACTCTACTCCGAATATTCGACCAGCCGACCTTGAACGGCCGGTGTATTCCAGACGAACATGCCGACGGGACCGGAGAAGAGCCGGCGGGGCCCGGCCGTTCGCGGGCAGCGGAAGCCCGTCCGCGAGCGCCGCTGCATCCGAGGGGTGCCGGGTCTTGCGCGCCCTGAATAGGCTGGGCGCATGGCTCGTTTCGTGCGTTTCTCCGAATTCGGCGGCCCGGAAGTCCTGCGGGTGATCACCTGCGATCCGCCTGCCCCCGGCCGCGGCCAGGTGCGGGTGCGGGTGCACGCCGCGGGGCTCAATCCCGTGGACTGGAAGATCCTCCGCGGCGGTCCGGCCGCCGGCGCGTACAGTGTCGTCCTGCCGAGCGGCAACGGGAATGATTTCTCCGGCGTCATCGACGGACTCGGTGCCGGCGTGACGAGCTGGGCCGTCGGCGACGCCGTGCTCGGCGGCTCGCGTATGTTCGCACAGGCCGACTGGCTCGTCGTCGAAGCATCCGCCGTCATCCGTAAACCGGATGCGCTCGGTTTCGTCCCTGCCGGGGCCCTCGATATCGCGGGCCGCACCGCGACGGCGTCGGTGCGCTCGCTGGCGCTGACCCGAGACGACACGGTGCTCGTGAGTGCGGCCGCCGGGGGAGTCGGCGTCCTTGCCGCGCAGCTCGCCGTGCGCACCGGCGCGGCCGTTGTCGGAACCGCGAGCCCGGCGAACCACGATTTCCTCCGCAGTCTCGGCGTCATCCCCGTCGCATACGGCCCCGGTCTCGCCGACCGGGTGCGCGCGCTCGTGCCCCGGGTGACGGCTGCGCTCGACAACAGCGGTCCCGCCACGATCGACGCCGCCCTCGAACTCGGTGTGCCGGGCGGCCGCATCAATACGATCGCCGCGCGCGGCCACCGGGCGGATGCCGGCATCACCGGCGTCGGAGGTCAGGCGGCCCGCCCTGGCGACCTGGCCGCCCTCGCCAACCGGGTCGCGAGCGGGGACGTGGTGCTGCCGGTCGACCGGGTATTCCCGCTCGAGGAGGTCGCGGACGCCTACCGCTACCTGATGGGCGGGCACGTGCGCGGCAAGGTCGTGCTCGCCCTGGTCTGAGCCCGACCTGGTCTGAGCGGGGCGGATCAGGGGTGGGTCAGGGGTGAGTCAGTCCCTCGGTGGTTCCCGGAAGGGTGGGCCGGGTCACGGTGTCCTGCTCGTAGGGTTCGGAGGGTTCGGCCTGGGCGCTCGCGGCCCGGCGGCGCTCCTCTTCGAAGTCGCCCTCGAGTCCGCTGAAGCCCTCGGCACCGGCCGGGTGGGCGCCCCGCGACGTGGTCCCGCGTGCGGGATGGTCCTTGTCGGCGACGTGCCGACCGTGGTGTGCAGCAAACATGCCAGTCACGGTACGCCGCGTCCCTGCCGAGTCAAGGGCTAGCGTGCGGCGGGCACCTGTGCAGCGGTGGTTCGCGGGAGTCCCCGCACGGTGTACCTTCAACATCACAGCAGTTGAATTCTGCTGAGAAGGACCTCGGCGGCGTTCGGCCCCGGGGTCCTTTGCTTTGGCCCGGTGTCGCCCGGTGTCGCCCGGTGCCGTTGACTGCGACGTCCTGTTCGGTGTCCGATCCGGCGTTTCTGCGGCCTCACCCACGGTCTGTCCAGCGAGTCGTGCGAAGCTGGACTGTGCGCTCCCTCTCGACAACAGGATTCCTGCGATATCTCGGCGGCGCGATCGTCGCGTCGGCCGTCTTCGTCGCGCTGTACCTCTTTTTTGTGCGGACCCTGCACGGGCAGACGATGGACCAGCTCGCCTATGACGGCTCGATCTTCGGCCGTCGCAGCGTCACGGTCGTCACCCAGCAGGTGCTCGACCAGGTTCCGACCGTCTCGGTCGTGGCCGGCGCCGTCATCACCGGGATCATCACGGCCGTGCGCCGCGATCTCCGCACGCTCGTCGTCGCGGTCGTCGTCGCCCTGGGGGCCGTCGTCACGACCCAGGTCCTCAAGGACATCCTGCTCACCCGTCCCGATCTCGGGGTCGACGGTTACGCCGGCAACTCGTTCCCGTCCGGGCATACGACGGTCGCCGCGGCATCCGCTCTTGCCGTGTTCCTCGTCTCGAGCCCGCGGACCCGCTGGCTCGCCGCACTGCTCGGCTCGGCGTTCGCGGCCGTCGCGGGCGTCTCCACGCTCGCGAACGGCTGGCACCGCCCGAGCGACGTCATCGCCGGGCTCCTGGTCGTCGCGGTCTGGGGCTGCGCGGGCGGCATCGCGCTCTGGGTATGGGGCGCATCGCCCCGCAGCCTGCGAGCGCGCGGGTCGGCACGCCGGTTCGCGGCGGGGAACGCCGACCCGGACGCGGGGACCGGTCCCCTGGCCCCGACCCGCGGAACGCCCGCGATCGGATACCGCATCCAGCTCTGGTTCGTCGTGCCGTTCTGCCTGGTCGCGGCCGCGGCGTTCCTCGTGACGTTCTTCGGCGCCTCCGGCCCGAACAGCGAGGCCGTCATCGCCTACGTCGGCGGGGTCGCGGCGATCTGCGCCGCCGGATCCCTCGTCGCGTTCGTCGCAACCCACCTCTTCGACCGCCTGCCCTGAGCTGCGGGGCGCCCGACCGGTCACGCGGTCCGGCGCGAATCGTCCGGCGCTCAGGCGCCGATCAGGACGAGTACGTGATAGACGACGTAGACCGGCCAGACGATCGCCTGGAGCAGCCCGAGGATCACACCCCAGAACGTTCCGCTCGAGACCGAGACGAAGTAGATCGCCGCTCCGATGTAGGCCAGGAAGAGGACGAAGCCCCACGGTCCGTCCCGCACGATCACCCGTCCACGTCCGTCCATGGCCATCAGCTCCTCCGATTCCGCACGCCCCGGTGACTGTCCTCTGGGCCTCAGGGTAGCCCGAGTGCAGCCAGCGCGACACGGGGCGGCCGCGCCGGTTTCGGCGGGCCGCGCCCGCCGTTTCGGGCGCGGCCCGCCGATGTGGGCGCGACTAGAGCTTGTGGATGTTCGTGCGGGCGAGCTGCACGGCCTCGCCGACGCCGCCGTTCAGCACGACTCGGGAGAGGGCGAGCGCGAAACCGCGCACCTGCGCCCCGGTGATCGTCGGCGGCATGCTCAGGGCGAGCGGGTCGGTGACGAGGTCGACGAGCGCGGGCCCGTTGTGCTCGAAGGCGCGCTCCAGGGCGCCGCGGATGTCGGCGGGATCCTCGACCCGCTGGCCGTAGATGCCGAGGGCGTTGGCGACGGCGGCGTAGTCGACGGCCGGAACGTCGACGCCGAAGTCGGGGTAGCCGTCGACGAGCATCTCGAGCTTGACCATGCCGAGGGTTGAGTTGTTGAACACGACGATCTTCACCGGCAGGTTCTGCGCGGCGACGGTGACGAGCTCGCCGAGGAGCATCGAGAGGCCGCCGTCTCCGGACAGGGTCACGACCTGGCGCCCCGGGTGGCTCGCCTGGGCGCCGATCGCCTGGGGGAGCGCGTTGGCCATCGATCCGTGCAGGACCGAGGCGAGCATCCGCCTGCGCCCGTTCGGGTTGATGTACCGGGCCGCCCAGACGTTGCACATGCCGGTGTCTGCGATGAAGACGGCGTCGTCTGCGGCGACCTCGTCGAGGATCGAGGCCGCGTACTCGGGGTGGATCGGCGTGCGCTTCTCGACGTTGCGCGGGTTGCCGTCGACCTTGTGCATGAGCTGTTCGTGGTGCTTGAGGGTCTTCTCGAGGAAGCGCCGGTCGGCGGTGCGGGTGATCAGCGGGGTGACCGCGTTGAGCGTCGCCGCGACGTCCCCGTGCACCGGCACCGTGACGTTCGTGCGCCGGCCGATGTGTTCCGCACGGATGTCCACCTGCGCGATGACGACATCCGTGCCGTCGGGCAGGAATTGCGAATATGGGAAGTCGGTGCCGAGCAGGATGAGCAGGTCGGCGTCGTGCATGCCGTCGTGGGCGGCGCCGTAGCCGATCAAGCCGGTCATACCGACGTCGAAGGGGTTGTCGTACTGGATCCACTCCTTGCCGCGCAGGGAATGCCCCATCGGGGCGGCGAGCAGGTCGGCGAAGGCGACGACCTCGTCGTGGGCTCCTGCGACGCCGATCCCGGCGAAGATGGCGATCTGGCGGGCGTTGTTGATGGCGTCGGCGAGGCGCTGCACGTCGGCCGTCGAGGGCACGAGCGTGCCCGGCTTGGTCAGGGTGATGGTCGGCGCGGTGCCGACGGAGGGCAGCTCGGCGATGTCGCCCGGGAGCGTGACGACGGCGACGCCGCGGAGCCCGATGGCGTGGCGCATGGCCATGCTCACGACGCGCGGGGCCTGGGCGGCGGAGCTGACGAGTTCGCAGTAGTTGGAGCACTCGACGAAGAGACGGTCGGGGTGGGTCTCCTGGAAGAAGGAGCTGCCGATCTGGGCGCTCGGGATGTGGCTCGCGATCGCGAGCACGGGTGCCCCGGAGCGTTGGGCGTCGTAGAGGCCGTTGATGAGGTGCAGGTTTCCCGGTCCGCAGCTCCCTGCGCAGACCGCGAGCTCACCCGTGAGTTGAGCCTCGGCGCTGGCCGCGAAGGCCGCGGCCTCCTCGTTGCGCACGTGCACCCAGTCGATGCCGCCCTTCGCGGAGCCGCCGCTGCGCCGAACGGCGTCGACGATCGGGTTGAGGCTGTCGCCGACGATGCCGTAAATGCGGCGCACGCCGGAGTCGATGAGCTGGGCGATGATCTGGTCGGCGACGGTCGTGGCCACGGGACTCCCTCGGATAGGCGGGCACCGGCCCGCGGTTGGCGACGCGCGTCCCCGTTGCCCCACGCCACATTCCAGCCTAGGCATCACTCCGCTCCACGGAACCGCGCCCAGCGGATTCACTGCCGGCACCCAGTTTCGGGATCCGGGCATCCGTCGGCCGTTGCCGCCGCGCGCGAAAATGGGGGGTGTGCCTCGCAGGGCCGCGTGTAACACTGGGGCTATGTCCGTCACTCTGAGAGCGTTGCAGACCGTTGTTCCATCCACCGTCCTCATCCAGGAACAGGTGCGCGATGTGTTCGCGGCCCAGCCGGGATTGAGCAGGCTGGGGAAGAGGCTCGTGACGGCATCCTTCAACCTGTCCGGGATCGAACGACGTCACACCGTGATCGAGGAGTTGACCCTCGACTCGGAGAAGCCGGACCCGCAGTTCTTCGACGCGGCGACGCAGACCCTCCTGGTCCCGAGCACCCGGGTGCGCAATGAGCTGTACATCACGGAGGCGACGAAGCTCTTCGTCGAGGCCGGCCGCCGCGCGCTCGCCGCCTGCCCCGGCATCGAGGCCGCAGACGTGACCCACGTCGTGACCGTCTCCTGCACGGGCTTCTACGCGCCCGGCCCCGACTATATGCTCGTGCGGGAATTGGGCCTGAAGCCGACAACGCAGAGGTATCACTTGGGGTTCATGGGTTGCTACGCGTCGATGCCCGCGCTCCGCACCGCTAAGCAGTTCGTCGAAGCCGACCCGAACGCCGTTGTGCTCGTGGTGAGCGCCGAGCTCTGCTCGCTGCATCTCCGCACCTCGGACGACCCCGACACGATCGTTGCCTCCTCCCTGTTCTCGGATGGTGCGGCCGCGGGAATCGTGAGTTCGCGCGCCCCGGCGCCGGGCGAGAACGCCCTCAGCCTGGACCTCTTCGAGACCGTGATCACGCCGGTCGGCGAGGGCGACATGGCCTGGAAGATCGGAGATGAGGGCTTCGAGATGGTGCTCAGCAGCTATGTTCCGCACATCATCGATGAGCACATCGAGGGCGCTCTCGCTCCGCTCTTCGCGAAGGACCCGGGGCTCGCCGCTGCCGTCGCGGCGCTCGGCGAGACCATGCCGATCGAGGAATTTGCGTCTGAGGTTGCTGAGCTGGCCGAGGTCGCCGAGGTCGCCTCAGGCGGGTCTGTCGCCACGCTCACCGCCCCAGCCGTCGTGGTCGCGGCGGCCGAGGCCGCACGGGCGCCACTCAGCACCGCGATCGCGCACTGGGCGATCCACCCGGGCGGGCGCAGCATTCTCGACAAGACCGAGGCCAAGCTCGGGCTGAGCGAGGCGCAGCTCGTGCCGTCGCGGGAGACCCTGCGCTCCTATGGCAACATGAGCAGCGCGACGATCCTCTTCGTGCTGAAGGCGATCCTGGACGCCCAGGACACCGCGGACGGTGAGCGGCTCTGCGCCATGGCGTTCGGACCGGGGCTCACGGTCGAGTCCGGCCTGATGACTGTGGTGCGCGGCTGACGCGGTTGGCGCGATCGCCGTTGGTCCCGATGTTGCCGTTCCTCCGCCGGCGGGCGAGCGACGCGGTCGAGCTCATGGACGATCCGGGCTGCGACCCCGAGGTCCTGAGCCGCACGTACGACTATTTCCAATACGTGAACGCCGCCGTCTCCGGCTGGCGCGGGGTGTACCGGCGCGAGATCCGGCCGCTCCTCTCGACGAGCCGGGAGAGCACGCTGCTCGATATCGGCTCGGGCGGCGGCGACGTCGCCAGGGCGCTCGCCCGCTGGGCGGCCCGGGACGGCCTGCTCCTCACAGTGACCGCGATCGACCCGGATGCCCGCGCTCACCGCTTCGCGACCGCCCGGCCGCCGCTGCCCCGGCTGACCTTCCGGCAGGCGCTCAGCTCCGACCTCGCCGACGAGGGAGCTCGCTTCGATGTCGTGGTGTCCAACCACGTGCTGCATCACCTCACGGGCGCGCAGCTCGGCGGCCTGCTCGCCGACTGTCAACGGCTCGCGGCGCCCGGCGGCCGGGTGCTGCTCGGCGACATCGAACGCAGCACCTTCGCCTACGTCGGCTTCGGCCTCGGCACCTGGCCGCTCTTCCGCGACTCGTACATCCGCGCGGACGGTCTCACGTCCATCCGCCGCAGCTTCACCGCGCCGGAACTGCGCGCGGTCGTGCCGCCGGGCTGGGACGTGGTGCGGGAGCATCCGTCCCGCCTGCTGCTGCGCTGGGACGGCCCGGGCGCGGGACTTCCGCCGTTGCGCGGGTGGTCCGCCACCCGCGCAACGGAGCAACGCCCGCGCCCGGCGAGGTCGGGCGCTGAGGCGAGCGATGGGCAGCGGATGCGGGACGTCATCGTGGTCGGCGGGGGTCCCGTCGGGATCCTGCTCGCGGGGCTCCTCGCGGTGCGCGGCCTCGACGTCGAGGTGCTCGAGCGGCGCGCGGAACCGTCGCGGCGGTCGCGAGCCATCGGCATCCACCCGCCGTCGATGCGCGCCCTCGAGGAGCTCGGCCTCGCCGACGCCGTCGTCGAACGCGCGGTGCGGATCCGTGGCGGCGAGGTGCGCTGCGACGGGCGCGCCCTGGGCCGCTTGACGTTCCGCGAAGCGGCCGGGCAGCATCCGTTCGTCGTCTCGCTGCCGCAGTACGAGACCGAAGCGCTGCTGCGCGCCCGCTTCGACGAGCTCAGCCCCGGCCGGTACCGCTCGGGCGTCACGGTCACAGATGTCCGCGACCGCGGCGACCGCGTCGAGCTCGAGGTCGAGGAGGCCGGAACGGCGACCGTACTCGAGGCCCGCTACGTCGTCGCCGCGGACGGCGCCCGCAGTGTCATCCGCGCACTCGCCGGCATCCGCGGCATCGAGCGCGGCGGTGGAGACACCTATCTCATGAGCGACTACCCCGCCGGAGAGCAGGCCGCCGAGCAGGCGGTGCTGTACTTCGAGCGCGGCGGCGTCGTCGAGTCATTCCCGCTCCCCGGCGGGCGGCGGCGCTGGGTCGCGATGACATCGTCCCTGCAACCGGATGCCTCGAGCCACGACCTCGCCGCGATCGTCGAGTCCCGCACGGGCGTGGTCCTGCCCTCGTCCGGGGCGTCGGTGAGCGCGTTCTCGGTGCAGCAGCGGCTGGCCGAACGTCTCGTCAGCGGACGCATCGTGCTCGTCGGCGACGCGGCGCACCAGATCAGCCCGATCGGCGGCCAGGGCATGAACCTCGGCTGGCTCGACGGACTCCTGCTCGCCCCGGCGCTCGCGCTCGCCATCAGGGAACCGGACGCCGCGGCATCCGTGCTCGCCGATTATGACCGTCGCCGCCGCCGGAGCGCCCGGATGGCTGCCCGGCAGGCCGGCTTCAACATGATGATGGGCCGGCCGGCCACGGGGCTGCGGCTGCGGCTCCGCAACGGACTCGTGCGCACCCTCGCCGTGCCGCCGGCGAGCGCCGTGCTCGCGAGCGCCTTCACGATGCGCTGGCTGTAGGCCGCACCACCCGGCCCGCGCCACCGACCGCGCTCCCGAGTTATGCCCGGGGCTGGCGGGGGAGGATCGTGACCGAGCCCAGGAGGGCCGGGGTGATCGGGGTCGAGGCGACCGTGCCGGTTTTGCGGTTGGGAGCGAGGCCGAGAACGGTCCCGAGCACGGAGATCGCCGCCGCCGCTGACCAGGCCTGCGGGCGGCAGGCCGCGGGGTAGGGAACCGCGACCGGGAATTCTGCCGCGGAGTCCCCGGAGTGGAGCTCCGGCATCCGGTAGCCGAAGGATTCGGCGGCCGCGAGCAACCCGTCGATCAGGATGCCGGCCTCGGCGCCGAACCCGGCGCGGCCCAGCCCGTTGATCGCGATCGCGGTGTCGTGGGTCCAGACCGAGCCGCCGTGGTAGCTCAGCGGCCAGTATCCGGTCGAGTCGGTCGACATCGTCCGCAGCCCGAAACCGGAGTTGAGCTCGGGGGAGACGAGCCGGGCGGCGACGAGCGCCGATTCCTCGGCGTTGAGCAGGCCGGTGCCGAGCAGGTGGCCGATGTTGCTCGTGACCGTGTCGACCGGGCGCTTGTGCGCGTCGAGCGCGACCGCCGGGTAGCGTCCTTCGGGAGAGTTGATCCAGAAGGATGCCCGGAATCGGGCCTGCAGGTTCGCCGCCCAGGTGCGCCACTCGGCCGCGCCGGGGCGACCGAAGGCCTCGAGCAGCTCGGCGCCGCCGATCGCCGCCTGGTAGGCGTATGCCTGCACCTCGCAGAGAGCGATCGGCCCCTCGGCGAGGGAGCCGTCCCGCCACTGGATCGAGTCGCCGGAGTCCTTCCAGCCCTGGTTGGCCAGGCCGTGCCCGGTCTCGTCGACATAGGAGAGGAACCCGTCGTCGTGGCTGTCGCCGGAGTCGCGCATCCAGCCGAGTGCCGCCTCGAGGTGGGGCAGCAGGGCCACGACCTCGGCGTCGGGGAGGCCCCAGTGCCAGGCGTCGTTCAGCAGGCAGATCCAGAGCGGCGTGGCGTCGACCGTCCCGTAGTAGAGCGGCGGCAGGTTCAGGCTCTCGCCGGGCATCGAGAACGCGCCCGGCCTCAGCTCGTGCATGATCTTGCCCGGCTGCTCGGCCGTTTCGGGGTCGGAGACGGTGCCCTGCAGGCTTGCGAGCAAGCGGAGTGTCGAGCCGGCGATGTCGGTGCCGAGCGGCAGCAGGAACCGCGCCGCCCACAGCGAGTCGCGCCCGAACAGGGTGAAGAACCACGGCGCTCCTGCGGCGAGGAACGGCTCATCGGGCCGAGCCGTCGTCGCCATCCGCAGCCCGCTGAGGTCATCGAGGGCGCGCTGCACCCAGCGGCCGAGCCGGGCATCGCCGGAATGCACGGTCACGCCATCCCACTCGGGCAGGCCCTCGGCCGCCTGCACCACGGTTGCACGGTGCTCGACGTCGACGGTCCATTCCACGGTCGCGGTGCCGTGCGCGGGCACTTCGACCGCCCAGCTCGCCGCGACGACCGGTGCGGCGGCATCCGTCCCGGCTCGGTGCGCCCCGCCGGCGGCCGACGCGGGTGTCTGGGCGAGTGTCGCGTCGCTGCCGAACCGAAGCACGGCCGTCACGCTCGGCGTCGACAGGCGGATGCCGTCGGCAAGGGTCTCGAGGTCGACGACGGGCGTCTCCGGCAGGTCCTCAGTCGGGAACGCGCGCCGGCTCTCGGGGTCGGCGAGCCCCGCCTTGACGGTCTGCATGTCCGAGAAGTCGGGGTGGACCCGCAGGGCGATAGTGGTCGAGACCGTGTGGCCCAGGCCCGAACGGATAGTGATGCGTTCCCGCATCCGCCCGGCGCTCACGGTCCGCGTCACCTCGAGCCGCAGCCGCGGGTCGGCGGTGGCGTCGTCGAGGTGCCGAAGCAGCGAGGTGAAGGTCACTTCGCCCGAACCGCGCCCGGCCTGGGCGATCGCCTCGCCGTGTGCCCCGCCGACCGAGACGTCCCAGCCAGAGAGCACGCGGGTGTCCGCGTGGTACAGGCCGTGGATCGGCAGTTCGGTGCGCCCGTCGGGACGTGACCACGCCTGGGTGGGTGCGGCGAGGACGATGGTCGAATCGTGGAGCAGCGGCTGGACCGGGTGGTCGCCGGCGGGCTGAGTGGGCACGGGCGTCGAGATGAGGGACTGGGAAAGCATGAGGAAGGAACGACTCCTGGGTTGAAGCGGATGTCCACAGGGGGACGGGGAAGGTGGGCCGGCCGGCCGGGACTTACTCCTTGACGGCGCCGTCGGTGGTGTTCATGATCCGTTTCTGGAAGATGAAGAACATCACCGCGACCGGGATGGTCATGATCGCCGCGGCGGCGAGTTTGAGCGGATACTGGGTGCCCTGGCTGAGCTCCCCGGAGGCGAGTGAAGCGACGCCCTTGGTGAGCGTGGTCAGTTCAGGGGACTGGGTGGCCACAATGAAGTGCGAGAGTTCATTCCACGATCCCTGGAAGGACAGGATGATGATCGTGATCAGGGCGGGCCTCGCCATCGGCAGCACGATCGACCAGAACACCCGGAAGGTGCCTGCCCCGTCGATGCGGGCCTGTTCCTCGACGCTCGCGGGGATCGATTCGAAGAAGTTCTTCATGATGAAGACCCCCGCCGCATCGGTCAGGAGCGGCACGATCATGCCGACGTAGGTGTCGTAGATGCCGATCTGGTTGATCACGAGGAACTTCGGGATCAGGAGCACGACGCCGGGCACGCTCATCACGGCGATCAGTCCGGCGAAGATGACCGTCCGGCCGCGGAACTGCAACCGGGCGAGGGCGTAGCCGGCGAGCGAGTTGAAGAACACCCGTCCGAGCGTGACGAAGATCGTGACGATGGCGGAGTTCTTGAACCAGACCGGGAAGTCCGAGTTGAGGAACAGCTTCTGGTACGCGGCGGTCGACCAGGTCTGGGGGAGCAGCGAGATGGGATTGCTCGCCGCCTCGACGTCCGTCTTGAACGAGGTCGCGACCTGTATCAGGAACGGGGCGATGTAGATGATCGCGAGCACGGTGAGGATCGCGTACATCAGCGACCGGCCGGCGACGGCGCGGGTGGGGAGCTTTTCGCGGCTGAGCGCACGGAGTTTGCGGGATGGGCTGACCGTGGGCGCGCTCATCGTGACTCTCCGGACTTCGTCGTCGATGCGGGTGTGGCCGTGGCCGCCAGGGCGACCGCTGAGGCGGGATTCGTGAGGTAGGGCCGCATCCTGCGCTTCGACACCGGCCGTTCCCGCAGCACCCAGCGCTGGAAGAGCGTGAAGAACACGATGATCACGAAGAGGATGAACGCGATCGCGGCGCCCTGGCCCCATTCCTGGTTGTTGAACGCCGACTGGTAGGACAGGTAGGCGGGCGTGAGCGTGGTCTTGCCGGGTGCGCCCTTGGTGCCGGTGTAGATCTGGTCGAAGACCTGCCAGCTGCCGATGAGGCCGAGGGTGAGCACGGTGAACAGGGTCGGGCGCAGCTGGGGGAGGGTGACCTTCCAGAACCGCTGCCAGCCGTTGGCGCCGTCCATCATCGCGGCTTCGGTGACCTCTCCGCTGAGGTTCTGCAGCGCCGCGATGAAGAGCAGCATGAACGTGCCGCTCGTGGTGAATACGGCCATCAGGATGAAGGCCGTCATGGCGACAGAGGGGCCGGCGAGCCAGTCCCACCAGGAGACGCCGAGGAAGGACCCGTCCGTGAGTGCGGCGGGGCCCTGGGTCACCCCGAAGAGCTGCAGGAAGTTGTGCAGGATGCCGCTCGGGTCGTTGAACCAGTTCGGCCCGTTGATGCCGATGAACGAGAGCAGCTTGTTGATGGCGCCCGTCGAGCTGAACAGGAACAGCCAGAGCACGGTGATCGCCACCGAGCTCGTCACCGACGGAAAGTAGAACGAGGTGCGGAAGAAGCCTCGGCCGCGGAGGATCTGCCGGTTGACGAGCACGGCGAGCAGGAGGGAGAGGGCGGTCTGGATCGGGACGACGAGCACGACGTACCACGCGTTGTTGCGCAGTGCCGTGCCGAAGTCCTGTTCGGCCAGGCCGCCCCCGTTCAGCAGGGTGGAGTAGTTGTCAAAGCCGACGAACTTCACGTTGCCGCCGAAGGGGCTGCCGCGGCCTCCCCAGTCGGAGAAGCTGACCCAGAGCGCCATGAGCACAGGGACGACGAGGAACATCCCGAGCAGGATGATCATCGGGGCGGTGAAGAGCCACCCCGAGGCGGCCTCGCCGCCCCGGATTCCGGAGCGGCGAGACGTGCGTGCGGGCTTCGACATGTCGAACTACTTCAGCAGCGCTTCGAGGTTCTTCTGGGCGGCGTCGAGGATCTGCTGGGGATCGCCCGTCTTGAGGGACTCGAGCTTGGAGTTCAGCTCGGTCACGACATCCGCTGAGCCCTTCGCGGTGGGCGTGCCGACGGCGTAGTCAGCACCGTTCAGGAACGGGACGAGCACCGGGTTGGCGGCCTTCCAGTCGGACGCGGCGGACTTGATCGACGGCATCGGGCCGAAGGCCGTTGAGAAGGCCAGCTGGGAGTCCTTGCTGGTCAGCTGCTCGACGAGCTTGAGCGCGGCGGCCTGGTTGGGGCTGTCCGTTGCGATGCCCCAGCAGTTGGTGAACTGCATGGTGCCCTTGCCGGCGGGGCCGGCCGGAAGCTCGGCGACCGTGTACTTCACGCTCGGGTAGTCGCTGGACATGGCACCGGTGATCCAGTTGCCCTCGATCGTCATGGCTGCGAGCTGCTTGCCGAAAGCCTCGCCGCCCCAGCCGGCTCCGACGTCCTTCGCGTACTTCATCACGCCGTCGTTCAGGAGCTTCTTGACCTCGGTGAGACCGGCGACGGCCTCTGCGCTGTTCGCGGTGGCCTTCGAGCTGTCCTCGTTCATGAGGTTGCCGCCGGCCTGCGCCATGAAGGCGCCGGCGCGTGCGTATTCGCCGCCGATGGCGAGGCCGACCTGGTCGGGCGTGGTCAGCTTCTTGGCCACGGTTTCGAGCTGGTCCCAGGTCGTGGGGATGTCGGCGTCGGTGAGTCCGGCCTTCGCCCAGGCATCCGTGTTGATCACGAGGCCGAGCGTGGAGAAGTCCTTCGGCGCGCAGTAGAACTGGCCGTCGTAGGTGAAGGACTTGACGAGGCTCGGGTAGAAGTCGTCCTTGTTGGCGAGGCTGTCGCCGTAGGCGAGCAGGGAACCGTTCGACGCGTAGCCGGCGAGGGCATCCGTCGACAGGTAGAACACATCGGCCGGCTTCTTGGCCGCGAAGCCCTGGGCGAGCTGCTGGTTGAGGTCGCTCGCGACGGAGACGGTGGCCTTCGTGCCGCTCGAGGAGGACCAGGATGCGACGGCCGCGTTGACGGCCTTCGTCTCGGCGTCGCCGCTCGAACCGATCAGGACGGTGAGGCTCTTGCTCGCGTCGCTGGTGAGCGCGGCGGCCGAGCCGGTCGAGCCGGACGTGGTGCCGCCGAAGCTTGAGCTGCAGCCCGTGAGGGCGAGCGCTCCGGCCATGGTCAGGCCGGCCCCGATCATCCAGCGGGAGGTGCGTCGTTGCATTTTCTTCTCCTAAAGTCGCGCCGCAGTGCGCGTTTGCTTGTGTGAGAACGACGATAGCCGGTTTTATTTGATCGATCAAACTTTTTCTTTGATCGATCTAATTCTGGGGTCGATCCGACGCGCTAGTCTGGTTTTATCGTTCCAGCCACGGGGCCTCGTGCCCGGGGCGCGAGGAGCACCGGCAGGGAGAGATCATGGGAGAATTCCCCACCGTTACGGACGTGGCGCGCGTAGCCGGGGTGTCCCGCCAGACGGTCTCCAACGTGATGAACACGCCCGGAATCGTGAAGGCCGATACCCGCGCCAGGGTCGAGGCGGCCATCAGTGCGCTCGGCTACCGTCCGCACGCCTCGGCGAGACGGCTGCGCACCCGGCGCAGCTCGACGATCGGCATCCGCCTCGACCCGATGATCGACGGCATCTCCGGCTCGGTACTCGACCGGTTCCTGCATGCCCTGACCGAGCAGGCCGATGCCAGGGGCCTGCGTGTGCTCCTGTTCACCGCCACGAGCCCCGAGGACGAGATCAGTCAGTTCCGGCGCCTGAACGACGGGGCGGATGTCGACGGTTTCGTCCTGACCTCGACGACCGCCGATGACCCGCGCACCGAATGGTTGCTCGAGCAGGGCATCGCCTTCGTCACCTTCGGCCGGCCCTGGCGGAGCGACGACTTCACCGCGCCGCGCCACCCCTGGGTCGACGTGGATGGTTACTCTGGCCTGCACGCGGCGACCCGCGCGCAGCAGGACGCCGGTGCGACCCGCATCGCCTACATCGGCTGGCCGAGCCCGTCCGGCACAGGGGACGACCGTCGGCGCGGCTGGCACGACGCCATGCTCGAGCGGGGCGACGTCTCCGCGGAGGACCTCGCCTGCCTCGAGGTGGTCACGGCCGACGGAGTCGACCAGGGCGCGGCGGCCATGCAGCAGCTCGCCCGCACGGCCGGCGGCATCGACGCGGTGCTGTGTGCGAGCGACGCGCTCGCCCTCGGGGCGATGATCGCCAACCCGGCCCGGGTGCCGGTCACGGGGTATGACAACACGCCCATCGCGGCGGCGATCGGGCTCTCGAGCGTGGACCAGCCCGTCGACGAAGTCGCCGCCGCGGCCCTCGAGCTCCTCGCCGGCGAGTTCGAGGGGAAGTCCGGCGCGCCATCCGATCCGGCCCCGCCGCCCTTCCGGATGGTCACCCCGCGGCTCATCACCCGGCAGTTCGCGGCCATTCCCCGGGATTCGGTGCCCGTGAACGCCCTCGTCAGCGAGGTCTCGCGCTGAGTTGCGGACAAAGCACCGTCCTGCCTGCCGCGCCGTGCAGTTGAATGGGGGAGTGATCCCTGCACCGAATCCCGCCGCGCTCCCGGCGAAGAGCCTCGTCCTCATCCCGCTCCTGCGAGCAGACCTCGAAACGGCGCACTATTCCGTGGCGACCCTGAGCGGACTCTGGGGCCCCGAAGCGGATGCCGCGCTCCGCCGCAACCAGCGGGTCCCCGCCCTGCGGGCCCTCGCGGCCCTTCGCGCCAGGCTCGGTCGCGAGGAGCCGTCGGCGATCCTCGCGCAGCTCTTCGTGCTCGGACTCCCGGTGACGCGCGGCGCGCTGTCGGCGGCGCTCCCGAGCCTCGGGACGGCAGGTGCCGTCGCGCTCGGGCTCGTCGCCCGCGTCGGTGAGGATGACGAACCCGGCACAGAACCCGGCGCAGAACCCGGCGCCGACGAGAACACCCTGCTCCGCCCGCTCGTCGAACTTCGCCCGTACAGCTTCGTGGACGCCCACGGGGCCGGCAGCTGGTGGATCGCCTCCGACCTCGGCGAGCTCGTACTCGGGCACGCGCTCGGCGAGAGCCATGTGCTCGGCGTCGGCGGGGCATCCCTCACCCTGAGCGGCCTGCTGCTGCCGAACCCGGTCGACACCGCCCTCGACCTCGGCACCGGCTGCGGGATCCAGGCCCTGCACGCCTCCCGCCACGCCAGACGCGTCGTCGCGACCGACATCTCCGAGCGTGCGCTCGAGCTCGCCGCCCTCAACGCCGCCCTCAACGGCGTGACCAACATCGAATTCAGGCTCGGCAGCCTGTTCGAGCCGGTCGCGGGCGAGCGCTTCGACCACATCATCTCCAACCCGCCGTTCGTGATCACGCCGCGGGCAGAGGGCGTGCCGAGCTACGAGTACCGCGACGGCGGCCTCGTCGGTGACGCCCTCGTCGAGTCCGTCGTGCGCGGAGCCGCCGAACACCTCACCCCGACCGGCGTCGCCCAGCTCCTGGGCAACTGGGAGTACCGCGCAGGCCAGGACGCCTTCGACCGCCTCGCCGACTGGCTCACCCCAGCCGCTGCCTCCGTCGACGCGAACCAAATCGACGGAGATTTTGCCGAAAAGACACCGGGGAAGCCGTCTTCGGACCCTGCGGAGGGCGAATCTCCGTCGAATTCGTCAGGGCCCGCGCCGGCGCTCGACGCCTGGATCATCGAGCGCGAGGTGCAGTCGCCCGAGCTCTACGCCGAGACCTGGATCCGCGACGGCGGTACCCGGCCGGGCACGGCCGACTTCGACCGCCTCTACGATGCCTGGCTCGACGACTTCGCGGCGCGCGGCGTGACGCAGGTCGGCTTCGGCTACCTGCTGCTCCGCCGCCCGGACACCGCCCGGCCCGCGGCGGTTCCGCGGTTGCGGCGCCTCGAACGCCTGCACGGCGGCCTCGGTCACAACCCTGACGGCATCGGCAGCCACCTCGCGGCCTGCCTCGCCGCCCACGACTGGCACGCGGCCCTCCCGGATGACGACCTGGTCTACGCGACCCTGACCGTTGCCTCCGACGTCACCGAGGAACGCCACTTCTGGCCCGGCCAGGAGGACCCGACCCTGCTCACCCTGCACCAGGGAAGTGGATTCGGCCGGTCGGTGTCGCTCGACACCGCGCTCGCCGCGCTCGTCGGGGCCTGCGACGGCGAACTCGCGGTCGGCGCGATCGCCGGTGCGCTCGCCGAGCTGCTCGAGGTCTCCGAACGCGACCTCACCGCCGAGCTCCTCCCGCGCGTGCGCGAACTCCTCGACGACGGCTTCCTCCTCCCGCCAGAACTGCTCGCCTGACCCGGTCCCGACGTACCCGCCGGCGGCAGGCGACCGCCCGAACCGGCCCCTGCGGTAGTTTGGAACCAACCGGATTCGTTCGGAGAGGAGGACGTGAGTGACACCCGACGCGCGGAATGCCATGAAACGTCGCACCTTCCTCATCGGAGTCACGGGTCTCTCGACCCTCGTTCTCACCGCGTGCGTGTCCCCGGCCCCGCGGCCGAGCGCATCCGCCACCGCTACGTCGACCCCCGCACCGACGCCCACCGTCTCGCCCGTGCCGAAACCCGCGCAGATGCGCCGCACCTCCTGGTCGGCCGACCCGTTCGCCCGCGGTTCGTACAGTTTCGCCGCCGTCGACTCCACGCCCGAGCAGCGCACCGCGCTCGCCCAACCCGTGCTCGACCGGGTCTTCTTCGCCGGCGAGGCCACCTCGACCGACGCTCCGGGAACGGTGCAGGGCGGCCGCGACTCCGGTCTTCGCGCGGCCCGCGAGATCATCGCCGCCGCAGCGCCCGGCGAACGCATCGCCGTGATCGGGGCGGGCATCGCCGGGCTCAGCGCCGCGCGCATCCTCAAGGACGCCGGTTTCGACGTCGTCCTCGTTGAGGCTCGCGACCGCATCGGCGGCCGCATCGACACCGTCAGCGACAAGAAGTGGCCCTTCCCTGTCGAGCTCGGCCCGTCCTTCGTGAGCCACAGCGACACAACGTCCCTCGACGAGGAATTCACCCGCCTCGGCATCGCGACCACCCCCTTTCCGAGCGCGAGCGAGACCCGCACCAATGCCGGAATCGTCGTCGCGGTGCCCGACACCGGCGAAAAAGCCGTTGCGACCGCACTCGCCTGGGCCACGAAACAGGCCAGTGACATGTCCGTGCAGGGCGCGCTCGACGGCTCGGGCGCGAGCACGCTGTCCACAGCGGATGCCGGTGACGGTGTTTCCGCGGCCGACTGGCTCGCATTCCGGGTCGCGACCGTTCTCGATATCGACGCGGGCGCATCCGTCGACCAGCAGTCGGGCTGGTACACGAGCGCGGACGCCGGAGCGAACGAGGACCGGATCGTGCTCGGTGGATATGCCCACCTGCTCACCAAGGCGGCAGAGGGCATCGACCTGCTCGACTCGAGCGTCGTCACCAAACTTGCATACACCGACACCGGCGTGAGCCTGCGTCTGGGCACGGGGGAGTCGCTCTCCGCCGACCGCGTGCTCGTCACCGTTCCGCTCGGGGTGCTGAAGTCCGGGGTGCTCGAATTCGACCCCGCGCTGCCCTTCGCGCACCGCGGCGCGATCGCCGACCTCGGCATGGGCACGCTCGACAAGGTCTGGCTGCAGTTCGACGAGCCGTTCTGGAGCACGACCGCGCCGCTGTGGACCACGGTCGGTGGGGACGAGGACTTCCGGGTCTGGATCAACATGATGCCGCTCACCGGGGAGCCCGTCCTGGTCGGACTCGTCGCCGGGGACACGGCGCTCCGGCTCGCCGGGACCGACGATGCCACGGTGCTTGCCGCCGCGCTGCGCGGGCTGACCCCGTTCTACGTGCCCCCGACGCCGAGCCCCACGCCGACACCCGCGCCCTGACGAACCCCATAAAGTCAATCCCGAGTATTTCTCACCAAACGGTGTAAGCTATGCCCAATGTCTAGTCGCTGAAGATACCCGGGGCGAGCCGGGACTTCATGCAGGTGCGGTCCGCCGTTGTGCAGCTCCCCAAGGTTTAGTCGTTCCCGGGTTGGTGTTGCCGATGGCTGCCAATTGGGTGGGTTGCGTGCAACGGTCGTAAGACCCAGCAATGTACACATGTCGTGCCGTCGGCCACCCGAGCGCGGTCGCGGCTTCGGTGCCCCGCCACAGTCGCGACTGCAGTTCCCCTGTTTGACCGCGTGATTGATCGTGCCTCATGGAAACCCTGCTGGACCAAGAGCTGGACAGCCTGCTCGACTTCGATTCCGACCTCGCCTGCGAGGGTTCCCACCATGGCCGCGGCCTGAGCGGCCACCATCCGACCGCGCCCGGTGCCTACATGGTCATTTCGCCGTGCTGCGGCCCGAAGGTCGTGCAGTGCTCCCCGCGGGTGATCGCCATGCAGCACTCCGGCGTGCTCTACTGCGGCGCCTGCCGCAGCGAACACCTCACCGTGGAATACACCTTCATCCCGCTGTAGGCCGTTCCACCCACTCCCTTCCGCTGTAGCATGCGATGGCGCAGTTCGACCGCGCAACCGGATGCCGAGGGGAACCAGCCATGATCGCACTCACCGGAGCGACGGGGCTCGTCGGCGGCCTCGTTCGCGACCGCCTTGACGCGGCAGGAACGCCCACCAGGCTCATCGTGCGCTCGACCGCGCGGCTCGCGCGGCAGCATCCGGATGTCTGGACCGCCGGCTACGGCGATGCCCAGGCCCTCGCCCCCGCCCTCGCCGGGGTCGACACCCTGTTCATGGTGTCGGCGTCCGAGAGCGCCGAGCGAGTGACCGAGCACCTCACCCTGATCGACAGCGCCGTCGCCGCCGGAGTCGAGCGGATCGTCTATCTCTCGTTCCTCGGCGCCGATCCGCACGCCGAATTCACCCTCGCCCGCGACCACGCCGCAACCGAGACGCACCTGCGGGCGAGCGGCCTCGCCTTCACCTTCCTGCGCGACAACTTCTACCACCGGCTGATCGCGCAGATGTGCGGCGCCGACGGCGTCATCCGCGGGCCCGGCGGCGAGGGCCGCATCGGCTCGGTCGCGCACACCGACGTGGCGGATGCCGTCGCGGCCGTCCTCGGCAGCGGCTCTCGTCACGACGGGGAGACCTTCACCCTCACGGGGCCGCGCGGCTGGAGCCTGCGCGACGGCGCCGCGGAGCTCGCCCGGGTGACCGGGCGGCCGATCCGCTACGAGCGCGAGACCGAGCCCGAGGCGTGGGCGTCCCGCGCTCACTACGGCGCGCCGGACTGGGAGGTCGCGGGCTGGATCTCAAGCTATCTCGCGATCGCGTCCGACGTGATGGATGTCGTGACGGACGACGTCGAACGCCTCACCGGGCATCCGCCCCAGGACCTGCCAGAGTACCTGCGCGCCACCCCCGACGCCTGGGCGCACCTCCGCCCCTAACCTCCGCCCCTAACCTCCGCCCCTAACCTCCGGCCATTACCTCCGGCCATTACCCTTCAGTGCTGGGCTTGAGGCCCCGCCAGCCGCGGGACGACCAGGTCAGCATGGCCGCGATCCCGGTGAAGAGCGCGACGGCGACAACGCAGTACAGCACCGTCTCGAGCGGGCCGCTGACCTGCTTCGGGTCGAGGAAGAAGTAGGGATACCAGCGCACCAGGGCGCCCCGGATCAGGGTGAACGCGCCCCAGATGCTCGGGACGACCATGACCCAGGCGAGCGTCGTCCACGGCAACCGGGCCTTGCCGGTGTCGGTGAGCCAGTCGACGAGTGCGATCCCGGGGATCCAGAAGTGCAGCAGCTGCGTCGACCACGGCACCTCCATCGTGTACGCCCGCGACGAGGACTGGATCACGATCGCGAGGAACACGATGCCCGAGACGATCATGTAGGTCGTGACGAGCAGCCGGATCCAGTCGAGCCAGGGTGGGTCGACCTCCCGGCGCAGGGCGACGATCCCCGCGGCGATGAAGACACCGACCGCGGCGATGGCGCTCTGCACGGTGAAATAGCTGAAGTAGTTGTACACAATAAAGCTCTTGAAACCGAGGATGTAGCCGAAGTACCCGAGCAGTGCGAGCACCTCGGCGCAGGCCAGAACGAGCCGGACGATGCCGACGATCCGCCGTCGCGGGGAGTGAAGCGGGGAGTGAAGCGGGGAGTGAAACGGAGAGCGATCCGGGGAGCGCCGGCCCAAGCGCATCAGGGAACGCCTCGCCGAGCCCGGGCGCGCCAAGAGCACCGCGGCGAGCGACCCGGCCGGGTCGTCGGTGCGGGCGGGACGATCTGCACGCGCGCACATGCTTCAACGCTACGCCAGCGGGCAGGTCACTCGATCCGAAAGCCGTCGTCCCCGCGGTCCGGCATGTCCTCGACGTGCACGGTGTCGACCTGGGCAGAGGGCGGCCCGTGCCGCAGCCAGTCGAGCATCCGGTCGACGGATGCTGCCGGCCCCTCCACCTGCACCTCGACCGAGCCATCCCTGTGGTTGCGCACGAATCCCGCGAGCCCGAGTCGCCGGGCCTCTGCCTGCGCGTAGTACCGGAACCCCACGGCCTGGACCATCCCGCGCACCACCGCCTGTTTGCGAACCATCCCCCCAGTGTGCCCCCGATCCGGTTCCCTGTCCCGATCGGGGGGACGCCGGAATACAGCGCTCTTGCTACCGTGGGAGCGCTGAGCCGACCGAGGCCAGGCTGGGGAGTCACGTGAGCTGGACTACCGCACTGATCACGCCCGCATTGCCCGATCACCCGCTCTTCGTGTTCGCGGCCTATTTCGCCGTCGTGCTCCTGAGCGTCGCCCTGCCGTTCGCGGTGTCCCTCGTGCTCTACGAGGTCCTCCAGCTCTGGGCGGTTCGGCGCCGTGAGCGCGCAGAGCCCGACCTGCGGGCGCTCCTGCTCACCGTCCTCGTCGCGGTGGCACTCGGCGTCATCGGCGTGCTGCTCCTGCAGTTCGGCCTCACCGGCGCCCCGCCCGCGTCCGGCACGGCCGCGAGTCTCGGCGGGCTCGCCGCACGGCTCCTGATCGTGTTCGCGCCCCTGGCCGTCCTCGTCCTGGTGCTCCGCACCCTGATCGCCCGCCGCCGCTGACCGCCGCCGCTGACCGCCGCCGCTGACCGCATCGACTCAGCGGCACGCCCGCGGATGCCGACGCCCTAGACGACGGGGACCGGTGCGGTTATCGTGCCCAGATCACCCGGCACCCGCCGCGTGAACCTGCCAGAAACCGAAACGGAGCTGAGATGGACGCATTGACCGCACCGGAACGAGCCGAGGTCGAGCGAGCGAACGAGTCGGGCCTGCGTCCGGTCGTGTTCGTGCACGGGCTCTGGCTGCTCTCGAGCAGCTGGGACCGCTGGCGCGGCCGCTTCGAGGCCGCCGGCTACACAAGCATCGCCCCCGGCTGGCCCGACGACCCCGAGAGCATCGAGGAAGCCAAGCGCGACCCCGACGTCTTCGCCCACAAGATGATCGCCCAGGTCACCGACCACTACCTCGACGCCATCAACGACCTCGCGATCAGACCCGCCATCGTCGGGCACTCCTTCGGCGGGCTGATCGCCCAGCGCCTGGCCGGTGAGGGAGTCTCCGCTGCAACGGTCGCGATCGACTCCGCACCGTTCCGTGGCGTGTTGCCGCTGCCGGCATCCGCCCTGAAATCGGCGTCACCGGTGCTGCTCAACCCGGCGAATGCCGGGCGGGCCGTCTCGCTCACCTTCGAGCAGTTCAGCTTCGGCTGGGCCAACGCCCTCGATACCGACGAGGCGCGCGCCCTGTACGACACCTATCACGTGGCCGCATCGGGCGTGCCGCTGTTCCAGGCCGCGACCGCGAACCTGAACCCGTTCACCGAGGCGCGGGTCGACACGAAGAATCCCGAGCGCGGGCCGCTGCTCATCATCGCGGGGGACAACGACAACACCGTGCCGCTCGCGATCTCGCACGCGATCTACAAGCAGCAGAAGAAGAACCCGGGTCTGACCGAGATCGTCGAGGTGCCGAACCGGGGTCACTCGCTCACGATCGACCACGGCTGGGAAGAGGTCGCCGACCTCGCCATCGACTTCGTCAAGAAGCACGACTAGAGCAGGCGGGCGCGCGAGCGGGGGCAGCGGCTCAACAGGGGCGGCGGCTCAAACGGGGTGGGGCGGCGGATGCCGCGGCTCGCTAGTATCGATCCGGGGGAGCAATCATATGGTCGACAAAAGCACAATCGATCCGGGCAGTATCGACGACGGCCGCGTCGAAAACGAGGGCATGCGCCGCCGGTTCGCCGCGCAGGCCATCATCGACAAATTGCTGCGCCAGCAGGGTGCCCACCCGCGTCGCACCCGTCTCGCCCGCTTCCTCGGTCGTTCCCCGCTCGGCGGCAATGCCCTGGGCTGGTACCGCGGCGCGCAGGGAGAGCTCGCCGTCGGCGCACTGCTCGCCCAGCTGCCTCCGGAGTGGGCGGTCTTCCACGGGCTCCCCGTCGGGGTGAACGGCTGGGACATCGACCACGTCGTCGTCGGCCCCTGCGGCGTCGTCACCATCAACACCAAGCAGCACCGCCGTGCGGGGGTGCGGGTCATCGGCGAGAACGTCATCGTCGGGGACCGGGCGGTGCCCTACCTCGAACACGCGGCCTTCGAGGGCGAACGCATCGACACGCTCCTGCATGCCTACCTCGACTTCACCGTCCCGATCCACCCCGTGCTCGCGTTCGTCGGGCCGAAGGGTGTCGTCCGCATGGGCCCCGAGAACGCGGTCACAGTGCTCGACGCCGCCGACCTCGTGTCGTGGCTGACGGCCCTGCCGCGCGTGCTCACGCCGCTCGAACGGTTCCAGGTGATCGCGCTGCTCGACGATCCCGCGAGCTGGGCCGAAACCGTGCCGGTCGGCACGGGCGACGGCCTGATGGAGCGCTTCACCGTGCTCGACAACCAGATGCGGTCGGCGAGGTTGCAGCGCCTCGTGCTCGCCCCCCTCGAGGTCGTCGTCGGGCTCGGCGTCTCCGCCTACCTGGCCGCGAACCTCGGGATCGTCCTGGTCGGCGCTTTCTCCGGCTCGGGTCGCTGACTCCGCGGCTTCGCACTCACCGGTGATCGGCTGGGCGCCGCCCTAGGACGAGGTGCATCCTGCGTCACACCGCGTGTCCCGGGTGGGCAACCCGCACACAATGCTTCATATACACCCCATAACTTAACGAATGGAGCAATCCGTCTAGGATACTGGCGTAGCCTTGTTCCCACGGCCTATCCACGGGCCCGGGGAGGAGTAAGCCGTGTACACCCGCGTTGAGACCAGCTCCGCGGTGCAGCAGCTTGCGATCGGCCTTCACGACCCCGCCCGTGATCGACCCTGGGTCGTCGTCTCCTCACCGTTCGGAACAGCCATCCCCGAGATCGGCATCGATCAGCTCGCCACCCAGATCGGCGACGTCGCGCGCGTCTTCCTCGTGCAGACCGGAGAACTCACCCGGCAGCTCGGCGACCTGCTCCCCGCCCAATTCCAGGTCTACGGCAGCGCCGGCCGGTCATACCCCACCGGGCCGAACCCCTTCGCCGACCTGGCCAGGTCCCGTCTGCGCTTCACGCATGGCGACCCCCAGCACGCGACCGACCAACTCGTCACGGATGCCCTCGCTCACGCCCACCACGCCGGTCTCTTCGCGCTCGCCCCTGCATCCGTCATCACCGTCACCGGAACCGTCAAGGGCTTCATGCTGCACGGTTCCCGCGCCCTCGTCGAGCTCGATGACGGCGGCATGGCGACCATCTGGCAGGAACTCACCTACCCGCCCGTGCCGCTGGACTGGACCCTCTCGCCCGGCCAGCGCATCCAGGGCGCCCTCGATGCCCCGACCCACCGGCTCAATGTCGAGCTCAAACCGCCGACGACGGAGGTGATCGCCGAGCGCTACCCGCACGGCAGCGTCACCCTCGCCCTGGTGCAGAAGGTCAGCGCGCAAAAGGCCGTGCTCGCCCTGCACCCGCACCTCACGTTCACGATCACCCGCGCCGACATCTCGGCCAACCCGCGGGACCTCGTCGATACCCTGCTCTCCGAGGGCGACGTCGTGGCCGCGCGGGTCATGCACCTGCCGAGTGGCGCCCTGCACCTCGTGCTCAGCGACGTCGACGACGACGAGCCGGTGTTGCCGCCGCTCGCCGCCGTGCTCAACGGGCCGCCCTGGCTGCGCGAGAACCGTCCGCTGCTCCCGCTCGTCGAGGACGACGACACCGGAAGCGGCGACGACCTCGTCTTCGACCCGGCCATGTCCGCGAAGGGGCTTGCCGGGTTCGTTCGCGCGGCCGGCGCCGCTCTCGCCCAGGACGACCTGCACGGCGAGGCCGGTTTCCCCGACGCGCTTGCCGGTGCTGGCGCCGTGCGGCCATCGCCCGCCGACCTCGCCGCTCCCCGGCCGATCGTGCCGCGCCCGTTCCCCGGGCCCGGCCGCGTGCACGCCGTGCGCCGGCCGACACCCGCGACCGCGGGGTCGCCCG
>NZ_SOFS01000021.1 GCF_004402235.1 Cryobacterium glucosi
ACGGCGATCAACGAGGGACTGGACATGGTGGGACTTCCTGATTCTCGCCCTACGTCAAACGGCGAACTTGCTCTGAGCTACCCGCCTCAACTCACCCTGACACGTAGGGAGGTCGCGGCAACGAGATGGCTCGCCACGCTGATTTCACGGCAGCTCGAGCGGCGGGGCCATCGGCACGCCAGCCCCAACGCCGTCTGCATCCGCGGATTCACCGGCAACACAACCTGGCGTTCCGGGGACGCTCCCGACCGGGACCATCGGAACGGGCACGCTGACGTCCGACAACGGTACTACCGGCAATGTGAGGTTCGATTTCCACGGAACCGAGCTCACGCTCCACATCGATGACCTCGTCACTCCGGCAGCGGCAACGGTCGACGCGGTGACCGCGACCCAGCCCATACCGGCGAACCAAACCTGCTACGACAGCGGCTTCCGCATGGACTTCGGGCCGTTCACGAGCGGAAGCGGCGCCTACGGCTGGGGTGACCTCAGCATCCTCAGCGGAGATCCCAGCGGAATCGACCAGGTCATTCTGGTCACAACCCCCGCCCAACCGGACACGACCGACCCGGACTGCCGTGAGGCCGTCGTCGCGCGCGCCGACATCCGTTGGACCTTCGCGCCGCTCCGCGGCTACCTCAACCCCGTGGACTCCGGTGCGACGCCCGGCGCCCGGGGCACGGTCGACGTCATCGACGGCAGGCCCGCGGGCTATACCGCCGCAACGAATGAATACCGCGCCGACGTGGCCGCCCGATTCGGCATCACCGTCGACGACCTCACCTATTTGAACGATGCCCAGCTGATGGGCACGAACAAGGAAACCGCGCCGGCGGGAAGGCGACTCAACCTGCTCCTCGCAGACCGATAGCACGAGCACATGGGCAGCACGAAGAGAGTGGGCCGGGCGATGAGGAAAGGGAGCCGCCTGTCAGAATCGAACTGACGACCTTCTCATTACGAGTGAGATGCTCTACCAACTGAGCTAAGGCGGCGTGACGCCCGAATGCTTCTTTCCGGAAACGCGCGGTGACACAGCAACAAAGCTTAGCTGGTCCGGAGGGTCAATTCGTACAGCCCCGCGAACGACGCCCGCACCCGATCGGCGAGCGGCTCCGACTCGTCTCCCTCGGCCCAGCAGCGCCAGGCGTGTCGCAGGGCTGCGACCGCGACGAGCGTGAGCAGCAGGGCGCGCTGGTGCAACGCGATCGGGTCGGCGGCGAGCACGGGATCGTCCGCCGCGAGGCGCCGGCTGATCACGTCGTCGAGGTGTCCCTCGAAGCTGCGGAGGGTAGCCATCCGCATGCCGAACAGGTAGGGGTTCTCCTTCATCACCTGACGCCGCAGATGGTGAATCTCCCGGTCATCCTGGGAATTCTGCACGCTGGTCGAGAGCAGCACCGCGAGGTCGGCGAGGATGTCACCGGAGGGGCTCCTGTGTACGAAGTCCTCGATCTCCGCCTCGGAACCGAGGGTGAGATCGTCACCGGCGAGGGCGGCGTCCTTCGACGGGAAGTAGTTGAAGAAGGTGCGCGGGGACACATCGGCGATCCGGCTGATGTCCTCGACGGTGACCTTGTCGACCCCGCGCTCGGACGCGAGCGTGAGCACAGCGAGTTGGATGGCCCGGTGGGTCGCCAGACGTTTCCGTTCACGCAGGCCGGGTTCTTCCGCAACATCCACCATGGTCACATTCTTACACGGCGCGCAAATGTGCAGTCCTCGAGTCGTCACCGGATGCCGCACGGCCGCCCCCGCACATCAGCACTTCGGGTCGGTGGCCGGCACCGTCCCCTGCAGCAGGTATGAGTCCACCGCGTTGTTCACGCAGGCATTGGACTTGTTGTACGCAGTGTGCCCCTCGCCCGCGTACGTGACGAGCTGCGCACTGTCGAGCTGCCTGGCCAGGCTCTGCGCCCACACGTACGGGGTCGCCGGGTCGTTCGTCGTGCCGACGACGAGGATCGGCGCCGCTCCCGGCGCGTGGATCTCGGCGCGGGTTCCGGTGAACTTGTCCGGCCAGTTCGCACAGCCGGTGTCGCCGTAGGCCATGTACTTGCCGATGACCGGCGCTGCGGCCTCGATGGCCGCGGCGTCGGCGCGCATCACGGCCGGGTCGTCGTTGTAGCTGTAGTCGAGGCAGTTGATCGCCAGGAAGGCCTCGGTCGAATTGTCGAGGTATGTCCCGTCGGAGTTACGGCCGTTGTAGGCATCCGCGAACTGGAACGCGATCTTGGTGTTGCCCTGCATCACGCTCGACAGCATCTCGCTCAGGTTCGGCCACGCCGACGCCTGGTACAGCGGGTAGATGATGGCGGTCAGCAGCGTGTTGGCGCCGAGCATCCGGCCATCGCTCGCGGCGATCGGGCTCCGGTCGACCGAGTCGAGCAGCGCGGAGATGGTGGTCATCGCCTGGTCGACGGTGCCGTTGAACGGGCACTTCGATCCAGCCAGGCAATCGGCGAGGTAGGAGCGTAGCGCGCTCTCGAAGCCGACGGCCTGCACCCGGGTCACCTCGGCATTGCTCGTGGACGGGTCGAGGGCTCCATCGAGGACGAGGCGGCCGACCTTGTCCGGGAACAGGTTGGCGTAGGTGGCGCCGAGGAAGGTGCCGTAGGAATAGCCGAGGTAGTTGAGCTGGGCATCGCCGAGCACGGCACGCAGCATGTCGAGGTCATGGGCAGCGCTCACGGTGTCGACGTGGGCGAGGAGGGCGCCGGTGTTGGTGGCGCAGGCGGCTCCGAAGTCGGTCGAGGACTTCTCGACCTCCTGGATCCAGGCATCCGTGCCGCGGGCTGCTGTCGGGATGGCGTACAGGTACTGGTCCATCTCGGCAGCCCCGAAACACTTCACCGCTGACGAGCGCCCGACGCCGCGCGGGTCGAACCCGACGATGTCGAATCCGGCCTGCAGCTTCGCATCCGTGGCGTAGTCGAGGGACCCCTTCACGAAGTCGTACCCGGAGCCGCCGGGACCGCCGGGGTTGACCAGGAGCGAGCCGACCCGGGTGCCGGTCGCGACGTGCCGCACGAGGGCGAGGTCGACGGTGTCGGTTCCGGGCGCGCTCCATTCGAGCGGGGCCTTCGCGGTGGTGCACTGCAGGCTGTTACCGCAGTCGGTCCAGGTGAGCACCTGGTTGTAGAACGGGTCGAGGGCGCTGCTGACGCTCTCCCCGGTGGGGGACGACGTCGAGGCCGAGGGTTGCGGCAGGAACGCGGGCACGCATCCGCTGAGCCCCATCGTGACGACGACGGCGGCGGCCAGGATCGCGAAGCGGCGGGCGGCCGGGTGGCGCGTCCGGGTGCCATTCGACACCGGGCCGTTCGACGCCGGGCGCTGGCGGATGCGTGTGGTCAACGGTTCCTCTTTACTGGTCTGGTCATGCAGGCGGTTCAGGCTCTTACGAGCGCCGCGCGTGGGCGGTGGCATCGTCGTAGTCATCGCTTCATCGCCGGATGGCGGACACCAGCATTGCCTCGAGGGCCAGGGCCGGTGCCACATTGGATTCAATTCTCTGCCGCGCGATCGCGATGGCGTCCAGTGTCGCGAGCGTCGTGACGGTCGCGCACGCCGCCGCTGCGGCGCGCACTCCGACGAGGAGCTCGCGGTTGATCACTTCATTCTCGCGGCCGAACTGTACCATGATCACATCCCGGTACAGCGAGGTCAGATCCACGAGGATCCGGTCGAGCCCGTCGCGCAGGCTCCGGGTGGCCCGCCGTTTCTGGTCGTCTTCCAGCGCCTTGATCTGGCCGCGGAGCGCGGGCGGCACCGACTTGCCGGGCTCGACGCCGAGGGAGCGGAGCACACCCTCGCGTTCGGCGGCGTCCCGCTCGAGGGTGATCGCCTTCGCGTCGTCACCGGCGATCGCGAGCAGTCGCGCCGCGGCGTTCACTGCGTGCGACACCCCACGGATGCCGAGCGCGGCCTTCAGGGTTTCCTCGCGCCGTTCGCGGGCCTCGGGGTTCGTGGCCAGCCGCCGCGCCATGCCGATGTGGCTCTGTGCTTCGCGGGCGCAGCGCTCGGCGATGACAGGGTCGACCCCCTCGCGCGCGACAAGAAGCGCGGCGACGTCGGCGACGCTCGGGACGCGCAACCTGACCGTGCGCACCCGGGACCGGATGGTCGGCAACAGGTCGGCCTCACTCGGGGCGCAGAGGATCCACACGGTGCGTTCCGGCGGCTCTTCGAGGGCCTTGAGCAGCACATTGGAGGTGCGCTCGACCATGCGGTCGGCGTCTTCGACGACGATGACCCGGTATCGGCCGACCGAGGGCGAATACTGGGAGCGTTTGACGGCCTCCTTGACGGATTCCATCTTGATGATGACGCCCTCGGTGGCGAGCACGACGAGGTCGGGGTGGGTGCGGGCCTCCACGAGCCGTTCGGCGGTCGCGTCTTCGGCTGGCGTTCCCGGGCTGAGGAGGGCGGCGGCGAAGGCGAAGGCCAGGTTGGACCGGCCCGAACCAGGCGGGCCCGTGATGAGCCAGGCGTGCGTCATGGACGCGGAGGTGCTCGAAGCCGAGGAGCCGGAGGCGACGGCGCTGCTGCCGGCGGTGCTGCCGGCGGTGCTCCCGGCGGCGCTCCCGGCGGTGCTGCCGGCGGTGCTCGCGGGGGCGTCAACCGCGCTCTGCTGCGGCGCGGCGGCGGCGCGGAAGATCGCGATCGCATCCGCCTGGCCGGTCAGGTTGTCCCACACGCTCATTCCCTCAGGGTACCGGTCGCCGCTGACATCCCGCCCAGACGCCTGCGAGGTCAGAGCAGGGGGGCTACGCGGGCGCGGATCGCCGCGGCGATCTCGTCGACCGGGCGCGCGGCATCCACGACCAGGAAACGGTCGGGCTCGGCGCGGGCGAGGTCGAGGAACGCAGCACGCACCCGCCCGTGGAAGTCGTCCTTCTCGGCCTCGAGGCGGTCGAAACGCTTGTTGGCGGCGTCGAGCCGGCCGCGCGCGACGGTCTCATCGAGGTCGAGCAGGATGGTGAGCTCGGGCAGCAGGCCTTCCGCGGCCCAGAGCGACAGCTCGCGGATCTCCGAGGCGCCGAGTACCCGCCCCGCGCCCTGGTAGGCGACGGATGAGTCGAGGTAGCGGTCCTGGACCACCACGTCCCCGCGGGCGAGCGCCGGACGCACGGCAGTGGCGATGTGCTGGGCGCGATCGGCCGCGTAGAGCAGGGCCTCGGCGCGCGGGGACACCTCGCCGGTGTGGTGCAGGACGATCTCACGGATTTCGACGCCGACGACGGTGCCGCCGGGCTCCCGGGTGCGCAGCACCGTGCGGCCCTGCTCACCGAGCCACTCGGCGAGCAGCCGGGCCTGGGTGGACTTGCCCGAACCGTCGCCGCCCTCGAGGGTAATGAAGAGGCCGGTCGGGGCGGCCTCAGTGGAGGCCGCCCCGGTCACGTCTGCTGCGGTCACGACTGGGTGGTCGAACCCGCGGGAGTCTTCGTCGCTGCAGTCCTGGTCGTCGCGGTCTTGGTGGAGGTCCCTGTCTTGGTGACGGCCGGCTTGCGGACTGCGGTCTTGATGACCGTGGTCTTCGTAGCGGTGGCCTTCTTCACGACGGGCTTCTTCACGGCGGGCTTCTTGGCGACCGGCTTCTTGGCGGGGGCCTTCTTCGCGGGCGCCTTCTTGACGGCCGGTCCCTTGGCGCGCTTGTCGGCGAGGAGCTGCACGGCCCGGTCGAAATCGACCTCTTCGACCGTCTCGGCCTTCGGGATCGTCGCATTCGTGACACCGTCGGTGACGTAGGCGCCGAATCGGCCGTCCTTGATCTTGATCGCCTTGCCGCTGTCCGGGTCGGGCGTCTCGAATTCCTTGAGGGCGCTCGACGCACGCCGCGCACCGTACTTGGGCTGGCTGTACAGTTCGACCGCTCCGGGCAGGTCGATCTCGAAGATCTGGTCCTCGCTCGTGAGCGAGCGGGTGTCGACGCCCTTCTTCAGGTACGGGCCGAACTTGCCGTTCTGTGCGGTGATCTCGGTCTGCGTTTCGGGGTCGAGGCCGACGACGCGCGGGAGGGCGAGCAGCCGGAGCGCGGTCTCGAGGTCGATCGTCGCGAGGTCCATCGACTTGAATAGCGAGGCGGTGCGCGGCTTGTCGGCGGGGGCGATCTTCTTCGCGGCCGGCTTGCGCTTGGGCTTCGCTGCGGGAGCGCCGGCGTCGACCAGCTGGGTCACTTCACCGGTGAGCGGGTCGATGGTCTCGCCGGCGGACTCGGTCTGGGTCTCGACGAGTTCGACGACGGCGGGCTCGGCGGGCGCCGGGTCGAGCTCGGTCACGTACGGGCCGAAACGACCGTCCTTGGCGACGATGTTCTTGCCGGTCTCCGGGTTGACCCCGATGACGCGGTCGATGACGACGGGCGCGTCGATGAGCTGACGTGCTTTCGCGGGGGTCAGTTCGTCGGGTGCGAGGTCCGGCGGGATGTTCACCCGGCGCGGCGGGGCATCCGCTGCGGCGGCAGGGTCGATGACCTCGAGGTAGGGGCCGTACTTGCCGATGCGGAGGGTGATGTCGTCACCGATCGGCATCGAGTTGATCGACCGGGCGTCGATCTCACCGAGGTTGTCGACGACCTGGCGGAGACCGCGGTGCTTCTCGGAGCCGAAGTAGAAGCTGTTGAGCCAGTCGACGCGGTCGGCCTTACCGTCGGCGATGCGGTCGAGGTCGTCTTCCATCTCGGCGGTGAAGTCGTATTCGACGAGATCGGTGAAGTATTCCTCGAGCAGGCGCACCACGGAGAAGGCGATCCAGTTCGGCACGAGCGACTGGCCGCGCGGGGTGACGTAGCCGCGGTCGGTGATCGTGGAGATGATCGAGGCGTACGTCGACGGGCGGCCGATGCCGAGCTCTTCGAGCTTCTTGACGAGGCTCGCCTCGGTGTACCGGGCGGCCGGGGTGGTCTCGTGGCCCTTGGCCTCGACCTCGAGCAGGGACAGCGACTGGCCCTCTTCGAGCGGCGGCAGCTTGGACTCGGTCGGGTCGGTGGGCGCGTTGCGCTCTTCGTCGCGGGATTCCTCGTAGGCGAGCATGAAGCCGCGGAAGGTGATCACCGTGCCGCTCGCGGAGAACTCGGCGAGCACGCCGGACGCCGCGGGGTGCGGCGAGACGCCGGTCGGGCCTGCCGCGATGGTGACGGACGCGGTCGAACCGGTCGCGTCGGCCATCTGCGAGGCGACCGTGCGCTTCCAGATCAGGTCGTAGAGGCGGAAGTCGTTACCGCGGATGGTGTTCGCGAGCGAGGAGGGCGTGCGGAAGGTATCGCCGGACGGGCGGATGGCCTCGTGGGCCTCCTGCGCGTTCTTGCTCTTGCCCTTGTAGAGGCGCGGCTGGGCCGGCACCGTTTCGGGGCCGTAGAGAGAGGATGCCTGGTTGCGGGCCGCGGTGATTGCCTGCTGCGAGAGCGACGGCGAGTCTGTACGCATGTAGGTGATGTAGCCGTTTTCGTAGAGCGACTGGGCGACGCTCATGGTCTGCCGGGCGGTGAAGCGCAGCTTGCGGGCGGCTTCCTGCTGCAGGGTCGATGTCGTGAACGGGGCGGCCGGGCTGCGACGGTACGGCTTGGAGGCGACCTTGGTCACGGTGATCGCGACGCTCGGTTCCTTGAGCGCGTCGGCGACGGCGAGGGCGGATGCCTCATCGAGCGTCGTCGCCGTGACCTTGGGCTTGAGGCGGCCGAGATCGTCGAAGTCGCCGCCGGAGGCGATGCGTTCGCCGTTGAGGCGCACGAGCTTGGCCTGGAAAGCGGCATCCTCGCGCGCCGTACCGGAGGCGAGCTGGGCCGAGAGGTCCCAGTAGCCGGCGGAGACGAACGCGAGGCGTTCGCGTTCGCGGTCGACGACGAGGCGGGTCGCGGCGGACTGCACGCGACCGGCGGAGAGGCCAGGGCCGACCTTGCGCCAGAGCACGGGGGAAATCTCGTAGCCGTAGATGCGGTCGAGGATGCGCCGGGTCTCCTGCGCGTCGACGAGGGCCGTGTCGAGGTCGCGGGTGTTGTCCTTGGCCTTGAGGATCGCTTCCTTGGTGATCTCGTGGAACACCATGCGCTTCACGGGGACCTTGGGCTGGAGGACCTGCAGGAGGTGCCAGGCGATGGCCTCGCCTTCGCGGTCCTCATCAGTTGCGAGCAGGAGTTCATCGGCCGTCTTCATCGCCCGCTTGAGCTCGGCGACGGTCTTCTTCTTCGCGTCGGACACGACGTAATACGGCTCGAAGCCGTTGTCGACGTCGACGGAGAACTTGCCGAGGGGCCCCTTCTTCAGTTCAGGGGGCAGGTTTTTTGGCTCGATCAGGTCCCGAATGTGGCCGACCGAGGACAGGACCTCGTAGCCGTCGCCGAGATACGCGGCGATCGACTTCATTTTTGTCGGCGATTCGACAATGACCAGCTTCTTAGCGCCTGGCACCAGACTCCTCTTTATAGGTATCGGCCCGTTGAAGGGCCAAGGCACACCATACACACAGAAAGATGGTGCCCACCTAATCGGCCACACGTCACACAGGGCTTTGGGGCTTGCCAGCCTCGCCTGGGTGAGGACAATGGAGGCATGGGTACAGCAGCTACGGGCACGTACACCGCGAAGCTTACGGACGGCCCCCTCGAAGGCAAGACGATCACCACGGAGTTCCTCGAGACGGGCGATATCCGGCCTCGTCTGGAGATTCCCGCGGAGTCCGGTGGCAAGCGCTACGTCTATACCCGCGGCGCCGGCCTGGAGTTCGACTCCACGGAGTTCCCCGAGCGACCGACGGCCGTCGACTACCGCTACCTCGAGGCCATTTTCGACTGAGCCGGCCGCTTCGCCCCGACCGTTCCCGGGCGAAGCTCCGCCTCCCGGTGCACCCGCCGAACCCGGTGGACCGGCCCTGGCGCGCGCTCTCAGGTTCCAGCCGAGAAATTCCCGGGTGACCGTGACGCTCGCGATCGGGCCGGCCGTTGTGCAGCGCGCCACGGATGCCCCGTCGAGGGCCGCGATCTCGGCCGCGGCCTCGCAGGGCACCCCGGCCACGAGTCCCGACAGCGTGTCCGCTGCGGCGAGCGCCGTGGCATCCGCCGCCGCCCGCACGGTCTGGCCGACGACGAGCACCGCGATGAACGGGAGCAGGAGCGCGGTCAACAGCACGACCGCCCCGAGGATGCCCACCGCGAGCACCGACCCGGAGCCACGATCGCGGTTGCGGGTCACGTGGCGCCTCCGAGCGCGCAGGAGCCCGCCGTCACCGTGATCCCGAGCGCTGCGGGAGCGCTCAGCCGGGCGCAGACCGCGTCGCCGCGCTGGTCCACTGAGACGGCCGCGCCGCCGACGAGTTGCCGGGCCAGACTGGTCGCGTGGTCGAGCCCGTCGCCCCGGGCGAGGGACCGGGCCGCCTGGGCCGCGGCATCCGCCAGCCGGACCTGCTGACCGCCGACCTGCACCCCGCCGAGGCAGAGCAGCAGCACGAGGAGCACTGCCGGAATGACGGCGGCGAATTCGGCCGTGATGCTGCCGCGCTCGGCCGGGACGGTGCTCCCGTCGGTGCCGGTCGCGTCACCGGCCGCGGCACGGGATGCGGCCCTCCGGCTACCCGACCGTGAGGGCATGGCGCACCAGCTCGGTGAGGATGCCGCGCACTTCGTCTCCCCGGAGGATGAGGATGAGCAATCCCGCGAAGCCGACGGCCGCCATCGTGGCGATCACGTACTCGGCGGTCGCGGCGCCCGCATCCTCCCGCAGGCGCCTGACGGCCCGGCGTGGTCGTCGTTTCACCGTGTCTGTTGAGCTCGGCATCTGTCCTTCTCCTCTCCCATCGATCGACGCGGTTGTCCGGCGGCACGATCGGTTCCAGATTCGCCCGCCAGACACCGAATCCCGCGGCCGATCCGGATTCGGTGGAAAACGCCGCCCGACCCGGCCCTGTTGAGGACGCCCGCCCCGCGTGGGATCGCGAGAGTACACTTTTGGCCCTTAAGACCGCGGTTTAAGGGCCAAAACTGCGCTCTCGCGATCGGGCGAGGACGGCAAAGAGGAGGCGATTTTTGCTCCACGACGACCAATTTCAGAAAGGGGTTACCTTTGGCGAAAGATGAGCGTAGTGTCTTCCCAACGGCACCCACTAGGGTCCGGGGAACGAGGCGCTGATGGCAGACAAATCCCCAAAGAAGAGCACCGGCAAGACTGCCGCAGCGAAGACTCTGAAGGAAAAACGCGCCGACAAGAAAGCTCGTCCGGAGCGCAAGGACTAGAGCAACTGGACAGTTTCACCGTGACTTCGAAAGAGTCGGGCCCAAGGGCCCGGCTCTTTTTTCGTGCTCGGGTCTTTTCGTGCCCGGGTCTCTTCGTACACGGCTGCCGCGGCTAGAACTCCGAGAGCGTCGTCGACAGCACCGTCACGAGGAGCGGCACCACGCCGAGCAGCATGAAGGCCGGCAGGACACACACGCCGAGGGGAACCAGCAGGGCGATCCTGAGGGTGACCGCCCGCCGCTGGCCTGCTGTCCGGGCGTCGCGGCGCAGCTGCTCGGCTTCGCTGCGCAAGAGCTCGGCGGCGGGCACGCCGGCGCGCACGGCCAGGTCCAGCACCCGGTCCGCGGCGGAGCGGCCGGGGTCCGCCGAGTAGCCGGGGTCGGTTGAGCGGCCGCGTCTTGCGGTGCGGCCGAGGGCGGCGGAGCGGCCGGGCTTCGCGGGCTCCGACCGCCGGCCTCGTTCCGGATGCGGGTCTGGCGCGGCGGGGAGATAGCGGCCGAGCGCCTCGGTCACCAGGGCCTGGGCGCGGTCGACCGAACCGCCGCCGCTCATCGCGATCGCGGTCAGGTCCAGATCGAGGCCCGGCGTCGGCGCCCGAGCCCGGGCCCGCCGGAGCAGCCGGCGATTCCACCGGTTCCCCGCGAGTATGAGTCCGGTACCGCTGCCGAGGCACAGCCAGCCCGGTACGGTCAGGAACAGCGTCGCGACGGTGTTGAACCCGAGCAGCACGCCGAAGAGGATCCCGACGAGCGGCAGGACGGCGACCAGCCGGGCGGTCGCGGCCGGGCCGGCGAGCGCCGTCTCGAGGTCCGCATGAAGCTGGCCGAGGTCGCGCAGGCTGGCCGCGAGCTGACGCAGGCACGCGGCGAGCGGCGCCCCTGACCGGGTCGCCACCTCCCACGCGGCGGCGACCGCGCACCAGGCCTCGCCCGACTGCCCGCCAACGGCCCGCGCCTCCCCCGCAATGGCCTCCGCAACGCTGTCCCCGCGACTCGCGGCGAGACCGGCGGCGCGCACGACACGGATGCCGACGGCCGGCGAATCGCCACCCGCCCGGTTCACCCGCGGTCGCCTCCGATCCGCACCCCTCTGGGCAGCGCGAGAGGCGTCAGGGCCGGCGTCCTCGTCCAGGTATCCCCACGCGTTCACGGGCGACACCCCTGCCGAGAGGAGCACGGCCAGCCGCTGCACGATCCGGGCCGCATCCTCGATGTCGGCGTCCCCTCGGGCTTGCTTGACCGCTCCACGGCGCATCACGGGATGCCCCCGGCCGGCACGCCCACCAGCACGGCCACCAGCAGCCCGCGGCCGTCGAGCTCGAACCGGCCGAGCTGCGCGAGCCTGCGCTCACCGCCGCGGCGCTCGAGGTGCAGCACGAGGCCGATCGCGCTGACGGCCTGCCGGGCGACGGCCGCCTGGCTCATCCCGGCGAGCGCCCCGAGGGCCTCGAGCTGGGCGGGCACGTCGCCCAGGGAGTTCGCGTGCAGGGTGCCCGCCCCGCCGTCATGGCCGGTGTTGAGGGCGGCGAGCAGTTCGCGCAGTTCGCCGCCGCGGCATTCGCCGAGCACCAGCCGGTCCGGGCGCATCCGCAGGGCCTCGCGGAGCAACGCGTCCAGGCCGACCCGCCCGGCGCCTTCGAGGTTCGGCTGCCGCGATTCGAGCGCCACGACGTGGGGGTGGTCGATGCGGAGTTCGGCGACGTCCTCGATGACGACGATGCGCTCCCCCGGCGGCGCCTCGCCGAGAAGTGCTGCCAGCAGGGTGGTCTTGCCGCTGCCCGCCGCCCCGGTCACGAGCAGGTTCTCCCGTCCCTGCACCGCTGCACGCAGCCGGTCGCTGAGCGCGAGGCCCACCGTCCCCGAGCCGAACAGGCCCCCAGCGGCGAGCGCGTCCAGTCGCGGCCGGTCGGGCCGCGGCAGCCGGATCGAGAGCAGGGTGCCCGTGCTCGACACCGGCGGCAGCACGGCGTGCACCCGGATGCCGTCGGCGAGCCGCACGTCGACGCACGGGCTCGCCTCGTCGATGTGCCGGCCGCCGAGCGCGATCAGCCGCACCGCGAGCGCCCGCACCTCGGCCTCGGCACACCGCCAGCCCGACTGCCGCACCGGGCCGAGGCCCGCATCGACCCAGAGGCCGGCCTCGCCGTTGACGAACAGGTCCGTCACACCTGCGGATGCCGCGTACCGCGCGATCGGGCCCAGTCTGGCCAGGTTCCGCCCGGGCACCAACCCCGTCACCGACCCCGGCCCCGTCACCGGCGCGCGCTCCCCCGGGTCGGCGACCTCGGGCATCCGCTCACGGTTGAGCGACGGGGCGGCGACGAACGGTTGCACCATGACCCGAAAGTATCCGGCGATGACCTCGTGGACGGGGCCACAACACCAGGCTGGGGACGCGTCGCCCTGCACGACGACGACGGTGGAGGACGAGCCACCGAACCGCCGGAAAACTGCCGGAAACCCGTCGGGTCGCTAAAAAAAGGGGGGCGGCACCTATTGGGGGGAACAGGTGCCGCCTCGGCATCACGCTGATTGGGGGGAACCAAACGTGATGCAGGTCAAAACTTTCGTTCGGACGAGTCCAAGTGTATAAGGAAAATCAAGATGCGCAAGTCCCCCGTGTCCTCATAAATGAGGACACGGTGACGCGGCCCCCGTTCAGGGGTGACCTCGGGCGATCCCGGAGAGTTCTCCGGGGAGAGAGCCGCTCCGCAATTCCCCGCAACGTGAGTTCGCGGATCGTCAGGGTATGGTGCACGAGGGGCTTGTTACGCACCCGGCCGTCATCGCAAAGGAGCGACAAGCTATGAGCGTTCAGATCGACCACCTTCTCAACGAAACCCGCAGGTTCGCACCGACTGCCGAGTTCGCGGACCAAGCCATCGGCACCGCGCAGCTCTACACGGATGCCGCGAACGATCGCCTCGGATTCTGGGCCGATCAGGCCCGCGAGCTGCTGCACTGGCACAAGCCGTTCACCACCGTGCTCGACTGGACCAACCCGCCGTTCGCGAAATGGTTCGAGGACGGGCACCTCAATGTGGCCTGGAACTGCCTCGACCGGCACGTGCTCGCGGGCAATGGCGACCGGGTCGCGCTCTACTTCGAAGGCGAGCCAGGAGACTCCCGCGCGATCACCTACGCCGAGTTGACGGCCGAGGTGAAGCGCGCTGCGAATGTGCTGACAAAGCTCGGCGTGCAGGCCGGGGACCGGGTCGCGATCTACCTGCCGATGATCCCGGAGGCCGTGATCTCGATGCTCGCCGTCGCCCGGATCGGCGCTGTGCACTCGGTCATCTTCGGCGGCTTCAGCGCTGAGAGCCTGCGCTCACGAATCGACGACGCGAACGCGGTGCTCGTGATCACCGCGGACGGCGGCTACCGCAAGGGCCGCGTCACGCCCCTCAAGCCCGCGGTCGACATGGCGCTGACCGGTGTGCCGACGACCGTGCGCAACGTGCTCGTCGTCAAGCGCACCGGCAACGACGTGGAGTGGACCGACCGCGACCTGTGGTGGCACGACGAGCTCGCGAGCGTCGACGCCGAGCACGAGGCCGAGGGTTTCCCCGCCGAGAATCCGCTGTTCATTCTCTACACCTCCGGCACGACCGGTAAGCCCAAGGGCATCCTGCACACGAGCGGCGGGTACCTCACCCAGGTCGCCTTCACCCACAAGAACGTCTTCGACCTGCACCCCGAAACGGATGTCTATTGGTGCACCGCGGACGTCGGCTGGATCACGGGTCACAGCTACGTGACCTACGGCCCGCTCGCCAACGGGGCGACGCAGGTCCTCTTCGAGGGCACCCCGGACACCCCGCACCCGGGCCGCTGGTGGGAGATCGTCGAGAAGTACAAGGTCAGCATCCTCTACACGGCGCCCACCGCCATCCGCACGTTCATGAAGCTCGGCCGCCAGATTCCCCAGGGCTTCGACCTGTCGAGCCTGCGGCTGCTCGGCTCGGTCGGCGAACCGATCAACCCTGAGGCGTGGATGTGGTACCGCGAGGTGATCGGCGGCAACGTCGCCCCTGTCGTGGACACCTGGTGGCAGACCGAGACCGGCGCGATCATGATTTCGGCGCTTCCCGGGGTCACCGTCGCGAAGCCGGGCGCCGCGCAGGTACCGATCCCCGGGGTGTCGATCGACGTGCTCGACGAGGCCGGCGTGCACGTGGGCCACGGTAACGGCGGGCTGCTCGTCGTCACCGAGCCCTGGCCGTCGATGCTCCGCGGCATCTGGGGCGACCCGGAGCGGTTCATCGAAACGTACTGGGAGAAGTTCGGTGAGGCGAACCCGCGCTACTTCGCCGGCGACGGCGCCCGCCTCGACGAGGACGGCGATATCTGGCTGCTCGGCCGGGTCGACGACGTGATGAACGTCTCCGGGCACCGGCTCTCCACCGCGGAGATCGAGTCCTCGCTCGTGTCGCACCCGATGACGGCCGAGGCGGCCGTGGTCGGCGCGCACGACGAGACGACCGGCCAGGCTGTCGTCGCATTCGTGATCATCAAGTACAGCCACCTCGAGGAGTCCTCGCACGAGGACATCCAGGCGGTGCTGCGTGCGCACGTGACGCAGCAGATCGGCGCGATCGCCCGGCCCCGGCAGATCTTCATCGTGAACGAGCTGCCGAAGACCCGCTCGGGCAAGATCATCCGCCGCCTGTTGCAGGACGTCGCAGAGGGCCGCGAAATCGGCGACACGACGACCCTCGCCGACACCTCCGTGATGCAGGTGATCAAGAGCACCCTGGGGTAGCCGGGCCGGCCGGACGAGGGGGCAGTGAGGGTTTTCACAAGCGGCCCCCCTATCGTGGGGACAATGCCTCGTCTTCCCTCGTCCGGACGCCTGGTCGCGCTCGACGCACTCCGCGGTGTCGCCGCGGGCATTGTGCTCGTGCACCACGTCTCGATGACCGCTCCCGGCATCGCGGCCGCATACCAGTCGACCGTCGGCGTCGACACCGGTTCGGCGGGCTGGTGGTCGACCCTGACCCCGCTCAAGTTCCTCGTCGCCGGCCCCGAGTTCGTGCTGGTCTTCTTCGTCCTCAGCGGTTTCGTGCTCGTACGCTCACCGCTCGCGAGCCGGGCCGCGAGCACGGCGAACGGGCTCGCCGCCCGCGGCTACGACTGGGTGGCCTATTACCCGCGCCGCATCATCCGCCTGGCGATCCCCGTCGTCGTGTCCGTCGCCCTCGCCGCCGCGTGGATCCTCCTCGTGCCGCGTGCGGGCATCGACGTCGGCGGCAGTTGGCTCAAGCGGCAGGACAATCCCGACATCGGCCTCCCCAACCTGCTCGGCGAGGCGAGCGTCATCGGCGGCTCCGGCCGGCCGGACGTCAACCCGCCGCTCTGGTCGCTGACCTGGGAGATGTGGTTCTCGCTTCTGCTGCCGATCTGCGTGCTGCTCGCCGTCGCGACCCGCCGGCTGCCCGCGCTCTGGGCGGCGGCGTTCCTCGCCGTGAGTGCGACCGGGTACGTCACCGGCATCGAGCCGCTGATGTACCTGCCCGCGTTCGGCCTCGGCGCCCTGCTCGCCGCGAACCACGAGTCACTCCGCGTCTGGGCGGCCCGGGTCGCCGCACGACGCGGCGGCACCGCCATCTGGATCGAGCTCACCGCCCTCGGCCCCGCGCTGCTCGTGTCGCACTGGCTGCTGCGCCCGCAACTCAGCGGGCTCTGGGGCGACCTGACGCTCGCGCTGCGGGTGCCCGGCGCCGTGCTCGTCGTCGCCGTCGTCGCGCTCTGGCCCCCGCTGCAGCGCCCGCTCTCCGCCCGGCCGCTGGTCTGGCTCGGCCGGGTGAGCTTCAGCCTGTACCTCGTGCACTTCCCGGTCGTCGTCGCCTTCGGCACGATGTTCGGCCCTGGCCGCTGGTGGCTCGGCGCGCTCGTCTCTGTGCCGCTCAGCCTCGCGCTCGCGCAGCTGATGTACCTGTGGGTCGAGCTGCCCTCGCAACGCGTCGCGAATTGGACGGGCCGGTGGGCGAGCGAGACGGCCGGTGCGCTACGGAGGCGCGGCGGCAGGCGAACGGATGCCGCGGCATCCGCCGCCCCCACCTCTCCCGTGCCCGAGAACGAGCGCGCGAGCGCCTAAGCGAACGAGACGATGAGCTCCACCTCGACGGGCGAGTCGAGCGGCAGCACGGCGACGCCGACTGCCGACCGGGCGTGCACGCCGCGGTCGCCGAAGATCTCGCCGAGCACCTGCGACGCCCCGTTGACGACGCCGGGCTGGCCGGTGAACCCGGGGTCGGATGCGACGAACCCGGTGACCTTGACCACCTGCGTGATGCGGTCGAGCGACCCGATCACGGCCTTGATCGCGGCGAGGGCGTTGAGCGCGCACAGGCGGGCGTACTCCTGGGCGTCCGCGGCGGGCACGAGACCGTGGCCGTCGCCGACCTTTCCGGTCTCCGGCAGCACGCCGGACACCATCGGCAGCTGGCCGGAGGTGAAGACGAGGTTGCCAGAGACGACAGCGGGAACGTAGGACGCCACCGGGGGAACCACACTCGGCAGGTCGATCCCCAGTTCGGCGAGACGCGCATCAATGATCGACACGATCAGGCCTCCTTCACGACGGGACGCTTGAGGTATGCAACGAGGCCGCCCTCCGGTCCCGGCACGACCTGGACGAGCTCCCAGCCGTCCGATCCCCAGCTGTTCAGGATGGCGGCGGTGTTGTGGATCATCAGCGGGGTGGTGAGGTACTCCCAGGCAGGCATAAGACTCCGATTCAGGCGGTTTTACAGATTTGTCCCTTACGCTCAATTGTATGTCTGCCAAAAATCGAACGGTCAGCGGCTCCCTGGGCGGTCTCCTGGGTTTCGTTGGAATGAGTGCAATCGTCGGTGTTCTCGTGACGGCCGCGGTCACTCCCGCTCTCGCTTTGTCGGGCATGGCTGCCACGAACACGATCAACGTCTTCGAGAACCTGCCCGACTACCTGAAGATCGACCAGCTCTCGCAGAAGAGCAACATCTACGCGACCACGAGCACCGGCGCCCCCTACCTCCTGGCCTCGTTCTACGACCAGAACCGCGTCGAGGTCGCCTCGGATGCGATCAACCAGTTCGTCAAGGACGCCGCGACCTCCGGTGAAGACCCCCGGTTCTACGACCACGGCGGCGTCGACCTGCAGGGCACCGTCGGCGGCCTCGTCTCGACCCTCGCGGGCGGCGGCACCCGCGGTGGTTCCTCGATCACCCAGCAGTACGTCAAGAACGTGCTCGTGCAGAAGTGCGAAGTGCTCACGGATGCGCAGAAGAAGTCGGACTGTTATGACGCGGCCACCGCGACCACTCCCGACCGCAAGCTCAAGGAGATGCGCCTCGCGATCGGCGTGGAGAAGAAGTACGCGAAGGACGACATCCTCCGCCAGTACCTGAACATCACCGGCTTCGGCGGCACCGTCTACGGCATCGAATCGGCCGCGGAGTACTACTTCGGCGCGACGGCGGCGACGCTGACGCTCCCGCAGGCCGCGAGCCTCGTCGCGATCGTGAACAACCCGGTCAAGTTCCAGCTCGACCAGCCCGACAGCGAGACCAACGGCGCCGCGAACGGCTACGCCGCGAACAAGGACCGCCGCGACTACATCCTCGACCAGATGCTCAAGTACGGCAAAATCAACCAGGCCGACCATGACGCCGCGATCGCCACCGCCATCGAGCCCAGCATCCACGAACCCTCGACCGGCTGCCAGACCGCCGGCGGCAGCGCGTACTTCTGCGACCTCGTCGTAAGTACTCTGCAGAACAACCCGGTCTTCGGAGCCGACGACACCACCCGGATGGCCAACTTCCGCCGCGGCGGGTTCAACGTCTACACGACCCTCGACTTGGACCTCCAGCAGGCCGCTGAGGCGACGATGAAGGCCAACGTTCCCGACACCTTCCCCGGCTGGGACGTCGGTGGCGTGGCCGTGAGCGTCGGTGTGGGCACCGGGAAGGTGCTCGCCATGGCGCAGAACAAGGACTACAGCCAGGACCCGGCCGTGCAAGCCACCGGCGCGAACTACACGGGGATCAACTACAACACCAACGTCGACCAGGGTGGTTCGCACGGGTTCCAGCCCGGCTCGATGTACAAGGTGTTCACCCTCGCCGAGTGGTTGACCGAGGGTCACTCGCTCAATGAGCGGGTCGACTCCCGTATCAAGTCGAACTGGGGCACCTTCCGGGACAGCTGCGCGACCGGCGGCACCGTGAGCTTCCCGGGCTACAACCCGAAGAACGACTCGTCGTCCGAGACCGGCGCCAACTACAGTGCGCTGCAGTCGACGATCGGGTCCATCAACACGGGCTTCATCGGCATGGCGAAGAAACTCGACCTGTGTGCCATCCGCAAGACCGCGGAGGCCTTCGACGTCACGCGCGCCGACGGCGGCCCGCTCGAACAGGGTGCCTCCGCGGTGCTCGGCACCAACGAGGTCGCGCCCCTGAGCATGGCGGTCGCCTTCGCCGGCATCGCCAACAAGGGCACGACCTGCAGCCCGATCGTGATCGACCACATCACCGGCTCCGACGGAACCACACTCCCGGCGCCGACAAGCGACTGCCACCAGTCAGTCGACCCCAACGTCGCGGCCGGCATGACGACCGCCATGCAACAGGTCATGACCAGCGGAACCGCGATCGCCTCCAATTCGGCCACGAGCCCGAAGGTCCCGATGATCGGTAAGACCGGTACCACCGACGGCAACAAGGACACCTGGATGGGCGGCGCAAGCAGCAAGGTCGCTACCATCGTCGGAGTGATGAGCGTCACCGGCGACAAGGACCAGCGCAACACCACCTTCGCGAGCGGCCAGGCGGCCACCGCCCGGCACCGGATGTGGCCTGTCATAATGAGCGTCGCCAACGCCAAGTACGGCGGAGACGCGTTCCCCGCCGCGACCGGAACGATCGTCAATGCGGTTCAGATCCCCATCCCGGACCTCCGCGGCAAGAGCATCAGTGAGGCCCAGTCCACCCTTGAGGCGGCCGGCTTCCTGTTCGTCGACGGCGGCCCGATTGACTCGGAGCTCCCGGGCGGCACTGTCGCCAAGACCGACCCGGCAGGAGCAACAAGCACGAGCCGCGGCTCGAGCGTGACCGTGTACACCAGCAACGCCTCGCAGATCGTCGTGCCCGACGTCGTGGGCAAGAGTGAGGGTGAGGCTCGATCGACGCTCGGCAAGTTCGCCGTCGCGAAGACGGACGGCGACACCACCGATCCGACACAGGTGGGCAAGGTCATCTCGATGTCCCCGGCCGCCGGTGGCGGAGCCAAGCCCGGTGACACCATCACGATCGTGATCGGAAGGCTCGCCGCCACCAACAACGGCAACGGCAACGGCAACGGCAAGGCTGGCGGATGAGTACCCTCGGCACCGGGGCCAAGGCCCTCCTCGTCGGCACGGGCGCGCTAGCCGCGGCCGGTGCCGGCGCGTTCGCCTGGGGATCTCTGCTCGAACGTCGGATGTTCACCCTGCGTGAGGCATCCGTGCCCGTGCTCGCCCCAGGCTCGAAACCGATCCGTGTGCTGCACATCTCGGACCTGCACCTCGCCCCCTGGCAGAAGGACAAACAGGAGTGGGTGCGCAGCCTCGCCGCGCTGAAGCCCGACCTCGTCGTGGACACCGGAGACAACCTCGGCCACACGGATGCCTTCGACGCCCTCGCGTACACGCTCGAGCCGTTCGCGGGGATCCCCGGGATCTTCGTCAACGGTTCCAACGATTTCTGGGGACCGCAGCTGAAGAATCCGTTCCGGTACTTCGGCGGACCGTCGCTGCTCAAGGCCGCCCCGCAGAACCGGCTCGACACCGACCGTCTGCACGGGATCTTCGCGAATCTCGGCTGGAACGACATCAACAATGCCGCGGAGGCGCTCGACATCAACGGCACCCACCTCGAGCTCTTCGGCGTGGACGACCCGCACATCGGACGCGATCGCCTCGACCTGATCACCCGGGCCGTCGACGACCTCCGCGGTGACGACCCGCTCGGCGACGAGACCTGGCCGGACTCCGCGGAGCACCGCGAGCCACGGCCGACGGTCACGATCGGCGTCGCGCACGCGCCGTACCGCCGGGTGCTCACCTCGTTCGTGAACCACGGCGCGCAGCTGATCCTCGCGGGGCACACCCACGGCGGCCAGGTCTGCGTGCCCGGCTTCGGCGCCCTCGTCACGAACTGCGACATTCCGCGGTCTCAGGTCAAGGGGCTCAGCCTCTGGGGATCCGGACTCCGCAGCGCATACCTCAACGTTTCGGCCGGCCTCGGCACGTCGATCTACGCCCCGGTGCGCTTCGCCTGCCCGCCCGAGGCGACCCTGCTGACCCTGACCGCCTCGTCGTAGGCGGCGCTCACGGGATCCGTTCGGGGGCTGCACCGAGCATCCATGTGCATGGGGTTATACTTGACAAGGCTTACGGGCCATCGGGGTATGGCGCAGCTTGGTAGCGCGCGTCGTTCGGGACGACGAGGTCGCAGGTTCAAATCCTGTTACCCCGACAGCAAAACACAGAAACGGAAAACCCCCACTCGCGAGAGTGGGGGTTTTCTGCTGTGCGCAGGGCGGACATCCGCTTGGTGAATGCGATCACCCTCGGCCTTGACTCGCATGACTACTCGTGCGAGAGTAAACGCATGTCATCGATTCGCCTGTTCATTCTCGGCTCCCTCGCCGAGCGCGGACCGATGCACGGCCACCAGCTCCGCCTGCTCGCCGAGGAGGAGCACGTGCACATGTGGACGGACATCTCCGTCGGCGCGGTGTACGGGGCGATCAAACGCCTCGCGACCGAGGGGCTGATCAGCGTGGCCCGCGTCGAGCGCGAGGGCCACTACCCCGAGCGACAGGTCTACGAGATTTCGGATGCCGGGCGCCGGGACCTCGCCGCGCTCCGGCTCGAGGGGTTGCGCACGATCGTGCTCAAGCCCGACCCGTTCGACCTCGCGATGACCCGGCTCGACCCCGACCGCCTCGATGAACTCCCCCTGATGATCGAGGCACGCCTGCTCGCCCTGCGCGCCATGCTCACCGATTCCGAAGCCACCACGGCGCACGCCCTCCCCTATCTCACCGCCAGCGAGAGTTTTGTCATGCAGCACAAGGCAGCCCGCCTGCGCGCCGAGATCGCCTGGCACGAACACCTCGTCACCGTCCTCCCCGACATCGTCGCGGACGAACTAGCCCGAAAGGCCGACTGACCATGTCAGACACCAACGCTCCGACCTCCACCGGGGCCGGCACCGGCACGCCCGGCACGCCCGGCGCGACCAACAGCCACGGCACGCCCGGCACCCGACCGCCCGTCGTGATCCCCCGCCACGCGTGGCAGGCCCTGATCGTGCTGCTGGCCGGCATGTTCATGGCGCTGCTCGACACCACGATCGTGAACGTCGCCCTGCCGACCATCCGGGAGAGCCTGAACGCCTCAGAGGCGACGCTGTCCTGGATCATCTCCGGGTATGCGCTCGCGTTCGGGCTCGCGCTCATCCCCGCCGGGCGCCTCGGCGACCGGATCGGCCACAAGTGGGTCTTCTTCACCGGGCTCGCGCTCTTCACCCTCGCGAGCCTCGCCTGCGGCCTCGCGCAGAACGACCTGCAGATGATCATCGCTCGCGTCGTGCAGGGCCTCGCCGGCGGTATCTTCGTGCCCGCCGTCACCGCAGTGATCCAGCTCCTGTTCCCGCCGATGGCGCGCGGCAAGGCGTTCGCCATCATGGGCTCGGTCATCGGCGTCTCGACCGCGCTCGGCCCGATCCTCGGCGGCCTGATCATCCAGGCGTTCGGCGACGAGAACGGCTGGCGCCTGGTGTTCTGGGTCAACCTCCCGATCGGCGTCGCGGCGCTCATCGCCGCCGTGTTCATGCTCCCCGCCGGCGCCGAGCGCGACCCGAACAAGCCGAGCTCGGGCATCGACTTCGTCGGGCTCGTGCTGCTCTCCGGCAGCCTCGTCGCCCTCCTCGTGCCGCTCATCGAGGGCCAGGACCAGGGCTGGCCACTATGGACCTACCTCACCCTCGTCGCCGGCGCGCTGCTCCTCGCCGCGTTCGGGGCCTGGGAAGTCAACTACGCCCGCCGCGGCAAGAGCCCGCTCGTGCCGCCGCACCTGTTCTCGCACCCGGCCTTCTCCGGTGGAGTCGTGCTCGCGCTCGTCTACTTCGCGGCGTTCACAAGCATCTTCTTCACGATCTCGATCCTCTGGCAGGCGGGCCTCGGCCACACCGCCCTCGAGTCCGGGCTCGTCTCGATCCCCTTCGCGATCGGCAACATCGTCGGCGCCTCGCAGAGCAACCGGCTCGCGCAGCGCCTCGGCCGCACGGTGCTCGTGATCGGCGTGACCCTCGTCACGACCGGCCTGATCTGGATCTACCTCGCCCTGCTCCTGATCGGCCCGTCGATCACCAACTGGGAGCTGCTGCCGCCGCTTCTCATCGCAGGCCTCGGCAGCGGATTCTTCATCGCCCCGAACGCGCAGTTCATCGTCGCGACCGTCGACCGCGCAGAGGCCGGTGCCGCGAGCGGTGTCGTCGGCGTGATGCAGCGGGTCGGCGCCGCCGTCGGCATCGCCGTGATCGGCAGTGTGCTCTTCGGCAACCTCGTCGTCGCCGGGCCGGGGAAGGACGCGCTGGCGTCCGCATTCACGACCGCCGCGACGGATGCGATGGCCGTCAGCGCCGCGTTCAGCGTGCTGGCGCTGCTGCTCGTCTTCGTGCTGCCGAAGCGGGTCGACGCGCACTTCTAGCCCGCGGCATCCGCCCGTCGCGTCGCACGCGGCATCGCGTCGGCGTTCGACGATCGGATGCAGCGGGTCAGCCGACCCGGGTGAGCTCGGTGAACGACATGGTCGCGTTCGAACCGTTGATGCAGGTTTGGTACAGCAGGTCGTAGCCGCGCGGGATGGAGTCGGTGCGATCGGTGTTCGCGTTGAGAACTGCGACGACCGCGCCGACCCGGTAGGTGCCCGACCGCACCCCGGTCAGCGCGATGAGAGTGCCGTCCGCCGGGAAGTGCGACCCGCCGCACGACCAGTGCTCGGCGATCACCGCGACTCCGTAGTTGCCGCTGAGGTCGACGGCACCCTGGCAGCTGTCGATCTCGGCCTGCCAGCCGCTCGTCCAGACGTATTTTGTGTAGGTGGGCACGCCCTGCGCGGCGGCGGATGCGGCCGCTTCCGCCTCCGCAACGGCCTGCGCGGCCGCGGCGACCCGTGCCGCCTCGGCAGCAACGGCCGCAGCTTCCGCGACCCGCGCCTCCTCCGCAACCCGGGCAACCTCCGCGACCCGGGCGACTTCGGCAACCCGGGCAACTTCCGCGACCCGTGCGACCTCGGCGATGCGCGCCGCTTCTGCGATCCGTTCCGTCTGCGCGGCGGTGGACTGCGTGGCGGTGGACTGCGTGGCGCCGAACGCGAGCCGGGCCGCCGCCCCGGGGAACCCCGGCCGAGGGGACTGCCAGTCGACGAGACCACGAGAGGGACCTTTCCGGTCGAGAGTGACCGGCACAAAGGTCACTCTCGACCGGAAAGGTGTGCGCTGCAGGTTCGCGTACCGGCCGGACCCCACGGCGCCGACCGCCGAGTCGGACGAGTCGGAGGAGCCGGAGGAGCCGGGCGCGACAGCGGCGGACGCGGAGGCGGGGTCGGGCGCGGGGGCATCCGCTGTAATGCGGGCCGCGGCGAACGTGGGCGTCGCCGCGACGAGCACGAGGCTCACGGCCCCGACGACGCGGGCACACCCGCCGACCGTTCGGCGAAACCACGACCGGTGTTGTGGCGCGTCCATAGCAACCTGCCCGTGCCGCCCCTGTTCGGATGGGGGCGGCCCAGTCAGTAAATCCCGGTCAGCGGGACGTGACTACCCCTCAGTTTCTTCCCCGAACAGGGGTATTATGCCGCGGCGTCCGCGGGGTCCGCACGCAGGTCGGCCACGATCTCGAGCGAGCGGATGCGCCCCACAAGCGTTGCGGACTGCGCACTGAGCATGAGCTCGTCGGCCCCTGTGGCATCGAGGAGCGCCGTGAGCCGGGCATCCACCTCGGCCGGGGTGCCCACGGCCTGGCGGCGATTCCGGGACGCCACGAACGAGAGCTCATACTCGGTGAAACGGTAGGCGAGCGCCTCCTCGAGCGACACCGGAGCGGGCTTCTTACCCTGCCGCATCCGCAGGAACATGATCAGCCCGGGCAGCGACTCCCGGCGCACCACTTCGGGGTCGTCGTCGCTGATCAGCCCGACCGCGATCATCGCGTGCGGGGCGGCCAGGAACGCGCTCGGCTCGAAGTGCGCCCGGTACAGGTCCAGGGCTTCCTCGGTGTGCTCGCCCGCGAAGTGGTGCGCGAACGTGAACGGCAGCCCGAGCACCCCGGCGAGCTGCGCGCTGAACCCGCTCGAGCCGAGCAGCCACGTCTCCGGGGCATCGCCGAGCCCCGGGTAGGCCGTGATGCCGCGCAGTGGGTTATCCGCCGCCATGCCGCCGTGGAAGAACCCGATCAGGTCCACAAGCTGTTGCGGGAAATCGTCGACACCCAGCCCGGATTCGCTCCGGCGCAGGGCGAGCGCCGTCGCGCCGTCGGTGCCGGGCGCCCGCCCGATGCCGAGGTCGATCCGGTCGCCGTAGAGGGCGCGCAGGGTGCCGAACTGCTCGGCGACGACAAGCGGGGCATGGTTGGGCAGCATCACGCCGCCAGACCCGACCCGGATCCGCGTCGTCCGCGCCGCGATTCCCGCGATCAGCACGGGCGGCGCGCTCGAGGCGATCGCCGGCATGTTGTGGTGCTCGGCCACCCAGAACCGGTCGTAGCCGAGCTCCTCCGCACGCTGCGCCAGACGGATGCTGCCGGCCACGGCCTCCGCGTTACTGCCGCCCGCGGGGCGGCTGGCCAGATCGAGCACGCTGATCGGCAAAGTTTTCATCTTCTATTCAAACAACGTTTGAACGTGCGAGATTCCCTGCTTTGCGCACCCCTCCGGTGCATAACTCCTGCAAACTCTCGGAAAACCCCGCAAAGTGGGCACTTTGGGCCTGTTTCGAGAGGATGTGCAGGAGTTATGCCGTTCCTGAGAGTCTCTCCGGATCTGACCAAAGGCACATTCGATTGGATACAGTATCACCACCAACAGCACACGATAGGCCCGGCCATGAACCAATTACGTGACCACACCGTCATTGATGCCGGTTCCAAGTCTTCCTTCTCGCAGCGCGAACGCGCCGACCAGGACCCGATGCCCTCACACGCGTTCCGAGCGATGGCATTGCTCGACGTGCGCGGACTCACAGTGGCCACCGCCCGTCCGGGCACTCGCGGCCGCGCCGCAACGCCCGGTGAACAAGAAGTGTCCCGCGTCGCGCTCACCCTGATGCAGGGCGAGTCGCTGGCCCTCGTCGGCGAGTCCGGCAGCGGCATGACCGCCACAGCGCTTGCCATCGCCGGCCTGCTGCCCCCGACCATGACCGTGACGAACGGGTCGATCCTGTTCAACGGCCAGGAACTCGTCGGTCTGAGCCGTCGCGCCCAAGCGCGCCTGCTCGGCGCGAACATTGGATACCTTCCCCCCGACCTGCTGGGGTTTCTCGACCCCACCCGCACCATCCTCAGCCAGCTCGCGACCCCGCTCAGGCGACGCCTCGGACTCGACCGCCCCGCCGCCCGCGCGCGCACCCTCAAGGCCCTCGCCCGCGTGGGCCTGGACAACCCCGAGGTCGTCGCACTCTCCTACCCGGGCGACCTCTCCCCCGTCGTCATCCAGCGTGTGGCCGTCGCCGCGGCCCTGTCCCTTGACCCCGAGCTCCTCATCGCCGCGATCCCCGCGCACGCCCGCCCGCTCGCCGACCTGCTCCGCCTCGTGCGCGCCCTGCAGAGCAAGCACCAGTTCGCGCTCATCCTGGTCACCGACGACGTCGGCGTCGCCGCCGAGTGCTGCGAGCGCATCGCGGTTCTGCAGGCCGGACGCATCATCGAACAAGGCTCGGTCGACGAGCTGCTCGAGTCCCCGCAGCATCCGCACACCCAGCGGATGCTCGACGCCCGCCAGCCGTATACCCTCAGTCCCGCAGACCTCGCACCCGGGGCCAGGTCCGGCGTACCGGAGGTCGTCGCGCTGCACTCCGTGGGCGCCTCCGCGTTCTACCACGGCGCCGGCACCCTCGCCGGCTAGCGCCGCCGCCAGCGGGCGCCCAGCGACGCCCCCGGTCCCTGACCGATTCGACGGACTTCTTCCGTTCTGCACCGGTTCAACCGCCGTCCCCCGTGCTGAGAATCCACAAACTCAGTGGAATTAGTTCGCGCGGACTCCAGCGGGCGACCAGCCGGGAGGCATACAGTGGAAGGATCGATGGTGACGTGGTCCACAACCCGACGCCGTCGGACCGGTCGCTCATCCGCTCTGTTCCGGGGAGGTGCTGTGGTGTTCGACACGATCGCTGAACGGCAGGGACGACCCGTCCCCGCGGGGACCGGGCACCGGCATCCGCTGCTGCGCCGCTGGGTGATCGCCCTTGCCGTCGTCTATGTGGTCGCCCTCGCCCTGATCGCGTTCTGGCCGGTTCCGGTCGACCGTAACATCGACGGCCCGCTGCTGCACCTGATCAACTGGCTGCACCAGCACGGCGCCCCGGGCTGGTTCCGCTACAGCACGGTCGAGTTCGGCGCGAACATCGTGCTCTTCATCCCGGTCGGGGTGTTCATCGTGGTGCTCGCCGGCGCCCGGCGCTGGTGGTGGGCGATACTCGTCGGGTTCGCCGCGAGCTGCACGATCGAGCTCTGCCAGTTGCTCTTCCTCTCGAGCCGCTTCGCGACCCTCAACGACGTCATCGCTAACACGAGCGGGGCCGTCGTCGGTGCCCTCCTCGGCCTCGTGCTGCTGATCCTCGCCGAGATCGCCCGCCCGCGCACCCACGCCGCGGATGTCTAACTCACCGTCCCGAGGAACCTCGGCCGAGAACGCCGGGCAAGTTCAGCACCGGCAGTGATAACGGTGAGCCGAATTTTCTTACTGGCCGTCGGCCGGGGAATGGCCTAGCATTTTGCTTATGAGCCGGCTCATCAGCCGGGCAGCCTCGGCGCTGCGCAGGTCGGGGGAATCATGAAGAGAATGTCATTCTGCGGCATGACGTTCCTCACCACGGATGCCGTTGCCGACGCGGTGCTGGAGCTGACAGCACTGCTCACGCACGGGCACAATTCGGAACTGCTTGTGGTGCCCTCATTCGCCCAGGACGGCAGCGAAATACTCGTCAACCTTCTTGTCGCCCCCGGCAGCGAACTCATCAGCATTCCGGAGAACGACCACGGGGCCGAACGTGACACGTCCCGCGCCGTGGCGGTTCTGCGCGATCAAATCGACGTCCTCACTTCCGAGCGCGACACCGGAATCACCACCACACGGGCGGTCGCATCGTCGAGTGCCGACTGGGCGTCCGAAGACCACTGGGACGACGTCTACTAGCTCCGACCGAGCCCGGCGTGCACCGTTCCCCGACCCCTAGTCAGTATCAAAACCCGCACCACGACCCGCATCCGCCTCGAACCCCGCACCATCACCAGGTCCGGGCTCTGCACCGTCCCAGCCCAGAATCGCGTTTCGCGCGCCGAGTATATGAGCGCGCATCGTCGCTTCGGCCCACAGCGCATCGTGCGTTCGGAGCGCGGCGAGGAGGTCTCTATGGTGGTGGTTGCTGATAGCCCGAAAATGTCCGCCATCACGGCGGAAGACCTCCGCCATCATCGGCACACGGCCGACGGAGTTGATCAGCCGGACCAGCTTCTGATCCCCCGATGCCGCTATGACAACGTGGTGGAATTCGGCGTTGAGCTCGCCCAGGCGGGCGACACCCTCGTCGTCAGTGGACAGCACAAAATCGTCCATCGCCACGATGAGGTCAGCAAGTCGAGCGAGCGTGACGTCGTCGATGCGGGCCGCAGCCAGGCCGGCGGCGCGACTCTCCAGATCGCCGCGCAGCACGTACGTGTCCCGCACCTGTTCCTTCGTACAGGAGACGACCGTCGCACCGCGATGGGGCGTGAATTCCACCAACCCGGCCTCGTGCAGGCGGCGGAGGGCCTCACGAACCGGGGTGCGGCTGAGACCCAGCTCTTCCGCAAGGGACTGCTCCCTGATCACCGCTCGTGCGGGGATCTCGCCCGACAGAATGCGACGACGGAGGTACTCGAACGCGGCCTCCCCGCCCGTCACGCCCTCCGGAGCATGTGTGGCTTGGTTTGTCTGCACTGACGTCATGGCCTATCCATTTCTTACGAGCATGCGCGCAAAACGTCTCAACGCGCAGAACACTTTCGGGTGAACACGATTATCGTCCAGAAGCGCCATCTGGGCAACGACTTTAACGCTCGGTGTTAGCGCTCCCCCGCCGCTGCGGTGTCGACCTCGCCTCAGATCAGGTCCATCCCCGAGTTTTCCCACCCGCAGCCCTCTCGCGGACACCGATCCAGCCAGGACCGCACGTCAAGCTCCGCCGGCATGGCATACGGCCCGCGCACGACAGGGCTGTCGCAGTTCGGGCACAATAGAATGAACATGCGATCATCGTAGGCACAATCTGGCTTGAGGAGCCAGCCACGCAGTGTCACATCCCCGCGGTAGAGGTCACTTCCTTGCAACCGGCCCGACGACCAGGCCACGCCGATCGACTGCCGCCCCAGGACCTACTGCGCCGGGACCGTCTGCATGGTCTGGTACTCCGGCTCGAACGTGTCGAGGGTATCCGTCTGGAACGCGTGCTGCACTGTCGCAAGCTTCGCCAGGTCGAGGTTCACGATCGACTGCCCGTTGCTCGACACCGCGATCCCCTTCGTTGGCGCCGTGAAGAACGTGAAATCCGTCGAGCGGATGCTGGCCAGCGACCCCGCGAGCGCCGTCAGGTAGTCGACGTTGAGGCCTTCGTCCACGGCAATGTACGGACGCACCGCAGACAAGAGGGCGGATACCTTGCCGGGATCGGTCAGCGTCTCCGGCTGCATCGCCTTGGTGAGGGTGGCCCGCATCACCAGCTGCTGGTTGCGCACCCGCTGGAAGTCCCCGTCGGGGAACGCCCGCCACTCGCGCGCGAAGGCGAGGGTCTCGTCGCCGGTGAGGTGTTGCATCCCCGACGGGTAGTAGTGGTCGCTCGCGGAGGACTGGAACCCGACCGGGTTCAGGATGCCCACCCCGCCGAGCGCATCGGTGAGGCCCTTGTACCCGGCGTAGTCCACGAGTGCGACATGGTCGATGCGGGTGCCGATGAGTCCCTCGATCGTTTGCACGGCGAGCGGAACGCCGCCATAGGAGAGCGCCGCATTGATCTTGTCCGAGCCGTGGCCGGGCAGGTCGAGCCAGCTGTCCCGCAGGATCGACATCACGTAGACGTGGTGCCGGTCTGCTGGAATGTGTACAACCATGATGGTGTCGGAGCGCTGTTTACTGATGTTCACGAGCGAACCGTTGACTTGATCCCAGGTGTCCGAGCCCAGCAGCAGGATGTTCTGCGCCCCTGCGGCGAGCCCGGTCGAGACCGGCGGCCGGGCGGCATCCGCCGGAAACGGCTGGGACAGGGTGGGGAGCTGGAGGTCGAAGAGCCGCCCGACGATAGACCCGATGCTCGCGACATCGGCCGCCGCCGCCAGAACGAGCACGAGCACGATGGAGGTGATTCGCCAGACCCCCGACGGCTGGCGCACAGCAGCCGACTCCGTCACGATTCTCGATTCGGGTTCGACACGGTGGGCCTCCAGCAGTCACGGTGCAAGAACGGTGCGTTTCAGGTGCAAACAATATAGCTCGGGCCGCAAGCCCTGTCCCGGGGGCCAAAGGCCCAAAAACACCCGTAAACGGGGGCGACACGCCGTCTATCACCGCGTAATGACGCCGTAACCTTTCTTCAATAACCTGAGTGGCATGACCACGAAGATAACCAAAGCCGTCATCCCCGCCGCCGGGTTGGGTACGCGCTTCCTGCCTGCCACGAAGGCCATGCCCAAGGAGATGCTCCCGGTCGTGGACAAGCCGGCAATCCAGTACGTCGTCGAGGAAGCCGTCGCCGCCGGCCTCACCGACGTGCTCATGATCACGGGCCGCAACAAGAACGCGCTCGAGAACCACTTCGACCGGATGACCGAGCTCGAGGACCTCCTCGAGAAGAAGGGCGACCAGGACCGCCTCGCCAAGGTGCGTTTCGCCACCGGACTCGCCGACGTGCACTACGTGCGCCAGGGCGACCCGCTCGGTCTCGGCCACGCCGTATTGCGTGCAAAGATGCACATCGGGTTCGAGCCCTTCGCCGTTCTCCTGGGCGACGACATCATCGACGACCGTGATGTGCTGCTGTCCAAGATGCTCACCGAGCAGACCAAACGCAACGCCACGATCATCGCCCTGATGGAGGTCGAGCCGGAGACCATCCACCTCTACGGTTGCGCTGCCGTCGAGACCACGGACGACCCCGACGTGGTGAAGGTGACCGGCCTGGTCGAGAAGCCTTCCGCAGCGGATGCCCCGTCGAACCTGGCTATCATCGGTCGCTACGTACTCCGCCCCGAGATCTTCGAGGTTCTGCAGAACACCAAGCCCGGCAAGGGCAACGAGATCCAGCTCACCGATGCCCTGCAGGTGATGGCGGTCAACCCGCAGTTCACCGGCGGCGTCTACGGCGTCATCTTCCGCGGCCGCCGCTACGACACCGGCGACCGGCTCGACTACATCAAGGCCATCGTGCAGCTCGCTGTCGACCGCCCCGACCTCGGCCCGGACCTGCGCGTCTGGCTGCAGGAGTTCGCCGCGACCCTCGAATAGCGGGAGCACACAGCACCCCGAAGGGGCACGGAACCGTCTGGTTGAATATTGGCTTCGATGGGCACCACCTGTGGTGCGGGTGAGCCCCACTGTTCAGATGCGTGATTCGTATCGTTCAGCCCCACTGCCGGCGTGGTTGAGCACCACCTGAAAAGCTCCTCCCACCATGTGAGCGCCACGTGGTGGAAGGAGTACCGGTAATGGTACGGAAGATCAAAGCAAAGCAGATCCTGCAGCTGCGAAATCAGGGCTTGTCGCGACGGGCGATCGAGTCCGCCCAGGGGATGTCCCGGCACAGCATTCGGGCTGTGCTCGATGCAGCAGAGCGGCTCGGGGTCGGCTGGGACGACGTCGCGGAGTTGTCGGAGGCCATGGTGTATTCGACGTTGTTCCCCGGCCGCGGCGTCCACGAGAGTGTGTTCGCGCAGCCGGACTGGGCGCGGGTGCACACCGAGCTGGCCCGGGTCGGGGTGACGCTGAAGCTGTTGCACCAGGAGTATGTCGACGCCTCATCGATGGCGCAGGCGACGATGAGCTACGACCGGTTCTGCCGCCTCTATGCCGAGCACGCCGCGGTCTCTGGGGCGACGTCGAGGGTCGGCCACAAGGCCGGCCGCAGCATCGAGGTCGACTGGTCCGGGCCCACGATGCAACTAGCGGATCCGACGACCGGTGAGATGTCGAGGGTGTATTTGTTCGTCGCCTGCCTGCCGTTTAGCCGCTACGCCTTCGTGGAAGCCACCCTGGACATGCGGCAGGAGTCGTGGTTGCGCGCCCACACGGCGATGTTCGCCTTCTTCGGCGGCAGCGTCCCACGCCTGGTGCCGGACAACTTGAAGACCGGGGTGATCTCTCACCCGAAGGAAGGCGAGGTCGTTTTGAACGACTCCTACCGGGAGATGGCGGCGCACTACTCGGCCGCAGTGCTCCCCGGCAGAGTTCGCCACCCCCGCGACAAGAGCAGTACTGAGAACACGGTGGCCCATGTCGCGACCTGGGTCATCGCCGGTTTGAGGAAGGAGACGTTCACCTCGCTGGCACAACTGCGCCAGCGGATCCGGGAACAGATGGACGCCTATAACCGGGAACCCTTCCAGAAACGCACCGGGTCCCGCCTCAGCGTATTCACCACCGAGGAGAAGCTGCTGCTGCAGGCGCTGCCGGCGGTCCCGTTCGAGATCAGCACCTGGTCCTACAAAAGGAAGGTCAACACCAACGCCCACGTGGTCTGGGCCAAGAACTTCTACTCCGTTCCCTTCAACCAGATCGGCGCGCTGGTCGACCTGCGCGTCACCGAGACGATGCTGGAGGTCTATCGCCGCGATGAGCGCCTGGCCAGCCACCTGCTGCTGCCGGCAACGACCAGCAACCAGTATCGGACCAACGAGGCCGACCTACCCGAAGGTCGCAGTTTCCAGGCCTGGGACCGGACCCGGATCGAGGAATGGGCGACGCGGATCGGGCCGGCAACTGTCACCGTGACGGCCAAGATCTTCGAAACCGTCTTCATCGACGAGGCCGGCTTCGATGCGGCGTTGGCGGTGCTGAAACTGTCGCGCCGGTTCTCCCCGGCCCGGGTCGAGGCCGCCTGCGCGCTCGCGTTGCGGGGTCCGGTCCGATCCCCGCGCTATGCGCATCTGCGGCCGATCCTCGACACCGGGCAGGACAAGACAGGACAGGCCCCCGAGCCCGAGAGCGACGATGGCGGGTATGTCCGCGGCAGCGCCTACTACGCCGGAGGCACCCGGTGAGCGCCCTCGACGGGGAGACCAAACGCAAGCTCCGCGAGATGAACGCCAGCGAGCTGCTGCAGGCGATCGACACCCAGGACGACACCCTCAGCATCGGCCTGGCCTTCGAGGAACGGGTCCGGCTGGCCGTCGACGACGCCTACTCGACGTTCATGCATTCCAAGGTCGACGGGCTGATCCGGCGGGCAGGACTGCGTTATCCGAACGCGGATCTGCGGCGCATCGACCTGCTCGACGAGCGCGGCCTCAACCGGCAGGTGCTCACCCAGCTCGGGACCTGCTCATTCGTCACCCGGCAGCAAAACGTCGTCTTCCAGGGCTTCACCGGGTCGGGGAAATCGTATCTGGGCTGCGCGATCGCCAAACGGGCCTGCGCGCATCGCATCCGCGCCCACTACATCCGGATGCCTGACCTCGAGGAAGCCTGGGTCGCCGCGCAGGACGCCCCGGGCGGGGCGAGCAAGTTCCTCCGCAAATATGCCGCGTTCACGCTGCTGGTCATTGACGAGTGGCTACTCGACCGGCCGACGGAATCGATGCGGACGATGCTGCTGGAGTTGATGGAGCGCCGTTACGGCGAGACCTCGACGGTGTTCTGCACCCAATATCAACAGAAGGACTGGCACCAGCGCCTCGGCGCCGGCGTCCACGCCGACGCCATCATGGACCGCATCATCCACAACACCACCTGGGTCGACACAGGCACCTACAACATGCGGGAACAAGCCGCCCTCGCGACCGCGTAATCCGTGACGAGGAGCACCGGTGGTGCTGAGCCACACCACCACTGGTGCTCTTCCGCACGAACGGTGGGGCTCAACCGCACGATCGGGTGGGGCTCAAAGGCTCGAATACTCAGTCTGGTTCCGTGCCCCTTCTTATGGGTACACCCGCAGTGCGTGACGAGTTCATTTCCCGGACATTGCGCTTTGTAAAAGTTCAGCACGTTCGTACTTCTTCGGCCGTATTCTGGCCAGAGTGCACTAACGATTCCGCCCGGACACCGCCAATCGTCACCAGAGGATTCACAATGTCGTCACCGCGCCCCGAAACATCGCCACCCTCCCCCGACTCATTACCTGCCGCCTGGCAGGTCGACCTGAAATCGATCCACCCGCTCGTCTTCGACAAGTTCGACAGCCCGAAGGCCGTGCCGAAGATCGTTTCGGTCTACTACCCCCTGCAGGGTTGGAACAATTCGATGAAGCGCGCTGTACTCACGATCGGGCTCGTCCACGACCTCCGCTCCGACGGGGCCACCCTCGTGCTCGCGAAATGGCGGAAGCTCGAGCGCACGTTCACGCTGAGCACCCTGGACTTCCCGGTCGACCGGGGCTGACGACTCGTCAGACGGATGCGGCGGCGAGCTTAGGAATCAACGTCTCCAAGAACGCGGCAGTGTCTTCCCAGCCCTCGACAGCGAAGCACTCGACCCCGAGCGCGAGAACCGGGTAGTCGTTGCCGTTCTCGTCGAGACGGTCGCCGACGAAAAGCATGTCATCGAGGGGCACCCCGGTCAGCTGCGCGAGCTTCTTCATGCCGTAGGCCTTGTCGATGCCCTGTCGGGTGATATCGACAGAGGTCGACCCTCCGGAGCGCACCTCGAGGTCGGGCAGCAGCATCTGCACCGCTTCACGCAGGGTGTTCTTCTTGCTCCCGGTCGGGTCCCAGGCGACCTTGGAGGCCACGGGAGCGGCCTGGCCGAGCGCCGAGAACGTAATTTGCGAACCGCGGTCTTCCAAGATCGGACCCCAAGTGTTGCTTTCCCAATAACCGAGTTCTCGGGCCGTGGTCTCGACAGCCACGAGCGCCCGCGACTTCTGGTCATCGGTGAGGTACTCCGCGTAGATCTGCGTCCAGCCACCCCGCTTATGCAGGAAGTACTGCGTACCGCAGGTGGGCATCAGGTGCAGGCGGGCCAGGGTCTCATCGTCGACGTCGTTGAGGTTGTCGATGAGTTGCATGTGGAACTGACCGATCTGGCCACCGGAAATCACGCAGACCTCCACAACACCGAGCAGGCGCACCATCAGGTCGGCCATCCGCGGGTCGATCGGGGATTTGGAGGCCGCAAGTGTGTCATCCAGGTCAAAGGCCACCAGGCGGGGAAGAGTCGTCATGAGTGTGCTGTTTTCCTAACTGAATACTGAGAATGCCCGATGTCGGCCCGGTTACGGACGGCCCAGACCATGGTAGGTCCAGCCGGCAGCACGCCACGCGGCGGCGTCGAAGGAATTGCGTCCGTCGATGACGATCTTGTTCTTGACCAGGGCACCGACCCAGGCCGGGTCGAGGTGTCTAAATTCAGGCCATTCGGTCACGAGCACGACAGCGTCCGCGCCGCGCAAGGTCTCCTCCAGGTCGGTCGAATAGGTGAGCTGGGGGTGCCGCGCCCGCGAGTTCTCGATGCCCTGCGGGTCGGTCGCAACGACGTTGGCGCCGAGACCATGCAGTTGCACGGCGACGTCGAGTGCTGGCGAGTCACGCACATCGTCGGAGTGCGGCTTGAAGCTGAGGCCAAGCACGGCCACCTTGGCGTTGTACGCGCTACCACCGAGTGCCGAGACGGTGAGGTCGATCGCACGCTGGCGTCGACGCAGGTTGATCGAATCCACTTCCTTGAGGAAAGCCACGGATTCGCCACGACCGAGTTCTTCGGCCCGGGCTGTGAACGCCCGGATGTCCTTCGGCAGGCAACCGCCGCCGAAGCCGACGCCGGCGCCCAGGAAACGGCGCCCGATGCGATTGTCGTAGCCGATCGCATCGGCAAGCTGCGTCACATCGGCTCCGGTGACCTCGGCAATTTCGGCCATGGCGTTGATGAAGCTGATCTTGGTGGCGAGGAACGCGTTCGCTGCGACCTTCACGAGTTCGGCCGTGGCGAAGTCGGTGACCACGAGAGGAGTCTCCGCGGCAAGTGCGGCGGCGTAGATCTCGTTGAGCAGCGCGGTTGCGTGCTCGCCGGGCTCTCCAGCGGCAACACCGTAGACCAGACGGTCCGGGCTGATGGTGTCTTTCACGGCGAAGCCCTCGCGCAGGAACTCAGGGTTCCAGGCGAGTGTCGCACCGGTTCCCGATGCTTCCACGATGCCCGCGAGACGAGTGGCGGTCCCGACGGGGACAGTACTCTTGCCCACAACCAGGTCCCCCGCGCCGAGGTGCGGCAGGAGCGCCTGTACTGCAGCGTCCACGTAGGTGAGGTCCGCGGCGTAGCTGCCGGGCTTCTGCGGGGTGCCGACGGCGACGAAATGCACGCGGGAGCCAGCAACTTCGGCAATGTCCGTGCTGAAGCGCAGCCGGCCTGTGGCCATGGCCGAGGTCAGGATCTCGGGAAGGCCAGGTTCAAAGAACGGCGGAAGCCCGACGGCAAGCTGCGCGATCTTCTTCGCGTCGACGTCGATACCGACGACCTCATGCCCGAGCTCTACCATCGCGGCCGCGTGCACGGCCCCGAGATACCCACAACCAATGACAGAAATCTTCATACGTCTAACTCCATACAAAAAGCCTAACGGCGGCGGAACCGAGAATCGAACTCACCTCGGGGTAACGGATGGCAAAGGATCTGCCTCCGGCGTTAAGAAAGGCCCCGGACGATGTCCGGGGCCTTTCCTGGGGGGGGTCACTTCGTGGCGATCAACTTCACACAGTGTCGGAAGAAGTTGCCTCTTGAGTAAACGCTACGCGGCTACGCGGCGGCGGCGAACGAAGCTCAGCACAACCACGAGGGCGATACCGAGGAGGAGCGCACCAGCGGCAGCCCAGATCAGAAGAACCGGGGTGTTGTAGCCGGTGCTGGCGAGGGTCTGTCCGGTCGCGCCGTTGTCAGCGGCCACGACGGTGAGTGTCGCCGTGCCGACGGTGCCGGAGGTGAGGCCGGTGGCCGTGGTGGTGTAGGAACCGGTCGCGTCCGTCGGAAGCGTGACGGAAACGCTGGCCGCACCGGTGGTGGTGGCCGACTTGACGAGCGTCGCCGTTCCGGACTTCACGACGGAGAGAGTAGCGACGCCCGAACCGGTGACGGCGAAGGAGACGCTCTCACCGGGCGTGAAGGACGCGCCGTCGAACGAGACCGTCACTGCCTGGCCAGGAACCGGGGTGCTGTCGGAGACGGCAACGTTTGCTGCCGGGACGTAGCCGGCAGCGTTAGCTGCGGCCGGGACTGCGAAAACGGCGAGGACTGCGAGCGCAATCACCGCGAGGATCTTTTTTGCCATGGTGTTATCCCTGCTGTGGATCACAATGATTTTTCGCCGACACTGGCTGACCTCGAGTGAGGCTACCCCCTACTTTAGGGGACATTCACAGCCCGTTTCCAGTTCGCGTGTTTCTATCGGGTGAACATTTCGTTGCATTGCATACACCCGAGTAGGCCAAAAGCGAGCGCACGCCTCGCGGGCGTGCGCTCGCTTTTCACTCAGCGCCCCTACTGTCGAATGCTAGTGACGTGGTTCCGATACCACTGCACCGTTGATACAAGCCCGTCTTCCAGCCCGATCTGAGCTGTCCAGCCTGCGTCTGCGAGCTTGGAGACGTCGAGGAGTTTCTGGGGCGTGCCGTCGGGCTTCTCTGTGTCCCAGAGAGTCTCTCCTGTGAATCCCACGACCCGCGCGATTGTCTCCGCAATTTCACGAATGGTCACGTCAGACCCGGTGCCTACGTTTACCTGCTCGGGACCGTCGTAGTGCTCCATCAGGTGCAAACACGCTGCAGCCATGTCGTCGACGTGCAGGAACTCGCGGCGTGGAGTGCCTGTCCCCCAGTTAGTAACGGTGGCGGCGCCAGACTGCGCCCCCTCGTCGTATCGGCGTATGAGCGCCGGAAGGACGTGCGACCCTTTCGGCGAGAAGTTGTCGCCGGGACCATAGAGGTTTGTCGGCATCGCTGAGATCCACGGCAACCCGTATTGGCGCCGAACGGCCTGAATCTGCAGGATCCCTGCGATCTTTGCGATCGCATAGGCGTCGTTTGTCGGTTCGAGGTGCCCCGTGAGAAGGGTGTCCTCTCGTATTGGTTGCGGGGCGAGCCGCGGATAGATGCAGGACGATCCCAGAAACAAGAGGCGTTCGACGCCACACTTTAGGGCTGCGTCGAGCACGTTCACCTGTATCCGCAAGTTGTCGCTCAAGAAGTCGACCGGGAACGTGCTGTTCGCCAGGATCCCGCCCACCTTCGCGGCCGCCAATACTGCGTAACGCGGCTTCGCTTCCTCAAAGAATGCGAAGACGGCATCTCGGTCCTTGAGATCCAGCTCAGCAGAGGTCCGACCGATCAGATCGGTGAATCCCTCCGCCTCTAGTCGGCGCCAGATCGCGGATCCGACCAAGCCGCGATGACCTGCGACGTAAAACCGACTTGAGCGGTCCAGGACTCCAGGCACGAATTTGACGTGGTCGCGGTCGTCCGCCATGACTACTTCGTACCCCAACTCGCGAGTTTGACCTCATCGATCCAGTGGCCACCCGCATGCTCGAGCGCGACGATGTCGGCGTCCACCATGATGCGGGCGAGTTCGGCGGTGTCGACCGTGGCCTTCCAGCCAAGCTTGGCCTCAGCCTTGGAGGCGTCGCCAACGAGAGCGTCCACCTCGGTGGGGCGCAAGTATCGCTCGTCGAAGCGCACGTGATCTTCCCATTTGAGGCCGGCGTGACTGAATGAGGTCTCCACGAAGTCCCGCACCGTGAAGTTTCCGCCGGTGGCAAGGACGAAGTCATCGGGCTCGTCAACCTGCAGCATGCGCCACATGCCCTCCACATATTCTGCGGCGTAGCCCCAGTCACGGATCGAATCGAGGTTGCCAAGGTAGACATGATCCTGTCTACCCGCCTTGATGGCTGCGACGGCGCGTGTGATCTTTCGAGTAACAAAAGTCTCGCCACGGCGCGGAGATTCGTGGTTAAAGAGAATGCCGTTCACGGCAAACATGTCGTATGCCTCGCGGTAATTCTTAGTGATCCAGTAGCTGTAAACCTTGGCTGCGCCGTACGGCGAGCGGGGGTAGAACGGGGTCTCCTCATTCTGAGGTGGCGGAGTAGCCCCAAACATCTCCGAGCTTGACGCCTGGTAGAAGCGTGTCTCAATACCAGACATGCGTACGGCCTCGAGCAGGCGAATGGTGCCCATACCCGTCGTGTCACCGGTGTGCTCGGGCTCGTCGAAGGACACACGAACATGCGATTGCGCAGCAAGGTTGTAGACCTCGTGCGGCTGAATCTCGGCGAGCAGAGTGACAAGGCGGCTGCCGTCACTGAGATCGCCATAGTGAAGGAACAACTTGGCCTCGGGGTCGTGCGGGTCAACATACAGGTGATCAATTCGGGCCGTATTGAACGTCGAAGCACGTCGAACTAGCCCGTGCACCTCGTAGCCCTTCGAGAGCAAGAGCTCGGCAAGGTACGAACCATCCTGACCGGTAATTCCAGTGATGAGAGCGCGCTTTGTCATGAATTTCCTCCATCTTTGCCTAACGAATGCGAGTGACCATCGACATGGTCCTGCATTGACGTCAAGCCCCTTAGCCATTGAGCAAATCGGTCAATGGCCACTTCTTGCCCTAGGACGTCTGCGCGGTAGCGCATTCCATTCGCGCCGAACAAAGCAGCCCGCGCTGGGTCGTCCCGGAGCCCAATTGCCTCATCGATTATTGCCTGTGGGTCTTCGGCGTCCACAACGACTCCACCCCTCGCCGACTCGATTTCGGCCGCAGTCACCCCTCTGCGATCGGTTGCCGCGATCACGGGCCGACCTGCATTGTAATAAGACGTCAGTTTGCTGGGCACGGCCATCTCGGAAACACCGAGCTTCTCGTTGACCAACAAAATGTCTGCAGATGCGAGTGCCCTTTGGAAACCAAAGTCGTCGAGAGAATCGATGAACTGCAGTCGAGAGATACCTTTTCCCTGGGCCATGAGCGCGTCTCGTTGGCTTCCGTTTCCCAATAAAACGAAGCGGACCGGGAGGTCCTGTGCTTCCGCAAGTCGTGCGGCTTCGACCACATTCCCGAGAGCCTGCTTAATCCCCATGTTCCCAGCGTGTAGGACAACGGTCTCATCTGGATTCCAGCCGTGAGTCGCACGGACGGCGGTGAAATCGAAGGGCGGAGTCGGTTTGAGGTGGGTCCAGTTTCGAATTACCTCAATTTGCGCAGATCCGATGCCGAACTTTTCACCTAGGTGGGCGGCGAACCGGGAATGAATTACAACCACGCCCGATGCTGCCGCGATCGTGACCTTCTCTACCCAAGTCACTACCCTGGTGATGAAATCTGAACCGGTCCCAGTTTCGGCCATCCCCAAGCTATAGAGGTCCTGTATCCAAATGTTAACAATGCGCTTTCGGTGGCTCATCCGCGCTCTGAGCATCGCAAGGGCGGTCGAAAAGAGCGCTGGCGAGACCATCACAATCACGTCTGGGCGACCCCATTTCGCGAACATGACGCCTATTCCAAAGGAAATCTCAGAAGCCAAACGTTTTAGGCCTTCGGGGCTGGATGGAACGTAGTGCGGCAACCGTGTGACGCGAACGCCATCTAGAAATTCGGACGTCTTTCTACCGCCAAAGCCGGCATGGACTTTCCACTCCGGGTAGTGAGGATGTGCCGTTATGACATCGACGGCGAAGCCGCGTTCCACAAGCCCCTGAACAAGCCCACTCGTGTATGGCGCTATCCCGGTGACCTCCGGTGAGAAGTTCAGGCCGATGACGAGCACCTTCAGCTGAGTCTGCTTGGTCAATGACGATCTGCTTTCTGGTTCTTGATACTTGCTCAAAGTCAGTTCAACTAATCAAAACTGGAGGTGTGCCCGGTCCCGAAACAGGCGCTCCACAACCCACTAACACCCTAGCGTCGTCCAGTTTCGGGCCTCCCCCGTTCGGGTTACAGCCTGATTTCATTCTCATGACGTAAGGGCATCATCCGAACGACCTTCCGTACCCGTTTGTCAAGGGCCATGAAGAACTGCCCGCTGGCGGCCACGGAAAATGCCCGCTGATGGCCATGAAAACTGCCCACTCATGGCCAACAGATCTGCCCACCAGGATTCGGCG
>NZ_SOFS01000035.1 GCF_004402235.1 Cryobacterium glucosi
CCGCGCGGACGGCGACCGAAAACTATCTAACTGTCACCGATGTCCTGATACAGGAAGTGTTACCGATGTCCTGATACAGAACTGTCACCCATGTCCAGATACATCACACATGCGGTGGAGAAGTCGCCCGTGCCCACATTTTGCCCACAGTTGCCAGAAATTACCTTGATTTCAGTGGTGCGAAGGTGAGCGTAAAACGCTTAAATTACGCGGAAGTTGGCCCTGTGTGGGGCTAGGACCGGGGCGGATCTAGGGTTCGAATCCCTATAGGGGCAGCGTGAAGCCGATGGCCTTCGGGGAGTTGATCGATTGCTCGACGGGCGGGAATGTGCGGCCTCCGCAGAGCATCTGAAGATTCGCACGACATTCGTTGTCCACTATTTCTGGCACCCAGATTCAACAGAATCGGAATTTGCGCCCACTGTGGTAAAACAAAGGGCTTGAGAGAGAGCTTGTCCGAACTAGGTGACAAAAGTTCGAACTAGCGTGTCACGCGACAATGTGCCCCCAGGCAGATTCGAACTGCCGCCCCTGCCTCCGGAGGGCAGTGCTCTATCCCCTGAGCTATGGGGGCCAGGGAAAACACTAGGTTACCAGCATCCGGGAGGCCGGTGTTCCCATCGGCACCTTGCCCGGCGAATCGGCCAGGCCGGGCGATCTACTTCAGGTGGCCGAGGGCCGCGGAGACGAGGGACTCGGCGTCGCCGGGCTCCAGGAAGTTCGATGAGCTGATCGTGAGCCAGTACGTGTCGGTGAAGACCTGAGCCTCGCCGATGCCGTTGGTCACGGCGAAGAAGCCCTGGGCGGTCGGGGGAGTGCCATAGGTCGGGACGATCTTCGACGACGCGACGGCGTTGTCCTGCTGCTGCGTCATGAGCTGCGCGTTGGGCTGGGTGAGCGAGATTTCGATTGTGCCGTCGCTCGACTGGTTGAGCAGGCCGCACGTGAGTCCCTGGAAGGAGGCCGCGGTCTTGGCCGATGAGGATGTCGGCTTGTAGGAGGGGTCGGTGCCGTAGTTCGGGTTGAACGCGTAGACGTCGTCCAGGGTGAGCAGGTCGGTGCACGTCATCGCGACAGCGGTCCCTGCCGGGGTCGGCGTGGGCGTCGGTGTTGCCGTCGCGGCGGCCGATGCGCTCGCTGACGAGGAAGAACCCCCGGTCGCGGGGGCGCTCGCCGAACCGGAGGCCGAGGGCGCTGCATCCGCTGCGCAGCCGGACAAGCCGATGAGACTCAGTGCGCCGACGCAGAGGAAGACTCCGGCGCGCAAGCGCCGGGCGGACGGGGAGGCGGGCGAATCGAAGAGAGTCACGGGTTGACCTTACCAAGCGAGGTCCGCGAAACCGGGCCGGTAAGCTTGGTTTCCGTGACCCCCGCCGAGCTTTCCGAATCCCTGTTCGCCCTGATCCAGCAGTTGGGTGAGCGCCGACGCGCAGAAGGCATCGACACCGGTGGGCTCGACCTCGTCCTGGCCAACGCCGGCGACGTCACCCTTGAACGCCCGCGCAACCGCGACCACGGCGACTGGGCCTCGAGCATCGCGATGAAGATCGCCAAGCCGCTCGGCTACAAGCCGCGCGAGGTCGCCACCGAACTCGCGGCAGGGCTCGAGGCGCTGCCCGACGTCGCCTCCGTCGAAATCGCCGGCCCCGGCTTCATCAACATCCGCCTCGAAGCGGCATCCGCCGGCGCGCTCGCGAAGACCATCGTCGAAGCCGGCCCGGCATACGGCACCGGCCACCTCTACGACGGCATCAAGATCAACCTCGAGTTCGTCTCGGCCAACCCCACCGGCCCCATCCACATGGGCGGCGTCCGCTGGGCCGCCGTGGGCGACAGCCTCGCCCGGGTGCTTCAGGCGGAGGGTGCGGATGTCACGCGCGAGTACTACTTCAACGACCACGGTTCGCAGATCGACCGTTTCGCCCGCAGCGTCCTGGCCGCCTATCTCGGCGAGCACACTCCCGAGGACGGCTACGGCGGAGCGTACATCGGCGACATCGCCGACCAGGTCGTCGCGAAGTACGACGGAACAACCCCGATCGCCGACCTGCCCCGCGAGGAACAGCAGGAAACCTTCCGCTCGATCGGCGTCGACCTGATGTTCACCGAGATCAAGGAGAAGCTGCACGGCTTCGGCGTCGACTTCGACGTCTACTTCCACGAGGACTCGCTGCACGAGTCCGGCGCGGTCAACCGGGCCATCGAGCGCCTGCGCGGCCTCGGCCACATCTTCGAAGCGGATGGCGCCATCTGGCTCCGTACGACGACCTTCGGCGATGACCGTGACCGGGTCATCATCCGCTCGAACGGTGAACCGGCCTATATCTCCGGCGACCTCGGCTACTACCTCGACAAGCGCGAGCGCGGCTTCGACCAGAACCTGATCATGCTCGGTGCAGACCACCACGGCTACGTCGGCCGCATGATGGCCATGGTCGAGGCCTTCGGTGACGTCCCAAGGGTCAACCTGCAGATTCTGATCGGCCAGATGGTCAACCTGCTCAAGGACGGCGAACCGTTGCGGATGTCCAAGCGCGCCGGCACGATCGTGACCCTCGACGACCTCGTCGACGCCGTCGGCGTCGACGCCGGCCGCTACTCGCTCGTGCGCTCCTCGAGCGACACCGCGCTCGACATCGACCTCGACCTGCTCGGCAAGCACAGCAACGAGAACCCGGTCTTCTACGTGCAGTACGCCCACGCGCGCACCTGCTCCGTCGCCCGCAACGCCGCGGCAGCGGGCGTCGAACGCACCGACTTCGCCCCTGAGCTGCTCGTGCACGACAGCGAGTCCGCCCTGCTCGGCGTGCTCCAGGAATACCCGCGCATGGTCGCCCTCGCCGCCGAACTGCGCGAGCCGCATCGCATCGCCCGGTACATCGAAGAGGTCGCCGGCTACTACCACCGCTGGTACGACAACTGCCGGGTGATCCCGCTTGGCGACGAGCCCGTCACGGAACTGCACCGCACGCGCCTCTGGCTCAACGACGCGACCGGCCAGGTCATCCGCAACGGCCTCGGCCTCCTCGGCGTGGCTGCTCCCGAGCGGATGTGACCGTGGACCGCGACGCCGCAACGGGCAGGGGAGCCGCAACGCGCAGGCGCCGTGGCCTGAGCGGTTTCATCATCGCGACGATCGTGGTGCTCGCCCTCGTCGCCGCCTTCTTCATCGCCGATGCCGGCGTGCGCAACTACGCCGAGAACCGGGCGAAGGCCGAGATCGCGGCGCACCTGCCCGATTCGGTCACGGGCGACGTGTCCGTCTCGATCGGCGGCCTGTCCGTGATCGCGCAGTACCTGATGGGGAGCTTCGACCGGGTCACCCTGGTCGCTCCCGCCCTCACGGTGAACGGCGTGCCGGCATCCGTTCACCTCGTCGCGACCGACGTGCCCGTCGACCAGGCCGAACAGGTCGGCGACGTGCGCGGAACGGTCGACCTCGACCAGGCGGCGCTCAACACCCTGCTCGCGGCGGCCCTGCCGAAGGGGGCGCCCGCAGCCAACCTCGTGCTCGGCGACGGCACCGTGCAGTACGAGGGCAGCGTGAGCGTCTTCGGCCTGGACATCGGCTACCAGGCCACCGCCACCCCGACCGCTGCGGCCGACTCGCTGCTCTTCACACCGAGCAATGCGACGATCACCACCGGGGCGGGCAGCCTCGATGCGACGGCAATCCTGCCGCTCGTGCTCGGCCAGCAGCCGGTCCGGGTGTGCGTGGCCGGGTACCTCCCCGAGGGCGTCAACCTCGCCGGCGTCGACGTCACACCGGGGCGGGCGCGCATTACGCTGGAGTCGAGCACCCTGATGCTCACCGCGCAGTCGCTGACCACCCTCGGCACCTGCTCCGCCGGCTGATTCGGCGCGCGCACCCCTTGCTCGCTAGAATCGGTGCAGGTTCGCTGTCATACCGGCGGAATCTTCACTGGCTTCAGGGACCAATCCGGGTTCGCTCGCCACTCAGTGAGACACCCACTCGACTTTCCCGTGAGGTTTTCACCCGTGGCCACCAACCCGCTCGCCCCCGACTGGCTCGTCCTGCCCGGAGACGCCAACGCGCTCTCGGCCGGCCTCTGGCCCGCGACCATGCACCGCGCGCCTGCCGGCGACCTCGTCATCGGCGGCGTCTCCGCGCCTGACCTGGCCGCCCGGTTCGGCACCCCGCTCTACGTCATCGACGAAGCGGATGCCCGCGCCCGCGCATCCGCCCTCCGTTCCGCCTTCGAGGCAGAATTCTCCCGCATCGGCACCACGGTCAAGGTCTACTACGCCGGCAAGGCCTTCCTGTCGAGCGAGGTCGCCCGCTGGATGCTCGCCGAGGGCCTCAACATCGACGTCTGCAGCGGCGGGGAACTCGCCGTCGCCCTTGCGGCCGGCGCGCCCGGCGCCCGCCTCGGCTTCCACGGCAACAACAAGTCCCTCGCCGAGATCGACGAGGCCTGTGCCACCGGCGTCGGCACGATCGTGATCGACTCGACCGTCGAGATCTCCCGCGTCGCAGCGGCAGCGGCCCGGCACGGCATCGTGCAGAACGTGCGGCTCCGGGTGAACAGCGGCGTGCACGCGCACACGCACGAGTTCCTCGCCACAGCGCACGAGGACCAGAAGTTCGGCATCACGCTCGAGGATGCTCCGCGCCTCGTCGCCCTGATCCGTGCGGAGCCGGCCCTGCGCTTCATCGGCCTGCACTGCCACATCGGTTCCCAGATCTTCGGAGCCGACGGGTTCGCAGAGTCCGCCTCCCGCCTGCTCGCCGTGCACGCCGCGCTCCTCGTCGGCGGGCCTGTTCCCGAGCTCAACCTCGGCGGCGGCTTCGGCATCGCGTACACCGACGCGGACACGCCCACCCCGATCCACGAACTCGCCGCCCGTCTGGCCGACATCGTCGCGGCAGAGTGTGCGGCGCGCGGCATCCCGGTGCCCATCGTCGCCTTCGAGCCCGGCCGCTCCATCATCGGCCCGGCGGGCATCACCCTGTACGAGGTCGGCACCACCAAGGCCGTCGACGTGTCGGGTGCGCCGCGGCTCTACGTGAGCATCGACGGCGGCATGAGCGACAACGCCCGGGCGGCGCTCTATGGCGCCGACTACTCTGTGCGGCTCGCGGGCCGCTCGAGCACCGCGGAGCCCGTGCTCGTACGCGTCGCGGGCAAGCACTGCGAGAGCGGCGACATCGTCGTCGACGCCGACTACCTGCCCGGCGACGTCGGCCCCGGCGACCTCGTCGCCGTCGCCGCGACCGGTGCGTACTGCTACTCCCTCGCGAGTAACTACAACTACCTCGGCCGCCCGCCGGTCGTCGCCGTGCTGGACGGCGCCGCCCGGTTGCTCGTCCGCGGCGAGACGATCGCCGACCTGCTCTCCCGCGACACCGGGATCACCGCCGTCGTCGCGGCCCCCGCCGGCACCGATCAACCGAAGGAAGCCATCCGATGATCGAATACCGCAACCTGCGCGTCGCCCTCCTGGGCGGCGGCAACGTCGGCGCCCAGGTCGCCCGGCTGCTGCTCGAGCAGAGCGAGGAATTCGCCAACCGGGTCGGCGCCGGCCTCGAACTCGTCGGCATCCTCGTGCGCGACGTCAACGCCGAACGCACCGTCGACCTGCCGCACGAGCTCTTCACGACCGACGCCGAGTCCCTCATCCTCGGCGCGGACGTCGTCATCGAACTGCTCGGCGGCATCGAACCGGCCCGCAGCTACATCCTGATGGCGATGAACTCAGGGGCGGATGTCGTCACCGCGAACAAGGCTCTCCTCGCGACCCACGGGCCCGAACTCTTCGCCGTCGCAGACCAGGTCGGCGCCCAGCTCAACTACGAGGCCGCCGTCGCAGGCGCCATCCCGATCCTGCGGCCCTTGCGCGACAGCCTCGGCGGCGACCAGATCAACCGCATCCTCGGCATCGTCAACGGCACCACGAACTTCATCCTCGACCGGATGGACACCGACGGCGACAGCCTCGAGGAAGCCCTCGCCACCGCGACGGAGCTCGGCTACGCCGAAGCCGACCCGACCGCGGACATCGGCGGCTACGACGCGGCGCAGAAGGCGGCCATTCTCGCGAGCCTCGCCTTCCACACCCACGTGCCGCTCGCATCCGTCTACCGCGAAGGCATCACCGAGGTCACGCCCGCGCAGATCGAGTCCGCCCGCAAGGCCGGCTACGTGGTCAAGCTCCTCGCCATCTGCGAACGCATCACGGATGCCGCGACCGGCCAGGCCGGGGTCTCCGCCCGGGTCTACCCCGCGATGGTGCCGCGCAGCCACCCGCTCGCGGCCGTGCACGGAGCGAACAACGCCGTCTTCGTCGAGGCCGAATCCGCGGGCAGCCTGATGTTCTACGGCGCGGGCGCCGGGGGAGTCGAGACCGCATCCGCAGTGCTCGGCGACCTGGTCTCCCTCGCCCGCCGCCACATCGCCGGCGGCCCCGGAGTCGCGGCCTCGATCCACGCCGACCTGCCCGTTTTCGACATCGGCAGCATCACGACCCGCTACGCGGTCACCCTCGAGGTGACCGACGAGCCGGGCGTGCTCGCGACCCTGGCCGGGGTGTTCAGTGACCATGGCGTCTCGCTGGCCCTCGTCGAGCAGTCGATGACCCCCGCACGTCCCCTCACGTCCAGTCACGCGGCCGTCCCGTCCACGGCTACCCTTGTGATCGGAACCCACGAGGCAACGGAGGCGGCACTCGCCGCCACCGTGACCGACCTCGCCGCCAACAGATTTGTCACCACCGTCGCATCCGTTTTGAGAGTTGAAGGAGCCTGATGTCCAGCGAACGAGAGTCCACGCAGGCCGTGAAGACCCAGTCCCGTCAGTGGCGGGGAGTGCTGCGTGAATACGCCGACCGCCTGAACATCACCGACGCGACCCCGATCATCACGCTCGGCGAGGGTGGCACGCCGTTGATTCCCGCCCCCGCGCTGTCGAAGCGCACCGGCGCGAAGGTCTGGATCAAGTACGAGGGCATGAACCCGACCGGCTCCTTCAAGGACCGCGGCATGACGATGGCGATCTCGAAGGCCGTCGAAGACGGCGCGAAGGCCGTCATCTGCGCCTCGACCGGCAACACCTCTGCCTCGGCCGCCGCATACGCGACCCACGCCGGCATCCTCGCGGTCGTGCTCGTGCCGGAGGGCAAGATCGCCCTCGGCAAGCTCAGCCAGGCCATCGCGCACAACGCGCAGCTCCTGCAGGTGCAGGGCAACTTCGACGACTGCCTCGACATCGCCCGCGACCTCTCGGCCAACTACCCGGTGCACCTCGTCAACTCTGTCAACCCCGACCGCATCGAGGGCCAGAAGACGGCGGCCTTCGAGGTCGTCGAGGTGCTCGAAGACGCGCCGGACATCCACATCGTCCCCGTCGGAAACGCCGGGAACTACACCGCGTACACCCGCGGCTACACCGAAGAACTCGAGCGCGGCGCGACCACGAAGCTCCCGCGCATGTTCGGCTTCCAGGCCGCCGGCAGCGCCCCGATCGTGCTCGGCCACCGCGTAGACCACCCCGAGACCATCGCGAGCGCCATCCGCATCGGCAACCCGGCGTCCTGGGACCTCGCCCTCGCGGCGCAGAAGCTCACGAACGGCTACTTCGGCGCGATCAGCGACGCCAAAATCCTCGAGGCCTACCGCATCCTCTCCGCAGAGGTCGGCATCTTCGTCGAACCCGCCTCCGCGATCAGCGTCGCAGGCCTGCTCGAGCGTGCCGAAGCCGGGCTCATCCCCGCCGGCGCGACGGTCGTGCTCACGGTCACCGGCCACGGCCTCAAGGACCCGCAGTGGGCGCTCCGCACCGCGGACGGCGCCGAGATCACTCCGACCGTCGTGCCCGTCGACACCGCCGAAATCGCCAGCGTCCTCGGTCTGGCCAAGAAGTGACCCTGGCCGAAGCCGTGTCCGGTCCTTCCCTCCTCGCCGGACGTTCGGTGACCGTCCAGGTTCCCGCGACGACCGCGAACCTCGGCCCCGGCTTCGACACCCTCGGCCTCGCCCTCTCCTACTACGACCGCCTCGACGTGAGCGTGCGTGAGGAACCCGGCGTGTTCGTCGACGTGCAGGGCGTCGGCGCCGGCGTGGTGCCGACCGACGAGACGAACCTCGTCGTGCAGGCCATCGCGCACACCTTCGCCGCCTATGGGCAGCGGATGCCGGGCCTCGCGCTCGTCGCCCACAACAAGATCCCGCACGGCCGCGGCATGGGATCCTCTGGGGCAGCGATCGTCTCCGGGATCATGGCCGCCAAGGGCCTGCTCGAGGGCATCGTCGACATCGACTCCGAAGCACTGCTCACCCTCGCCACCGAGATGGAGGGGCACCCGGACAACGTCGCGCCCGCACTCTTCGGCGGCCTCACGATCGCGTGGACGACCCCGGAGGGCCCCCGGCACAAGAAGCTGATGGTGCACCGCGGCGTGAAGCCGCTCGTGTTCGTGCCTGAGCAGGCCATGTCGACCGCGCTCGCCCGCAGCCTCCAGCCCGAGACCGTGCCGCACGAGGACGCCGTCTTCAACCTGTCCCGCTCAGCGCTGCTCATCGCCGCGCTCATCCAGAGCCCGGAGCTGCTGCTCGCCGCGACAGAGGACAAGCTGCACCAGAGCTACCGTGCCGCCGCGATGCCCGAGACCAACCGGTTGATCACCCTGCTCAGGGAGCACGGCTTCGCGGCCGTCGTCTCCGGAGCCGGCCCGTCGATCCTCGTTCTCGCGAGCGACCCCGGCCAGCGCCTCGTCGCCGCTGAGCTCGTCGCCGCGAACTCGGAGACCCCCTGGCAGGCACTCATGCTCGCCGTGGACTTCCAGGGCGCGACCGTCACCCGCACGGACGCGGTAGTCGCCGCCTGACCTGAAGCGCGCGAACGGGGGGTGCCGCGGCCGGGGATGGCGCGGCATCCGTTCTCGGAATGCTCTGCTAGAGTCGATGGCGTACCCGAAGAAATCGCCTAACGACCGGTTCCTTTCGATGGTGCATTTCCCGTAACTCACTGCTATCGCGACATCTGTGCGTGGCTGTGTGTGTTCACTTCAATCCACTTTCTGTGGGATTGAACCACCCGCAGCGCCTCCGACGTTGCCACAGCTTCCCCGGTTTTCGTAAACGTTCGTGCCGGGGGAAAGGACAAATTTTCGTGACTGACGTCAACCTCCGCGCAAGTGCCGCGGATTCATCCCGCCTGGGAACCCTCCGTGTCGCAGAGCTTCAGGCTCTCGCGCTCGAACTGGGCATCCCCGGCTCCTCCAAGCTCCGTAAGGGCGAGCTCGTCTCCGCCATCACCGCCGTCCAGGCCGGTGGCGACACCGTGAGCCCCGAGCTCGAAATCCCCGCCTTCGCCGCGACCGAGCCGGTCGTCTCCGAGCAGGTCGTTTCCGAGCCGGCCGTCGCCGAGCCGGCCGCGGCAGCAGCCGCGACCGCGACTCTCGTCGAAGCCCCGCCGCGCAAGCGTGCGCCGCGCCGCGCCACCACCGCGACCGCTGCCCCCGCCGCCGCGCACGTCAACGCTGACGGCGACCTCGGCATCGGCCTCATCCTCCCGGACGCCGCCGCGACGACCCGTCGCACGACGGCCCCCACCACCTACGCCGGTGGCACCGGCACCACGGAGGCCCCTGTCGCCGCCGAGAAGCCGGTCCGCCAGGCGCGCAAGCGCGCCACGTCCGTGTCGGTCAAGGCCGCCGCGGAAGCAGCAGCGACCGAGGCCCCGACCGAGGCGCCTTCCGCCGAAGCTCCCGTCGTCGAGGTTCCCGTCGTCGAGGTTCCCGTCGTCGAGGTTCCCACGAGCGAAGCGCCCGCGTCTTCCGCCGCGACGGATGCCGCAGCGACCGACACCGAGACCGCCGAGGTCACCGAGGCCCCCGTCACCACCGGCCGCTCGCGCCGCAGCAGCGCCCGCGGCAACGGACGCAACGGTTCCGCCCGCAACAGCATCGACGCGCGCAGCCGCATCGACGCCCTGAACGACGAACTCGCACAGGGCACGGCGGGCATCCCCGTCGCGACCGATGAGGACGTCGCGACCGCCGAGGCATCCGCAGACGCTCCCGTCGACCACTTCGCCGGCAACCGCACGGCGGACGCCGAGACGGTCACCGCCGACACGGACACCGACACGGACTCCGACGAGTCCACCGAGCAGGCCGAACAGCCGCGCCAGGGTCGTAACCGTAACCGCAACCGGGGCGGCAACCAGAACCAGGCGGGCGGCGAGCAGGACGACAACTCCCGCCAGCAGAACGGCCGCCAGTCGAACCGCAACCAGAACCAGCAGAACCAGAACGCCGAGCGCGGCCAGGACAACCAGGACCGCAATCAGGACCGCAACCAGGACCGCAACAACGCGGCGCAGCAGGACCGGAACAACCAGTCCCAGCAGGACCGCAACCAGGACCGCCAGGCGCAGCAGGACCGCAACCAGCAGGACCGCCAGGCCCAGCAGGAGCGCAACCAGGAACGTAACCAGGAACGCAACCAGGACCGTCAGGCCCAGCAGCAGGAGCGCGGCCAGCAGGACCGCAACCAGCAGGACCGTGGCCAGGACGACGACCTGAACAGCCGCAGCAACCGCAACCGGTTCCGTGACCGCAAGCGCCGCGGCGTCACCGCCGGCGACGACTTCGAGCCCGAGCTGAACGACGACGACGTGCTGATCCCCGTCGCCGGCATCCTCGACGTCCTCGACAACTACGCGTTCGTGCGCACCTCCGGCTACCTGCCCGGTGCGAGCGACGTGTACGTCTCCCTCGGCCAGGTCAAGAAGTACAACCTGCGGAAGGGTGACGCCGTCGTCGGTTCCATCCGCCAGCCGCACGAGGGCGACCAGAACGGCCGCCAGAAGTACAACGCGATCGTCAAGGTCGACTCGATCAACGGCCTGTCCGTCGAGGAAGCCGCCAATCGCGTCGAGTTCCAGAAGCTCACCCCGCTGTACCCGCAGGAGCGTCTCCGCCTCGAGACCGAGCCCGGCAAGCTCACCCAGCGCATCATCGACCTCGTCGCCCCGATCGGGAAGGGCCAGCGCGGCCTCATCGTCGCGCCGCCCAAGGCCGGCAAGACCATCGTCATGCAGCAGATCGCGAACGCCATCGCCACCAACAACCCCGAGGTCCACCTCATGGTCGTGCTGGTCGATGAGCGGCCGGAAGAGGTCACCGACATGCAGCGCACGGTCAAGGGTGAGGTCATCGCCTCCACCTTCGACCGCCCGGCCGAGGACCACACCACGGTCGCCGAGCTCGCCATCGAGCGTGCCAAGCGCCTCGTGGAACTCGGACACGACGTCGTCGTGCTCCTCGACTCGATCACGCGACTCGGGCGGGCGTACAACCTGACCGCGCCGCCGTCGGGCCGGATCCTCTCCGGTGGAGTCGACGCATCCGCCCTGTACCCGCCCAAGCGCTTCTTCGGCGCCGCGCGCAACATCGAGAACGGTGGCTCGCTCACCATCCTCGCGTCCGCGCTCGTCGAGACCGGCTCCAAGATGGACGAGGTCATCTTCGAGGAGTTCAAGGGCACCGGCAACATGGAGCTGCGCCTCTCGCGCCAGCTCGCCGACAAGCGGATCTTCCCGGCGGTCGATGTCAACGCATCGGGAACCCGTCGTGAAGAAATGCTGATGAGCTCGGACGAGGTCAAGGTCACCTGGAAGCTCCGTCGTGCGCTTGCCGGACTCGACCAGCAGCAGGCACTCGAGGTCGTCCTCGGCCGCCTCAAGGAGACGTCCTCCAACGTGGAGTTCCTCATGCAGGTTCAGAAGTCGATGCCGTCCCTGAACGGGTCAGACAAGGACAAGTAATGTTCGAGTCTGTTCTGACTCTGCAGGCCGAATTCGACGAGCTGCAGTCTGAACTGGCCGACCCGGAGTTGCACTCCAACCCGGCCCGTTCGAAGAAGGTCAACCGGCGCTACGCCGAGCTGAGCCGTATCATCGCGGCCTGGAACGAGTGGAAAGAAATCGGCGAGAACCTCGACGCCGCCCGGGAGCTCGCGGAGGAGGACTCGTCCTTCGCCGAGGAGATCCCCGGGCTCGAGGTGCAGCTCGAGGACACCTCCGCGAAGCTGCGCCGTCTGCTCATCCCACGCGATGAGCTCGACGCCCGCGACGTGATCATGGAGATCAAGATGGGGGAGGGCGGTGCGGAGTCCGCACTGTTCGCCGCCGACCTGCTCCGGATGTACCTGCACTACGCCGAGTCGAAAAAGTGGAAAACCGAGATCATCGAGCAGACCACGAGCGACCTCGGCGGTATCAAGGACATCCAGCTCGCGATCAAGAGCAACACCAACGACCCCGCTGAGGGCGTCTGGGCGCACCTCAAGTACGAGGGCGGCGTGCACCGCGTCCAGCGGGTGCCGGCGACCGAGTCGCAGGGACGCATCCACACCTCTGCGGCGGGCGTGCTCGTGTTTCCAGAGGTCGATGAGCCCGAAGAAGTCGAGATCAACCACAACGACCTCAAGATCGACGTCTACCGGTCGAGCGGCCCCGGCGGCCAGTCCGTCAACACGACGGACTCCGCGGTGCGCATCACCCACCTTCCGACCGGAATCGTGGTCGCGATGCAGAACGAGAAGAGCCAGCTGCAGAACAAGGAAGCCGGGATGCGCGTCCTGCGCGCCCGCGTCCTCGCCCGGCAGCAGGAAGAGATCGACGCGGCCGCGTCCCTGGTCCGCAAGGGCCAGATCCGCACGATGGACCGGTCAGAGCGCATCCGCACGTACAACTTCCCGGAGAACCGTATCGCCGACCACCGCACCGGCTACAAGGCGTACAACCTCGACACCGTGATGAACGGCGCCCTGGACGCCGTCATCGAGTCCTGCATCCTCGCGGACGAGGCCACCCGCCTCGCCGAAATCGGGGACCACGACTAACCGGTTTCGCGCCCGAGTGTCGCAGAAGATGCCCAGAATCGCCGGTCGAACGGCGATTCTGGGCATTTCTGGTGACTCTGGGCGGCGGCGGCGGCAGATGCCGCGAGCCGGCTAGTCCTCGTCGGAGACCGGGAGACCGCGCGCGCCCTCGATCGTCTGCGCGCGCACCGGCTGGATCGTCGCGGGGATGCCGAGCAGCAGGGACTTCGGCGGGGCGTCCCTCGTGACGACGGCGTTCGCGCCGATCGTGCTCCAGGCGCCGATCGTGATCGGGCCGAGCACCTTCGCGCCCGCGCCGATCGTGACGCCATCGCCGAGGGTGGGATGCCGCTTCTCACCGCGGACGACGCCGTGCCGGGTCTTCCCGCCGAGAGTGACGCCGTGATAGAGCATCACGTCGTCGCCCAGATCGGCGGTTTCCCCGATCACGACGCCCATGCCGTGGTCGATGAACAACCGGCGCCCGATCCGGGCGCCGGGGTGGATCTCGATCCCGGTGAGGAACCGGGTGAACTGGGAGACCAGCCGGGCGGGCAGGTACAACCCGGCCACCCACATCCGGTGCGCGATGCGGTACGACCAGACGGCGTGCAGCCCGCTGTACGCGAGGAAGACCTCCACGTTGCTGCGGGCTGCCGGGTCGTGGGCGCGCGCCATCGCCATGTCCTCACGGATGCGTGAAATGACTCCCATGTCGGTTTTCAGTTGTTCCCGTTCTTGTTAGTCGAGCAGGTCCTCGTACAGCACGGTGGAGATGTAACGCTCTCCGAAGCTCGGGAGGATGGCGACGATGGTCTTGCCGGCATTCTCCGGCTTCTTCGCCTGCTCGATGGCCGCCCAGACGGCGGAGCCGCCCGAGATGCCGGAAAGGATTCCCTCGTCGGTCGCGAGTGCGCGAGCGGTGGTGAGGGAATCGGCGAGGGTGACATCGGTCACCTCATCGTAGAGGTCGGTGTCGAGAACGGACGGGATGAAGTTCGCGCCGATGCCCTGGATCTTGTGCGGACCCGGCTTGCCGCCGGTGAGGATCGGGGAGTCGATCGGCTCGACGCCGACGATGTGCACGGAGGGCTTGCGTTCCTTGAGCAGTCGTCCGGCGCCCGTGATGGTGCCGCCGGTGCCGATGCCCGCGACGAAGATGTCGACGGCGCCTTCGGTGTCGTCCCAGATCTCAACGCCGGTCGTCGCGAAGTGGATCGCCGGGTTGGCGGGGTTGTCGAACTGACGGGCGAGAATCGCACCGGGCGTGTTCGCGACGATCTCTTCGGCCTTCTCGACGGCGCCGCGCATGCCGGCGGCCCCCGGGGTCAGCACGATCTCGGCGCCATAGGCGCGAAGGAGGACGCGGCGTTCCTTGCTCATGGTCTCCGGCATCGCCAGGATGACCTTGTAGCCGCGGGCCGCTCCGACGAGCGCGAGCGCGATGCCGGTGTTGCCGCTCGTGCCCTCGACGATGGTGCCGCCGGGCAGGAGTTCGCCGGAGGCCTCTGCGGCATCGACGATCGCGATGCCGATCCGGTCCTTGACGCTCGCGGAGGGGTTGTAGAACTCGAGCTTGACGAGCACGGTCGCGTCGAGGCCCGCCGTGAGGCGGTTGAGCTTGACCAGCGGTGTCCCTCCAACTGCCTTGGTGATGTCGGAGTAGATGCGTGCGGTCATCGCAGTGCCTTTCGGTCGGGTCATCGGGTCATTCGGATCGGGAACCTCGCCCAGCCTACGGCTCCGGCATTGGGAGAGCGCGCTTCATTACGTTACATTCCAAGGTGTGACAACTGAAGACGACGACCATTCCATTCCCGGCACTCTTTCCGCCCCCGACGCGGGCGAAGCGGTCCCGGACGCGGTGGACACGATCCGTGCCCGCACCATCGGCATCCTCGCCGCCGCCGGCATCGCCGACCCCGAGGTCGACGCCGACCTCCTGATCGGCCACGCGCTCGGCCGGAGCCGCGGAGAGGTGCAGGCCGCCGTCATCCTTCGCACCGCTGTCACGTCGGCGGATGCCGCCGCTATCGACGTCCTCGTCTCTCGCCGCGCCCTGCGCGAACCGCTGCAGCACATCACCGGGCGAGCCCCGTTCCGGTCGATCGAACTCCTCGTCGGCCCGGGCGTCTTCGTACCCCGACCCGAGACCGAGCAGGTGGCCCAGTTCGCGATCGACGCCCTCCGCTCCGTGCCCGACCCTGACCCGATCGGCGTGGACCTCGGCACCGGGAGCGGCGCGATCGCGCTCTCCCTCGCCGTCGAAGTGCCGAACGCGCGGATCTGGTCCGTCGAGAACTCGCCGGAGGCCTTCGCCTGGACGACCCGCAACTTCACTGCGGTGAACGCGGCCAATGCGACCCTCGTCTTCGGCGACCTCGCAGACACGGGCATCCTCGCCGAACTCGACGGCACCGTCGCCGTCCTGATCTCGAACCCTCCCTATATACCGGCGGATGCCGTGCCGCGCGACCCCGAGGTGCGTCTCTTCGATCCCGCGCACGCACTCTTCGGCGGGGCGGACGGCCTCGACGTCGTCCGGCACGTCTCGCAGACGGCCCTGCGCCTGCTGCGCCCCGGCGGAGTGCTCGTGATCGAGCACGGCGAACTGCAGGGCGGCGACATCCGTGCCCTGCTGGCCGGCGACGGCTGGCGCGCGACCGCGACCCACCGCGACTACACCACCCGCGACCGGGCGACCACGGCCATCCGCCCTACGCCCTGACCCCCCACTCCCAGCCTTGGGAAACACCCCTGCACTAGAATTGGGCGCAATGACACGCATCTACGACTGCACGGTTGTCTCGGACTACGCAACCGGCATGAGACTGGCACGCTCGGCGATCGCTCGCGGCGCGCTCGTCGTCATCCCCACCGACACGGTCTACGGCCTTGCCGCCGACGCGTTCAGCCCAGAGGCCGTGCAACGCCTGCTCGACGCGAAGGGCCGCGGCCGGCAGTCGCCGCCGCCCGTGCTGATTCCGGGTATCGGCACCCTCGACGCGCTCGCGGTCAATATTCCTCAGCCCGTGCGGGAGCTCGTCGCGGAATTCTGGCCGGGCGGGCTGACTGTGGTGCTCCACGCCCAGCCCTCCCTGGTCTGGGACCTCGGCGACACCCGCGGCACCGTCGCCCTGCGGATGCCGAGCAACCCGATTGCCCTCGATCTCCTCGCCGACACCGGCCCCCTCGCCGTCTCGAGTGCTAATACGAGCGGCCTGCCGTCAGCGGTCGACGCGGCGACCGCCGCCGAGATGCTCGGCGAGAGCGTCGAGGTCTACCTCGACGGGGGAGCGGCCGGCACCGGCTACGAGCCGATCGGCGACCGGGCCGGCGATACCTCCTCGACGATCATCGATGCGACCGGCTTCCACACCAATGGCGGCAAGCTCGTGATCGTGCGGAAGGGCGTGATCTCCCGGGAGGCCCTCGCAGCCGTCGTCGGCGACGCGCTCGCACCGGAAGGCTTCGTCGCCCCCGTTGCCGCGACTCCGCAGGACGAGGTGCCCGCAGCATCCGCCCGCGAAGACGCGACCGGCGATTCGACCGAAACGGATGTCGCGGGCTAGCCATGACCGTATTCGTCCTGCTGGCCATCGTCTCGGCTGTTGTCACGGCCGTCCTCTCCTGGGTCGTGCTCAAGGTCAGCCACCGCTACAAGATCTATCCGAAGATCCGCCTGCGGGACGTGCACACCCGGCCGACCCCCCGGCTCGGCGGGGTCGCCATCTTCTTCGGCGTTGTCGCGGCCTTCGGGGTCGCCTACCTCATCTCCGCCCAGTTCGCGCCGCTCCGGCTGGTCTTCTCCGATCCTGAGCAGATCCTCGCCATCGTCGGCGCCGCCCTGATGATCGTGCTGCTCGGCGTCGCGGACGACCTCTGGGACCTCGACTGGATGACCAAGCTCGCCGGCCAGTTCATCGCGGCAGGGCTCGTCGCCTGGCAGGGCGTCCAGGTGCTCTCCCTCCCGATCGGCGGGCTCACCGTCGGCTCCTCGTGGATGTCGATCCTGATCACCGTCTTCGTGATCGTGCTCGTGATGAACATGATCAACTTCATCGACGGCCTCGACGGCCTCGTCGCCGGGGTCGCCCTCATCGCCAACGGCGTCTTCTTCATCTACAGCTACCTGCTCGTACGGGACACCTCCCCGAGCAACTACTTCAACCTCGCCTCGGTGATCGCCGCGATCCTCGTGGGTGCCTGCATCGGCTTCCTACCGCTCAACTGGCGTCCCGCCAAGATCTTCATGGGCGACTCCGGCTCCATGCTCGTCGGCCTCCTGATGGCGACCTCGGCGATCGCGATCACCGGCCAGGTCGACCCGACCGCGGTGAACCGGTCCCAGCTCTTTCCCGCGTTCATCCCCATCCTGTTGCCGTTCGCGATCCTGATCATCCCGCTGCTCGATTTCGCACTCGCCGTGTTCCGCCGGGTGCGCGCGGGCAAGTCCCCGTTCAGCGCCGACCGGAAGCACCTGCACCACCGGCTGCTCGACATGGGGCACTCGCACCTGCACGCCGTGCTGATCTTCTATGGGTGGACGGCCGCCGTAGCCGTCGGTTGCCTGCTCTATTTCGTGTTGCCCGTCTACTTCGGCGTGCAGACCTGGTGGGCGACGATCTTCCTGATCTGCGCCCTGGTCGCCTGCACGATCGTGACCCTCGCGCCGCTCAGCCGCTCCAAGAAGATCGAAGCGGCCACCCAGCTCGCCCACCCAGCCACCCTTCCCCACGACATCGTGAAGCTCGATCGCCTCGACGAGGCATCGACGCAAGCCGAGGAGCACGTATGAGCGCCACCCAGCCAGCCGGATCCCTGCAGCCGACGTCCAACCGGGTGTTCCGCAGCATCCTCGTCTACGGCGGCTACCTCGCCGGCGGCATCGCCGTGGTCGGGATGATCGCCGGCGGGCTCGCCGCCGGCGGCATCGGAGTGCTCAGCGCCCTGATCGGCACCGGGATGGCGCTCGTGTTCATGGGGATCACGGCAGGGAGCATCCTGATCGCCAACCGCTTCGCCGGGACCGCAGCGGCCGTCGGCGCGTTCTTCGGAATCGTCCTGGGCGGGTGGCTGCTCAAGTTCGTGATCTTCCTCGTGCTCGTCGTGCTGCTCAAGGGGCAGCCCTGGGTGCAGCCGGTCGTGCTGTTCCTGAGTATCATCGCCGGCGTCATCGGATCCCTGATCGTTGACGTGGTGGTCATCCGCAAGAGCCGCGTTCCGTACGTGAGTGATCTGCCCCGCAGCGGAGAACAGAAAAACCGATGAATATTCACCCGCAGGATTCGGCCCGAGGTGGGTTTCTTGGTAGGGTAATGACCGGTTCGCCCCGCAGCGCTGCTTTTGTCGTGCTCGACGTTCCGACCCATTTTTCGTCTTCGCGAGAGCAGAGCTCCCCGCCCCGAACCAGGAGAAAGCGCTGCTAGAAACCGCCGTAAACCTGATGCTCCCGTTGGCTACCGGCGACGGTACCTTCCAAGGTCCATCCATCAATGAGTTCTTCCCCGAGGGCGTCTTCTTCGTTGGGACGCCATTCGAGATCAACCGGATCATGCTCATCCGCTTCATTGCGATGGCCGCCCTGATCCTGCTCTTCTGGCTCGGCACGCGCCGCATGAAGGTCGTACCGACCCGGCTGCAGAGCCTCGTGGAGATGGGCCTCGACTTCGCCAGGGTCAACATCGCGGAAAGCATCCTCGGCAAGAAGGAGGGCAAGCGTTTCCTGCCTCTCCTCACGACGATCTTCTTCCTCGTGCTGTTCATGAACCTCACCGGACCGATCCCGTTCTTCAACATCGCGGGCACGTCGGTGATCGGCGTTCCGCTGCTCCTCGCCGTCATCTCGTACTGCACCTTCATCTACGCCGGCCTCAAGAAGAACCCGGGCAACTTCGTCCGGAACTCGCTCTTCCCGCCCGGCGTGCCGAAGGCGCTCTACATCATCGTGACGCCGATCGAGTTCATCTCGACCTTCCTCGTGCGCCCGGTCACGCTGACCCTGCGACTGCTGATGAACATGATCGTCGGCCACCTGCTGCTGGTGCTGTTCTTCACGGCGACCCAGTTCTTCTTCTTCACGGCCGATGGAGCCTTCAAGCTCTTCGGTGCGGGCACCCTCGTCTTCGGACTCGCGTTCACCCTCTTCGAGGTGCTGATCGCCGTGCTCCAGGCGTATATCTTCGCCCTGCTCACCGCCGTTTACATCCAGCTCGCGGTGGCTGAAGAACACTAACCTCGAACCCGGCACTCGCCGTATTCGTCACAACGGAAGGAAACAAACGTGGACGCAACTACCGTTCTCGCGGCAATCTCAGGAAACATCGCCACTGTCGGTTACGGCCTCGCCGCAATCGGCCCGGCAATCGGCGTGGGTATCGTCGTCGGCAAGACCATCGAGGGCGTTGCTCGTCAGCCCGAACTGGCCGGCCAGCTCCAGGTCCTGATGTACATCGGCATCGCCTTCACCGAGGCGCTCGCGTTCATCGGTATCGCAACGTACTTCATCTTCACGTCCTAATCGTCCTCTTTTTCACCTAGATATGGAGGCATGATGCTTCACGCAGTAATTGCAGCCGCCGCGGAAGAGGCGCACAACCCGCTCCTTCCCGCATGGCCGGACATCATTTGGTCCGCGGTGTGCTTTGTCGTGATTCTGTTCTTCTTCTGGAAGCTCATCCTTCCGAGGATGCAGAAGATGCTCGACGACCGTGCTGAGGCCATCGAGGGCAACATCGCCAAGGCGGATGACGCCCAGCGCAAGGCCGAGGCCGCTCTCGAGCAGTACACGGCCCAGCTCGCCGACGCCCGTGCGGAAGCAGGCAAGATCCGCGACGTAGCCCGTGCGGACGGCCAGAAGATCATCTCCGAACTCAAGGAGCAGGCCGGCGCTGAGGCGGCCCGCATCACCGCGAGTGCCAAGGCCCAGATCGAAGCGGAACGTCAGGCGGCAGTCCTGTCCCTCCGTGCCGAAGTCGGCACCCTGGCCATCGACCTCGCGTCCGGTGTCATCGGCGAAAGCCTGACGGACGACGCGAAGGCGAGTGCCATCGTCGACCGTTTCCTGGCCGACCTTGAGGCCTCGGAGAAAGCAGCTAAGTAATGGGAAGCGCCACCAGGGAAGCTTTGGCCTCAACGAGGGCGGTTCTCGCCGCCCACGGCCGAACGACCGATCTCGCAACGGGCGAAGGCCTGCTCGACTCCGGCCGTGTCATCGGCGACTCTGCGCAGCTGCTGTCTGCCCTGGTCGATCCCGCCGCGGATGCCGCAGCCAAGGCGGCACTCGTTGCCGCCGTGTTCTCGGCGAAACTGACCCCCACGGCACTGGACCTGCTCCAGTCGGTGGCCGCCGCGCGCTGGTCGAGTCACTCCGACCTGCTCGCCGGCATCGAAGAACTGGGGCTGCGGGCCGTTGCGGCCTCTGCCCCGGTCGCGGGTGCCGTGGAAGCGGAATTGTTCGAATTCGGAACGGCCGTCGCGTCGAACGGTGAACTCGAACTGGCACTTGCCTCGAAGCTCGGCGCGGTCAGCGCCAAGGTCGGGCTCATCGATTCCCTGCTCACCGGCAAGGTTTCGGAACAGACCCTCGTGATCGTGCGCCACCTCGTGCAGCAGCCCCGCGGCCGTCGCATCGGTGCACTCCTGCGTTTCTCCGCGACAATCGTCGCGGACGAGGGCGGCACCGCGATCACGACCGTCTCGACGGCCGAGCTACTGAGTTCCGCACAGCTGGAGCGCCTGCGCACCAGCCTCACGGCACGATACGGACGTACGCTGACGATCAACCAGGTCATCGACCGCTCCCTCGTCGGCGGTGTCCGCGTGCAGATCGGTGACGACGTCATCGACGGCACCATCGCCACCCGCCTCAAGGATTTGCGACTCCAGCTTGCCGGCTGACCTCTGGTCAGACGGAACAGAAAAACCACGAGCGGCAACGCTTCGTTCAAGACAGAACCTGTACAGCCGTACGGGAAAGGGAAGATGATGGCAGAACTAACGATCAGCCCCGATGAGATCCGCGATGCTCTCCAGGACTTCGTCAAGTCCTACGAGCCGAGCAAGACCGCGACCGCGGAGGTCGGCTACGTCACGACAGCCGGCGACGGTATCGCCCACGTCGAGGGCCTGCCCAGCGTGATGGCCAACGAGCTCATCAAGTTCGCCGATGGCACCCTGGGCCTCGCCCAGAACCTCGACGAAGACGAGATCGGTGTTGTCGTGCTCGGCGAGTTCGCCGGCATCGTCGAAGGCATGGAGGTGCACCGCACCGGAGAGGTGCTCTCCGTTCCCGTCGGCGACGGCTACCTCGGTCGCGTCGTGGACCCGCTCGGCGCCCCGATCGACGGCCTCGGCCCGATCGAGAGCGAAGGCCGTCGTGCCCTCGAGCTGCAGGCGCCCGGCGTCATGGACCGCAAGTCCGTGCACGAGCCGATGCAGACCGGCATCAAGGCGATCGACGCGATGATCCCGATCGGCCGCGGACAGCGCCAGCTCATCATCGGTGACCGCCAGACCGGCAAGACCGCCATCGCGATCGACACCATCATCAACCAGAAGGCCAACTGGGCCTCGGGAGACGTGAACAAGCAGGTTCGCTGCATCTACGTCGCCATCGGCCAGAAGGGCTCCACGATCGCCGCCGTCAAGGGCGCGCTCGAGGATGCCGGCGTGATGGAGTACACGACCATCGTCGCCTCCCCGGCGTCCGACCCGGCCGGCTTCAAGTACCTCGCGCCGTACACCGGTTCGGCAATCGGCCAGCACTGGATGTACGCGGGCAAGCACGTCCTCATCATCTTCGACGACCTGTCCAAGCAGGCGGAGGCCTACCGCGCCGTTTCGCTGCTGCTGCGTCGTCCGCCGGGACGCGAAGCGTACCCCGGCGATGTGTTCTACCTGCACTCCCGTCTGCTCGAGCGTTGCGCCAAGCTGTCCGACGCGCTCGGCGCGGGATCGATGACCGGCCTGCCGATCATCGAGACCAAGGCGAACGACGTGTCTGCGTACATCCCGACCAACGTGATCTCGATCACCGACGGCCAGATCTTCCTGCAGTCCGACCTCTTCAACGCCAACCAGCGTCCGGCGGTCGACGTGGGTATCTCGGTCTCGCGCGTCGGTGGCGATGCGCAGGTCAAGTCGATCAAGAAGGTCTCCGGAACGCTCAAGCTCGAACTGGCGCAGTACCGCTCGCTCGAGGCCTTCGCGATGTTCGCATCCGACCTCGACGCCGCCAGCCGTCGCCAGCTCGCCCGCGGCGCCCGCCTGACCGAGCTGCTCAAGCAGCCGCAGTACTCGCCGTATCCGGTCGAGGACCAGGTCGTCTCGATCTGGGCAGGCACGACCGGCAAGTTCGACGAGGTTCCCGTCGAGGACGTGCTCCGTTTCGAGCGTGGCCTCCTCGACCACCTCGGACGCAACACCGAGGTGTTGAAGACGCTGCGCGACACGAACGTGCTGAGCGATGAGACCGTTGAGATCCTCGAGCGTGAGGTCAGCGTCTTCAAGCGCGAATTCCAGACCGGTGAGGGCAAGCCGCTCGCCTCCGTCGGCAAGGAACAGTTCGAAGCGATCACCGCCGACGACGTGAACCAGGAAAAGATTGTCAAGCACCGCCGCTAACCCGCGCGCTGAGACAACCACTATTCACTGAGAAGGAAGCACAGGAGACACATGGGAGCGCAACTTCGGGTCTACCGGCAGAAGATCAAGTCTGCCCAGACGATGAAGAAGATCACTCGGGCCATGGAGTTGATTTCGGCCTCGCGCATTCAGAAGGCGAGGGCGAGGGTTTCGGCCTCGACTCCGTATTCGCAGTCGATCACCCGGGCGGTCTCGGCCGTCGCGACGTATTCCAACGTCGCGCACGTTCTGACCACCGAACCGGAGAAGATCGAGCGCGCCGCGGTCGTCATCTTCACGTCGGACCGAGGCCTCGCGGGAGCATTCAGTTCCCAGGTGCTGCGCGAAGCGGAGTCACTCAGCGAACTGCTGCGCAGCCAGGGCAAGGACGTCGTCTACTTCCTCGTCGGACGCAAGGCTGTTGCCTACTTCGGCTTCCGCCGGCGTGCGTCCGAGCGGGTCTGGACCGGCGGCACCGACCAGCCGCAGTTCGAGATTGCGCGGGAGATCAGCGAGTCGCTGCTCGAGACCTTTCTTCGCGATGCCGAAGACGGTGGCGTCGACGAGATTCACGTGGTGTTCAACCGCTTCGTGAGCATGGTCACCCAGGTGCCCCAGGTCGTCCGCCTGCTTCCCCTCGAGGTCGTCGAAGGCGTGGAGGAGCCCGGAGACGGGCAGGTCCTGCCGCTCTACGAATTCGAGCCGGACGTCGAGACGGTCCTGGACGCGCTCCTGCCGGTGTACATCGAGAGTCGCGTGTTCAACGCGATGCTCCAGTCGGCCGCCGCCGAGCACGCAGCACGCCAGAAGGCGATGCAGTCGGCCGCCGACAACGCCGACAAGTTGATCACGACCTTCACCCGGCTGTCCAACAACGCCAGGCAGACCGAGATCACCTCGCAGATTTCCGAGATCGTGGGTGGGGCCGATGCGCTCTCATCCGCCAAGAACTAAACCAGAGAAGAGAGAGCAATGACTGACATCGCAACCGCGCCAGTCCACGCGCCGGCCCCGACCGTTGCCGTCGGCCGGATCGCCCGCGTCACGGGCCCGGTCGTCGACATCGAGTTCGCGCACGACTCGATCCCGGGCATGTACAACGCACTGAAGACCACCATCGTCATCGGTGACGTCTCCACTGAGATCACCCTCGAGGTCGCCCTGCACCTCGGAGACGACCTGATCCGAGCGATCGCGCTGAACCCGACCGACGGCCTCGTCCGCGGCCAGGAGGTCCGGGACACCGGAGCTCCCATCATGGTTCCGGTCGGCGAGGTCACCAAGGGCCGCGTCTTCAACGCCATCGGTGAGGTGCTCAACGCCGAGCCCGGCGAGAAGATCGAGATCACGGAGCGCTGGCCCATCCACCGCAAGCCGCCGCCCTTCGACCAGCTCGAGGCCAAGACCCAGCTGTTCGAGACCGGCATCAAGGTCATCGACCTGCTCACGCCGTACGTCCTCGGCGGCAAGATCGGCCTCTTCGGTGGAGCCGGCGTCGGCAAGACCGTCCTGATCCAGGAAATGATCCAGCGCGTCGCGCAGGACCACGGCGGTGTCTCGGTGTTCGCCGGAGTCGGCGAGCGCACCCGTGAGGGCAACGACCTCATCAAGGAAATGGAAGAGGCCGGAGTCTTCGACAAGACCGCCCTCGTGTTCGGCCAGATGGACGAGCCGCCGGGAACGCGTCTCCGCGTCGCCCTCTCCGCGCTGACCATGGCCGAGTACTTCCGCGACGTCGCCAAGCAGGACGTGTTGCTCTTCATCGACAACATCTTCCGCTTCACCCAGGCCGGCTCCGAGGTGTCGACCCTGCTGGGTCGCATGCCGAGCGCCGTGGGCTACCAGCCGACCCTGGCCGACGAGATGGGCATCCTCCAGGAGCGCATCACCTCGACCCGTGGCCACTCGATCACGTCGCTGCAGGCCATCTACGTGCCCGCTGACGACTACACCGACCCGGCACCGGCGACGACCTTCGCCCACCTCGACGCCACGACCGAGCTGTCCCGCGAGATCGCGTCGAAGGGCCTCTACCCGGCCGTCGACCCGCTCACCTCGACCAGCCGTATCCTCGACCCCCGTTACCTGGGCGTCGACCACTACAACACGGCCGTCCGCGTCAAGGCGATCCTCCAGAAGAACAAGGAACTCCAGGAGATCATCGCGATCCTCGGTGTTGACGAACTCTCCGAGGAAGACAAGGTCACCGTTTCGCGGGCCCGTCGCATCCAGCAGTTCCTCTCGCAGAACACCTACATGGCGAAGAAGTTCACCGGTGTCGAGGGCTCGACGGTTTCGCTCAAGGACACCATCGAATCCTTCACCGCGATCGCCAATGGTGACTTCGACCACGTCGCCGAGCAGGCATTCTTCAACGTCGGTGGCATCTCCGACGTCGAAGAGAAGTGGGCGAAAATCCAGAAGGAGAACGACTAGCCATGGCAGGAGCCCCGCTCACCGTCAGCGTCGTCTCTGCCGACCAGGAAGTCTGGTCCGGCGAGGCGACCATGGTCGTCGCGCGCACCGTCGAAGGCCAGATCGGCATCCTGCCTGGCCACGAGCCGTTGCTCGCCATCCTGGCGAGCGGCGAAGTGCGCCTGACCCTGCCCGGCGGCGAGAAGATCGTCGCGCAGGCGGAGGACGGCTTCCTGTCGGTCGCCAACAACCAGGTCACGATCGTCGCGCGCAAAGCGGGGCTCGTCTAGCCGTGTCGATCTAGCCCGTGCTGCTCCTGCTGCCGCCGTCCGAGACGAAACGCACAGGCGGTACCGGCGAACCGCTCGATCTGAATCACCTCAGGTACCCGTCGCTGAACGCTCAGCGGCGGGTACTCGTGCGTGAGCTGCGCTCACTCGCCCGGCACCCCGAAGCCATGATGGCCGCCCTCAAGCTCGGCCGCACCCAGTCCGGCGAGGTCGCCCACAACCGGGCGCTCACAACCGCCCCGACGACGGCGGCCCTCGACCGGTACACCGGAGTGCTCTACGACGCGCTCGACGCCCAGACCCTGACCCTCGCCGACCGCGACTGGGCCGCGGCCCACGTGCTGGTCCACTCGGCCCTGTTCGGTCCGATCGGCGCCCTCGATCCGATTCCGGCCTACCGGCTGTCGACGACGAGCCGGCTGCCCGGACTCGTGCTGAAGCAGCACTGGGGCCCGCGCATCGCGGCACTGCTCGCCCAGGAGCCCGGCCTCGTGCTCGACCTCCGCTCCGCGGGCTACGTCGCCCTCGGTGCCGCACCGGCCCGGGTCGGCTCGGTCGTGCTCCGCGTCGTGACGGAGACCCCCGACGGGCAGGTGCGCGCCCTCAACCACTTCAACAAGACCGCGAAGGGCCGGTTCACCCGTGCCCTGATCCGGAGCGCCCCCGAGCTCGCGACCCTCGACGACTTGCTGGACTGGGCTCCCGGCGCCGGCTTCACCCTGCGTGCGGCGGGGCCCGCCTCGCTCGAGCTTCTGGAAGACGCGCCGCTCGCCAGGGCCCTCGCCTGACGAACCCCGGCACCCGGCCGTATGCTGGCAGCGTGTCCACTCCAACGATGAATGTCACCGTAACCGGCGCCGGCGGCCAGATCGGCTACGCGCTGCTCTTCCGGATCGCGTCCGGCCAGATGTTCGGCCCGACGACTCCGGTCAACCTCCGGCTCCTCGAAATCCCGGCCGGGCTCGCCGCCGCGGCGGGGACGGCCCTCGAACTCGAGGACTGCGCCTTCCCACTGTTGCGGGACGTGATGGTGACGGATGACCCCACGCGCGCCTTCGACGGGGTGAACGTCGCCCTCCTCGTGGGCTCCCGTCCGCGCGGCATCGGCGAGGAACGCGTTGCGCTTCTCGAGGGGAACGGCCGCATCTTCGGGCCGCACGGCACCGCCATCAACGCGGGGGCGGCATCCGACGTTCGCGTGCTCGTCGTGGGCAACCCGGCCAACACGAACGCGCTCGTCGCCGCCGCGTTCGCCCCGGACATTCCCGCCGAGCGCTTCACCGCGCTGACCCGGCTCGACCACAACCGCGGCGTCGCCCAGCTCGCGGTGCGGCTCGGGGTGCACGTCTCCGAGATCGACGGCCTCGCCATCTGGGGCAACCACTCGGCGACGCAGTATCCGGACGTCTTCCACGCGACGGCCGCTGGGCGACCGGTTCGCGAGCTCGTCGACGAGGACTGGCTCGCCGGAACCTTCATTCCGCGGGTCGAGAAGCGCGGCTACGAGATCATCACCGCGCGCGGCGCCTCCTCGGCGGGGTCGGCAGCCGAGGCGACGATCGACCACGTCTACGACTGGGTGCACGGCACCGGCGCGCGCTGGACATCCGCCGCAATCGTCTCCGACGGCTCATACGGGGTGCCGGAGGGCCTGGTCTGCTCCTTCCCGGTGCGGTCGGTCGACGGCCAGTGGCAGATCGTGCAGGGCCTCGAACTGAACGCCTTCTCCCGGACCCGGATCGACGCATCCGTTGCCGAACTCATCGAGGAACGCGACCACGTGCGCGCCCTCGGCCTTCTTCCCGCCGCCCGCTGACCGCCTCTTCACTCTCGGCCAGGGTTACCTTTCCGGTCGAAAGTGCCAGATGCGTCGGTCACTCTCGACCGGAAAAGGAACTCTCGCTCGGTCAGGGGGCGCGGTGGCAGCCGGCGATGTGGTCGTCGACGAGGCCCGCGGACTGCATCAGCGCGTACATCGTCGTCGGGCCGACGAAACGGTAGCCGCGGGTGCGGAGATCCTTGCTGAGCGCCGTCGAATCCGGGGTGATCGCCGGGACGTCTCCGAGTTCCCGCGGCCGGATGGCGCGGGCGGGCGGAGCGAAGCTCCAGATCAGGTCGCTGAGACTCTCGCCGAGGTTCTGGGTGACCCTGGCATTGCCGATCGCGGCCTCGATCTTGCCGCGGTGCCGGATGATGGCGGCGTTGTCGAGGAGCCGTTCGACGTCGGCCGCGGTCATGGCCGCGACCCTGTCGACGTCGAAGCCGTGGAACGCCGCACGGAACGCCGGTCGACGACGAAGGATCGTGATCCAGGAGAGCCCGGCCTGGAACCCCTCGAGGCAGAGCTTCTCGAAGAGCCGCTCATCGTCGCGGAGGGGGCGACCCCACTCCTCGTCGTGGTACCGGCGGTACTCGGGGTCGCCGTTCGCCCACGCGCAGCGTACGACTCCGTCGTCACCGGTGCGGAGGGCGCTCGGGGGCACCGCCGGGAGTGCCGTCGCACCGCCCCTGGGTGCCGGGTCGGTCACGAACGGTACTCGATGCCCTCGTGGCCGAGCAACCACTCCTTGGTCGGGATGCCGCTGCCGCCGCTGTAGCCGGTGATGCGGCCGTTGCTCGCGAGCACGCGGTGGCAGCCGATCAGGATCGGCAGCGGGTTCGCGCCGACGGCCCCGCCGATCGCTCGCCCGGAGCCCGGCCGGTCGATGGAGAGGCCGAGTTCGCCGTAACTCGTGACCGTTCCGAAGTCGAGCTCGTCGAGGCGCGCCCAGACCGCACGCTGGAATGCGGTGCCGCCGGCGAGGTGCATCGGAACGTCGAAACGGGTGCGGGTGCCCGCGAAGTACTCGGTGAGCTGTTTCGCGGCTTCTTCGAGCACGGGGGAGGGGTGCTCCGGCTGGGTTTCGAGCGGCAGGTGCCCGTCGCGCTCGATGGCGAGCGTGAGGACGCCGACGTCGTCGCCGGTGAGTTCCAGCCGGCCGATGGGGCTGGGGAGACGGATCAAGGCGGTCGGGATGCTGTCCATGGTTCGACTGTAGTCGGCGTCCGCGCGCGCCTCTGGCGGGTTTCGGACCTGGGGAAAACCCGGCGCGAGCCGCGTCTGGTGGGGAGGCGCGGCATCCGTGCCCGGGCCGGATGCCGCGGCTCAGGGGATCAGGATCACCTTGCCGAGGGCGCTGCGCGACTCCGCGAGCCGCATCGCGGCCGCGGCCTCGACGAGCGGGAACCGTGCGGCGATCTGCGGGGTGACGATGCCGCGCTCGACGAGGTCGAGGACCGCGGTGAGGTCCTCCCTGTGGTGCCTGCGATAGGCGGTCGGCGTGACCCGGTGCCCGGCCCAGAAGTCGTAGAACAGGGCGCGGTGGCCGCCCGGCAGGGTGTTCCAGAGGGTGAGCCGGGCGAGCAGCCCGATGAAGAGCGGCAGGAGGGACCCGGTGTCCTTGAGGGCCGAGGCGATGCCGTACGAGACCAGGGTGCCTCCGCGAGCAAGCAGGCTCTTCGAGATCCGGGCGCTCGCGAGGCCGAGGTGGTCGAAGGCGGCGTGGACACCGCTGGGGGCGAGCTCGCGGACGCGGGCGGCGAGGTCCGGGTCCGAGTAGTCGACCGGCTCGACCCCGAGGCCGCGGAGGGCCTCATGGTGCCGGGGAGCGGCCGTTCCGATCACCCGGATTCCCGCGTGGCGGGCGAGCTGCACGAGAATCGTGCCGACTCCGCCGCTCGCCCCGTGCACGAGGATGGTCTGGCCGCTCTCGACACGCGCCTTCCGGTGCAGCATCTGCCAGGCGGTGATCCCGTTGACGATGACAGACTCGATGATCGCCGGATCGAGCCCGGCTGGCACCGGCACGAGGTCGGCGGCGGGCACGAGCGCTTCGCTCGCCCAGCCGCCGGTCTTGGTCGCTGCGGCGACACGCCCGCCGATGAGAGCGGAATCGACGCCCGGGCCGACGGCCTCGACGACGCCGACGAGGTCGTAGCCGGGAACGAACGGGAACGCGGGCTGGCCGGGGTAGCGCCCGCGACGCATCGACTGTTCGGCGAACGAGATGCCGCTCGCCTCGACGCGCACCCGGGCCTGGCCCCGGGACGGTGCCGGCAGCATCCGCCGCCGGATCTGGAAGCCGTCCGGTTCGACCACGCCGGGCATCACGATCTCGGTGGTGAGCGTGGGGGAGGCGTTCGGTGTAGCGGTGGCCGTCGCGGGTGTCATTGCGGGCTGGATGTTGTTCGTCATGGTGTTCTCCTGGTGTTGGTGTTGGTGTTGGTGTTGGTGTCGTGTCGGAAACGGAAAGTGGGTGACTGATCACTCACTGATGGCGAGAATGAACGATGCGAGAGTGACGAATGCTGGGTCGGGCTGCGGGGCCCGGTGAGGGGGAGCGCGTCAGGGGTGGCGGATGCCGGCCGTGAGCAGGCGCGCCCACTCGGCCGGTACCTCGTCGAGTCCGGTGGTGACGATGAGGTGGCAGAGCTGGCCGTAGGCGACGAAGCGCTGCACCGCTTCGTCCGATGCCCCCGAGCGTGAGCGGACCAGAGTCGTGATCGATTCGATGCCCCGCCGGAGCGCCGCACCGATCTCGGGAACGGTGGCGGCGGACTGCGCATGCACCTGGAGCATCAGGAGCGACCTGTCGGCGATGAGGTCGGCGTATGCGCCGCCCATCGCGGAGAGGATGCCGTCGGGGCTCCGGTCGACGCCGGTGTCCGCCCCGCGGGAAAGGGCGGCCCCCGCACGATCGAAGCATTCGTCCAGTGCGGCGACGAAGAGCGCCTCCTTGTTCGGGAACAGTTTGGAGACGTAGGCGGGGGAGATCCTGGCGTGTTCGGCGATCGCCGCGATCGGCGTGCCGAGGTACCCGGTCCGCGCGAACACCTCGATCGCGCTGTCGATCACGATCGATCGGCGCGCTTCGGCGGTGGACAGGCGAACGGTGGGGGCTGGCATGTGAGTGACTGTACACTCACTCTCGGGGAGTGTGCAAGCAGTTTCCGGAAGCCGACGGCTGTTCACGAGAAATTCGCCGGGCATCCGCTTGTGAGTGAGCGCTCACTCATCTAAGCTGGGGGGATGTCAGCCAAGCCGCCCCGTGCCAAGCCGCTGCCGGTCGAGGACCGGAGGGCGATGCTCATCGAAGCGACCCTTCCGTTGCTGCTCGAGCACGGGAACGCCGTCACGACCCGGCAGATCGCCGACAGGGCCGGTATTGCGGAGGGCACCATTTTCCGGGCCTTCGACAGCAAGGACGACCTGATCGATGCCGTCGTCGCCCGGCAGGTCGACCCCGAACCGTTCCGGCGCCGGCTGCGCGGCATCGACACCACCCTGCCCCTCGAGCAACGCATCACCGCGATCGTCGCCCTGATGCGGGACCGGTTCACGACGGTGTTCAGCCTGATGTCCGTGATCGGCCACCGCGGCCCGCACCCCGGCGACGACTCTCGACGGGAATTCGTCGAGATCATCGCGCGGATCCTCGCGCCGGACCTCGACCGGCTCACGGTGTCCGCCGAGCGTGCGGCCCAGGTCATCCGGATGCTGACCCTGGCCGCGTCGGTCCCTCACGTCCGTAACGGGCCCGAGTTCGACGACGCCGAGATCGCCGCCCTGATCCTGCACGGGATCGACGGATCCCCCGCGCCCGGCCCGACGGCGCCCGGCTCACCACTCGTCGACACCACCCTCCCGGCCCCCGCGCCGGCCACAGACGCCACCCTGATCCCCGCTTTGCCCTAGGAGAACCGATGCTCTGGAAATTACTCGTGAAGTACTTACGGCCATACTGGCGGCTGTTGACGGCGGTGGTGGTGTTCCAGCTCGCGCAGTCGATCGCTTCGCTGTACCTGCCGACGCTCAACGCCGACATCATCGACCAGGGCGTCGCCACCGGTGACACCGGCTACATCCTCCGCACCGGCGGGCTGATGCTGCTGATCACCCTGGCGCAGATCATCTGTTCGATCATCGCCGTCTACTTCGGCGCGAAGTCGGCCATGGCCCTGGGCCGCGACCTGCGCGGCGCGGTCTTCACCCGGGTCGGCGAGTTCTCCGAGCAGGAGGTGACCCGGTTCGGCGCCGCGTCGCTGATCACCCGCTCCACGAACGACGTGCAGCAGGTGCAGATGCTCGTGCTGATGACCTCGACCCTGATGGTTTCCGCCCCGATCCTTTCCATCGGCGGCGTGATCATGGCCATTCGCCAGGACGTGCAGCTGTCCTGGCTGATCGCCGTGAGCGTTCCGGTCCTCCTCATCGCCGTCGGGCTCATCATCGTGCGGATGATTCCCCTGTTCCGCACGATGCAGGTCAAGATCGACACCGTCAACCGGGTCCTCCGGGAACAGCTCACCGGCATACGGGTCATTCGCGCCTTCGTGCGCGAGGACCGGGAGACGGCCCGCTTCGCGGTCGCCAACGAGGACGTCACCGACGTTGCACTTCGCGCCGGCCGCCTGATGGCGCTGATGTTCCCGATCGTGATGCTCGTGCTGAACGTGTCGAGCGTCGCCGTGATCTGGTTCGGCGCCTTCCGGATCCAGGACGGCTCGATGCAGGTCGGTACCCTGATCGCGTTCCTCAGCTACCTGATGCAGATCCTGATGGCCGTCATGATGGCGACCTTCATGGCCGTGATGATCCCGAGGGCGACCGTCTCCGCCGACCGCATCGGCGAGGTGCTCGCCACCCCGTCGAGCGTGCGCCCGCCGCAGAACCCGGTCAACGCCACCGTCGGCCACGGCGAGCTCGAACTGCTCGACGTGGGCTTCGAATACCCCGGCGCCGCGCAGCCCGTGCTCAGCAACGTGAGCTTCCTCGCCCGTTCCGGCGAGACGACCGCGATCATCGGCAGCACCGGCTCCGGAAAGACCACCCTGATCAACCTGATCCCACGGCTCTTCGACACGACGAGCGGCACCGTGCTCGTCGACGGCGTCGGTGTGCGCGAGCTCAACCCCGACCTGCTCTGGGGTCACATCGGCCTCGTGCCGCAGAAGCCCTACCTGTTCTCCGGCACCGTGCGCAGCAACCTGCTCTACGGCAAGCCTGACGCGACCGAAGCCGAACTCTGGCAGGCGCTCACGATCGCGCAGGCGAAGGACTTCGTCGAGGAGATGCCAGAAGGCCTCGACGCGCCCATCTCCCAGGGCGGCACCAACGTCTCCGGCGGGCAGCGGCAACGGCTCGCGATCGCGCGGGCCCTGGTCAAACGGCCGGAGATCTACATCTTCGACGACTCCTTCTCCGCGCTCGACCTCGCAACGGATGCCCGGCTCCGGGCGGCGCTCAAGGTCGGCACCGACGGGGCCACGATGATCATCGTCGCCCAGCGGGTGTCGACGATCATCGACGCCGACCAGATCCTCGTTCTCGAGGACGGCCGGATCGTCGGACGGGGCACCCACGAGGAGCTCCTCGACACCAACACGACCTACCAGGAAATCGTGTCTTCACAGCTCACAGCGGAGGAAGCAGCATGAGCGAGTCAACCGAACGCCCCGCGGCGGCAGCACCGGCCCGCGGGCCAGGCGGACGCGGTCCCGGCGGCGGCCACGGCCCGATGGGCGGAATGAGCATGCCCGTGGAGAAGGCCATGAATTTCGGCCCCTCCGCCAAGCGCCTGATGGGCAAGCTCCGGCCGGAACGGCTCTGGCTCCTGGTCGTCGTCGTGCTCGCCGTGATCAGCGTCACCTTTTCCGTGATCGGCCCGCGCCTCCTCGGCCAGGGCACCAACCTGATCTTCGCGGGCATCGTCTCGAAGGCGCTCCCGGCCGGGGTCACCCAGGACCAGGTCATCGCGGGCCTCCGCGCCTCCGGCGACACCGGCAAGGCCGACCTGTTGAGCGGCATGACCCTGACCCCGGGCCTCGGCATCGACTTCGCCGCGCTCTCCACCGTTCTGCTCTGGGCGATGATCCTCTACGTGCTGTCCTCGGCGTTCAGCTGGATCCAGGCCTACGTGCTCAACGGCGTCGTACAGCGCACGGTGTTCCGCCTCCGCGCGGAGATCGAAGCGAAGATCAACCGGCTTCCGCTCAAGTACTTCGACACCGTTCAGCGCGGCGAGCTGCTCAGCCGCGTGACGAACGACGTCGACAACGTCTCGCAGAGCCTGCAGCAGTCGATGAGCCAGATCGTCACGTCTTTGCTGACCGTGGTCGGCGTCATCGTGATGATGTTCCTGCTCTCGCCGCTCCTGGCCCTGATCGCCCTCGTCACGATCCCGCTCACCCTCGTGACGACGATGCTGATCGCGAAGCGCTCGCAGAAGCTCTTCGTCGGCCAGTGGACCAACACCGGCGAGCTCAACGGCCAGATCGAGGAGACGTTCACCGGCCACGCCCTCGTCAAGGTGTTCGGACGCCAGAAGGAGGTCGAGGAGCGCTTCGCGGCCAAGAACGAGGAACTCTACGTCGCGAGCTTCGGCGCCCAGTTCATCAGCGGCCTGATCATGCCAGCGATGACGTTCATCGGCAACCTCGTCTACGTCGGCATCGCCGTCGTCGGCGGGCTGCAGGTCGCCTCCGGCGCCATGCAGCTCGGTGACGTGCAGGCCTTCATCCAGTACTCGCGCCAGTTCACCCAGCCGCTCGCGCAGCTCGGGTCGATGGCCAACCTGCTGCAGTCCGGCGTCGCATCCGCTGAGCGCGTCTTCAGCCTGCTCGACGCCGAAGAGCAGAGCGCAGACCCCGAGCCCGCTGAGAGCCCGACGGACAACCACGGCCGGCTCACCTTCGAGGACGTGTCGTTCAGCTACTCGGCAGACCAGCCGCTCATCGAGCACATCAACCTCGTCGCGGAACCGGGCCAGACGGTCGCGATCGTCGGTCCGACCGGGGCGGGCAAGACGACCCTGGTCAACCTGATGATGCGCTTCTACGAGCTGGACTCCGGCCGGATCACCCTCGACGGCATCGACATCGCGAAGATGACCAGGGACGACCTGCGCGGCAGGATGGGCATGGTCCTGCAGGACACCTGGCTGTTCGGCGGCACGATCCGGGAGAACATCGCCTACGGCCGTCCGGACGCTTCGGAGGAGGACATCCAGGCCGCCGCGCGCGCCACCTACGTCGACCGGTTCGTGCACTCGCTGCCGGACGGCTACGACACGGTGCTCGACGACGAGGGCGGCAACGTCAGCGCCGGTGAGAAGCAGTTGCTGACGATCGCACGGGCGTTCCTCGCGAAGCCGAGCGTGCTGATCCTCGACGAGGCGACGAGCTCCGTCGACACCCGCACCGAGGTGCTCGTGCAGAAGGCGATGAGCGCGCTCCGCGCCGACCGCACGAGCTTCGTGATCGCGCACCGGCTCTCCACGATCCGCGACGCCGACCTCATCCTCGTGATGGAGTCCGGCCGGATCGTCGAGCTCGGCACGCACGAGGAACTGCTGCTCGCCGGGGGCGCGTACTTCGCCCTCTACAACTCCCAGTTCGCCGCTCCCGTCACCGACGAGGTCTAGGCAGATGCCCGAAGGACGGTTTCCCCGGTCGGTCTACGGACACGGCCGGGAACCGGACCCCCGGTTCAGCCTCGCCAACGAGCGCACCTTCCTCGCCTGGATCCGCACCTCGCTCGCCCTCCTCGCGGTCGGCGTCGCCCTCGAGGTGCTCGAGCTGCCGATCCGGGGGGACTTCCGGGTCGCCTCGGCCGTCGTCTTCCTGGTGCTCGGGCTGCTGGCTCCCGTGCACGCGTGGCTGAACTGGAGCCGGATCGAACGCGCCCTCCGCGAGGACCGGCCACTGCCGGCCCCAGCGCTGTCCGGTGTTCTCGCCGTCGGAATCGTCGTGGGCGGGCTGCTGATCTTCGCGGGCTTGTTTCTGTGAAGCGATGCAGCCCCGTGAAGCGGCGCAGTCCTGTGAAGGGGCGCAGCCCTCTGACGGGGCGCAGTCCTGTGAAGGGGCGCAGCCCTCTGACGGGGCGCAGTCTCGTGAACAGCGGTCAGTTCCGGTGAGCGGATGCCGGCGGGCGGGGTCGTGACGGAGGTACCGGAGGGCGCCGAGCATCCGTTCGATCCCGGACTGCAACCCGAACGGACCCTGCTGGCGTGGCAGCGCACGGTGCTCGCGCTCGCCGTCGCCGTGGCGGCCGGGGTGCGGTTCGCGGCACCGCTCGTGGGGGTCGTGGCCGTGTTCTTCGGCGCGGCCGGGCTCGCGCTCGCCCTTGCCGCGTACATCGGCGTGCGCTACCGCTACCGGCGAGTGCACGCCGAGTTGCGGGACTCCGCAACGCTCGCCTCCCGTGGTGCGTGGCCGTTCGCGGCGCTCGCCGCCGCGACCTGTGCGCTCGGCCTGCTCGCCGTGCTGTGCGTCGTGGGACGGGTCGTCACGGCGTGACGAACGCCGGGGGTTTCTTCGCCGGTGCTGTTATCGCGCTCCGGCCTCGATCTCGCGGGCGCAGTCGATGCAGAGTTCCGCGGCAGGACGGGCCTCGAGCCGTTCGCGGCTGATCAGCTCACCGCGGCGCACGCACAGGCCATAGGTGCCCTCGTGGATCCGGGCGAGCGCACGGTCGATCGCTGCGGACTTCGCGACGAGTTCACTGTGCACGCCCGACATCCGGGACCACTCCATCGTGAGCGTCGGGCCGTCGGGGTCGTGCTCGTCGTCGTCGGTTCCGCTGTTGCGGGCGTCGAGCACCCCGGAGAGGGTCTCGTCCATGCGGCCCTTGGCCAGGAATGCGTCGTGGCGTTCTTCGAGGAGAAGACGCTCGAAGCGACGGAGTTCTGCGGCGGTGAAGTTGGCGTGGGTGCGCATGGTTGGTCCTTTCGCGCTGAGGCCACCCGTGGAACGGGCAGCCAGAATGTTCTGACGAGAATACGCCCGGCATTCCGGGCTGTCTCGGGGCTTGCGCATTGGTGCACAACGTGCTCGAACCGGCGCCGGGGGAGGGCGGATGGAGTGGCCGATGGAGTGGCGGGGGGGAACCGCGACCCCTATGCGATCGTGACGCTGACCTCGTCGAGACCCGTCGCACCGTCGGGGATGACGTCTTGCCTGATATCCGTCTGGACGAGGCCGGCGGCATCCGTCGCCCGGACCCGGAGGGTGTGTGCACCGGCCGTCGCAGGCCAGGACCAGGTCCACTGGCGCCAGGTGTCGGCCGAGATCGCCGTGGCGAGGGTCGCCTCGGCCCAGGCGCCGCCGTCGACCTGCACTTCCACCCCGCGGATGCCGGTGTGCTGGGCCCACGCGACACCCGCGACGGTCACGGTGCCCGCTCCGGCCCTGGCGCCCGAGCGCGGCACGTCGATCCGGGAGGACACCTTGACCGGGCCCCGCTCGGACCAGCCGCGGTCCGTCCAGTACGCGGTGTGCTGGTCGAACCGGGTGACGTTGAGTTCGACGACCCATTTCGTGGCCGAGACGTAGCCGTAGAGGCCGGGCACGACCATCCGCACCGGGTAGCCGTGTTCGAGCGGGAGCGGGACGCCGTTCATGCCGACCGCGAGGATCGCGTTGCGGCCCGTGTCGGTGAGGACCTCGAGCGGGGTGCTCGCGGTCCAGCCGTCCTGGCTGCGGGAGAGCACCATGTCGGCGCCCGCGGTCGGCACGGCACGGGAGAGCAGGTTCCTGATCGGGTATCCGAGCCACGTCGCGTTGCCGATCAGGTCGCCGCCGACCGGGTTCGAAACGCACATCAGCGTTGTCGTGCTCTCTTCGAGGGGCAGGGCGAGCAGGTCGGCGAAGCTCAGTTCGACCTCGCTCTCGACCATTCCGGTGACCTTGAGCCTCCACGTGCTCGGGTCGATCCTGGGCACCTGGAGTGCGGTGTCGATCCGGTAGAAGTCCGCATTGGCGGTGATGAGCGGCGAGATGCCGTCAACGGCGACGGATGCCGCTGGCGGGATCGCGGGCGCCGTGACGGACGGCGCTGGCAGGGTGAAGAGCGCGCGGGCGGCATCCGCTGCCCGGGTGCCGGCGGACACGACCTGGCCGATCACGAGGGCGACCGCGCCGACGGCAGCACTCGCGCCCGTGTAGGCGAGGAAGCGGCGACGGTCGACGTCAGCGCCGCCCGGTGCGGTGTGCGCGGGCGCGGGAGCCGTCTCGGCGCGGAGCCGGGTGATCAGCACGGTCAGGAGCACGGCCGCGACGACCATGGCGACGACGGAGGGAAGGGCGTCGAGGGTCGAAGCGCTCGACCTGCTGAGCACCGCGAACACGGCGAGTCCGCCCGCCGCGACCGTGAGCACGCGCCCGACCGGCGGGCGCAGGAGTTCGAGCACCCCGGCGGCCGCGGCGAGCACCGCTGCGCCGAGGGCGAGGGTCACGATCAGCACGGCCTTGTCGTTCGTGCCGAAGAGGGAGATGACGAGTTCCTTGACCCAGCCGGGCACGAGGTCGATCACGAGGGCGCCGACGGCGAGGACCGGACTGCCGGCCGGCGCGAGCAGCGCAGCGGCCAGTTCGGCGGCGCCGAGACCGGCGAGGGCGGCCGCGATCCCGGCGAGGGCCGCGAGCACGGTGGGCCTGCGGGTCCACGTCCGGCGCGCGCGGGAACCAGGGGAGGGCGTGCGCGCGTCGGGGCCGGTCATCCGTTCAGCCTAAGGCGGCCGCACCGGGGCGCGCCCGCGCATTCCTTACGATTCGCTGGTGTTTTCGCCAGAGTCTCCAGCCGTCGCTTGCCCGTCCTCCGCCCCCTCCGCAGGCAACGGCCAGCGCGATAGGGCAGGATCGAAGGATCATGGCAACTCTGAGCGCCCTCCCGTCCGTCACCGATCCCGACGCCCTGTTCGCGGCATTCGAAGAGTGGGCGACGGACCAGGGCCTCTCGCTGTACCCCGCCCAGGAGGAGGCGCTCATCGAGATCGTCTCGGGGGCGAACCTGATCCTGAGCACGCCGACCGGAACCGGGAAGTCCCTCGTCGCGGTCGGAGCGCACTTCGCCGCGCTCTCCGCGGGCAAGCGCAGTTTCTACACCGCGCCGATCAAGGCGCTCGTGAGCGAGAAGTTCTTCTCCCTCGTCGAGATCTTCGGCGCGGAGAACGTCGGGATGATGACGGGGGACTCCTCGGTCAACTCGGACGCCCCGATCATCTGCTGCACGGCCGAGATCCTCGCGAACCTCGCCCTCCGCAGCGGCGAGGACACCCAGGTCGACCAGGTCGTCATGGACGAATTCCACTTCTACGGCGACCCCGACCGCGGCTGGGCCTGGCAGGTGCCGCTTCTCCTGCTGCCCCGGGTGCAGTTCATCCTGATGAGCGCGACCCTCGGGGACGTGACCGAGATCGCCGACGACCTCGCCCGCCGCACCAGCCGGCCGGTCGCGGTCGTCACGGGCGTCGAACGCCCGGTCCCGCTCAACTACTACTACGAGACCACGCCGGTGCACGAGACCGTCGAGGACCTGCTCAAGACCGGCCAGGCGCCCGTCTACATCGTGCATTTCTCCCAGGCCGCCGCCCTCGAACGCGCGCAGGCGCTCTCGAGCGTCAAGGTCGCCACCAAGGAGCAGAAGGAAGCGATCGCCGAACTGATCGGCGAGTTCCGCTTCACGACGAGCTTCGGCAAGACCCTCTCGCGGCTGATCCGGATGGGCATCGGCGTGCACCACGCCGGCATGCTGCCGAAGTACCGCCGACTCGTCGAGCAGCTCGCCCAGCGCGGCCTGCTCCGGGTGATCTGCGGCACCGACACCCTCGGAGTCGGCATCAACGTGCCGATCCGCACGGTGCTCTTCACCGCCCTGACCAAGTACGACGGCGTCAAGATGCGCCAGCTCAACGCCCGCGAGTTCCACCAGATCGCCGGGCGCGCCGGCCGGGCCGGGTACGACACCGCGGGAACCGTCGTGATCCAGGCCCCCGACCACGAGACCGAGAACCTCAAGGCGATCGAGAAGGCCGGGGACGACCCCAAGAAGAAGCGCAAGATCATCCGCAAGAAGGCGCCGGAGGGCTTCGTGTCCTGGGGCGAGCCGTCGTTCCAGCGCCTCGTCAGCGCCGAGCCGGAGACACTGCACTCGAGCATGCAGATGACCGCCGCGATGCTGATCAACGTGATCGGCCGCGGCGGCGACGCCTTCGCGCACGTCTACGAGCTCGTGTTCGACAACCACGAGCCGTGGAAGCGCCAGCTCGCGCACGCCCGCCGTGCCCTCGGCATCTACAAGACGCTGCGCGCGGCCGGGATCGTCGAGCAGAGCGCGAGCGGGGACATCCGCCTGACCGTCGACCTGCAGCCGAACTTCGCTCTCAACCAGCCGCTCTCGCCGTTCGCGCTCGCCGCGTTCGACCTGCTCGACCCGGAGTCGCCGACCTACGCGCTCGACATGATGTCGATCGTCGAGGCGACCCTCGACGACCCGCGTCCGGTGCTGATGGGCCAGCAGTTCGCGGCCCGCGGCGAAGCTGTCAACGCGATGAAGCGCGAGGGCATCGAATACGACGAGCGGATGGCGCTGCTCGAGGAGATCACCTGGCCGAAGCCCCTCGAGGAGCTGCTGACCTACACCTTCACGACCTACAAGGAGTCGCAGCCCTGGATCGCGGACTTCGAGCTCAGCCCCAAGACGGTCGTGCGCGACATGTACGAACGTGCGATGTCGTTCGGTGAGTTCATCGCGTTCTACAAGCTCGCTCGCTCAGAGGGCGTCGTGCTGCGCTACCTGTCCGACGCCTACCGGGCCGCCCGGCAGACCATCCCGGACGAGGCCAAGACAGAGGACCTGCTCGACCTGATCGAGTGGCTCGGCGAACTCGTGCGCCAGGTCGACTCGAGCCTCCTCGACGAGTGGGAGGAGCTCATCCACCCCGACCTCGAAGCGCACGAGCAGGGCGCCGTGTCCGTGCTGCCGCCGCCCCCGCGTCGGCTCACCACGAACGTGCGCGCCTTCCGGATCCTCGTGCGCAACGAGCTGTTCCGGCGCGTTCAGCTCGCGGCGCTCGAGAACTACGACGCGCTCGGCGAGCTCGACCGCGAGCACGGCTTCACGGCGGATGCCTGGGGAGACGCCATGGACGGATACTTCGCCGAACACGACGAGGTCCTCACCGACGCCAACGCGCGCGGGTCCGGCATGCTGATCCTCGACGAGGGCGCAACGGAGTGGACCGTGCGGCAGATCCTCGACGACCCGGAGGGCGATCACGACTGGGGGATCAGCGCGACGATCGACCTCGCCGAATCGGACGACCTCGGCGCCGCGCACGTCCGGGTCACGGCGGTCAATCGGCTCTAAGGTCGGCCCGTGCCTGGTGTAGACCTTACCTGGTGCAGACCGTACCTGGTGCTTGGAGCGCGGTGGCGGCGGGCGGCGGGTGCCCCGCGGAGTAGCGTGGAAGCATGAGTGCAGCCGACAACATCGCCCGTCCGATCCGATCCGCCGTGATCGGCTTCGGCCTCTCCGGGAGGGTGTTCCACAGCCCGTTCCTCGCCGCGAACCCAGAATTCTCCCTCGACGCGATCGTCACGGGCGACCCCGTGCGGCGCCAGCAGGCGGCAGAGACCTATCCGGGTGTGCGCCTTATGCACACCGTCGACGAGCTCCTCGCCGCAGCGGACGACCTCGACCTCGTCGTGATCGGCTCCCCGCCGGGCAGCCACGTCGCACTCGCCCATGCCGCGCTCGACGCGGGCCTCGCCGTCGTCATCGACAAGCCGTTCGCTCCCACGAGCATCGCAGGCCAGGGGCTCATCGAGAAGGCCAAACGCCTCGGCCTGCTGCTCACCGTGTTCCAGAACCGGCGCTGGGACGGTGACTTCCTGACCCTGAAGGCGCTCATCGATGAGGGCGCCCTCGGCGAGGTGCGGCACTTCGAGTCGCGGTTCGAGTTCTGGCGCCCGACACCGTCGGCCAAGGCCTGGAAGGCGAGCGCCGGCATCCGTGAGGGCGGCGGGATTCTCTTCGACCTCGGCGCGCACCTGATCGACCAGGCCCTGCAGCTCTTCGGGCCGGTCGATGACATCTACGCAGAGATCGCGACCCGCGTGCCCGGCGGGAACGCCGACGACGACACCTTCGTGTCGCTGCACCACGGTTCCGGGGTGCGATCGCACCTGTGGATGAACGGGACCGCCGCCCAGGTCGGGCCGCGTTTCCACGTGCTCGGCTCTGAATCGGGGTACACGAAGTGGGGCCTCGACGGCCAGGAGGCCACCCTTGCCGCCGGTGCTCTTCCGACGGATGCCGGTTTCGGTATCGAGCACGAGTCGGCCTGGGGCATGCTCGGGCTCGACGGCGCCCAGCACGCGGTGCCCACCGAACCCGGCGACTACGCGGCCTTCTACCGGGGACTCGCCGACGCGCTGCTGCGCGGTGCGCCCGCTCCCGTCGACCCGGAGGACTCGCTGCGCGTGGTCGGGATCATCGAGCGGATCTTCCGCCAGACCCGTTAGCGGCATCCGCTCGCCGGGCGGTCGAACGTCGACGTCGAGCGCTGGTGTTGCGCCGCTCCGCGCGTGGTCGACCACGCGCGCACCGGCGGAACACCCGCGCTCGGTGCGGTGGATGCCCGCTTAAAGCAAGCGACCGGCCCCGGCCGGACCGGGCAACCGTGTGCTCGCCCGCGCATCACGTTCTTCCGGTCCGACCGATGCCGGTCGGCTTCAGCGCCCCAACACGTTGGGACTGGTTGTACTCTCGTTCACCGAGATGAACGAGCAGTGTGGATTGACTGAACGAGAGGTGCCGTTTCCCGGCCTCCCGGCGACCGGGTATCGGCGCCGGTTCCACCCTGCCGGACGAAGCTGCCGGGCAGGCGCGTGCGGGCTGTGGAGCGATCCGCGGGGAATCTGATGCGCGTGCGCCGGGAATGGCGTGTGACTAGCGCTTCGTTGTCCAGTCGAGGTTGATGACGTCGTTGATGTAGATGTCCTCGCCGAGGCCGGGCACCGACGGATTCATCCGGAGGAGCTGTTGCACGGGCACGTCGAAGCGCTGCGCGATCGCGAAGAAGTCGTCGCCTTCGACGACCGTGTAGGTCTGGAGTGCGCCGGCGCCGTTTGACGCGGCGGATCCCTCGGCGCCCGCTGTCGCTCCCAGATCGGTCGCAGGCCCCTCCGGAATCGGCGCGACGGGGATTGCAGCGGCGTTCGGGGTTGTCGTGGGTGCCGATCCCTTCGGCGGGTTGGGGATGAGCGGCACCTCCACGGGCGTCGGGGTGGGCGTCGGCGTGGGAGTCGGTGTCTGGGTGACGACGACGGTGGCCGTGACGACCGCAGGCGCCGGAGCCGCCGCGCACCCGGAAAGGCCGAGAACGAGGATCCCGGAGACCAGGATCGCGGTGGATGGGCCCGCGGCCCGGAATGAGTGCTGGGACGACCGAATACGCATGAGACCCCCGGAATGCCGTGAACGTGATGAATGCGGCGCGACAGGGGAACGAAAGGGCTGCGCCCGACATCCGTATCGCGTGTGCCTGCCCAGTTTAGGCTGGTCGGGTCAACATTCGATCACGTTGACGGCGAGACCGCCCTCGCTCGTTTCCTTGTACTTCGTCATCATGTCGAGGCCGGTCTGGCGCATGGTCTCGATGACGGTGTCGAGGGAGACGAGGTGGGTGCCGTCGCCGTGCAGGGCGAGGCGGGCAGCGGAGACCGCCGTCGACGACGCGATCGCGTTGCGCTCGATGCACGGCACCTGCACGAGGCCTCCGACGGGGTCGCAGGTGAGACCGAGGTGGTGCTCCATCGCGATCTCGGCGGCGTTCTCGACCTGGCGCGGGGTGCCGCCGAGCACCGCGCAGAGCGCGCCGGAGGCCATCGCGCACGCTGATCCGACCTCGGCCTGGCAGCCGCCTTCCGCGCCGGATATGGAGGCGTTGGCCTTCACGAGGGATCCGATCGCGGCCGCCGTGAGCAGGTAGCGGCGGATGCCCTCGGCGTTCGCCCCAGGGACGAACCGCAGGTAGTAGTGCCCGACGGCCGGGATGATTCCCGCCGCACCGTTGGTCGGTGCCGTGACGACGCGGCCTCCGGAGGCGTTCTCCTCGTTGACCGCGAGGGCGAAGGCGTGCAGCCACTCGGTCGAGGTGTCTCGCTCGCGCAGGGGCAGCAGCTCATATTCCTCGAGCTGCATGCGAATGGCGGCGGCACGGCGCTTGACCTTGAGGCCCCCGGGAAGGGTGCCGGCCGTGGCCAATCCGGCCTCGACGCAGACGTGCATCGCGTCCCAGATCGCGTCGAGCCCGGCGTCGAGGGCTTCGGCCCCGTGGATGGACTCCTCGTTCTCGCGGGCGATCGCGGCGATGTCGACCCCGCGGGCATCGCAGAGTGCGAGCAGCTCGGCGCTCGAGTCGTAGTCCATCGGCCGGGGAGAGGTCGTCGGCGGAACCATGGGGTCGCCCTCGCGCCGGATGAAGCCGCCTCCGATCGAGTACCAGGTCTCCTCGAACAGGGGGAGGGCATCCGTCGCCGACCACGCTTGCAGGGTGAGCGCGTTGGGGTGGCCGGGCAGCCTGGTGCGCGCTTCGAAGCGGATGTCGCCGCGCTCGACCGCTATCGTGTGGCGGCCGTCGAGGAGCAGCGTTGCGCCCTCGTCCAGGTCGGCCCACGATCCGTGGACGGCGGCAGGGTCGCAGGTCTCCGGGTGCAAGCCGGTGAGACCGGCGAGGACGGCGTCGGGAGTGCCGTGGCCGAGGCCCGTCGAGCCGAGCGAACCGTAGAGCGAGCAGCTCACCCGGGTGACCTCGCCGAGCCGGCCGCTTTCGGTGAGGTGGGCGGCGAAGGCGCGGGCGGCCCGCATCGGGCCGACCGTGTGGGAGCTGGAGGGGCCGATCCCGATGGAGAACAGATCGAGGGCCGAGACATACGCGGACATCCGTCCATCGTATGCGCGTCGGCCGCCCGCGTCCGGGGGCGCGCGGTCGCCCTGTCCGGGTGTCGGCTCGCCCGGCCGGTGCTGAGGTGTCGCAGATCGACGTTCCCTGGGCCGGGGAACGTCGATCTGCGACACCTCAGCCGGTCTGTGACGCCGAGCGACTCGCGGGCTGGGCCGGTGCCCGCGCAGGCTGGCAGGATGGGCGCATGAGCCTCGGATCAGTTGTGCACACCGCCCCCGTCGAGCGCGTCGACACCGTCGTCATCGGCGGCGGGGCCATGGGGTCGGCGACGGCGTGGCTGCTCGCGCGGCGCGGACACCCCGTGCTCCTCCTCGAGCGCTTCGAGCCGGGCCACAAGAACGGCGCCTCGCACGGCGCATCGCGCAACTTCAACACCGCGTACGCCGATCCCACCTACGTCGGCATGCTCGCGGAGGCCGTGCCGCTCTGGCACGAGCTCGAGGCCGAGTCGGGGGCCGCGGTCTTCGACCAGGTCGGCGTGGTCAACCATGGGCCGAACCCGGCGTTCGACGCCGTCGCGGATGCGCTCCGCTCAGCGGGGCTCGGAGCCGAGTTCCTCACTCCGGAGGCGGCGGGGGAGCGTTGGCCGGGCATCCGCTTCGACGGCCGGGTGCTGCACAACCCCGACGCCGGGCGCATCAACGCGGATGCTGCGGTGGCGGCACTGCAGGCGGCCGCGGCCGCAGCAGGGGCCGAGGTTCGGAACGGTGTGCGGGTGCTGCGGGTCGACGTGCTCGGGGACGACCGGGTGCGCGTGACGACGGAGACCGGCGTCATCGAAGCGCGACACGTCGTCGTCACGGTCGGCGCGTGGACCTCCGGCCTGCTCACCGGGGTGCTCGCGGTGCCGCGGCTTCGGGTGACTCAGGAGCAGCCGGCGCACTTCGCCCAGCGCGACGCGGCGGCCCAGGACTGGCCCGGCTTCAACCACGCCCGCGACACCACGGACCCGCGGTACGGCTACTGGTACTCCCCGGTCTACGGCATGCGCACCCCGGGAGAGGGGATCAAGGCCGGCTGGCACGGTGTCGGTCCGGTCACCGATCCGGACCGACGCAGCTTCCTGCCCGAGCCCGTGCAGCTCGCGGCCCTGCAGCGCTACGTGCGCGAGTGGTTGCCGGGTGCCGACGCCGACGTCCTCGAGCCGGTCAGCTGCACATACACGACCACGGCAGACGAGGACTTCGTGCTCGACAGGGTCGGACCGGTCACGGTCGGCGCCGGCTTCAGCGGGCACGGGTTCAAGTTCACGCCGACGGTCGGGCGGATCCTCGCGGACCTGGCCACGGATGCTGCAGCCGCGCCGCCCCGCTTCGCCCTGTCCCGAACGCCCAACGCTGGCCCCGGCGGCTGGCTCGCCCGCGGCTGATCCGCGCGGCGCCACGCGCGCCCCTGCCCGACCAGCCCGCGCGGCACCCGCGCTCGCG
>NZ_SOFS01000009.1 GCF_004402235.1 Cryobacterium glucosi
CGCCGCGTCCCGCTCCGCATCCGTGCCCGTCGCCACCGCGGGGGATGCCGCGGCCGGGTCCCGCGCGACGGCGCCCGCCGGAACGGCACCCGGGCTCGCCCGGGCCGGCGGGGCCACCCTCGTCACTGTCGAGGGCGGACTCGCCCGCCTCATCGACGCGCTCGCCGCGCGGGCGGCGAGCGACGACATCCGCCTCGGCACGGCCGCCACGAGTCTGGCCCGCGAGGGTGCCGGCTACCACGTGGGTCTCTCCGACGGGACGAGTGTCGAGGCCGACGCCGTCGTGATCGCCACCCCCGCGTTTGTCGCCGCCGGACTGCTCCTGGCCGAGAGCCCCGTGCTCGGGGCCGCGCTCGCCGGGATCCCCTACACGGACGTCGCGACGATCTGCCTCGCCTACCCGCGCTCCGCGCTCGGTCGCCCGCTCGGCGGCAACGGGTTCCTGGTTCCGCCGGTCGAGGGCAAACTCGTGGTCGGCTGCACGTTCTCGAGCGAGAAATGGCCGCACCTCGCCGATGAGGAGACCGTCATCATCCGCTGCATGGTCGGGCGCGCCGGGGACACCCGCTGGGCCGGCCTCGACGACACGACCCTCGTCGCGCAGGTGCACGCCGAACTCGTCGAGGCGCTCGGGCTGACCGGGAGACCCACCAGCCACCACATCGAGCGCTGGCCGCTCGGGATGCCGCAATACGTCGTCGGGCACCAGGGCCGGCTCGACACCGCCGACCGGGAGCTCGCCGCACTGCCCGGGGTGCACCTGACCGGATCGGGCTATCGCGGAGTCGGCCTCGCGAGTTGCGTCGCCGACGCCGAGCGGGTCGCCACCCGGATCGCCGAAAGCATCGCCGCCGGCGCCATCGCCGCGGCGCAGGCACCGAGCGAGGTCGGCGCATGAGCATCGTCGACGAGACCAGGAGCCACGTGCTCGGCCACCCCGCCGTGCTGCCGACGCTGCCCGCCGCCCGGCGCGGCCCCGGCCCCGACTACTCGAAGCGCCCGATGCTCGTGTTCTGGGAGACGACCCGGGCGTGCGCCCTCGCCTGCAAGCACTGCCGCGCGAGCGCGACGATGCAGGCGCTGCCCGGCGAACTCACGACGGCCCAGGGCAAGGACCTGATCGACCAGATCGCCGGTTTCGGCCGGCCGTACCCGATCCTCGTGCTCACCGGCGGCGACTGCCTGATGCGCCCCGACCTGTTCGAGCTCGTCGAGTACGCCACCGGTCTCGGACTGCCGACGGCCCTCTCACCCTCGGTCACGCCCACCCTCACCGCCGCGATGATCGAGAAGATCGTCGCGAGCGGGGTGAAGGCCGTATCGATCAGCCTCGACGGTGCGAGCGCGCCGACCCACGAGGGCGTGCGCGGCATCCCCGGCCACTTCGAGGACACCGTCAACGCCATCCGCGCCCTCGCTTCGGCCGGGCTCAGCGTGCAGGTGAACACGACGGTGATGCGCGCGAACGTCGACGAACTGGCGGATGTCGCGGCCCTCATCTCGAACGCGGGCGCGGCCATCTGGGAGGTCTTCTTCCTGGTCCAGGTCGGACGCGGCGTCTCGACGGAGGCTGTCACGCCCGAGGAACACGAAGAGATCTGCCACTTCCTCTTCGATGCTTCCCAACACGGTTTCATCGTCCGCACGGTCGAGGCCCCGTTCTTCCGCCGGGTCGTCGCCCGGCGCCGCGCGGGAGACCCGGCGCCGGAGACCGCGCTATACCAACGGCTGGCCGGCCGGCTCGAGTCCCTGATGGGGCCGCCGATCGGACTGCCCCGCGCGCAGACGGCGTCGACCCGCGACGGCAAGGGCATCGTCTTCGTCGCCTACGACGGCGACGTCTACCCGGCCGGTTTCCTGCCGCTCGGCCTCGGCAATGTCGAAACGACCCCGCTCGCCGAGATCTATCGCGACAACCCGCTGCTCAAGCAGATCCGCGCGACCGAATTCTCCGGACGCTGTGGGAGCTGCGAATACGCCGACCTCTGTGGCGGCTCGCGGGCGCGCGCCTTCGCCTCGAGCGGAGATCCCCTCGGCGAAGACCCGGCCTGCCCGTACCAGCCGGGCGCGGATGCTGCGGCCGGCCTGACGGCATGAGCGAGCCGGGGGAGGAGACCCAGCCTGACCGCGCGTACGACGCCGTGCTCCTGCTCGGCTTCGGCGGCCCAGAGGGGCAGGACGACGTCATCCCCTTCCTCCGCAACGTCACCCGTGGTCGCGGCATCCCCGAGGAACGGCTCGAGACCGTCGCGACCCACTATCGGGCCTTCGGGGGAGTGAGCCCGGTCAACGGGCAGAACCGGGCCCTGCGGGCCGCCCTCGAGGCGGAGTTCACCGACCGGGGTGAGCCGCTGCCGGTGTACTGGGGCAACCGCAACTGGACGCCCCTGCTCGCGGACACCGTGCGGGCGGCATCCGCTGCCGGTCATACCCGGCTCCTCGCGATCACGACGAGCGCGTACAGCTCATACTCGAGCTGCCGCCAGTACCGTGAGGACATCGCCGGGGCCCTGACCGCGACGGGGCTCGACACCACCGTGCACATCAACGCGGTGCGCCCGTACTTCGACGAGTCCGGCTTCGTCCTGCCCTTCGTCGAGGGCGCGCGTGCCGCTCTCGCACGCCTCGCGGCGCGGGGCGTGCCGGTCGATCGCACCCAGGTGCTCTTCACGACGCACTCGATCCCGACAGCGGATGCCGACCGCAGCGGTCCGCGCGACGCCGGCTGGGGCACGGGTGGGGCCTACCTCGCCCAGCACCGGGCCGTCGCGGTCGCCGTGATGGCCGCCCTCGCCGAACCGGGCGCTGCCGCCCCCGATGCACCCCAGCCGGCCTGGTCGCTCGCGTTCCAGTCCCGCTCGGGCCCGCCGGCGATGCCGTGGCTCGAACCCGACGTCAACGACGCGCTCCGAGCGCTCGCCGCCGACGGGACCGAGGCAGTCGTGATCGTGCCGATCGGCTTCATCTCCGACCACATGGAGGTGCTCTGGGACCTCGACACCGAGGCCGCCGCCACCGCAGCCAGCCTCGGACTGGCGATGGAACGCGTCGCAACCCCCGGCATCCACCCCGCCTTCGTCGCGGCCCTCGCCACCCTCGCCCTCGCGCGCCAGCACGGCCCCGTACTGCCCGGCTGCCCCGGCGGATGCTGCGAGAAGGGGGCCGGCCGTCCCGCACGCTAGTCCTGCCCGGCCCCGCACTGAACACCTGGGACGGGCGGGGCCGGGGACACTTGTAGTCTGGTTGCGATATTTCCCCCGGGCGAAGGCGCAGGCACGATGAACCAGATCGAGACGGATGCCGGGGCGCTGCCCCCGATCGAAGCCGAGCTGCAGCGGGTGGTCCGGCCCCGCGCCCGGGTCATCATCGACAACGACTTCTCCGGGGATCCGGACGGCCTCGTCCAGCTCGCGGACCACGTGCTGTCGCCGTCGGTCGAGATCCGGGCGATCATCGGTTCGCACCTGCGCCCCGGCGACCCGTTCGATCCCTCGGAGCAGACCGCGACGAACGCAGCCGCCGCCGCCGCCGAAAAGGTCCTCGACCTGCTCGGGCGCACCGGGAGCATCCCGGTCATCGCCGGGTCGAACGTCGGGCTCAGCGACCGGACCACGGCCATCCGCTCTGACGCAACCGACCTGATCATCCGGGAGGTGCTCCGCGACAACACCGAGCTTCCGCTCTTCGTCGCGTGCGGCGCCGGGCTCACCGAGATCGCGAGCGCCTACCTGCTCGAGCCGCGGATCGCCGACCGGCTGACCCTGGTCTGGATCGGGGGACCCGAACACGACGGGATCGCGGCCGCGCCGCCGGGGACGAGCGGCGCGGAATACAACCTCGCCATCGACATCCGTGCGGCCCAGGTGATCTTCGACTCCCGGATTCCGCTCTGGCAGGTGCCGCGGGACGCCTACCGGCAGACGCTGTTCTCCTGGGCCGAGCTGCTCACCTCGGTACGGCCCTGCGGTGCGATCGGCCGGCACCTCTACGCGGCGCTCGCCGGGGTCGCGGACACGGCCGGGCGGCACGGGATCAACCTCGGTGAGACGTACATCCTCGGTGACAGCCCGCTCGTGCTCCTGACCGCGCTGCACTCGAGTTTCGAGCCTGACCCGTCCTCGAGCGCGTGGGTCACCTGCACCGCCCCACGGATCCTCACGGACGGCAGCTACGATCCCACGCCGCGGCAGGGTCCGCGCCAGATCCGGGTCTACACCCGGCTTGACCTGCGCCTGCTCTTCGCCGACTTCACCGCCAAGCTCGCTGCCCACGCCGCCGCTAGAGAGTGACCTTTCCGGTCGAGAGTGCCAGGCATACCGGTGACTCTCGACCGGAAAAGGCCGGGGAGAGTTCTAGAAGTCGATCGTGAAGAGGGGGCGTAGGTAGCGCCGGAGCTCCTCAGCCATGTCGAGGGTGTCCGGGGCGAGCAGCCACTGCACCTGCAGGCCGTCGCTGAGCGCGATGAGTGACCGCGCGGCGCTCGCCGGCTCGACTCCATCGACCAGCTGGCCCGCCGCCTGGACATTGGTGAACGCGTCGACCATCAGGCCGACGACCCAGGTATACCGGTCGAGGAAGTACTGATGGGCCGGGTGTTCTGGCGCCGTCGCCTCGGCGGAGAGCACACAGTGCAGTTCCACAAGACCCGGGGCGAATTCGGCGTTGTACTCCGCCACGCGCACGATGCCGCGAATCGTCTCGATGTCGGGCGTGCCATCGATGGGGACGAGCGCCACGGAGCGCTCGTCGCGCAGTGCGAGCACGCCCGCGAGCAGTTCGTTCTTGTTCGAGAAGTGGTGCAGCAGGCCGGCCTGGCTCATTCCGACCCGCTCGGCGATCTCCCGCAGCGAACCGTTGCGAAAACCGTGGTTGGCGAACACCTCGATGCCGGCCTCGAGGATTTCCCGACGTCGGCCTGCCGTTTTGGCGTAGCTCCCACGCGACTTCCCCGTCATAGTCATGCGCTGACTCTAGCGCGGGAAAAAACGATTTGATGAAAACCTAGTAGTTAATCGCTTTTCCTGTTAGCTTTTCAGCCAGGCGACCCAAAGAGGGGTCACCCACTGAAAGGGAACACCGATGTTCCGATGGAAAAGCCTCACGGCGGCCGCAGCAGTTCTTGCTCTCGGCCTGACGGGTTGCTCGGCAACCAGCACCACGACCACCTCCGGCGCCCCGACCACACTCACCCTCGGCGTGATCGTTCCAGCTACCACCTTCTCGGCCGCGGATATCGCATTCGCCAATGAGGCCCCTACGGCCAGGCGGTCTACGACACCCTCCTCAAGGCGGATCCAACCGGCGAGGTCGGACCCGACCTGGCCACCAAGTGGGAGTACAACGACACCAAGACGGTGCTCACCCTGACCCTTCGCGACGACGTCACCTTCACCGACGGCACCAAGTTCAACCCGGATGCCGCGGCCCAGAACCTGATCCGCTTCCGTGACGGCGCCTCGCCGAACAAATCCTTCCTCGCGTCACTCGCCGACGCGAACGCCGTCGACGACACCCATGTCGCCCTCACCCTCACCCAGGCCGACCCGGCCCTGCTGCACTACCTGACCCAGAACGCCGGTATGCAGGAGAGCCCCAAGGCCTTCGGCAACGCCGACCTCAAGACCAACCCGGTCGGCAGCGGCCCGTACATCCTCGACACCACCAAGACCGTCGTCGGTACGAACTACGAGTTCACCAAGAACCCGAAGTACTGGGACCCGAGCTCCGTGCACTACGACAACCTCTCCATCAAGGTGCTCGCCGATGTCACCGCGATGCTGAACGCCGTCAAGGGCGGCCAGCTCAACGGCGCCAAGCTCACCGTCAACACCAACAACGCCGAGGTCGAAGCGGCCGGCTACATGTACCCGGCCATGACGTTGGTGACACTTTCGGGCTTGTGAAGAGGGAGGACCTCCGGGCTTAGTGGAGGTATCTGAAATCTTCACAAGTCACGGAGGTCCTCATGGGTCACATTAACGCGCGTTTGACGATTCATGGAAAAGTTCTGCTCATCGAGCGGCTAACTGTGGAGAACCGGCCCGTCGCTCACGTCGCGAAAGAGCTCGGCATCTCCCGTCAATGCGCCCACCGCTGGCTGGCCCGCTACCGGGCCCAGGGTCCTGCGGGACTTCTCGAACGGTCCTCCCAACCCCGGTCCTCTCCTCGAAAGACGAGCCCGGAACGGGAAGAGCTCGTGCTGAAATCACGTCGTGATCTCAAGTCCGGGCCGATGCGCATCGCGATAGCGACCGGAGTGCCGGCCCGGACGGTGTCTCGGATACTGGCCCGACACCACGTTCCCCCGCTCGCCTGCTGCGATCCCCTCACCGGGGAGCCCATTCGTGCGACCCGCGCCACCACCAACCGGTATGAGCGCAAGCGACCCGGCGAGCTCGTCCACATCGACGTGAAGAAACTGGGCCGGATTCCCGACGGCGGCGGCTGGAAGGCCCACGGTCGCAGCGAACAGGTCCGTGGCCGCGGCATCGGATTCGACTACGTCCACGCCGTGATCGACGACCACACCCGCCTCGCCTATGTCGAGATCCACCCCGACGAAAAAGGCGTCACGGCCGCCGGCGTCCTCACCCGGGCGGCCGCGTTCTTCGCCGCGAACGGCATCCCAAAGATCGAACGCGTCCTCTCCGACAACGCCTTCGCCTACCGGAAATCCGTCGCGTTCCAGCAGGCCGTCGCAAACATCGGCGCGGAGCAACGCTTCATCAAACCGCACTGCCCCTGGACCAACGGCAAAGTCGAACGCCTCAACCGAACCCTCGCAACTGAATGGGCCTACAGCCAAGTCTTCACCAGCAACGCCGAACGCGCAGCAGCGCTTGCACCCTGGCTCAACTACTACAACACTGAACGCATCCACTCCGGCATCGGAACAACCCCCATCAGCCGAGTGTCACCAACGTCATGACTCAGTACACGCTACACGCTGAACCCGTTCGAGCTGGACTGGACCGGTCTCATCCTGCTCGACCGCGACGGTTCGATGAACCCGGCCTTCAAGGACGTCCGGATCCGCCAGGCGCTCAACTACGCGATCGACACCAAGGCCATGCTGACCGCGGTCGGTGAAGGCCTCGGCACCCCGACCACGCAGATCAGGTGAAGCGCGGGCTCCAGGTGCGCGGGCCGCCGCCGTTGCCAGTGAAGCGGTCCGTCGCCCGGGCGAAGCGCAGGGGCCGCACGCCGAGTTCGCCGTGCTCGAGCACCTCGGCGTGGCGCAGGGTGATCGTGTGCCCCGCCGGCGCGTCGACCGTGATCGACAGCCAGCCGACGAGGTTCTGCCCGAAGTCGACGAGGGTCGCTCCGGACGGGCTCGTGAAGATGCGCCCGGCGGCCCGGGTCTCGATCCGGCGCACCGGGGGAGCGAAGGAGGGGAAGACGCGCGCGGGGTCCGCCGCGTCCTCCGGCAGCACGATGACGGCGAGCGGATGCGGGAACGACGTCCCCGGAACCGCGAGCGCGTCGTCCTCCGCCCGGGCGTCGTAGTTCTCGCCCCGGTAGATCCCTGCGCTCGTGACCGGGCCGTCCGTCGTCGCGGTCCATGACGTATCCGTCGCCACGGTGTCGATGCGCCCGTCGGCATATTCCAGCCGGAGCTGGAGGGCGAGCGCCTTCGGTCCGGGATAGCTCTGCGCGAAGTTGCCGTCGAAGCCGAAACGTTCGCCGTACCAGCCGTCTGCGACGGTCGCTCCGACCACATTGGGGCCGCCCGCGTGCACGAGATCGGTGACGTCGAAGGTCTGGCAGGCCAGCCGGTCCGCGTAGCTCGTCCAGCCGGGCGTGAGGACCTCGTCGCCGACGATGCGCCCGTTCAGCACGGCCTCGTAGACGCCGTGCGCCGTCGCGGAGAGGGTCGCGCGGATGAGGCCGTCCCGGCTCTCGAAGTCGGTGCGGAACCGCACGGTGCCGCGGTCGGCGGAATCGAGGTCTGCTGCAGTGGCGGGGCCAGTGGATTCGGCAGCGTCGGAGGCGTGGCCGGCTGCTGTGGCTGCGCCGCCAGCGGGCCCCGCCGCGATGAAGGAGCCGACCCAGTCGGCGGCACCCAGGGGACCCGTCTCGACCGAGAGCCACGGGGAGAAGTCGCTCGTCAGGCCATCAGCGCCCGCGACCCGCACCCGCACCTCGCCGCTCGAATACGCGGGCAGCGGGTCTGCCGGCCACGCCCGGTGCTGCGACTCCCCGGAGGCCACCCGGGCACTCAGCACGCGGGAGCCGACCCGGGTTTCGAGTTCGTAGGACTCCTGCAGCCATCCCGGGGAATCCGTCTCGACCTGCCAGGAGAGCGCCGGGCTGCCCGTGGCGAGGAACCGCGGCCGGCCACGCCCCTCAGTGCGCAGGGAAGAGATCGAGGGTACGGTCCGCAAGTTGTCTGGCATGGTCTCTCCGTTGAGAAGGGCGAGCTGAGTCGAGCATTGGTAAAACCTTATATGTGTTCGGTATTTGGGGCCAGCCGGTGCGCTCGTCCGAGTGCCGGGCGGGAATGGCCCCTGAAGACGGTGCCGGAGGAGGGCCGGAGAGGCTTGACAGAACCCGCCGAGGTCCATAGGTTCATTAGTGTAGTAATGAACCAAAGGGGTACAGGTGTTTTCCGAAAGCAGTCCGATCTTCCAGCAACTCGCTGCGCAGATCGCCAACGACATCGTGGCCGGCACGTACCCGGAGGGCACGGCCGTTCCGTCGGCGAGTGAATACGCGATTTTCTACCAGATGAATCCGGCGACGGCGGGCAAGGCCGTGAACGTGCTCGTCGAGCAGGGTGTGTTGTTCAAGAAGCGGGGGGTCGGCATGTTCGTGTCCGAAGGTGCCCGCGAGCTGCTCAGCGCCCAGCGGCACGCGGCGTTCCGCGCGCTGTTCGTCGAGCCCCTCGTCCGCGAGGCGCACGTGCTCGGCATCGAGACCGAAGAGCTCGCCCGGATGATCGCTGCCGAGACCGAATCCCAGTCCCAGAACCAGGATCCGTCCCAGTCCCAGACCCCCCATCGAAACCCGACGATCGAGAAAGAAGCTCTCTCATGACCGCAGCCATCGACATCCGCGCCGTGACCCGCACCTACGGCCACGCCACGGCTCTCGACGACGTCAGTTTCCGAGTGCCGGAAGGCTCGATATGCGGGCTCTTCGGTAGCAACGGCGCAGGGAAGACCACCGTGATGTCGATCATCGCCGGCCACGACCGGCCGTCTTCCGGTGAGGCCCTTGTGCTCGGCGACACTCCGTTCGAGCACGAGCCCACCGTCTCGCGGATCAGCTTCATCCGCGACAACCAGCGCTACCCCGACAACTACCAGCTCAAGCACGTGCTGCGGATCGCCCCCGAATTCGCACCCGACTGGAGCGCCGAGGTCGCCGCTGAGCTCGTCGAGGGCTTCCGGATCCCGGCGAAGACGCCGATCAAGAAGTTCTCCCGTGGCCAGATGTCTGCCGTCGCGATCGTGCTCGGCCTCGCCTCCCGGGCCCCCGTCACCCTCTTCGACGAGCCGTACCTCGGTCTGGATGTCGGAGCGCGCACCGTCTTCTACGACGTGCTCCTGCGGGACTACGGCCGGCATCCGCGCACGATCCTGCTCTCGACGCACCTCATCGACGAGTCGGAGTCGCTCTTCGACCGGGTCGTCATTCTCAACGCGGGTCGGGTGGCCGTCGATTGCGACCGTGACGAGGCCCGCGAACTCGCGGTCGTGATCAGCGGCGCAGCGGATGCCGTCGGCCGGCTGTGCATCGGCCGCACGGTCCTGCAGACGCGCGCCATCGGCACTCTCAGTTCGGTGACCGTTACCGGCGACGCCGACGAGGCCCTCCTCGCCGACGCCCGGCGAGCGGGAGTGCAGGTCGCGCCGGCCTCGCTGCAGCAGCTCGTCGCGGCATACGGCGCGCCCGCCGGAAACGCGGAGGAGCAGACCGCCCCCCAGCCCACCCGCACCACCCAGCAGAAGGAAGCGGCAGCAGCATGAACGCCATCACATCGGTCGTCAAACTGCACCTGAACCGGCGCGTGGTCGCCCTCCTGGTGCCGCTCTTCATCGTCGCGGTCGTCGTGGTGATTTCGATCCTGATCTCGCTGCTCTTCTTGCGGGGTGGCAGCCAGCCCGGCTCCGCAGTGTGGATCAACGCCTCGCGGAGCAACACCGGCATGCTGTTCTCGCTCGCCGGGTTTCTGGTCAGCATGGGCGTCGCCTTTGCCGCGACCACGTTCCCGTTCGCACTGGCGCTCGGGGCCACCCGGCGGGCGTTCACCCTGGGGACCCTGGCCTGGAACATCCTGCAGGCCGTCTATCTCACCGTGGTGTTCGCCGTGCTTACGCTTCTCGAACTCGCCACCGGGCACTGGTTCTTCGGCTTCTACATCTTCGACATCAACATCCTCGGGGCCGGCGACCTCACGAAACTGATCCCGATCGTCTTCCTCTCGGTGCTCGCCCTGCTGAGCGTCGGAGGGGCCTTCGGCGCATCCTGGGTGCGGTTCGGGGCGCGCGGCCCGCAGGTGATCGCGGCCGTCGCTGCCATCCTGATCATCGTCGGCCTGATCGTCGTGATCCCGTCGGCATCCGTGCTGATCGCGAACTTCGCGCTCTGGTGGCTCGCCGTCGCCGGCGTCGTGCTGGTCGTGATCGCGATGGCGGGCATCTGGTTGCCGCTCCGCACCGCGACCGTGCGTTAGTTCGCCGTGATCTCGCACTGAGTCGTTATGTGTCGCACCGAGACTCCCCGCATCGCACGCAGTTGATAGCGTGCAGGTCAAGCACTACTTGGCAGGCAGGGGCACCTCCGGCCATCCACCGGAGAGATTCTGATGACGACTTCCCGCTTTGACGACATCACCCGCGAGCAACTGAGCCGGCCCGACAGCCGGAAGTGGAGCCTGCACGCCGGCACCATCGGCGCCTGGGTCGCAGAGATGGACTTCGGAACGGCCCCCGTGGTCACCGAGGCGCTGCACCGCGCGATCGATGACGGCGACCTCGGGTACCTGGCCCCCGCGACCACGCGGCGGATGGCCGAGGCCGCCTCGGAGTGGCTCCGCACGGATTGCGGCTGGGAGATCGCCCCGGAGAACATCCACCCGGTCTCCGACGTGATGGCCGCCCTCGAGGTCGCGATCACCAAGTACTCCCCGGCCGGGAGCGGCGTCATCATCCCGACGCCCGCCTACATGCCGTTCCTCTCCTTCATCCCGACACTCGGCCGAGAGGTCTTCGAGGTGCCCGGCATCGACTCGGACGGGCGCTGGACGCACGACCTCGCCGGGATCGAGGCGGCCTTCCACGCCGGCGCGCGCACCCTCATCCTCTGCAATCCGCACAACCCGACCGGGACGGCGATCTCCCGCGAGGAACTCGAGGCCATCGCGCAGATCGTCGACCGACACAACGGCCGGGTCTTCGCCGACGAGATCCACTCGCCGCTCCGCTACGGGTCCACGCCGCACGTGGCGTACGCCTCCCTCTCGACCGTGACCGCGCGGCACACGATCACTGCGACCTCAGCGTCGAAGGCCTGGAACATCCCCGGGCTCAAAGCCGCGCAGCTCATCACGTCCAACCCAGCCGACGAGGAGCTCTACCAGATCTTCGGTTTCGCGGTGCTGCACGGGGCGTCGACGCCCGGGGTCATCGCGGCCACTGCGGCCTACCGGCACGGTCGGGAGTGGCTCACCGAGGTCACCGATTACCTCGACGGCAACCGACGCGAGCTCGGGCGGCTCCTGGCGGAGCACCTGCCCGAGGTCGGCTATCGCATCCCTGAGGCGACGTACATCGCCTGGCTCGACTGTCGGCGGCTCGGTATCGAGGGGTCGCTCGCCGACTTCTTCCGCACAGAGGCGGGTGTTGCGGTGACCGACGGAGCGCAGTGCGGGAAGGGATATGACGGGTACGTCCGGCTGATCTTCGCCATGCCCCGGCCGATCCTCGAGCAGGCCGTGTTGCAGATGCGGGATGCCGTCCTGCGGCATACCGCGCAGCGCCAGAACGTGCACAGCAACAACGTACGGACAGGAACACCGTGACCCACCAGGCCGACATCGAACCCACCCTCGAGGACACCGCGCCAGGGCACAGCGTCACAGGGAACACCGCCACGGGGCACACCGTCGCCGCGCCGGAGTACGACTGGGACGGCTACGCCTTCGACACCCGCCAGGTGCACGCCGGCGAGACCGAAGACCGCTCCAACGGGGCCAGGATCCAGCCGATCGCGATGACGGCCGGCTACCGTTTCGACTCCTACGACGATGCCGCCGGACGCTTCTCCGGTGAGGGAGACGGCCTGATCTACTCCCGGCAGCGCAACCCCTCGGGAACCGTCGCCGAGAAACGGATCGCCTCCCTCGAGGGCGGCACCGAGGCCATCGTCGTCTCCTCCGGCCAGGCCGCGATCACCGCCGCGCTGCTCGCGCTCGCCGGCTCCGGCGAACGGATCGTCTCGACCGCGAGCATCTACAGCGGCACCCGGGTGCTGTTCGGCCGCAGTTTCAAACGCTTCGGCGTCAGCGTCGACTACGTCTGGAACGAAGCCGACGACGATGAGTGGGACCGCCAGATCACCCCGGACACCAAGGCGATCTTCACCGAGACCATCCCGAACCCCAAGAACGACATCGTCGACATCGCCCGGGTCGCGCGGGTCGCCCGCCGGCACGGGATCCCGCTCGTCGTCGACAACACGATCGCCTCGCCCTTCCTGATCCGGCCATTCGAGCACGGCGCCGACATCGTCGTGCACTCCTCGACGAAGTTCCTGAGCGGCCACGGCGCCGCCCTGTCCGGCACCATCGTCGACGGCGGCCGCTTCGACTGGGCCGCCTCCACGCGCTCCTACCCACTGCTCACCGACCCGGTGCGCCCGGGCCGGCCTTCGATCTTCGACCAGTACGGCCCCACCGCGTATGCACGGATGACCCGCGAGGCCGTCGTGAACGACATCGGTCCCGCACTCTCCCCGTTCAACTCCTTCCTGCTGCACCAGGGCATCGAGACCCTGTCCCTCCGCATGGAACGACACCTCTCGAATTCGCTCGCGATCGCGGAATGGCTCGAGGGACATCCGCGCGTCGACAGCGTCGACTACGCCGGCCTGCCCGGGAGCCCGTACTACGAGCTCGCCGATCGGCTCTACGGCGGCCGCAGCGGCTCGGTGTTCTCGGTCACCGTGCGCGGCGGCACCGCCGGCGCCCGCCGGTTCCTCGACGGGCTCCGGGTGATCAGCCGGATGACCAACATCGGCGACGTGCGCTCGATGGCGCTGCACCCCGCGACGACGACCCACTCCTCGTTCACCCCAGAGCTCCGCGAGCGCCTCGGCATCGCGCCCGGCCTGATCCGGCTGTCCATCGGCATCGAGGACCCGACCGACCTGATCGCCGACCTCGACCGGGCCCTCTCCGCGCTCTAACGGCACGTGACTAGGCTCGGAGCATGACCGAGACAATTCGCTGGGGAATCCTGGCCACAGGCGGCATCGCCCACGCATTCACGAGTGACCTCATCCTGGCCGGGCACACCGTCCAGGCCGTCGGCTCCCGGTCCCAGGCCGGGGCGGATGCCTTTGCGACCGAGTTCGGGATCCCCACGGCCCACGGAAGCTACGAGGCCCTCGCCGCGGACCCCGAGGTCGACATCGTCTACGTGTCGACCCCGCATCCGTTTCACGCCGCCAACGCGACGCTCGCCCTGAACAACGGCAAGCACGTGCTGATCGAGAAGCCGATCACCCTCAACGCGCGCGAGGCGAGGGAGATCACCGAACTCGCCGCGGAGAAGGGCCTGCTCGTGCTCGAGGGGATGTGGACCCGGTTCCTGCCGCACATGCGGCGAATCAGGGAGATCATCGCAGCGGGCACCCTCGGCGACGTGCACACCCTGATCGCCGACCACACCCAGGATCTCCCCGACGACCCCGGGCACCGGCTCAACTCGATGCAACTCGGCGGCGGTGCGCTCCTCGACCTCGGCGTGTACCCGATCACCTTCGCCTCCGAGCTCTTCGGCACGCCGGAGACCATCCTCGCCGCGGCGACCTTCAAGGCGACGGGAGCGGACGCCCAGGTAGCGACGACCTTCCGCTACCCCGGCGGCCAGATCGCCGTCACGCTCTCGGCGAGCGACACGGCCGGGACGAACACGGCCGTGATCCTGGGCACGCTCGGCCGGATCGAGATCGACGCGGTCTGGTACTCGCCGACGAGTTTCCGGGTGCTGAACAGCAGCGGCGAGGTGCTCGAATCGTACGTGTCTGCCGTGAACGGCCGCGGGATGCAATTCCAGGCGGTCGAAGCCGAGCGGGTCATCCGCGCCGGCCTCACCGAGAGCGACCTGCTCCCGGTCGCGGAGATGGTGAGCATCATGGAGACCCTCGACACAGTCCGGGAACGGATCGGACTGCGCTACCCGGGTGAATAGGCCGCTGACCAGCCGACGCTAGTGCTTCAGGCACGGTAGCCTGACCTCACAGGCAACCGCGACCCGGGGATGACCCCCGGCCGGACGGTACGGCAATCGAGAGCTCGGATCCAATGGAATTGCTGGTGCGGGAGGATCGCAGGCGAGGTGCAGCCACGCCACGGTCGGATGCCTGGCTCGTTTGGTCACTCATCGTGCTGGTGGCGGCGTCGGCGGTCCAGACCCTCGTCGCGGGTGTCGCAGGCGTTCGGACCCCGGTCGGCGACATCGTGGGGGTGCTGTCCTTCTCCGCGCCCATCGTTCTCTGCTGGATATCGGTCCATCGCGCCGCGGCGCGCCGGACCGAGTTGGTCCTCACTGCCCTAGCCCTGAGCGCCTATTCCCTGTCGGGCATTCTCTTCTCCCTAGTCTACCTGGTCTTCGCGGGCATTGCCTCCGACTCGCTGGCGATCCTTGCGACCGCGCTCTTCTTCTCGTTCTACCCGCTGGTGCTCGCGGCCCTCGCCGTCCTGGTCTACCGGCAGAAGGGGCGGCTGTCCTGGGGTGTGACTCTCGACAGCACCGTCGGCGCCCTCGGCGCGGCCTCCCTCGTCGTCGTCCTCCTCGGCCCGAGCATCGACAGGGCATTCGGGAGGCCGTTCTCGCTCGACTCGTTCGTCGCCGCCGTGAATCCCCTCCTGGACATCCTTGTTCTCGCCGCCCTCGCCGGTGTTGCCGCCTCACGGTCGATCAGTGCCGGGCGCAACTTGCTCATGCTGGTCGCGGGGCTGCTGCTCTTCGCCGCCGCCGACATCGGCTTCTCCCTCACCGGGATGACCATCGAGGGCAGTTACTCGACGGCGTCGCCTTTCGACCTCGGCTGGATCGCGGGCCTCGCACTGATGGCCCTGTGGGCGCACCGCTCGGCCAGGCCCGTGCCGCCGGCGCCGGCCGTCCGCGACACGGCCGTGATGCGCTGGGCGCTCTCCCTCCCTGTCCTGGCTACGACCGCGGGACTCGTCGTCCTCCTGATCGCGAGCGAGATCGAGGTCTCCCCGCTCGCCATCTCCCTCGCGGCAGGGGCCGTGGTCCTCTCCGCAGCCCGCACGACGCTCGCGTTCCGTGAACTGCGGCGGATGGGCGACATGCGCAGGCAGGCCAGGACGGACGACCTCACCGGGCTGCCCAACCGGCGCGCCCTCTACTCCGAGGTGCCGTTGAGCCTCACCTCCGGTGCCAACCGGGCCCTGCTGCTCCTCGACCTGGACCGCTTCAAAGAGGTCAACGACAGCCTCGGGCACGATGTCGGGGACGAACTGCTTGTGCAGGTCGGGACTCGCCTCACGAGCCATGTCCGGGGGACCGACCTCGTCGCCCGGCTCGGCGGCGATGAATTCGCGATCCTGCTCGCCGACGCCGGGGAGGCGGAGGCCGTGATCGTGGCGGGGACGCTCAGGGAAGCCCTCGCCCGGCCGTACCTGCTCGAAGGAATCACCCTGCAGACCACGGTCAGCATCGGCATCGCCCTCTATCCCGGCCAGGCCCTCGACCTGACCGGCCTCCTCCGCAAAGCCGACATGGCCATGTACAAGGCGAAGGCAAGCCGCAGCGGTCACCGGGTCTACGACACGAGCGACGACAGCCACGGCGCCGCCCGGCTTCGCACCCTCCAGGAGCTGCGCGTGGCCCTGGCCGAGCGGCAGCTGGAGCTCTACTACCAGCCCAAAGTCGACCTCGCGACCGGGGCCGTGCGCGGTGTCGAGTCGCTCGTGCGCTGGAACCACCCGGTGCGCGGACTCGTCCAGCCCGGTGACTTCCTGAGCATCGTCGAAGAGGCCGGTCTGATGAACGCGATGACCGAACAGGTGCTCGACATGGCCCTCGACCAGGCCGCCGTCTGGCATTCCCGCGGTGCCGACCTGACCGTCGCCGTCAACCTGACGGCGAGCGCGCTCGTCGACGCGGAACTGCCGGAGCGGACCGCGGCGATGCTCGCGGACCGCGGCCTGCCGGCATCCGCCCTCATCCTCGAGATCACCGAGGAATTCCTGCTCGAGGACCGCGCCCGGACCACCGCGATCCTGACCCGGCTGCGGGCGGGGGGCATCCGCATCGCCATCGACGACTTCGGGACGGGATACAGCTCGCTCGCGTACCTGCGCGACCTGCCGGTCGACGAACTCAAGCTCGACCGGTCGATCGTGTCGCCGATGAAGGACGACCCGCGCGCGGCCGCCCTCGTCTCCTCGACGATCGAACTGGCGCACAGCCTCGGGCTCACGATGGTGGCCGAGGGTGTCGAGGACGCCGAGGTCTACGCCGACCTGGCCCGGTACGGCTGCGACGAGGCCCAGGGCTTCCACATGTCCCGGCCGATGCCAGCCGGCGAACTCGACAGGTGGCTCGCAGAACGTCGACTCGCCCTCACGGCGTCACCGTGACGGCCGTCGTGACGCCGCGCCGCCAGGGCCTGGACCGCTGGATGCTCTGGGCGCTCTGGCTGATCATCGCGGCGCACGTGGCGAGCCTCGTGCTGCGGGCACCGGCGGACTACGTCTCCTCCGCGTTCATCCTGCTCGGGGTGCTCGCCGCCGCCGCGCCCCTCATCGTCTGCTGGGTGGCGGTCGCGCGCACCCGGTCGAATCGACTGCAGGCCAGGCTCGCCGCCTCGGCCGTGACCGTGTTCGTGATTGGCAATGGCTTCTTCGCGGCCGCCGACCTGCCGGCCGGGGACTGGGTGCCGGTGCTGGCCGCCCTCGCCCAGCTCTGCTACCTCGCCTTCTACCCGCTGATGCTCGCCGCCCTGTTCACCGTCGTGCGGCACCAGTTGCGGAGCCTTTCCCTCGCGATCGCGCTGGACTGCGTCGTCGGCGGTCTCGGCGCCGCCGCTGTCGTGTCCGCCGTGCTCGGGCCCGTGCTCGCGGTCGGCGCCCAGGGGCCGCCGTCCATTTCCACCTTTGTGGGCATCGCGAGTCCCGTGCTCGACCTCGTCATCGTCGCAGCGGTCGTCGCGATCGCGGCGTCACCGATCCTGATGGCAGGCCAGAGCTGGATCCTGCTCGTGGGCGGGCTGCTCTCGTTCGCCGCGGGGGACATCCTCTTCGCGTTGGGCAAGCTCAACGGCACCTACGTGGTCGGCCACTGGCTCGACGCCGGCTGGTCGATCGGACTCGCGCTCGTCGCGACGTGGCTGCGCACGGCAGCGACCCCGGACACGGACGACGAGGGCACGGGCGACGGAGGCACGGCCGAACGCGGCACGGATGCAGCAGACCGGCCGGGCGCCTCGGCGAGCGGATCCGGCGTGCTCGCGGTCCCTGTCGTCGCGACGATCGCAGGTCTCGCCGTCCTCCTGGTTTCGAGCAGGCACGGAGAGTCACAGGTGACGGTGGGGCTCGCCGCCGCCACCCTCGTCGTCTCGTCAGCCCGCACGGTCATCGCATTCCGGGAACTCGGCCGGATGGGCGATCTCGCCAGGCTGGCCCGCAGCGACGACCTCACCGGGCTCCCGAACCGGCGGGCCCTCTACGCCGAAGTGCCCGCCCGGCTGGCCCTCGGCGGGCGCAATGCCCTGCTCCTGCTCGACCTGGACCGGTTCAAGGAGGTCAACGACAGTCTCGGGCACGACGTCGGGGACGTGCTCCTCGTACAGGTTGGCCTGCGGATCGGCGCCCAGCTCGGCGCGGACGACCTCCTCGTGCGGCTCGGCGGCGACGAATTCGCGATCTTCCTCCGCGACTCCGGCCGGGAAGAGGCCGAAGTCGTCGCGATGAAGGTGCAATCCGCCCTCGCGGCACCGCACACGCTCGAAGGCATCTCGCTGCAGTCGAGCGCGAGCATCGGGATCGCGCTGAGCCCCGAGCACGGCGAGAGCCTCGGCATCCTGATGCGCAAGGCCGACATGGCGATGTACCGGGCCAAGGTGCGGCGCGGCGGACATCGCGTGTACCACCCGGTCGACGACAGCCATGGCGACACCCGGCTGCGCACCCTCGAGGAATTGCGCGCGGCGCTTGTGACCAACCAGCTGGTGCTGCACTACCAGCCGAAGGTCGAACTCTCCGGCGGGGAGGTGCGCGGGGTTGAGGCCCTCGTGCGCTGGAACCATCCGAAACGCGGCCTGCTCTACCCGAGCGAATTCCTCGAACTCGTCGAGGACGCCGGCCTGATGCAGACGCTGACGGAGCGGGTCCTCGAACTCGCATTCGACCAGGCCGCGGTGTGGCACCGTCGCGGCGAGAGGCTCACGATCGCGGTCAACCTCGCGGCGAGTTCGCTCCTCGACTCCGGCCTGCCTGAACGGGTCGGCGTCATGCTCACCGCGCGGGACCTCCCGGCGACTGCCCTCATGTTCGAGATCACCGAGGCGTTCCTACTCGACGATCGCGGCCGGGCGAGCGACATCCTCGGGAGACTGCGTGCCCGCGGCATCCGCATCGCCGTCGACGACTTCGGCGTGGGTTACAGCTCGCTCGCCTACCTCCGCGAACTCCCGATCGACGAGCTCAAGCTCGACCGCTCGTTCGTGGCGCCGCTGAACGGTGACAAGCGCGCCGCCGCAGTGGTGTCGTCGAGCATCCACCTCGCCCACAGCCTGGGGCTGCGGATGGTGGCCGAGGGGGTCGAGGACGCCGAGGCGTACGCGCAGCTCGCGCGGTTCGGTTGCGACCAGGCCCAGGGCTACCACGTGTCTCCGCCGGTGCCCGCCGCCGTTCTCGACGAGTGGCTGGCCGCGCGCCTCACAGCGGACGCAGGTACAGTACAGGCGTGAACGATCAGGACAGCACCGCGCCGCAGGGTCCAGGAGCCCAGGACGCCGCCCCGCATCGCCCCGGAGTGAGCGGCCCCGGAGCGGCCGGGATCGCCGGGTTCCTCGCCCGGCACCGCACCGCTTCCTGGGCCTTGTCCTGGGCCGTTGCCTTCGCCCTGCTCGGCAGCGGCGCCGTCGTCGCCGGCGCGTCCACGCGCGCCTCCGCGCCGGTCTCCCTCCCGGTCACGGACTCCGCGACCCCGACGCCCACCCCGACCCCGACGCCCACGCCGATCCCCGTGCGCCCGGTTCCCGGAGCGATCGTCCCCGCGAGCCACCTGCGCACGTGTTCCGTCGCCGCACTGTCCACCGACTCCCGCCTCGGCAGCTTCCAGTCCCAGGTCGTGAACGCGACGACGGGCGAGGTCCTCTTCGACCGGGGCGGCAGCACGCCCTCGCGCACCGCGAGCGTGCTCAAGGTCCTCACCTCCGCCGCGGCGCTGAGCGTTCTCGGCTCCGACTACCGGGCGACGACGACGGTCGTGAAGGGCGCGGAACCCGGTTCACTCGTGCTCGTCGGCGGCGGGGACCTGACCCTTTCCCGGCTGCCCAGCGGGGCGGAGTCGACCTATACCGGAGCGGCACACCTCGACACCCTCGCCGTGCAGGCCGTCGCGGCGTGGCAAGCCGACCCCGCGACCGCGAACGTCCCGATCACCTCCCTCGTGCTCGACTCCTCCCTGTTCGGAGACCCGGCGTGGGACCCCAGCTGGAACCGCAAGGAACTCACCGACGGGTACATGCCCGAGATCACCGCCCTGCAGGTCGACGGCGACAGAGACAACCCGAAGCAGAGCACCTCCGCCCGCAGCAGCGACCCGATCGGGCGCGCCGGGCAGGCATTCGCCGACCTTCTCGGCAGCAGCGTCACGGTCACCCGTGGCACGGCGCCGGCCGGGGCAACCCAGCTCGCATCGGTCCAGTCGCAGCCGGTGTCGACACTGATCAAGCAGGCGCTCATCGTCTCGGACAACACCATCGCCGAGATGCTCGCGCGGCTCGTCGCGGTCAAGTCCGGCGCGGGCAACACCTTCTCGGCACTCAAGAAATCGACGGTCGCCGGGCTGCAGACGTATGGAATCGACACGACCGGCATCGTCATCGCCGACGGCTCCGGCCTGAGCGACAACAATGCCGTTCCACCGTCGTACCTGACCAAGCTGTTCATCAAGATCAACGCACGCGAGGGCGATCTCGGGGTCATCTTCGACGGACTGCCCGTCGCCGGCGGCAAGACCGGTTCCCTCTCTTACAGCGACCGGTTCACCGGCAAGAACGCGGACGCCGACGGTTCCGTGTTCGCGAAGACCGGCTGGATCGACACCGGGTACACCCTCGCCGGCATCATCCACGCCGCGGACGGGACTCCGCTCACCTTCGTCGTTTACGCGCTCGGTGATGTGGGTGATAATGCGAAGCAGGCGATCGACACCATCACGGCGGCGTTCTATCGCTGCGGAAACAACCTCTCTAATACCTAGCGTCTCACGCAGGCGCAGAACCCAGAACGGAGCACCGTGGCCAGGGCCTTGTTCATCATCGACGTGCAGAACGACTTCACGGAGGGCGGCGCCCTGGGGGTTGACGGCGGGGCAGCCGTGGCCGCGGGCATCAGCAGACTGCTGGCGGAGCATCCGCTGCACTACGACTATGTCTTCGCCTCGCGCGACTGGCACAACGCGGCGGGCGACAACGGTGGCCACTTCGCCGCGGCGGGCGCAGAGCCCGACTACACCGGCACCTGGCCGGTTCACTGCGTCGCGGACACTCCCGGCGCCGACTACCACCGGGATCTCGCGCTACCGGCCGGGACCGTGCATATCCGCAAGGGACAGGGCGAACCGGGGTACTCGATCTTCGCCGGCGTCGACGAGTCGGGCGCGCGCACGGCAGAGGTGCTGATCGAGCACGCGGTGACGGATGTCGACATCGTCGGAATCGCGACCGATCACTGTGTGCGGGCCTCGGGTCTCGATGCGCTCGAGCACGGCCAGCGGGTGCGCGTGCTCACCGACCTCATGGCCGGCGTCGACCCGGACGCGAGTGCTGCAGCCCTCGCCGAGCTGGCGTACGCCGGCGCCACCCTGACCACCGCAGCGGACCTCGCGACCGCCTAGCACCTGTTCCGCCACCCTCGTGGCCCGGCAACTGTTGCCGATGGGGACACCTGTTGCCCGCCCACCGGGAACTGTTGTCCATATCGGCCACAGTTTTGGCCGCGGGTGCATCCGGATGCGGGGTACCACCCGAAGTGGGGGTGGGAGGCAATGCTGCCTCCCACCACCACGACAAGCAGGAGGTAACCATGCGCAAAATTCTAGCCGTAGGCGCCGCAGCCGGTGTACTCGTAGCTCTCGCAGGATTCGGGCCGGCGTACGCCGGGGACGGGGGGCACGGTCACGGTTCCGGTGACAACGGGCCCGCCGAATTGACCGTGTTCCACGGTATCCCCGGGGTCACCGTCGACGTCTATGTCGACGGAGCCCTCACGCTCGACAACTTCACGCCGGGCTCCTTCTCGGACACCCTGTCCCTGGACCCCGGCACCTACTCGGTCGCGATCACCGCTGCCGCCGCAGCGGATGCGAGCAACCCGGTGATCGGCCCTGTCGACCTCACCCTCGAGAGCGGCGACAACTACACCGCCGTGGCTCACCTCACCGAGGCAGGGACGCCGACGGCCACCCTGTTCACGAACAACCCCGACCCGGTTGGCAAGGGTGAAGGCCGGCTCACGGTCCGTCACGTTGCGGCAGCGCCGTCCGTCGACGTGCTCGCGAACGGTGCCGCGGCCATCACCGACCTCACCAACCCCGACGAGGTCGAACTCACCCTCCCCACGGGGACGATCTCGGCGGCCGTCGCCGCGACGGGCACCACCGACCCGCTCCTCGGGCCGGCCGATGTCTCGATTGCGAAGCGCACGAACACCATCGTGTACGCCTACGGCAGCCTCGCCGACGGAACCCTGGCGCTCGCCGTGCAGACGGTTCCACTCGAGAAGGGCCACAGGCACTGACCGCCGGCACTGACCTCCGGCACTGACCGCCGGCACTGAAAAGTCAGCGGCCGGCTCGAGCGGACCGGCCTGCGCAGACACCCACTGCGCAGGCCGGTCTCCGTCCGTCCGAAGCCGGGCGCTCATTCTCCTCGAGGAATTCTTTCCTGCCGCTGCATCCGAAATGGCATCTGAACAGGAAGTAAGGGTAAGAAGCAGCTCACCCCCACCGTAGGAGGACATGATGCACGCGACACACAGCACAGAATTCAAAGCTTCACTCACCGCCTCTCTCACGGCCGCTTCGATCGGAGCGCTCGTCATTTTCGGTGGTCTCGCCCCCGCCAGCGCCGCCACGGATGATGCGAAACTGTCGGTATTTCACGGCGTCCCCGGACTCACCGTCGATGTCTACATCAACAACAAACTGACGATTGACAACTTCAAACCGGGTGACATGGCCGGTCCCCTCGACCTCCCCGCCGGCACCTATTCGGTCGCCATCACGCCCTCCGACGCAGCAGATGCGAGCAAACCCGCGATCGGCCCGGTCGACCTCAAGCTCGAGGCGGGTATGAACTACACTGCAGTCGCGCACCTCGGAGCAGACGCGAAGCCCACGGCGACCCTGTTCACCAACGACACGTCCATGATTGCCGCCGGCTCTGGCCGCCTCGTCGTGCGGCACGTCGCCGCGGCGCCCGCTGTCGACGTCCTGGCGAATGGCGCGGTCGCGATCTCGAACCTTTCCAATCCGAAGGAGTCGGTCCTGACGATTCCCGCGGGCACGATCTCGGCCGTCGTTGCGGCCACCGGCACCACGGCACCCGTGATCGGCCCGGCCGATGTGAAGGTGGCCGAGGGAGTCGACACGATCGTCTACGCCTGGGGCAGCCTCGCCGATAAGAGCCTCGCTGTCGCCGTGCAGACGGTCGCGGGCATGAACTCCGACCCCAACGGCATTCCCGCCGGTGAGGCCGGTCTCGTCGCGACCAACCGGCCGGCGGACACGACCCCGTTCTGGCTCGCCGGCATCGCCGTGCTGCTGCTCGGCCTCGGGTCGGCCAGCTTCCTCGGACTCCGCCGAGTGCGTCGCTGAGCGCGCGAACGAGGACTGAGGGAGAACGATGAGAGCCACGGCGGGCAAAATCGGGATGCTTGCTGTGGCCCTTGTCCTGCTCTCCGCAGCTGCCCTGATGCTGATGCTGATGCTGAGCGGATGCGGGAGCACGTCCGTCGCGGGGAGCCTTGCCGGTGCGCCGATGCAGCTCCCCGCGACGGGCGCTTCTGCGCTTCCAGAATCGTCTGCACTCCCCGAACCGTCCGCAGCCGCGCCGATACCTCCCGCTCCGACGGCGACTCCGCTCCCTCCGGCGGTGCCACTCGTCACCGGGGTGAGCGCCGACATCCGCTCGGTGCAGGGCGTGGCACTGGTCGCACCGGTGCGGATCAGGATCGAGGCGCTCGGGATCGATATGGGTATCGAAGCCGTCGGACTCGGCGACACCGGCGGCATGGGCCTGCCGAAGAATCCGGCGATCGCCGCCTGGTACCAGTTCGGTCCGGCCCCGGCCAGTTCGTCCGGCGCGACCGTGATCGCCGCGCACGTCGACTCCCTCGAATACGACATCGGTCCGTTCTCCCGGCTCGCGACGGCGCCGGCCGGCACGGACATCGTGCTCTTTCTGGCGGATGGCGGTGAACGGCGCTACCGCGTCGAGTCCGTGGCCCTCACCCTGAAGCCCGATGTACCCTGGCCGGCGGTCTTCGACCGGACCGGGCCCGCCCGCCTCACCCTCGTCACCTGCGGTGGCGAATTCGACTACACGGCACGTCGGTACCTCTCGAACGTGATCGTTTCCGCGATGCCGGTTCCCTGATGAGCGGGATTGGCTATGCTGTCGCCGACGACGTCCGGCGCGACGCTCCCCGCAGGGACCGACGATGACCGGCAATCACATCACCCTGACAGTTGGGAGGCGACGAGACCCCGTGACCGTACCCATCGATGACGTCGACCACGTGCGACTTGCCGCCGCGTTCCAAGCGGGGGATGAACGTGCCCTTGCCGAGGCCTACGCACGGTGGTCGTCGCTCGTCTACACGATCGCGGTGCGGTCGCTCGGAGATCCCGGCGAAGCGGAGGACGTGACGCAGACGGTCTTCATCGCGGCCTGGCGCGGACGGGACAACTACAATCCCGAGCGGGCGCGGCTCCCCGCCTGGATCGTTGGGATCACCCGACACACCGTCGCGGACACCCATGAGGCACGATCAAGGCGCCGCCGGATCGAGCAGGCCGTTGCGGGCGAACTGCGGACGACCTCCGTCGACGACTCGGTTGACGTCGCCGACCGGGTGATGTTCGCCGAAGAGTTGCAGCGGCTCCCGCCCGTCCCGCAACGTGTCATGCAACTCGCGTTCTATGCTGACCTCACGCACGCGCAGATCGCCGCGATGCTCGATTTGCCGCTGGGAACGGTCAAGAGCCACATCCGCCGAAGCCTTGGCCGCCTGCGAGCCCGATTGGAGGCCGAAGATGACACATATTGACCGCGACGACCTCGCACTCATCGCCCTCGCGGAATTCGACCTCACCGAGGCGGAACGCGTGCACCTCTCGGTGTGCCCGCAGTGCGCGCTCGAGTTGATCTCCCTGCAGCACACCGCCTCGGTCGGCAGGTCCGCCCGGCACATCAGCCTGACCGAGCCCGCGGGCTCCGTATGGGCGGGCATCCACTCAACTCTCAGCCTCAGCGGCGCTGTCGGTGCACAACCGAGGCTCCGTGACTTCGTGCGCCCTGCGGATGCAGAGGCTGCCGGTGTCGTCTATGACGTGTACGACGCCTCCGACAACTCCGAGGGGTGCGACGTTTCCGAGCGGTATGACGTGTCCGATGGGTACGACGGGTACAAGGTCTCCGACGCGTCCGCCGCGTCCGATGCCTCCGAGGTCTCGGACCTTTTTCCGGGCAGTCGGGAGGCATCCGCGGGGGATCCCGCAATTAAGGTGCCTGCCCGGCCGGTCGCGGCCCTGCCGGTGCCCGTGGCAGAGTTGCCCGTTTCGCCGTCGCCGCCCCCCGCTGCGCAGCCGGCGACCCCCCGCGTTTCCGACTCGCCTGCCCGGCTGCGGCCTCGCCGACGTGTGAGGTCCACGACCCGAACCTGGGTGCGGGTCCTCATCGCCGCGGCGGCGAGCCTGGCGCTGCTCCTCGCCGGGTTCGGCGCCGCCCGCTGGGCCGACGCACTCCGCCCGCCCGCGACGGCGCCCATCACCTTCGAGGCCCAGCTCACGCCCTTCCCCGGCTGGAAGGCGAGCGGCAGTGCGGCGGTCGAGGTGACTCCCGGCGGTCATCGCGAGGTCGTCGTCGACCTCACCGGTCTCGCCGTCGCAACCGCGGCGGCCCCCCTCCGCGAAGTCTGGCTGATCAAGGCGGATGCGTCCGGCCTGATCAGCATCGGCCTGCTCGACGGGAACATCGGCCACTTCGATATCCCGGACGGCGTCGACCTCGCCCAGTACCCGCTCGTCGACGTTTCGGCGGAACCCGACAACGGAAACCCGGCTCACTCAGGAAATTCGATCGTGCGCGGAGAGCTGCACGCTATGTGAGCGCGGCCGCCCGCGGATAGGCTGGATGACGCAGAGCAGCAGACACTCGCGACAGGGAGACACTATGACGAACGTCACCGAAGCCGAACTTCTCCGGATGGTTCCGAAGGAACTCTTCATCAACGGGGAGTGGGTGCCCGCGCGTGACGGGGCGACGCTCGACGTCGTCGACCCGGCCACCGGGCTCGTCATCGCCTCGATCGCCGACGCCGGGGTCGCCGACGGCGCAGCAGCCCTCGACGCCGCCGTCGACGCCCAGGACAGCTGGGCGGCGACCCCACCCCGGGTACGCGGTGAGATCCTTCGGCGCGCCTTCGACCTGATGCAGGAGCGCAAGCAGGAGTTCGCGCTCCTGATGACGATCGAGATGGGCAAGCCGCTCGCCGAGGCCTACGGCGAGGTCGCGTACGGCGGCGAATTCCTGCGCTGGTTCAGCGAAGAGGCCGTGCGCATCAGCGGCCGGTACGGCACCAACCCCGAGGGCACCGGACGGATGCTGGTGTCCCAGCACCCGGTCGGCCCCTGCTTCCTGATCACGCCCTGGAACTTCCCGCTCGCCATGGCCACCCGCAAGATCGCCCCCGCGCTCGCCGCCGGCTGCACCGTCGTTGTGAAGCCGGCGTCGCTGACCCCGCTCATGACCCTGTACTTCGCCAAGCTCCTCGCCGAGGTCGGGCTCCCCGCCGGTGTGCTCAACGTCATCACGACCTCGCGTTCCGGCGCGGTATCCGACCCGATCATCGCCGACCCGCGGCTGCGCAAGCTCAGCTTCACCGGTTCGACGGCCGTCGGCCGCCGAATGATCGGCCAGGCCGGCCAGGGCGTGCTGCGCACCTCGATGGAACTCGGCGGGAACGCGCCGTTCATCGTCTTCGCCGACGCCGACCTCGACAAGGCCATCGACGGCGCGATCGCGGCGAAATTCCGCAACGTCGGGCAGGCATGCACGGCCGCCAACCGGTTCATCGTGCAGGCGTCCGTCGCGGAGGAGTTCGCCCGCCGGGTCACCGAGCGGGTGCAGGACTTCGTCGTGGGTCGCGGCACCGCAGAGGGCGTGAACATCGGACCGCTGATCAACGCCGGGGCCGTGGAGAAGGCATCCACCCTGGTGCAGGACGCCCTCGAGCGCGGCGCGAGACTGCTCACCGGCGGCGACTCGATCGAAGGCGCCGGCACCTTCTTCGAGCCGACCGTGCTGGCCGGGGTCGCGCCGGGCAGTGACATCCTGCGCGAGGAGATCTTCGGGCCGGTGCTCGCGATCGCGACCTTCGACGAGGAGGACGACGCAGTGCGGCTCGCCAACGACACCGAGTTCGGGCTGGTCAGCTACGTCTTCACCCGGGACCTTGCCCGCGGGCAACGCATGGTCGAACGCCTGCAGACCGGGATGATGGGGCTCAACATCGGCGTGATCTCGAACGCGGCCGCACCGTTCGGCGGGGTCAAGCAATCCGGCCTCGGGCGCGAGGGCGGCCCGGAGGGCATCCAGGAGTACCTCTCGACCAAATACACGATGACCCCGGACCCCTTCGCCGACTAGCACCTGCCGGCTCGTAGACTGAACGGATGCCCGTCACCCCGATCACCGACCTCGACGACCCGAGACTCGTCGACTACGCCCACGTCACCGACGTTGCCCTCAAGAAGGCCCGCGGCACCGAGCACGGCCTGTACATCGCCGAGTCTGCGCTCGTGCTCGAGCGGGCGCTGCGTGCCGGCCACCGGCCACGCTCCGTGCTCGCGCTCGGCAACACGGTCGACGAGGCGCGCGCGCTCGTCGGCGAGGACGTGCCGGTGTTCGTCGGGCCAGGGGAGCTCCTCGCCGAGCTGACCGGGTACATCCTGCACCGCGGTCTGATCGCGGCGATGAACCGGCCGGTCCTGCCGGACGCCGATAGCCTGCTCGCCGGAGCCCGGCGCATCGTGATCCTCGAGAACGTGTCAGACCCCACCAACGTCGGCGCCATCTTCCGCTCCGCCGGCGCGATCGGGGCGGATGCGATCCTCGTCACGCCGCGCTGCTCCGACCCGTTCTACCGCCGCGCCATCCGCGTCTCGATGGGGACGGTGCTGCAGGTGCCGTGGACCCGCGTCGGCGACTGGACGAGCACCCGCGCCCTGCTGTCGAGGCACGGTTTCCACGTCGCCGCGCTCGCCCTCCGGGCGGATGCCGTCAGCCTCCGTGACGTGCAGTCTCGCGATCACGAGAAGCTCGCCCTGCTGCTCGGCGCCGAGGGCGACGGCCTCACCGAGGACGCCCTCGCCGCAGCGGACAGTGTCGTGCAGATCCCGATGAAGCACGGCGTCGACTCCCTCAACGTGGCCGCGGCGAGCGCCGTCGCGATGTGGGCGCTCTCGGCCTGACCCGCGCCGCGCATCCGCCCGCCCGTTGCTCGCGGAGCCCTGCGCCGCGCCAACGCCGGCGGGCCCCGGCGGCGCGGCATAGGCCTAGGCTGTCGGCATGAGCAACGAGGCCGTGATCATCGATGTCGTGCGTACCCCGTCCGGGCGGGGCAAGCCGAATGGAGCGCTGTCGGGGGTGCACCCGGCGGACCTGCTCGCCGGGGTGCTCGCCGAGCTGGTCCGCCGGAATGACCTCGACCCCGCGCTCGTCGACGACGTGATTGGGGGCTGCGTCACGCAGTCGGGCGAGCAAGGTTACAACGTGACCCGCACCGCGCTGCTCAGCGCGGGATTCCCGGAGTCCGTGCCGGGCACGACGATCGACCGGCAGTGCGGTTCCAGCCAGCAGGCGGCGACCTTCGCCGCCCAGGGCGTGATCGCCGGCAGTTACGACATCGTGATCGCGTGCGGAGTCGAGTCGATGAGCCGGGTTCCGCTTGGTTCCTCGCTGCGTCCGGGCCAGGACCCGTCCGGCCGGCTCCTGCTTGAGCGCTACCCGAACGGTCTCGTCGGCCAGGGCGTCTCCGCCGAGCTGATCACCCGCCGCTGGGGCCTCAGCCGCGCCGAACTCGACGAGTACGCTGCCCGTTCGCATCGGCTCGCAGCGGATGCGACCGGCCGTGGAGACTTCGACCGCGCCCTCGTCCCGGTCCGGCTCCCCGACGGCTCCTCCGTCACGGGCGACGAGACCGTCCGTCCCGGCACCACGGCGGCGGGCCTCGCCGCATTGCCGCCGGCGTTCCGCACCGATGCCCTCGCGGCCCGGTTCCCCGACCTCGACTGGCTGACCACCGCGGGCAACTCGTCCCCGCTCACCGACGGCGCCTCCGCCGTGCTGATCATGAGCGCTGCGCGCGCCGCCCAGCTCGGCTGCACGCCGCGGGCGCGGTTCGACAGCTTCGCCATCACGGGGAGCGACCCTCTCCTGATGCTCACCGGCGTGATCCCGGCAACCCGGCGCATCCTCGCCCGCTCCGGCCTCGATCTCGACGACCTCGACGCCTACGAGGTCAACGAGGCTTTCGCGTGCGTTCCGCTCGTCTGGGCGCGCGAACTCGGCGCCGATCCCGCACGCCTCAACCCGGACGGCGGCGCGATCGCCCTCGGCCACGCGCTCGGTTCCTCCGGCACCCGACTGCTCGGCACCCTCCTCGGCACCCTCGAGCGCACCGGTGGCCGCTTCGGCCTGCAGACCATGTGCGAGGGCGGCGGCATGGCCAACGCGACGATCATCGAAAGGCTCTGAGATGCGCATCGACGGATGCTCCGCACTGGTCACCGGAGCCGCCTCCGGCCTCGGGCTGGCTACCGTCACCGCCCTGCACGCGGCGGGGGCAGCAGTCGTGCTGCTCGACCTGCCGGGAGCACCCGGGGCCGCGATCGTGGCCGCCCTCGGCGACCGGACGCGCTTCGTGGCCGGCGACGTCACGAGCGTGGGCGATGTGCACAGCGCCGTCGAGGCGGCGGTGTCGATGGCGCCGCTGCGGATCGTCGTGACGTGCGCGGGAATCGCGCCGGCGGAACGCACCGTCGGGAGGGACGGCCCGCTCCCGCTCGACGACTTCGAGCGGGTGATCCGGGTGAACCTCACCGGGACGTTCAACGTGATCCGGCTCGCGGCCGCCGCGATGCTCGCCGCCGAGCCGATCGACGAGATGGCCATCGGCCTCGGCGCCGGCTCTGGCGCAGGTGCTGGAGCCGGGGGAGGCGGGACCGCCGAGCGGGGCGTCATCGTGACGACGGCATCCGTCGCAGCTTTCGACGGACAGGTCGGGCAAGCGGCATACGCGGCCTCGAAGGGCGGGGTCGCGGCGATGACGCTGCCGCTCGCCCGGGAGTTCGCGCGCTCCCTGATCCGGGTCGTGTCGATCGCGCCCGGCGTCTTCGACACCGCGATGCTGCAGGGCATGCCTGCTGCGGTGCGGGAGTCGCTCGCCGCGCAGGTTCCGCACCCGGCCCGGCTCGGCGACCCGAGCGAGTTCGCCGCGCTCGTGCGGCACATCGTGGAGAACCCGATGCTCAACGGCGAGACGATCCGGCTCGATGGCGGAATCCGGATGCCGCCCCGCTGAGCCCGCGCGACCTGGCCTACTCGGTGTGGTTGACCTTCCGCTGCGGGGAGCCTGCCGCCCAGCGCTCCGCGGAATCCGTCGCGAGCCCGGCGATCTCGTCCTGGCGGTGCACGATCGTCTCGGCGGCCGCGATCCGCTCCGTCAGGGCCGGCAGTGTGACGCCCGCGAGCAGCGCCGAGAGCTGCGCCTCATACTCGATCCGATAGTTCTCGGTGCCCTCGGTCAGCGAACTCAGCAGCGCCGCGTACTCGATGCGCGCCTCGCGGGCGGTGGCCTGCTCGGTCTGGGTATTCAGCTCGAAGAACTTCGTGCGCGCCCGGTTCTCGGAGATGAGGGCGGCGCGATAGTTCGGACCCGTGCTCTTCTGACCGGTCTTCACGCGCAGCTCGGTGGCCCTGGCCAGGATCTCCCTGGCCCGGTCCCGTTCGGCGCGCAGGATCTGAGAACCCGTGACCGTGCCGGCGTAGTTCGCCACGATCGGCGCGCCCGGCGCGGGCGCCATCGGCGCACGCGCTGACCGGGTCAGGGGCGCCTGGGGTGCGCGCTGTGCGGCGAGGTGTGCGGCAGACTCCGCGGCGGACCGCACCGTCGACACCGGTTCCGGTTCCGGCGGCGCGGGCAGTCGCGACGGGCCGGCCAGTGGCACGTGGAGCGGCACGTTGATCGCTTGCGCTGCGGCGGCCCGTGCGGCCGCGGCCTGTGCTGCGGATGCCTGCGCCGCGGATGCCTGTGCTGCGGCGGCTTGCGCGGCTGCGGCTTCTTCTGCCGCGGCTTGTGCTTCGGCGTGTGCGGCGGCGGCTTGCGCCCGGGCGGCCTGCTCGATTGCGGCTTGAGCTGCCTCGGCCTGCTCAACCGCACGGTGTGCTGCAGCTTGTGCTGCAGCGGTTTGCACGGCGGCGGCGTGCGCTGCCTCGGCCTGTGCCGTCTCGGCTTCCGCGGCGGCGGCCTGCGCCGCGGCCGCCTGGGCGACCGCGGTCTCTGCGGCTGCGGCAAGCGCGGCAGCGGCAGCGGATGCACTGGGTCGCGGCGGCGGTGCAGCGACCGGTTGTGCGGCGGCCGGCGGCGCGGCCGCAAACGATGCGGCGATCGGCGGCGCGGTAGTAAACGGTGCGACAACCGGCAGTCCGGTGACCGGCGGCGCGGCCTGGAGCGCGGCGGGCAGAAGAACAACCGGCACCGCAACGGGTGCGGTCACAGCCGTACCCACGCCCGGATAACCGGCTTCCCGCGGCTGGACGGCCCGGGCCACGAAGTCGGGGACGACCTCGGTGCTGCCGTCGCCGCGCTTGAGCACCCAGTTCACGTTGTCCCGGCCGCTCACCGTGGGCACTGAGATCTGGGCGACGTCGACAAAGGCCTGTTGGGCGTAGTACTCCGCGTTGGACAGCACGCCCTTGCCCGGAGACACCCGCGCGTTCATGTGCCGGCTGAACCGGCTGCGCTCGGCGGCGCTCAGGAGCGCCGGGTTGAAGGTGATCGCTGCGCTGCGCCCGAGCCGGACGACGGGAGAGGTCCCGGTCGCGGGTTGGCTTGCGCGCGCGGCCGGCGGATTCTTCCCCGCGGTGCGTGCGGCGGAGCGCTGGCTGCGGCGCAGCAGGGCCTCGCGTTCCACGTCACGGAAATCGCCTGTGGCACTCATCCGAGAACTCCCGCTCGGACGTCGGTGTACGTCGGCAGCTTGTCGAAGGCTTCGGGTATCGGTGTATCGGGTGTCGGGTGGGTCACGGCGGGTCCGCGTTTCTCGCTTCGACGTCACCTCTTCGTCGGGGTGCTCAGCCGACAGGGGTTTCGGGACCGTGTGTCGGCAGTCGAACGGAGGGGACCGGTCCGCAGCGAGGGCTGCGAGGGGTCCGGCACCGTCTGGAAAATCGAATCAGCCGCTGGGGCGAACGACAGACCTTCCGACGAATGGTTACGTAGTGATAAATGGGTATGGTCGGCCGTGCGACGGACCCCGGAACAGGGGGGGAAATCACACGCCCACACATACCCTAGCTGCGCCGACAGCCTCACCGCCAGACATTGCGGCGGGTTAAGCCGCCGCGGGCTGCTGCTGGGTGATGCAGTGGATGCCTCCGCCGCGGGCGAAGAGCGGCCGCGCGTCCACGGTCACAACCTTCCGCCCCGGGTAGGCGTTCTCGAGGATCGACCTGGCCGCGGCATCCGCCCGGGGTTCGCCGAAGCCGCACGCGATGACGCCGCCGTTGACGACGAGGTGGTTCACGTAGCTGTAGTCGACGAAGCCCTCGGCGTCGGAGAGCCGGGCGGGCGCGGGCAGGTCAATGATCGTCCAGGGCCGGCTAGCGGCATCCGTCGACGCGGCGAGCCCCGCGCGCAGCTCCCGGGTCACACTGTAGTCGGGATGCGCCGGGTCGTTCTGGGCGTGCACCAGGAGCGTGCCGGGCGCGGGGATCGCGGCGACGATGTCGACGTGCCCGCGGGTGCCGAAGCGGGCCTGGTCGCGGGTGAGGCCGCGCGGCAGCCAGATCACGTGCGTCGCCCCGATCGTGCGGGCGAGTTCGGCCTCGACCCTGGCCCGGTCCGCCTGCGGGTTCCGGCAGGGGTCGAGCTGCACGGTCTCGGTGACGATTACGGTGCCCTCGCCGTCGACCTGGATGCCGCCGCCCTCGTTGACGAGCAGCGAGGACACCGGTCTCGCCCCGGCCGCGCGGGTCACGATCCCGGCGATGTCGGCGTCGCGGCCCCAGGTCGCCCAGTCCTGGCCGCCCCAGCCGTTGAAGATCCAGTCGACGGCGCCGAGCCGCCCGGCCGGATCGAGCACGAAGGTCGGCCCGATGTCGCGCATCCAGGCATCGTCGAGCGGGGCCTCGAGTACGTCGACGCCGGCGGAGAGGTGCCGCGCGGCGGCGGCCCGCGCGTCGCGTGCGCCGGTCCCGCCGGCGCTCCCGGGGTCGACGACCATGGTCACCGGCTCGAACTCGAGCACCGCGTGCGCGACGGCCGCCCAGGTGCTGCGCGCATCCTCCGCCTCAGCCGCCGTGTCGCCGAGCGTGTAGCCGTCGGAGGGGAAGGCCATCCAGACCCGCTCCTGCAACGCGGTCTCCGCGGGCATCCGCCAGGTCATGCGCGGGCCGCCGCGCCCGCGCCCGCGCTCGAGTCCGCGTCCGCACCGAACGGATGCCCCTGCTCGACCGGGGTGGTCAGGCGTCCGTAGCTGTCGGGCCGGCGCGTTCCCAGGAACGGGAACAGGGCCAGCCACTCGGCCCGCTGGGCGAGATCGAGGTCGGCCACGAGCACGGCCGACTTGTCGCGGGGGGCCTGGACCAGCATCCGCCCGTAGGGGTCGGAGATGAACGAGGAGCCGTAGAAGGTCAGGTCGCCCTCATCGCCCCAGCGGTTCGGGACGACCATGAACAGGCCGCTCGTGATACCGTTGCCGACGATGACGTGCTGCCAGATCGGCTGGGTGTCGAATGCCGGGAAGCCCGGCTCGGAGCCGATCGCAGTCGGATAGGCGAGGATCTGCGCCCCCGCAAGGCCGTAGAGGCGCGAGACCTCGGGGAACCACTCGTCCCAGCAGGTCGGCATGCCGATGCGGGCGCCGTCGAGTTCGGCCGGGGCATAGACGGGGTACGCATTCTCCGGCGGCCCGGGGCGGAAGTAGGTGTCCTCGTAGTAGCCCTCGGTCACGGGGATGTGCAGCTTGCGGGTGCGGCCGAGCAGCTCGCCGGAGGGGGAGACGATGATCGCGGTGTTGTAGCCGCGCGGGTCGCCGGGCTGGTCGGCCGGGTCCGGCCGCTCGAACAGCGAGGCGTGCACGACGACGCCGTGCGCGCGGGCCTGCTCGGCGGCGAAGGCGAAGGTCGGGCCGGTGAAGAGGTCCTCGGCGTCGAGCTTGGGCACGCCGGTCGCACGACGGTTGCCCGGGTACTTGCGGAGGGTCAGTTCCGGGAGGAACACGATCCGCGCCCCCGCGGCGGCGGCAAGGCGGATGCCCTCTGCGAGTTCGGCGCGGAGGGTCGCGTCGTCCGCGTGCCAGCGGTGCTGCACGAGCCCGACCCGGAGCGGGGCGGGGGTGGGTGCGGCGTCGGCGACCCGGGTCAGCGGCGGGGCGGCGGGGGCGATGATGAGCTGCAAGGCGTCTCCTGGGGTGCCGGCAACGGCGGTCGAAGAAAGGATAGGGAGCCAGTTGATCACTTGATCAATAAGCCCGAGGCATAACTATATACACTGAGGTGCGATGTCAACCCTTCCGAGCCGAGTCAAGCGCAAGTCCGGTCCCGAGCGCGCCGCCGAGATCGCGCGCACGGCCCGCGAGATCGCCCGCTACGACGGTCTCGACGCCATCACGCTCCGCGCGATCGCGGCCCGGATCGGTGTCACACCCGCCCTGGTCAGCCACTACGAACCGAGCACGGAGGGCCTCGTCGCGACGACCTTCGGCTCGATCGCCGGCGCAGAGCTCGCGGAGATCACGAAGGAGCTCTCCGCTCTCCCGAGTTCCGTCGAGGCGCTGCGCGCGCTGATCGACACACTCCTGGGCCCCGATCGCAGTGCCGTGACGACCGTATGGCTCGACGCCTGGAGCGTCGGGCGCCGCAACATCGCCCTTGCCCGTGAGGTCGGCGTGCAGATGGATGCCTGGCAGGCGTTCCTCGTGGCCCTCCTGAACCGGGGCTGCGCGCGCGGCGAGTTCGCCGTCGCCGACAGCGGCGCCCTGGCCTGGCAGCTCCTCGCGATCATCGACGGCATCAACGCGCACGCCGTCGTGCGCTACGGCGACGCCCGCGGCCAGCGCGACCTCGTGCGCACCGTCGCAGAGCACGAACTCGGTCTCCCGCCGGGCACCCTCTCTGCCGCACCCGCCTGACGCACTCGCTCCGGCGCATCCGCTCTCCGCAACTGGGTCGGAACGTACATGTCGGCATCCGTTGCATCCGCTGCCAGACACGACGACTCCCACCGGGTACGCTCGCCCCGCGGTCAGGACGCGATGGTGAAGAGCCCCGCGATACCGACGAGGAACAGGCAGAGCACCGGGAGGAAGGCATTTCCTCCAAAGATGTCACTCATGGCGACGTTGTCGTCGCCCTGTTTGATGGACTGCAGACCGGTGGAGAGCTCGGGCAGCGAGGTCGCCAGGGCCAGGATCGTGGCACCGAAGATGATTCCAGAGACTCCCAGCTGGTTCGCCGCCGCATCGCCGGACAACTCCAGAACGACGCCGGCGACGAGCGTCGCCAATGCCGAGACTGCGAAGATCGCTCCGGCCCTTCCGGTGCTCATTTTTGTGCCGCCGTTGAGGAGCCATTCTCCGTTACATTGTGGCGAACGCGCGCGGCGCACTCAATCGGCTTCCGCCTCCGCCTTCTCACCGTGCGAGACGATATCGCCGTCCGTGAAGAGGATGCCCTGAGCGATTTCTCGCCATTTCGGCTTTGCGCGGAGCAGGAACTCCAGTTCCATACTGAAATGTTTGTACTCTTCGCCGAGCGAATCCTCCATGATGGCGCGGGCGGCGGAATCCTGCTCAACGGCTATGCGTTGTTCATACCAGCCGATTGCTTCGGCTTCTTCGGAGAGGCTTGCGCACATCCTGGCGAACGTACGCACCTCGGCAGACAACTCCTGAGGCGGCTCGTGATACTGGTCTGTCGGCATGTTCTCTTCCTTTTCTGTCGGAAACGGCCCGACTAATCGCAGCGTAGGCCCTGATCCGGTGCGGGCGTAAGAACGCGAGACCACCGTGGAAGGTGGCGTTGCTTCGAAACATGGAATCCCCACACACATACTCGACCCAGCCGGACGCCAAAACACCATCCGATCACGGGGCCGCGTGGGCCTCGAGGAATTCGTAGACCTCGGTGTCGTCGACGCCGGGGAAGGTGCCGCTCGGCAGGGGCGAGAGCACGTGCGCGTGCAGGCGGGCGCTCGGCCAGGCGTGACCGGCCCAGTGCGCGGCCAGGTCGGAGGCCGGCCGGCGGCAGCAGGACTCGTCCGGGCAGCGCGACACGGCTCGCTGCACGGTCTCGCGTCCGCGGAACCACTTGGCGTGCACGAACGGCACCCCGACGCTGATCGAGAATTCGCCGCCATCCGCCGCCCCGGTCTGGGTGGCCGACCAGAAGGTGCCGGCCGGAGTGTCGGTGTACTGGTAGAACTCGGTCGTGCGGTTGGTATGCGTGAAGGCGCTGCGGGCACTCCACTGCTTGCAGACGAACTGGCCTTCGATCGAACCGGTTACGTCGACCGGCAGCGGCAGGCCGTCGTTCTCGTAGCCCTTCTGCAGGGCGCCGTCGCCGGTGACCCTGAGGAAGTGAAGCGGCATGTCCAGGTGCGAGGTGGCGAGGTTGGTCAGGCGGAGGGCCGCGGCCTCGTGGGTCACGCCGAACGCGTCGCGGAAATCCTCGACCGAGAGCTCGCGCTCGCGTTTCGCGCGCGCGAGGAACGCGACGGACGCGGCAGGCGGCATCAGGCACGCGGCCGCGAAGTAGTTGATCTGCAGCCTCTGCCAGAGGAACTCTGCGTAGCTCGCCGGGCGTTCGTGCCCGAGCAGCCGGTGCCCCATCGCCTGGAGCGCCATCGACCGCAGCCCGTGCCCGCCGGGGATCGACGCCGGCGGCAGGTAGATCCGGTGGTTGACGAGGTCGGTCACCGAGCGGGTCGAGTTCGGCAGGTCGTTGACATAGATCAGGCTGAAGCCGAGCTGCTCGGCCATCACGCTCACCTCGCGGTGCGTGAGTGCTCCGGAGACGTGACCGGACGCCCGCACCCGGTCCTCGGCGAGCTCCTCGATGTCGGGCATGTAGTTGTTCTGCTCGCGCATGAGCTCGCGCAGCTCCGTGTTCGCCCGCCGGGCCTCCTCCGGCGTCGCGATCGCCTCGCTCGCGCGCCGCGCAAGCTCACGGTGCAACCCGATGAGCGACTCGAGGGCAGTGACCGGCATGCCCTTGGTGACCTTGACCTCGGGCAGGCCGAGCGCACCGTAGAGCGGGTTCTTCTGCGCCCGCGCGAGCTCGATCTCGAGCGCGGCCCGCCGGTTCGGCGCCTCGCCGTTGAGCAGGTCGGCGATCGGGACGCCGAGCACGGTCGCGACGTCCTGCAGGATCGACAATTTCGGTTCCCGCCGGCCGTTTTCGATGAGCGACAGCTGGCTGCCTGCGAGTCCGACCTTTTCGCCGAGCTGGTCGAGGGTGAGGCCGCGCTCGCCGCGATAGTGGCGGATGCGCAGGCCCAGGGTGACGAGATCAGAGGCTCGAGTCGACATTCCTTAACAATATCTAAAGAAGCGCGATTCTTAAAATGAGTTTTTTGATCCAGGAGGGAAGATTGCGCGCATTCTGGTTCTGCAGCACAGAGTTACGGACGCCCGACGACAAGCCGCGCGGATGCATCGATCACGACCGCAGGCATCCGCTGCACACCCCATACCGAGAAAGGCCAGGAGATGACCATCGCCCACTTCCGAGTCACATCCAGCGGAAGCGATTCCGACGACACTGCCGGTACCACGGATCCCAATCTCCAGTCCTGGGTGGATTCCATCGCCCGGCTGACCCAGCCGGACGAAGTTATCTGGTGCGACGGTTCGAGCCGGGAGGCCGACGAACTCTCCAAGCAGCTCGTCGCAGAGGGCAAGCTCATCAAGCTCAACCCCGAGTGGCGCCCGAACAGCTACCTCGCCCGGACGAGCCCGTCCGACGTCGCCAGGGTCGAAGACCGCACCTTCATCTGCTCGACGGACCCCGACGACGCGGGCCCCACCAACAACTGGGCCGACCCCGCAGCGATGAAAGACGAGCTGCGCGCCGTCTTCGCCGGCAGCATGCGCGGCCGCACGATGTACGTCGTGCCGTTCTCGATGGGCCCGCTCGGTGGCCCGATCTCCCAGCTGGGCGTCGAGATCACCGACTCACCATACGTCGTGCTCAACATGGGCATCATGACCCGGATGGGCGACGCCGTGCTCGAGCTGATCGAGGCCGGAGCCCGATGGGTGCAAACCATCCACAGCGTCGGCTACCCCCTCACGGATGCCGCAGGCGAGACCCGCCCGGACGTCACGTGGCCCTGCAACGACACCAAGTACATCGTGCAGTTCCCCGAGACCCGCGAGGTGTGGTCGTACGGCTCGGGCTACGGCGGCAACGCGCTGCTCTCGAAGAAGTCCTTCGCCCTGCGGATCGCGTCGGTGATGGCCCGCGACGAGGGCTGGCTCGCCGAGCACATGCTCCTGATCAAGGTGACCTCGCCGGAGGGTCGCGCCGTTCACCTCGCCGGCGCCTTCCCCTCCGCCTGCGGCAAGACCAACCTGTCGATGCTGCGCCCGACGATCCCCGGCTGGACGGTCGAGACGATCGGCGACGACATCGCCTGGCTCCGCCCCGGCCCCGACGGACGCCTCTGGGCGATCAACCCGGAGGCTGGCTTCTTCGGCGTCGCCCCCGGCACCGGCGTCGTCACGAACCCCACCGCGGTGCAGACCGTCTGGGGCAACACGATCTTCACGAACGTCGCCCTCCGCGACGACGGCGACGTCTGGTGGGAAGGCCTCACCGAGACGCCGCCGAGCCACCTGATCGACTGGCAGGGCAACGACTGGACGCCCTCGTCGCCGACGCCGGCCGCGCACCCCAACTCCCGCTTCACGGTCGCCGCGGCGCAGTGCCCCTCGATCTCCGACGACTGGGAGGCCTTCGGCGGCGTCCCGATCGACGCGATCCTCTTCGGCGGGCGGCGCGCCACGAACGTGCCCCTCGTCGCCCAGGCCCGCAGCTGGAAGCACGGCGTCTTCATGGGGGCGACGATCTCCTCAGAGAAGACCGCAGCAGCAGAGGGCACCGTCGGCGAACTCCGCCGCGACCCCTTCGCGATGCTCCCGTTCTGCGGCTACAACATGGCCGACTACTGGGCGCACTGGCTGAAGGTCGGCAAGGGCCTCGGCAGCCGCGCCCCCGAGATCTTCCAGGTCAACTGGTTCCGGAAGGGCGCGGACGGCAGCTTCCTCTGGCCCGGCTTCGGCGAGAACTCGCGGGTGATCGAGTGGATCGTGCGCCGCATCGAAGGGTCGACGGATGCCGTCGACACCCCGATCGGACGCCTCCCCGCCGCGGGCGCCCTCGACCTCGCCGGTCTCGACCTCCCGGAGGAGACCGTGGAGCAGCTGTTCCACATCGACAAGACCAGCTGGCTCGCCGAGTGCGACCTCACCGAGGACTACTTCGCCCAGTTCGGCGACCGGGTCCCCGCTGCGTTGCTCGCCGAACTCTCGAGCGTGCGCTACCACCTCAAGGGGTAGCGGCGGGCCGTGGGGGCCGGCCGGCGGCATCCGCTGCCCGGCCCGCCCCGGCTCAGGGGGCGATGAGTTTGCGGGCGGCGGCGACCGCTGCGGCGCGGCGGCGCTCCCGCACGGATGCCTCCGGCGCGCTGCCCGGGGCGGGGAACACCCCGGGGGAGTGCACCCACGACGTCGCGTGCGAGAAGACGAGGGTGACGAGGTCTTCCGGATCCCAGCAGGGGTCGATGTCGCCCCGGGACTGGGCGGCGGCGATCGCGGCCGCCTCCGGGCCGTTGCGCCATTCCGAGGTCGTCGGCAGCAGCGCGGCGGCGCCCTCGAGCCTGGCCCAGTCGAGCATCCGCACGTGCTCGGGGTGCTCGACGACGTGGTCGAAGACCCGGCCGACGAAGCCGGGCAGGTCGTCCGTGTCCATCGGGATCGCGGCCATCACGTCGCGCCGGTTGACCTCGAGCACGGCGGTGAACAGGGCGCCCTTGTCGCCGAAGTATGCATAGAGGCGCTCCTTGCTCGCCTTCGCGGCCGTGGCGATGCGGTCGACGCGCGCGCCGGCCAGTCCGTACCGGGCGAACTCGGCCTGGGCCGCATCGAGAATTCGCTCGCGGGTCGCTTCACCGTCACTTCTCATGACTAAGATCATACCTATCCCAACCAACTAGTTCGTTTGAATAGGATTTCTGTCTCGATGAGTTCCCCCGCTCCTGCTCTCTCCGTCTCCTCCCCGCCCCTGTCCGATCCCGCAGCTCACCCGCGCCGCTGGTGGCTCCTCGCCGTGCTGGCACTGGCCCAGCTCATGGTCGTGCTCGACGGGACCATCGTCAACATCGCCCTGCCGAAGGCGCAGCTCGCCCTCGGCATGAGCGACGGCGACCGCACCTGGGTCGTCACGATCTACGCCCTCGCCTTCGGCTCGCTGCTGCTGCTCGGCGGCCGCATCGCGGACTACTGGGGCCGCAAGCGCTCCTTCCTCGTCGGGATGGCCGGCTTCGCGCTCGCATCCATGGTCGGCGGGCTCGCAGACACCACCACCCAGCTTCTGATCTCCCGCGGTCTGCAGGGTGCATTCGCCGCCCTGCTCGCCCCGGCCTCGCTTGCGATCCTCACGATCACTTTCCCCGGCGGCACGGACCGGATCAAGGCCTTCGCCGTCTACGGCGCGATCGGTGGCGGCGGCGCGGCCGTCGGCCTCGTGCTCGGCGGGGTGCTCACCGAGTTCACCAGCTGGAACTGGTGCCTGCTCGTCAACGTGCCGATCGCCCTCGTCGCGATCCTCGCCGCGATCCCGCTGATGCAGGAGAGCCGCGCGCACGGAAACACCCGCTATGACCTGCCCGGCGTGATCCTCATCGTCACCGGCCTCGCCTCACTTGTCTACGGCTTCAGCCAGGCCGAGAACGGCTGGGGGCGGGTCGAGACGATCGGCTTCCTCGCCCTCGGCGTCGTGCTCCTCGTGGCCTTCGTCATCGTCGAGGCCCGGGCGACGAACCCGCTGCTGCCGCTCCGGGTCGTCACCGACCGGGTCCGCGGCGGCGCCTTCCTGGTTTCGCTGCTCACCGGAGCGAGCCTCCTCGGCGGCCTGTTCTTCCTCACCCTGTACTTCCAGATCGTGCTCGGTTACTCGCCGCTGCGCTCCGGGCTCGCCTCGCTCCCGATGACCGCGACCATCATGGTCTGCGCGACCGCGCTCTCCGGCATCCTGCCGAAGGTCGGCGTGCGCCTGCCCCTGACGATCGGCCCGGTCATCGCCGCCGCCGGGCTCGCCTGGTTGTCTTTCGTCACTGTCCAGGACGACTACGTGCTGCGAGTCCTGCCGGGTGTCATCCTGCTCGGCATCGGCCTCGCAGCCATCTTCGTACCGCTGCAGAACGTCGCCCTCGCCGGCATCGACGCGCACGACGCCGGTGTGGCCAGCGCCGCGGTGTCCGCGACGCAGCAGATCGGCGGGTCGATCGGCACCGCCCTGTTCACCGCCCTGTACACGGCCGCGATCTCGAGCTACCTGGCCTCGAACCCGGCGACGCCGACCGTTCAGCTCGACGCCTTCGTGAGCGGGTATTCGGTCGCGTTCCTCTGGGCTGCCGGGCTGATCCTGCTCGCCGCTCCGATCTCGTTCTTCATGATCAAGCACTCGAAGGCGGACCTGGTCGGTGCCCCCGAGATCGTGCACCTGGGCTGACCGGGTCTGTGTGCCTCGCGCGTGCTCGGCGTCACCTGGACCGCGCGGGGCTAACCCAGGAGATCCGGCGGGATGCGCAGCCGGGGCCGCGGAACAGTGCGGCAGTTCCGACCAACCGGTGCGGAATTCCTGAGTTCGCCCCCGCGGGCGGTCGTAGGATGCTGGCATGGACGACGAGGCCGCACTGATCCAGAAGCGCATCGACCGGTTCCTCCGCGAACGGCTGCGGCCGGCCGTGTACCGCGCGGTCGTGCCGCTGCAGGTCTCGGCCTGGGTGTCGGCGGCTCCGGTGACGGATGCCCCCGCGACCTTCGCCGAGGCCGTGCAGCAGTCCTACGCTCCGTTCGCCCCCGCCGAGGCATGGGGCCGCCCCTGGGCGACGGTCTGGTTCCACGTGACAGGCGTGATCCCCGCGGACTGGGCCGGGCAGCCCGGTACCCGGATCGAGGCCGTCGTCGACCTCGGCTTCACCGACACGACGCCGGGGTTCCAGGCCGAGGGCATCGCCTGGACCGCAGGCGGTGCCGTGATCAAGGGGATCGCACCGCGCAACCGCTCCCTGCCGCTTGCGCCGCTGGTACCGCGACCGTTGGACGCAACGGGCGCCCCGGCATCCGTCGACTTCTACGTCGAGGCGGCCGCCAACCCCGACGTCACCGCGGGGTTCACGTTCGTGCCGACCCGGAACGGCGACCCGGCCACGGCCGGCACCGAACCGCTCTATCGGCTGCGACAGCTCGACCTCGCGCTCCGCGACGACGAGGTCTGGGAGTTACTGCAGGACGTCCTCGCCCTCGACGGTCTCCGCCGTGCCCTGCCGCACGGGTCGACGCGCGCTGCCGGGATCCTGCGCGCCCTCGAGCGCTGCCTCGACGTGCTCGACCCGGATGATGTCTCCGGATCGGCCGCGCGAGGCCGGGCCGTGCTCGCCCCCGCGCTCGCGCAGCCCGCCGCCGCGAGCGCGCACCGGGTGCACGCGGTCGGGCACGCCCACATCGACAGTGCCTGGCTCTGGCCGGTGCGGGAGACCGTGCGCAAGGTCGCCCGCACGTTCTCGAACGTGCTGGCCCTGGCCGGGGAGTATCCGGGATTCACCTTCGCCGCGTCATCCGCCCAGCAGTACGCCTGGCTCAAGGAGTACTACCCCGAGCTGTTCGAGCGGGTGCGCGCCCAGGTCGCCGCGGGTGCTTTCGTGCCCGTCGGGGGGATGTGGGTCGAGTCGGACACGAATATGCCCGGCGGGGAATCCCTGGCCAGGCAGTTCGTCGCCGGCAAACGGTTCTTCCTCGCGGAGTTCGGGATCGAGCCGCTCGAGGTCTGGTTGCCGGACTCGTTCGGGTATTCCGCCGCGCTTCCGCAGATCATCGCGGCGGCGGGGTCGCGCTGGTTCCTCACCCAGAAGTCGTCCTGGAACGAGACGAACCCGATGCCGCACCATTCCTTCCGCTGGGAGGGCATCGACGGCACCCGCATCTTCACGCACTTCCCGCCCGTCGACACCTACAGCTCCGACCTCTCCGGCGCGGATCTCGCCCGTGCGGAGACCCAGTATTCCGAGAAGGGCATGGCCAATACCTCGCTCGTCCCCTTCGGCTGGGGCGACGGCGGGGGCGGCCCGACTGCAGAGATGATCGCCGCCGCCCGCCGGACCGCCTCGCTCGAAGGGTCACCGACGGTCGAGCTCTCCACCCCGCGACGGTTCTTCGAGGCCGCAGAGGCCGAGTACCCGGAGGCGCCGATCTGGTCGGGTGAGCTCTACCTCGAGTTCCACCGCGGTACATACACGTCGCAGGCCCGGACCAAACGCGGCAACCGGCGCAGCGAGCATCTGCTGCGGGAGGCCGAGCTCTGGGCCGCGACCGCGAGCATCCGCACCGGGGCCGCCTACCCGTATGACGCGCTCGAGCGGGCCTGGCAGACCGTGCTGCTCCAGCAGTTCCACGACATCCTGCCCGGTTCCTCGATCGACTGGGTGCACCAGGAGGCCGAACGCCGCTACGCGGAGGTCGCTCGGGACCTCGGCGCGCTCGTCGCGGAATCCGTGACCGCACTCTGCGGCGCCGGCGACCGAACCGTGGCACTCAACGCGGGTCCATACGCCCTGTCCGGTGTGCCAGCCCTCGGCGCCGGTCCGGGCGCGACGGTCAGAAACGACGCGGGCCTAGCGGATGCCCCCGCGACCGTGGTCCGCACGGCGTCCGGCCTGCTCGTGCTCGCGAACGGCCTCGTCAGCGTCTTGATCGACGCCGACGGACTCCTCACCTCCCTGCGCGACCACCGCGCCGACCGGGAACTCATCCCGTCCGGCAGCCGCGGCAACCGGCTGCTGCTGCACCGCGACACTCCCACCCAGTGGGACGCCTGGGACATCGACGCCCACTACAAGCGCACGACCGTTCCGCTCGACGCCGCCGTGTCCGTCGAGGTCGTCACCGACACGCCCGCCGAGGCCTGCGTGCGGGTGACGCGGGAGTTCGGCGGTTCCCGACTCGTGCAGGACATCACCCTCGCCGCCGGCTCCCCGGCGCTCGATCTCGCCTTCGACGTGGACTGGCACGAACGCCAGAAGCTCCTGAAGATCGAGTTCCCGTTCGACGTGCACGCCGAACGGGCCGCCTCGGAAATCCAGTTCGGGCACGTCTATCGCCCGACGCACGCGAACACCTCCTGGGACACCGCCCGCTTCGAGACCTGCGCGCACCGCTGGGTGCACGTCGGCGAGCCCGGCTACGGGGTGGCGGTGGCCAACGATTCCACCTACGGCCACGACATGACCCGCACGACGGATGCCGCCGGCCGCGCCACGACGACGGTGCGGCTGTCGCTGCTGCGCGCGGCACTCTTCCCGGACCCCGAGGCCGACCAGGGCAGGCACGCCTTCCGGGTCTCGGTGCGACCGGGCGCGAGCATCGCGGACGCGATCACCGAGGGCTACCGGCTCAATCTCCCGCTGCGCACCGTGACCGGTGTCGCGAGCGACAGCATCGAATCGCTCCTCGAGGTCGACAACCCCGCCGTCGTGATCGAGGCGGTCAAACTCGCCGAAGACCGCAGCGGCGACCTGGTCGTGCGCATCTACGAGGCGCACGGGTCCCGGGCGCGTGCCCGGGTCATCCGCCGCTTCGAGGCAGCGGATGCCTACCCGACCGACCTGCTCGAACGCCGGCTGGCAGAACCCGGCCTTCCGCTCGCGCAAGCGGGTCCGCTTCTCGACATCGAGCTGCGGCCGTTCCAGCTCGTCACCCTCCGCTACCCCCGACCGATTCGACGGAGTTCTTAGGGATCTCGGACCAAGACCGGCCTCCCACGTGGCGGAAGAGCAAGAACTCCGTCGAATTCGTCAGGGGTCAGTGCGGGCACCGGGCGTGCGTCCCGGCGCGGTTAAACGAGCAGCTGGTGCTTGGCGAGCTCGCGATAGAGCGGCGTCGACACGACGAGCTCGGAGTGCGTCCCGGTCCCGATCACCTGGCCGTGGTCGAGCACCACGATCTGGTCGGAGTCGACGACGGTCGAGAGCCGGTGCGCGATCACGATGAGCGTGCGGTCGACGGCGACGGCATCGATCGCGGCCCGCATCAACTGCTCGTTGACCCCGTCGAGGCTCGAGGTCGACTCGTCGAGCAGCAGAATCGGCGGCGCCGCGAGCAGCGCCCGCGCGATCGCGAGCCGCTGGCGCTCCCCGCCGGAGAGCATCACGCCGGATTCCCCGACGGCGGCGCCGAGCCCGGCCGGGTCGCGCTCGAGCACCTCGCCGAGGTTGACCGCGTGGAGTACGGCGATGCACTCCTCGTCGGTCGCATCCGGCGCCGAGAGCACGAGGTTGTCGCGCAGCGAGCCGGCGAGCACGGGGGCGTCCTGCTCGACGTAGCCGATCTGCGACCGCAGCGCCGTGCGATCCAGGGTGCGGATGTCCAGCCCACCCAGTCGGACGACGCCCGCGTTCGGGTCGTAGAACCGTTCGATGAGCGCCAGAATGGTGCTCTTCCCGGCGCCGGACGGGCCGACGAGGGCGGTGCGCAGTCCGCGCGGAGCGCTGAACGACACCCCGCGCAGCACGGGCCGCGGCTCGGACGGGTCAGCGGCCGGACCGGCGTCGACGTTGGGCGCACCGGTGTCATCCACCGACCCGAAAGCCGGGGCTGTGTGCGGACCGTCATCGGGCCCGGCAGCGGGCGACGCAGGCGAATCGACCGAGGTCGCCGAAGCGGCTGAGGCGGGCGTATCGGGCGCATCGGGCGAAACGGGCGCGTCGGGCGCGGTAGCGGTGCCCGGGGCGTCGGTCGCGGAGTCGTCCGCGGCGGAAAGGCCGGGCACCTCGGCGTCGGAGGCCTGGTCCGGGGCGGCAAACGCCGTGGCCGCTGCGACCGCGGCGATCGACACGGTGCCTGTGGCCGCCGCATATACCGCTGCGGTCATCGCGGCCGATGCCTCGGCGGCGGCCTCGGCAGAGGCGGCGGCGGTCGCGGCGGCCCTGGCGGACGCGTTCGCCGCGGCCGCGGACTCCGCGGCGAGGGCTGCGGCGGGCC
>NZ_SOFS01000008.1 GCF_004402235.1 Cryobacterium glucosi
CGCAGCAGCGCTTGCACCCTGGCTCAACTACTACAACACTGAACGCATCCACACCGGCATCGGAACAACCCCCATCAGCCGAGTGTCACCAACGTCATGACTCAGTACAGCTAGCGCCCGGGGCCGACGGCTATCGCGTCACTTCTTCGAGCTCGCGTGCAAGTCTCCGATGTGGCCCGGCGCGGTGACGTCCAGGACGCGCTGGACGAACGCACCGTACTCATCCATGTAGTGCCGGAGAAAGTCCCTGGTGCCCGCATCGGTGATTTCGCCGTCGCCCGTGAAGACCGTCGGATCGAACTTGATGTACGCCTCCGGGGAGTTCAACTGGGGGGCATCGAGGAAGCTCAGCACGCTGCGCATGTTCGACTGCATGACGGCGGTGCCGATATTACCCACGGAGGCGCCGATGATTCCGGTGGGCTTCCGCGCGAAGGAGTTGGTCCCCCAGGGCCGCGAACCCCAGTCGATGGCATTCTTCAGGGCCCCCGGTATCGACCGGTTGTATTCGGGCGAAACGATCAGGATCCCGTCGGAGCCTTCGATGGCAGCTTTGAGGGCGCGCCCCTCCGGTGGATAGTCGGCGTCGAAGTCCTGGCTGTAGAGGGGAAGGTCCCGGATGGGGATTTCCGTGAAGTGCAGGTTCTCCGGGGCGAGCCGGATCAGCGCCCGGGAGAGCGTGCGATTGATGGAGGTGGAGGACAGGCTTCCGACGAAGTAGCCGATCCTGTGTGACGTCATTTCCGTGTTCTTTCCGGAGCGCCCGAACGGCCACGTCAAACGACTGTCCCCGGCATCTCCTGTGTGATGAGCCGACTCCTCCGTCCTATCACACAGTCGTGATCAGCCACACAGTCCGGATCAGCGGGTCATGCTCCGCGGCGGCACCGTGAAGCTGTCCCCGCCGTACTTCTCGTTGGCGACGCTCATGACATCCGGCCACATCCGGTGCCGGGCGGTCGCGGCCTGGCCGCTGTCGAAGTACGTCGTCCGCTGGTCCTGGCCGTCGCCGGACACGTTCACAACCCCGACGACGGTGGCGACCTTCGTGCTGGCCCCGCTCATCCAGGTGTCCTTGTTGTCGTCGGTGGTGCCGGTCTTGCCGATCATCGGCACCCGGGGCGTGGTGGCTCGGTAGGAGGCCGCCGCCGTTCCGCTCGTCATGACCCGTTGCATCGCATAACTCATCCCCGCGGCGACGTCCGTGCTGACGGACTGGGTGCAGTTCGACGTCGGCGCGGGAATCTCCGTACCGTCCGGCCCGGTGATCCTGTCGATCAGGATCGGCGTGCACGTCACGCCGTCGTTTGCGATCCCGGCATAGGCGGCCGCCATGGTGAGGGGCGCGATCTCGTTTGTTCCGAGCACGGATGCCGCGCCCTGCTCGAGCGCATTCCCGTCGGCACGGTGCACGCCGAATGCTTCGGCCGTCTTGCGAATGCCGCACAGGTCGAGTTCCTTGGCCATACCGATGAAACCCGTGTTGATCGACTGGATGGTCGACTGCAACGCCGAACTGTACGAGCCGTTCTCCGACGAGGAATCGTTCTTCGGGTTGAATGCCGCCCCGTAGCTTTGCGGCCCGTTGCAACTGTCCTCGAAGGTCCCCCAGTTCGACCGGGGCCGGGAACTCACGGACTCGGAGAGGGAATGACCTTCGTTGAGCCACTCGGCAAGGGTGAAGACCTTGTACGTCGACCCGGTCTGGAACCCGTTGGAGCCGCCCTGGCCGAGGTCGGTGTTGTAGTTGATGCCGCTGAAGTTGTCTCCGGTCGCCTGCACGGCAGGATCCTGGCTGTAGTCCTTGTTCTGGGCCATGTCGAGCACTCGCCCGGTTCCGACCTCCACACTCGTGATGACCCCGCCGACGTCCCAGCCCGGATACGTCGCAGGCACGTTCGCCTTCATTGTGGTCTCGGCGGCGGACTGCAGATCGAGGTCTAGGGTCGTGTAGACGTTGTACCCGCCGAGTCGCACGTTGGCCAGCCGTGTCTCGGCATCCGCCCCGAATGCCGGGTCGTTGCGAAGCGTTTGCATGACGAGGTCGCAGAAGTAGGCGCTGCCGCCTGCTGTCTGGCACCCGGTGCTCGGCTCGGTGATGGTCGGTTCGATCGGGGCGTTGATCGCTGCATCGTGATCTGCCTGGCTGATCTTGCCGTGCTCGAGCATCGCATCGAGGATGTAATCGCGCCTGTCCTTGTTGTCGGCATAACCGTTGGCCACACCGTTTGTCGCGCTGTCCGGCTTGTCGAGCTGGAATTTGACCGGGTTGTTGACGATCGCGACGAGGCTCGCGGCCTGCGGCAACGTGAGGTTGGCCGCCGTGGTGTTGAAGTAGTAGCTCGCCGCGGCCTCGATTCCGTAGACGGAGCCGCCGAAGCCCGTGATGTTCAGGTACTGGCGCAGGATTTCGTCCTTGGAGTACTTCTTCTCGAGGCCGATGGCGAGGCTCATCTCCTTGAGCTTCCGGTCGGGGCTCGCCTCGGTGGCCGTGTTGTAGCAGTCCGCGCGTTCCGTCTCGTCGGTGAGCGCTTCGCACTTCTGCACGAGCACGTTCTTCACGTACTGCTGGGTGATCGAGGAGCCGCCCCTGGCTGTGCCGGTGAAGACGGTCGAGACGATGCCGGTCACGGTGCCCCAGATGTCGACGCCCCCGTGGTCGTAGAAGCCCGGATCCTCTCCCGAGGTCGCGGCATCCTTCACGAACGGGCTGATCGCGTCGAAGGCGACCTCGACGCGGTTCTGGTCGTAGAACGACGCGAGGAGGTAGGGGGTTCCCGCGCTCGTGGTCGCATAGAGGTTGCTCTTCTGCGACAGCCGGCCGATCTCGAGGTCGTCGGGCAGGTTCACGGCGATGACGGTCACGACGGTCGCGATGACGGCCACGACGACACCCATTGCGATCAGGACGATGGAACGACGGCGGAGTCGACGGCCCTTCTTCCTGCTGGGCGGCGAAATTGTCATGGTACGACTATGGCTTTCATTTCTGGACGAGTGGTACGAAGAAGGCGGATGCCGCCGGACCCGCGGGTCCACCGGCATCCGCCTTGGAGTGGCTGCTAGGCGTCGACGACGACGGAGGTGATCACCGGGATGCGGCGGTACTTACGCTGCATCCACCGTGTCACACTCTGGGTGAAGATCTCTTCGAGCTCGGGCCCGTCGACGATCTTGACCTTGTTCGCCGCGCGGAGAGCGTCGTCGATGGACTTCGTCGCGCCCTGGATCCAGGCGTTGTCCTGCACGAAGCCGCGGGCGATGAACTCGACCGGTTCGACGAGCGCGCCGGTGCGGGTGTCGAGGATGCCGAGGATCGTGACCGCGCCGTCGTTGGAGAGCTGCACGCGGTCGGCGAGGGCCTCTTCGGAGGCGACACCGCCGACGGTCATGCCATCGACGAGGACGATCTCGGCCGGAACGCGGCCGACGATCTTGGCGACGCCGTCGACGAGGTCGACGACCACGCCGTCTTCGACGACGAGCACCTGCGCCTCGGGGACACCCGTGCGGATCGCGAGCTCGGCGTTGGCCTTGAGGTGGCGCCATTCGCCGTGGATCGGCATGACGTTCTTGGGCTTGACGAGGTTGTAGCAGTAGACGAGCTCGCCGGCGCTCGCGTGGCCGGAGACGTGCACCTTGGCGTTGCCCTTGTGCACGACATTGGCGCCCCAGCGGGTGAGGCCGTTGATGACCCGGTAGATCGAGTTCTCGTTGCCGGGAATGAGCGAGCTCGCGAGGAGGACGGTGTCGCCCTCGCCGATCTTGATCGTGTGTTCGCGGTTCGCCATCCGGGAGAGGGCTGCCATCGGCTCGCCCTGCGACCCGGTGCAGATCATCGTGACCTGGCTGTCCTTCATCCGCTCGAGCGCCTTGACGTCGACGATGAGGCCCTTCGGCACGTGCAGGAAGCCGAGTTTCTCCGCGATGGCCATGTTGCGCACCATCGAGCGGCCGACGAAGGCGACCTTGCGGTTGTGCCTGGCCGACGCGTCGATGACCTGCTGGATGCGGTGCACGTGGCTCGCGAAGCTCGACACGATGATACGGCGCGGCGCGGTGCGGAACACCGAGTCGATGGCCGGGCGGATGTCTTCCTCGGTCATCGTGAAGCCGGGAACCTCGGCGTTGGTCGAGTCCGTCATGAAGAGGTCGACGCCCTCTTCACCGAGACGGGCGAAGCCGGGGAGGTCGGTGAGGCGGTTGTCGAGCGGGAACTGGTCCATCTTGAAGTCACCGGTCGCGAGCACGAGGCCGGCTTCGGTGCGAATGGCGACGGCGAGTCCGTCGGGGATGGAGTGGTTCACCGCGAGGAATTCGAGGTCGAACGGGCCGAAGCTGCGACGCTGGCCTTCCTTGACCTGCTGGAGCTTGGGGGTGATCCGGTGTTCTTCGAGCTTGGCGCTCACGAAGGCGAGGGTGAGCTCGCTGCCGACGACGGGGATGTCCGCGCGCTCGCGGAGGAGGTACGGAACGCCGCCGATGTGGTCCTCGTGGCCGTGGGTCAGCACCACGGCGACGACGTCCTGCATCCGGCTGCGGATGTAGGAGAAGTCGGGCAGGATCACGTTGACGCCGGGCTGGGTCTCCTCGGGGAACAGCACCCCGCAGTCCACGATGAGCAGCTTGCCCTTGTGTTCGAAGACGGTCATGTTGCGACCGATCTCGCCGAGGCCGCCGAGGGGGACGATGCGCAGTCCCCGCTTGATGAGGGACGGCGGGCTGTTCAGGTCGAGTTCGTGCTTAGTCAATTAAATAAACTCATTTCTTGGCGAAACCGCGCACAGGGCAACCGGTCTCATAGCCGGCGCCGGGTCTATCCGGCAGCCGTGGTGACGGGGTTATGCAAATCAGAAGGTGATGCGCGCGTCAGGTCGCGAGGCCGTGAGCCTCATTCGACTGGGCGAAGCCGTGGAAAGCCATCCGGGTGTGTGGAACCGCAGAGCGTGAAAGCGCAGCTGTGGATGGCCGTTGAATCGCGCTGTCAACTCCCAATTCTACCGCATGCGGGCCGCCAGCTCCCCCGGCGGTTCTCCCGCCGTCCCCAGCCGACTCGGAGACTTCGCTAATAGCCTGCGATTATGCCTTCTTCTTCCCCCCTGTACGACGCCCCGCTCACCCTCATCGACGGCACGGAGACGACATTCGCCGACTACCGCGGCAAGACCGTTCTCGTGGTCAATGTCGCATCCAAGTGCGGCTTCACGCCCCAGTACGCGGGCCTCGAGGCCCTCTACGAGCGCTTCAAGGACGACGGCCTCGTCGTCCTCGGCCTGCCGTGCAACCAATTCATGGGCCAGGAGCCCGGGGAGTCCGCCGACATCGAGGCGTTCTGCCAGCTGAACTACGGTGTCACCTTCCCGATGACCGAGAAGGTGGATGTCCGGGGCAAGCACCAGCATCCGCTCTACGCCCAGCTCACCAGGTTCAAGTCCGGCCTGCTGCCCGGCCTCGTCAAGTGGAATTTCGAGAAGTTCCTCGTGAACGCAGAGGGCCAGATCGTGGACCGCTTCGCCTCGACCGTCGAACCCGAGTCACCAGAGCTCGTCGGCGCGATCGAGAAGACGCTCGCCTCCGCCGCCGCCTGACCCGGGTTCAGTAGCTCGAGGTGCAGACGCAGAGCTCGTTGCCCTCGACGTCGGCGAGCACCCACCACTCGGGGGCGTGCTCGTCGGTGAGCAGCGTGCCGCCGGCCTCGACGATCGCGCTGACGCGTTCCTCGGCGTCGTCACCCGGCACGTAGACGTCCAGATGGATACGATTCCGGTCGGTGCGGGCAATCTCCATGTGCTGGAACCAGACCCTCGGCCCATGACCCCGCGGGTCGACGAGTTCCACGTCGCCGTCGCCGTCGGCCGGCAGCTCGACATAACCGAGGCCGACGCGCCAGAACGGCCGGATCGAGTCGGCGTCCGTGCAGTCGATCGCAACGTCGTACCGGGCGGGCGTCACGGCCCTGCCTTCCGCACCGAGCTCATTCGCGAGCGCCTGGATCTGCAGGGCGAGCCGGAGGTCGCGTTCGGTCACGCCGCCGAGATCATGCGAGCGGAGCCGGAAGGCGACCGTCCCGTAGCCGAGTTCGACGTCGGGATGGTGGCCTGCGGCATCCGCCGCCTCGGCGACGCGGTCGAGGAAGCGCACCGCAGAGGCGAAATCGCTCGTGCGGTAGCTCGCGTGCAACGCTCCATCGAGGTGTACGAACGGGCCGCCCGCGAGCACGGGGCCGGTCTGCACGGGACTCTGGATCGAACCGGTTGCGCTCATGTACCTCACTCTGCTCCGGCGCCCGCCGGCGGTCAAGAGAATGAGGCCTGCGAAAGCCGGCGGGAAGCGCGGCGGACCGCCGCGGTGACCCTCCCGACGCGTCCTTCACGGATGCGCCCTCGCGGGGCGTAACACTAATCACTTTGCCCTATTCTGCGGGCCTCCTGCGTGCTAATCTCATGCGTTATGCACAGTCTGGACAGGGTCGACCTCCAACTCCTCCGCGCCCTCTGCGTAGAGCCGCGCAGCACCTTCGTGGCCCTCGCCCAGCGGCTGGGATTGTCCAGGAACACCGTGCAGGCGCGGATGGCACGGCTCGAAGAATCCAACGCGTTCCTGGCCTTCGATCGCCGGATCAATCCGATCGCCCTCGGCCACCCCCTGACGGCGTTCATCCAGGTGCACCTGCAGCAGAAGAGGCTCAGCCAGATCGTCGCAGAACTCAACCAGATCCCCGAGATCGTTCAGGCCCACGGAATGAGCGGGTCGACGGACCTGCTCGTCCTCGTCGTGTGCACGGATGCCGACGACCTGTTCCGCATCGACGGCACGATCCTTGCGTGCGAGGGCGTCGATCGCACGGAGACCTCGCTCGCCATGGGCGAGCTGATCCCATACCGGATCACCCCGTTGCTCGACCGGGTGACCCGGGAGCGCGGCCCGGCGAACCGCGCCGACGTCGATATCGACGACGAGGCCTGAGTCCGACGGAACGACCGCCCCGCACCGCGCAGTGTCCACAATCTATTTGATAAATTCATCATATAGGTATATAAAGAAGTAATGATGTTTAGTGGCGTAGACCCCCGGTGAGCGTCACCAGACTGACCTCCCTCATCCGTCGCAGCGGGCGGATCGCCGAGCAGGCCCCGCAGGCCCCCGCCCTCTTCCCCGGCGCCGGGATCTTCGGCGGCAGCATCCAGGTGCGCTTCATCAATGCCGGCGGCTGCAACGACTGCGCCCAGGAAGTCGCCAGTGCCTTCGGCCCGGTCTACGACGTCGAGCGCTACGGCGTGCGGCTCGTCGCCTCGCCTCGGCATGCTGACGTGCTGCTGATCTGCGGTTCGGTGACCAGGAACATGATCGAACCGCTTCGGCGCACGGTCGTCGCGACCCCCACCCCCCGTTTCGTCGTCGCCGTCGGCGACTGCGCGATCACCGGTGGCGTCTTCGCCGACGGCTACGGTGTCGCCGGCCCGGTGTCCGACTTCGTGCACGTCGACCTCGTTGTCCCCGGTACTCCGCCGGAGCCTGCCGCCATCGTCGAAGCCCTCCGACGGATGACCGGGCGATGAACGCCGTCCAGTCCGGCCTCGTCGTCCAGGCCCTGCTCGCGCTCGCCGCCGTTGCGACCGGCCTGCTCAGTCCCGTCTCGTGGCGGTCCCGCGCGACCGGCGCGCTCTGCGCCCTCCTCGGCGTCGCCGGCATCGTCACGGGGGCCGCAGCGCTCGGCGGGGCGAACGGCGCCCTGACCATCCCGCTCGCTCTCCCGATCGATCCCCTCGTGCTCTCCCCTGACCGGCTCGGCGGCCTCTTCATGATCGTCGTCTCCGCGGTCGGCGCCCTCGTCTCCCTCTTCGGGATCGGCTCGGCCCGCGGCGCGGAGGCCTCACGCACTTCCTGGGCGGCCATGGCCGTCTTCCTCGGCGGCATGCAGCTCGTTCCCGCCGCGACCGACGTCGTGTCCTTCCTGCTCCTCTGGGAGATCATGACCCTCGGCTCCACCGTGCTCCTCCTCGCCGACCACGCGAGCCGGAGCACCGTCTACTCCGCCGCGATCTGGTACTCGGCGATGTCCCAGCTGAGCTTCTTCTTCGTGCTCGCCGGCTTCGGCGTGCTCGTGGCCGCCACCGGCGGCACCGGCTTCCAGACGCTCGCGACCGTGCCGGCCGATTCCTGGCCGGCGAACCTCGCATTCGTCCTCCTCCTGCTCGGCTTCGGCGGCAAGGCGGAGCTCGTCCCGCTGCACGTCTGGGTTCCCCGGGTGCTGCCCGAGGCGCCGAGCCACGTCGCCGCGGCGATGAGCGGCGCAATGGTCAAGATCGGCGTTTACGGCGCGCTCCTCGTCTGCGTGCGCCTGCTGCCCTCCGGCCCGCCGTGGTGGGGCGTGCTCATCCTCGTGCTCGGCGGTGTGTCCGCCGTGTACGGCATCCTGCAGGCCTCCGTCGCGAGCGACCTCAAGGTGCTGCTGGCCTACTCGACCACAGAGAACATGGGGCTCGTCTTCCTCGGCCTCGGGGCATCCGTGTTGCTGCGCAGTTACAACGCGACGGCCGCCGCAGACGCCGCCCTCGTCGCGGCCCTTCTGCTCATGGTGAGCCACGCCGCCTTCAAGACGACCCTCTTCCTCGGTGCCGGCGCCGTCGCGCACGCGACCGGCGAGCTCAACCTCGACCGCCTCGGCGGCCTGGGCAAACGGATGCCGTGGACGGCAGGCACGTTCGGCCTCGCCAGTCTCGGCGCGGCATCGCTCCCGATCACGAGCGGCTTCGTCGCCGAGTGGATGCTGCTGCAGGCGCTGATCCACGGTGCCCGGCTCGACGGTGAGGTCGTTTCCGTCGCCGCGTCGATCGCGATGCCGCTCGCCGTCGCCGTGCTCGCCCTCACCGCGGGACTCGCACTGCTGACCTTCGTCAAGGCATACGGCATCGCATTCCTGGCCCGGCCGCGCTCCCGGAAGGCGAGCATCGCCCGCGAGGTGCCCTGGGTGATGCGCGTCCCCCTCGTGCTCGGCGCCCTCGCCGTCGTCGGCCTCGGGCTCATGCCCGGCCCGCTCGCCGCGGCCATCGCCGCGGCCGTCGGCCCCGTCATCGTTCCCGACGTGCACACCGTCGGCCTCGCCGGCGTCAGCCTCTCCGGAATCGACGCCGTGCTCGACCCTGGCACCCTCGTCATCCTCGCGGGACTCGTCCTCGTGCCGATCCTCGTCATCGTCGCCCTCGGCGCCCGGCGCCACCCCACCCGGGTGGACCCGCTGCCCTGGGCCGGTGGCGGCTCGAGGCTCCGGCCCCGGATGCAGTACACCGCGACCTCATACGCCGAACCACTCGTGCGGGTCTTCGACGACGTGCTGCGTCCGTCGCGCGACGTCGAGGTCACCCATGTCGGCGAGTCCAGGTACCTCGTCGAGAAGGTGCACGTCGAACAGACCGTCTCCGACGTGATCGAGACCCGGCTCTACCGGCCGGTCCTGAACGCGGCCCAGCGCTTCGGCCTCGCCGCCCGGCGCGCCCAGGACGGCAGCATCCACCGCTACCTCGGCTATTCGTTCGCCGCCCTGCTCGTCGTGCTGATCGCGGTGTCGCTGTGATGCGCGTGGGCACGGGCGCTGCGGCGCACGCGGTTGAGCTGACCTGGGCCGGCATCGGGGCCCCGATCCTGATGGCCGTGCTGCAACTCGCGCTCTTCGTCTTCCTGGCCCCGCTGTTGATCGGCGTGATCCGCCAGGTGCGCGCCCGGCTCGAGGGCCGCGCGGGGGCCGGAATCTGGCAGCCCTGGCGCGACGTGCGGAAGCTCCTCGCCAAGGAGCCTGTGCACGCGGCGGACTCGAGCTGGATGCTGTCGGTCGGCCCGATCGTGCTGCTCGTCTCGAGCCTGCTGCTCTGCGTGCTGCTCCCCCTCGTCGGCACCCTCGCGCTCCCGCTCATCCCGAGCGACCTCTTCGTGATCGTCTCTGTCATGCTGATCGGCGTCGTCGCGCTCGCCCTCGTCGGGCTCGACGGCGGCACCGCGTTCGGCGGGATGGGCTCGAGCAGGCACATGACGGTCGCCGCCCTCGTCGAGCCGACCCTGCTCCTCTCGATCTACGCCCTCTCGATCCCGGCGGGCAGTTCGACGCTGTCGCTGATCGTGCAGACCCGGCTCCAGACGCCCGCCGTGATCATCTCCCCCGTGAGCCTGCTCGCGATGGTCGCCCTCGCGATCGCGATCATGGCCGAGACGAGCCGGCTGCCCATCGACAACCCCTCGACGCACCTCGAACTCACGATGCTGCACGAGGCCATGGTGCTCGAAAGCTCCGGGCGCGACCTGGCCTGGCTCGAACTGGGCTCCTGGCTCAAGCTCGCCGCCCTGCTCGGCCTGCTCGGCAACCTCATCGTGCCGTGGGGCGTCCTCACCGACTTCACCGTGCCCGGTCTCCTCCTCGGCGCCGTCGCAGTCGCCGCCAAGGTGCTCGCCCTGGGCACCGCGCTGAGCGTCGGCGAGGTCTTCCTCGCCAAGGCGCGCCTGTTCAGCGTGCCCGAGCTGCTCGCGGGGTCGTTCGCCCTCGCCCTGCTCGCCGTCACCGCCTCCTACCTGGTCGCTTAGGAGCATCCGTGTTCGAAACCACCTACCCGCAACTCATCGGCCTCTGCACCGGCACGCTGCTGCTCACGAGCGCGCTGATGGTCTGGCGGCACTCGATGCTCGCCTCGATCCGCCTGCTCGCCGTACAGGGCCTCGCCCTGGCCGCGCTCGTCGCCGTGATCGGCGTGCAGAAGGGCGAGCTCGAGGTCATCCTCGTCGCCGTGCTCGTGCTGCTCGTCAAGGGCCTCGGCCTGCCGTGGGTGCTCGCCCACGAGTCGAAGGCGACGACCCGAACGGATGAGGCCCCGCGCCTGAACCCGACGGCCTCGCTCCTGACAGTGGCCCTGCTCACGATCCTCGCCTATGTGGTCTCCAGCCGGGTGCTGGCCAGGGACACGAGCGTGTCCGCGCACGCCGCGCCGATCGGGCTCGCCATGGTGCTGATCGGCTTCCTGCTGCTCGTCACCCGGAGGCAGGCGCGGTCGCAGCTGATCGGCTTCCTCGTGCTCGACAACGGCATCGCGACCGTCGCCTTCCTGACGAGCGGCGGCGTCCCGCTCGTGCTCGAGCTCGGCATCTCCCTCGACGTGCTCCTCGTCGTGATGATCCTCTACGTCTTCGCGGGGCGGATGCACAACAAGTTCGGCAATACGGACATCGACCAGCTGAGAAAGTTGCATGACTGATGGCCCCGTCCCTGTCCTTCGCACTCTGGACCCCGCTCGCCCTCCCGGTGCTGTTCGCGCTCCTGAGCCTCACGGTGCCGTCCCCGCGGCTGCGCCGGCTCGGTCCGATCGCCTCGAGCCTGGCCGTGCTCGCCTCCGGGGTGATCCTCGTCGTCGCCGCGCTGCACGACCAGGTGCCGACTCTCGGCGGCGTGCTCCGCGCCGACGCCCTCTCGGCCTACCTGCTCACGGTCGTCGGAGCCATCGGCCTCGTCTCGACCTGGGGCGGACTCGGCGGCGGCGGCCACTCCCAGACTCCCGCGCGCTGGGCGGGCTCCTACGACGGCCTGATCTCGGTGTTCCTCGCCGCCATGTCACTCGCCGTCGTCGCTGACAACATCGGCCTGATGTGGGCCTCGATCGAGGCGACGACGATCACCACCGCGTTCCTGGTCGGCGCGCACCGCACCGGCAAGTCCCTCGAGGCCTCCTGGAAGTACGTGATCCTCGGCTCCGTCGGCGTCGCGATCGCCCTGCTCGGCATCCTGCTGATTTACGCAGCCTCCCGGGCCACCGGCGAGGCGACGCTGTCCTGGCTCGTGCTCAGCCAGCCGGGCCTGCCCCTCGACCCCGCACTCGTCCGTGCCGGCGGCGCCCTCGCTGTGCTCGGCTTCGCGACCAAGGCCGGCCTCGCACCGATGCACAGCTGGTTGCCGGATGCCCACAGCCAGGCGCCCGCGCCGGTGTCCGGCCTGATGAGCGGCGTGCTGCTTGCGGTCGCCCTGTACGCGATCCTGCGGGTGCAGACCATCACGGACGCCGTGATCGGCCCGGACTTCCTCCGGGCGATGCTGAGCGTGGCCGGCCTGCTCTCCCTGTTCGTCGCCGCCGCCCTGCTCATCCGCCAGCGCGACTTCAAGCGGATGCTCGCATACTCGAGCATCGAGCACATGGGCCTGATGGCGATCGGCGCCGCGGTCGGCGCCGCCGCCCTGCCGGCCGTGCTGCTCTACATGCTCGGCCACGGACTCGTGAAGGCGACGCTCTTCGTCGTCTCCGGCCGGATCCTCGAGGTAGAGGGCACACCGACGATCGCCAACGTCCGGGCGCTGCTCGTGCGCCGCCCGGGGCTGGCGATCCCGTGGCTCGTCGCGATGGCGGCGCTCGTCGGATTTCCGCCCTTCAGCATCTTCTTCTCCGAGGTGGGCATCATCCTCGCCGGCTGGTCCGCAGGCATGGGCGTCGTCGTCGGCATCGCCCTTGTCCTCCTGCTCGTGATCTTCGCGAGCCTCACCCGGCTCACCGTCGCGCTCACCATCGGTTCCCCGCACGACGCCCTCGACCACACCCCGCCGATCCTGCCGAAGCAGGTGACCCCGCGCGCGACCGCGCCGGGGGACGAATCGGACGCGGACCGCGAAGCCACGGTCCTGTCCCGCCGCGAGGCGGAGGCAGGGATCGACGGTGCCGGAGTCGTGAACGGTGTCGCTCACGTCGCTGACGGCGGGAGCGGTCCTGAACCGTTCCCGATGACCTCCAACATCCGCGTGGCCGCTCCGTTCCCCGACACCGTCGCCGTGACCGTCGTCGACGTCGTCGTCGCGCCGGACCGCTCGACCCACGGCCCGCTGCTCCCCCTCGTGCTCGCCCTCGCCACCTGCGCCGTCGTTCCCTTCATCGCGAACCCGGTCGGCGTGCTGCTCGTGCGCGCCGCCGCCGTACTGGGAGGAGCCCACTGATGACCAACCGCGACACGCCTGACCTGAATTCGGCGACGCCCGGCCCACCGATCCCCCACGCACCGGTCCCCCACGCTCCGGTCATGCCGGCGGCCCCGGCCCGGCCCGAGATCCGGGTGCTCGTCCGCGACCGGCTGCGGCAGGAGGCATCCGCCCTGCTGGACAGCGGCAACCGGCTCGCGATGATCGCCTGCCATGACGACGGAGACGCCCTGCGCGTCGTCTACTCGTTCGCGGGCGTCTTTCCCCGCCGGCAGGTCGACCTCGTCGTTCCGGTGCCGTACACCGACGCCTGGGTGCCGAGCATCGCCGACCTGTCCTACCCGGCCGGCAACTTCGAGCGCGGGATGCGGGACCTGTACGGCGTACGCCCGGCCGACCACCCGCAGCCGTACCGGCTCGTGCGGCACGGGCACTGGCCGCGCGGCTGGTACCCGATGCGCCGCGGCGCGCGGGTGACCCCCCGGTTCGAGCCGGACGTCGAGTCCTTCCCCTTCGTCGAGGTCGAGGGACCCGGCGTCTACGAGATCGCCGTCGGCCCGATCCACGCCGGGATCATCGACCCCGGCCACTTCCGGTTCTCCGTCGTCGGCGAGACGATCGTGCGCATGGAGGCCCGCCAGTGGTACATGCACCGCGGCGTCGAGCGGCTCTTCGAGGGCCGCAGGCCGGCAGACGGCCTCGAGCTCGCCGAGCAGGTCACCGGGGACACCGTCGTCGGGCACTCCCTCGCATACTGCATGGCCGTCGAGGCCGCGGCGGGCATCGAGGTCCGCGAGACCGACCGGCTGCTGCGCGCCCTCCTGCTCGAACTCGAGCGGATCTACAACCACGTCTCCGACCTCGGCTCGCTCGCGAACGACGTCGGCTTCGGGATCGTGCATTCGCACACCCAGCGGCTGCGTGAGACGCTCCTGCGACTCAACAAGACCGTCACGGGCCAGCGCTTCCTGCGCGGCGGCTTGCGGATCGGGGGCGCCCGGGTGCTCAGCCTGCCGGACCCCGAGGTGCTCCGCGGCGTGGCCGCAGACATGCAGGAGATCATCGCGATCACCCTCGGCCACGCGATCGTGCGCGACCGGTTCACCGGAACGGCGCCGCTGTCCGGGGCCCAGGCCCGCGCGATCGGCACCCTCGGTTACGTCGCGAGGGCGTCGGGGATCGACGCGGACTCCCGCAGGGACCACCCGTTCGTCGACCTCGGCCCGGCGTTCCACGTCGTCACCGAGACCGGCGGGGACGTGCTCGCCCGGTACCGGGTGCGCGCGGGCGAATTCGCGGTCTCGATGGCCGTGGTCATCGACCTCGTGGCGCGCCTCGGCGAGCACCTCGGCAGCGGCACCTCGGTCGACCCGGCCGTGCCCGGCACCGGGCTGGCCTTCGTCGAGGGCTGGCGCGGAAGCATCTGCCACCGGGTCGAGCTCGGAGCCGGCGGTGTGCTCAGCCGGGTCAAGATCGTCGACCCCTCGTTCTTCAACTGGCCGGCGCTGCCCGTCGCGCTCGCGGACACGATCGTGCCCGACTTCCCGCTCGTCAACAAGAGCTTCAACCAGTCCTACGCAGGCAACGACCTCTGATACCCGCCCGCCGTCGCGAAGCGGATGCCGCTAGCGCTCGTCCTGCTCGATCGTGCGGAGGAGCGCGTGGGAGTCTTCGAGACTCGCGACCAGCATCCGCTTCGCAACGGTGAGCAGTTCGGCGACGCCGGCGTCACGGACCGCGTAGAAGATGGTGTTGCCCTCACGGCGGGTGACGACCACGCCGGCGCGGCGCAGCACACCGAGTTGCTGGGAGAGGTTGGAGAGCTCGGAGCCGAGCACCTCCGCGAGGCTGCCGACCGAGCGTTCGCCGCCGACGAGCTGTTCGAGCACTTGCACGCGCAGCGGATGCCCCAGCGACTTGAACAATTCGGCCTTGAGCTGGGCCATGGGCAATCCGGTCATCGGCACCGTTTGATTATATCGCCAATTTATAATGTTCTCAAATAGTTGGGGCTGGGCACGGAAAAGGCCCGCCCTGCCGAAGCAGAACGGGCCTTCCGTCTAACCGACTAACCTGGCGAGAGGTTGTCGGCAGAACCCTAAGACTACGCCTCGGTGGACACCGATGCGACCTCGACGACGGATTCGGCGGACGCCGACTCGTCTTCGAGGACCGGGGCGAGCGACAGCTTGCCACGGTCGTCGATCTTGGTGATCTCGACGAGGACCTTCTGGCCGACTCCGAGCACGTCTTCGACGTTCTCGACGCGCTTGCCACCGGCGAGCTTGCGGACCTCGCTGATGTGCAGCAGGCCGTCCTTGCCGGGGAGGAGCGAGACGAAGGCGCCGAACGCGGCGATCTTCACGACGGTTCCGAGGAACTGCTCGCCGACCTCCGGGTTGGTCGGGTTCGCGATCGCGTTGACCTGGGCACGGGCGGCCTCTGCCGAGGGGCCGTCCACGGCGCCGATGTACACGGTGCCGTCTTCCTCGATCGAGATGTCTGCGCCGGTCTCGTCCTGGATCGCGTTGATCGTCTTGCCCTTCGGGCCGATCAGCTCTCCGATCTTGTCGACGGGGATCTGGACGCTGATCACGCGGGGCGCGGTCGGTGCCATCTCGTCGGGCTTGTCGATGGCGGCGTTCAGCACGGCCAGGATGGTCGTACGAGCATCCTTGGCCTGCGTGAGCGCACCGGCAAGCACAGAGGCGGGGATGCCGTCGAGCTTGGTGTCGAGCTGGATCGCGGTGACGAACTCGCTCGTGCCTGCGACCTTGAAGTCCATGTCGCCGAGGGCGTCTTCCGCACCGAGGATGTCGGTCAGGGCCGCGTAGCGGGTCTTCCCGTCAACGGTGTCGGAGATGAGGCCCATCGCGATGCCCGCGACCGGGGCGCGCAGCGGCACACCGGCGTTGAGCAGGGACAGGGTGGACGCACAGACGGAACCCATCGAGGTCGAGCCGTTGGAGCTCAGCGCCTCGGAGACCTGACGGATGGCGTACGGGAACTCCTCGCGCGACGGCAGCACGGGGACCAGGGCACGCTCAGCGAGCGCTCCGTGGCCGATCTCGCGACGCTTCGGCGTGCCGACCCGGCCGGTTTCACCGGTGGAGTACGGCGGGAAGTTGTAGTTGTGCATGTAGCGCTTCTTGGTGACCGGGCTCAGGGAGTCGATCGTCTGCTCGAGCTTGAGCATGTTCAGCGTCGTGACACCCAGGATCTGGGTCTCGCCGCGCTGGAAGATCGCCGAACCGTGCACGCGGGGGATGATCGCGACCTCGGCGTCGAGCGGGCGGATGTCCGCAAGCCCACGGCCGTCGATGCGGATGCCCTCGTTGAGCACGCGGGAGCGCACGACGAGCTTGGTGACCGACTTGTACGCGGCGGAAACCTGGCCTGCTGCGCTCGCGTCGAGCTCGCCGGCTTCGATCTTCGCGGCGATCGCCGTCTTGACGCTCGCCTTGAGGGCGTCGTCAGCGTTCTGACGGTCGACCTTGTCGGCGATCTGGTAGACGTTCTTCAGCTCGTCATAGGCGAGCGCGGCAACGGCGTCGTAGGTGGCGGGCACGTACGGCGGGAACACCGGGTAGTTGCCTGTCGGCTTCGCGGCCGCGGCTGCGACCTTCTGCTGCGCCTCGATGAGCTGCTTGATGAAGGGCTTCGAGGCTTCGATGCCCTCGGCGATGACCTCTTCGTTCGGCTTGATGGCGCCGCCCTGGATCAAGGTCCAGGCGTTGTCGGTGGCTTCGGCCTCGATCATCATGATCGCGACGTCTTCGCTGCCATCGGCATCCGTCACAACGCGGCCGGCGACGACCATGCTGAACACGGCCTCTTCAACCTGCGAGTGCTTCGGGAACGCGACCCACTGGCCGGAACCGTTCTGGTCGGGGATGAGCGCGACGCGGACGCCACCGATCGGGCCGGAGAACGGCAGGCCGGCGATCTGGGTCGACATCGACGCGGCGTTGATCGCCAGCACGTCGTAGTACTCGTCCGGCGCGATGGCGAGGACGGTGACGACGACCTGGATCTCGTTGCGGAGTCCGTCGACGAACGACGGGCGCAGCGGCCGGTCGATCAGGCGGCAGGTGAGGATCGCCTCGGTCGACGGGCGACCTTCGCGACGGAAGAAGCTGCCCGGGATGCGGCCGGCAGCGTACATACGCTCCTCGACATCGATGGTCAGCGGGAAGAAGTCGAAGTTTTCCTTGGGCTGCTTGCTCGCGCTCGTGGCGGACAGCAGCATCGTCTCTTCGTCGATGTATGCGGCGGCAGAACCCTGCGCCTGCTGGGCGAGACGGCCGGTCTCGAAGCGGATCGTGCGAGTGCCGTACTTGCCGTTGTCAATAACGGTTTCGGCGAACGTGATTTCTGGACCCTCCATATGGGGGTTCTCTCCTTTTGTGTTTGCTTCTCGCCATTCCGGCGATGAAGACTTGCGCACCCGTATGGCGCGCAAGGCGTGCGGACAATCCATAGATTGGCCTCGCCAAGTCTAACAGAGCGCTCTTGCTCCGGATCTGCGCTTAAACGGCGGCGTCGAAGACCGGGCCGTCGACGCAGACGAGGGGACCCTCGACCGCGGGATCCGTGCGGACCGGGGCCGCGCATCCGTGGCAGTAGCCGAGCCCGCACGCCATGTGCGCCTCGAGGGAGGCCTGCACGGGCACGCCCCATTCGGCGCCGAGTTCTGCGGCGAGCCGGGTGAGGACGCCGGCGCCGCAGACGAAGACGACGTCGGGCGGACCGGCGGCGAACTCGCGGCGCAGGAGAGCCCCGAGTGCGGGAAGGTCGGCGGTGCCCTCCGCGTCGGTGACCGGGATGAAGCGCGCACCGAGTTCGGCGCATTCGGCGGAGCCGATGAGGCTCCCCCTGGTGCGTCCGCTCGCGACGAGCGTCGCCTCGATGCCGCGGGCCGCCGCATCCTCGACCGAACCCATCACGGCGCACACGCCGACGCCGCGGCCGATCATCAGTGCCCGGCGGGTTCCGGACGGGAACTCGAAGCCGCGGCCGAGCGGCCCGGTCACGAGCAGCCGCTGCCCCGGGTTGACCGCGGCGAGTGCGGTCGTGCCGCGGCCGGCGACGCCGTAGATGACCTCGATCGTGCCTCGCTCGGGGTTCCGGCGGTGGATCGCCATCGGGCGTGGCAGCAGGATCCGCTCTCCACCGTGCGGCGGGACCGTGATCATCAGGAACTGCCCGGCGAGCGCGGTTGCCGCGATCGTGCCGCAGGACAGGGTGAGCCGGTGGTAGCGCTCGCGCACGACCTCGTGATTGACAACCGTCGCCTCGTCCCAGACCGGCTCGGGGCGCGGCCCGGCCTCTGCGGGGCGCACGGACAACAGGCCGTCGAGGGCTGCGGCATCCGCTGCGGCGAAGGCGGCCTGCCTGGCGAGCGCCGCCCGGGTCTCCGCAGCGGTCGGCGGGGTCTTCATCGGGCTCATTGGGCTCTCCAGAGGTCGATGAGATCGCGGATGCCGGTGACCCCGTCGTCCGCGCAGCGCTGCTGCAGGGTGCGCACGATCTCGACCATCGCGAACGGGCGGGCGAAACTGGCGGTGCCGACCTGCACGGCGGACGCACCGACCGAGAAGTAGTCGAGGGCGTCGTCCGCGGTCTCGATGCCGCCGCAGGCGATCACCGGGATGTCGACGGAGCGGGCGGCGAGCCAGACCAGCCGGAGCACGATCGGCCGGATCGACGGCCCGGAGAGGCCGCCGATGACGTTGCCGATCGCGGGGGCGCGGGTGTACGCCTCGAGCGGCAAGGCGGGGATCGAGTTGGCGACGCAGACGGCGTCTGCGCCTGCTGCCTGGGCGGCCTGGGCGCACTCGGCGATCGAGGAGGCGAGGACGGGGAGCTTGACGATGATCGGCTTGTCGGTCTCGAGCCGCACCGCAGCGACCGCGCTCTCGATGGCGTCCGGGTCCGAGCCGATGTCGGTGCCGTCGCGGTCGAGGTTGGGGCACGAGACGTTGAGCTCGAAGGCGTCGCCTGCCGTGCCGAGGTCGCGCACGACGGGGGCGTACCCGGCAGGCCGGTGCGCGCCGACGCTGATGATCACAGGCGGGCCGAGGGCGGCGTAACGCGGGTGCAGTTCGGCGAGGTAACCGGCGGCGCCGCGGCTCGGGATGCCGACGCTGTTGACCATGCCGGCCCGGATCTCGGTGAGCCGGTGCGCCGGGTTGCCGCCGCGCGGCACGCCGAAGACGGTCTTGGTCACGACGGCGCCGAGCTCGTCGACGGGGATGAGCCGACCGAGGGCGGGTCCGAAACACCCGGAGGCGGGCATCATCGGGTTCCTGAGGCGCAGGCCGCCGATGCTGACGCTGAGGTCGACCGTGGCGACGGGGGCCGGGCGGGCGGCGAAGAAGGTGCGGCGGGCATCCGTCGTCGGCCGCGGGGTCTCGCTCAACTGGCCTGCCTTCGGGTCCACGGGAGGGAATATCGTCCCGTTCCGCGGTCCAATTATCGCGTGCGTTTCCGTGGATGTTCAAATCAGCCGTTCGCCGCCGCCATCCTCGTCCTCCCCAGCCGCGCGGTCTAGGCTCGACCCCAGCGCCGGTCACCCGGCGCGAGGAAAGGATCCAGTCGTGACGAGCCCCACACCCGTGACCGATTCGATTGCCGGCCCCGAGGGAGGAGCCCCCTGGTGGACCTCGGGTGTCGTGTACCAGGTCTATCCGCGCAGCTTCGCGGATGCCGACGGGGACGGGATCGGTGACCTCGCCGGCATCCGCGGCAAGCTCGGCTACCTCGCAGAGCTCGGGGTGGATGCCCTCTGGCTGTCCCCGGTGTACCCGTCTCCGCAGCACGACAACGGCTACGACATCAAGGACTACGAGGACATCGACTCCGTCTTCGGTGACCTCGCCCAGTTCGACCTGCTCGTCGCCGAGGCCCACGAGCTAGGGATCAGGATCGTGATGGATCTCGTGGTCAACCACACGAGCGATGAGCACCCCTGGTTCCTCGAGTCGAAGAGCAGCCTGACCAACCCGAAGAGGGACTGGTACTGGTGGCGCGAGCCGAACGCCTCGAACGGTCCGCCGAACGCGTGGGGCAGCTTCTTCAGCGGCCCGGCCTGGACCCTCGACGAGGCGACCGGCGAGTACTACCTGCACCTGTTCGCGGTGCAGCAGCCCGACCTCAACTGGGAGAACCCCGAGGTGCGGCAGGCCGTCTACGCGATGATGAACCGGTGGCTCGACCGCGGCGTCGACGGCTTCCGGATGGACGTGATCAACTTCATCGCCAAGCGGGTCGAGCTCGTCGACGGGCCCGCCCCGTCGCGGGACGCCTCCTGCCCGATGGGCCCGCAGATCCACGACTATCTGCAGGAGATGCACGCGGCCGTGTTCGCCGGGCGCCCCGGTGAGCACCTCACGGTCGGCGAGATGCCGGGGGTGACCACGGCGGACGCCGTGCTGTTCACCGACCCTGCCCGGCACGAGGTCGACATGATCTTCCAGTTCGAGCACGTCTCCCTCGACCAGGGCGCGAACAAGTTCGACGCCCTCCCCCTTGACCTGCCCGCGCTCAAGCGGAACCTCGCTCACTGGCAGACCGACCTCGCGGAGACCGGCTGGAACAGCCTCTACCTGAACAACCACGACCAGCCCCGTCTGGTGTCCCGGTTCGGCAACGACGCCGAGTACCGCTACGAGTCCGCCACCCTCTGGGCGCTCGTGCTGCACCTGCAGCGCGGTACCCCGTACATCTACCAGGGTGAGGAGATCGGGATGACGAACGTGCGGTTCGACTCCATCGCCGACTACCGCGACATCGAAACGCTCAACCACTACCGTGAGGCCGTCGAGGAGTTCGACGGGTCACCTTCAGGCGTTCTCGCCGGGGTGCACGCGATGGGCCGCGACAACGCCCGAACGCCCATGCAGTGGGATGCGTCGCCGAACGCGGGCTTCAGCACGGGAACGCCGTGGCTCGCGGTCAACCCGAACCACACCGGGATCAACGTCGCCGCCGACCGTTCGGGCGAGAGGAGCGTGTTCCGGTTCTACCAGGAACTGATCCGGCTCCGGCACGAGAACCCGGTCGTCGCCCTCGGCGACTTCGGGCTGCTCGAGCCCGATCACGGGCAGCTCTGCGCCTTCACCCGCTCGCTGGCCGGTGAGACGCTCCTCGTCGTGGCCAACGCAGCGGATGCCCCCCTCGCCGCGCCGCTGCCCGCCTCGGTCGCCGCTCTACTCGCGACGGCCACCCTCCTCCTCGGCAACTACCCGCCCCAGGAGTCGGCAACCCTCCGCCCCTGGGAGGCCACCCTCTACCGCCTCCCCTAGGCGTCTTGCCCCCGCCCGGCCCGCGAGAGTACGAAAATGGCCCCTTCAGCCACACGGAAAGGGCCGAATTCGTACTCTCGCGGAACGGATTGGCGGAAAGGGTTCGTCGCGGGAGGGGTCAGTCGCGGAGCGAGTTCTCCTCTCGGACGGCCTCGGTGCGTACGGTCTCGTCGAACACGCGCTTGGCCTCGATGCCGACCACGGAGTGGCGGCGCCCGTAGGCGAAGTACACGGCGAGGCCGATCAGGAGCCACACCGCGAAGCGCACCCAGGTCAGGGTTGTGAGGTTCAGCATCAGCCAGAAGCACAGCACGGCCGAGAGGATCGGCAGGTACGGGGAGAAGGGCACCTTGAAGGCGCGCTTGAGGTCCGGCCGCTTCTTCCGCAGCACGATCACGGCGATGCTGACGAGCACGAACGCCGAGAGCGTTCCGATGTTGATCATTTCCTCGAGGACGCCCACGTTGGTGAGGCCGGCGATCAGCGCGACCGCCGTGCCCGCAATGATCTGCACCCGCGCCGGCGTGCCGCGCTTCGCCGAGGTGACGCTGAGGCCGCGGGGCAGCAGGCCGTCACGGCTCATGGCGAAGAGCACCCGGGACAGCCCGAGGAGCAGCACCATGATCACGGTCGTCAGGCCGATCAGGATGCCGACCGAGATGACCTCGGCGGCCCAGCCGGCTCCGACGGCGACGAAGGCCGTTGCGAGGGAGGCGTTCGGGTCCTGCGCGAGCACCGTGTACGGCACCATCCCGGTCAGTACGAGGCTGACGCCGAGGTAGAGCACGGTCACGATCGCGAGCCCTGCGAAGATCCCGCGCGGCAGGGTCTTCTGCGGGTTCTTGACTTCCTCGGCGCTCGTGGCGACGACGTCGAAGCCGATGAACGCGAAGAAGACGAGGGAGGCGCCCGCGAGCAGGCCGAAGAGGCCGTACTGGGCCGGGTGCGCACCGGTCATGAAGGAGAAGAGGGACTGCATCCAGACGTCGCCGTCTCCACCCGTCGTCTGGATAGCGGCGGGGATGAACGGCGAGTAGTTCGCCGGGTTGATGAAGAAGGCGCCGGCGACGATGACGAAGAGCACGATCGCGACCTTGAGGATCGTGAAGACGCTCGCGACCCGCGCGGAGAGCTTGGTGCCGAGCACGAGGAGAGTCGTGAAGATCGCGACGATGACGAAGGCGCCCCAGCTCACGTCGAGGCCGAGAATGTTGATGGTCGCCGGCACGTTCCAGTGCAGGAGTTCGAAGACGCTCGAGAGGTAGATGCCCCAGTACTTGGCGATCACGGCGGCCGCGGTGAGCATCTCGAGGATCAGGTCCCAGCCGATGATCCAGGCCAGGAGCTCGCCGAGGGTCGCATAGGTGAAGGTGTACGCCGAGCCGGCGACCGGCACCGCCGACGCGAACTCCGCGTAACACATGATCGCGAGGGCGCAGGTGAGGGCGGCGAGCAGGAACGCGAGCGTCACCGACGGGCCAGCGTAGCTGCCGGCCGCCTTTGCTCCGACCGAGAAGATCCCGGCGCCGACGGCAACGGCGACACCCATGACCATGAGGTCCCAGGTGCCGAGGGTGCGCTTGAGATTGTGGCCCTTTTCGAGGGAGTCGGCCATCGAGGCCTCAATGCTTTTGGTGCGCCAAATGCTCATAACAGGGGGATATCCATTTCGTTGGGTACCCGCCCAGCCTACGACTCCCCCTGTCCGGGGTCTCACGGAACGGTGACGACGACCTTCCCCCTGGCTTGTCCGGCGTGCTGGTAGCGGATGCCGTCTGCCGCATCCGCGAGGGGAAACGTCCGGTCGATCACGGGCCGGATGGTGCCGGCCTCGAGCAGTTTCCCGAGGGTCTCGAGGTCGTCGGCGCCCTCGGCGGAGACGACCCCGCGCAGGGTCTGCTTCACGAAGCCGGACAGCAGGAGGGCACGCAGCTGGCGGTCGATCCCGCCGAACACGGCGCCACCGCCCTCTCCGCCGACGATGACGAGGGTGCCGGTCGGGGTGAGCGCCCGGCGGAGCCGGGACAGGGTGGGATTTCCGGCAATGTCGAGGATCAGGTCCCAGGTGTTCCTTCCGTCCGCGAAGTCCTCGCGGGTGTAGTCGATCACCTGTGCGGCTCCGAGCGACCGGACGAGGTCGACCTTGCCGGTGCTGCAGACCCCGGTCACCGTCGCGCCGAGCGCCGTGGCGAGCTGGACGGCGAAGGTTCCGACGCCGCCGCCGGCGCCGATCACGAGGACCCTCTGGCCCGCCTCGACCTTCCCGGCGTCGCGGAGGGCGTGCAGGGCGGCGCACGCCGAGACGGGAACGGCGGCGGCATCCACGAACCCGAGGTTCGCCGGTTTCGGGGCGAGCCGGTCGGCCGGGACCCGGGTGTACTCGGCGAACGATCCGGTGAGCGAGGTGCCGAACACCTCGTCGCCGACCCGGAACCGGGTCACGCCGGCCCCGACGGCCGCGACCGTTCCCGAGACATCCCGCCCGCGCACCCGGAGCTTCGGGGCCCGGAGCCCGAAACCGAACAGCCGGAGCAGGTAGGGACGCCCGGCCATCAGATGCCAGACGCCGGCGTCGATCCCGGCGGCCTGGACCCGGACGAGCACCTCGTCGGCTCCGACCTCCGGCTCGTCGATGTCCTCGAGGTGGAGGACGTCTGCGGAACCGTACTGATTCTGGACGAGGGCCTTCATGATTCTTCTCCTGACGGGGTGAGGGGCGGGGTGAGGGATGGCGTCGGGTACTGGAACACGTCGTCGAGCGGGACGCCGAAGGCGTGGGCGATCAGGAACGCCAGCTCGAGCGACGGCGAATAGCGGCCCTGTTCGATGGCGATGATGGTCTGGCGGGTCACGCCGGTGCGGTCGGCGAGATCGGCCTGGGTCATCTCGCCGTGGGCGAAGCGGAGCCGCCTCATGTCGTTGGTGACCCGGGTCGGCTTCGCGGAGGTCGCTGACTTCGCCGGCCTCACCATTGGGGCAGGCCCCTCCGGTAGGCGACGAGCCGCGCGATTCCGCCGAGGACCGCCGAGAGCACGAACGCGAGGTACACCGCGTTGGCGATCCAGAAGTACGGCAGTTGCAGCAGGGCCATCAGGAGGGCGGCGACGCCGCCGATCACGACGAACGACTGGCCGACGGTGTCGCCGAACCGGGCGATCTCGCGGTCGCGCTGGTCAGCCTGCCCGGCGTCCCGCGGCGACAGGATCGAGACCAGGATGTCGAGCACGATCGACACGACGATGGCGCCGCCGATGGTCCAGAGCAGCGCAGGCACGTAGGGCACCTCAGGGAGAGGGATGCCGTCCTCCCGGATCAGGATGAAGCCGAGATAGGTCGCGTACGCGGCGATCGCGGTGCCGAGCCTGATCCAGGCTCGCTTTTCCAGGGCTGACATCGGACTCCTTGAGGGCCGTGAAACGGTGCGAAGTAAAGCTGACATGACTCAATGTAAAGAAAATCATACTTCGTGTCAAGGAAAAGCTACATCTTCGTTGCCGGCCCCCGGTTCGCGCCGGCTCAGTCCGATGCCCCGGTGAGGGACCACGCCGTGACGGAGACCTCTCCGCCGGCGACGATGTCGAGGGTGCTCGGCCAGGAGCCCCGATCGAGCCCGGGATACAGGGCCGCGTACAGCGTGTAGGTCACGGGCACGTCTGCGGTCGCCATGGCATCCCAGCCGAGTCGGGTGATGGCGAATCCGCCGGCCGGGACTTCGATGGGATGGGGGCCGTCGTCGGTGGTCATGAAGGAGCCGCCGTGCACGAGCGTGACGGCGAGGTAGGAGCCGGCCTGGTCAGCGAAGGCGAGATCGGGGTAGCCGTTGAGCGTGCACGGGACGTCGCTGAAGTTCATGGCCTGGATCGACACGGTGCGGTGTCCGGTCGCGGCATCGGGATCCCCGAGCAGCACCGCCGTGTCTTCCTTCGTGCACCATCCGACGGGAGCCACCGCCGCGTCGGGAGCAACGGTCGGCGGGGGCGTGACCTGGACATCCGGATCGGGGACGGCGCCGAGGGTGTTGCCGTCGGCGAGGGCGTTCTCCGCCGCGGCGTGGAGTCGCTCGGCGCGGCTTCCGAATCCCGCCCCGAGGCCGGAGAGGACCAGGACGGCGACCATGATGCCACAGAGAACGGCGAGCGGGTGCCTGCGAAAGGGGCCGGTCGCGACGGGCGCAAGGGCGGCATCTGCGGTCGACCCGGTTGCGGAGGCGGGCACCCGGACCCGGCGCAGGGCGAGCAGGGCCGGCAACCAGCCCCAGGCGATCCCCCAGTATCCGCTGAGGAGCATGGACTCGCCGGCCGGATCGAGCACGAACGCCGCGCGCGACGGCGGGAATGCGGAGATGATCGCGCTGATCACCCACGGGAGGGTGGCAAGGAAGCCGGTCAGCACGGCCACGAACCAGAGGGCGAAGAACCGGGCGGCGCGGGATCCGTCCGTCCTGTCCACGATCAGGCGCGCCAGGACCAGGTAGACCACGAAGACGCCCGCCGCTGAGGCGAGCGGTGCCAGGCCGGCCCACGGCCAGGACCAGAACCAGACGTTGCTCGGAATCGTCTCAGGCAGGAGGTGCTTCACGAAGGCGGTCGGGACGAGGCCGAACCAGGTCAGGAAGCCGAATGCGCCGGCGCACACGACCCACCATGCGGAGGCAACGAGGGCGGGAATCCAGAAAAATGGGCTGTGGCCGGGCCTTGTCATCATCCGAGCCTACGTCACTCCCCCGTCGACGGGCCCTCTCTGCGCTGGCGCGACCGGCGAGGAACTAGGGGTCGACGAGGGTGAGCGCCTGGCGTGGACAGAGGGACACGGCATCCGCTGCCGCGGCGAGCAGGGTGTCCGGGACCGGCACGTTCGAGCCGGCGCCGGCAGAACCGTAGCCGTAGGCGAGCGGGTAGCCCCAGTCGTCGCGGGCCAGCAGTTCCGGCAGGATCTCGGTGCAGAGCCCGCGGCCGTCGCACCTCGTCCAGTCGATGTGCAGGAGGGCGGCGGCCGGGCCGCGGGCCTCTGGGGTGCGCAGATTCATCGGTGGTCCTTTCGGCAGTGCCCGTTCAGGTGCGCGGTGACGTCATCGGCGAACACCGTGAGCGTGCTGAGCACGAACCGGGCGGTGCCGTCCGGGTGGTTGCAGGAGCCCCGCCCCGTGACGATGGCCGCGAGACGGCGTACCTCCCCGGGGAGCCCCGGGTCGCGGTCCCCGGTGGCGAGACGCCCGAGCACGGCGGCCATCGCCGGGAGCCCGTTGACACAGGGGCCGCACTGGCCGGCGGTCTCGCCGGCGAGGTAGCTGGCGACCGCGGCCGCGACCGCGACCGGGCAGCGCCGTTCGCCGAGCCCCATCAGGATGCCGGCGCCGGGGTTCGCGCCGAATCCGGCGAGGTCGGCGCGGTCGAGGCGGGCCTCGAGGGCGTACGCCGGCAGCCAGGCGCCGTGGTAACCGCCGACGAGCACTGCCGAAAGGCTCCCGGTGTCGACTCCGGTGAACCGGAGCACGTCGCCGATGCGGGACCCGCCTGCGACCTCGAGCACCCTCGACGGATGCCCGTCGCTGCCGACCGTGACGAGTCGCGTCCCCGGATCCCCCGTCGTGCCCACCGACCGGAACCAGGCGGCGCCGAAGCGCGCGATCAGCGCGATGTGGGCGAGGGTTTCGACATTGTGCAGCAGGGTGGGCCGGCCACCGAGGCCGGATTCGGTCAGCCGCACGGTGCGGTCCTGGGGAATCGGCGCCCTGCCGGCGAGGGCGTTGACGACGGCGGATGCCTCACCCGAGATGAAGGTGTCCGCCGCTTCCCGCAGTTCGATCGCGGAGGCATCCGCCCGCTCGGCGAGGGCGCGGGTGGCGGACTCGATCACCGAGGCCTGGGCGTAAAGGTAGACGGAGTGGGCGCCGAGGGCGCCGGCGACGGTGAGGAGCCCGTCGATGACGAGGTGCGGCGACCGGAGCAGCAGGGTCGCGTCCTTCTGGCTGAGGGGTTCGCCCTCCGCGGCATTGCCGATCACGACGACGCGGCGGCGGCGGGCTCGTTCGCGGGCAGGGACGGCGGCGAGCTTGCGCCACGCCGGGAAGCCAGCGCCGCCGCGGCCCTCGAGACCGGAGTCGCGGAGGGCGGCGAGGAGTGCCGCCGAATCCGCGTGGGCGGGCAGCGGGCCGAAGGTCGACTGGTGGGTGGCGTAGTCGGCGGCAGGGGCGGCCGTGAGCCGGGCGGTGCCGACCGGGGCCTGGACGGCGGGGAACAGCCAGGTGTCCGCTGTGCTGCTCATGAGGCCCTCTCGACTCTGACGTTCTGGTACTCGATGAAACCGCGGCTCAGGCGCCAGACGAGCGCGGCGACCACGGCGATCGAACAGGTCGCGGCGAAGGCGATGAACCAGGTCTGGCCGACATCCGTGCCGTTGCCGATGGAGTGCAGCAGCGCAACGGGCCACATCAGGTAGGTGAGCCAGTGCACGGCCTTGAAGACCCGCACGCCGACGACACCGCGGAGGAGTGCTGTGATCACGATCGCGAGCATCAGGTCGACGGCGAGGGTGCCGAGACCGAGCCAGAAGGGCTTGGCCGCGCCGAGGAACGGCACGACGAAGTCGACGAGCCGGAGCTGGGCGTAGGAGTCCCCGAACAGCGTGACGAGGTGGATGGCGAGGAACGCGGTCGCGAGCAGAGCAACGTTGCGGTGCACGAGGGCGACAGAGAAGCGGGGCAACGTGAAGAGCGGCCTGCCGGACCGGTTCAGGATGCCGAGCAGGACGGACACGGTGAAGAGGGCGAGGGAGACGACCCCTGTCCCGCGACCGAGCGCCCAGAGCGCCTCGTTCACAGGAACGACCTTTCGGCTTCGGCGTCGGCTGCAGCCGGGGTTTCCGAGGTTTCCAGGGCCTCTGACCGGTTGTCGTCCGGCCAGCCGCCGAGGGAGACGACCACACCCTCGGCGTCGACGAGGCGCGCGGGAACGCCGAGTTCGCGCAGCCAGGCGACGGCCTTGTGGCCGCGGACGATCGCGGCCGTGCTGAGCGTGTTGGCCCGGTGACAGGTCCCGGCCGCGACCGTGACGCTGCGCCAGACGGGTTCGGCGGGCAGCCCGGAGGCGGGGTCGAGGATGTGGTGCTGGGGGCGGCCGGCCTTCGTCCAGCGGCGCTTCTGGGTGCTCGAGGTCGCGAGGGCGAGGCCCTCGGCAAGGGTCACGTGGGCGCTCGGGTCGATCGGGGCATCCTGGACCAGGACCTGCCAGCCTCCCGCGGGCGCCGGACCTGCGGTCGCGATGTCGCCGCCGAGGCTCACGAGCACGCCGCAGCCGAGTTCTGCGACGATACGGGCGGCGACCTGGTCGGCGGCGGCGGCCTTCGCGGTCGCTCCGAGGTCGATGCCGAGGTGGGCCGGCACGGTCAGGCGGTTGCCGACGAGGCGCACACTCGCCCAGCCGGGCCGGGGTGAGGCGATCGCGCGCACCGGGACGCCGTCGTCGAGGATCAGGCGGATGTCGTGGTCGTAGCCGATCGCGCCGAGGGCGTTGGCCAGGGTCGGGTCGACATCGCCGTCGGTCTCCGCCGCGGAGGCGAGGGCGAGGCGCATCAGTTCGGCGAGTGTGTCGCTCACGAGGGCACCGACCGGGAAGAGCGGGGCCTTCGTCAGGATCTCGGAGTCCGGGCGGAACCGGCTCGAGGCGAGTTCCACGCGCTCGAGCACGGCGTCGGCGATCCGGCGGGCCTCCGGGAGGAGCGCGGGGTCGGTCACGACGAGGCGGGCGCTCGTGCTCCAGAGACTCCAGTCGTCGGTCGCGAGGGTCGCGACGGCGGCCATCAGGACCCGCTCGTCTTGGCGTGCACCTTGGTTCCGCTGCCCGAGGACACACTCGGCGCAGCGGGCGCCGCGGGGGCGGCGGTCGCCTGGGTCGTCGTGCTCCCGGACGTCGTGCCCGAGTCGCCCGAGGTCGTCGTGGTCGTCGTGGTCGCGGAGGCGTCCTGCGTGGCGAGCGAGTCGGCCCAGTCGTGCAGGCCGAGCGCAGAGGCTGCGACGACGGCGAGGAGTCCGATCGTGCCGGTCACGATCCGGCTGAGCTTCTTACCGCGTTCGTGAGCATTCATCTCCGTGCCACCCTTCATTCGTTGACACTAACTACGGTGCCAGCGGACTCTATGGGTTTCCTATGCAGCCACCTTGAGGGAACAGGGTGTTAGGGAGAGGCGCACTGCGGAGGCTCACAGGTCCACGCGCAGGCAGACAAAACGGGCCGCCACCCGAAGGTGACGGCCCGTTTCGTTGAAGTTCAGCTTCAGAAGTGCGCGATATCGACGCGGCTTCCGGTTTCGTGCCTGACTAGCGACGCAGTCCGAGACGCTCGATGAGCGAGCGGTAGCGGGCGATGTCGATGTCGGACAGGTAGCCGAGCAGACGGCGACGCTGACCAACCATGAGAAGCAGGCCACGACGGGAGTGGTGGTCGTGCTTGTGCTCTTTCAGGTGCTCCGTGAGGTCGAGGATGCGCTGCGTGAGCATGGCAATCTGGACTTCGGGGGACCCGGTGTCGCCTGGGTGGGTAGCGTACTTTTCGATGATCGCCTTCTTAGCATTAGCTTCGAGTGCCATAGATGGGATCCCCTTTCTCTCACTGCGCGGTGCCCGTGGGCCGAATGCCTGGGCTCTCTTGTTCCGCGGCCGTTGGACGGCAACCTAGAGAGCTTAGCAGAATTCAGAGCACGCTGAACCGGTCGGTCAACGGTCCACGCCCCGTGCCGGCGAGAAGCAGCTCCGGGCCCTTGCCTCCGCGCACGGCGAGGTCGCCGAGCAGGTGCACGGCGATCGACACCGCGGACTCCGGCACCGTCGGCGGAATGCCGAGGCTCGCGGCGAGGTCGCAGCCGTGCACGGCGAGTTCGAACACGCGCGTGGGCAGGTAGTCGGCCAGCAACATCCCGCCGAAGGGCGTCAGCACGAACTCGTCGCCGGTCGCGCGGTCGACCTCGGCGAGCACGCGTCCGACGATGCCGGCGACGGATACCGCGGGCTCGGCCCCGAGGGCCCGTCCGGCCGCCCTGCCGCGCTCCGCGACCGCGGCAGGATCGCCGGCCCCGACGCCGATCACGCCGTAGTAGTCGACAGCGCTCCCGATCTCGACCTCCGGCGGGTGCTCCGGGTCGACGGACACCTCGCGCCCGGCCGCAAGATAACTCTCCACGGTGAGGAGCGAGCGACTGGTATGGCCGACGAGGTCGCGCACGGTCCACTCCCCGAGCGCGACCCGCTCCCACTGGTCCGTGATCGTCGCGGTGGTTCCGGCGAACCAGCCCGCGGCATCCCGGTAGGCGGCCCGGCTTTCATTCCAACTGGTCATCGCGTCATTCTAGAGCGGCGGCATCCGCTAGAACACGTGGGCGGCGATCTCGGCGGGCGCGGCCAACAGGCCCTCGATCTCGTCGTCGAGACGCACGAGCGTGAGCGAAGCCCCGGCCATGTCGAGGGAGGTGCAGTACTCCCCCACGTAGCTGCGCCCGACCGTGATGCCGCGGCGGGTCAGTTCGTCGTGCGCGTGCCCGTAGAGGATGTAGAGCTCGCTGATCGGGGTGCCGCCGAGCCCGTTGATCATGAGAGCGACGCGGTCGCCCGCGACGAAGGGCAGGTCGTTCACGACGGCCTCAAGCATCTCGTCGGTCATCTCGTCAGCGGTCGTGAGCTTGGCCCGCCGGCGGCCGGGTTCGCCGTGGATTCCGACGCCCACCTCGATCTCGTCCTCGCCGAGCTCGAAGAGCGGTGACCCCTTCGCGGGCGGGGTGCAGGAAGTGAGGGCGATGCCCATCGTGCGGGTGACGCTGTCGACCTTCTCGCCGATCCGGACGAGCTCGTCGAGGGAGGCGCCGGCCTCGGAGGCCGCTCCAACGGCCTTCATCACGAAGAAGTTGCCCGCGACGCCGCGACGACCGACCGTCCAGGTCGAGTCCTGCACGGCGACGTCGTCGTCGATGAACAGGGTCTTGACGTTGATGCCGTCGGACGCGGCCATCTCCTGGGCCATTTCGAACGCCATCCGGTCGCCGGTGTAGTTGTTCACGAGCAGCAGCACGCCCTTGGGCGAGGCCATCAGCTTGGTGGTTTCGTAGACGTAGTCCATCGGCGGGGCGGCGAACACGTCGCCGGGGCAGGCCGCGTCGAGCATCCCCCGGCCGACGGTCATCACGTGGGCGGGTTCGTGCCCGGAACCGGAGCCCTGGATGATCGACACCTTGTTCGGGTTCGGGCCGCCCGCGCGCATGATCAGGTTGTACTTCGGCTCGTAGCGGAGGGTGTCCGGGTTGGCGAGGGCGATGCCCTTGAGCATATCCGGCACGTACATTTTCGGGTCGTTGACGAATTTCTTCATGTGTCCATCTCCTTCGTGGGTGGTCCGGAACGTGCAGCAGATCGTGCGGAATAGCGTGCGGAAGGTCGTGTGGATCAGAGGTCGTCGCGCGCGGCCCATTCCCGGCTGAGCCGTTCGAAGATCACGGCGACGGCGACGGCCCCCGGGTCTGGGGAACCGATGCTGCGTTCCCCCGTGTAGCTCGCCCGGCCGCGGCGGGCCTGCAGGAAGCTCGTCGCGTCCGCGCGTTCCCGCGCGACGACGGCGGCACGGGCCAGCGCAACCGTGCCGGCACTCCCGGCGTGGATTTCGGCCTCGAAGGCATCCGTTGCCGGGACGAGGGCGTCGAGGAGGGTCTTGTCGCCGAGATCGGACTTGCCCCGCGCTTTGATGCCCTCTGTCGCTGCCCGGAGCATGGCGACGACGTCGTCGCCGTCGAGGTCGGTCTTGCCTGCGACGGCCGCCGATGCCCGCAGGAACGCGGTGCCCCAGAGCGGGCCGGAGGTTCCGCCGATCCGTCCGGAGATGACGAGGGCGATCTTCTTCAGGAAGTCGGCGGGGGAACTGCGGTCGAATTCCGGCCAGTCGGCGAAAACGATCTCGAAGCCGCGGGCGAGGGAGAACCCGAAGTCGCCGTCGCCGACGACGGCGTCGAGGTCGCCGAACTCGCGTTCGTTGTCGACCGCGGTCTGGGCGATGCTGTGCACGACGAATTCGGTGTCGTCGAGACTGCTGCGGGTCATGGGGTCTCCGGTTCCGGGGAGGTCGGTCCTGGTGTGATCGGTCCTGGTGCGGCCAGGATGGCGGTGAGATCGGTCAGTTCGACGGTGCGGCCGACGTCGAGGCGCAGCGGGTCCTTCAGGGTGATCGCGGTGGGGCCGCCGGGGTCGCCGAGCGAGGTGACGACGAGGGAGGCGCCGGTGAAGTCCTCGGCCGCCGTGTAGCCGCTGACGGTGATGAGCGTGCGGAGACCCGCGGCGAGCGCCGCCTGGAGGCCGTTGGCGCTGTCCTCGATGACGAGGGCCTCGGCTGCCGGGACACCGAGTTCGCGGAGGGCGAGGAGGTAGATGTCGGGGGCTGGCTTCTTGGCCGCGACGATGTCCCCCGCGAAGACCCGGAAGTGCGCGGCGAGGTCGGGTCCGACCGCCTCGGTGAGCACGGCGCGGACGGATGCCTCAGCCGACGTGGATGCGACGGCGAGCGTCCAGCCTGCCGCGTCCGCGTCCGCCGTGATCCGTCTGATGCCGGGGCGGCCGGGGAGTGCGCCGCGCGCCACGGCGTCGGTGTAGATCGCGGTCTTCCGTCGATGCCAGCGCGCGACGGCCTCGTCGAGGGCGCCCGGATCGTCCGGAAGGCCGATGACGGCGGCGACCGCGGGCGTCACGGCGCTCCGCATCCGCTCCTTGCCGCCACCGATCTTGACCTTGACGGCGTAGTCGGAATCGCTCCACCGTACAGGGACGGCGAATTCCCGGAAGGTCTGGTTGAACGCCGGCAGGTGGCCGTCGCGCTCGGTGTCGGCGAGGACGCCGTCGCAGTCGAAGATGAGGGCCGGCATCCGTCAGGCCTTCCCTGCGCTGCCGAATTGCTCGGCGAGTCCACGGGTCAGCGCGACGATGTCGGAACGAACCTGCCCGAACAAGGATGGCGGGTCCCACTTGTCGCGCGCCTCCGCGTCTTTGAGATAGGCGAGGCTCGACTGCATGAAGGTGATCTTGAGCGCCGTGGAAATGTTGACCTTGGCGCACCCGAGCGCGATGAGTTCGGCGAACTGGCCCGGGCTCAGGCCGCTCCCGCCGTGCAGGGCGATCGGGATCGGGTGCGCCGTGACGATGTCGCTCACCCGCCGGAAGTCGAGGACCGGTTCCCGGGTGTAGACGCCGTGGGCGTTGCCGATCGCGGGTGCGAAAACGTCGACGCCGGTCTCCTCGATGAAGCGCAGGGAGATCTCGAGGGACTGCCTCGCGGATGCCGTGTCCGAGCCGATGCCGTCCTCGACCCCGGTGATCGACTCGATCTCACCCTCGACGTGCGCACCGAAGGTGCGGGCCTCCGCGACGACCTCGATGGTCTGCCGCTGATTTTCCGCGACCGGGAGCCGGGACGCGTCGAAGAGCACCGAGTTCCAGCCGCGCTCGAGGCATTCGGTGATGACCGCCCGGTCGGGGCAGTGGTCGAGGTGCAGCACCACCGGCACGTCGATGCCGGCGGTCATCGATTCCCACATGCTGAAGAGCACACGCGACCCGATCGACTTCACGGTCTTGACCGAGGTCTGCACGATCACCGGTGACCGCGCCTCGACCGCCCCGGCCAGGACGGCCTCCATCGTGAGGTCGTTCACGATGTTGATCGCCGGCACGCCGTAGCGTTCCGCGAACGCGCGGTCGACGACCGATTTCAGGGTGGACACCGACATTCCAGGCCTCCTCGCCGGAGTGGGGCCGGTGTCCGGGCCCGGGTGTCACCGGGTCGCCGTCAGCCGGATGCCGACATCGTAGGCTGCAACCCCGGCCCCGACAATGGCCTCAGCTCTCAGGCCTCACGGCCCGAGGAGGTGGATCCTGTCCCTGGGTCAGCCGTCGCGCTGGACGCGGGCAGCGGCCGACGTGCCGCCGGCACCGGACTTTCCGCGGAAGAATCGGCGCGGCGGCGGGCTCGGGGCGACGGCGACGGGGTGGTCCCAGACGCGCACGATCGACCACGCGACGGCGACGAGCGGCACCGCGAGCACCGCGCCGGCGATGCCGCCGAGCACGGTGCCCGCCGTGAGGGCGACGAGGATCACGAGGGGGTGCAGCTTGAGTGCGCCGGCCATCACGATCGGGTTCAGCAGGTCGCCTTCGAGCTGGTTGACCACGACGACGATGACCACGACGATGAGAGCGACGATCGGCCCGTTGAAGACGAGGGCGACGAGCGCGGCGAGGATCCCGGCGATCGTCGCGCCGATCAAGGGGATGAATGCTGTGAGGAAGACGATCGCCGCGAGCGGCAGGGCGAGCGGCACCTGCAGGATGGCCAGGCTCGCACCGATGACGACGCCGTCGAAGAGCGCGATGGTCGCGGTCCCGCGCACGTACTGTCCGAGGACCGTCGGTGCGGTCGTGCCGATGCGGCGGGCGCGCGCGAGGGCGGAGCCGCGCAACGGCGTCAGGAAGAAGGCCCAGATCGACGCGGCGTCCTTGAGGAAGAAGAACAGGATGACGACGACGAGGGCGGCTCCGGTGAGCACCTCGGCCGCGGCGGACACCCCGGCGAGTGCGCCGCTGCCGAACTCGGCACTCGTCACGAAGCCGATCACGGCGTTCCTGGCGGCCTCGAATTGGGTGGCATCGAGCGACAGCGGGCCGGTCGTCAGGTAGCCCTGCAACTGGTCGAGGCCGTCGGAGGCCGCGGTGACGAGCTCGGACCACTGGTTGCGCACGGCGAAGACGATCAGGGTCACGATGCCCCCGAGCACGACGACCCCGCCGAGCAGGGTGAGCCAGGTCGCCAGCGTTCGCGGCACTCCACGGGCGCGCAGCCAGCGCACGAGTGGGCTGAGCGCCGCCGCCAGGATGAGCGCGACGAGCGTGGGGATCACGACGAGTTTGAGCTGCACGAGGGCGAACACCACGCCGATTCCCAGCACGATCACGACGATCAGCTGGGCGCTGCGGATGCTCAGCCACCCCAGCCGGTCGACGAGCAGCGACTTCAGGGTGCTGTCCCTGGCACCAGAGTGCTCGGACCCGGCGGACTCAGCCGGAGTCTGCCGTGGTGTCTGCCGTTGTGCCTGCTGAGGGGTTCGCTCGGGCTTCGCTCGCATGCGTCCCATGGTAGGCCGGGTCGGGCCGCCGTCCCCGAACCTCACCAATTCGACGGAGTTTTTGAGTTTCACACCTGTGGGAGGCACATTTTCGGGGTGTTCAGCCCACAATCTCCGTCGAATTCGTCAGGGCGAAACGCTCAAGGACCTCGCCGATTCGGCCTCTGCACCCGCCGCAGCCGGTTCCGGCGCGGGTGGCCGAGCCGATGCAGGCGACGTCGGTGTTTCCGGCCGCCGCTGACGCGGTGATCGCGCCGACCGTGACCCCGTTGCACCAGCAGACCGTCGCGTCGGGGGCGAAGGCGTCGCCGCCGCCCGCCGGGTCGACGTCGGGGCCGTCGTAGCGCAGCAGCAGCGAACGGTCGGCGGGCAGTTCGCTGCCGCGCTCGAAGAGCAGGGCGAGTTCGGCACCGGTGCGCGGCATCCCGACGCAGATGAAGCCGGTGAGGATGCCGCCGCGCGTGACCATCTTCACGTAGCGGCCGTGCTCGGGGTCTGACCACTGCGACACGCCCAGGCGCGGCGCGGTCGCGCCCGGTGCCGCCGCGCAGTCCCTGCCGTGAACGGGCTCGGCGGCCCCGTGGCCGTCGTCCGGGTGCGCAGGGTCGATGTCCCAGGGGTCAGCGCTCGTGTCGCCGGCGGCGACGACGTCGATGCCCTCCGCCTTGAGCATGACGACGCCGTGCGCCTGCACGGCGAGCGCCGGCCCGAAATCGGCGGGAGCAGCCACATCGGCGGCGGCAGTCGCAGGAGAAGTGACTGCCCCAGCCCGGGCATCGTGCTCGATTTCCGCGGCGAAGCGGGCGGCGAGCCAGTCGGCCTGGCGCCAGCCGGGTCCGATCAGGCCGGTGGGCCCTCCGGCAGGCGTGGCCGTGGAGGCGCCGGGGGCCGGCCGGGGGGCGACGTGCGCACAGTCGCCGATCGCGAAGACGGCGGGGTCCGTCCAGCTCCGCAGGGACTCGTCGACGAGGATGCCCGTCGACACGCTGAGGCCGGCGAGGCCGGCGAGTTCGGTGCGGGCGCCGATGCCGCAGCTGAGCACGAGCAGGTCCCCGGGGATCTGCTTGCCGTCGGCGCAGATGAGTGCGTCGAAGCGGTCGTGGCCGTCGGCGTCGACGGTGAAGAGAATGCTCTCGGCCCTGGCGTGGCTGACCATGGTGACGCCGGCCCTGCGGGCGCTGCGGGCGAGCACCGTTCCGCCGCCACGGTCGAGATTGCGGTTCAGCGGGATGTCGGCGTGGTAGACGACGCAGACGTCGCTCCCGGCCTGGGCCGCGGCAAGCGCGAACTCCATGCCGAGCACCCCGGCGCCGAGCACGACGATCCGGCCTCCGGAGCGGACGGTCTCGAGCACCGTCGCCGCGTCGTCGAGGTCGCGGAGCGCGGTGACCCCGCGCGGCAACGGCGCGTCGGCGGTGTCGAGTGCACCGGCATCCGTCGGCGGGCGCATCAGGGTGCGGCGCAGCCGGGTCACCCCGTCGAGGGTCGGGACGTTGGCCCGGGCACCGGTCGCAAGCACGAGCCGGTCGTAGCCGAGGTCCGTGCCGTCGCCGAGGGTCACCGTGCGTCGCACCCGGTTGATCCGGGTGACGATCTCGCCGGTGCGGATGTCGACGCCCGCCGCCCTGGCCGCGTCGGTGTCCGTCACCTCGAGGGTGTCCCGGTCGGAGCGGCCGACGGCGTAGTCGGCAATGAGCACCCGGTTGTAGGCGTCCGCCGACTCCGCTCCGACGACGGTCAGGGTGGCGAGGCCGGCCCGCACGACCGGGAGCAGCTCCTCGACGAGGCGGGCCCCGACCGGGCCGTAGCCGACGAGGACGATCCGGCTCGGCGCCGGGGAAGCGGGAACGGCTGCGGGAACGGCAGCGGGAACGGCAGCGGGAACGGCAGCGGGAACGCTCCCGACGGGTGCTGCGGGGATCGGCTCAGGCATGGGCATCCGTTCGAATCGACGGGACGGAAACGGGACCGGCAGGCCCGGACCCCGGTGTCCGCACGAGCGCGCGCACCCGCACGGTCGTGCGCTTGAATTCCGGCATGCCCGAGACGGGGTCGGTGGCCCCGAGGGTGAGCAGGTTCGCGCGCTGGGCACCGGGGAAATGGAACGGCAGGAACACGGTGTCTGGGCGGATGCCGCCGGTCACCTCGGCGACACAGGTCACGGTTCCCTGCATGTTGCCGACCTCGACCTCGCCACCGTCGACGAGACCGAGTCGGGCCGCGGTCGCCGGGTGCACCTGGAGCCTGGCCTGAGGCTGGGCCTGGTGCAGCTCGGGGACCCGGCGGGTCTGGGCCCCCGACTGGTAGTGCTCGAGGAGCCGGCCGGTGATGAGCGTGACCGTACCGTCCCGTTGGGCCGGCGCATCCGTCACCCTCGCGTGCACGGCGACGATGCGCGCGCGGCCGTCTGCGTGCGCAAAACGGTCGAGGAAGAGCCGCGGGGTTCCGGTCGACCCGACCGGGTACGGCCAGTATGCGGCCTCCCCCGTGTCGAGCAGCCCGTAGCTCAGTCCGGAATAGTCGGCCAGGCCGCCCGCGCTCGCGAGGCAGAGCTCGTCGAACACCTCGGCCGGGTCGGCGCTGAAGGTGCCGGCGGAGCCGAGCCGGCGCGCGAGTTCCTGGAAGATCCAGAGTTCGCTCCGCACCCCGTCCGGCGCGCCGATCGCGGTACGGCGGCGGATGACCCTGCCCTCGAGCGAGGTCATCGTGCCGTCCTCCTCCGCCCACTGGGTGACCGGCAGCACGACGTCGGCGAAGCGCGCGGTCTCGGAGAAGAAGAAGTCGCAGACCACGAGGAAATCGAGAGCCTCGAGGCCGGCACGCACCCGGTTGGAGTCCGGGGCGGACACGACGACGTTCGAGCCGTGCACGAGCAGGCAGCGGACGCCGCCGGACACGCCGAGCGAGTCGAGCAGCTCGATCGCGGGCACGCCGGCCCCCGGCAGGCTCTCGGGCGTGACGCCCCAGACGCCGGCGACGTGGGCGCGGGCGGCCGGGTCGGTGATCTTGCGGTAGCCGGGGAGCTGGTCGCACTTCTGGCCGTGCTCGCGACCGCCCTGGCCGTTGCCCTGCCCGGTCAGGGTTCCATAGCCGGAATGGCGGGTGCCGACGAGGCCGAGCACGAGGGCGAGGTTGATCGCGGCGGTCGCGGTGTCCGTGCCGTCGACGTGCTGCTCGACGCCGCGCCCGGTGAGGATGTATGTGCCCGATCCGGCCGCGAGCCGGCGGGCGAGCTCGCGCAGCTGCGGCACCGGAACGCCGGTGAGCTGCTGCACCCGTTCGGGCCACCACCGGGAGACGCTGCGGCGGAGGGCCTCGAAGCCGACCGTGCGCCGTTCGAGGTAGTCGGTATCGATGAGGCGTTCGGTGATGACGATGTTGGTCAGGCCGAGCAGGAGCACGAGGTCGCTGCCGGGCGTCGGCTGGACGTGCATGCCACCGCCGTCCTCGGTGAGGCGCGCGGTCGCCGAGCGACGCGGGTCGACGACGATCAGGCCGCCGGCGCTCCGGGCGCCCTCGAGATGACCGATGAACGGCGGCATGGTCTGCGCGACGTTGGAGCCGAGGATGAGGATGGTGTCCGCCGCGTCGAGGTCCTCGACCGGGAACGGCAATCCCCGGTCTACGCCGAAGGCACGGTTGCCCGCTGCCGCGGCCGAGGACATGCAGAACCGGCCGTTGTAGTCGATCCGGGAAGAGCCGAGCGCGACCCGGGTGAACTTGCCCAGCTGGTAGGCCTTCTCGTTGGTCAGCCCGCCGCCGCCGAACACCCCGACCGAGTCGGCGCCGTGCCGCGCCCGGCTCCCGGCGAGCCGCTCGGCCACGAGGTCGAGCGCCTCCGCCCAGCTCGCCGGGGCGAAGCCGCCGTCCGGTTGCCGGAGCATCGGGGTCAGGATCCGTTCCGGGGATGTGAGCAGTTCCGCGGAGGTCCAGCCCTTCTTGCACAGGCCGCCCCGGTTGGTGGGGAACGCCCGGCCGGCGACGGTCAGACCGGGCCGCGCCGCGGTATCCGTGCCAGCACCGGCACCACCCGACTGCATGCCGATCTCGGCATACGTCGGTGTCAGGGTCATCGCGCACTGCAGCGCACAGTATGGGCAGTGCGTGTCGACGCCCGGGCGGGCGGCGGATGCGAGGGGTGCGGTCACGGGGTCTCCTGTTGCTGGTGGCGTCGGTGATGGCGCGGGAACGGGCGCGCGCTAGATGCGCTGCCCGGCCACGGAGGAGCCGCGGCGGAGGTAGAAGAACGCGGTGACGGCCATCATCACGAGGTAGGCGCCGATGAAACCGTAGATCGCGCCGGTGTAGCTGCCGGTCGCGATCTTCGAGTTGCCGAGGACCTGGGGAATGATGAATCCGCCGTATGCGCCGATCGCGGAGATGAGGCCGAGGGCTGCTGCGGTCTTCCGCTGGGTGCTCACGTCGCCCGAGTTGGTGTGGGCGTCGCTGACGCCGCTGCGGGCGGCGAAGACGCTCGGGATCATCCGGTACGTCGACCCGTTGCCGACACCGGTCGCGACGAAGATGAGCAGGAAGCTCGCGAGGAACAGCCAGAAGTTGCCGAGGGAGAGCACCGCGATCACGAGCAGCGCGCCGAGGGCCATCACGCCGAAGGCCGCGATCGTGACGCGGGCTCCGCCGAAACGGTCGGCGAGCTTGCCGCCGGCCGGGCGGGCGAGGGAACCGACGAGGGCGCCGAGGAAGGCGAGGGAGATCGACGCGGCCATGATGTGGAAGGTCGAGTATGCCGGGAACTGGTCGGCGATGAGCTTCGGGAAGACGCTCGCGAAGCCGATGAAGGAGCCGAAGGTGCCGATGTAGAGCAGGGCGAGGATCCAGAGGTGCGGTTCGCGGAGCGCGGCGAGCGAACCGGCGAAGTCGGCCTTGGCGCTCGACAGGTTGTCCATGTGCTTCCAGGCGCCCCACATCGCGACGAGGATGAACGGCACCCAGAACCAGCCGGCGAGCGAGAGGTTGAGTGTTCCGGCGGCACCGATGGTGATCACGATCGGGACGACGAGCTGGGCGACGGCGGCACCGAGGTTGCCTCCCGCCGCGTTGAGTCCGAGGGCCCAGCCCTTCTGGCTCTGCGGGTAGAAGTAGGTGATGTTGGACATCGAGCTTGCGAAGTTGCCGCCGCCGAGGCCGGCGAGAGCAGCCACGAAGAGCATCACCGGGAACGGGGTGGCCGGGTTGCCGACGCAGATCCCGAGGGCGATCGACGGGATCAGGAGCAGGCCGGCGGAGATGATGGTCCAGTTGCGGCCGCCGAAGCGGGCCACCATGAACGTGTATGGGAAGCGGAGCGTCGCACCGACGAGGCTCGGCATCGAGATGAGCCAGAAGATCTGGCCGGTGTCGAAGGTGAAGCCGGCCTTGGGCAGCTGCACGACGACGATGCTCCAGAGCTGCCAGATCACGAAGCCGAGGAATTCGGCGAAGATCGACCACTTCAGGTTGCGGGAGGCGATGGCCTTGCCGCCGTCGTTCCACTGGGTGGTGTCTTCGGCGTTCCAGTTGTCGATCCATCGGCCGGGGCGGTGGACGAGGCTCGGGCCGGTGCGGAGACCGGTTGTGGGGGTATCGACTGCAGTCATGGTGTTCTCCTCGGGAGGGGTGTGCAGGGGACGGACAGGGGAAGATCGGGGAAAGAGTCAGGGGAAACGTCGGGGGAAACGTCAGGCGGCTTCGGAGAGGTGCACATGCACCTCGCCGTCCTCGACCCTGACCGGATAGGTGCGCAGCGAGTACTCGGCGGTGGTGAAGCATTCGCCGGTCTCGAGGTCGTAGACCTGCTTGTGCAGGGGCGAGGCGATGGTGAACCGGTCACCGCGCGAGCCGACGATGCCGCGGCTCATCACGAACGACCCGGTTGCGGGGTCACGGTTGTCGACGGCGTAGAGGCCGCCGTTCGGAAGCAGCAGGATGGCGAGCTGCTCATCGCCGACGAGGGCGGCTTCGCCCCAGAGCGGCTCGAGTTCGTCGAGGGAACAGACGCGGATCCAGGTGCCGGGGTGGTTCACGAGTGATCCCGCTTTCTGTGAGGTATGCCTGCCGGGTGGGCGATTCCCTCACGCTAAATCGGCCACGTTTCGCGGGTCCGCGCCGGACGCGTCGAATGCGTAAAGAAGTCCTCACCCTCCCCGGGCGGGCCGGTGAGGTCCCGGTCACACCTTGTTACATGGGCGCAACCGAGGGGAAACGCGGCCCTTTTAGGCTGGCAGCACCACCTACGGAAGGCTCCGCCATGGACAACGTCACGTTCGACGCCGCTCAGGCTCACTCAGGGCCGTCCGGCGCCCCCCGACGCGTCCTCGTCATCGGCGGCGGCCCCGCCGCACACCGGTTCACCGAGGCCATGCAGGCCAGGTCCACCCCGGGTCATGGCCGCGAACTCCTCGTCCTCGGCGATGAGGACCACCTGCCGTACGACCGGGTCGCCCTGTCCCGCCGCCTCGTCGACTCCGAGGACCTCACCCTCGGCGACCGGGCACTCTGGGAGACCCCCGGCGTCACCTACCGTGGCGGCAGCCGGGTAGACAGCGTCGACCCCGCCGGCCGCACGGTCACCCTCGCCGATGGCGAGACCCTCTCCTACGACGAGCTCGTGTTCGCGACGGGATCGTCCGCCACCGTGCCGCCCATTCCCGGCGCCGAAGCCGGCCACGTCTATCGCACCATCGAGGACGTCGACTTCCTCGTCGCAGAGGTCGCCCATCTCCGCGAGCGGCTCGGCCGGCCCGCGAACGTCGTCGTCGTCGGCGGCGGCCTTCTCGGCCTCGAGGCCGCGGGCGGCCTGCAGCGCCTCGGCGGGCTCGCCACGATCGTGCACTCCGGCCGCTGGCTGATGAGCGCCCAGCTCGACGAGGGAGCAGGGCAGGCGCTCGGCCGGCTGATCGAGGCCCAGGGCATCACCCTCGCCCTCGGCAACCGGCCCACCGAGGTGCTCACCTCCCCGACCGGCCGCGTCCTCGGCGTCACACTCACCAACGGCACCCAGCTGCACGCCGACCTCGTCGTGTTCTCGATCGGCATCACGCCGCGCGACGAACTCGCCCGCGCGGCGGGACTCGAGCTCGGCCCGCGCGGCGGCATCGAGATCACGGATGCCTGCGGCACGTCGATCCCGCACATCTGGGCCATCGGGGAGGTCGCGAGCGTCAACGGCAGCTGCGTCGGCCTCGTCGCCCCGGCGAACGCGATGGCCGAGGTCGTCGCCGACCGGCTGCACGGCGGCGCCGCCGTCTTCCCCGGCATCGACGACGCCACCAAGCTCAAGCTCTCCGGGGTCGAGGTCGCGAGCTTCGGAGACGCCCTCGCCGCCGCGGAACACTCCCTCGAGGTCGTCTACGCCGACCCGGCCAGGGGCCTGTACCAGAAGATCGTCGTCACGGGAGACGCGAAGACCCTCCTCGGCGGCATCTTCGTCGGCGACGCCTCGCCATACACGGCGCTCCGGCCCCTGCTCGGCCGCGAGCTCGGCGCCGAACCGAGCGCCTACCTCTCCGCGGCCGGCGCCGAGCCGCCGGCGAACACCGACCTGCCGGACGACGTGCAGCTCTGTTCCTGCAACAACGTCTCGGTCGGCGCTGTGCGCTCCGCCATCCGCGGCGACGAGCACACCGAGGCCTGCACCGAACTCGGCCCGCTCAAGGCGTGCACCCGCGCGGGCACCCAGTGCGGCTCGTGCGTTCCCCTCGTCAAGAAGATCCTCGAGACGGAACTGACCCGGGCAGGCATCGCCGTCTCGCACGCCCTCTGCGAGCACATCGCGCTCAGCCGGAGCGAGCTCTTCGAATCCGTCCGCATCCTGCAGCTCACCCACTTCGACGAGATCATGGGCCGGTTCGGCAGCGGACTCGGCTGCGACATCTGCAAGCCCGTGATCGCCTCGATCCTCGCGACGCAGACCTCGGGGTACATCCTCGACGGCGGCCGCGGCGCCCTGCAGGACACCAACGACCGCGCCCTCGCCAACATGCAGAAGGACGGCACGTACTCGGTCGTGCCCCGGATCCCGGGCGGGGAGATCACGCCGGCCAAGCTCAAGGTCATCGCCGAGGTCGCCGCCGACTTCAACCTCTATACCAAGATCACCGGCGGCCAACGCATCGACCTGTTCGGCGCCCGCCTGGAACAGCTTCCCGACGTCTGGAAGATCCTCGTCGAGGCCGGGTTCGAGTCCGGCCAGGCATACGGCAAGTCCCTCCGCACGGTCAAGAGCTGCGTCGGGTCGACCTGGTGCCGCTTCGGCGTGCAGGACTCCGTCGCGATGGCGATCAACCTCGAGCTGCGCTACCGGGGACTCCGCGCACCGCACAAGTTCAAGCTCGGCGTCTCCGGCTGCGCCCGCGAGTGCGCGGAGGCGCGCAGCAAGGACGTCGGCATCATCGCGACCGACCAGGGCTGGAACCTCTATGTCGGCGGTAACGGCGGCTTCCAGCCCGCCCACGCGCAGCTCCTCGCCCAGGACCTCGACGACGAGACCCTGATCAAGTACATCGACCGGTACCTGATGTACTACATCCGCACCGGCGACCGGCTGCAACGCACCGCCCGCTGGCAGGAAGACCTCGAGGGCGGGCTCGACCACGTGCGCGACGTCGTCTGCAACGACTCCCTCGGTATCGCCGAGGAGCTCGAGGCCGCCATGCTCGCCCACGTCGGCCACTACGAAGACGAATGGGCCGCGACCCTCAAGGATCCGGAGCGCCTGCGCCGGTTCCGCTCCTTCGTCAACGCCCCCGGAACCGCGGACCCCGCGCTCATGCAGGTCATCGAACGCGACCAGCCCCGGCCGGCGCGGCCTGCGGAGCGCGAGGCCGTGCTGCTCTCCGGTCCGAGCATCCCGGTCCGGCCCCGTGACACCACTGCCGCCGACACCGGTACCGCCATCACCACCGAACGCGCCATCGAACTGCGACAGGGAGTGTGAACCATGGACATCAGCCTCGACCTGGCCGGCCGCCGGGTCCTCGTCTTCGGAGGTGCCCTCGCGGCCAGGCGGGTGCTCGCCCGGTTCCTGGCCGCAGAGGCGATCGTCTACCTCGCCTCTGTCACCGTCGACGGGCATCCGCCGGAACGGCCGCACCCGCAGGTGCGCCCCGTCGAATACCCGCATTTCCCGCACGGCTGGCGTGACCTCGTCTCGGCGGTCGACCTGGTCGTGCTCGTCGAGGTCTCCGAGTCCACCGAGCGCATCATCGTCGATGCCTGCGCCGCGCAGCGCGTCTGGCTCAGTCGCGAACCCGCGGCGTCCGTCGCCCCGCTCGGCCGGGTGACCCTCGTCGGCGGCGGCCCCGGCGACGACGGTCTCCTCACGATGGCCGGTGTCCAGGCGCTCCGCGACGCCGACATCGTCTTCTACGACAAGCTCAGCCCGCACGACCGGCTCGACGAGTGGTGCCCCGGTGCCGAGCACGTCGACGTCGGCAAGACGCCGGGCCACCACGCCACCCCACAGGCCGACATCGAGCGGATGCTCGTCGACAGCGCCCTCGCCGGCCTCACCGTCGTCCGCCTCAAGGGCGGCGACCCGTTCGTGTTCGGGCGCGGCGGCGAGGAGGTACTCGCGTGCCGCGAGGCCGGCGTGCCGGTCACCGTCATCTCCGGGGTCACGAGCGCGATCTCGGTGCCGGCCGCCGCGGGCATCCCGGTCACCCACCGGGAACTCAGCCGGGTCTTCACCGTGCTCTCCGGCCACGCGCCGCTCAGCGAGAACGAGCTCGCCCACCTCGCCGGGCTCGGCGGCACGATCGTGGTCCTGATGGGCGTCGGGACCCTGCCGCACCTCACAGCGGGGCTCGCCCGCCACGGGATGCGGACAGACATGCCCGTCGCGATCATCGAGCAGGGCTTCTCTTCCCGCCAGCGCACCACGAAGGCCCGGCTCGACACGATCACCCCGCTCGCCGCGAAACTCGGCGCCCGCTCCCCCGCCGTCCTCGTGATCGGTGAGGTCGTACGATTGTCCCAGCACGACGACGCCGCCAGCGAGGAGCTGTTGCAGGCCATCGCGGGCAACGCCGAGCACGCACTGAACGCCGAGCACTGACCGGGGACATCCGCCCCGCTTCCCCCAGCCACCTGCCACCATCCAACGAGCCGGAGACACCGTCAACGACACGAGCGCCGAAGCAAGCCAGCCCGGGTTCCGCGCAGACCAGCTCGAGGGCTTCCGCATCGCCGTCACGAGCGATCGGCGCTCCGAGGACCTCATCGCCGCCTTCGAACGCCGCGGCGCCGAGGTCGTCCACGCGCCCGCCATCCGCATCGCGGCCGCGGCGGACGACGCCCGCATCACGAGCGACACCCTGACGATCATCGCCGCCCGGCCCGACATCCTCCTTGCGACGACCTCGTACGGCATCCGGCGCTGGTTCGAGGCGGCGGATGCCGCGGGTGTCGGCCACGAACTCACCGACACCCTCGCGCACTCCAGCATCCTCGTGCGCGGCCCGAAGGCGCGCGGCGCCGTGCGGGCGGCAGGCCTCGACGACGACGGGATGAGCGACGAGGAGACCACCAAGTCCCTCGTCGACTACGTGCTGCGGGACGGCGCCGCCGGGAAGACGATCGCGGTGCAGCTGCACGGCTTCACCGACCAGCCCCAGCTCGAGCGCCTCGTCGCCGCCGGCGCGACGGTGCTGACCGTCGCGCCCTACCGCTGGCTGCTCCCGGAGGACTCCGCACGGGTGCTGCGGCTCGTCGACCTGATCTGCGCGGGCGGCGTCGACGCGGTCACCTTCACAAGCGCCCCTGCCGTGATGGCCCTGTTCGGCGTCGCCGACTCGATCGGCCGTCTGGAGGAGCTGCAGGACGCGTTCAGTGAGACCGTCGTCGCCGCGGCCGTCGGCCCCGTCACCGCCGGCCCCCTGCTCGCCGCCGGGCTGGCACCGATCGTGCCGGAGCGGTTCCGGATGGGCGCGCTGATCAAGCTCGTCTGCGACCACCTCGAGCAGCAGCGGGTGCTGCGCCTCGACACCCGGTTCGGGCCCGTCGAGCTTCGCGGCCGGCTGTTCTCCCTCGCCGGCGCCCAAACCACTCTGCCGCCGAGCTCACTGACGCTGCTGCGCGTGCTGCTCGCCGCCGGCGGAACGGTCACCTCCCGGGCGAGCCTCACCGCGACGCTGCCCGAGATGCAGGACGACCACGCCGTCGACGTCGCGATCAGCCGGCTGCGCCAGGCGCTCCCCGAGCCGGGCCTCGTCGCGACGGTGATCAAGCGCGGCTACCGCATCGACGTCTGACCCGCCCTCCCTCGTTCCGAATTCCGGAGTTGAGCGCATTCCGGGACAGAATCAGACCGGAATCGTGCCGAAAACGGCTCAACTCCTGAATTCGGAACACACCGGGGGTCAGGGGCGGGGCTGCATCCGGGCGGCGGCGACGGCCTCGAGCACGTCCTCCGAGCCGGCGTAGATACCGGAGGCACGCGGCCAGTGGCTGATCACGTCGGTGAAGCCGAGTTCTTCGGCCCGGCCGACGGCGTCGTCGAAGGCTCCGACGCTCTGCAGGGAGTAGCCGCCACCGCTGTCGAGGTTGAGGTACCGGTCGATCGAGCGAGGATCGCGGCCGACGGCATCCGCCGCGTCGTCGAGGCGCTCGGCGAGCGCGGCGACCTTCGTCCACCAGGCGTCACCGGTCGCGCCGTCGGGACCCGTCGTCACCCAGCCGGTGCCGTGGGTCGCCGCGAGGCGAAGCCCCTTCGGCCCGTTCGCCGCGATCACGAACGGGAGCCGGGGCGCCTGGGTCGGCGCGCCGACCATGCGTGCGCCGACGGCGGTGTACCAGTCGCCGGTGAAGTCGATGCCGGCCGTGCTGCCCTCCGGTTCCCCGCGGAGCAGCAGGTCGAGCAGGGTGACGAATTCGGTGAACCGCGCGTGCCGCTCCGGCCCGGTGTATGCCCGCTGGCCGAGCACGGTGGCGTCGAAGCCGGTGCCGCCCGATCCGACGCCGAGCAGGAACCGCCCGCCGGACAGCTCGTCGAGTGTCGCGAGTTCCTTGGCGAAGGGCACCGGATGCCGGAAGTTCGGGTTCGAGACGAAGGTCCCGAGCCGCAGGTCACGCGTCACGAGTGCGGCAGCGGTCAGCGTCGGGATCGTGGCGTGCCACGGTTCGTCGGCGAGGCTGCGCCAGGACAGGTGATCGTAGGTCCAGCCGTGGTCGAAGCCGAGACGTTCGGCGCCCCGCCACTTGCGGGAGGCTTCCGGCCAGGGGTCCTGGGGGAGGATGACGATTCCGTAGCGCATGGTCACAGTCTAGGAGCGTGTTCTGTTCGGCCCCCGGACCCGGTGTTCTCCACAGCCGGGGGCGCGGAACCCGTGCGTTTGTCTGCGCTCAGTGACACACTCGAGCCATGAGCAGCAGAGAGCATGGGATCCGATGCGCCATCGTTCCGCCGTACCTCCTGGTTCGGCTCGCGAGACTCGACGACCCGCGGTACGCGGCCGCCGCCGACGCGGCGAGGCACTCGCTCCTGCGGGACGCGCCGCTGCGCGAGCGACGGAGCACGACGCATCCGCCGACCGTGCACCCGGCCGCCCGCGGCGGGGCAGCCACTCCCGGTGAGCTCGACAGGGCCGTTTCGGATGCCGGCGGCCTCGAACGCCTGCCCGGTCGCCTGGTGCGGTCGAAGGTCCAGGCCCCCGTCGGTGATGTCGCGGTGAACGAGGCCTGGGACGGCCTCGGCCACACCCATGCCCTGTTCTGGACCGGGTTCGGGCACGACTCGATCGACGGCCATGGACTGCCCCTCGAGGCGAGTGTGCACTACGGCCGCAACTACGACAACGCCTTCTGGGACGGCGAGCGGATGGTCTTCGGCGACGGCGACGGCGAGGTGTTCAACCGGTTCACGGCGTCACTGACGGTGATCGGCCACGAGCTCACCCACGGGGTCACCCAGTTCAGCGCCAACCTCGCCTATGAGGGACAGTCGGGGGCCCTCAACGAATCCGTGTCCGACGTGTTCGGGTCGCTCGTCGAGCAGTTCGCCCTCGGGCAGTCCGTCGCAGAGGCGAGCTGGCTGATCGGTGCCGGCCTCTTCACCGACCAGGTCCAGGGCGCGGCGCTGCGCTCGCTCAAGGCGCCGGGAACGGCGTACAACGACGACGTGCTCGGCATGGACCCGCAACCGTCGGACATGAGCGGCTACGTCGATTCCGTGGACGACAACGGAGGCGTGCACCTGAACTCGGGTATCCCGAACCGGGCGTTCTACCTCGTGGCCGCCGAGCTGGGCGGAAACGCGTGGGAGGGCGCCGGCCGGATCTGGTACGACACGCTCACGAGCGGAACGCTGCGGCCCCGCGTCGACTTCTCCGGGTTCGCCCGCGCAACCGTGACGGCCGCGACCAGGCGATTCGGCCCCGGCTCCCGCGAGCACAGCGCTGTCGTGGCCGGCTGGAGTGGTGTCGGGCTCGGGAAGGGACTCGGCGGAGTAACATCGCGGGCATGAAGGTCATCGTTTCGCGAAGCGGTGGCATCGCCGGAGTGCGGGTCACCTGGGAGGTCCAGGTCGACGAGCAGGCCGACGCGGCGGCGTGGACCGATTTTCTCGCGTCCCTGCCCTGGGACGACGTCGTCGAGAGGGCGCCGGAACCGGACCGCTACGTGTACCGCATCCGGTGCGCCCCCCACGAAGTCGTGCTCGCGGAACCGGACCTCTCCGGCCCGTGGCGGCAGCTCGTCGACCGGGTGCGCACCACGCACGACCGCGACTGAGGCCCGGACGGCCCTGCACCGGCTGCGCGCGGGGGGTCGCGTCGGCCCGGTTTCGAGGCGGTGCGGCCCGACCGGGACATTCGGGTCTGCCGTGAGTTCACGTCGACAGCGGAGGGTGGTGGCGGAGCACCCGGTTGCGTGGGAATATGAACCATGGAAACCAACGACCTGTATCCGGTGCATGTCCTCGACGATGAGGAATGCTGGGACCTCCTGATCTCCTCGAGCTTCGGTCGCCTCGCCCTCAGCATCGCGGGCGAACCGGACATCTACCCGGTCAACTTCGTCGCCGCCGACCGGCGTCTGGTCTTCCGCACCGCGGAGGGAACCAAGCTCCTCGAACTCACCGTCAACAACAAGGTCGCCTTCGAGACGGACGGTATCGGACGCGACGAGGCCTGGAGCGTCGTCGCGAGGGGCCACGCACGGGTGCTGGAACAGCAGACCGACATCGATGCCGCCGACCAGCTGCCGTTGCGCCCGCTCATCCCGACGCTCAAGTACATCTACGTGGAGATCATTCCCGAGACGGTGAGCGGCCGCCGATTCCAGCTCGGACCAGAACCCGAACGGTACTGATGAGCGGCCCGGCCGTCCCCGGCACCGTCCTGGTCACCGGGACCTCCTCGGGCATCGGGCTCCAGGCCGCGGTCGCGGCCGCCCGCGCAGGACACACCGTCGTCGCGACCATGCGCACCCTCGAGGGAGCCCGCGCCCTCCGCAGCGCGGGCGAAACGGCGGGCGTGAACCTCGACATCCGCCGCCTCGACGTGACGGAGCCCGCGTCGATCACCGAGGTCATCGCGCACATGCTCGACCGGTACGGCCGGATCGACGCCCTGGTGAACAACGCAGGGGCCGGCCACGTCGGCACCATCGAGAACGAGGGCCTCGACGTCGTGCGCGCGGTCATGGAGGTCAATTTCTTCGGTGTCGTGAGCGTCACCCGCGCGGCGCTGCCGCACCTTCGGCAGAGCCGCGGCCGGCTGATCACCGTCACGAGCGTCGGCGGCGTCGTCGGCCAGCCGTTCAGCGAGGCGTACTGTGCGGCGAAATTCGCGGTCGAGGGATTCATGGAGAGCCTCGCCCCCGTCGCGGCGACCGCCGGTGTCACGGTCACGGTCGTCGAACCCGGCGCGGTCGCATCGTCGTTCGTCGACAACGTCGGCCTCGACCCGCGCGCCAGTCCGCCGAACGATCCGTATGCATCCGCCCTCGCGGGGTACCTCGCCAGGGCCGCGCAGTCATTCAGTGCCGCGCAGTCTGCGGAGAGCGCCGGGGCCTTCGTCGCCGCGCTGCTCGACGGCGAGCGTCCGCCGTTCCGGGTGCAGACCTCCGACGCGGCGCGCGCGTTCGTCGGCGTCAAACTCGCCGATGCCGACGGCTCAGCGGTGCAGCGCATGACCACGGCCTGGCTCGATTAGCAGCAGGCTCGACGGGCAGCAGGCTCGACTAGCGGCTGAGGCGCAGGAGGCGGAGCACCGCCAGCCCGTAGGCATCCGCCGCGTCGGTCGCCTCGACGGCCTCGAGCACCCCGGCGAGCAGCGCGGTGACCCGATAGGCGTCGTCGCCGAGCCGCTCGAGGGAGTGGAATGCACCCCCGAGCATCTCCCGGAGCTGGTCGTCCCGGGGGAGCCAGAGGGCGTCCTCGAGGGCGAGCGAGTCGAGTGCCCACTCGGTCGTGCCGTTGAAGCCGAGGATGGTGCCGGTGTCGAATTCATGCGGTTCGATGGTCATCTCGCTGACCGTGAACACCTCGACGTCGAAGCCGGCCCTTTCGATCCGGAACGCGTCGCCTGAGGCGGGCCGCCAGGCCAGTCCGGCGGCTTCGAGGGCACGTGCGCAGTCGATTGAGATCATGGGACATTCTCGTCCGGACGATCGCAGACCACTAGCGTTGAAAGGAAGAGTTTTCAGGAGGCAGTCCGTGACCCGAACCGTGAACCTGACGGTGCACGTCAAGCCCGGCAGCCGCAAGGGCCCGCTCGTCGCCGTCGACGACCCGGACTCCCTCGGCACTCCCGCGGCGACGAGCGCGCCGACGGATGCCTCGCTCACGGTCTACCTGCAGCAGCGGGCCGTCGAGGGCGCCGCCAACGACGCCCTCGTCAAGCTGCTCGCGAAGCACTTCGCCGTCTCGAAGAGCGCCGTCACGATCGTGCGCGGACACACCTCGCGGGTTAAACACGTGCGCATCGACCACGAGTCGTGATCGATGCGCACGGGTTGCGGGTGAGTGCGCGGCCTAGCTGACGCCGCGCAGGTCGATCACGAAGATGAGGGTCTGGCCGGAGAGGCGGTGTCCTCCGCCGGCGGGCCCGTACGCCAGATGCGGCGGCACGACGAGCTTGCGACGCCCGCCGACCTTCATGCCGGGGATGCCCTGCTGCCAGCCCGCGATGAGCGAGCGCAGCGGGAAATTGATCGACTGGCCACGGCTCCACGAGGAGTCGAATTCGTCGCCGGTGTCGTATTCGACGCCGAGGTAGTGCACGTCGACGGTCGCGCCGGCGGTCGCCTCGGCGCCCTCGCCAACCACGATGTCGGTAATGGTGAGCTCCGTGGGCGCTGGGCCCTCCGGTGCGTCGAGTTCGGGCTTGGTGTTCAGATCAGTCATGCACCCATCCAATCGGATTTCCCGGCATCATGCACGCTGGAAATTACCCCTTGCGCGAACGGCACCGGAGGGCGCACGATATCAGCAGGAACTCGTCATCCGGGAGAGTCGTCGGCAGTGCCACGCCACCGGATGACGAGTTCACTCGTTAACCGGCCGCGGGTCGACCGGCCGCGGGCGGCATCAGCCCTCTGAGAGCGGATGCCGGGCCTCAGCCGATCACGACCGCCCGGTGCGCCTGGACGAGAGCGAGAAGCTCGGCCTCGTCGGCGCGGGCGACCCGGTCGGCGGTGCCGTTCAGCATCCGCTGCCTGGCGAAGGCGAGCCGGGTCGCGTCGGCGATGAACAGGCGCATCGCGAGGCGACGTTCCCGTGGCTGCCGGGCGGCCCAGGCGCGCGCCTGCCGCCGCCCGGGTCCTGTCGCGAGCATCGAGACTTCCCTGGACGTGAACCAGCCGGCCACCGCGTACTCGCCGAGCCTGGCGACGGTGATCTTTTCCTCCTGGCGCCGGAGCAGCACGACGGCGACGATGTACCCGATGAAGAGCGGGAGCTGCACGAGCAGGTAGTAGAAGAGAAGCGCGGAGTCGTTCGTGAGCAGGTAGGCGGCGCCGTTCCAGAGGCCGTGCAGGGCGACCGCGAGCGCGAATCCGGCGAGAACGATGAGGACCCGGCCGAGCGCACCGCCGGCCCTGCGCCGGCTCACGATGCCGAACGCGATCCCGGTGCACGCGGTGAACGTGACGTGGGCGAACGGCGAGAAGACCCCGCGGACGAGGAACGTGAAACCGAGCCCGTCTGCACCGCTCTCGAGCATGGCCACGCCGAAGTACTGGATGTTCTCGGAGAACGCGAAACCGGCCGCGATCGTCGCCGCATAGACGATGCCGTCGACGGGCCCGTCGAACGTGCGCCGAAGCACGAGGAACAGCACCAGGATCCCGACGCCCTTCGCGCCCTCCTCGACGAGGGGCGCCTGCAGCACGGCGGCGAACGCATCCGTGCCCGAGCCCGCGCCGCCCGCCTCCGAGCCGGCGCGGGAGCTCCCCGCCGCGGCGAGCGCGAGCTGCACGCCGAGGTCGAAGACGAGGGCCGTGACGACGGAGATGCCGGCTCCCCAGAGGAACGCGAACCAGAGCGCGGGTCGGGGTTCCGGCTCCCAGCGATCGATCCAGCGCACCACGAGCAGGATGCCGGTGAGGGGCACGAGGGCGAGCAGGAGGCAGAGCACGAGGGCGGACGGACCGAGGAACGTGGAGAGGTAGACGAGGACGAGCAGGAGCGCCAGGCTCCCGAAGACGAGCCCGATGATCGTCAGTGCGATCAGGCCGCCCGGGGTACGGCGCACGGGAGCGGTCCACACCGGGGCGACGGGCGTCACCGGCCCGCCGAGGAGTGGGGCGGCGGAACCGGGTGCGGGCTCAGGCGTCATGACCCACAGGATACCGGGCGGGGCGGTTGCGGTTCTGACCGCATTCGGGGGTCGCGGACAGACCACGCGGTCCCGCGCGGGGCTTGTGCCGGGTTCGTGGGAGGCCGTCGGGCGGGCGCGCGATGTCCGAATTCCGCTACCGACCTCGGGTCGGGAATGGCAGGCTGGAGGGGTGAACCCTTCCGACGCCACGAGACGCACGCCCGGCCGATCCGGAACGACCGGCCGCTCCGGCGTCGCAGAGCGCGGCGACGACCGCCTCGCCGACCCGGTCTTCGCCGAACGGTACCGAGCGATGAGCTCCCGCGACGCGCGGTTCGACGGCCAGTTCATCACGGGCGTGCACTCGACCGGGATCTACTGCCGGCCGAGCTGCCCGGCGGCGACCCCGCGGCCAGGCAACGTCTCCTTCTACCTGACGAGCGCAGCGGCGCACGAGGCCGGCTTGCGCGCCTGCAAGCGCTGCCTGCCCGACGCGGTGCCCGGCTCCCCTGACTGGAACACCAGGGACGACCTCGCGGCGCGCGCGATGCGCCTGATCGACGACGGCACCGTCGAACGCGACGGCGTACCCGGCCTCGCCCGCCGCCTCGGCTACACCCCGCGCCACCTCACCCGGGTACTCGTCGCCGAGCTCGGCGCCGGTCCTCTCGCCCTCGCCAGGGCGCACCGCGCCCAGACCGCGCGCCTGCTCCTGCTCGGCACCGCCCTCCCGATCAGCGAGGTCGCCTTCGCCGCGGGATTCGGCAGCGTTCGCCAGTTCAACGACACGATCGCCGCGGTCTACGAGCGCACCCCGGGGGAGCTGCGCCGCTCTGCCTGCGCGCCGCGTGCGGGCAACACCGCCGGCGCACCCCGGGCCGCAGCCCGGGCGGCGACCGCGGCCGAGGCGACCGCCACCGCGCACGGCCAGGCCC
>NZ_SOFS01000024.1 GCF_004402235.1 Cryobacterium glucosi
CGAGTCATCCCTCAAATGTGTACGCGGGAGAAGTGTCACCACCAAACACGCCCGAATGGTCACCGATCTATTGATGCAGAACTGTCACCGATGTCCTGAGACATAACACGGGGAGCAGGTTCCTATGATGTATCGGGACATGGGTGACAGTTCTGTATCAGGACATCGGTAACACTTCGTGTATCAGGACATCGGTGACAGTTAGATGGTTTTCGGTCGCCGTCCGCGGGTCTGCCGGAGCTGACGTAGTCAGTTCCGGGCTTGGGCCAGCGGTATTTCATGATCTAGGTGCCTTCGTCGTCGAAGATGAGAAGGTGGTCGGTGGTCTCGACGAGATAGTCGGTCTGGCCGGCGAGGGCACGGCTGATGTGGAATCGGGTTTGGCGGACTTGGACGATGCCGTTCCGGGCGACCGTGGTGCGGCGGATTCCGTCCCAGCCGACCGGTCGTTGTTGGTTCCTCGGCCGGGGCGGGTCGGTCTTCGGTGTGGCTTCCCAGGCTTGCCGGGGTGTGATCCTGCCGGGCAGGCCCTGATGCGGGCGCTCGGTGTTGTAGATCTCGTCGAACCGGTCGACCTGGGCTTGGAGCTCCTCGAGGGTCTCCGCGATGGGTTGCTTGTCGAGCCAGCGGAACAGGGTCTGGTGGAAGCGTTCATTCTTGCCCTTCGTGGCGGGTTTGTAGGGTTTGCTCGTGATCGCCTCGACGCCCAGCGAAGTGACGTAGGTGACGAGCTGTCCGATGACGCCGCGCCGGGAGTGGTTCAGTGCGGCCCCGTTATCGCTGAGGAGTCGCTGCGGGACCCCGTGGGCCGTGATGCCTTTCTTCACCACGGTCAGGGTGCCCTCGGAGGTTTCTCCCCACGCGACGTGGGAGGCGACCGCGAAGCGGGAGTGGTCATCGATGAGTTGGAAGATCACGCATTTCCGGCCACCGGTAAGGGCGTATTCGGTCGCGTCCAGCTGCCAGCACGCGTTCGGTGCGGGATATACGAACCGCCGGAATGAGCCCTGGGTTGTTCCGAGGCTCGACGCGGGCGATTCCGGCATCGCGAAAGATCCAGGCCAGCGATGCCGTCGACGGGACCAGGGCCAGCCCCAGCGTCCGCATCTTCTAGTGGACGCTGACCGGCCCATAATCTAAACCTGATGCCTCCAACGCGGGCGCCTGCACGACGCAGAGCGGCGAGCGACCGCGGCCTGGCCCTCCTCAAGAGCTCGTTTCCTGATTGCGTAAAAGGTCTTCCGGGAGCAACTTCGACCTGAGCATCCTCGCCGCTCCTGACGCACCGCAAATAGCTTGGTGTCTGCACTCTCGTCGTCAGTCATGCCGATAGGCGGAAAGAAGGACCCAGCCGGGGAATTTTCTATTTTGGTCGGGAGAGTTGACCACCTCCTATCTCCATCCGACGGTAGTCTCGGCCCTATGTCGTCTCATGACCTCCTGGTTGTCGCAGTATCCCGCTACGCCGATGCGTGCCCGCCGACCCTTCATTCCGACTGCCCGTTCGCAGTTGAACGCCAAGGCCGCCGGGCGTGCAAGACAGAATGCCGGGCCATAGTCGCCAACATGATTCGTCCTGCGTCCGGCTCCGCTGGGGCTAATCAGGATTTCGACGCCGCGCGCATATTCATGATCGATCAGGGCACGCACCCTGACCCCTGTGCACAATGGAGCACGACCTCACTGATGACGGTCGTGGGCAAGGTTGCTAGGTCGCGGCCATTCCACGACGGTCAGATTCAACTGAAGCGCAGTGTGCATGGCACCTCCGCATTGGCCTATCTTGCGCAGCGAGGGCTGGATCCCGCGCGCCTGGTACGCGATGGATTCGGTCGACAATTGCAGCTCACCATCGATGTTTCACTGGCTCTTATGGTTCAGTCCGGCGAAACAGTAGACCCGGTCTATCGGGAGTGGCTGGACCTGAGAACGTCTGTCGCAGGTGCTGCCGCGGAGGGAGACGAGTTCGCGTTGTCACCTGCCTTTCAAACACGGATCAGACTCTGGTCTCGACAAGCGAGCATCCCCGACTTAGTCGATTGGATCAGTCCCAATGCCCTCGAATGGGGCTTGCTGTCTGACATGGCCGAGTCGCTAGAACCTGCCATGGAGGAGTACTCCTGGTTCACAGATCGATTCACCAACACGTTTCTCAGCGATTGGGCTGAGGTCTCCTTGGAATATGAGTATCGCTACGTTATCGAGGGGTGGAAGCCTGCTCACCTACCAAGCGAACTTCTTCTCGAACGTCAGGTTTCTCCCGAAAAGGTTCGAGCCGAATTGGCCAGACGCTTCGTTCATGGCCGCAATTCGCGGGACTCAGACGCCATAGCTGTTCTGACTGCCCGAGCTCTCGAAGCGATTGAGAGCGGCAATCGTGAGATTGCCGCCACCATCTTTTCGTCGGCTCGCACGCTCGACCCAAGCGATGCTGTTCTCGCCAATAATCATGCTTTTTGTCTTATCCCGGACCATCCTGCTGAGGCACTGTCAGTCTTGGCGGAGGCTCGTCGGCTGGGAGCGGCAACACTCGTTCTTGAAGCAAACGTGGCCACGGCGCACCTGTTTCTCGGGGATTGGTTGCATACTCTTCGCGCCTGTGATGCAGCCGTCGAAATCGGTTTGACTCTCGGGGATGAGGCCTGGCTCTGGTCCATTCAGGAGGGCGAGCACAATTCCGCAGTCAAGGTTGATCCCGCCATTCACATATGCAGCTTGGCGCTGCAGGCCGCAGCGCAAGGAGGCGACAACGCCTCTCTCGAGCTCTGGCTGACCAGACAAGCTCTGGTTTCTGCCACAGCGCCCTAGGAAACGAGAGCCTTCCTTAGATCCTTCATCAGAAGGTGGAGATGAAGTTCGTCTGTTGGCGACGGTTCGAATTCGGCGATTTTCATGTAGAAATCACGTGCGGCCAAGTCCTTAGCGTGGATAAGCAGAGAGCGAACGCCGACTTCTTCGGACGCGCGGTCGATCCTGATCAGTGCATCTCTGACCAGCATCCTGCCCAATCCAAATCCCTGGAACCGAAGATCAGTTGCAAGTCGAGTCAGGATGACGACCGGGATAGGGTGCCGGGGAATTCCCTTCTTGATCCGTCCGGGAGCATCCTCATGTTCTACTCCTCCGGTCGATAAGGCGTAATAGCCCGCAACCGTCTGCGAATTCATGCTCACAAAGACCCGTGCCATGCCGGATAGTTGATTCGGTACTGCAAACTTGTGAAGCCAGCCATCAAGATCCGCTTGACCGCATGAGAAGCCGTCGACCTCGTCGCTGGTCACGATCTTTCGTGGTCGAGTGAATTCAGGAGCCTCAGTCAACGAATCGATCTTCCATTGCCAAGAGTTCGGCCAAGCGAGGCTTGAAAATGGCCGGACGCTCTAGGAGCGCTTCGAATGTCTCCCACGAAGCCTCGTCCAAACGAAACCATCTTCGGTCAGCTAGAACTAGTTCCGCAGCCTCCGCTGCGCTGGAGATAACAAAATCGGTCAAGCTCTTGTCTTGCGCCTCAGCAGCACGCCGAATCAGAGCGGCTTGCGAAGGCGCCAACCGAACGTTAATACGGGCGTCCTTGCTTTCGCGCTCTAAGGACATGGGATGCAGCGATTGGGAATCAGACGGTTGCATATCAGCACCTTTCGTGTACGTCTACTGTACACACGCGCAGGTCCAGGTGTCAACAAAGGACAAATTGCCCAGTCGAGGTGGCTGCTCACGATCGGCCGTCATCCGATTCTGCTTTCGCGGTTGGCGAAAGGCATCGACTTCGCCGGGATTCACGCGGCGCGCATCCGCTCTTGGCAGTGAGCCAGGACCGTCATGAAGCCTTCGTCGTTGAGAGGTCTGAGCCGCATGGGGCGGCGCGCCTGCGGTGAGATCGGGATTGGCAATGTGCTGTCACCGACCTTCAGGGTCAATATGACGGCTCGATCGGTGATCACCAAGTGCGCAATTTGGCCCACATCGACAGACGTGACGTCCGACCAGGCGAGCCGAGCGACACGCTCCGGCCCGTGTCCGTGCCACCTCCACAGTTCGAATTTCTTGCCTGCATCGACAAGAACAAGGAACGCGCCTGAGGGCAGCGCGCTTGATGCAAGAGCGATACCCGTGAGTTCCTTGATGCTCGTGATGAAGTCGTCAGACGAGTAGAAGGGCACGACGGTGAGGTCAGGATTCGCCTCCGTCATGGTCCGGACGAGGCGGCGACCCGGGCGGTAACACACCCAGAGAAAACCCCAGGCGAAGACGACGCTCAGAACGAGGCCGGCAGCGGTCTCGTAGAGAACCGGCGGCAGCCCCCTCGACCTTGCGCTGTTTACTGCGCCAAGGATGCCTGGACCCGAGAAAAGAAGTGCAACGAGCACGATGGTCAGGGAGCCACCCCATCGCCGTGCGCGTGCCGGCGGAAGCTTCGCAGTGCTCATAACCTGCGGGGCCATGCGTCAACGCACAGGGAAAGCGACTGGCGGATACGAGGTGCAGATTCAGAATTTTCGCTCATCCGGGTCCCCCACCGCTGCGGCCACCAAACCACGCGTGAATGCAATGGAAGCCGGCATCGAGCCAGGGTGTGTGTTCAGGCTGGCAGACCTAGGTGACGCCGTCAAGCGGAGGTCGAGACCAGCCTTCGCCATGTTCCAGAGCGCGTGGGAAACTTCCGAATTAAACCATTCCGGCGGCGAAATTCGCGCTCCTGCGATGCCTCCCGTAGTCCACAGATTGCATCCATTTTCTCCAGGCACGAGACTTCACGATCGGCACCCAAAATACCTTGCCACGACGCGTCTGCTCCGTAAGCGTCGCAATCCGTCCGGTCTGAATACCCCAGCTGCCCATTTCCGTTCGCCCAACTCGGCCTCTTTGCTTTTCTCTTTTCTCCTTTTTCTTTTCTTTCATCCTTCCCTTTTCCATCTCTATCTCCTTCCCTGTCCCACAGCCTCCCCTTTACTTCCCAACCCCCCACACAATGCCGTTGAGTGTGGGGGGTTGGGAAGCGAGCGCAGCGAGGGGGTGGCTGTGGGACAGGGAAGGAGGGCCCTTACCCATTCGTTTGGGTATTCGCTCTCAACGAATAGCCAAACGAATAGGCAAACGAATAAGCAGCGCCTCCGGCAGGCCTGTCCGGTCCAGTGCCGACGTCATCTTTTGAACCCGGAGGTCCCTGCCGATGCCCTCTCCCAAGTCGTGCACGTCGTCGCCTTTGAAGAGCACGTCCACGCGCCAGATAGCGAGCGTGAGCAAATTCAAGACGTCGCGACGACGATCGATTTGCGTGCCGGCGTAACGGCGTCGGTCTCCGTCAGGGTGCACACGGCTGCACCCGTGCATACACAGTCCCACGGCTCGGCTATTCGGTCTCCAGGGCCTCGAGCCTCCTATGGGGCACTGTGTCGGTGCAGCTGGGTATTCTCGGCATCGATCGGTCGCTGATCCCGCTCAATGCACCACTTGGACCTCACCGTGGCTCTCCCTGGCCGAGGTCCACGTGCCAGAGCACCATGGGATCCGAAGAACTCCGCAGTCGAATCGCGAAAGGACTTCAATGACACGTTTCCAGGACAGTTGCGATTCCGCCGCCATCGGGATGCACGGAGTCGTCAGGGCAGGTGTCTGACGATGGGCAGTATCGAGTCGTACTTCACTGCGAGCGGCAAGCGTTACCGAGTCCTTTACCGGCGGCCCGACCACCGCCAGACGCAGAAGCGCGGCTTCCGAACGAAGAAGGATGCTGAGCTTTACCTGTCGGCGGTCGAGATCAAGAAGGCCACTGGCGAGTACATCGACGCCACTGCATCGAAAGCCACCATCGCCACGCTGGGTGCGGACTGGCTCGCCTCACGGACCCACCTCAAGCCGTCGTCGCTGCACCCAGTTGAGATCGCCTGGCGCCGCTACGTCCTGCCGACCTGGGGCCTGCGCCAGGTCGGTGAGATTCGCCACAGCGACGTGCAGATCTGGATCTCTCGACTCGTCGTTGGCCGGAGCGCTACGACGGTCCTGAGGATCTACGGGGTTCTGGCCGCGATCCTCGACGTCGCCGTCAAAGATCGACGCATCCCCTCGAATCCGGCGCGAGGTGTCACACTCCCCCGAAAGACGAAGGGCCAGCACGCGTGCCTGTCGCATCGCCAAGTCGCTCTGCTTGCCCAGAACTCGCGTCAGCAGTCAACGCTTATCCTCCTGCTGGCCTACACCGGTCTGCGCTGGGGCGAAGCCACCGCTCTACGCATCCGCGACGTAGACACAGTGCGTCGGCGCATCCGCGTGCACGAAAACGCTGTGAACGTCGGCGGCACGATTCACGTGGGCACCCCCAAGACCCATCAGGCCCGCGCCGTCCCGTACCCCGGCTTTCTTAACCCGCTGTTCGCCGAGCTGATGCAAGCCTCGGCAGGGACCGCACGCGGCCGCGATGAACTCCTGTTCGGCAACGGACGCGACCACATGCGAAGCCCGGACACCCGGCGCGGCTGGTTCGTATCGGCGGTACGCAAGGCGCAGGCAGCCGACGCGGCATTCCCAAACCTCACGCTGCACGACCTGCGCCACACAGCAGCGAGCCTGGCCATCTCGGCCGGCGCCAACGTCAAAGCCATCCAGCGGATGCTTGGCCACGCCTCGGCAGCGATGACCCTAGACACCTACGCCGACCTCTTCGATGACGACCTCGACCTCGTGGCCGACGCCCTCGACGACGCACGCGTACTCAGCATCGACTGACTATCGACTGAAGTGCTCGGCATTCTCCTCCGTGGCAATGTTCACCCTAGCGGGTGCTGACCGCAGGATCTCGACCAGCCATCCTTCGAGCTGCGTCCGTAAATCACCTCACCGTGGACAACTCAGCGGGGTCGTCCGTGGCGACGGCAACCATCGTGCAGGAAAAGGCAGGTTGGTGAGAACGCGCCCTCCCTGCCCGTAAGCCGGACCCCTAATGCGCAGGTGGAAGCCTCTCGGCCAGCGCGCCAGCTCCCCAAACCCAGTCCAACCGAAAGCGATCAAATTCGACTGAACCGACACGTGAGCTGGCCATTCGGGTCCGAGACGATCCGCTCCACGGTCTGCTCAGTGACCAAGCTCACCCGGCACGACGGTGGAGTCTTCTTGAGCCTTGCTGTACTTCACATGTTCTTCGAGTTGCGCGCACAGCGCACCGTATTCCACCTCATCCAGCGGGCGGAAACACCGCTGGGATCTCGCGGGAGGGAGCACGACGCCGACGTCCGGCTCACCCGGCTGAGAAATCAGACGGAGCTCGACACCACGAATGTAACGCCATCTCACCCGGGCAATGGCCGGCTTGAGGCTCTCGACACGTGACCACGGAATGGTCGCCGCGTTCATACGATTTCCCCAGGACTGATCCCACACCCTGATCCCGTCCCCGTCGAAAGTGACAACTGCGCGGGATGTGTTGTCGTTCCACGCGGTCGGGGCGGAGGTCGGATCGGCGCAGGCAATTTCGGAGCAAACCTGAGCAGACTTGAATATTGCGAATGTGGCGTTCGGATGCTCGAACTCCAAACCCGCCTGCAACCTGAGCAGGGCTCTGTCCATCATCGGGTGTTGCACGACGGCAATGAGGAAGACCGCCGCAACTGGAGCGCCCAGAAGACCAATGCCCATCCACCACAGATAGGTGTTCGGTACGGCGACGATGAGTGAGGAAGTCAGAGCGACCCATGCCGCCATCGCTCCCGCAGTTCCTGCGACTACGGCCCAGCGCCACGAGATGGTTCGGAGTACACCATTCGCCCCTTCATGGTCAGCAACCGACACAGGGCGATACGGGCGCTTCTTGATACCGCGGTTTGGCCTGTCTCTTAGACTGAAGTAAAGCCCCGGCGGAATATAGAGCACGACCAACACTGCCAGCGTGTTGCCTAACCACTGATGAAGACCACCGATCAGCATGACGGCAAGGCCGATCAACATGGGTATCGACAGCAGGCCGCCCCAGGCAGTCATCACAAAGGCTGTCCGATTCCGGCGCGCGTCCGCCGCTAATGTCGCGCGAATATCCGCCCACGTCCTCGTGCGTGCCATGCGTTTCACACTACCGTTCGTCGCGCTTCCTGCATCGCTGCCCCGCGAACCCAGATCTCCTTGTCGTGTCCCATCGAAACGTCCAGTGACATAGATCCCCGGGCACCATGCGACTGAACGGCGCGCCGGGCCGATGCATCACGCTGGAACCCGCAACCGAAACCTTCACGGGCGCAGTTTGGGCTGCGAGGCCATCCGTCGCCGGAGAGCCATTGGTGCGCATCCGCGGTGGGCAAGTCACAGGCAGCCGACGCGGCATTCCCGAGCCTCACGCTGCACGACCTGCGGCACACAGCAGCGAGCCTTACCATCTCGGCCGGCGCCAACGTCAAAGCCATCCAGAGGATGCTCGGCCACGCCTCAGCAGCGATGACCCTCGACACCTACGCCGACCTCTTCGACGACGACCTCGACCTCGTGGCTAACGCCCGCGACGACGACCGCGCCCTCAGCATCGACTGACCGCCTGATCAGCGACTTCTGGGGTACTCGATAATGGATAGATGACAGAACTGGCCCTCCCATCAGCGACTGAATTCGTTCAGGGACCTGTGATCCGCCGGGCCGGCCTCGATGATGTTTCAGCCATTGCGGTTTTCCAGACTGATTGTTGGCGGGAGGCGTACGTCGATTTGGTTCCAGCTGAGTATCTTCAACGGGTTGATCCTGCTGCCCGCGCCATTCGCTGGAAGCAGCGTATTGCGCTTGCGCTTCGCGCAGTCTGGGTCGCACACGACGGACCAGTATTGCGGGGTGTTGTGAGCAGCGCTGGCGACTCCGAGCCATTGGAACTGGCGAGCCTCTATGTCGACTCCGCTAGTCGCGGAACGGGTTTGAGCCAATTGTTGCTAGAAACGGCCGTCGGCGAGTCATCCGCCTTCCTATGGGTATTCGAAGACAACGCACGAGCCCACCGGTTCTACACGAAATTCGGTTTTGAGCCCGATGGAGCCCGCGAAATCGATCCCGACACGGGCATCGGGCAAATCAGGTTGGCTCGGCCATCATGGAGACTCCGAGAAGTTGCCGACGACGACTCATAGATACTCCCCCGAGTCAGCGCCGTTGTGATCTCCTTGGTCCACTGGAACCACGTCGCGCCTCTGACGGTTGTTGCCAAAATGTTGCCAAAAGGGGTTCTCGACAAAAAGAAAACCCCCACATCCCATTTTTTACAAGGGATGCAGGGGGTGATTCGTGGCGGTACCGGTGGGATTTGAACCCACGGTGGAGTCTCCCCCACACAACTTTTCGAGAGTTGCACCTTCGGCCGCTCGGACACGGTACCGAGGGAGATTGTACGTGAGAAACAGGGGTCTGCGCGAATCAAGCCGATATTCGGGGCTCGCGGGCGGCATCCGCTTCACTGGAAACCGCGACACGCGAACACAGGAAGCAGAAAGCCGGCACCCAGAAACCGGCGGTACGCTCCCCCCGTGTCTAACGTCAAACCGAACCTTCGCGCGCTCCTGGTCGCCCTCGGCGCCGTCACCACAGCTACCGGAATGACCGCTGCCGCCGTCGTTCGGGCGCGCGGATTCCGGGAATGGCGCCAAGGCAACGCCCGGGTACTCAACGAGACCCTCCCCGCGCACGCCCAGTGGTGGCGGGAGCATGGCCGGGAGCCGGGCGAGCTGCTCTACGTGGCCATCGGCGACAGCGCCGCGCAGGGGATCGGGGCAAGCGAACCGCGGCGCAGCTACGTCGGGTTGCTCGCCGATCACATCCGCCTGGCCACCGGTCGCACGGTGCGCGTCGCCAACCTGAGCGTCTCGGGAGCGACCGTCGAGCTTGCCGTTCGCGACCAGCTGCCGCTCCTCTCGGAACTCTCCCCCGACATCGTCACGGTCGCGATCGGTGCGAACAACGTGGCGGTGTGGGATGCTGCGGTGTTCGAATCAGGGATCCGCGCGATCTTCGCTGCGTTACCACCACACGCCCTCGTGGCCGACCTGCCGTGCTTCCACCTGCCGCACAACGAACGGATCGTGGCCGTCGGGAACCGGATACTGCGGACGGTCGCCACCGAGTACGGGCTCACCGTTGTGCCCCTGCACGCGACGACGAAGCGGCCGGGGCTGCGCAGCGTCGCCACCCACGTGGCCAACGACCTGTTCCACCCGAACGACCGCGGCTACCGGGTCTGGGCCGAAGCATTCCTCCCGGCGTTGAGCGAGGACATCGCTCTGCTCGTTCCCGAGGACGCCGAGGAGTTCGCCGACCTGCGCGAGGGGTAGGCGCGCCCGACCGGCCGGGTGGGCGCGCGGACTTCGGCCAGGGCGTGCGCTCGAGCTTCAACCGGCGTGGGCACGCGGCCGATTGCCCGGGTGTCGGTGGCCGAAGCTAGGCTCGCAAGCATGGCCAGACCCGTTTCCTCCTTCCGCTGCACCGAGTGTGGCTGGACCACCCTGAAGTGGGCCGGGCGCTGCGGCGAGTGCCAGCAGTGGGGCACCGTGGTCGACATGACGGAGAAGGCGAGCCTCACCCGCGCCGTCAAGCCTGTCGCCGTGATCGGGTCCGGCATTGCGCGTCCGATCACGCACGTGGACACCACCGCGGTCTCGCACTGGCCGACCGGCATCGGCGAGTTCGACCGGGTGCTCGGCGGCGGCATCGTTCCCGGTTCGGTCATCCTGCTGAGCGGCGAGCCCGGCGTGGGTAAGTCAACGCTGCTGCTCGAGGTCGCCTCGAAGGCAGCGGCAGCCAAGTCCCGGGTGCTCTACGTGAGCGCCGAGGAATCGGTGAGCCAGGTGCGCCTGCGCGCCGAGCGCACCGGGGCCTTGCAGCGCGAGCTGTTCATCGCCGCCGAAACCGACCTCGCGACCATCCTCGGCCAGATCGACGCGGTGCAGCCGAGCCTCGTCATCATCGACTCCGTGCAGACCGTCGCGAGCGGTCTCTCCGACGGGCTTCCCGGCCAGCCGAGCCAGGTGCGCGAGGTCGCATCCACTCTCATCCGGGTCGCCAAGGACCGCAACCTGCCGATCCTCCTGGTCGGGCACGTCACCAAGGACGGGTCGATCGCCGGCCCCCGCCTGCTCGAGCACCTCGTGGACGTCGTCTGCCAGTTCGAGGGCGATCGGCAGACCGCGTTGCGCTTCGTGCGAGCGCTCAAGAACCGTTTCGGGCCGACCGACGAGGTCGGCTGCTTCGAGATGACCGGCGAGGGCATCTCCGAGGTTCCCGATCCGAGCGGCCTGTTCCTCACCCGCGGCGGCGTCCTGGTGCCCGGCACCTGCGTCACGGTCGCCCTCGAGGGACGGAGGGCGATGCCGGTCGAGGTGCAGGCACTCGTCATGCCGAGCTCGGCCCCTAACCCGCGCCGGGTGACCAACGGCGTGGACTCATCGCGTGTCGCCATGATCATCGCCGTGCTCGAGCAGAGGGCTGAGGTGAAGGGCCTCGGGGCGTCGGATGTCTACGTGTCGACCGTAGGCGGCATCCGTCTGACCGAACCCGGCGCCGATCTCGCCATCGCGCTCGCGATCGCCTCCGCGTCGCGGAACAAGCCGATCGGGCATGACGTCGTGGCGTTCGGCGAGATCAGCCTCGCCGGCGAGGTGCGGCCGGTGTCGTCGGCCAAACAGCGTGCGAGTGAGGCGGCTCGGCTCGGGTTCGTGACCCGGATCGACTCCGGTGCCGGGCGGCTCGACTCTGCGATCATCCTCGCGCTGCGGGAGCCTGTCTCGGCACGGGACGCGGAGCTCGACGCGGCGTTCCGGTAGGCACGGGCGCCGGGCGGGCTAGCGCGACACCGAGGCCTGAACGGTTGCGGTGTGCACGACCCGGTTGCGGCCGTCGCGTTTGGCGACGTACAGCCGCACGTCCGCGGCTCGGAGGAGGTCGGAAGCCTGGACGCCGTCCTCGGGGGCGAGAGCAACCCCGATGCTCGCGGTGACGGGCAGCCCGGCGGTGATCGGGGTCCAGTCGTAGTCGGAGATGTCGCTGCGGGCCTCCTCGAAGCGTTCCCGGGCCTCTGCCGCGTCAGCGCCGGGCAGGATCAGCAGGAATTCCTCTCCGCCGAGGCGGGCGGCGATCCCGCCGGCGACCCGGTTGGCTGCGCGCTTCAGGATCTCGCCGAGCATGCGCAACACCTCGTCGCCGACCGCGTGGGACAGGGCGTCGTTGATGCGCTTGAAGTGGTCGATGTCGATCATCGCGATGGCGAAGCACGGCCCGCCCTCGCCGGACCGGATCGCCGCGACGCTCAGGTGTTCGTCCACGAAGCGGCGATTGTGCAGGCTCGTGAGCGGGTCGCGCTCGGCGAGTTCCCGGTAGCGTTCGCTCTCGCGCCGCGATTCCGCGGTCTGGAACATGGCCTCGAGGATCCGCCCGCGGGATTCGTTCTCGCTCGCGCCGAGCGCGACCGACTGGGCGTGATAGCTCCGGTAGGCCTCGAAGGCCCGGCGGTAGTCGAGGTTCGCGGCGTAGGCCTCGGCCTGTTCGCGGGCGACTTCGGTGAGCCAGCGGACGAGGCCGTGACCGGCGGCGAGGGTGGCGCACTGGTCGATCACCCGCTGCGCCGCGTCGAGCCGTCCCTGGATCCGGTAAACCTCGGCGAGGGTGACCAGTGCTGCCGAGACCGCATCGGGGTTGGGGTCGTCGTTCGCGGTTTCGATGGCCGGAAGCAGCATCCGCTCGGCTTCGTCGAGCCGCCCCGCGGTCAGGTAGACCCTGGCGATCGTGTCGCGCGCGTACATGCCGATCGGGCGGGAGTTCGCCGTGGACAGTGCGAGCAGCTGCTCGACGGTCTCGAGCGCGGCCACGTGGTTGTGGGCGAGATACTCGGTGTACGCGAGGTTGTTCAGGATCATGTAGCGGATGTTGGTGTCGGTGTCGTCGATGACGAGCCGCAGGGCCTCGTTGTAGCGACGCCGCGACTCGTCGAAGGATCCGGCCGAGCCAAGGGCGTCGGCCAGGCAGAGTCGGGCTGCGGCCCGCATCAGCGGCACCTCGCTCTCGTCGATCAGATCGTTGACGAGAACGGCGTGCTCGAGGGCGAGGGCGGGGTCACCGACCATCTCGAACACCGAGCCGAGCACGTCGTGACAGCGGGACTGCAGAGCGACTTCGCCGTGCCGCTCGGCCCAGGCAAGGATCTGTTGCACCTCGGCCGCGCTGCGGCTCGGATCTCCGCGGGTGCGGCTGATGTTGGCCAGGAGCACGCGGAGGCGCCGCGCGACGGCTCCCCTGCCGAGGCCGGTCTCGACGCTGCTGTAGTCGACGAACTCACCGTTCGCGCCATCGATGTCGACGACGCGCAGCTCGATCAGCCAGTCCCTGGCGGCCTGGTTGGCCTCGTCGCGGTCGATCCAGAAGAGGCGCTCGACGCGCGCGAGTCTCGCCTCGATCGATTCATTCGGCGGTGCGTTCATCGTGGCCTGCTCCCCGACAGGCGTGTGTTCCCGGCCTTCAATCTCCCCACCGGGAACCCTCTCCGAGAGAGGGAGGAACACTGTCGAGGCTCAGCCTAGCGCCCAGCCCGGACACCGGCGAATGGACGCCGCAGGATGCCACCGATGGGGGTGCCGACTCAGGCGTCGTCGCTGGAATCGGTTTCCGGGAGGGTGCCGAGCGCCGCCATCAGGTCGTCAGGGGCCGCCTGCATCACGTGCGGGCCGGCGATGTCGAAGAAGACCATCTCAAGCACGTTCCGATGCACGGTGAGGAAGTCGCGCAGCCACTGGGCGTCGCCGACCATGACCTGGGGGTCCACTTCATCGGGCACCATGCGGACGTAATTCTCGGCGGAGGAGAAGAGCAGCAGCATCCGCTTGTCGGTGCCTTCGCGGCCGAAGACGCGAACCTGCTCGCCCTGCCCGTTGACGACGAGCTGCGGCACGATCACGACGTCGTTGCGGAGGGCGTATGCGACGGCTGCTACGTCCTGGGCGGCGAGGGCGGTAGCAAGGGCCACGGAGCGGGTCGGCGGGGTCGGCGGCGTCATGTCAGTCGGGTCAGTCGGGTCAGTCACGCCACCCATTCAATCATTCCGTCCGCACCGGCTTGGCACCGGAGCGGACTATTCCGCTCTGGGCTGACGTGCGGTACGGGCAATCGTTCAGTCGAGGATGAACTGCTTGGGTGTCGCCGATGCGATGCCGTCGACGGAGACGGCGAGATGATAGGAGGCTCCCCCGGCCGGCGCGGCGGTGCGGGTGGACTCGTCGCAGGTGGCGGCGTTGGAGCGGACCCGGTCCCAGGCGATCGGTGTCGTCGAGCTCACCGGAACGCCCGGTTGCAGGGTGACGTCGGCGTCGGCGGCCGCACTCTGGCAGTCCGTCGAGGTCCAGTAGATGTCCTGGCCGCTCGAGATCGTGAAGACCTGCTTCGAGGTGCCGGCGTTGATCACGCAGGGGACGGTGCCCGTGTTCGTGATGCTGAGGGAGAGTTCGGGCTTCTGGCCGGGCTGGTACGTGACGGCGTCGGTCAGCGCTTCGACGGTGACGGCGGCCGGGTCGCAGGCGGCGGGGGCGGCGTCCGCAGCAGCGGCGGCGGGAGCGGCGGCGTCAGCGCCGGCGGACGTGCTCGGCGTGGGGGTCGGGGCCGGCTGGCCACCGCCGGATCCCGGGCGCACCACGATCAGCACGATGATGACTATCACGAAGAGCAGGCCAAGACCCACGATGAGGCGGCGGCGCCAGTAGACCTTGCTTGACTGGGGGCCGACCGGATGTTTGATCGTCGACATGCCCCAAGGCTAACGAGCTTTGCCCGGCAGTCGCGGGAAGGCGCTGCGTGTCGGCGCGGATTCCCGGCCTCAGCCGAGCCGCTTCACCATTCTGGTGTTGCCGAGCGTGTTGGGCTTCACCCTGGCCAGGTCGAGGAATTCGGCGACGCCCTCATCGTGGGAGCGGACGAGTTCGGCGTAGACGAGCGGGTCGACGGTCTCCGAGCCCATGTCGGTGAATCCGTGCCGGGTGAAGAAGGGCACCTCGAACGTGAGGCAGAACAGTCGGGAGAGGCCGAGCTCGCGGGCATCCGCTTCGAGGCGGGCGAGCAGGGCGTGGCCGACGCCGCGGCCGAGCCAGTCGGCAGTCACAGCGAGGGTGCGCACCTCGCCGAGGTCCTCCCACATCACATGCAGGGCACCGACGCCGATGAGTTCGCCTGCGGTGTCTTCGACCACGCGGAACTCCTGGACGGCCTCGTAGAAGACGACGCTTTCCTTGCCGAGCAGGATGCGCTCCTGGACGAGCGGCGCCACCAGGGTCTGGATGCGCGGGACGTCGCTCGTGCGCGCCCGGCGTACCGAATACTCCTGCTCCTGCATGCCAGCCCTTTCGCCCGTGCTCGTGTGCGTCACACCCAGTCTATTGAGCACGGGCACGCAGGAGGGGCCAGGCGGATGTCTCCGCCTGGCCCCTCCAGGTTGTCGTGCGTCGGGTGCTTAGTCCGTTGCGACCGCGAGGTCGGGCGTGCCCGACCCGGTGCCGAGCGCGGCCGAGGCGTTCACGCCGATGGACACGGGCGTGGCACGCGCCGTCGTGGTGAACACGTACTCGCCGGCGAGGAAGTCGACGTGCACGTGGTCACCCGCGTTGAGCTCGCCCTGCAGGATCTTCTCGGAGAGACGGTCCTCCACCTCGCGCTGGATCGCACGGCGCAGCGGCCGGGCGCCGAGAGCGGGGTCGAAGCCGACCTCGATCAGGTGCTCCTTCGCGGGGATCGTCAGTTCGACGGTCATGTCGCGGTCGAGCAGGCGGTCGCTGAGGCGCTTGATGAACAGGTCCACGATCTGGAGCAGTTCCGGCTTGGTCAGCTGCGGGAAGACGATGACCTCGTCGACGCGGTTGAGGAACTCGGGCTTGAAGTGCTTCTTGAGCTCCTCCTTCACCTTGCCGCTCATCCGCTCGTAGCCGGTCGTCGTGTCGCCCGAGAGCTGGAAGCCGACGGGCGAGCTGCTGATGTCCTTGGTGCCGAGGTTTGTGGTCATGATGATCACGGTGTTCTTGAAGTCGATCACGCGACCCTGGCCATCCGTCAACCGGCCCTCTTCCAGAATCTGGAGGAGGGAGTTGAAGATGTCCGGGTGGGCCTTCTCGATCTCGTCGAACAGCACAACGGAGAACGGCTTGCGGCGCACCTTCTCGGTGAGCTGGCCGCCCTCTTCGAAGCCGACGAACCCGGGAGGCGCACCGAACAGGCGCGACACGGTGTGCTTCTCGCCGTACTCGCTCATGTCGAGCGAGATCATGGCGGCCTCGTCGTCGAAGAGGAACTCGGCGAGCGCCTTGGCGAGCTCGGTCTTGCCGACGCCGGTGGGGCCGGCGAAGATGAACGAACCGCTCGGGCGCTTCGGGTCCTTGAGTCCGGCACGGGTGCGTCGAATTGTCTTGGCGAGCGCCGAGATGGCCTCTTCCTGGCCGATGACACGCTGGTGCAGGGCCTTCTCCATGAAGACGAGCCGCGAGGACTCCTCCTCGGTGAGCTTGAACACCGGGATGCCGGTCGCCTGGGCGAGTACCTCGGCGATCAGGCCCTCGTCGACGACGGCGGTCGTCTTGACGTCGCCGGACTTCCACTTCTTCTCGAGGCGCAGTCGCTCGCCGAGGAGGTTCTTCTCCTCGTCGCGCAGGCCGGCGGCCTTCTCGAAGTCCTGGTCCTCGATCGCGGTCTCCTTCGCGGCGCGGACGACGGCGATCTTCTCGTCGAATTCGCGCAGCTCGGGCGGGCTCGACAGGATCGAGAGGCGGAGGCGCGCGCCGGCCTCGTCGATCAGGTCGATGGCCTTGTCCGGGAGGAACCGGTCGGACACGTAGCGGTCGGCGAGGTTCGCCGCGGCCACGAGGGCGCCGTCGGTGATGGACACCTTGTGGTGCGCCTCGTACCGGTCGCGCAGTCCCTTGAGGATGTTGATGGTGTGGGGAAGGGACGGTTCCGCGACCTGGATCGGCTGGAAGCGGCGCTCGAGCGCGGCATCCTTCTCGAAGTGCTTGCGGTACTCGTCGATCGTCGTCGCACCGATCGTCTGCAGCTCACCGCGGGCGAGGAGCGGCTTGAGGATCGACGCCGCGTCGATGGCGCCCTCAGCGGCACCGGCACCGACGAGGGTGTGGATCTCGTCGATGAAGATGATGATGTCGCCGCGGGTGCGGATCTCCTTGGTGACCTTCTTCAGGCGCTCCTCGAAGTCACCGCGGTAGCGGCTTCCGGCGATGAGCGAGCCGAGGTCGAGCGAGTAGAGCTGCTTGTCCTTGAGCGTCTCGGGCACATCACCCTTGACGATGGCCTGGGCGAGGCCCTCGACGACAGCGGTCTTGCCGACGCCGGGCTCACCGATCAGGACCGGGTTGTTCTTCGATCGCCGGGACAGGATCTGCATGACCCGTTCGATCTCTTTCTCACGACCGATCACGGGGTCGAGCTTGTTCTCGCGCGCGGCCTGGGTGAGGTTACGGCCGAACTGGTCGAGAATCTGGCTGCCCGCCGGTCCGCTCGCCGTCTCGTTGGCACCGACCTGGACCTGCTCCTTGCCCTGGTAGCCGGACAGGAGCTGGATGACCTGCTGGCGCACCCGGTTGAGGTCAGCGCCGAGCTTGACGAGCACCTGGGCGGCGACGCCTTCACCCTCGCGGATGAGGCCGAGCAGGATGTGCTCGGTGCCGATGTAGTTGTGGCCGAGCTGCAGGGCCTCTCGGAGGCTCAGCTCGAGCACCTTCTTGGCGCGCGGCGTGAACGGGATGTGCCCGGTCGGCTGCTGCTGGCCCTGGCCGATGATGTCCTGGACCTGCTCGCGCACGGCGTCGAGCGAAATGCCCAGGCTCTCGAGGGCCTTGGCGGCGACGCCTTCACCCTCGTGGATCAGCCCGAGCAGGATGTGCTCGGTGCCGATGTAGTTGTGGTTGAGCATCTTGGCCTCTTCCTGGGCCAAAACGACGACACGACGAGCTCGGTCGGTAAATCTCTCAAACATGTGATCACTCCCTTGGCACCAGGGGCAGGTGTGGCGCCGATACATCGAGAGTAACGAGGGAAGCAACCAAAGCGCGCCTCTGTTCGCCGCAGGCGTGACGGATGTCTGCGCCCGGCAATCCTTGCGGCGTCGCTTGAGTGGGTAATACCCTCATCATCGGGTCCGTGCGGCAGCCGCACCGGGTCGACGGCGGCGAGAGGCAGCAGCATGGACGGCGTGGACAATCCGCAGGTCACGGCCCGGGCGAAAAACGGTCTCACGAAGAACCGGCCGCATGAGGCGGATGCCCGCGGCCGGGCGTCCCGGCCGCGCGTGACGCCGGGGGTGCGCTGGGGCCGCGTGGCGGCATCCGCTCGGCAGGACGAGCCGCTCGCGGTCGCCACGACGCTGCGATCGCCCTTCATCGCCGGATTCGTCGGGGCGCTCGGGGTGCTCTCTGCCGTGGTGCTCGGGGTCGCGCTTGCGTCGCTCTCGACGATCCTGATCTCGATCGGCGCCGCCCTGTTCATCGCGCTCGGCCTCGATCCCGTGGTGAGGCTGCTCGTCGGCAGGGGCCTGCGCCGCCCGCTCGCCATCGGGCTCGTGTTCGTGGCCCTCACCGTCATCGCCGTGCTGCTCGTGCTGCTCGTCGTTCCCGTGGTCGCGCGGCAGGTCGTGACCTTCGCCCAACTGGCGCCCGGCTACCTGGTCGGCCTGGAGCACCAGGGCTGGTTCATCCTGTTGTCGGACCAGCTCGGGATCATCGACCTGCCCGCTCTCTTCGAGGGACTCATCGCCCTCGCGACCGACCCGGCGAGCTGGTTGTTCGTGGGCTCCGGCCTGGTCAAGGTCGGCGTCGGCCTCATCAACGGGATCACCGGCGGGATGATCGTGCTCATCCTGAGCCTGTACTTCCTCGCGTCGCTCGACCCGATGAAGAAGGCGTTGTACGCGCTCGTGCCACGCCCGCGCCGGCCGGGCTTCATCGACATCTCCGAGCAGATCACCGGCTCGATCGGCGGCTATGTGAACGGGATGCTGCTGCTCTCGTGCCTGAACTCGGGGCTCGGCCTCGTGGCGATGCTGATCATCGGCGTGCCGTTCGCGGGGGTGCTCGCGGTCGTGGTCTTCGCGCTCGCGCTCGTGCCGCTGATCGGCTCGGTGTTCGCCGCGGCGATCGTGGTCGCGGTCGCCCTGCTCGCCTCCCCCGCGACGGCACTCTGGATCGGCCTCTACTACCTCGTGTACCTGCAGATCGAGGCCTACGTGCTCACCCCGCGGGTGATGAACAAGGCGATCGCCGTGCCCGGCTCACTCGTGGTGATCGGGGCGATCGCCGGCGGGGCACTGCTCGGGATGCTCGGGGCGCTCATCGCGATCCCGGTCACGGCCTCGATCCTGCTGATCATCAAGACCGTCGTCGTGCCCCGGCAGGACCGCGCCCGCTGACCCTCCCGACCGACCCTGACGGTCAGCGGGCGAGGGCATGGCGGGCCGCGGCCACTATGGCCTCGACGCCGGTCTGGATCGTGGGGTCCTGTACCGGAGCGTAGAACGGCGAGTGGTTGAAGTGCACGTCCTGCATGCGGCCGGCGGCGATCGCGGCACGGAACGCGGCGGGGTCGCCGCCACCGGTGAACCAGAAGAAGGACGGGCAGCCTGCGCGGGTGCCCCAGAGGCCGAAGTCCTCGCTCGGCGCCGCCTGCGGGCCGACGCCCACCCGGCCGGCGCCGAAGCGTTCGGTGAACAGTGCAGCGAACTCGGCCGTCACGGCCGGCTCGTTGACCAGGGCCTGCACCGAGAAGGTGACCTCGATCTCCGGCGGGCGCGGCGAACCGGCCGCCTCGCACTCGCCGGTGACGATCCGGGTGATGGCGGCGAGCATCCGCTCACGCACGAGCGGTTCGTAGGTGCGCATGCTGATGCCGAGCTCGGCAGAGTCGGGGATGATGTTCTGCTTGGTGCCGGCGTGCAGGGTGCCGATCGTGAGCACGCCGAAGTCGGCGGCGGCGATCTCGCGCGACACGATCGTCTGCAGGTGCAAGACGACGGATGCCGCGAGCACGACGGGATCGACGGACTGCTCGGGGGTGGATCCGTGTGACCCCGTGCCGTGCAGCACGATGCGGATCGAATCGGCCGCGGTCATGACGCTCCCTGCCCGGTAGAGCAGCTCGCCGGCCGGCCACGGGGTGACGTGCTGGCCGAGGGTGATGTCGGGCGTTCCGAAGCGGTCGAAGAAGCCATCGTCGATCATCGCGGCGGCGCCGGCGCCGAGCTCCTCGGCGGGCTGGAACACGAGCTGGAGGGTGCCGGACCAGTCGGCGCGCTGCCCGGCGAGGATGGCGGCGGCGCCGATCAGCCAGGTGGCGTGCATGTCGTGGCCGCAGGCGTGCATGACCGGCGACTCCACGCCGTCGACGCCGACCTGGGTGATCGTGCTCGCATAGCGCAGCCCGGTGGCCTCAGCGACGGGCAGGGCGTCGATGTCGGCGCGCAGCAGCACGGTCGGCCCGGCGCCGTTGCGCAGGATACCGACAACGCCGGTACGGCCGACGCCTTCGGTCACCGCGTAGCCGAGGGAGCGTAACCGCCCGGCGAGCAGGGCAGCGGTGCGGTGCTCGGCGAAGGAGAGCTCGGGGTTCCGGTGCAGGTCCTCGTAGAGCGCGCCGAGCCCGGGGAGCAGGTCCTCGACGGCGGCAGGCGTCTCCCCCGTGCCGGGCGCTGCCGGAGGGGCCGTCGCGGGAGCGGGGGCGGGCGAAGCGTGGGCGGGCGCGGCTGGGGTCTGATCAGATATTGCGGCTCCTGGAGAGAGGCGTTTACGGACGCGACGATGACTCGACAGGTCCATCGTGACCGTTCGGGGGGTGTGGCGCCAGTGCTTCGTGCGCCGGCGCCGCAGTTGCGCCTAGGCTGCGAGCGTGAGCAACCTCGAACGTGACCCCTCCGAGCTCGTGATCGCCGGCGCCGAGGGACCCGTGGCGACCACGGCTCCCTCCGGTTCGGTGGATGCCAGCACTGGCCCCGCTGGTGCGCGAACCGCCCCCGGCCACACGGCGGATGCCGGCGGCCCGGTGCTCCTGCTGCTCCCGCGGGACGTGCCGCTCGGCGGCCCCCGCGCCATGAACGTGCGCCGCACCCTGCCCCAACGCGGTCGGTCCACGATCGGGGCCTGGTGTTTCATCGACCACTACGGGCCAGACGAGATCGCACCCCCGATCGCCCTCGAAACTGCACAGGCGACCACAACCGGCACCGGCGCTCGCGAGGAGGCATCGGGAGACGTCGCGGACGGCGCCCGTCGCGGCATGGTCGTGCCGCCGCATCCGCACACCGGTCTGCAGACCGTCAGCTGGCTCTTCGAAGGGGAGATCGAGCACCGCGACAGCGCCGGCAGCCACGCGCCGGTGCTCCCCGGCGAGCTCAACCTGATGACCGCAGGGCGCGGCATCAGCCACTCCGAGGTGTCGACGCCGGAGACCCGCGTACTGCACGGCGTTCAGCTCTGGCTCGCACTGCCCGAGGAGCACCGGCACCAGGCACCGCACTTCGAACACCACGAGGTTCCGCAGACGCCCCTCGGCGGCGGGGCGACCGCGCGGGTGTTCATCGGCACGCTCGGCCCCGTCGTCTCGGCGGCCCGGGTCTACAGCCCGGTGCTCGGCGCCCAGGTCGACCTCCCCTCCGGCGCGACGCTCGACCTGAACCTCGACCCCGCGTTCGAACACGGGGTGCTCGTCGATCGCGGCCCGGTGCTCCTCGAGGGCGTCACGCTCGCGCGCAGCGAGCTGGGCCACCTCGGGGCAGGGCGCGGCGGCATCCGCCTGGAGAATCACGCCAGGCACCCGGCCAGGGTGCTGTTGCTCGGCGGCGAACCGTTCCAGGAGCAGCTCGTGATGTGGTGGAACTTCATCGGCCGCAGCCACGAGGAGATCGCCGGGTGGCGGGCCGAGTGGCAGTCCGAGGTCATCGAGGGGGCGGATGCCGTCGGTCGTTTCGGCACGGTCGCCGGCTACCCGGGGCCCGCACTCCCCGCCCCCGAGCGCCCGACGGTGCGCCTCAAGCCCCGCGCCTGAGCCGCGCCCAGCAACTCAGCTCGCGAAAGCGGGGGCGGGGGCTACTGGACGGCGGAGGTGAGGCGGGCGAGGTTGTCGAGGATGGTGGAGCGCAGCGGCTGCTTCATCCAGTCATCGAGGGTGAGCAACTTGCTGTCGGCCCGGTAGCCGTCCTCGACCGCGCGCAGGTCGCGCACGAAGCTGCGGCCGCGCACCATCAGGGACACCTCGAAGTTGAGGCTGAACGAGCGCATGTCCATATTGCTCGACCCGATCACCGCGACCTCGTCGTCGATCGTGAAGTGCTTGGCGTGCAGCACGTACGGGGCCTTATACATGTAGATGATCACACCGGCCCGGAGCAGTTCCTCGTAGTACGACCGCTGGGCGTGGTAGACGAGGGCCTGGTCGCCGATCTCGGAGACGAAGAGCTCGACGTGCAGCCCGCGCTGGGTCGCGGTCGTGATCGCGTACATGATCGACTCGTCGGGCACGAAGTACGGGCTCGTGATCACGATGCGTTCCTGCGCGTAGTAGAGCAGCGCGAGGAAGAGCCGCAGGTTGTTCTCGCCCTCGAACCCCGGCCCGCTCGGCACGACCTGGCAGTCCAGGGTGTGCGGCGCCGTCGTGGGCTGCACCGCCTGGATGTCGCGGGTGAGGAGCTCGTTCGTCTCGCCGTACCAGTCGGTGATGAAGATCGCGTTGAGCCCGGCGACGATCGGGCCCTCGAGCCGGGTCATCAGGTCTTTCCACTTGAGCCCGCGCCGGATGTTCGACTTCATGTTGTAGGTGCGGTCGATGATGTTCTGCGAGCCCATGTAGCCGACGACGCCGTCGACGGTCACGAGCTTGCGATGGTTGCGGAGGTCCGGCCGTTGCCACTTGCCCTTGAACGGCTGCAACGGGAGCATGAGCTCCCACTTGACCCCGGATTCGGTGAGCCGGCGGAGGGTCTTGCGGTAGCCGGGCTTACGCATCGACTGGATGTGGTCCATCAGCACCCGCACGGTCACGCCGCGCTGCACCGCGCGCTCCATCGCGTCGAAGAACGGTGCGGTGGTCTTGTCGAGGGAGAGGATGTAGAACTCGACGTGCACCCATCTCTCGGCCTTGTCGATGTCGACGATCATCTCGGCGAAGGTCGCCTCGTAGTCGCCGAGCAGGCGCGCGGTGTTGCCGCCGACGAGCGGCATCGCCCCGAGGTTGCGGTTGAGCTCGACCACGGATTCGAGCCAGCCGGGCCACGGGTGGTCGCGACGCACCTGCTCGATCCCGTCGGTGCTCTCGAGGATGAACTGGTTGATCTCCTCCTGCATCTCCAGCCGCTTCTTCGGCAGGGTGCGGTAGCCGATCATCAGGAAGAGGAGGGCACCGATGTAGGGAATGAAGAAGATCGCGAGCAACCAGGCCATACCCGACGTCGGGCGACGGTTGCGGGGTACGACGATGATGGCGACGACGCGGATGGTGAAATCGACGACCAAGGCCACAATGAGGATGAAGGTCGAGATGTCGATGCCGAACATGCGAGGTTAGGTGACGGGCTTGTCGAGCCCGAGCTTCGCGCGCTCTTCGGCCTCGATCTCCGAATACACCTTCCGCTCGGTGCGGTCGGCCCTGAGGATCGAGCGCATGATGACCCAGAAGATCAATCCGAGCGCGACCGTCGGCAGGATCGAGAAGAACGCACCCCAGAAGAAGTCCATAGTTCCCTCAGACTACTTGACGAGGATGCCGTAGAGGCCGGTGCCGACAAAGTAGATCCCGATCGCGGCGACGATCACCCACAGCACGATGCGGTTGGTCGTGATCGGCTGGCGCTCCTTGGGCGCTTTGGGCTCGGAGGCCGAGTCCGTCGGAGCCTTGTCGATGGCATCCGCTGCCTGGGAAGGCTCGTCCGGGGTGGTGTCGTCCTGCGGCTGGGTGTTCATGGCCTTCACTTTACCAACGGGAAGAGGATGGTCTCGCGGATGCCGAGGCCGGAGAGGGCCATCAGCAGCCGGTCGATGCCCATGCCCATGCCACCGGTCGGCGGCATGCCGTACTCGAGGGCGCGCAGGAACTCTTCGTCGAGGCGCATCGCCTCCGGGTCGCCGCCGGCCGCGAGGCGGGCCTGCTCGACGAAACGCTCCCGCTGGATGACCGGGTCGACGAGCTCGGAGTACCCGGTCGCGAGTTCGAAGCCGCGCACGTAAAGGTCCCACTTCTCGACGACGCCGGCCACCGAACGGTGCCCGCGCACGAGCGGGCTCGTGTCGACGGGGAAGTCCATCACGAAGGTGGGCCGGGTGAGGCCGCCCTTGACGAAGTGCTCCCAGAGTTCCTCGACGTACTTGCCGTGGATGGGGTGCTCGACTGCGACGTCCTCCCTGGCCGCGAGCTCCTGCAGCTCGGCGAGGGGGGTCTCCGGGGAGATCGTGCGGCCGACCGCGGCGGACAGGCTGTCGTACATGCCGATCCGGTCCCAGTCGCCGCCGAGGTCGAACTCGGTGCCGTCCGCCCAGGTCACGACGTGCGAGCCCGAGACCGCCGTCGCCGCGTTCTGGATCAGCGTCTGGGTGAGGTCGGCGATCGAGTTGTAGTCTCCGTATGCCTCGTAGGCCTCGAGCATCGCGAATTCGGGAGAGTGCGTCGAGTCTGCACCCTCGTTGCGGAAGTTGCGGTTGATCTCGTAGACCCGGTCGATGCCGCCGACGACCGCGCGCTTGAGGAACAGCTCCGGCGCGATGCGCAGGAAGAGTTCGGTGTCGAAGGCGTTGCTGTGGGTCGAGAACGGGCGAGCGGATGCTCCGCCGTGCATGACCTGGAGCATCGGCGTCTCGATCTCCAGGAAGTTCCGGTCCGTGAAGGTCTTCCGCAGGCTCGCGACGGTCTGCGAGCGCTGGATGACGCTGCGGCGGGCCTGCTCGCGACTGATCAGGTCGAGGTAGCGGCTCCGCACCCGGGTCTCCTCGCTCAGCTCGGAGTGCAGGTTCGGCAGCGGCAGCAAGGCCTTCGCGGCGACCTGCCATTCGGTGACCATGATGGAGAGCTCGCCACGGCGGGAGGAGATGACCTCTCCGGCGACGAAGAGGTGGTCGCCGAGGTCGACGAGGTCCTTCCAGGCGGCGAGGGAGTCGACGCCGACGGCGGCGAGGGAGACCATGGCCTGGATCCGGCTGCCGTCGCCGGCCTGGAGACTCGCGAAGCACAGCTTGCCGGTGTTGCGGAGGAACACCACGCGGCCGGCGACGCCGACGGTGACGCCCGTGACGGCATCCGCTTCGAGGTCGCCGAAGCGGGCACGAACGGCGGGGATCGTGTCGGTGACGGGAACGCCGACCGGGTATGCCCCACCGCCGGGCGTGGTTGCCGCCTGGATGAGGCGGTCGCGCTTGGCGAGGCGCACGAGCTTCTGCTCGCTGTTCTCCTGCTCGACCCTGACCTGCTCGGCCTGCTCGGCCTGCACCGCCTGCTCGGCGGTCGGCTCGGTCGGCTCGGTCGTTTCGGTGTGCTGGCTCATGCGGATCTCCGTTGGCGATTCAGGTTCGTGCAGGTGCGAGGTCGTGCTCGTGCGGTCGTGCGCGTCGTGCGGTCATGCGAGTCGTGCCGATGCTTCGGGCGAGCGCTTCAGGCGGTTGCGCTTCCGAGGTCGATGGCCTCGTTGTCGATCAGCCGAATGCTGCCGACATGCGCGGCGACGAGCATCCGTGCCGGGCCGGTGAAGCCCGCCGCGACCGGCTGGAAGTCTTGCGGGCTCACGACCACGAGATAGTCCAGCTTAACCAGTGGCTGGGCGGCGAGGATCGTGTGCGCGGCGACCTGGGCCGCCTGCAGCCCGTCGGGGGCGGCTGCGACCGCGGCCGTGAGCGCCGCGGACAGGGCCAGGGCCGCCTCTTTGTCCGCGGGTTCGAGCCGGCGGTTGCGGCTGGAGAGGGCCAGCCCGCTTGCCTCGCGCACGATCGGGACGACATCGATCTCGGTGCGCACGTTGAGGTCGGCGAACGCCTGCTGCACGAGGAAGACCTGCTGGGCGTCCTTCTGTCCGAAGACGACGACGTCGGGGCCGACGATGTTGATCAGCTTGGTCACGACCGTGAGCATGCCGTCGAAGTGGCCAGGGCGCACAGCGCCCTCGAGGAGGGCGGCGACCGGGCCGGCGGTGACGCGGGTGTCCGCGGCGCCGTCCGGGTACATCGTGGACACCTCGGGCGCGAACACGAACGCGACACCCTCAGCGGCGAGCGCCGCGACGTCGGCGTCGAGGGTGCGCGGGTAGGACGCGAGGTCCTCGGTGGGCCCGAACTGGAGCGGGTTGACGAAGATCGAGACCACGACGATGCCGCCGCGGGCGTGGGCGCGACGCACGAGCGACAGGTGCCCCGCGTGCAGGGCTCCCATGGTGGGGACGAGGACGACCCGCGCTGCCGGGCCGGGCTCTGCACGCCTCTTCGCGGCGGCGATGCGCTCGCGCAGCCCGTCGATGGTGCCGATGACTTCTGGTTTGATGAGCACGTTCACTCGTCCTCCGTTGTGGTGCGGTCGGTGCGGTCGTTCTGGCCGGTGGGGTCTTCGGGGTCGACGGCATCGTCGAGGTCGTCGAGGTCGTCGTCGAGTGCCGACAGGTCGAGGCGGTCCGGCGCGGTGCGGGAGAGGGCGTTCTCCATCGCGGAGCGCATCAGCGGGCCGATCACGCCGCCCGGCCGGTCGATGCCGATCGAGGTCAGCAGGGCTGCGGCCTGGTCGACGATGGACGTCGAGAACGCGGTGGCGATCTCGACGGCCTCGGCGTAGCGGGCCCGATCCCCCTCGGCGACGACGACGGGCTCCCCGCCCATCTCGACGACGAGCGCCTGCCCGATCGGGAGCACGGGGGTCGGCGCGGTGACGGCGAAATAGCTGTCGGCGAGGCGGGCGAGGTCGATGCTCGTGCCGGTGAAGCTCATCGCGGGGTGGATGGCGAGCGGGATCGCGCCCTGGGCGAGCGCCGGCGCGAGCACCCCGATGCCGAACCTCGCCGAGGTGTGCAGCACGAGCTGCCCGGCCTGCCACGTGTTCGTCGCGGCGAGCCCGGCGACGAGGCTCGCGAGCTGGGCGTCCGGCACGGCGAGGATCACGAGTTCGCTGCGTTCGACGATCTCGGGCACGGTCAGGATCGGCACGAACGGCAGGATCGCCTCCGCCCGGTCGCGGCTGGACTGCGAGATCGCCGAGATGCCGACGATCGCGTGGCCGGCTCCGGCGAGGGCGGCTCCGAGGATCGGGCCGACCCTGCCGGCACCGACGATGCCGATGCCGAGACGCCCGGGGCGGGCGCTCACAGCGCCGCCTCCGCTGCCGGTGCGAGGGTCTGCGCCGGCCGGTCTGGCATCGCCCGGTTCAGCGGATGCCCGGGGTCGGCCCAGTGATGACTGGTGTCGGCGCGAGCGGACGAGATCGCTCCCGCGGAGAGGCGCTCGAACAGGCGCTCCCCCTCTCGGACGTCGATGACCGGGAGGGTGGCGACGACCGGGCCGGCGACGGTGTGCACCCGGAGCTTCGCGAGGCGCAGCATCCGCTGGATCGGGCCCTGTTCGATCGCGATGCTCTGCAGCCGGGCGAGCGGCACGAGCGTGAGTTCCCGGCTGACGAAACCCCGGCGCAGGAGCACCGTGTCGGCTGCGACGGTGAAGCCCGTGCGCCGCCAGGAGAACGGACGGAGCCACGCGGCCCGGCGCGGCGCGTTGGTGTAGCCGTCGTCACCGCCGGGTGAGCGCACGCCGTGGTCGACGAGCAGCTTCTCCCGGCCGTTCTCGGAGCCGGAGTCGCTGTCGAAACCGGGCAGGATCAGTTCGAGCACCCTGGCGACGTCGGCGAGTGTGCCGACCGGGAGGGTGGTGGTGTGCGCCTCGCCGGCGGCGCCCTTGTTCGTGGAGTGGCCAGCGGTGTTGATGCGCACCTGCCACCAGCCGAACGGGCGCCAGATCAACGGCTGCGAGACCCGCACGGCATGGATGCGGCCGGGCGGGAGCGTCTCGTTGCTCACCGAGAGCAGGCCGAAGCCCACGCGCACCCCGTCCGGCGTGCCCGCGATGCTGTAGCGCAGGGACTTCGTGAAGCGGTTGACGTAGAAGCTGAGGCTCCCGATCAGTCCGGGGAAGATCGCGATGAGCAGCCAGCCGCTGCCGCCGGCGGAGACGCTCCAGATCAGCACCGCGATCGCGATCAGCACGAACACGGTGAAGCCGCTGAAGATCACGGAGCCGATCAGGCGACCCGGGGGGATCCGCACAACGGATTCGGGCGGCGCGGCGTCCGGGTCGAGCTCGGGGGCGAAGAACTCGTGGGCCCGGTCGGTCGCGAAGCCGCCGATCCCGCCGGCGATGCCGCCGGCCGCGGTGCCGATGGCACTGCCGAGGGACGGGCCGAGGGCACTGCCCGCCGCCCGGGTGCCCGCGTGCTCGACCCAGTCCTCGCCCTCCGCCGCGGCGTCGGGCGCGGCATCGGAGGGAAGTGCCGCGGCCGCGCGGGCTCCGGAGGCGAGGTGCAGGATGTCGCGGCGGAGGGCATCCGCTGCCGCGGAGCCGAGGTAGGCGAGGTGCACGTTGGCGTCCTGGCCGGCGACGCTGACTTCGAGTTTCGCTGCACCGAAGAGCCGCGGGATGAAAGGGCGCACGATGTTGACGCCCTGGATGCGGTCGAGGCGGGCGCGGCGGTTGCTGCGGAAGACGAGCCCGCTGCGCACCTCGACGACCTCGCCGCTGACGCGGAAGGTGTGCATCCGCCACGACAGGTAGAAGGCGACCAGGATCACGACGAGGATAACGACGACCCCGAGCAGCGCCCAGCCGACCGCGCCACGGCGGAAGAGCTCGTCGATCGGGTCGTCGCCGTAGGTCGGCACGTGGAAGAAGAAGTCGATCAGGCGCTCACGGAGGTTGCTGATGATGAAACCGAGGATAGCCACGATGAAGAGTCCGCCGCGCAGCAGCGGGCTCGCCGGGTGCAGCCGGTGCCACTCCCCGTCGGCGAGGGTGGTCACAGTCCCGCCCGGCGACTCTCGGCGAGTTCGATGAGCCGGTCACGGAGCGCCTCGGCGTCGTCGAAGGCAAGGCCGGGAACGAGCACACCGGAGGATGCGGCGGCGGTGACGAACTTGAGGTCGGCAAGGCCGAGCCAGCGGGCGACCGGGCCGCGGGTGACATCGATGAGCTGCATCCGGCCGTACGGCACCGAGACGAAACGCTGGAACATGATGCCGCGGCGGAAGAGGAGGTCGTCCTGCCGGAGCTGGTAGCCGATCGAGCGCACCCGGCGGGGCTCGAACAAGACGACGACCAGGGTCACGACGACGATCAGGGCGAGCACGATCGGCGCCCAGGAGACCTCGGCGAGGAGCCAGAGGGCGGTCGCACCGGCGCAGAGGACGAGTCCGAAGATCACCGTCCCGACGATTTCGACGACGACGTAACGCGGAGAGACCCGTTTCCACTCGCCGGCGACGGGCAGTTCGAGGCGACCGGCCGGGTCGAGGGTCTGGGCGAGTTCGGGTGCCGGTTCGGAAACCGACACGGCAACGGGTGCGGGGGCAGGGGGTACCGGGGCGGCGAATCCCTCAGTGGTGTCAGGCACGCACTTCTCCTCGTTTGCTGTTCTCGTCGTCGTCCGGAGGGAGAGTACAGAAATGCTCGGCAACCAAACCACTCACCAGAAGGACCGCTGCGCCGAACGCCATCCCAATGGTGAGCCATACCGATGCTACCGCCGGAGTCACCGAACGGGTCAGCAGATAGAGGCCGAGGCCGCCGGCGGCTCCGAGCAGCAAGGCCCCGCTGTACGCGGATGCCTTTGCGAGCGCGGCGACGCGAACCGCCATGAACGGGTTGACCGGCTTGCGCGGCTTGCCGTCCAGGGCGCCTCTCGTTGACTTCCGGATCGGCCAGGCCAGGCCGAAGACCACGATCGCGCAGAGCACGAGGGCGAGGGCGAGGCTCGCCGGCGGCAGCAGGATCGAACGGCCGGCGGCCGCGAGCGCAAGCTCGAGCAGCAGCCCGCCGACGAGGGCGCCGAGCACCCAGGCGACGATCACGGAAGCACGCGTGCGCTTCATCGGCTCGCCTCCTGGGCCGGATAGCGGCGCACGGTCGAACCGATCGCGGCGAGGAGACCGGACACGGGTCCGCGGCCCGGCAGCACCGCGTCCGGGTCGAGGTCGAGCCAGGGGGCGAGGACGAAGTCGCGGTCTGCCGCACGCGGGTGCGGGAGGGTGAGCCGTGCATCCGCCTGTTCGAGCGCCCCGAAGACGACGACGTCGATATCGAGGGTGCGGTCGCCCCAGCGCTCGGAGCGCACCCGGCCGTGCTCGTTTTCGATGGTGTTGACCGCGTCGAGCAGGGTGAGGGCGTCTCCGGTGAAGCGGATGCCGACGGCCAGGTTCAAGTACCGGGGAGCGTCCTCGTCGACCCCGTCCGGTTTCACGGCAGCGGACTCGTAGAGCGGAGATACCCCGGTGACGGAGAGCCCGGGCACCTTCCCGAGGTCTCGGACGGCGGCTTCGAGGGTCGCCTCCCGGTCACCCAGGTTGCTCCCGAGCGACAACACCGCGTCCACAGCCTCGTGAGGTGTCGCAAATCGACCTTCGCGAGCCTCGTGAACGTCGATTTGCGACACCTCAGGGGCGGGGTTCGGCGTCACGGGGGCGGGGTTCACGGCCGGGACCTCGTGATCTGCACGGAGACATCGGTGAAGGGGACACTGATCGGGGCCTGCGGCTTGTGCACGGTGACCTGCACGGTCTCGGCGGCGGGGTGGGCGAGCACGACGCCCGCGATCCGCTCCGCGACCGTCTCGATCAGGTCGACCGGGTTGACCGCCGCCGCCTCCGTCACCTCGATCGCGAGTTCGCCGTAGTGGATGGTGCGGCTGACGTCGTCGCTCGACGCCGCGGCGTGCAGGTCGAGCCAGACTGTGACGTCGATCACGAAATCCTGGCCGTTCTCACGCTCGAAGTCGTAGACGCCGTGGTGAGCGGTGACCCGCAGCCCGGTGAGAGTGATGCAATCGCGGATCATGGCTCTATTCTGGCCGACTCCACGAGCGCAAGCACCTTCAGGGCCGCGCGGGTTGCCGCCACGTCATGCACGCGCACGGCCCAGGCGCCGGCCTGGGCGGCGAGCACGCTCACCACGGCGCTCGGCAGGTCACGGGCGGCGATCGGGGCGTCGTCCGGGAGCGCGGTCGCGAGGAAGCGTTTGCGGGAGGCGCCGATCATGACGGGAAGGCCGAGCATGTCGAAGGCCGCGAGGTTGGCGAGCAGGGCCCAGTTGTGGGCGGGGAGCTTGGAGAACCCCAGGCCGGGGTCGAGCACGATCCGCTCCCGTGGCACCCCTGCGGCGACGAGGGCCTCGACGCGCCAGGCGAGTTCGGCCCGGACGTCGGCGACGACGTCGCCGTAGACCGCGAGGTCGTCCATGGTGCGGGCGTGGCCGCGCCAGTGCATCGCGATGAAGGTGAGGCCGCTCTCGGCGGCGACGCTGGCCATCAGCGGGTCGGCGAGGCCACCGGAGACGTCGTTGATGATGCTCGCCCCCGCGGCCGCGGCCGCGCGGGCGGTCGAGGCGTTGAGGGTGTCGACGCTCAGCACGAGGCCCTGCCGGGCGAGCTCGGTGATCACGGGGATAACCCGGGCCTGTTCGACGGCGGGGGCGACGCGGCCGGCGCCCGGCCTCGTCGATTCGCCGCCGACGTCGATGACGTCCGCGCCTTCGGACCGGAGCAGGAGACCGTGCCGGATCGCGGCATCCGTCGACGCCCACTTGCCGCCGTCGCTAAAGGAATCGGGCGTGACATTGAGCACGCCCATGATGCGGGTCATGAGCCTGCGCCGATCAGGGCCATCACTTCGGCGCGGCGGGCCGGTTCGGCGAGTTCGCCGCGTACGGCGAGTGTGACGGTCGAGCTGTTGACCTGGCGGGCGCCGCGCGTCGTGACGCACCCGTGCACGGCGTCGAGCACAACGAGGATGCCGCGGGGCTCCAGACCGGTCTGGAGCGCCTCCGCGATCTCCTCGGTCAGGCGTTCCTGTACCTGGGGGCGGGCGGCGAGGCAATCGACAAGGGCGGGCAGCCGGCCGAGGCCGACGACCTTCTCGCCGGGCAGGTAGGCGATGTGGGCGCGGCCGAGGAACGGGAGCAGGTGATGCTCGCAGACCGACCGGAAGTCGAGGTCGCGCACGAGCACGAGCTCGCCCGTCGTCGGGCCGACCGGGATGGTGTCGCGCAGCAGGTCGAGCGGGTCCGTTCCGAGCCCGGCGAAGAACTCCCCATAGGACTCGGCGACGCGGCGCGGCGTGTCGGCGAGTCCCGGCCGGTTCGGATCGTCGCCGATCGCCGCGAGGAGCTCCGAGACGAGACCCTCGATTCGGGCCCTGTCGACTGCCACCCGGGGCCTAGGCGGTGGCGGGCCGCGGGGTGCGGGCGGGCGCGCGCTTGGGCTTGGTCTCTGCGGCGTCTCCACTGGACACTCCGCCGTCAACGATGCCCTCTTCGATGGGCGCCTTGGGCAGCGGCATCTCGATGGGGGGAACGTCCGAGACCGGGCGCTTGTCGCTCGAGAGCCACTGCGGGCGCGGCGGGAGCTTTTCGATGCCGGCGAAGATCGGCGCGAGTTCGGTCTGGCCGAGGGTCTCGTGCTCGAGCAGTTCCGCGGCGAGCGTGTCGAGAATGGCGCGGTTCTTGCCGAGCACCTCGTATGCCTCGTCGTGGGCGGCCTCGAGCAGCAGGCGCACCTCGGTGTCGACGCTCTCGGCGAGGCGCTCGGAGTAGTCGCGCTGGTGGCCCATGTCGCGACCCAGGAACATCTCACCGGACGCCTGGCCCAGCTTGAGCGGGCCGACGGCGGCGCTCATGCCGAACTCGGTGACCATCTTGCGGGCGGTCGCCGTGGCCTTCTCGATGTCGTTGCTCGCGCCGGTGGTCGGGTCGTGGAAGATCATCTCTTCCGCGACACGGCCGCCCATCGCGTAGGCGAGCTGGTCGAGGAGTTCGTTGCGGGAGACGGAGTAACGGTCTTCGAGCGGCATGACCATCGTGTAACCGAGGGCACGGCCGCGGGGAAGGATGGTGATTTTCGTGACAGGGTCCGTGTTGTTCATTGCGCTCGCGACGAGGGCGTGGCCGCCCTCGTGATAGGCGGTGATCAGCTTTTCCTTGTCGCGCATGATGCGGGTGCGGCGCTGCGGACCGGCCATCACCCGGTCGACGGCCTCATCGAGGGCGCGGTTGTCGATCAACTGCGCGTTCGAGCGTGCGGTCAGCAGGGCGGCCTCGTTGAGGACGTTGGCGAGGTCAGCGCCGGTGAAGCCGGGGGTCTTGCGGGCGAGGACCTCGAGGTCGACTCCCTGCGCCATCGGCTTGCCCTTGGCGTGCACCTCGAGGATCTTCTTGCGGCCGAGCATGTCGGGGGCGTCGACGCCGATCTGGCGGTCGAAGCGGCCGGGTCGGAGCAGCGCGGGGTCGAGGATGTCTGGGCGGTTGGTCGCGGCGATCAGGATGACGTTCGCCTTGACGTCGAAGCCGTCCATCTCGACGAGCAACTGGTTGAGGGTCTGCTCGCGTTCGTCGTGCCCGCCGCCCATGCCGGCGCCGCGGTGGCGGCCGACGGCGTCGATCTCGTCGATGAAGATGATCGCGGGGGCGTTCTCCTTGGCCTGCTGGAACAGGTCGCGGACGCGGCTCGCGCCGACGCCGACGAACATCTCGACGAAGTCGGAGCCGGAGATCGAGTAGAACGGCACCCCGGCCTCGCCTGCGACGGCGCGGGCGAGCAGGGTCTTACCGGTTCCGGGAGGGCCGTAGAGCAGCACACCCTTGGGGATGCGCGCTCCGACGGCCTGGAACTTCGCGGGCTCCTTGAGGAAGTCCTTGATTTCTTCGAGCTCTTCGATGGCCTCGTCTGCGCCGGCGACGTCCGCGAAGGTGACCTGCGGGCTCTCCTTCGAGACGAGCTTGGCCTTCGACTTGCCGAACTGCATGACCTTGTTGCCGCCGCCCTGCATGCCCGAAAGCATCAGCCAGGCGAACCCGCCGATCAGGATCACGGGGAGCAGGTAGCCGAGCAGGGTCACGAACCAGTTGGTCTGCGGCACCTCATCGGTGAAGCCGCCGGACAGGTCGGCGCTCGTGACGGCGTTGACGACCTCGGTGCCGCGCGGAGCGACGTAGTAGAACTGCACCTTGGTGCCGAGCTTGTCGTCGGCCTGGGACAGTGTGAGGTCGACGCGCTGCTCGCCGTCGACGATCTTGGCCTCCGAGACCTTTCCGTCCTTGAGGAACTGGAGTCCCTGTGCGGTCGGAATCTCTCGGAACCCGGACATGGTGATCAGACTCGACCCTATCCAGACGGCGATAATCGCCAGAATGATGTAGAGGAGTGGCCCGCGGAGTAGCTTCTTGACGTTCATCGTGTTGTCAGGCTACCGTGCCCGCACTGAGCGGTCACCGTGTGTTCGCCCTGAGCGCGATGCGAGGCCGAGGCAGGCATCCGCTTCTCAGGAGTAGATGTGCGGGGCGAGCACGGCAACGGAACGCAGGTTGCGGTACTTCTCGGCATAATCGAGGCCGTAACCGACGACGAACTGGTTCGGGATGTCGAAGCCGAGGTACTTGACGTCGATGTCGACCCGGGCGGCGTCCGGCTTGCGGAGCAGCGCGCAGATCTCGACGGATTCCGGCTGGCGGGACTTGAGGTTCGCGATCAGCCAGGAAAGGGTCAGGCCGGAGTCGATGATGTCCTCGACGATGAGCACGTTGCGGCCGTGCAGGTCGGTGTCGAGGTCCTTGAGGATCCGGACGACGCCGCTCGACTGGGTTCCGGAGCCGTATGAGCTCACCGCCATCCAGTCCATCGCGATCGGATGCTTGAGTTCGCGGGCCAGGTCGGCCATCACCATCACTGCGCCTTTGAGGACACCGACGAGCAGGAGATCCTTGCCCGCGTAGTCGGCTTCGATCCGGCGGCAGAGTTCGGCGAGGCGGCCGTGGATCTGCTCTTCTTCGATCAGGATTTCGGTGAGGTCGCCATCAATGTCGCGGGGTTCCATGGGGGAGGGAGGGTCCTTTGCTTTGTGCGTATTCAGTTGGCCGTGCGTGCCGTGCGAGGCCGGGCCCGGTGAAGACGAGCCAGCCATCGTGCCGTACAACTCTAACGCCTGGCAGGTCGAGCGGGCCCTGGCCGTGCCAATCGGTCACGAGCCGGCCGACGGCCAGGGTCGCCCCGCGGGGCAGGGCCATCACGACGGTGCCAGCGCCGGCACCGGCGGCGCGCAGGACTGTGCGTGCCGCCGCGAGCCGGATCAGCCGGTTCCGGAGCGCGGCGGGCTGTTCGGCGAGCACCTCGACGGGCACACGGATGCCGCCTGCGACGATCTCGAAGGATCCGCCGGCGAGCTCCGCCGCGCGTTCGTCGAGGGCTGCGGCGTCTTCCCGTAACAGGTCCGCGGTGCGGGCGAGTGCTTCGGCGACACCGGGTCCGAGCTCGCGCTCGAGCGCCGGCAGGACCGTGTCGCGCACCCTGACGCGGGCGAACCGGTGTTCCGCGTTGTGCGGGTCCGTCCAGGGGGTGAGGCCGGCATCCGTGCAGGCGGCGACGGTCTGGGCGCGGCGGATCCCGAGCAGGGGGCGGAGGTACGCGCCGCTGACCCGCAGCATGCCGTGCAGGCTGACCGGGCCGGAGCCGCGGGCGAGGCCGAGCAGCACGGTTTCGGCCTGGTCGTCGAGCGTGTGACCGAGCAGCACGTGGCTCGCGCCGGTGTCGGCGAGTGCACGGACGAACGCGGCATAGCGGCCGGTGCGGGCCGCGGCCTCCGGGCCGCTGTAGGTCTCGGCGGGGTCGGTGTCTGCGGCACTCCCCCGGTGGTTCTCGCCGTGGTCGACGGTGATGCGCACGACGAGCACGGGGTCGAGGCCGAGGGCCGCTGCCTGCCGGGCGGCCTCGGCGGCGACGTCCGCGGACCCGGGCTGCAGGGCGTGGTCGACGATCACGGCCCCGGCGCGGAGTCCCGCCCGCGCTGCCTCGAAGGCAGTCCCGGCCGCGAGCGCGAGCGAATCCGGGCCGCCGCTGAGGCCGACGAGGACGAGGCCGCGCGTTTCGGCGTCTGGTGCGGAGGCGCCGGGGACGGAGGCGCCCGGGGCGGAGGGTTCGGACCCGGAAGCCTGCGGCGTCACTGAGGAGCCGAGCCCGGCGTCCGCCAGCACGGCGCGGATCGCCCGGCGGATGTCGGCGATCTCCGGTGTCAGTCTCGGGCGGCGCGTTGACTCCATCCAGTAACGTTATCCGGAGACTGTGAACAAGGGAGAGACCAGGCCATGGCCGCATATGACGCAGTAATCGAAATTCCCCGGGGAAGCCGCAACAAGTACGAGGTCGACCACGAGACCGGACGGGTCTACCTCGACCGTGTGCTCTACACGAGCTTCGTGTACCCGACGGACTACGGGTTCTTCGAGAACACCCTCGGCCTCGACGGCGATCCCGTCGACGTTCTCGTGCTGCTCGACTTCCCGCTGTTCCCCGGCGTCGGCGTCTCGGTGCGTCCGGTCGGTGTCTTCAACATGACGGATGACGGCGGCTCTGACGCCAAGGTCATCGCCGTTCCCGCGGGCGACCCCCGCTGGGACCACATCCAGGACGTCCTCGACATCCCGGAGTACACCCGCAAGGAGATCGAGCACTTCTTCGAGCACTACAAGGACCTCGAACCGAACAAGTGGGTCAAGACGGAGGGCTGGGGCGACGCCGCCGAAGCCAACCAGATCGTCGAAGACGGCATCAAGAAGCTCGCCGCCGAGGGCCACTGACCTCTAGCGCGCTTCGTGCGTCGCGCTCGCGCGCTGCCGCACCACGAAGGCCTCCCGGATCGCTCCGGGGGGCCTTTCTGCGTCGCGGACCCCCCGGCATCCGCTCTCGCGCGCCACGTGCGCCACTGCGCGCCAGGCATGCCGGCAGCGTAGCGGCGGAAATGGCGCGCGGGAGGGTGCGAGCGCTGCGGGACGGGACGGGACGGGCGAGGGGCGGTCGGGTCAGCCGGTGGGGCGGCCCACGTAGGACGCGACGTCGCCGGGCGACCAGATTGAGTGGATGCGCACGGGCTTGCCGACGTCGGGGGCCTCGAGAACCTGGCCACCGCCGACGTAGATGGCCACGTGGTAGTAGTCGCCGCCGCTGCCCCAGAAGACGAGGTCCCCGACCTGCACGTTACTGAAGGAGACGAGCCGGCCCTGGCTGGCCATGGTGTTGTACTGGTTCGTGGCGGAATGGGTGCCGATGTAGACCCCGGCCGCGGCATAGGCGGCCTTGGTCAGACCGGAGCAGTCCCACGCGTCGGGGCCCGAGCCGCCGAGGAGGTAGCGGTCGCCGAGCTGAGCGCGGGCGAAGGCGATTGCGGTCTGCACGGCGCTCGCGTTCGGAGCGGGCGCGGTCGCCGCGCCGCCGCCCGAGGACGAGCCGGATCCCGAGCTGCCGGAGCCGGAGCTGCTGCCGGATCCCGAACTGCCGGACCCGGAGCTGCCGGATCCCGAATTGCTCCCGCCGCCCGCGGCCGGAGCCTGGGCTTGAGCCGCAGCAGCAGCAGACGCGGCTGCGGCCCGCGCGGCCGACGCCGCCTGGTCTGCGGCAGCCCTGGCCGCTGCCGCGGACTGCGCCGCAGCGAGCGCGGCCGCCGCAGCCGCGGCATCCACACCGGCCTGGTAGGAACGCTCGGTGTCTGCCGTGGTGTCCTTGAGGAGGGCGAGCTGCCCGTAGAGATCGTTCGACTTCTGCTGCTCGGCCTCGAGGGCGGCTTCCGCGGCCTGGGCCGCGCCACTTGCCGCATCGAACTTCGTCATGGACTCGCCCGTGAGCCGGGTGCGCTCGACGGTCGCCGCGGCGGCCTGCCCGCCGAGGGACTCTGCCGAGTTCTTGTCCTGGACGGCCTCCCGGTAGATGGTCTCGGACTGCTCGCTGAGCTTGCTCGCGGTTCCGAGCTGCTCGAGGAGGTCGTCGGCGCTGCTGCCGTTGAGGAACAGGTTGAGCGAGAGGTCCTGCGCGCCGGTCTTGGCCAGGTGCGCGGCGATCAGGCCGGCCCGCATCTTCGAGGTGTCCGCCTTCTTCGACGCGGTCGCGGCCTGTTCGGTCAGGCTCGTCTCACGCAGGGTGGCGGCGTCGAGCTCGTCCTGGGAGACCCGGTACGCCTCCGCGGCGACCTGCGAGGCCTTGGACGCGGCATCCGCCGCCGTTTGCAGGCCGGTCAGCAGCGCCGTGATCTTCTCGATCTCGGCCTGCTTCGTCGCCTCATTGGCTTTCGCGTTCTGTACGTCGTCCCAGCTGGGGTAACCCTGGTCGCCGTAGGCGGCGGGAGCGATGATGCCGACGGATGCCGAGACCGCGCCGATCGCGACGGCCGCGGCGAAGAGGCGCACGGGCTTCCGTTTCGTGAAGGACGTGCCGTCGTTAGCCAAGTGTTGCTCCCCTGCTCGCCATGAAGGGCTGTGGATTGATTTGGGGGCCGTTGACGCGCACTTCAAAGTGCAGGTGGCATCCGTCGGCTGCGCCGGTCATCCCGACGCTGGCTATGTTCTGCCCGGCGCTCACGCTCTGGCCGTTCGAGACGAAGATTCCGCCAGCGCGGATGTGCGCGTATCCGGTCGATACCCCGCCGCCATTGTCGATCTGAATGTAATTGCCGTAGGTCCCGTTGGGGCCGGCGTAGGTGACCACGCCATCGTGGGCCGCATAGATCGGGGCGCCGCAGCCGGCGCCGATGTCCGTGCCGCTGTGGTAGCCCTTACTGCAACCAGTGGAACCGCAGATCACTGCTCGCGGGCCGAACCCGTCGGTGATTCGCCCGCTGGCCGGAACGGCCCAGCCCTGGGAGCTGATGTACCCGCCGCCGAGTCCGGCACCGGCGCTTCCGCCACCACTGCTTCCCGAACTGGCACGGTTGGCGGCCGCTGCGGCGGCGGCCGCTGCGGCGACCCGGGCAGCCTCGATGGCAGCGAGGCGCGCTCGCTCGGCCACGCCGGCCTCATAGCCGGCCGTCGTGGACGCCTGGGCGTCCTGCATGAAGGCGAGCTGGGCGGCGAGTTCGACACTCTTGGACTCTGACTCGGCGAGAGCGTTCGCGGCGGCCTCCGCGGCGGCCTGCGCGGCGACCATCGCGGCCTGCGCCGCAATGTTGAGTGTCTCGCGTTCGGTCTGGGCGATCTTGGCCTGGTCTCCGAGCGCCTGAGCCGAGTTCGTGGCGGCCTGGGCCTCCTCGTAGACGCCCGTGCTGCGTTCGACCATCTTGCTCATGCTGCCGAGCTTGGAGAGCAGGGCGTCGGCGCCTGTGCCGCTCGCCTCGCCGTCGAGGAGGAGGTTGACGGTGAGGTCGGTGCCTCCCGTGCGATAGAGCTGGGCCGCGAGCTGACCGGCCTGCTTCGTCGCGGCATCCGCTGTCGCCTTGCTCGCGTCGGCCTGGGCCTGGAGGTCGGATGCGCGGCGGGCGGCGTCGTCGTAGTTCTGCTGGGCGACCCGGAGTTCGGCGCCGCGCTTTTCGGACTCGGCCTGGGTCTGGGCGACCTGGGTCTGAAGATTCGAGATCAGATTCTGGATTTCGGTGACCTTGGCGGACGCGGCGGCCGTGTTCGACTTCGCGTTCTGCACGTCCTGCCAGCTCGGGTAGTCGACCGCCTGGGCGCCGCCGGCGGGAATCACGAGCGTCACGATGAGGGCGAGAGCCGTGGCGAGGGCCATTGCGGCGGTGCCTCTGAACAGGCCCCGATGACCGTGAACGCGGCGTCCGCCGGCCGGCCGCAGTGGACCCGACTGTTCGCTGGCCCCGCGGTCACTCGTCACTGCCTTGCGCATAGAACTCCCTGATTGGGCACCGCGTGAACACACTGGTCACGATGCCACTCTTTTCACAGTAACAAGTTCGCGCCAGTATCGCCCGCTATCGGACCCGAATCTAACCCCCAACCGGGCGGATCGGCCGCCATTCGCGGGCGCGCCGGGGCGCGGGCGACACGCCGCGGGCATCGGTCCACGTGCCGATTTGGGGTTTTCACCCAAGAGACCGTATGCTTACTCGTCGGTAGCCATGATGTTTATGGCGTCTCGGCCCCATCGTTTAGAGGCCTAGGACGGCGCCCTTTCACGGCGTTAACACGGGTTCGAATCCCGTTGGGGCTACGCAACCTGCCTAACTGAATGTGCAACAATAAGCAGGTAGTAAATCAGTACAAGTAACACCGAATAAATGAAAACGTACGTTTGGTTCTCATTGTGAGGCCCTGTAGCGCAGTTGGTTAGCGCGCCGCCCTGTCACGGCGGAGGTCGCCGGTTCAAGTCCGGTCAGGGTCGCAAAGGTAAAACGCCCTTTCGCGAGAGAGGGTTTTTTCCTTGGAAAGCGACTTCTCGAGTTACTTTCTGGCCCTGTAGCTCAGTTGGTAGAGCGTTCGACTGAAAATCGAGAGGTCACGGGATCGACGCCCGTCGGGGCCACCCGCTGAAATCCCCGGTTATCCGGGGTTTTTCTCGTTAACGGATGTGTTTACTCCGGCCTCGAATACGGCTTTTGCCCACATTTTGCCCACAGTTGAAATAGTTGCGTGGTCATCGAGGGCGGTTGCAACGCCTTTCAGACTGCGATTTCGCGGAGACGTACCGGTGCACTTTTAGGCCGTTAATGTTCAGTGGCCAAAAGAAGAGGGTCATTCGATCAGCGATCCCGTGGCTTCAATGCGCAGCCCGACGGTGGCTCGTTCAATCGCAGCGCTGTTCATGAATCTCGGAATTATCCGATCCAAGTCGATGGGCGCAAGCTCGATCCATTGCGTCGTTCCGCGATCCATCCACTCGATCCGCAGACAATCGCGAGGCCGGTTTATCACATAGCCAGAGTCGATAGTCACCGCCGCGATCAAGGAACGCGCAATCCGGCCGGCGCGACGGGGAGTGCGGCTGTCCCAGGCCCAGGTCTCCAGTGAGTTCGCCCGAATCGAGATTCCCACCTGCCAGCTGCTCCGGTTGATAGAGGAGCTTTGGTGAAAACCAGCGATCGCGGCCGGAGTTGGGGACGTGCGCGTCAGCTGCCCGAGGATCACCCTCGCGCCGGGATCAGCTCGGAGCATGGCAGCCCGCAGCTCGTTCATGACGCGCCGCTGGTAAAGCATGCCAGCCACGACCAGCACTGCCGCAGCGATCACCGACACGACATACCCTCGTCCACGGAACGGCCCAACCATCATCAATACAGCGTCAATGGCGACCAGAATGAGCAGGATCGCTACGATACCCCGCTGGCGCCCGCCAGTCCCTAAGCGTTTGCTGTCGACTGCCTGACCCGAATCGATCTCCATCACATGTCCTCCCACGGCCACATCGCTCACAGGCAAGCGGGCTTCCACCACCGAGCATGAACCCGCGATCGAGAACTCGATACGCGCACGCATGGTCCTTCCGCCAAACATATCGGTCGATCAGCTCAAATCCGCGCGCACTCTCCCCTACGAGCGCACAGCGACAGCGGAGGTCCCAGAGCTCAGCCGTCTTATCCGCGCCCTGAAGCATTCGCTTGGTCATCGAGTGCGCAGGCGACGGCATCAAGGTCGTCGTCGAACAGGTCGGCGTAGACGTCGAGCGTCATCGCAGCCGAGGCGTGGCCGAGCATCCGTTGCACGCTCTTCACGCTTGCCCCCGCCGACACCGCCAGCCACGCAGCCGTGTGCCTCAGGTCGTGCGGGGTCACGACGGGGAAGTTTGGGTCGGCCTCCACGTTCAGGGTGGGATCGTCCGGGGTGCTGCGTCCCTCGCGGATGAGCGTCAGCGCGGGGTCGAAGTGCCGGTGCCGGAAATTGCCGTTGCGCAGCCACGCACCCGACGCGCTCGTGAAGACGAGGTCTTTCTGGCGCTTGCCCTGGCACCTTTGCGCAAGCTCGGTGGCCAGCAACGCCGGGAACGGCACGGATCGGCGGCCGTGACCCTTCGGTGTCCCCCAGACAGCGGCCCCGCCGACCTCCGAGACCGCTTCGGCGACTTCGATCCGCCGCCTGCTGAGATCAACCCGCCCCACCTTCAACGCGGCCATCTCGCCCCAGCGCAGCCCGGTGTACGCCAGGAACCGCACGACGTCGCCGAACTCTCCACAGTCGCGGGCCAGCCGGGCGACCTGGTCGTGCGTGAGGTACCCACGCGGCGTGCGAACGATCCGCGGCAAGCGGATGTCGTCGCTCGGGCTCTTCACGAGGCGCCCGTCCCTGACGGCGTAATTCAGCGTGCCGGCCAGGACCAAGTGAATCTGCCGCACGGTCGACGGCGCGAGCGTCGCCGCCAGACTGCTCACCCAGCGCTGCACATCGGCGTGCTGCACGCTGCGCAATGGGACTGTCCCCCACTTCGGCAGCACGTGCTTGTCCAGGTACAGGCGGTACCCGGCCCGCGTCGTCGGCTTGATCTGCAGCTGCGCCGAGTACCAGGCCTCGGCCCACTCACCGACGTTGACCTTCGACCGGGTTGGATCGACCCACTCGCCGCGCATCTTCGAGACCTCGACGGAGGCTAAGAAGTCTTCGGCCTCCCGCTTGGTGCGAAATCCGCGCTTGTCGGTCTGGTGCCGATCAGGAGTGCGGTACCGCACCCGGTAGCGCTTGCCCCTCGCCGTTTCGTAGGACGTCACGGAGCCCATGCTTCCTCCCGTTGTAGCTCGACTCTGTCCTACCCTGATCTACCAGGGACCGCAGACAATCGAGGTCAAGGCGATTGCGATTTGTTACGTCACGCCGGCGGGAAGGCCGACGCGAGGGCTCGGCGGATCTGCAGCATTACCGGCTCGTTGAGAGGCCCCGTCTTCTGCAGGTGCTCCACAGCTTTCTTGGGCCACAGAACGTGAACCCCAGCAATGATGAAGTCGCCACCGAGAAGCGGCCAGTCCGCTCCGACGAAACAGAGCATCCCATGCACGGGGATGCCGTCGATGCCTGCGTCGTCGAGCGCGGCCCTAACTAGCGCGACCTGCTTGAGCGCACCAGCAACCAGCCCGTCTTGTTTGCGCGACCCTACCATGAGCGTTTCGGTTCGGGGCCGGAACAGACCTCCTTCGATCTGCAGCCGAGGGCGACCTTGGTACTTCTTCGCGTCGATGACGAAGACTCCCGAGGGGCAGACCGCAATGTGATCGATATTGGCTCGCGTCGGAGGAATGCGACGGTCGTGCAAAACGTGAACGCCACTCCCGCTGAGCTTGTCGAGCCGTTGGCCCAGGGCCACCTCGCCCTGCGCCCCGACGGCCCACGCCCGGGTGCTCTGCGGCTCGTCGCTCAGCGCCAGGATGAGCCCACCAATATGCGGGTGTTTCTCACGGATCCTTGTCTCACGCTTGTCTTTGCGGCGGTCGTGCTCTCGCTGGGCCGATGCGCCGGCTGTACCCCCAAACACCTCGAGGTCCTCGGTTGCTGGCTCCGGGCTCGTGACCGCGTCTGTGTCGACAGGGCTGCGTTCAATCGGGCCGGGGACGGATGGAGTGGCCACCGCCGAATCCTGAGCGCACGTCAGGCAGGCGACCGTCTTGGTTTCGCGTTCGTAGAGTGCCATGGTCCCCGCAAGGATTTCGACGTCGCATATGCGGCATGGCCCGGAGTACCGCAGTCGCATTCTCTTCGGCGTCAACGCCGCTTCACTGCTCATTCTTGAAACGCTACGGCGGCCCTGGCGAGAAATCAGACCACAGCGGGCCAGTGTGACCACGACTGGGGGCCACGACTCCGAGGATGCCTGCGCTTCCGATTGCATCCATCTGCTCGGACGCATTCCTCCCAGTCAGTCGCCAATCGCACTCCCCTGGTCCGCCACTTCGCAATCTCGGCCCACCTTGAAGCTCCTGATTTCCTGACTCTGTTCGCCCTGCTATTACCGTTGCTCCCTCTGTTCTTTGTACTTGTCTATGTATTTCTCTTTTCTCTTTTTCTTCTTCTTCTCTCTCCCTCACACTTCTTTCTCTTTCCCTGTCCCACCGCTACCCCTTTACTTCCCAACCCCCCACACAATGCCGTTGGGTGTGGGGGGTTGGGAAGCGAGCGCAGCGAGGGGGTCGCGGTGGGACAGGGAAAGAGGCCCCTTACCTATTCGTTTGGGTATTCGCTCTAAACGAATAGCCAAACGCATAGGCAGCCGTCTCACGCCCCCTCCGTGGGGCTCGCTTCGGTGACGGATTCACGCGACAGAAGCTGAGTCCTGACGGCTGCACATCAACGCTCCGCACGCGGTGACCGGGATCGTCTCACTCCCGCCAACGGATGCGCATTGACGTGACGGCCGGGGGCAACCACCGGTCGCACACAACGCCCCCTCCGTTGCTCGAGCCGAACGTAGCCAGACTCCTCAGCTGAATGCCGGCCGTCGTGACCGCAGGAATGGATACCATCCAGTGCCTGCGGACGGGAGAAGAGTCACCCGGCGGATCGTTGACTACGACGAGCTATGGCCATCACACCAAACGGAAGGCAACCAACCACGGTGGCGACCAACCCGACGATTCGGAACATTAGTTCAGAGTTCGGTCCAATTATGAACGATGCAACGCAGAGGAAGATGCCCGCCAGAATCGCTCCGAAGCACATAGATTTCCAATTTGTGCGGCGGACTTGCTCATACGCGAATCGGCGTGCTTCATTGCGTCCCGGTTCAGGGGCGGCCCATAAGGCGACCAGCTCGGACGCGCGCTCTTGTATCGCTTGATCGTTAGCTGCCGCCACGGCCTGGCGTTGCGACCATCAGCTCCACCCGGGAAAACCTACGGGCAACCCCGCCCGTCGTGCAGCTTCATGGATGAAGCTCCTGAACTTCAGGTCTTCCGCTCGATCTGAGAACAACAAAGTCCCATATCGGCCAAGCGGATCGAGCAAAGGAAGGGCATCAAGTGCAGCTATCTCGTCGTATAGCCGCACCCCGCCTGCATTCAACTGCGCCCTAATCCTGCTCATGTTCGTCCATCCGTCGGTGCGTGAAGTCATTCGAATCGCTGCCAGACAAGCGCTGCGCCACCCCCGGTCAGAATAGCGACGTTGAAGCGGCGAATGAGGTCGTCGCGGTCAAGCTGATCGCCCGGCTTCAAACGCTCTCCAGCGTGGCGGCCTCAATCAGGATGCCGCGGTCACGGAACTCGCGAGGCACCCGGTCCACGTCTGCAGGAATCTCGTAGTCGCTAGTCCGAGGTGACCACGGGTTGTCGGGGTTCCCCTCCATGCCGAGGATCCAGTCCGGAATTGGCAGCGCATCCGCGTTCAGTCGGTACTCGCACAGCGCGGCGATGGCGATGTCCCAATGCTCGGAACCGGTCGGGAGCGGCTCGGTCAGGGTCAGGCCGACTCGTGTCGCGCCTCTCTCGGCAGCCAGGTTGTCGGCGAGTTGCAGGAAGCGCCGGAATGCCAGAGGTTCGTCGGATGCGGCGAGCGCGGCACTGATCTCCGAGGCGATCCGCGCCGCGTCGCTGCGCACTGTCGGTAGCGTGACCACGGTGTGCAGCGTAGCGAGGAGGAGCGCCTCGAGCGTCGCAACTGTGGGCTCACGCTTGCCGTTCTCGATCAGCGACAGCGAGGAGCCGGCGATCCCGGATCGAACGGCCAGCTCACTCTGACTCAGTCCGCTCGCTGCACGGGCAGAACGAGCCAGGATTCCTGCACTCATGACCCCACCACCTTTTACTAGTTAGTAAAAATCTAGCACCGTAGCTGCGTGAAGTCACCGGTCGATCGAACCAAGATTTCAGAATATGGATCTCGTCAGACTGTGACGAATACCGCGGCTGAACGGGCTCTCTACGGGCCTTCGGTACCCGCATTCTTGCCCACATTTTGCCCACAACTGGGGAAAAACGAGGTGATTTCGGTGATCACTTTGACGGCAACTTCGTTGATTTTACGCGGATCTTGACCCCCTTCCGCATGGTCACAGGGGCCTGTATCCGACTGAAAATCGAGAGGTCACGGGATCGACGCCCGTCGGGGCCACCCGCTGAAATCCCTGGTTATCCGGGGTTTTTCTCATTAACGGATGTCTTTTCTCCGGCCTCCCGGTTCAGCGGAAGTGGATGCCTCGACGTTCTCCGTCGAGAATCTCCGTTCGTTCTGAGAATCGCCTACGCACAGGAGCTCGACAATAGGGCCGATTCTCGGCGCTTGTGACCGGTTAGATGATGTCATGACTGCTCACTATCGGTTTTCCGCAGATTCAACTGAGATCGACCGGGACAAGGTCCATCGTTGGATCAGCGAGCAGTCATATTGGGCCCCTGGGCGCTCCCGTTCACGACAGGACGCGGCGATCGACGGTTCTCGCAACTTCGGCGTCTACGACAGTGCATCGGGCCGGCAGGTCGCGTACGGCCGAATGGTCACCGACGGAGTGACATTTGCCTGGCTGTGCGACGTGTTCGTCGACCCGGAGGTTCGCGGCCAGGGCCTCGGGGAAATGCTCATCGCAGGCATCGTCGAAGACTTCCGACCCCTCGGACTGCGCCGCATCGCTCTCGCGACCACTGACGCTCACGGCCTGTACGCCAAATTCGGATTCACCCGCGTGGTGGCACCTGAGACCTGGATGGAACGTCCCGACCAGCCACACTCCTGATCCACATGCGCCGTCGGGCGATGATCACGGGATGGCAGGGCGGGCCGTCGCTAGGCTCGCGTCATGAGTATCCGGCTTCGAGGGGCGAGCGCCCGCCAGTCCCCCGCGTTCCGCACCGGTAGTGCTGCTGACACCGCGGAGTGCGTCGCGCTGTGGGTCCGGGCATGCGCCACGCGCGATGGGGCGGCCGTCGCAGGAGTGGCCGAACGGGCTCGACCGAAGTTCGACCACGCCGAGAGTTGGATCGTGGCTGAGGAAACCGGTGCCGGAATCCGGGGCTTCGTTCTCGCAACAACGCCGAAGAGAGGGCTACCGACCGATCCACCCGACGCTGCGGTGGTGAGCCTGCTCGCCGTTGCACCAGACGCGCAGGGACGTGGGCTCGGGAGAGCGCTTCTGGTCAGTGTTGCCGAGGAACTCAAGCACCACGGTCACAAGCACGCTGTCCTGCACGTCCTCACGGACAACCACCCTGCTGTCGATCTCTATCGGCATGAGGGATGGCGGCCGTTGGGAGAGCCGTTCCAACACTCACTTCTGAAGAGGCCTGCGCAAACCTATGCGCTCGACCTGGATTCACGCGCGAAGGGCTGATCCGTTGACGCGAGAACGATGACGCCAGGCGGTGCCGTTGCTCGACGGACCGGCCCCAGGCGGTTCCGGCGAGGATGAGGGCGATACCGACGTATCCGGCGACGGCCACCGGGTCATGGGCGACGGCGATTCCGACAAGTGCAGCCCAGACCGGCTCAGTTCCGAGGAGGAGGCTCACTCTGGAGGGCGAGGTGCGTCGGACGGCCCAGGTTTGGATCAGGAACGCGAAGACGGTGCACGCGACGACGAGGTAGAGGAACAGGACCGTACGTCCGGGGTCGAGACGAGCCAGAAAGTGCGGGATCGAGTCGCCGTAGAACAGTGACGCCGCCGAGAAGATCATCGCGCAGGTCGAGAGTTGCACCGTGGTGAGGTGGAGCGAGTTCATCGGAGTGTTGCCCGTGAGCCTGGACATCGACGTGACGTGGATGGCACGGATGATGGCCGCGGCGAGCACGAGCAGGTCGCCGAGGCTCGGCGCCTGGAAGACACCGCCGCTGGCGAGCAGGGCGACTCCACCGATGGCGATCAGCGCGGCCAGGAAGAACCTGCCGGGCAGCCGGCGACCCGAGACGGCGGAATCCAGAATCGGCGTGAATACGATCGTCAGGCTGATGATGACTCCGGCATTCGTGGCCGATGTGTGGGCGATCCCGAAGGTTTCGAAGGCGAACACGGCAGTCAGCACAATCCCGAGCAGTATCCCGGATCGCAATTCCGCTTGCGTGATCCGGTGCCGCCGTGCGGCGACGAGGGCCGCCATGATGACCGCAGCGAGCAGCTTCCGTGTTGCGAGCAGGGCGACGACGGATTGGGGCGTGACCAGTTCTTTGGCGACGAGGTACGTGGATCCCCACGCGGCGGCCACCAGGAGCAGGAGCAGGTCGACGCGGAATCGACTGAGGAGGGCGGGCATTCCTCCATCGTCCGGCCTGACTTCACGTAATACAAGAGAGCACTTTAGTGTCGAATGCATTAGTTTCAACTTATGGAACTCGGTCAGCTTCGCGCGTTGCGAGAGCTGGGTGACCGGGGCAGCATTGCTGCCGTCGCGGCGGCGATGCACGTCACGCCGTCGTCGGTGTCCCAGCAGATCAGTGCCCTGCAACGTCAGTCGCCCGCTCCCTTGACCTTCAGGGACGGCAGAAGGACGGCACTCACGGATGCCGGGCGCGCCCTCGCGCTGGCGGCGATCGACGTCGAGGTGGCACTCGAACGCGCCGCGCAGGCGGTGGCGCGTTTCCAGGGCGATCACCTGGGCACCGTTTCCGTGACCGCCTTCCATAGCGTGGGCCTGGCCGTCTTTGGATCGTTGATCGCGGCCTGCCGGAGGCCCGACCTGCCCGGCGTTCGGCTGAGCGATTTTGATGTGGCCCAGGAGGACTTCCCCCTCCTCACCATCGATCATGATCTTGTGCTCGCCCATCGGCTGGTCGGCAGCCCCGCATGGCCGGGGTCGGTTCGGGTGGAACCCCTCCTGTACGAGCCCCTGGATATCGCGGTCCGACACGATCACCGACTCGCAGCGAAAGCCGCAATCGAGCCGGCGGATCTTCGCGACGAGGAATGGGTCGCGGTGCACGAAGGCTTTCCGCTCACGCAGGCTCTCGCCCTGATCGCGGGAATCGGAGGGAACGAGGCGCGGATCCTGCACCGGATCAACGAATTCTCGGTAGCCGCGTCCATCGTCGACGCGAGCGGATGCGTCGCCCTGATGCCTCGGTACACAACCGACCTGCGCGACCACCCGGGGTTGGTCCTTCGTCCGCTGGCCTACCCCGGACTCGGACGGCACATCGATTGCCTTGCCCGGCCGGAGACCCTCGAGCGCGCCAACGCGCAGGCGGTACTGGCGCAGATCAAGGCGATAACCGAGACTCTCACCCGGTGACCTTTCCGTTTCACGGCCCGACGCCCACAGGTCAGCCATAACATGAGACCTCCACTGAAAGCGTGATGATCTTGGACGAGACAGCAGTTTTCGAGCGAGAGCGTCCCCGGCTGTTGCGTATTGCCGGACGCATCCTGCGCGATGGCGTGGAGGCCGAAGACATCGTCCAGCAGGCCTGGCTGCGGCTTCACGCCACAGAGGCCGTGATCGATAATCTGCCGGCCTGGCTGACCACGGTCACGACACGGCTGTGCCTGGACAGACTGCGCGTCGAGAAACCCATTCTCGTTGACGACCTCGAGTCCCCGTCGCGAACCGCCGATCCAGCGGATGAGCTCGCCCTCGCCGACACGGTCGGGATCGCCCTCCAGGTGGTGTTGGACCGCCTCACGCCTACGGAGCGTGTCGCGTTCGTCCTTCACGACAGCTTCAGCATTGACTTTCCCACGATCGCCGCAATCCTCGGGAGCACTCCAGCCGCTGCACGCAAGCTCGCTTCGAGGGCGCGAAGCAAGATCCGCCCGCAGGGCCAGGAGCACGGCCGCGCCGACTGGAAAGTCGTGGACGCATTCCTCGCCGCCTCGCGGCAAGGCGATTTCGAGCAACTCCTCAAGCTGCTGGCACCGAACGTAGTGGTCGTCGGCGATGACGCGGCCATAGCGGCGGGGACCCCGTCGCGGATCGAAGGGCGGACAGCGGTGGCAACGATGTTCAACGGCGCAGCCAAGGCCGCTCTCCCCGTCTTTGTTGACGGGCGCGCCGGGGCCGCATGGTTTCATCGCGGTTCCCCCCGTGTTGCGTTTGACTTCACGGTCCTCGACGGCGTCGTGTCTCGAATCGACTTCCGCGCAGACCCGGAGGTCCTGGAACACATCATCCGGCGTGAAGCGGGAGCGAGCCGAGATTGACCTGCGACCGTCCACCACGGCAGCGGTCACACTTGGAGCCGATCGATCGTCATATAGATAGCGGGCCTCAAACGGGGACCGCCTTTACAGTGAGGACCCGAATCGATGAAGACCATGACCTGCCGCCAGCTGGGTGGACCGTGCGATCAACCGCTGCACGGCGAGACCGCCGATGACGTCATCAAGGCCCAGAACCGCCATCTCAAGGACGCGGTCAAAGCCGGAGACGCCACTCATGAGCAAGCCCACAATGAGATGAAAGCTCGTTGGAGGCATCCGAAGCAGTCGATGGATTGGTACACCTCAGCGAAGAAGGAGTTTGCCGAAATCCCAGGGGCGTGACCGTTGGATAGCGTTCGAACCTGACTCCAGAACGCGGACGACGGACTGCTGGAACAAACGCCCGCGGATGATGAACGGACGACGCTCGGCGGCATGCGCCCCTGCTGCAACCGGCATCCGCCCAGAGTCGCCGAGCGAGTCAGAGAAGGCCGGCCAGGGCGGCCCACTGCAGGAGGAGCACGGTCTTGCCGTCGACGATGCGGCCGTCGGCGACCATGGCCAGGGCTTCACCGGAGGGGATCTCGAGGACTTCGATCTCCTCGCCCTCCTCGGGGAGGCCGCCTCCTGCCGACACCCGGTCGGAAGGGCCGTAGGCGGCGACGTAGAAGTGCACGCGCTCGGTGACCGAACCCGGGCTCATGTAGAGATCGAACACGTGCCGCAGCTCCCCGACCGTCACGCCGAGCTCCTCGCTCGTCTCCCTCCGGATCGCGACCTCGGGCGAGTCCTCGTCGAGAAGGCCGGCCGCGGTTTCGATGAGCATGCCGTCGGGGTGATCGTTGACGTAGGCGGGATACCGGAACTGGCGCGTCAGCAGGACCGTCCTGCGATCCGGGTCGTAGAGCAGGATCGTGGCACCGTTGCCGCGATCGTAGGTTTCGCGCTGCTGGCTGGTCTGCTTCCCGTTGCGTCCGCGGTACCGGAAGGTGGTGCGGCGCAGAACGTGCCAGCCGTCGGAGGTCACCTCCACGCGGTCCACGGTGACGTCAGGGTTCCCGTGCAGGTCGGCTCCGACCCGATCCAGGCCGGTTCTGCCCCGGCCGTCCGGAGTGTCCTCGCCGGGCCGGCCGGGCAGGGGAAGGGTCGGAAGAGAAGTCATGACTACAAACGTACGGTGATGCGCCCAGGCGACACCATCGAGCGAAGTGCCCCTGCCGCTAACCCGGGATTCTCCCTAGGATCACTGCATGCCCCCACCGACGTCCCGCATGCCAGGCCTCGCGACAGCGGGAGGGCGGCACCGTGCTGGATGAGGCCCGCTTCAACACCGTCGCGAACATGCGCGCGTCGGTGTTCTTCGACGGCCCGGACGTGCGCAGCCGCTACAGCCGCTTCTGGATGCTGCTCGTGCTGTCCGCGGTCATTGCCTCGGCCGGGATCGTCGGCGACTCCACGGCGACCGTGATCGGGGCGATGATCGTCGCCCCACTGATGACGCCGATCATGGGCACCATGCTCGCGACGGTGATCGGAGACCGGACGAACCTGCTCCGATCGCTGCTCCTGGTCGTCACAGGCGCCGCGACGGCGGTCGCGATCGGGTACCTGGTCGGCTTCCTCGTCGTCAACGACGTGCTCGCGGAGACGAACGCACAGGTCTCCGCCCGGGTCACGCCCGGCCTCATCGACCTGCTCGCGGCGCTCGGCACCGGCGTTGTCGGGTCGGTCGCACTCGTGCGCAAGGACATCTCAGATACCCTGCCCGGCGTTGCGATCGCGATCTCGCTCGTCCCGCCGCTCACCGTTGCGGGCCTCGCCCTCGAGTCCGGCTCCGTCGCCCAGTCGCTCGGCGCCCTGCTGCTCTTCGTGACCAATGTCGTGGCCATCATCGGGACGGGCGTTGTCGTGATGTCGGTCTACGGGGTGACCCGGCTCGCGCGCGACCCCCTGGCGGGTGAACCGCACCGGGGAATGGGCCGCACCATCGCCCTGCTCACCGTCATGTTCCTCGTGATCGGCGTGCCGCTCGCGATCACCAGCATCGGCATCAGTGCGCGCGCCATCGTCGAGCAGGGCGTCCATCGGGTCGCGGAGTCCTGGGCGCAGTCGGTCGGCTGGGAGGTCGACACCGTGAGCACACGGGACGCCGACGTCTACATCCGCCTCGAAGGCCCGCTCCCGGTGCCCGACACGGCGACCCTCAAGGCGCTGCTGGATGCCGCGGGCGTGGACACGAGGAAGGTCACGGTCAACCTCGTCCCCATTTACTCGGTGAAGCTCGCAAATTAACGGATGTCCCCCCGAGGGGTACTAGCGTGTCGCGGCAGTTGCGGGGTACGTTCCGTTCGTGACCGCCGGGAACGGCGGCCACGACGCATCCGTTCCTCGTACCGTCCGCTTCCTCCTGTACACCCGAGCACAGGGACTGCCGTGAATACGACCTCATCGCATCGACTACCCCGTCGACCCCGATCCACCGCCTCACACGCGGCCATGCGCCCGCGCGGCACGACCAGCGCACGCGATTCGCGTCGCGGCACACCGGGCGCCACCGCTCCGGGCGCCACCGCAGTGACGACGGGCCCGCGATGAACGTCACCGATCCCGCTGAAGTCGACCCGAGCGCGGTCATCGGCGCGGGCGCACTTATCGCCGACCTGGTGCGGGTGCGCGAGTACGCCCGGATCGGGCCGGGCAGCATTCTCGGCCGCGGCGCGTACGTCGGACCCGGCGTTGTGGTGGGCCGCAACTGCATCGTGCAGGAATACGCGGTCGTCTACGAACCCGCGCTACTCGAGGACGGGGTCTTCGTCGGGGCGGCGGCCGTGTTCACGAACGACCCGCACCCCCGTGCGATCAATGCCGACGGCTCGGCCAGGCCGGTCAGTGAGCGGTCGACGCTGGGCGTCACCGTGCGAACAGGGGCCTCTGTCGGGGCACACGCTGTGTGCCTCGCCCCGCTGACGATCGGGCGCTGGGCGATGGTGGCCGCCGGCGCGATCGTGACCGCGAATGTGCCTGACTTCGCGCTCATGGTCGGGGTCCCCGCCGAGAGGGTGGGCTGGGTCGGCCGCAGCGGCGCTACCCTCGAGCATGTCGGCGACGGCGTATGGGTTTGCCCCGTCACCGGTGAGCGCTACCGGCAGCACGACGGGCAGCTCACGCTCGAGTGAGCCGCCCCGCGCGGTTCAGGCGGCGAAGCGGTCGGTCGCCTCGATGATCGCGTCGAGGTTGCCGGGTTCCTCGAAGGAGTGCCCGGCGTCGGGGATCATGCGGAAGTCGGCCTCCGGCCAGTTCTTGTGCAGTTCCCAGGCGGTGAACGCCGGAGTGCACATGTCGTAGCGGCCCTGCACGATGACGCCGGGGATCTCGCTCAGCCGGCCGGCGTCACGGATCAGCTGCCCGGGCTCGAACCAGCCGAGGTTGCGGAAGTAGTGGTTCTCGATGCGCGCGAACGCGACCGCGAAGTCGGGCTCGGTGAACCGGGCGATCGTCGCGGGCTGCTGCAGCAGCGTGATCGTCGACGATTCCCACGTCGACCAGGCAACGCCGGCGCGCTCCCGCACGTAGCGGTCGGGGTCGTGCAGCAGGCGGCCGTAGGCCTCGATGAGCTTGCCGCGCTCGTCGACGGGGACCGGCGCGAGGAAACCCTCCCACAGGTCGGGGTAGATCGCCGCGGCACCGCCCTCGTAGAACCAGTCGAGCTCGACGGGCCGCAGGGTGAAGATGCCGCGCAGGATGAGCTCGGTCACCCGCTCCGGGTGGGTTTCGGCGTAGGCGAGGCCGAGGGAACTGCCCCAGGATCCACCGCAGACCTGCCAGCGGTCGATGCCGAGGTGCTCGCGCAGTCGTTCGATGTCGGCGACCAGGTGCCACGTCGTGTTCGTGCTGAGGTCGGCATCCGCTGCGCTCGCGTGCGGGGTGCTCTTGCCGCAGCCGCGCTGGTCGAAGAGGATGATGCGGTACTTCTCCGGGTCGAACACGCGGCGCTGCTGGGGGCTCGACCCGCCGCCGGGACCGCCGTGCAGGTAGACCGCTGGCTTGCCGTCCGGGTTGCCGGATGCCTCCCAGTAGATGGACTGGCCGTCACCGACCTCGAGCATCCCGGTTTCGTAGGGTTCCAGGTCGGGGTAGAAGGTGCGCATCTCCCGAGCCTACGGCGTTCAGGGACGGGTCAGGCCCTGCTCGTAGGCGAGGATGACGATGTGCACCCGGTCGCGGAGGCCGAGTTTCTGCAGAATCCGGCCGACGTGGGTCTTCACCGTGGACTCGGAGAGGAAGAACCGCTCGGCGAGCTCGGTGTTGGAGAGGCCCTCGGCGATGGCGAAGAAGACCTCTCGTTCCCGGTCGGTCAGCACGTCGATGCGCGCGGCATCCGCTTCGGGGTCCTCGCCGGTCTCGGAGCCGCCCGTCCCCTCGGCGGGGAGCCTGGACCCGAACAACTCGAGCATCCGGCGCGTGACCCGGGGCGACACGGATGCCTCCCCCGACGCGACCGCCCGGATCGCGGCGGTCAGTTCGCTCGGTTGGGCGTCTTTGAGCAGGAAGCCGCGGGCGCCGGCCTTGAGACCGCCGAACGCATACTCGTCGAGGTCGAACGTCGTGAGGATGATGATCCGGATCCCGGGGTGCGCCGCGGTGATCAGCCGGGTAGCCTCGATCCCGTCGACGCCGGGCATCCGCACGTCCATAAGGATGACGTCGGGCAGCATGCTCGCGGCGAGCCGCACTGCCGCGGCGCCGTCGCCGGCCTCGGCGACGACGGTGAAGTCATCCTCGGCCTCGAGCACCATCCGGAACCCCATCCGGAGCAGGGCCTGGTCGTCGACGAGCATGATCCGGGTCGGAGCCGGCGTGTGGTCGTGGGGAGCCGGGTCGTGGAGACCGGTCATGCGGAGGCCTGCCCCTCGTCGAGACTCATCGTCGCGCGCACCCGCCAGCCGCCGCCGCGGATCGGGCCGGCCTCGAGGGTGCCGCCGTAGAGCGCGACCCGCTCGCCGAGGCCGATGATGCCGCGCCGGCCGCCCACGCTCGGCTGGGGGGCCCGCGCGTGGCCGTCGTCGTCGATGACGACCTCGACCCGGTCGGGCGACGAGGAGAGCCGCACCGAGACGATGCTCGGTTGCGACGCGTAGCGCAGGGCATTGGTCAGGGATTCCTGCACGACCCGGTAGATCGTGAGCTGCACGCCGGGGCTGCCGGGCACGCGCCCGCTCAGCTCGAGCCGGGCCGGGAGCCCCGCGGAACGGAAGGAGTCCACGAGGTCGACGAGCTGGTCGGCGCCGGGCTGCGGGGCGAGCGGGGCGGTGGTCGCGGTGGTCGTTGCCGTGGCCGTCGTGGTGCCGGCCCCTGGCCCTGGTGCGGCCTGCCCGGGGGCGGATGCCGCGGCATCCGCCGTCTCGTCGTCGTCGCCGAGCACGCCGAGGAGCCTGCGCATCTCGGCCATCGAGCCGCGGCCGGTGGAGGCGACCTCACGCATCGCGGCGCGGGAGCGTTCGGGGTCGCGGACCGCGAGGGCGTCCGCGCCGTCGGCGAGCGCGACCATGACCGAGAGGCTGTGGGCGACGATGTCGTGCAGTTCGCGGGCGATCCGGGCGCGTTCGGAGCTGCGGGCGAGCTGGGCCTGCCGGTCGCGGTCGTGGGCGAGCTGGGCGGCGAGGCTGACGAGGGAGGCGACGTAGCGCATCCGGTCGCCCACGCTCACGCCGATCACGGTCGCCACGATGAGCAGGACCGCGTCCTGCGAGGCGACGCTCACCCAGGAGATGAAGGGGTTGCCCGAGCCGAAATAGGCACCGAGGGTGGAGATGCCGACCGCGGCCGCGAGGCCGATCCAGGCGCTGCGCACGTTGCGGTACACGGCGACCGCATAGAGGGCGATCATCACGGGCAGGGTGTCGCCCTGGCCGTGGTTCGGGAACGACGGGAGCAGCGCCGTGCAGGAGATGGCGAGGGCGAGCAGCGGGGCGTGCCTGCGGAAGAGCAACGCTCCGGCAATCAGTGCGGTGAGGAGCAGCGCCGAGACGATGGCGACCGGGGCGGGTCCGCCGCCCGGGCGGGTCGCGTCGACCAGGAGCACGATCGCGGTCGGGACGAGGTAGACGGCCGCGACGAGGGAATCGACGAACCAGGGGTGCCGCGCCCAAAACCGGCGGGTGACCCCCGGAGGCGTCGGTAAACGCAGGCCAGCCCCGTCCGCGAGGGGGGTCGCGGCGGGGCTGGGACTGGTGGAGGTCATGCTTGGGACTCTACTTGCTGCGAACTGGGCGGATGCCGGTCACCGGTCGGTGCCGGCAGCCGGCCCTGCCTGCTCGGTCCTGTTCATTGCCGCCCGGTTACGCGTCGCGGCGCTTCAGCAGCACCGCGGCGGTGCCGAGGCTCACGACAACCCAGACGAGGACGATGATCAGGTCGACCGACCAGTCGAGTGGCACCTTGGCGAACTGCATGAGGCCGAACATGCTGATACCCGCTGACGAGATCAGGTACGGGAGCACGTCGCTCGCCCACGTGGCCGGGATCATCTGGAGTACGACCGGGAGCAGCAGGATCACGCCGAGCGCGACGGCAATGCTGCCGGCCCCGCTCCGCACGATCGTGCCGATGCCGAGTGCGAAGACCGCGACGAGGGCCAGGTACAGCGAACCGCCGAGCACGGGGAGGATGACCTCCGGGGCGAAGAGGCTCGCGTGCAGGCCCTGGCCGGAGACGATCGAGACCGTGACGACGTAGGCCGCGATGTTACTGACGAGGCCGGCGACGAAGGTCGCGACGAACAGCACGAGGGCCTTGGCCCACAGGGCCGGCAGGCGCTTCGGCACCGCGGTCAGGGTCGAGCGGATCATGCCCGTCGTGAACTCGCCGGTGACGGCGAGCGCGCCGAGTACGGCGACGATGAGCTGGCCGAAGAACACGCCGAAGGACGAGGCCTGCGCCACGAACCGGGCCTGGTCGGTGCCCGGAACCGTCGTGATGTCGGTCCCGGTGAGGTCGAGCGCGAGCGACATGATCGCGGCGAGCCCCATCGACACGACGAGGAGCACCGCGAAGCACCAGATCGTCGAGCGAACGGTGCTGAGCTTGATCCACTCCGAGCGGATGATGCCGAGCGCGCTGAGGTGCGGACCGGCCGGTGTCGTCGCGGGCACGAATTCCGTGCCGATGTCGGCGAGGGCTTCCGGGGTACCGGCAACCAGGATCGTGGGGGTGCTCATCGTGCTGCCTCCTGCAGTTCGGTCTCGCGCGGGTCCGGATCGTCGTTCGCGGCGGCATCCGTTGCGGCGTCTGTCGTGTCGGAATCGTCGTCGTCGAATTCCTCGTCGCCGGTGCCGCCGGTGCGGTACTCGACCTCGTTCCGGGTGAGGGACATGTACGCGTCCTCGAGGGAGGCGCTGACGCTCGTGAGTTCGTGCAGCACGATGCCGGCGGCTGCGGCCTGGTCGCCGATCTCGGCGGCCGTGATCCCGGTGATCTGGAGCACGTCCTGTTCGAGGTTCACGACGGTGACCTCGGCCTGCGCGAGCAGGGTGGCGAGTCGGGTCGCGTGCGGGCTGCGCACGCGGACGGTCGCTCCGCCGGCCTGGCCGATGATCTCGGCGACGGGGGCGTCGGCGATGACCCGGCCTCGGCCGAGCATGATGATGTGGTCGGCGGTGAGCGCCATCTCACTCATCAGGTGTGAGGAGAGCAGCACGGTGCGGCCTTCGCCGGCGAGGTGCCGCATCAGCTTGCGCACCCACTGCACGCCCTCGGGGTCGAGCCCGTTGACGGGTTCGTCGAGGATCAGGATGCCCGGGTCTCCGAGGAGGGCCGCGGCGATGCCGAGGCGCTGTCCCATGCCGAGGGAGTAGCCTCCGACGCGCTTGCGGGCGACGGAGGTGAGTCCGGTGAGCTCGATCACGTCGTCGACGCGGCTCTTCGGGATGTTGTGGGTCGCGGCCATCGCGAGCAGGTGGTTGCGCGCCGAGCGGCCCGTGTGGATCGCCTTCGCGTCGAGCAGCACCCCGACCTCGCGGAGCGGGGCACGGAGGTCCTGGTAGCGCTGGCCGTTGACGAGGACCGAGCCGGAGTCCGGCCGGTCGAGGCCGACGATCATCCGCATCGTCGTGGTCTTGCCTGCGCCGTTCGGGCCCAGCAGGCCGGTCACGGTTCCGGGCTGGATGGTGAAGTCGATCGCGTCGACCGCGACCTTGCTTCCGTAGCGTTTGGTCAGGGACTGTGCCTGAATCATCCGTCTCCTCATTCGCATCGTTGGCGGGGCCAGGCGTCGGTGGACGTCGGCCCCGCATTCACGATACGCAGGGCGCCTCACGGGGCACATCGGTCGAACGGATGCTTACCGGCCGCGGCGCGTAGTACCCCGGTACGACGGATGCCCGCCCTCGCGCCGGTTTGCGCAGGCCGCTACTTCTTGCGCGGCGCCTTCTCGTCTGCCGGGGCGTTGCCGGAGGCGCGCAGCGCGGTGTAGTAGTCGCGGGCCTCGTCCTGGCGTTCCTGCTCCGCTCCGGAGGCGATCTTCGCGCGCAGGTGCTCGGGGCTGTACCCGAAGGAGTCCACGAGGTCCTGGGCGAAGGGGCGCAGGCGGGCGATGATCCGGTCGATGTACGCCGTGACCGACTGGGCGCGCTGGGCGGACAGGCGTCCGTTGATCAGGTACCAGGCGAGGTGCTTCTCGACGAGTCCGAGCCCGAACAGGTCGCGCAGCCAGGTCAGGACCTGCTTGTTGCCGGCATCCGTCGTGTGCTCGACGGCCCGGGTGAATGCCTCCCACTGGAGGAGCTCGCCGTGCGCGCGGGCCGCCTCGATGAGTTCGTCCTGGTGCGCGTTGAACACGTCGGCGGACTGCTGCGGAGAGAGCTTGCTCGCCGGGCGGAGCTTGCCGGCGATGTCGCGGATCATGGTCTCGACCCGGTCGGTGAGCAGCTCCCGCTGCACGTTCGTCTCCCGGAGCTGGCCGACAGAGCGCGCTGTCGAACCGAAGTCGGCGACGGCCTGGCCGAGAGTGCGGAGGCCGGTGTTGTGCAGGGCACGGTCGGTGGCCTGCTGCACGACATAGCGGGCGAGGACCCCGCTGCCGGCGTCGGCGAACTTGCGGCTGAAGTCGGTGAGGAGCCGCTTGGCGACGAGCTGGAGCAGGACGGTGTTGTCGCCCTCGAACGTCGCGTAGACGTCGAGGTCGGCGCGGAGGCCGACGAGGCGGTTCTCGGCGAGGAAGCCGGCGCCGCCGCAGGCCTCCCTGGCCTCCTGGATGGTGTCCAGTGCTGCCCAGGTCGACAGCGGCTTGAGGGCTGCGGCGAGGGTTTCCAGGTCCTGGCGGTCGGCATCCGTGTCTGCGATGCCGCTGAAGACCTTGTCGAACGCGACCAGGAACTCGTCGTGGGCGAAGGTCTGCGCGTACGTCGTCGCGATGCGCGGCAGCAGCCGGCGCTGGTGGCGCTGGTAGTCGAGGATGACCTGTTCGGCCTCGCCGCCGGCCGTGAACTGGCGGCGCTGGCTGCCGTAGGTGACGGCGATGGTGAGGGCCATGGCGGATGCCTGGGTCGCGGCCCCGTCGAGGGACACCCGGCCCTGCACAAGGGTTCCGAGCATCGTGAAGAACCGGCGGCCGGGGCTGGAAATGGCGCTCGAGTACGTGCCGTCTTCGGCGACATCGCCGTAGCGGTTGAGCAGGTTCTCGCGGGGGATGCGGACGTTGTCGAAGGCGAGCCGACCGTTGTCGATGCCGTTGAGGCCGCCCTTGAGGCCGTCGTCCTCGCCGCTGACGCCGGGCAGGAACGCACCGGTCTCGTCGCGGAGGGGCATCCAGAAGGCGTGCACGCCGTGGTTCACGCCGCCCGTGATGAGCTGGGCGAAGAGCACGGCCGCGATGCCGTCGTTCGCGGCGTTGCCGAGGTAGTCCTTCCAGGCCGCGCGGAACGGGGTGTGCACGACGAATTCCTGGGTCTCGGCGTCGTAGGTCGCCGTGGTGGCGATGCTCGCGACGTCGGAGCCGTGGCCGGTTTCGGTCATCGCGAAGACGCCGGGGGTGGCGAGGCTCATGATGCCGGGCAGGTAGGCGTCGTGGTGCTTGCGGGTGCCGAGGTGCATCACGGCGGAGCCGAAGAGGCCCCACTGCACGCCGGCCTTGATCTGCAGGCTCGGGTCGGCGGTGACGAGCTCTTCGAACCCGGCGATGTTGCCGCCGTGGTTGTCTTCGCCGCCGAGGTGCACCGGGAAGGCACGGTGCACGTGGCCTTCGACGGCGAGCAGTCTCAACTGCTCGAGCACGCGCAGCCGGTGCTCGGCCATCGACAGGCCGGGGACGCCCTGGAGCTCGGGGCGTGCGGTGAGCTTGCGGGCCTCGATCCGGATCTCCGGCCAGCTGCCGAGCAGCTGGCGGCTGAGCGCCGGGACGTTGATCGTGGGGATGGGGGTGAAGGTGCCGGTGGGCTTGGGGGCGGCCGGGGAGGGCGTCGCCGGTGCGGAGGGTGCGGAGCGCTGGGCAGTGTCAACCATCATTGGTCCTTTGTTCTCGCTCGAACTCGAAGTTTCCTGCATGGAAGCTTCCTGCGCGGAAGATCGTGTAGGCAGAATTTTTCTACACACTAGGGCGGCTCGGCGACGGCCGGAAATAGTGCATGACGAGGCTACAAAGGCGGGTGCCGCGCCCGGCATCCGTCTTGTAGCTTTCCACAGGCGCCGCGCTCGAACGAGTGCCCTTAGGCACAAAAACGAGTAATCCTAAGCGCCCGCCGCCGCGACGACCTCGAGCACGCCGGCTCCGTAGGCCTCGAGTTTCTTGGCGCCGACGCCGGAGATGCCGTCGAGGTCGCCGATACCGCCGGGGTTCGCGACCGCGATCGCGATCAGGGTCGCGTCGCCGAAGACGATGTACGCGGGCACGCCCTGCTCCTTGGACACGCTCGAGCGCCAGGCCCGGAGCGCCTGGAACAACGCCTCCTGCTGCGGGGTGAGGTCGGCGGCTGCGGCCTTCGCGGCGCCGGTGCGGGCGGAGGAGGTGGATCGTGCCGCGCGCTCGGGCTCGCTGCGGAGCTCGACGGTGCGATGGCCGGCGAGGACCTCTGTGGCGATCGGGGTGAGCACGAGGGTGCCGTATTCCCCGGAGGTGGCGAGGATGCCCTGGGCGAGCAGCTGACGGACGACGCCGCGCCACTGTTGGTCGGAAAGGTCGGCGCCGATACCCCAGGTCGCGAGCTGTTCGTGGTGGTGCTGAGTCGTGCGCGGTGTGGTCTTGCCGCGCAGGATGTCGACGATCTGGCCGGCGCCGAAACGCTGGTTGCGCTCGCGCAGCAGGCGCACGATGGTGGAGAGCAGCTTCTGGGCCGGCACGGTGCCATCCCAGCCGACGGGCGGTTCGAGGCACGTGTCGCAGTTGCCGCACGGCTCGCTCGCCTGGCCGAAGTAGCGCAGCAGGTTGACCCTGCGGCAGTGCACCGTCTCGCAGAGGGCCAGCATGGCGTCGAGGTGCGCGGAGAGCTTGCGGCGGTGGGCGAGGTCGCCGGGCGACTCGTCGATCATGCGGCGCTGCTGCACGACGTCCTGCAGGCCGTAGGCGAGCCAGCCGGTCGAGGGCAGGCCGTCACGGCCGGCCCGGCCCGTCTCCTGGTAGTAGCCCTCGACGGACTTGGGCAGGTCGATGTGGGCGACGAAGCGCACGTCAGGCTTGTCGATGCCCATGCCGAACGCGATGGTCGCGACGATGATCACGGCCTCCTCGCGGAGGAACCGGGACTGGTTGCGGGCGCGCACCGCCTGGTCGAGGCCGGCGTGGTACGGCAGCGCGTTGAGGCCGTTGGCGCGCAGGAATTCGGCGGTCGCCTCGACGCTCTTGCGGCTGAGCGCGTAGACGATGCCGGCGTCGTGCGGGTGCTCCGTCTTGATGAAGGAGAGCAGCTGCTTGCGCGGTTCGGCCTTCGCGACGATCCGGTACTGGATGTTCGGACGGTCGAAGCTCGCGACGAAGTGACGCGCGCCCTCGAGCTGCAGGCGCTGCGTGAGTTCCTGGTGCGTCGCATCCGTCGCCGTGGCCGTGAGCGCGATGCGCGGCACGTCGGGCCAGCGGCCGGCGAGTTCGGACAGGGCGAGATAGTCGGGGCGGAAGTCGTGGCCCCACTGCGAGACACAGTGGGCCTCGTCGATCGCGAAGAGCGCGATGGTGCCGCGCTCGAGGAAGCGCTTGGTGGCCTCGGAGGAGAGCCGCTCGGGGGCGACGTAGAGCAGGTCGAGGTTGCCGGCGAGGTAGTCGCGTTCGACGCGGGAGCGTTCGGCGGAGTCCTGGCTCGAGTTGAGGAACGCGGCGCGGACACCCACCGCGGTGAGGGCGTCGACCTGGTCCTGCATGAGCGCGATCAGCGGGGAGATGACGATGCCGGTGCCCTCGCGCACGAGGGACGGGATCTGGTAGCAGAGGCTCTTGCCGCCGCCGGTGGGCATCAGCACGACGGCGTCGCCGCCCCCGATGACCTGGTCGATGATGGCGGCCTGCTCGCCGCGGAACGAGTCGTAGCCGAACACCGTGCGCAGCGCCTCGGCGGCGGTCGCGAACTTCGCGGTGGCGCGCCGGGGCGGGGCGGATGCCTGCGCGAACGACGTGCGGATGGGTCCGGATCCGCCGGCGCCCGGGGCGACTCGGGAGCCGTAGTCGGAGCTGTTTCCCTGGCCGTCGCCCGCTCCGTAGTCCGGGGGCGGCGGAGCGTCGTAGTCCTCCGGCGCATCGCGGTCGTCGGGCACCCACTCGTCCGGTTCACGGGGCAGTTCGGCAGTCCAACTCACCCAGCGAGTCTACCGGCGACCCCGGACACCCTCACCGGCGTTCCCCACCCCGCCCGTCTCGCGAGAGTACGAAATGTGCCCCTTCCCGTAGCGGGAAGGGGCACTTTCTCCGCTTTCGCGAGCCGGGGTGGGGCGGGTTAGGGGGTGGGGCGGCGTCGGGTGAGGAGGAGGGTTGCGGCTACGGCGAGGATGACGGCAGCGGCGGCGCCGGCGATCCAGAGCAGGTCGGTGGGGGCGACCGCGCTTTGCGCGGCGCCGGGGGCGGCGGATGCGTCGGCGGCGGCACCTGGGGTGTCCGTGGGGGTGGCGGCGCCGCAGGTCGGGGCGGCGGCGAGGCCCTGCGCGAGCACCTGACCGGTGGCGGGCTGCCAGGTGAAGGTGTAGCTGCCCGAGACCGGGTGGCCGTCGGTCGAGACGACCTGCCAGGTCACCGTGTACTCCCCCGGCTGGCCGAGCTGGGCCGTGGTCTCGAGCTTCGGGCCGAACAGGGTGACGCATCCGTCGCCGTAATAGAGAGGTGCGGAGGTCGGACCGCTGATGCGCATGGCGTTGCCGGTTCCGGTGCCGTCGAGGTTCAGCAGGGCGTCGTTGGTGGTGATGGTGAAGTGGCCGGGCTGCTCGGTCACGACCGAGTTCTCCGCGGGCGCGTACCCGACCGGATAGTTGTGCGCGGACGCCGGGGCGGTGGAGAACCCCAGCGTCGCGGCAACCACGGCCGCGACACCGAGCGCGCGCAGGGACCAGTCGCGGACGTGGTTGCTTCGCATGGTCCTCTCCTAAGCCGAGTGCTTGCGACGGGCGGTGATCGCGAGCACGAGGCCCACGACGCCGACGACGAGGCCGCCGACTCCGAGCACCCGGGCGAGCACGTCGGGGGCGGATGCCGCGGCATCGGCCGATTCGGAGCTCGCTTCGGTGGTGGTGTCGGTGTGCGCGGCGCCGTGCTCATCGGAGGCGACGGCCGCGGTGACGGCGATCGACGGCGCCGGGTGCTCCGGTTCGGCCTCACCCTCGACGGTGTGGGCGTCCCAGTTCGTCGAACCGGTGACACAGGTCTGCACGACGGGGAACTCGAGGGTCGTGCCCGCCGCATCCGTGGGGATCTGCAGGCTGAGGTCGAACGTCGTGCGCAGGCCGTCGGCCATCGGGGTGATCGCCGTGTAGACGACGGCGCCGATCCTGTCGGTGATCGAGGTGCCGTCCTCGTCCGTCAGCGGGGTCGCGAGCGGAGTGGAGGTCTTCTCGACGGTCCAGTTGGGGTTGACCGTCGGCGTGACACTGACGACGCTCTCCGGGATGGCGATGCTGATGGAGGTCGTGGGTGATCCGGCGCAGCCGTGCGGGAGCGCGAAGCTCAGCACGGAGTACGAGCCGGCCGCGGCCGAGGACGGGTCGATGTCGATGTGGGCGCTCGCGGAGAGCGGCGCGGCAAGGGCGAGAATGCCGCCGGCGAGCAGGGCGGATGCCGCGAGGGCGGTGGTCTTGAACGTCACTGTGGTTCCTTAGATAGTTGGCGGCACCGAACAACCGGGGCATCGGGCTGCAGCGCACGCGACTGCCCCTGGTTCGGAGCGAAAAGCAAAACGGTCTGGTCTAGGCGAAACGCAGGGTCTCCGGCGGGCCGCGGTGCCGCATCACGGACAGGAGCACCCCGAGGTCTCGGGGCAGGAAGACGAGCGTCGGCGCCGGGACGCGGTGCGCCGTGCGAGCGCGGACCGGCAGGCTGCTGGCGACCAGGACCCTGCGGACGACGAGTCGCGCCGCCGCGACGAGGATGCCGAACGCACGTTCGCCATGCCGGAGGGCGACGATCGTCACGACGGCCGCCAGCAGGTGCGCGAGCGACATCAGGGCCGCGTCGAGGGGGGCCGCGGACATGCCGGTCATGCCGGCCATCGGCAGGGCTGCGTGGGCGCCGGACAGTCCGGGGACGCCGGACAGTCCGGAGACGCCGGACAGTCCGGGCGCGGTCGTCGCGCCCGACTGCACCGAGAGCAGGGCGGAACCCGCCGCGTGACTGTGGGCGGGCAGGGTGCCGGCCGGGGCATCCGTTCGCAGGGAACCGCCGGATGCGCCGAGGGAGAACAGGCCGTGGAAGATCAGCTGGCTCGTGAGCACGGCCGCCGTGGTACGCCAGAGGGAGGCAGCGCGGCCGGCGAGGCCGATGCAGACGATGCCGGCGAACGCGAGGGAGATGACGACGGGAAGGAGACCGGGGGCTGCGCCGCCACCGAGGGTGTGCGACAGTGCCGCGACGAAGGTCGCGAAACCTGCGATATACCAGCCGCGAGCGAACCGTGCCCAGCGTGCGGTCATCGTTCCTCCTCCGGCCGTGTCGCTCCCACCATACCTGTGCCGGAATCGCCGGCGTGTGCCCGGTGCGTGCGCCCGGTGCATGAGCCTGGGCCTGGCTGCGCAGCTCGCATAGGCTGGATGCCTATGCTCACCGCCCTGGTCGGACTCGCCGGCGCCCTCATCTACGGGAGCGCCGACTTTCTCGGCGGCCTCGCGGCCAAGCGGCTCAGTTCGGTGCTCGTCACCGCGGTCGCCGCGAGCTCCGGGCTACTGGTCCTGCTCGTCGCCCTGCCGTTCGTGGGAGGCGTCTGGTCGCCGGACGCCGTGCTCTGGGGTGCGCTCTCGGGGGTGACCGGTGCGATCGCGATCTCCCTCCTGTATGCGTGCCTCGCGATCGGTCCGATGAGCATCCTCTCGCCCCTGACCGCCGTGGTCTCGGCGGTCGTGCCGATGACCGCCGGCCTCGTCGGCGGCGAACGGCTCGCGCCGGTCGGATACGCCGCCCTCGGTCTCGCGCTCGTCGCGGTCGTGCTCGTGGGCTTCGTGCCGGAGAAGGGCGCGGTGCGGCCGACGACTCTCGGGGTGCTGATGGCGATCGGGTCCGGCGTCATGATCGGCGCGTTCCTGATCCTGATCGACCTGACCCCCGACGACAGCGGCCTCGTACCGCTCGTGCTCAACCGGGCGGTCAACGCCGCGATTATGTTCTCGATCGTGGGTGTGCTCGCCGTCGTCGCCGCGCGCCGGCGGCGGGTGCTCGCGGGGGCTGGCGGTACGGGCGTTGCCGTCGCCGGTTTCGGGGCGACGGATGCCACTGCTCGCGCAACAGACCCGGCCGCGGTTCCCGCTCACACCGGTCGGCGCTCCCGGTCCACCCTCACGATCGGCCTGACGCTCGCCGCGGTCTGCGGTCTCGTCGACGTCGCCGCGAACTTCCTGCTGCTCATCGGGATCCGCATCGGCGACCTCAGCGTGATCAGCGTGCTGACGGCGATGTACCCGGCCGGGACGATCCTGCTCGCAGCGGTCGTGCTCAGGGAGCGGATCGCGCCGGTGCAGTGGGTCGGCCTCGGTCTTGCGCTCGCCGCGGCCGCGATGCTCGCACTCGCCTGACCCGCGGCATCCGCTCACCCCTCGCCCCGAACCGTCTCGCGAGAGTACATTTTTGGCCCCTAAAACCGCGTTTTAGGGGCCAAAAATGTACTCTCGCGGGACACGGGGGCGGGGTTAACGGCCGCAGGGCACCCACCGGATGGTGAGTGCCCTGCGGGTGGTGCGAGTGGAGCGGGTGTTACAGGCCGGCGAGCTCGCGGACGGCTGCGTCGCCGGGGGCGGCGTTCATGAAGCTGGCTTCGATGTCGGCGCGCTCGAGGAGCTCGTCCATGCGGCGACGACGCTGCTTCGGGATCAGCGTGACGACGGTGCCGGACTTGCCTGCACGGCCGGTACGACCGGAGCGGTGCAGGTAGGTCTTGTACTCGTCGGGGGCGTCGGCCTGGATGACCAGGTCGATGTCGTCCACGTGGATGCCGCGGGCCGCGACATCCGTTGCCACCAGCACGTTGACGCGACCGCTGGTCAGCATCTGCAGGTTGCGGGTACGGCGGGCCTGGTTCAGGTCGCCGTGCAGGCTCGTCGCCTTCACGCCGGCGTCTTCGAGCTGCTCGGCGAGCTGCTCGGCGTACGCACGGGTGCGGGAGAAGATCAGCGTCTTGCCCTGGCGGTCGACGAGCTGGCCGATGATGGCGCTCTTGTCGCGGTGCTCGATGACGAGGACCTTGTGGTCGATCGTGGAGGAGGCCTGGTCTTCACCGGCGACCTCGTGGACGGCCGGGTTCGTCAGGAACTCCTTGACGAGCGAGGCGACGCCCTTGTCGAGGGTTGCCGAGAAGAGCAGCTTCTGGCCGCCCTTCTTGGTCTGGCGCAGGATGCGCTGGACGGGCTCGAGGAAGCCCAGGTCGCACATGTAGTCGGCTTCGTCGAGGACGGTGACGACGACCTCGCTGAGGTCGAGGCGACCCTGTTCGATGAGGTCCTCGATGCGGCCGGCGGTGCCGATGATGATGTCCACGCCGCGCTGGAGGGCGCTGACCTGGCGGTACTGCGGAACGCCGCCGTAGATCTGGGTGGTGAAGAGGCCGACGCTGCGGGCGATGGGCTGCACGGTACGGTCGATCTGCAGCGCGAGCTCGCGGGTCGGGGCCAGGATGAGCGCGCGGGGCTTGCGGGCCATCTTGCGGTCCTTGGCGCCGTTGTTCTCCATCAGCTTCTCCACGAGGGGAGCGCCGAAGGCGATCGTCTTGCCGGAGCCGGTCTTGCCACGGCCGAGCACGTCGCGCCCGGCGAGCACGTCCGGGATGGTCGCGGCCTGGATCGGGAACGGGCTGGCGGCACCGAGGGCGCCGAGCTCGCGGACGATGTTCTCGCCCAGGCCCAGGTCGCCGAAGGTCACGCCGACAACTTCGGCAGCCGTCGTCGCGATGGCTTCGAGGCGCTCGAGGACGACGTCGTCACCGGCGGCGAAGTGCGCCTTGGTGTCGCGGCTCGGGTAGAAGTTGCTGGAGTGGCCGCCGTCGTCGTGCGCGGAACGGTTGCTGCGGTCGGAGTGCGAACGGTCCGGGCGGTCGCCGTACGAGGGACGGTCGGAACGCTCTGTGCGAGCCGCACGGTCGGGGCGGTCGCCGTAGGAGGGACGCTCAGTGCGGGCCGGACGGTCGCCGTAGGACGGGCGGTCGGAGTGCGAACGCTCGGGACGGTCGCCGTACGAGGGACGCTCAGTGCGGGCCGGACGGTCACCGTAGGAGGGACGCTCGGTGCGGGCTGCACGGTCGCCGTAGGACGGGCGGTCGTTGCTGTAGGCCGGACGGTCGGTACGGGGACGGTCGTTGTTGTAGGCCGGACGGTCCGTGCGGGCCGGACGGTCACCGTAGGACGGGCGGTCGTTGTTATAGGCCGGACGGTCCGTGCGGGGACGGTCGTTGTTGTACGCCGGACGATCCGTGCGGGCCGGACGGTCACCGTAGGAGGGACGGTCCTTGTTATACGCCGGACGGTCGGTGCGCGGGGCGCGGTCGCCGTAGGACGGACGGTCGTTGTTGTACGACGGACGGTCGGTGCGGGGACGGTCGCTGTTGTACGACGGACGCTCAGAGCGGGCGTTGTACGTGGGGCGATCGGTATTGCTGTGCGTCGGGCGATCGGTGCGCGAGGCGCCGTTGTACGACGGACGGTCGGTGTTGTACGACGGGCGGTCGTTGCCGCGGGCGGGACGGTCGCCATAGGCGGGACGGTCATTGCTGCGGGCCGGACGGTCACCGTAGGCCGGGCGGTCGTTGGTGGGGCGTCCTGCGGCGCGGTCGGCGCGTTCGCCGGCGTTCCAGCGGGCCTTCTTGGGGGCGCCCGCATCGGCCTGGTAGCCGCGGTGGCCCGGGCTCTTGCTGCCGTTGTTGGATCCTCCGCGGGAGGGTCCGCCCTTGGCGGCGTACTTCGGGTCGAAGTTCTTGTTGGATCGGCTGACAGCCGGATTGTTGCTCGTAGGCATAGAAAATTCCTGGGTTGTATTGGGTACATGGCAGAACAACGACGCACATGCATCGCAACCTGAGAACCCGGGCAGTCTATGGCCGGGGCCGTTCACATACAGTGATTTTTCACCAGCGGATTACTGGGAAACCGGCCCATCCTGACTTACAAACCCATCCGCGCATACAAATTCACACGGTGTCAAGAGCCGACCTGTCAACGTTACCGGATAGTCCCCCAAAAGTCACGGACCAGTTTCGGGGCACCCCGGGTTCGGTCGCCTACCGGCAGAAGAACCGGTTCGGGAGGTACCGTGTCGTGACAGAAGGAGACGGAGATGACGCGATCGGGCGTACGGCGGACCGTGCGGCACGCGCCCCGGTGGGTGGGATCGCAGCTGACCGCGGCTCGGCTGCTGGCCGCGGCGAAGGCCGCCCTCGCCGTGGCCATCGCGTGGACGGTCGCCGGATACCTGCCGGGGGTCGCAAACGAGTACCCCTATTACGCGCCGCTCGGAGCGCTCGTCAGCATGTACCCGACGCTGATGAGTTCGGTTCGAAACTCACTGCAGACCCTCGGCGGCCTCTTCGTCGCGATCGTGCTCGCGGGTGCGGTGCTGCTCGTGAGCGGTCCGAACGTGCTGACCATATCGCTGGCCGTCGGTGTGGGCGCGCTCGTCGCCGCGACAGGGTTGTTCGGCGCGAACCGGGAGTACATCCCGGTGACGGCCCTGTTCGTGCTCATCATCGGGGGACCGAATGCGGACGGGTACTCGATCGGTTACCTCGAGCAGGTGTCCCTGGGCATCGTGATCGGCCTTGCCGTGAACCTCCTGATCCTGCCGCCCCTGACCCTCGACGCGGTCGGCCGCCAGTTGTCGCACTACCGCGGCAGGCTCGCCGGCCACCTCTCCGACCTGGCCGAGGCCCTCACCGAGAACTGGCCGCCCGAACGCGACGACTGGGCGAGCCGCGGCGACGAACTCATCAGACTCGTGCGCGACGTTCACGATGCCCTGTTCCACGCGGAAGACAGCCGCAAGGGCAACCCTCGGGCCCGCATCCACCGGCGCGACCTGGCCAGTGACCGGGACGACCTCGCCGCGCTCGAGACCGTCACGTTCCACGTGCGCGACCTCACCGATGTACTCGCCGGGGTCGCCTGGGGGGCTCCGATCGCCCTCGAACTGCATCCAGAGCTCAGGCCGCCACTCGCCCGGGCCCTGCTCGCGGTCGCCGCAGTGCTGACCGAGTGGGAGTCCGGCCGGGACGGAGACGCCGTCCTGACGGACTCTGGCGCATTCGAGACGGCCGAGACCGCCGTGGCCCAGCTGACGGCCGAGTTGGACACCCGGCACGACGCCACTCCCGCGACGGCGATGGGCGCCGCGACCGCGATTTCGCTGGACCTGACCCGGATCCTCGCCGCCCTCCGCCCTCGACTGGCCCGGACCGCGACCTGATGCGGGCTGTTCCGGCGGATGCCCGGACCCGGCCTCCCGATGTCGCCGCCCGGGAATCCGCCCGGGAATCCGGCCGGGACAGTCCAAGGACCGCGAACTACACTCGGTAGACGGCGGGCGGAGACAGGTGCGATCGAGAGTGCGGGCATGGAGCGTGATGGCGGCCGTCATCGCGCTGCTCGGTGCGTCCGTGACCGTCGCCATTCCCGCCCAGGCCGACGACTATCCGAGCTGGGCCGACGTCGAGGCCGCCCGCGCCTCGACCGCTGCGACCGAGGCGGAGGTGACCCGGATCGGCACCCTGCTGACCGGGCTCGAAACCCAGGCCGCGACGCTCGGAGACGCGGCGATCACCGCGAGCGCGGCATCCGCCACCGCCGACACAGAATCACGCGCGGCCGCTGCGCACGCCGGGGACCTCGCGCGCCAGCTCGCGACCGCGACCGAGAAGGCCCGGACAGCGGATGTCCAGCTCGGGCTCCTGGGTGCGCAGCTGTACCGCTCCGGGGCGAGCGACGCCGTCGCGACCCTGCTCCTGGTTCCGGGCCAGGCGAGCGACCTGCTGTCGGCCCTCAGCACCTCGACCCGGCTGAGCGAACTGACCTCCGGCATCCGCGACCGGGCGCTCGCGCAACGCAACCTCGTGCAGAGCCTCGAGGAACAAGCCGCCGTGGCGTCGACGGAACGCGACCGCCTCGCCGTCGAGGCGAAGGATCGTGCGGCGGCCGCGGCCGAGGCCCAGCGCGCCGCCGATGCGCAGCTCGCCGAGCAGCGCACGCGCTCGGACGTGCTCGACGCCCAGCTCGCGAGCCTGAAGAACACGACGGCCGAGACGGAGCGCTCCTACCGGGCCGGCGTCGCCGCGGCCGCGGCATACCAGAAGCAACAGGAAGAGGCCGCGCGGGCGGCTGCGGCGAGCGCGGCGGCCCAGGCCGCTGCGGCCGCTGCGGCAGCGGCGGCCGCTCAACCGGCG
>NZ_SOFS01000029.1 GCF_004402235.1 Cryobacterium glucosi
ACCCATGAGGACCTCCGTGACTTGTGAAGATTTCAGATACCTCCACTAAGCCCGGAGGTCCTCCTTCTTCACAAGCCCGAAAGTGTCACCAACGTCATGGCCGGGTACAGCTAGCGCCTGTCAGAGAAGTTCTCCACAAAAATGCTCCTTGACCAGGTTGTCCACAGGTGATTCATGGGCGTGCGGATGCCGGTGGAATGTCGGTGGTCTTCCGTAGAGTGACCGGTATGACAGCTGAAGAACCCTCAGAAATTCGCTCGGAAAGCACGGCGGAGCCCCCGCCCGGGACCCCTCCCGACCCGTACCTGAACCCCCGTCACCTCAGCCTGGTGAAGCCGCCCCTCGCCGATTTCTATGACGCGATCAAGGACGCGGACCGGGAAATCAATCAGGCCACCGCTCGCCGGGCCGCCGCGATCTACACCGCCCAGCGGGTGCTCGCCGATGTCGGGCGGGCCCGCGCGGAGGCCGCAGAACGCGCCGGCGGGCCGCGCCCGCCGTGGTCGCCGGAGGAAGCCACGAAAGAGGAATTCACCTGCGAGGTCGGCGCTCTGCTGCGGCTCCCGCGCCGGACGGCGGAGACCCTGATCGAAGCCAGCCGCATCCTCGCGGAGGACCTCCCCGTGACCCGGGACGCCCTGGCCTCCGGGGTGATCAGTTACCGGCACGCGCAGGTGATCATGGAGCAGGCCTGGGGCATCCGAGTCGATGATGACCCGGAAGCGTCCGCCCGGGCCCGGGCCGTGTTCGAGGAAGTCCTCGTGCCCGACGCGGAAGTGCTGACCGTGGCGAAGCTCGCCGACCGGGCCCGAAGAGTGCGGGAGCGCACCCACCCGGAAACCATCACCGCGAGGCACCAGAAAAGCGTCGAGGACCGGCATGTGGTGTTCCAGGCCCTCAACGACGGCATGGCGTCGCTGTACCTGACCGGGGATGCCGAGAAGGTGCAGGCCGCCTACCACCGCACCCTCGACACCGCCCTGACCCTGCAGGGCCCGGAGGAGTCACGCACCCTGACCCAGATCGCGGCCGATGTGCTCACCGACGTCCTGATCGGCGGGGTCACCCCGGATGGACTGGGCAAAGGGGTGGCCGCGCAGGTCAACGTGACCGTTCCGGTGCTGACCTTGTTGGGGAAGAGCGAGGAGCCCGGGTACCTGGCCGGGTACGGACCCATCGACCCCGACACCGCGAGGCGTCTCGCGGCCGGGGCGCCGAGCTTCACCCGGCTCCTCACCCACCCGGAAACCGGGGTGGTGCTCTCGATGGGACGCGACACCTACAAACCGCCCGCGGCTTTGAAGAAGTGGCTCGAGGTACGGGATGAAACCTGCACCTTCCCCGGGTGCCGCCGCTCCGCCAAACGATCAGACCTCGACCACAGTGCGGAGTGGCAGCACGGCGGGGAGACCGACGCGATGAACCTCGCCCACCTCTGCCCGTATCACCACGCGGTCAAGAGCTACACCCGGTGGACGCCCAGGCACCTCGGCGACGGCCGCATCGAATGGACCTCACCCGCCGGGTACAGCTACATCGTCGAACCCTCCGCCGACATGAGACCACCCCGGAAACCCAAACCCGAACCGAAACCACCGGTCCCGTTCGTGGATGTCTGGAACCTGGACCCCGAACCCGACGACACCGACGACCCGAGCCCGTTTTGAACGAGGCTTCCGGTGAACGATGCGGCCGGGGGATGACTAGGCCGAGGGCGCCGGCTCCAGGGCGCCGGCGGCGAGGTCTTCGAGCATCAGCTCCGGGTGGTCGCGGACCGTGTTGCGCAACCGCCACGGGGTGCTGAACAGGGCGAGGAGTGTCCCGTCTGAGCGCATCAGCACCTCGACCTGCCGGTCGTGGCCGAGGATCTCGGCGCTCTCCCGGTTGGTGCGGCGGGCGATCTGGTAGGGGAGCGACTCCGAACGGATCGCGGCGCCGAAGTCGTGCGTCATGCGTTCCTCGACGACCTCGAACTGCATCGGGCCGACGGCGCCGAGCACCGGGGCCTGGTCGCCGCGCAGGTCGCTGCGGAGCACCTGGATGACGCCCTCGTGGTCGAGCTGGTCGATGCCGCGCCGGAACTGCTTGTGCTTGCTGCTGTCCGCGGAGCGCACAGCACGGAAGTGCTCGGGCGCGAACATCGGCAGCGGCGGGAACTCGACGGGTTCGCTCTCGAAGATGGAGTCGCCGACCCGGAGTGCCGACGCGTTGACGAGCCCGACGATGTCGCCGGGCCAGGCTTCGTCGGCCACTTCGCGTTCGCGTCCGAAGAGGTGCTGGGCGTACTTGGTCGCGAAGGGCCGGCCACTTGCGGCGTGGGTGACGATCATTCCGCGACGGAACTGGCCCGAACAGACCCGCACGAAGGCGACGTAGTCCCGGTGCGAGGCGTTCATGCCCGACTGCACCTTGAACACGAAGCCGGAGAACGGTGAGGCGACCGGGCGGTGCCCGCCGGCCGCGTCGACACGCGCCTCCGCGGCAGGGGCGAAGTCCACGAGGGTGTCGAGGATGTGCTGCACGCCGAAGTTGAGCACGGCCGCGGCGAACAGCACGGGGGTGGTCTGGTTGGCGAGGAACGTGGCCTCGTCGTGGTCCTGGCCTTCCTCGCCGAGCAGTTCGGATTCTTCGGTCGCGGTGACCCAGGCCTCGCCCTCCTCGGTCGCGGCGACCTCGAACGGCACCCGGTCGCTGTCTGCGGCGGTCGCGCCGCCGGCCGTGCGGGTGAAGCGGATGAACTCTTCGGTCGACCGGTCGATGACGCCGCGGAAGTCGCCGGCCACTCCGACCGGCCAGGTCAGGGGTGTCGGGAGCAGTCCGGTGCGGGTGCGGATCTCGTCCATCAGGGCGAGAGCGTCGAGGCCGGGCCGGTCCCACTTGTTGATCACGGTGATCACGGGCAGGTTGCGCTGACGGCAGACGTCGAAGAGCTTCATGGTCTGCACCTCGAGGCCCTTGCTCGCGTCGACGAGCATCACGGCGGCGTCGACGGCCGACAGGACCCGGTAGGTGTCTTCGGAGAAGTCGGCGTGGCCGGGGGTGTCGACGAGGTTGATCACGCTGTCGCGGTATTCGAACTGGATTGCCGCGCTCGTCACCGAGATGCCACGGGCCTGCTCCATCGCCATCCAGTCGCTCACGGTCCCACGGCGGCCGGCCTTGCCGTGGGTCGCGCCCGCCGTCGTGATGGCGTGCGCGTGCAGGAGGAGCGCCTCGGTGAGGGTCGACTTTCCCGCGTCGGGGTGGCTGATCACGGCGAAGGTGCGCCGCCTGCGCGCCTCTGCGGTGATCTCGGTCGCGGGTGCGCCGGTCGTCGGCACGCCGGTGGTGGGCTGCGTCATGGATCCTTCTTTCGCGGCTGATTCGTTCGGGCTCACGCCTGCTCAGAAGGCCGTAACCGGAATCGTTCCCGTACAACTCTATCCGGCGTGGCGCGGCGACCTCGCGGCAGACGCCCAGCATCCGTTTTGATAACGGTTCGGGCGTGTCCTTTCCGTGCGCCGATTCGCGGGTTACTCTCAGTTTTGGGGCCACACCCAGCAGTCGCGGTAAGCAGTAAGGAGTGACGGATGATCCAGTCAGGCATTCAGGATTCCGAGCGTGCTCTTCACCCGGCCTCTGCCCACGTGACCGCGCACCCGCTCCAGGGGCCGCCGCCGATCTCCGTCTCGATCCCGGTCCAGCCGGACGGGCGCCTCCCTCTCGTCGGCGCCCGGCGCACCATCGCGGATACAGACCTCTCCGTGCACCCGGTCGCCCTCGGCTCGAGCGTCTTCGGCTGGACCGCGGACGGCGAGACGAGCCACCGTATCCTCGACCGGCACCGTGCACTCGGCGGCAACTTCCTCGACACCGCGGACAGCTACACCTCCGGACGGAGCGAAGTGATCATCGGCTCCTGGCTGCGTTCCCGCAAGGCGCGCGACAGCACCGTGATCGCCACCAAGATCGGCAAGAACCGGGACAACCCCGGACTGTCCTCCCGGAGTATCATCGGCGCGGTCCAGGCGTCCCTCGACCGGTTGGGCACCGACTACATCGACCTGCTGCACTTCCACTTCGACGATCCGACCGTGCCGCTCGAGGAAAGCCTCGGCGCCGTCGACGTGCTGATGCGCAGCGGCCAGGTGCGGTACCTCGCCGCCTCGAACTTCTCCGGGGAGCGCCTGATGGAGGCCCGCATCCTCGCCGCGAACGGCCTGCCGCGCTTCGTCGCCCTGCAGACCGAGTACAGCCTGCTGCAGCGCAGAGGCTTCGAGTCCTCGCTGTCCCTCGTCACCCGGGCCCAGGGCCTCGCGGTCCTGCCCTACTTCTCCCTCGCGCACGGCTTCCTGGCCGGCCGGTACCGCTCCAAGGCCGACCTGCACAGCACGACGAGGGATGCCCGCGCCGCGAAGCACCTCAGCAGGCCCGGGCTGAGGGTCCTCAGCGTGGTGGACCGGATCGCGGCCGACCACGACACCGGGGCCGCATCGATCGCGCTCGCGTGGCTCCTCGCGCAGGCCGGGGTCACGGCGCCCGTCGCAGGGGCCAGCCAGCCCGACCAGGTGGATTCCCTCATCGCGGCCGCCGGAATCCGGCTCACCCGCAGCGACATGGTCGACCTCGAGCGGGTGACGGGGCTCGCTGCCGGCCGCTGACGCCGACGCCGCCCGCCGCTCGAATTCGGTTCCGCGAGGCACCCTGATGCCGTCGGTGCCGTGACGTAGGGTGGTGGTGTCATGAACAGCGCCGTTGAATTTCCCCTCACACTCGCCGAGTTGTCCTTCCGAGCCGCCGGCGAATCCGTCGTGCGCCGGACCGTCCTCCCGAGCGGTGTGCGCATTCTCAGCGAGCACGTCCCCGGCAGCCGGAGCCTGACGATCGGCTACTGGGTCGCCGTCGGTTCCCGCGACGAAGCGCCCGGGCATTACGGCTCCACCCACTTCCTCGAACACCTGCTCTTCAAGGGCACGGCCAAGCGCAGCGCCCTCGACATCGCGATTGCCTTCGACTCCGTCGGCGGCGAGCACAACGCGATGACCGCGAAGGAATACACCTGTTACTACGCGAAGGTCCGCGACCGCGACCTGCCGATGGCCGTCGAGGTGCTCACCGACATGCTCACCTCGTCCACAATCGACCCGGTCGAATTCGAGACCGAACGCGGCGTGATCCTCGAGGAACTCGCCATGGCTGACGATGACCCGGCGGACGTTGCGAACGAGCGCTTCTTCGAGGCCGTGATGGGCAAGCATCCGCTCGGACGCCCGATCGGCGGCAACCCCGACACGATCAGGGCGGCCACCCCGGAGGCCGTGCTCGCGCACTACCGCGCCAACTACCGCCCGCAGGACCTCGTCGTCACGGTCGCGGGCGCCGTGGACCACGACGTGCTCGTCGCAGACGTGACCCGGGCGCTCTACTCCGCAGGCTGGGACCTGGGCGAACACGCCGCCCCCGTCGGGCGTCGCAACGGGCGACCCGCCGAGATCCACCAGGGCAGCGCGGTCACAGTCGTGCGCCGCCCGCTCGAGCAGGCGAACCTGCTGCTCGGGTTCCCCGGACTCCTCGCGACCGACGATCGCCGCGTCACGATGAGCGTTCTGACCTCCATCTTCGGCGGCGGCATGTCGTCGAGGCTCTTCCAGGAGGTGCGCGAGAAGCGCGGGCTCGCGTACTCCGTCTATTCCTTCGCCCCCGGCTACTCCGACGCGGGCCTCTTCGGCATGTACGCCGGCTGCACCCCGGCGAAGGCGGGCCAGGTCGCCGAGCTTCTCCTGAGCGAACTGCACCGGCTCGCCGAACACGGTGTCACCGCGGACGAGATGAAACGCGCCAACGGGCAGCTCTCCGGTGCCTCCTCGCTGGCCCTCGAAGACTCCGACACCCGGATGTCCCGGCTCGGCCGCGCCGAGATCACCCTCGGTGAGTTCGTCGACCTCGATGAGGCGCTGCGCCGGCTCGCCCTGGTCACCGCGGACGACGTGCAGGCCCTCGCCGTCGACCTCGCGGCCGGCCCGCTGTCCATCGCCGCCGTCGGCGCGCTCGACGACGACGTCTTCGCGGGAATCGTGCCTCCAGGCGTCCGGCCCTGATCCAACGGGTCACCTGGCCCTGTACCGCCCGGCCGTCCGGCCGAACGCCCCGAACCGAAAGAGAACCCGTTGCCCCACTACATCTACCTGGTTCGTCACGGCGAGCAACAGGATGCCGAACACGGCCTGCCCGACGGGCCGCTCTCGGCGCGCGGCAAACGGCAGGCGCAGCTGATCGCGGAACGCCTCGGCGGCGTGCCGTTCACCGACGCCTGGCACTCGCCCCTGCAGCGCGCGGCCGAGACCGCAGAGATCGTCGCCGGGCGGCTGCCCTCGCTCACCCCGGTTCCCTCCCCGCTGCTGTTCGACTGCATCCCGACCGGCATGGCGCCGGAGACGCCCGCGGCATACGCCCCGTTCTTCGGTGCCGTCACCGAGGAGGAGATCGAAGCCGGCCGTGCGCAGATGGACGACGCCGTCGCCGAATTCCTGCAGCCCCGCAGAGGCGAGCGCCACGAACTGCTGATCACGCACAACTTCGTCATCGGCTGGTTCGTGCGCGCAGTGCTGGGTGCTCCGGACTGGCGCTGGATCAGCATCAACCAGGCCAACTGCGGCCTCACCGTGCTGTTGCAGAAGCCGGGCCGCCCGTGGACGCTCGTCACCCACAACGACACCGGGCACCTGCCCGTGGAGATGCGCACCGGACTGCCTGACCCGCTGCTGTACTAGGCGCGAGCGAGACTCTCTCTCAGGCGCGAGCGGGGCTCTGTACTAGTCGCGAGCGAGGCCCTTCCGGTACCAGTTGGTGGCGTTCGGGTTGTCGTTGTACGGCGGGCAATCCGCAAAGCCGGCGCTCCGGTAGAGCGCTCCGGCGGCCCGCAGGCTCGCGTTCGTGTCGAGCACGAGCTCGGCGGCGCCGAACAATCGCGCCCGCCGCTCGAGTTCGGCGAGCAAGGCCCGGCCCCAGCCCCTCCCGCGTGTGCCCGGCTGCAGCCAGAGGTGCTTGACCTCGTAGCGGGCGCCGCCGCCCGGGGTGTCCCCGATCCGACGGATGCCGCCGCACCCGACCCAGGCCTGCTCCGGGTTCCCGCTGGGTTCGCCGACGAGCAGGAAGACACCGTTCGGCGGCAGGAAGTCCCCGGCCACCGGGAAGGTCGTTCGGTAGGCACCCTGCTCGACGGGGAAGCTCGACTGCCGATCGCTGAAGTAGGCCGTCAGGAGGGCGAGGGAACCGGCATCCGTCACGGATACCTCGCGGAAGACGGGGCCGGGTGCTTTCGGGGTGGCTGGCATGCCACAAGGCTACGTCGGGGAACCCGGTGAGCCCAGTTCGCGCCGGGTCGTGCGGGGCCCGTATGCCGGATGCCGGATTGCCGGATTGCCGCTTGGTAGATTAGTCGTATGACAACACGGGTGGCCATCGTCGGCGTTACGGGCACGATGGGCCGACTGATCAGCGGGCTCGTCGAGGAGACCGACGGGTACGAGTTGCACGCCGGCCTCGACTCGCGCAGCCCGCTGTCCGACATGCTCGGGGCGGATGTCGTCGTCGACGTCACCCTGCCCGGCGTGAGCCAGAGCGTCGTCGACTTCGCCGTCGACAACGGCATCCGGGTGCTCGTCGGCACCTCCGGCTGGTCCCAGTCCCGCATCACGACGCTCGAGCGCCGGATCCGCGGCCGGAGTGACACCGGCGTCGTGATCGTGCCGAACTTCTCGATCGGTTCCGTCGTCGCGACCGCCGTCTCGGCCATGCTCGCCCGGCTCTTCGACTCGATCGAGATCGTCGAAACGCACCAGGCCGCCAAGGTCGACTCTCCCTCGGGGACTGCGGTCCGCACCGCCGAGCTCATCGGTCTCGCACGCACGGAGCTCGGCCCGGTGTCTGCACCGCACAACGACCAGCGAGCACGCGGGCAGCAGGTGTCGAGCGTGCCCGTGCACAGCCTGCGCCTCGACGGCGTGCTCGCCCGGCAGGACGTCATCTTCGGCGGCGCGGGGGAGACGGTCACGATCTCCCATAACACGCTGTCCGCCAACGCGTACCGGCGCGGCATTCTGCTCGCCCTCGACGCTGCCCGCACTGCCGTCGGCGTGACCGTCGGCCTCGACCAGGTCGTCGACCTCGGCCTCGGCGCGCCCCCCACCCCGCCGGCGGCGATCGTCGCGATCGCAGCGGAGCCCGACCTCGACAGCGTCCCCGAGATCGACGCCGACTCCGAGATCTTCGAATGAAGGGCCGCATCGGCGCCGGCATGATGGCGATCCTGCTCGCCTTCTACCTGGTGCTCGTCGGGTGGCGGGCGGTGCTCTTCCTGCAGAGTGGCGCACCCGTCGGCATCGCGATCGGCGTGGCGCTGCTGGTTCTGCCCCTGATCGGGATCTGGGCGCTCGTGCTCGAGGTCACCTTCGGATCCCGCTCGGCCAGGCTCGTTCGCCTGCTCGAGGCGAGCGGAGAACTCCCGGTCGAGACCCTGCCGATCCGCGCGAGCGGCCGCCCGGTCAGGGACGCGGCCGACGCGGACTTCCCGCAGTACCGCGACGCGGTCGACGCGGCACCGGAGGACTGGAAGGCCTGGTTCCGGCTGGGCCTCGCGTACGACGCCGCCGGGGACCGGAAACGCGCCCGCGGCGCCATCCGCACAGCGATCACGCTCGAGCGCGCCGCAGCCTGACTCTCGCCTGAAGACTCCGTCTGATTCGTCAGGGCAGCGGATGCCTGGCGCGGGAGATGGTCCAGACGTTGCGGTCTCCGACCCGTTCGAAGTGCACGGAATCGACGAGCATCTGGATGAGCGCGAGCCCCCTGCCCGACTCCGCGAGGTCGTCGGGGAGCACAGGTCCGCTCAGCGTTACCGCTCCGGCCGTTCCGGTGTCGCTGATCCGGGCGCTGAGCTCGTGGTCGTCGGCGTGGATCGACAGCACGCAGGTGATGCCGGTTCCCGCGGCGGCGTGCTGGATGACGTTCGACGCCAGCTCGACGAGGGCCGTCTCGAACGCGAACCGGTCGATGTCGACGATGTCGGAGTGGGGCTCAAGCACGCGCTGGACGAAGTCCTGCACGGTGTCGATATCGTCGGGCGGAGTGCTGAGCGCCAGGGTGGTGTCGGAATCAGTCACGGTATGCGGTCTCTGCGGTCGCGTGGTTCTGCAGGATGCGGTCGAGATGGGTCAGCTCGAACACGAGCGCGACCTGCGGCGTCGCACCGGCGATGCGGAGGTCCCCGCCGGCCTGCCGGGCGACCTTCAGGCCGCCGATGAGGGCTCCGAGCCCTGACGAATCCATGAAGTCGACCCCGCTCAGGTCGACGACGATCCGCACCGTCCCCGCGGCGATCGCTGCGGACACCACCTCGCGCAACAGCGGCGCGGAGACCATGTTGAGTCGGCCGTCCGCGCGAATGGCCGCCACGTTGCCGGCTATCGTTTCAGTCCGGAAATTCATTGCTCTGGGTGCTCCTCTGGTGCGGCCTCAGGGGTGAAGCCTTGGTAGGTGGCCGCCTTGAACAACACGCTCAGGACGACGAGGTCGTAGACGGCCCAGCCGATGTTGACCCCGGTGCCGATCGGTTCGGCGCCGTTGACGAACAGGCGCACACAACCGACGATGATCGCGACGACGAGCATCACCATCACCGTGATCTGCGGCTTGATCAGGTGCCACTGCTGTCCGGTGTGAGCCTGCCTTGTCTTCGGCGTCACGGCGAAGTTGAGCGGGATGCCGAGCACGACGTTGTTGAAGGCGGTGGTGCAGGCGTCGATCCACACCGGGAACAGGGCGAGGCTGTACTGCTGGCCCCGCCAGGTGGGGATACCCCGCGCGGCCACGAAGAACAGGAGCTGGTTGGCGATCATGAACGGGATGAACCTCAGGAAGAAGTCCCAGGCATTGGTGGACACCGGCAGGATCCCGAAGACGAGGAACACGATCGGCGCCGCGAAATAGATGACCGCCGCATAACCGGAGAGGTAGCTCCACATCGTGGCGAAGTACATCAGGCGCTGTGGCAGGCTCATCTTCCACTGCAGCAGCGGGTTCTCCCTGAGGAAGACCTGCATGGTGCCCTGGCCCCAGCGCAGCCGCTGGGTGAGCATCGTGCCCACGTCTTCGGGGGCGAGCCCGTCCGCGAGCAGCTCGTTGTGGTAGACGCTCTTCCAGCCGAGGCCGTGCAGCCGCATCGACGTGGCCATGTCCTCGGTGACCGAGATGGTCGCGAGCGGCATCACCGGCTGGGCCTCGTGGCCGCGGTCGATCGCGATCGTGTCGAGGGCGGAGCGTACGGCCTCGAGGGCCTTGAACGGTGAGAGCTCGCGGGTGGCGAGCCTCGCGACCGTCTCATCGATGTCGAGCAGGTACGGCGATTCGGGTGTGCCGGCCAATTCGCTGATCTCGCGCAGGTCGTCCGCGAGCGACGTCACCTCGCCGACCACAATGCCGGCGGCCGCGGCATCCACCCGCTCGTGCAGCACGAACGTGACTTCGGCGAGCGGCTCGTCGCGCCGGATCGCGGCACGCGCCTGCCTGATCGCGTGGGAGACTTCCGTGAGGGCGTGCGCGACCGCGGGGTTGCGGGCGGCCGGATGCCGGCGGGCGCCCCGCACCACACGGCTCGCGTCGCGGAGCGCGGTGCGCACGGAACCCTCCACCTCGCGCACGTACCCGAGAATGCCGAGGTGCATCAGGGCCTCGCGGCGCAGCACGGCGTTCGATCCGCAGAAGAAGGCGGCATTCCAGCCGTCCTTGCCCTGCTGGATCGGGCCGTAGAACAGGGGCGCCTGGCTGCCGAGCGGGTCCTCGACAGTGACGTTGCTGAAAACCTGCGGGGTTTGCACGAGCGCGACCTTGTCGTCGGTGAAGTAACCGAGGGTGTGGTCGAGGATCTCCGGCCGGGGGATCTGGTCGGCGTCGAGGATGAGCAGGAATTCGCCCTGGGTCTCCATCAGCGCGTTGTTGACGTTCCCGGCCTTCGCGTGGCGCGGCCGGTCGATCCATTCGGTTCCCCGCGAGAGGTAGTCGATGCCGGCTGCCGCCGCCGCCGCTGCGAGCTCCGGCCGGGCGCCGTCGTCGAGCACCCAGGTGCGATGGGGGAAGGTGATCTCCCGCGCGGCGAGTGCCGTCGTCATCACGAGGTCGATCGGCTCGTTGTACGTGGCGATCAGCACGTCGACGGTCGCGTCCGCGGGAGGCGCCGGCGGTGCCGGGCGGGTGTACGCGCGCCACATCATCATGCCGAAGAGGCTGACGTCGATCAGGCTGTACGTTTCGGCGGCGACGAGGGCGACGGCGATCCACCACGCGTCCCAGTTGAGCGAGAACATCCAGCGCCACGCCACGTAGTTGATACCGAGCGCGAGCGTGAGCACGACCACGATCCGCAGTGCCAGCATCCGGCTCATCGGAGCACCCCTCTCATCGCGGCACGATTCATCGCGGCACGATCCGGAACAGGAATTTCGTCCTGACCATCACCCAGAGCAGCGCCAGGATGACGACGTATGCGCCGGTGTTCAGCCACACGTTCCCGTCCTGGAGCGCCGGGATGTTGGCGGCGATCAGGGCGAAGAACACGTGCATGATGAAGACGTAGAGGGTGGCCTGCCCGAGCGGGATCAGGAACCAGCCGAGGGCGCGCCGGATCGGACGCCAGTATGCGCTGACCAGGGCGTAGAGGCTGACGACCACGAGCATCACGTTGAGGAGACGACCGGGCTCGAGGTTGGTGCGCCCGAAGAATGCGCCGTAGATCGAGCGGAAGAGCGCGTCAGGAACGAGTCCGAGGCGAACGGAGAAGGCGCTGGGGAGATACGGGTTGCTCCAGGAAAACAACATCAACGCTGTCGCGAGCAGCACGATCACCGCAGCGGCCACGAGGCCCCACCGCGAGGCGAACCAGCGGAGCAGGGCGACACGGTGGTACCCGGCCACGATTCCCGTGACGAAGAGCACCTGCCAGGTCAGGAGCGGGAACGAGTCCTCGAACTCGGAGGGGAACAGACGCACCCCCGCGAGCGCGTTGAACACGTACAAGCCCCAGCTGAGCGCGAGCACCGGCACCCACCACCGCTTCGACAACGCCCACAGCACGAGCGGGCAGACCAGGAGCAGCACGACGTACAGGCCCATCACGTTGAACTGCCACGGCCCGAGCCGGAGGAGTGCCAGGTCGAGGAGGATGTGCGGGTTCACCGGGTAGGTCAGCAGTTGCCCGGCGTTGGCATAGAGGTCGTAGACGTGGCCCGACGCCGAACTGCCTCGCGCCCCGGTGCCCTGGTCGGTGAACGTCGTGAGGTAGCCGGCGTTGACGAAGGGCAGCAGGCTCACCGCGAAGATCAGGATCACTACGGCGAGGGCGGTGTAGTACAGCTTCCAGGCGCGCCGGCTGGTTCGGATGACCACCTCGCCGATGCCGCTCATGGCGATCTTGGGCCGGTAGACCATGCCGAGCACGACGCCGGCGAACAACACGAACAGCTCGGCGCCGGAGACGATTCCGATGGCCTCCTGGGTGATCTCCTGGAACAGGGAGACCAGGCCGATGTGGTTGACCACGACGAACACGATCGCGAGGCCGCGCATCAGGTCGATGCGCAGGTCCCGGTCGGCCGGGCCGTCATAGCTCAGCGCCGACCGGCCGCGCCGCGCGACCGCGAGCGCGAAAAGCAGCGTGACTGCGGCGATCACGAGCACGGCCACGAGCCAGGCCCACCAGCCGCCGATGGTCACCCCCGGTCCGGTGGCGGATGCCCCGGCCTCGTTCGTCGTCGTCGGCGCGAACAGCGGGCCGAGCGTGAGGTCGCTTGCGGCAAGGTCGGCAGCGAAGGCGGCCCGGGTGCTGTCGCCGAGTGTCACGCTCCAGTCGACGAAGGTCCCGCCGACGACCGCACGGTTCGCCGTGGTGTCCTGCCAGAGCACGGCCTTGAGCGTGGCGTATCGCGGGTCGGCGACGGCGGCGAAGACCTGGCGCCACCAGTTCTGCTTGATCGCGAGTTCGCCGGGGCCGCCCGCTGAGGGACTGTAGAACGCCGCGGTCTCCAGGAGGAACGGCGTGCCGGTCGCCGTCGAATACCGGCCGAAGAAGTCGTCGTCGCCTGCGGCGTCTGCGGCGGGGGAGCCGAGGCGGGCGAGCAGCTCGCCGTCGCGCGGAACGGTGTTGCGGGCGTCGCCTCCCGCGGTGTCGTCGTGGTACACCGAGAGCCCCACCCAGTCGGCGACGGCGCCGGGATAGTAGGGGGCGTACGCGTCGTCGCCGCCGTCGACGGAGCCGTCCCGGTTGGTGTCGAGCTCGCGGAGCGTGTCGGTGTCCGCGGCCCGGGTCCCGGTGAACGGATACCCGCCTCCCCAGTTCGGCGACCACACCATCACGGCCCCGGGCAGACGGCGGTGCACGACGTCGGCGACGGCGGCGAAGGCCTGGCGGTATGCGGAGGGCTGCTGTCCCCAGGACACCCAGGTGCTGTTCATGTCGGGGGCGAAGCGCAGGTACAGCGGGGCGGTGCCGGTGCCCCGCGCGGCCGCGATGCCGTCGACCAGCCGGGTCGCGGCATCCGCAGTGATCGCCAGAAGGCTCGTCGTCGGTCGGATGGTGAGTAACGGGAGGGAGCCGGCACCGTTCGTCTTCTGCAGGAATTGGGCGCTGTAGCTCGTGTCGGCATCGGACATCGGCATCGAGACGGAGTGCTCGTAGAAAGCGCTCGGGGAGCCGAGGCGGGACGCCTGCTCGGTGGCGCTGTCACCGCTCCAGTCGAGGATCGACCCGAAGTACGCTCCGGCGGTCGGCTCGAGGCTGACGGGAGCGCCGTCCGTCGCGGGCGCCGGCGTCACCGTCACGGCGGGCGTCGGCGCAGGTTCCGCCGTTGCCGTTGCCGATTCCGTGGCCGTAGCGGTGGCGGTGGCCGAGGTTGTGGGGGTGGCCCGTGCGGCCGTTGCCGGCATGGCAAGGGGAAGCGCCAGCGCCAGAACCACGGCAAGCACTGCGGCCACCCGTCGAACACGGGATCGGGAGCCGCGTGCTCTGGAAACCTGCACCTGCTACCCCCGACGTCTGGCCTGACGGCCTCCCTCGACGATGGTGCGACCTGTGCCTCAGCGTAGCGGAAAACGAGGCAAAATCACCCCCGGATGAGGGTGGGGCGTGGCGGCGACATCACTCGGTGGAGCCGCGCAGCCGGGTCACGCCTCGGCGAGCATCGCGTCGACGGCCTCGGCGACCGTGCCGTGCCGGAACACGAAGCCGTCGCCCTGCAGCAGGGCGCTGCTCACCCGCTGGTCGGCGAGGAGCAGCTGGCGGGCGGCGTCACGGAGCGCGAATGTCAGCGCGAACTCCGGCACCGGCAGGAGGAACGGGCGGTGCAGGGCGACCGTGACGGCCCGGATCACGTCGTTCGCCGAGGCCGGGGCCGGTCCGACGAGGTTGACCGGGCCGCTGAGGGTGGAGCCGAGCAGGTGCACGATCGCGGCGGCCTCGTCGTGCAGGCTGATCCACGGCCAGTGCTGGATGCCGCGGCCGAGCGGGCCGCCGAGGCCGAGCCTGACGAGGGGGAGCAATGGTTTCAACGCCCCGCCGCGCGCGATCACGAGCCCGGTGCGGAGCAGGACGACCCGGGTCGGCGCCGGTGTGCGCAGGGCCTCGGCCTCCCAGGCCTCGACGACGGCAGCGAGGAAATCGTCGGCGGGAGCGGACCGTTCGGTGAGGATCTCACCGGGCCGGTTGCCGTACAGGCCGACAGCCGAGCCGCTCAGGAACACGGCCGGCGGGGTGGGAGTCCTCCTGATCGCCTCGACGAGGGTACGGGTCGCGTGGGTCCGGGAGGCCAGGATCTCGGTCCGGTAGCCGTTCGTCCACGGCAGACGGGCGAGCGAGGCCCCCGAGAGGTTGACGACCGCGTCGACCCCGTCGAGGGCTGCAGGGTCGATGTCGAAGACGGCGGGGTTCCAGGTCACCTCGTCCGGCCCGGTGGCCGGATGGCGCACGAGCCGGGCGACGGTGTGCCCGGCTTCGCCGAGCTGGCGGACGAGTTCGGTTCCGATGAGCCCGGAGGCTCCGGCGATCAGTACGCGCATCGGGCGCTCCTGCGCCTAGGCCAGTTCCGCTTCGATCGTGATCGGGATCCCGGCGAGGGCCTTCGACACCGGGCAGTTCGCCTTCGCATCCTCGGCGAATGCCGCGAACTGTTCCTCGGTGAGGCCGGGCACGCTCGCGCTGACGAGCAGGTGGCTGCCGACGATGCCGACTCCGGCCTCGAAGGTCACGGCAGCGGTGGTCTGGATGTTCTCCGGCGTGTGCCCGGCCGCGCCGAGCCCGTTCGCGAGGGCCATCGAGAAGCACGCGGCGTGCGCGGCGCCGAGGAGCTCTTCCGGGTTGGTGGTGTTCGGGCTCCCGACACTCCGTGCCTTCCAGGTCACCGGGAACTCGCCGGCGTGGGAGGAGTCGAGTGAGACGGTGCCATGGCCGGACTTGAGGTCTCCGGTCCAGACGGTTGACGCTTCGCTGGTCAGTGCCATGGTGTTACCTCCTGGGTGTGAAAGCCCCAGCCTAACCGGGCATCCACTCAGAGGGACAGGCTCAGTCTGGGAGTTGACAGGGAGCCCGGTCCACGCGCGTCAGGCCGCGGCGGGGGAGCGACCGAGGATCCGGGCGCGCACGAGCAGGAGGTAGAGCTGGCAGCCGAGGCAGTAGTCGAAGACCGAGTTCAGGAACGCCGCGATGAACGCGAAACCGGCGGCGATCCCGACTGCGGGGGCGAGACCGAACAGTCCGAGCACGACGCCGATGACGGTCACGAACAGGCCGACCCCCTGGGCGAAGGTCGGCGGAGCGGCGTCTTCGAGTTCGGCGGGCGGTGCAAGGCGGGGACGTACGAATCGCTTGAACAGCAGGCCGTACGGGTGCCGGCCGACGCCTGCGAATGCTCCCCAGGCGAAGAGCGCCGCGATCGCGGCGAGCAACACGAGAGCGGCGACGGATGCCCCGGTCAGGGAGAGGAAGATCACGACGAGCAGGAGCACGGCCGTGATGGCGGCGCTGAACCGCGGGCCTCGGGGGTCGACGGGCGCGCGACGGGGCGGAGCGGCGGGGCTCGGCGTGGTTGCGCGGTTCTCGGAGGAATCACTGGGCATGGGGGCTCCCTGGCAGGTGTGACGCGGTGAGGGGGTTCGCCGATTCGGGCCCGGCGAGATGGTCGAGGTGACGGAGGACATCCGCCCGGTGCGGCGCGCCGCCGACGCGGGCGTGCACGCGACCCGCGCCGTCGAGGATGAGCGTCGTCGGGGTCTGCAGCACACCGAAGCGGTTCGCGAGGTCGGCCCGGTGCGTGAGGTCGACGTCGACGTGGGCAACGCCGGGACGGCCATCGGCGATCTGGCTGAGGAGTCGGTGGGTGCCGGGGCAGCGGCTGCAGAACTCCGTGGAGAACTGCACGAGGGTGGCCGCGGGGCCGAAGGGGACCTGGCTGCCGACATCCGCAGGGGTCAGCACGGTCGTTTCGGTGTCGGCGACGTCGCGGAACAACCCCTGGCGCGAGCGGTAGACGAGGCCGAGCACGGTCGCGACCGCGACGAGGGCGACCACGACGAGTGCGGCGCCGAAGGGGTTCATGGGGTCGACGTTACGCGGGACTCGAGCGAGGAATCTTCGTGTGACGAGAGATTACGGACGGCACCCCCCGTTAGGGTGGGACCCGTGCCTCGCAATTCCCGGGCGCGTCCCTCCCGCGCGCTCCGCCATTCCGCCGCTGTCGGCGCAGTCGTCAGCGTCGTAGCGCTCCTCGCCGGCTGCACAGCGGCACCGGGCTCCGCGTCTCCGACGGTCTCGTGCGCGGTCACATCGACGGCCGACCTGGTTCCACACACGGGGGTTCTGTTCGGGGTCAACCTGGACTGGGGCGCCGAGACCCTCGCCGAATTCAGCGGTAGCGGCCTCCGTCCCGCGGTCGCCGTCTCCTTCTCCGGCCTGCCGATGAGTGCGGACGACCGCGCCAACGTCGGGGCCGCAGCGGGCCAGGTGCTCGCCAACGGCGGCGAACTCCTGCTCACCCTCGAACCTCGCGCGGGTCTCGCCGCCATCACCCCTGCCGTTGCCGACAACCTCGGCGCCCTGCTCGGCGGACTCAACAACCGCGGCGTACCCGTCGTCGTGCGCTTCGCCCACGAAATGAACGGGTCCTGGTACGAGTGGGGCCAGCAGCCGACGGAGTATGTCGCGGCGTTCCGCAGGGTCGCGGACGCCGTGAAACGCGACGCCCCTGGTTCGGCGATGATGTGGGCGCCGAACTACGGCGGCGGCTATCCCTTCGCCGGTGGAGTGTACGCGGCGAAGCCCGGCACGCCCGATTTCACCGCCCTGGACACAGACGGCGACGGCACGCTCACCATCAGGGACGACCCCTACCTGCCGTACTACCCCGGAGACGACGTGGTGGACTGGGTCGGCATGTCCCTGTACCACTGGGGATCCGCATACCCCTGGGGCGAGGACGAAGTGCCGGAGCCCGGCAAGTTCGCCGCCCAGCTCACCGGAACCTACGCAGGGCTCGCCGGCGACGAGACCGCCACGCCCGACTTCTACGGCGTCTACGGCGAGGGGCACGGCAAACCCGTCGCGATCCCGGAAACCGCGGCGCTCGTGGTGTCCGGGGGAGATCCGGCCCAGGAACTGGCGATCAAGCGGGCGTGGTGGCGCCAGGTGTTCTCGGCCGACACGGCGACGAGGTTCCCCAGGCTGCACATGATCAACTGGTTCGAGTGGGAGAAATACGAGACCGAGATCGGGGCGCGCGTCGACTGGACCCTCGCCCGCAGCGCCGCGGTACGGTCGGCCTTCCTCAGCGATCTTCCGGGCTGGCTGATCTTCGGGCATCCCGACGAGTCGTGCGCCCAGAAGGCCGGTTAACGCGGCCGGGACTGCCGCCGGACGCCGGCAAGGCGATAGCCTGTCCACGTGTCTATGTCTGAGAATCCGTTCGGCCAGGTCCTCGTCGCCCTGGTAACCCCCTTCACCGCCGACGGTGAGGTCGACTGGGCGGGCGTGGCGAAGCACATCGACGACGTGATCACGGCCGGAGCAGACGGCATCGTCGTGACCGGAACAACGGGGGAGACCTCGACCCTCACCGACGCGGAGAAATTGCGCCTCGTCGAGGTCGGCAAGGACGTCGCGGCCGGCCGCGCGAAGATCATCATGGGCGGTGGCTCGAACGAGACCGCGCACGCGATGCAGCTGGCCAGGCAGAGCGAGAAGGCCGGCGCCGACGGCAACATGATCGTCACCCCGTACTACAACAAGCCCACACAGGCCGGCATCCTCACCCACTTCCGCATGATCGCCGACGCGACCGACCTGCCGGTGATCCTCTACGACATCCCCGGCCGCACCGGCGTCGCGATCGCATACGAGACTCTGCTGCGCGCCGCGAAGCACCCCAACATCCTCGCCGTCAAGGACGCCAAGGGCGACCTCGCCCAGGTGAGCCGCGTGCTCAACCAGACCGACCTGCTCTACTTCTCCGGCGACGACCCCAACGTGCTCCCGCACCTGTCGATCGGCGCGACCGGACTGATCGGCGTGACCGCGAACATCGCGGCGACCCCGTACCGGCAGATGGTCGACGCGGTCAACGCCGGCGACCTCAAGACCGCAACCGCCGCACACAAGCAGCTCGAGCCGCTCGTGCGCGCCGTGATGACCCACGTGCCCGGAACCGTCGCCGCCAAGTACATCCTGCACGGCCTCGGGCGCATCACGAGCCCCCGCGTGCGGCTGCCCCTCGTCGGCCCGGAGGAATGGGAAGCCGCCGAGATCGAGGACGAGATCGACCTCGTCAAGAACATCCCCGGTGTGGACTTCTCCAACTTCCGCCCGGACCGCAACGCCGCCGCCGGCGGGGCCCTGCCCAAGATCGCCGGAACCACCCGCTAGTCAGCACACCGAACCACGAGGAGGGCCCATGCCCATCGACGTCTACGAACCGGCCACACTCGAACCGGGAACGCTCCGGATCATCCCGATCGGCGGCCTCGGCGAGATCGGCCGGAACATGACGTCGTTCGAGATCGACGGCAAGATCCTGATCGTCGACTGCGGCGTGCTCTTCCCCGAGGAGCACCAGCCGGGCGTCGACCTGATCCTGCCCGACTTCAGCCCGATCAGGGACCGCCTCGACGACATTCTCGGCGTGGTGCTGACGCACGGGCACGAGGACCACATCGGCGCCGTACCGTACCTGCTCAAGCTGCGGGCGGACATCCCCCTGATCGGTTCGGGGCTCACCCTCGCGTTCATCGAAGCCAAGCTCAAGGAACACCGGATCGTGCCGTACACGCTCCAGGTCGCCGAGGGGCAGACCGAGCGGCTCGGCCCGTTCAACCTCGAGTTCGTCGCGGTCAACCACTCCATCCCGGATGCCCTCGCCGTCGCGATCAAGACCGCGGGCGGCACCGTGCTGCACACCGGCGACTTCAAGATGGACCAGCTCCCTCTCGACCACCGGCTGACCGACCTGCGCGAGTTCGCCAGGCTCGGCACTGAGGGAGTCGACCTCTTCCTCGTCGACTCCACCAACGCGGATGTCCCCGGCTTCACCGCCTCGGAGCGGCTGATCGGTCCCGTCCTCGACGACGTCATCGCCCGGGCTCCGCGCCGCGTCATCGTCGCGAGCTTCTCCAGCCACGTGCACCGGGTGCAGCAGGTGCTCGACGCCGCGCACGCCAACGGACGCCGGGTCGCCCTGCTCGGCCGCTCCATGGTGCGCAACATGACCATCGCAGCCGATCTCGGCTACCTGACCGTGCCGGAAGGGGTGCTCGTCGACTTCAAGAAGGCCGGCAGCATCCCCGACGACAAGATCGTCTACATGTCGACCGGCTCCCAGGGCGAACCGATGGCCGTGCTCGCGCGGATGGTCAACCAGGACCACCAGGTCGAGGTCGGCCCCGGCGACACCGTGATCCTCGCGAGCTCACTCATCCCCGGCAACGAGAACGCGGTCTACCGCATCATCGACGGCCTGACCAAGCTCGGTGCCAACGTCGTGCACAAGGGCAACGCAAAGGTCCACGTCTCCGGCCACGCCGCCGCGGGCGAGCTCACCTACTGCTACAACATCCTGAAGCCCAAGAACGTGCTCCCGGTGCACGGCGAATACCGGCACCTCGTCGCCAACGCGAAGCTCGCCGCCGAGACCGGGGTGCCGCCGGAGAACGTCATCCTCGCCGAAGACGGCACCGTGCTCGACCTCAAGGACGGCGTCGTGCGGAAGGTCGGCCAGCTCGACCTCGGCTACGTCTACGTCGACGGCTCCACCGTCGGCGAGATCACCGAGGCCGACCTCAAGGACCGGCGCACCCTCGCAGAGGAGGGCTTCATCTCGATCATCATCGTCGTCGACGCCAAGACCGGCAACGTCATCGTCGGCCCGGAGATCCACGCGAAGGGCTTCGCGGAGGACGACTCTGTCTTCGATGCGGTGCTGCCCAAGATTCGCGCCGCCCTCGGCGAGGCCGCCGAGAACGGGGTCCGCGACCCGCACGCGCTGCAGCAGATCGTGCGCCGCACGGTCGGCCGGTGGGTCAACGTCACGTTCCGCCGCCGCCCGATGATCGTGCCGCTCGTCATCGAGGCCTAGGGTCGCCGGAGGCGCTCGCGTGTGCGGCGCCACGACCAGGACCGCGTGGGCTCACGCGGAATCGGTGGCTCGGCGGTACCGTGGACTTCATGGCCACGAGCACTAAGTCGACCGGGCGCGCCCGCACCACGCCGGCCCGCGGTACGCCCGCGCGCAAGCCGGCTGCCCGCACCACAGCACAGAAGACGGTCAAGTTCGCCGCAGCGGAGGCCGAACCCGGCCTCTTCGTGCGCTCCTGGCTCGCCCTCGCCCATGTCGCCGGCGCCGCCGCTCGCGCACTCGGCCCGGAAAAGCTCTCCAAAGAGGAACGCCGCGACGGCCTGCCGTTCTTCCTCGTGCTGCTCGCCGTTGCCGGCGCGGTCGTGGAATGGTTCCTGATCGACAACGCGATCGCCCGCAACTTCGACGCCTGGACCTTCGGCGGGCTCTTCGGCCGGGTCGCGTTCGCCCTGCCGGTGATCCTCTTCGTCTTCGCGATCTGGCTGTTCCGCAAGCCCAGTTCTGTGCACGACAACGGGCGCATCGGCATCGGCCTGAGCCTGCTGCTCGTCTCCGTCTCGGGGCTCTGCCACGTCTACGGCGGCCAGCCGACGCCCACCCAGGGCATGAACGTGCTCGCCCTCTCCGGCGGCGTGATCGGCTGGATGATCGCAGCCCCGCTGATCGCCCTCACGACAGCCATCGGCGCCACCGCCATCATCATCCTGCTGCTCGCCCTGAGCCTGCTGATCATCACGAAGACCCCGCCGAACCGGATCGGCCAGCGTTCGCGCGAGCTCTACGCCTGGCTGTTCGGCGCGGAGCTCTCCACGGAGGACGAGCGCGCGGCGGCGAAGACCGCGAAGATCGAGCGCGCCGAGAAGACCGCCCAGGTCGAACTCGACGGTCTCGACGGCGAGCCGGACGGCAACAGCGCCCTGCCCTGGTGGCGTCGCAACAACAGCAAGCGCGAGGAAGACCCTGACTTCGGTGGCGCCCTCGTGTCGGATGCCGGCGCTCACGGTTCGAAGGCGGGCGACGGCCCGTCCGGGGCCGGCGACGATCCCCTCAGCACCCTTCTCGGCGGCGACGGCCGAGGCGGCTTCGACAGCGCCATCGCGCCCGCGGACGGGTCCCCGGTGCCGACACCGGCCACGCCGTTCTCGGTCGGGCTGTCCGGCGGCGGTTCCGGCGGCGACCACTACGGCACAGAGGTACTCGAGGACCTGCTCCGCGCCGAGGACGCCATCAAGCGTTTCACCGGCGAGATCGATGTGCCGCGCGGCTCGGACTTCGGCCTGCACGACGACGAGGCGACCGGCGGCCCAGGCTCGGCCGCGGCGGCGGGACTCACCGAGGTGCTTCCGGGACTCGACGGCCTGGGTGCCGCAGGGGCGACCGGTGCGGTGCCCGGCGAGGACGGGCATCCGCTGCACCCGGACACCGGCGATCACCCGGCCGTGCCGTACGAGCTGCCGTCGAACACGACCCTGACCGCCGGACCTCCCGCGAAGGCGCGCTCGGCGGCGAACGACGTCATCGTCACGTCGATCACCGAGGTGCTCACCCAGTTCCAGGTCGACGCCCGGGTGACCGGGTTCTCCCGCGGCCCGACCGTGACCCAGTACGAGATCGAACTCGGCCCCGGCGTCAAGGTCGAACGGGTCACCGCCCTCAGCAAGAACCTCTCGTACGCGGTCGCGTCCAACGAGGTGCGCATCCTCTCGCCGATCCCCGGCAAGAGCGCGATCGGCATCGAGATCCCGAACACCGACCGCGAGATCGTCACCCTCGGCGACGTGCTCCGCTCGGCGGCGGCCACGAACAGCACCCACCCGATGACCATCGGCGTCGGCAAGGACGTCGGCGGCGGATTCGTCGTGGCCAACCTCGCCAAGATGCCCCACCTGCTCGTCGCCGGTTCGACCGGTTCCGGTAAGTCGAGCTTCGTGAACTCGATGATCACGAGCCTGTTGATGCGCGCCCAGCCGAGCGACGTGCGCATGGTGCTGATCGACCCGAAGCGGGTCGAACTCGCCGCATACGCCGGCGTGCCCCACCTCATCACGCCCATCATCACGAGCCCGAAGAAGGCCGCCGAAGCGCTGCAGTGGGTCGTCAAAGAGATGGACATGCGCTACGACGACCTGGCCAGCTTCGGCTTCCGCCACATCGACGACTTCAACAAGGCCGTCGTCGGCAACGAGATCGTGCTTCCGGCCGGGAGCGCCCGCACCCTCAAGCCGTACCCGTACCTGCTCGTCGTCGTCGACGAGCTCGCCGACCTGATGATGGTCGCCCCGCGCGACGTCGAAGACTCGATCGTGCGGATCACGCAGCTCGCCCGTGCCTCCGGCATCCACCTCGTGCTCGCCACCCAGCGTCCGAGCGTCGACGTCGTCACCGGCCTGATCAAGGCCAACGTGCCGTCCCGCCTCGCGTTCGCGGTGACGAGCGTCACCGACTCCCGGGTCATCCTCGACCAGCCGGGCGCGGACAAGCTCATCGGCCAGGGCGACGCGCTCTTCCTGCCGATGGGCGCATCCAAGGCCATCCGCGTGCAGGGCGCCTGGGTCAGCGAGGCGGAGATCGAACGGGTCGTCAAGCACGTCACCCAGCAGGCCCGCCCCGACTACCGGCCGGACGTCTCGATGGAGGCGCCGCGCAAGGAGATCGACTCCGACATCGGAGACGACCTCGAGGTGCTCCTCGCCGCCGCCGAACTCGTCGTGTCGACCCAGTTCGGCTCGACCTCGATGCTGCAGCGCAAGCTGCGCGTCGGCTTCGCCAAGGCCGGCCGGCTGATGGACCTGCTCGAGTCCCGCGAGATCGTCGGCCCGTCCGAGGGGTCGAAGGCCCGCGACGTGCTCGTCACCGTCGAACAGCTCCCGAGCGTGCTCGCCCTGCTCCGCGGCTCCGACGACGAGCACCACGCCGCAACGGCGGCCCGCCAGGCCAACGCCGCCCACGAGGCGGATGCCCGCCGCGATTCCCAGCCCGACCCCCGCTACGCCGGCGACCCGGTCGCGAAAATGAGCGAGGGCTACCCTGAGGAAGAGGCGTCGTCAGCAGACGAGGATGCCTGGAACCTCACCGGCAGGGACTGATCATGGCCACAGCATCCGAACCCGTCGCACACCCCAGCAACTGGAACCTGCCCAACCTCATCACGGTCGTGCGGATCCTGCTCGCCCCGCTGTTCATCTGGATGCTGCTCGCCGACGCCGGCCAGGACGGCGCGCTGCGCTGGGCGGCCGCCGTGCTGTTCATCCTCGCGATCGCCACCGACGGGATCGACGGAGCGATCGCCCGCAAGTACAACCTCGTCACCGACCTCGGCAAGCTGCTCGACCCGATCGCCGACAAGGTGCTCACCGGGGGAGCGCTCGTCGCCCTCTCGATCCTCGGCGAACTGTGGTGGTGGGTCACGATCGTGATCCTGGTCCGCGAGCTCGGCATCACGGCGTTCCGCTTCGTGATGCTCCGCGACCGGGTCATCCCGGCCTCCCGCGGCGGCAAGCTCAAGACGATCATGCAGTCCGTCGCGATCTCGCTCTTCCTCGTGCCGCTCTGGCTCGTGCTCGGCGACTGGATCCACTGGGTCAACTACGCGGCCATGGCCGTCGCGCTCGTGCTGACCGTGTCGACCGGCATCGACTACCTCGTCGCCGCCCGGCGTGTCTCGCGCCAGTCCCGGCACGACGGCTGACCTGCCGTGACCATCCATACGACCGATGTGCCCGATCCGACTGATGTGCCCGAGCCGACCGATGTGACGGTGAATGCGACCGAAGCGGATGATCCGACCGCGGCCCTGATCTTCGAACTCACCAGCCGGGGCCTCACCATCGCCGTGGCCGAGTCCCTGACCGGGGGAGCACTCGCGGCCGAACTCATCAGGATCCCCGGGGCATCCGTCGTCGTCGCCGGCGGCATCGTCGCGTACCAGACCGAACTCAAGCACACCCTCCTCGGCGTCGACCCCGCACTCCTCGCCGCGCACGGCCCCGTCGATCCGGAGGTCGCGCGCCAGATGGCCGCGGGCGCGCGCAGGCGGCTCACCCTCGGCGGCCGCGGCGCGGATATCGGGGTCGCGACGACCGGTGTCGCCGGTCCGGACCCCCAGGGCGACCGGCAACCGGGGACGGTCTATCTCGGCCTCTCAATCGGAACCGAATCCTCGGCGGTCCTGCTCACCCTCACCGGTGACCGCGCCGCGATCCGGGCGAAAACGGTCCGGGCGGCCGTCGAAGCTGTGCGTGGGCTGATAGCCACGTTACCGACGGAATAGTTCGCGTAAACGCTGGGTTACACAGTACATATTCACAAGCAAACCCCAGTCGTTCTGGGTAGTCTGCAGGAGTCGGGTGGATGTAGTACTGTTATCCATCCGCCACCGGCATGACCGAAGTAGCTTTACTTGATAAGGCTGCACTTGATAAGTAATAGAAGGAGGTTCCGATGATTCTTGTACGACAGGAAATCGGCGATGTGCTCAGGGACTTCCGACTTCAGAAAGGGCGCACACTGCGTCAGGTCGCCAGCAAGGCCAGCGTGGCCCTGGGTTACCTGAGCGAAGTGGAGCGCGGCCAGAAGGAAGCGTCATCCGAGATTCTGGCGTCCGTCGCTGACGCGCTGGACACCCCGATCTCGGTCATCATGCGTGAGGTGGGAGACCGCCTCGCCGTCATCGAGGGAATCGATCGTTTCCCCGACACCGTTCCCGACGAGCTCGTCGCGACGTACGACACCGGCATGATGGTTCGTTGACCCCGGCCTTCCCCATCCCCTCCTTCCCCGCCGTTGAGGTGGCTTCGTGAGACTCAGTGAATTCCGTCAGGCGTTGAAAGACGAATTCGGCGAGTCGTACGGTCGTGTGCTGACCCGCGACCTCGTGCTCACCTCGCTCGGGAACACCGCCGACCAGGCCCTGGCCGGCGGTGTTCCGGCGCGCGACGTCTGGCTCGCGCTGTGCGCGGAGACCGACGTGCCCAAGAGCCGTTGGTTCGGCGCAGGGGTGCCGGCGCCGCGCCCGTAGTCTTCCTCCGGACTTCGACGACGCACCCGTTTCGGCGCGTCGGTGCTCGAATACGTGTTCGACCTTTGGTAGGCTCCTCACCAGCAGGAGTCAGTGCAGAAGTGTCCACCGTCGTAGCGCTTCCCGATCAATGTCGGGGGTGCGGCGTACAGTCGCCTTCGTCAGTGACAGACAGCGAATGCCTTGTCCCAGAGCACGCACCGGGGTCCTCCCGGTGAGTGTTTCGCGACAGCCTATAGGCGCCGAAACGCACGACCGAAGGAGACCCACCATGGCATCAGCAGCAGACCGCGAGAAGGCGCTCGACACCGCGCTCGCCCAGATCGACCGCCAGTTCGGCAAGGGTTCGATCATGCGCCTCGGCAGCGACGACCGGGCACCGGTCGAAACCATTTCCACCGGTTCGATCGCACTGGACGTGGCCCTCGGCATCGGCGGGCTCCCGCGCGGGCGCATCGTCGAGATCTACGGTCCGGAGTCCTCCGGTAAGACCACGCTCACCCTGCACGCCATCGCCAATGCCCAGAAGGGCGGCGGCATCGCCGCGTTCATCGACGCCGAGCACGCGCTCGACCCTGATTACGCAAAGAAGCTCGGCGTCGACATCGATGCCCTCCTCGTCTCCCAGCCCGACACGGGGGAGCAGGCGCTCGAAATCGCCGACATGCTCGTGCGCAGCGGCTCGATCGACCTCATCGTCATCGACTCCGTCGCCGCCCTCGTGCCCCGCGCCGAGATCGAGGGCGAGATGGGCGACTCCCATGTCGGCCTCCAGGCCCGGCTGATGTCGCAGGCCCTCCGCAAGCTCACCGGCGGGCTCAGCCAGACCAACACCACGATGATCTTCATCAACCAGCTCCGCGAGAAGATCGGTGTCTTCTTCGGCAGCCCGGAAACCACCGCGGGCGGCAAGGCACTCAAGTTCTACGCCTCGGTTCGCCTCGACATCCGCCGGATCGAGACCCTGAAGGACGGCACAGAAGCCGTCGGTAACCGCACCAGGGTCAAGGTCGTCAAGAACAAGATGGCGCCGCCCTTCAAGCAGGCCGAGTTCGACATCATCTACGGCATCGGCATCTCCCGCGAGGGCAGCCTGATCGACTTCGGTGTCGAACAGGGAATCGTGAAGAAGTCCGGCGCCTGGTACACCTACGACGGCGACCAGCTCGGGCAGGGCAAGGAGAACTCCCGGAACTTCCTGCTGAAGAACCCGGACATGGCCAACGAGATCGAGAGCAAGATCCTCTTCAAGCTCGGCATCTCGCCGGAAGGCGCAGCCGCCAAGAAGGCCGCCGCCGCCGCGGAAGCTGCGACGGAGCTCGCCGCGAAGGAGGCCGCGACCGCTGCCCGCGCGGCGGCAGGGGACGACGTGACTCAGCCGAAGACCACCCAGGCCAGGCTCGCCGCCCGGAAGGGCGCGTAAGCATGGTGCACTTCGAACCCAAGGCCGAGCCGGACATCAAGCCGGCCGCCGCGGCGGCCACCGGAGCCCCGGCCAAGCGTCGGGGCACTCTCGCGACGGTGAGCTACCTGCCGGGCGCCCAGGCATCCTCCTCTGCCGGGGACGTCTCCGAGGTTGACTCCGGCGGGGTCGCCTCGGGTGCGGTCGATACCGGAGACCTCGACCACGCCGTCGACCCGGACAGCGAACACGCCGAGCAGGTCCTCCTGCAGCGGCTTCGCGGTCGCTCGTTGTCCATCTCCGAGGCCCGCGGCGTGCTCGTCGGACTCGACCTTCCGGAGAGCGAGATCGAAGAGATCGTCGAACGGTTCATCCGCCTCGACTATCTCGACGAAGCGAAGCTCGCCGAGCAGATCGTTTACAGCCAGCACGAGCGCAAGGGCCTTGGGCGCTCCGGCGTCCAGGCCGAGATGCGCCGCCGCGGCCTCGACAAGGAGCTCATCGCGGAGACGCTCGACGCCATGCCCGACGACGAGACCGAACGGGCCATCGAGGTCGCGATCAAGCGCGTGCAGCAGCTGGGCCGCCTCGACGATCGCACCATCGATCGCCGGCTCAATGCATTTCTGATGCGCAAGGGTTACCCGTCCTCGGTCGTGCGCGAAGCGGTCCAGGCCGCGCTCGACTCGCGCAACGGCGGCGGCTCGTCCGGCGTGCGGTTCCAGTAGCCGAATCGGGAAGGTCCGGCGCGGTCGCGTAAACTGGAGTCACTATGACCCTGAGCACGAAGACCCTGATCGCCCCGTCGCCGGCGGCCCGCGACGACGACGGCCGGGCACGCACCTATGAGGTGCGCACCTTCGGCTGCCAGATGAACGTGCACGACTCCGAACGGCTGAGCGGTTCCCTCGAGGCGGCCGGGTACGTTCCCGCCGACGGGGCCGAAGCCGACATCGTCGTCCTCAACACCTGCGCGGTGCGCGAGAACGCCGACAACAAGCTCTACGGCAACCTCGGCCAGCTCGCGTCGATCAAACGGCGCCACGCGGGCATGCAGATCGCCGTCGGCGGCTGCCTCGCCCAGAAGGACAAGGACGTCATCCTTGGGAAGGCGCCGTGGGTCGACGTCGTCTTCGGAACCCACAACATGGGTGCGCTGCCGAGCCTGCTCGAACGCGCCCGGCACAACGGCGAGGCCCAGCTCGAGATCCTCGACGCCCTCGAGACCTTCCCCTCGACACTGCCGACCAAGCGCGACTCGAGCTACAGCGGCTGGGTCTCCATCTCCGTCGGCTGCAACAACACCTGCACCTTCTGCATCGTCCCCGCCCTGCGTGGCAAGGAGAAGGACCGTCGGCCGGGCGAGATCCTCGCCGAGATCCAGGCCCTCGTCGACGACGGAGCCATCGAGGTCACGCTGCTCGGCCAGAACGTCAACTCCTACGGCGTCGAATTCGGCGACCGCCTCGCCTTCGGCAAACTTCTCCGCGCCGCCGGGAAGATCGAGGGACTCGAGCGCATCCGCTTCACGAGCCCGCACCCCGCCGCGTTCACCGACGACGTCATCGAGGCCATGGCCGACACTCCCGCCGTGATGCCGCAGTTGCACATGCCGCTGCAGTCCGGTTCCGACCGGGTGCTCAAAGCCATGCGCCGGTCCTACCGATCCGAGCGTTTCCTCGGAATCCTCGACCGGGTTCGTGCGCGGATGCCCGATGCGGCGATCAGCACCGACATCATCGTCGGCTTCCCCGGCGAGACGGAGGAGGACTTCCAGGAGACCCTCCGTGTCGTCGAACGGGCACGGTTCGCGACGGCCTTCACCTTCCAGTACTCGATCCGCCCGGGCACACCGGCCGCGGAGATGGCCGACCAGGTGCCCAAGGAGATCGTCCAGGATCGGTACGAGCGCCTCGCAGTGCTTCAGGAACGCATCTCGTGGGAAGAGAACCAGGCCGTGATCGGCCGGGAGCTCGAACTGCTCGTCGCGAACGGGGAGGGCCGCAAGGACTCGGACACCCATCGGATGAGCGGGCGTGCGCCCGACAGCCGCCTCGTGCACTTCGACGTGCCGGACGGTTCGGAGCGCCCGCGTCCCGGGGACCTCGTCACGGTGACGGTGACCCAGGCCGCACCGTTCCACCTCATCGCCGACTCCCCGGACGGGGCGCCGCTGCGCATCCGCCGGACCACGGCCGGCGACGCCTGGGACCGTGCCGAGGCGGATGCCTGCGGCGTGCCGAGCCACGCCGGCACCTCCGCTGCTGGTTCCGTCTCGCTCGGGATGCCCACGCTCGGCCTTCGTCCCGCGGCCCCGCACGCCGCGTCGCACTCTGCCACGCCGCACTCTGCCACGCCGCATCCTGTTGCGGCCTCCGCCGCGGCCCAGGGCCCTGCTCCGGTGCCCGCCGTTCCGACCGCTTCCGGCCGGATCCCGGCGGTCAATGCCAGCTCGACGGTACCGATCTATGCCGTCGACGACGGTGAGCGCTAACCGGGTGCTTGTCGTCATCGTCGGACCGACCGGCACCGGCAAGAGCGAGCTCTCGCTCGACCTCGCCGAGAGCCTCAGGGCAGAGGGCACCCCGGCCGAAATCGTCAACGCGGACGCCATGCAGCTCTATCGCGGCATGGACATCGGCACCGCCAAGCTTGGAGCCGACGAGCAGCGGGGGATCCCGCACCACCTGCTCGACGTGCTCGCCGTGACCGACGAGGCCGCGGTCGCCCGTTACCAGACCGAGGCCCGTTCGTCGATCGAGGACATCGCCGCCCGCGGGGCCGTGCCCATCCTCGTCGGCGGATCCGGGCTCTACGTCTCCTCCGTGGTCTTCGACTTCCAGTTCCCGGCGACCGACCCGGTACTGCGCGCCCGGCTCGAGGCCGACCTGGTCGAGCAGGGCCCCGGCGTCCTCTATGCGCGCCTGAAGGTCGTCGACCCCGGCGCCGCCTCCCGGATCGGCGCGAGCAACGGCCGCCGCCTCGTGCGCGCGCTCGAGGTCGTCGAACTCACCGGAGCGCCGCACCTCGCCGCCCTACCGGGGGAGCCCGTGTACTGGCGTCCGGCCGTGACCCTCGGCCTGAGGGCGCCGCGCGAGGAACTCACCGCGCGCCTCGATGCCCGTGTCGACCGGATGTGGGCCGGCGGTCTCCTTGACGAGGTGCGGGGCCTCATCCCGGCCGGCCTCGAAACCGGGGTGACCGCGAGCCGCGCCATCGGCTACGCGCAGGCGCTCGGCCAGCTCAGCGGCCGGCTCAGCCAGGCCGAGGCGATCGAGCAGACCCAACAGCTCACCCGTCGCTACGCGCGCAGGCAGGTCAGCTGGTTCAAGCGCTCACAGGACACGCACTGGATCGACTACGACGCCCCCGACCGCGTCGAGGCTGCCCGCTCGCACCTCTGACCCGGAACCGATTCGACGGGGAGTGTGGGTCTGTGGTGCCCGGTCTGCTCCCTACACTGGTCTGATGGGCATCGATCTCAACTTCACCAAGGGCCAGGGCACGGGCAACGACTTCGTGTTGTTCGCCGATCCGGACGGGGAGATCGAGCTGACCCCGGCGCAGATCCGCGCGATCTGCGACCGCCGCTTCGGCATCGGCGCCGACGGCATCATCCGCGCGGTCCGCTCGCGCAGCCTCGAGGCCGGCGCCCCAGCCCTCGCGGAGGACGACCAGGCCGAGTGGTTCATGGACTACTGGAACGCCGACGGGACGCTCTCCGAGATGTGCGGCAACGGCATCCGTGTCTACGCCCGGTTCCTCGCCGAACAGGGCCTCGCCGACGTGCCCGGCGGGGACACCCTCGTCGTCGGAACGCGCGCGGGCGTCCGTGACGTGCAGCGGAACGCTGCGGGCTACCAGGTCGACCTGGGCCGCTGGCGGCTCGACGGCGGCGAACCGCTCGTCCGTGCCAGGAACCTCGCCGTCGCCCGGCCCGGTCTCGGGATCAACGTCGGCAACCCGCACGTCGTGGTCGCCCTCGCGGACCTCGGTGAACTCGAGAGCGCGGACCTCGGCTACATCCCGCAGCTCGACCCCGAACCGGCCGACGGGGCCAACGTCGAATTCGTGGTGCCGGGCGACCCCCTGGTCGTCGACGGCGTCGGACACATCCGGATGCGCGTCCACGAACGCGGCAGCGGCGAGACGCTCTCCTGCGGCACGGGAGCCGCAGCGGCCGCCCTCGCGACCCGGCACTGGGCGGGCGCGGGAGCCCCGAACCAGTGGCGCGTCGAGGTGACCGGCGGCACGCTCGGCGTGCGGATGTTCCCTGCAGAGGACGGCGAGCACGTCGCGCTCTCCGGGCCGGCCGAGCTCGTCTACGACGGCGTCTTCCGCCTCAACTGACCAAGGCCCCCAGGTCGGGGATTCGCCCGTCCCTGCCGCGAGAGTACGAATATGGCCCCTTCGCGGTCCGCGAAAGGGCCATATCTCCGCTCTCGCGGAACCTTGCGGGCGCGGGCTCAGCGGGGGAGTGCTCTCGCGGTTAGAGGGTGGGGTCGCCGTGGCGCTTGACGCGGAGGACCCGGAAGCCCTTGCTGATCGCGAAGCGGGAGACCGCGAAGTCGTGGGGGAGTTCGCCGTCGAGCCAGCGCTGCAGGGAATCGGACCCGAGGTTGCGCTGCACGACGAGCCAGGCATCCGAATCGGGCTCGAGGCGCGGTAGCCAGCTACTCAGCAGGTTGTGCAGCTCGTTCTTGCCGACCCGGATCGGCGGGTTCGACCAGATCGTGCGGAACTGCACGTGCGAGGGAACCTGGTCGGGTGTGACGGCCGTGATGTTCGTCAGCCCGAGCTTCTCGGCATTCAGCCGTACGAGGTCGAGGGCGCGCTCGTTGACGTCGACCGCCCAGATCGTGGCGCGCGGCGAAGCGAGCGCGAGGTGGAAGCTGATCGGACCCCAGCCGCAGCCGAGGTCGAGGAAGTCGCCCCCCGGCGGCGGCGCCGGCGTGTTCTCGAGGAGCACCTTGGTGCCCGTGTCGATGTGGTCGGGACTGAACACCGAATTGGCGGTCGTGACCTCCCGCGCCTGACCGCCCAGGTGCACGGTCACCTGCTGCAGCCTGAGCTTGCTGTCGGGGGCAGGGGTGAAGTAATGGTCGGAGGGCATAGAGGGAACCTACCGCTCTTCGAGGAAGTAAGGTTAAAGGAATGATTGAACCAGTTGAAACCCCGGACGACGACGTTGTGGCACGGGTCCTTGCCAGTGCCGATTCCAAGGCCGCCGGCTACTCCCTGTTCCGCAGCGGGAGCGCCCAGGCCCTCGACGCCGAGCCCCGCGCCGACGAACACGATGACGGCCATGACGGCGCCCAGCTCGACCGCGAAGACCGCAACGCCCTCCGCCGCGTTCCCAGCCTCTCCACCGAGCTCGAGGACGTCACCGAGGTCGAATACCGGCAGCTGCGCCTCGAGAACGTCATCCTGATCGGCCTCTACACCCAGGGCACCGTCGCGGACGCCGAGAACTCCATGCGCGAACTCGCTGCCCTCGCCGAGACCGCGGGCGCCACCGTGCTCGACGGCCTCATGCAGCGCCGCGCCACCCCGGACACGAGCACCTACCTCGGCAAGGGCAAGGCGCAGGAACTCGCCGGCATCGTCAAGGCGCTTGGCGCCGACACCGTCATCGCCGACACCGAACTCGCGCCCAGCCAGCGGCGCGCCCTCGAGGACGTCGTCAAGGTCAAGGTCATCGACCGCACCGCCACGATCCTCGACATCTTCAGCCAGCACGCCAAGAGCAGGGAGGGCAAGGCGCAGGTCGAACTCGCCCAGCTCGAATACCTGCTGCCCCGCCTCCGCGGCTGGGGTGACTCCATGTCGCGCCAGGCCGGTGGCCAGGTCGGCGGAACCGGTGCCGGAATGGGTTCCCGCGGCCCCGGCGAGACGAAGATCGAACTCGACCGTCGTCGCATCCACACCCGGATGTCCCGGCTGCGCAAGCAGATCCTGGCCATGAAGCCGGCCCGCGAGGCCAAGCGCGCCAACCGCAAGCGCAACGCCGTGCCCTCCGTCGCCATCGTCGGCTACACCAACGCCGGCAAGTCGAGCCTGCTCAACCGGATCACGCGGGCCGGCGTGCTCGTCGAGAACTCCCTCTTCGCCACGCTCGACGCGACCGTCCGGAAGTCGACAACGAGCGACGGCCGGCTGTACACGCTGACCGACACCGTCGGCTTCGTCCGCAACCTGCCGCACCAACTCGTCGAGGCCTTCCGGTCGACCCTTGAAGAGGTCGCCGACGCCGACGTCATCGTGCACGTCGTCGACGCCTCCCACCCCGACCCGGCGAGCCAGCTCGCGACGGTCCGCGAGGTCATCGGTGAGGTCGGCGCCCGGGAGATCCCTGAGCTCGTCGTCTTCAACAAGAGCGACCTCGTCACGGACGACGATCGTCTCGTGCTGCGCGGCCTCTGGCCGAAGGGCATCTTCGTCTCCACCCGCACGGGTGAGGGCGTCGACGAGGTGCTCGCCGCGATCGCCGGACTGCTTCCGCGCCCGTCCATCGAACTCGACCTGCTCATTCCCTACGAGCGTGGCGACCTGATCGCGATGCTGCACGCCCAGGGCACGGTGCTCACGACGGACTACGCCGAAACCGGCACCCGGGTGCGCGCCCTCGTCACGACGGAGATCCAGTCCCAGTTCGCACCGTTCGCCGTCGCACCGGCGGCCGCCGTGCCCGCCGTCGCAAGCTGAACCAGGTAACGAACGGTCACACTCGTGCAATCCGATTAAGGGATTGCTAGAGTTTTCTTCAATCGTTGCCGGCGGATTTCTTCCGCCGGCATGGAGCGACAGCCGAGCCCGGCACCCGCCCGCGAACACCCGCCAAGGCTTTCTGGCGGTCCGCGGCCGCCCGGCCATTCAGTGCACACACTGGCTACTGTCGAATGAGGAATGAATGTCCACTCCAACGGACTCCGCCCGCACACGGCGCATCCCCTTTTCGTTCGAGCTGTATCCGCCGAAGACGGATGCCGCAGCATCCGCTCTCGCGACGACGATCGACCATCTCGCAGCGGCGGGCCCCGACTTCCTCTCGGTCACCTACGGGGCCAACGGATCCTCACGCCGCTCCTCGCTCGACGTTCTCAGCCGAATCCTCCGCACGACGAACGTCGAAGCGATGGCCCACCTCACCTGCGTCGGCTCCACCCACGACGAGGCGAACCGGCTGATCCGCGAATTCCTCGACGCCGGAGTGCGCAGCTTCCTCGCCCTCCGCGGCGACCCCCCGGCAGGCACGAAGGAGGGCGAGGCGTTCCTCGGCGACTTCGGCAGCGCCGCCGAACTCGTGCAGCTCATCCACCGGGTTCAGGCCGAGAAGTCCCCGTACCGCGAGACGATCATCCCCGGTATCCCCGCCGCACGCGCCGTCAAGCCCGGCCACGAGAAGGTGCGGATCGCCGTTGCGGCGTTCCCGAACGGCCACCCCCGGTCACGTTCATCGGCGCAGGATATCGACACCCTGCTCGCCAAGCAGGCCGCGGGCGCGAACCTCGGCATCACCCAGCTCTTCTTCCACGCCGACCACTTCCTGAGCTTCGTCCAGCGCGCCAGGGAAGCCGGAGTGCTCTTCCCGATCCTGCCCGGCATCATGCCGGTGACCAGCCCGGCCAGGCTGCGGCGGATCATCGAACTCTCCGGTGAGCAGATGCCGGCAGACCTGTCCATCCGGCTCGAGATCGAACCGACCAAGGAAGGACAGCGTGAGATCGGCATCCAGCACGCCGTCGACCTCGCCAGCCAGGTGATCGCCGGGGGAGCGCCCGGTCTGCACCTCTACGCCTTCAATCAGCACGAGACCGTACTGGAGGTGCTCGACGGCTGCGGCCTGCTCGGCGCGCCGGCTCCGGTCCGGACGCCGACGGCACTGCCCACGATCGTGTAACCCGGCCTGGCGCCCCGCCCCGCCCCGGACGCCATCGCCGCTCCCGCTCCACCGACCGCCATACGGGCGCCTCGGGTTTCCGTCGCGCCCGAAAGCACCCTGCACGCCGCGGCATCCGCCCCACACACCACCCGCCAGCATCCGCTGCACCGCCCAACCGCAAAGGAAACGTTATGACCAGCACTGCCCCGTTCCCCGCAGGCACGATCCTCGGCTATCCGCGCATCGGCCCGCGCCGAGAACTCAAGAAGGCCGTCGAATCCTTCTGGGCCGGCACATCGAGCGCCGTCGAACTCGAGGCCGCTGCGGCCGGACTCCGTCAGGCCACCCGCGACCGCCTCGCCGCCCTCGGCCTCGGCCGCACCGACTCCGCCATCCCGGAGTCGTTCTCCTACTACGACCAGATGCTCGACGCGCTCTGCACGGTCGGCGCCGTGCCCGCCCGCTTCGCCGGACTCGTCGACGCCGACGGGCACATCGACCTCGCCGGATACTTCACCCTCGCCCGCGGCGAGGGGGACAGCCTCCCGCTCGAGATGACCAAGTGGTTCGACTCGAACTACCACTACCTCGTGCCCGAGATCGGGCCGGAAACGGAGTTCTCCCTCTCGAGCGACCGGATCGTGCGCGAATTCGAGGAGGCACGCGCCGCCGGCTTCCTGACCCGGCCCGTCATCGTCGGCCCGGTCACGTTCCTGCTGCTCAGCAAGCCGAGCGACGAAGCCCCTGCGGGCTTCGAGCCCCTCGACCGGCTCGATGACCTCATTCCGGTGTACGCGACCCTGCTGCAGCGCCTCGCCGACGCCGGTGCCGAGTGGGTGCAGCTCGACGAACCCGGCCTCGTCAGCGAGAGCATCCACGTGCCCCGCGCCGAGACCCTCAGCGCCGTGCAGTGGGCGTACGGGACCCTCGGGCACCTCGCCCAGCGTCCGGCGATCTTCGTCGCTGCCCCCTACGGCAGCCTCGACGACGCCCTGCCCGTGCTCGCCGGCGCACCGATCGAGGCCATCGGCCTTGATCTCGTCCGCGGCACGCTCCCCGAGACCGCCCCAGGGCTGGACGGGAAGACCCTCGTCGCCGGTGTCATCGACGGGCACAACATCTGGCGCGGTGACCTGGCGGATGCCTTCGCTCAGGTCACCGGGGCCGGCGCACTGTCGCCGCGGATCGCCGTCTCGACCTCGACGAGCCTCCAGCACGTCCCGCACACCGTCGCGGACGAGACCGCGCTCGGCGCCGAACTCGTGAGCTGGCTCGCATTCGCCGACGAGAAAGTCGGCCAGGTTGTGACCCTCGCCCGCGGCCTGGCCGACGGACGGGAGGCCATCAGCGCCGAACTGGACGCTGCGACCGGCGCACTCGCCGCCCGCAGCGCCGCCCCCGGCGTCCGCGACGGTGCCGTGAGGGCCCGTGCCGCGGAGCTCACCGACGCCTCGTACAGCCGAGGGGTTTACGCCGACAGGCTCGCCGCCCAGGAGGCCGCACTCGCGCTGCCCTTCCTGCCGACGACGACCATCGGCTCCTTCCCGCAGACCGGGGAGATCCGCCGTGCCCGCGCCCGTTTCCTCACCGGAGTGCTCAGCGACGCCGAATACCGCGACCTGATGCGCGCGGAGATCGCCAGGGTCGTCGCCCTGCAGGAGGAGATCGGCCTCGACGTGCTCGTGCACGGCGAACCCGAGCGCAACGACATGGTGCAGTACTTCGCCGAGAACCTCGACGGCTTCGCGGTCACCGAGAACGGCTGGGTCCAGTCCTACGGCAGCCGCTGCACCCGCCCGTCCATCCTGTGGGGCGATGTCTCCCGCCCGAAGCCGATCACCGTCGACTGGTCGACCTACACGCAGGGGCTGACGGCGAAGCCGGTCAAGGGCATGCTGACCGGCCCGGTCACCATCCTCGCCTGGTCCTTCGTGCGCGACGACCAGCCCCTCGGCGAGACGGCGCGCCAGGTCGCCCTCGCCCTCCGCGACGAGATCGCCGACCTCGAGGCCGCCGGAATCGGCATCATCCAGGTCGACGAGCCGGCCCTGCGCGAACTGCTTCCGCTCAAGAAGGCCGGCCACGCAGACTACCTCGACTGGTCCGTCGGCTCGTTCCGGCTCGCGACCGCCGGGGTGCGGGACGCCACCCAGATCCACACCCACCTCTGCTACTCCGAGTTCGGTGTCGTGCTCGAGGCGATCCGCGCTCTCGACGCCGACGTGACGAGCATCGAGGCGGCCCGCTCCCGGATGGAGGTCGTGACGGACATTCAGGCCAATGGCTTCGACCACGGCATCGGCCCGGGCGTCTACGACATCCACTCACCGCGGGTGCCGGGCGTTGCCGAGCTGACGGAGCTGCTCGACCGTGCCGTCGCCGCCATCCCGGCCGGTCAGGTCTGGGTGAACCCGGATTGCGGGCTCAAGACCCGCGGCTACGCGGAGACGGTCGAGTCTCTCGGAAACATGATCGAGGCGACCCGCATCGTGCGCGCCCGCCTCGCCGCAGGCGTGCCCGCCCTCGCCTGATCCTCCTCGCGGCGAACACCCGCCGCGCGCGACGCGCCGTTTGCGCCGCTTCGCGCCAGGCTTGCCTGGCGCGAAGCGGCGCAGTTGGCGCGCACGGGGGATCTACAGGGAGCTACAGGGAACGCAGGACGGCGACGATCTTGCCGAGGATCTCGGCGTGGTCACCGAGGATCGGCTCGAAGTTGGTGTTCCTCGGCAGCAGCCAGGTGTGGCCGTCACGCTGCCGGAAGACCTTCACCGTCGCCTCGCCATCGAGCATCGCGGCGACGATCTCGCCGTTCTCCGCGGTCTTCTGCTGGCGGACGACGACCCAGTCGCCGTCCATGATCGCGGCGTCGATCATCGATTCGCCGACGACCTTGAGCATGAACAGCTCGCCCTTGCCGACGAGCTGGCGCGGGAGCGGGAAGATCTCGTCGACCTGCTGGTCGGCCATGATCGGAACACCGGCCGCGATCCGCCCGACGAGCGGCACCATTGCCGCGTCGCCCACCGGGGTACCCTGCTGGAAGTTCTCGGCGGCGCCGGCCGCGGTGTCCTCCGGCGACTGCGGCAGCTCGATCAGGACCTCGAGCGCCCGGGGCCGGTTCGGGTCCCTGCGCAGGTAGCCGCTCAGCTGGAGCTGGTTGAGCTGGTGGGTGACGCTCGACAGCGACGACAGGCCCACGGCGTCACCGATCTCCCGCATGCTCGGCGGATAGCCGCGCTGGCCGACAGAGCGCTGGATCACGTCCATGATCGCGCGCTGCTTGTCGCTGAGGCTCTTCCTCCGACGTGTTCCGCCTCGTTCGGGGGAACTGCCGGCGAACGGGGTCACGCTGTCCGGGGTCTCGCTGTCCGGGGTCTCGCTGTCCGGGGTCACGCTGTCCTGGGTCACGATGTCGCTCCTGTCGGTGGCGGTGGGCGGTGGCGGGCGGTCGCCCCGGTGGATGCCGTGAGGCGACCGTATCCGAATGTCAGTGGTCGCTGGTTGAGTTCACACCAGTCAATCGAAACTGTAACCAGCCTGGGGCGAAGTGCAGACATTCATTCGAGTGTGTCGTGTACTTCACCCCAATAATAACCAGAGAAAGTCTTGATTGTTCGAACAATCGAATATATATTCGGAACATAGCTTCGTATCCGGCTCTCCCGGCCGAGAGCCGGATACGAATACACAGGAGGCAGACATGAGCACTACAATCGAGCTGGTCCCGGGGGCGCACACCCGGCTGCGCATCACCCGGCGCGGTCGTGCCGTGCTGACCGCGATCGCCGGCGTCCCCCTCGTCGTCGGCGCGCTTGCCCTCGCCCTCAACGGCGGCCTCGCCGCCGCAGACGGCAGCACCTTGAGCGGCAGCGGCATGAGCGCCGACGCGGGTGGAAGTGCGACGACCTTCGACTACGTCACGATCCAGTCGGGCCAGTCGTTGTGGCAGCTTGCCGAGCGCATCGCCCCTTCTGCCGATCCGCGCGAGGTCATCGCCGAGATCGTCAACCTGAACCAGCTGCCCTCCGAGAGCGTGCAGCCGGGCCAGCGCTTGGCTCTCCCTGCCGAATACTGAGCAAGCCGGATACTGAGCAAGCCGGATACTGAACCACCGGAGTACTGAGCAAGCCAAATACTGAACCACGGGCAATATGACCCGCCGGTGCTGAGGCCCATCGGTAACATGGGGGGAGTGACCAGTCTCAACGACCTGCCCCTCCGCGACAATCTTCGCGGGCTCACTCCCTATGGGGCGCCGCAGCTGCACGTGCCGGTCGCGCTCAACGTGAATGAGAACACCCACGGCATCCCCGAGGACGTGGCCGTCGACATCGCCGCAGCACTGGCCGCCGCTATCCGGGGGATCAACCGGTACCCGGACCGGGAATTCACGGAACTGCGCGAGGCGATGGCCCGCTACCTCGGACACGGTCTCACCCGTCAGAACATCTGGGCGGCCAACGGCTCCAACGAGGTTCTCCAGCAGGTGCTGCAGGCCTTCGGCGGGCCGGGACGCACCCTCCTCGGTTTCGCCCCCACCTATTCGATGTACCCGTTGCTCGCCTCGGGAACCGGAACCCGCTGGGTCGCCGGTGACCGCGACGCCGACTTCGAACTCACCCCGGAACGCGCCGTCGACTGGGTCAACCGGGTCAATCCCGACCTCGTCTTCCTGTGCTCCCCGAACAACCCGACCGGCACCCCGCTCTCTCTCGACGTGATCGCCGCCGTCTACGACGCCTGTGACGGCATCGTGGTCGTCGACGAGGCCTACGCCGAATTCGCTCCGGTGGGGACGGCATCCGCTCTCACCCTGCTGCCCGGCAGGGAACGCCTGCTGGTCTCCCGCACGATGAGCAAGGCCTTCGCATTCGCCGGGGCCCGGGTGGGCTACCTCGCCGCCGACCCGGCCGTGACGGATGCGCTGCGGCTCGTGCGCCTGCCGTACCACCTCTCCGCGCTGACCCAGGCCGCGGCCGTCGCCGCTTTCGCGCACACGCCGGAGATGCTGCGCATGGTCGACGACATCCGCGGCCAGCGCGACCGCCTCGTCACCGAGCTGCACCGGCTGGGCTACCGCCCCTTGCGGAGCTGGAGCAATTTCGTGCTGTTCGGCGGGGTCTCCGACCCGCGCGGAACCTTCGAGGCGCTGCTCGCCGAGGGCATCCTCGTGCGCGACGTCGGGATCCCCGGCCACCTGCGGGTCACGGCCGGCACCGAGCGCGAGACGAGCGTATTCCTCGACGCCCTCGAAGCACTGGGCCACGCGTAACCGCCCGGGCCAATAAACTAGCCGCATGAGCTCACAGTCACCGGCCGCACAGTCATCGACCGCACAGGCCCGCATCGCGCACCTGCAGCGGGAGACGAGCGAGTCGAGCATCGACCTGACGATCAACCTCGACGGCACCGGCGTCTCCGACATCCACACCTCGGTGCCGTTCTACGACCACATGCTCACCGCGTTCGCCAAGCACTCGCTGACCGACCTCACCGTGCGCGCGTCGGGGGACATCGAGATCGACGTGCACCACACCGTCGAAGACGTCGCCATCGTGCTCGGACTCGCCATCCGGCAGGCGCTCGGAGACAAGTCAGGCATCTCCCGCTACGGCGACGCGCTCGTGCCCCTCGACGACGCCCTCGCCCAGGCTGTCGTCGACATCTCCGGCCGCCCGTACCTCGTGCACACCGGGGAGCCTGCCGGCTTCGAGTTCCACCTCATCGGCGGACACTTCACCGGCTCGATGGTGCGCCACGTCTTCGAGGCGATCGCATTCAACGCAGCCCTCACCGTGCACGTCACCGTGCTCGGCGGCCGTGACCCGCACCACATCGCCGAGGCCGAATTCAAGGCCTTCGCCCGCGCCTTCCGTCAGGCCAAGGCCTACGACCCGCTCGTCTCCGGCATCCCCTCGACCAAGGGCGCCCTGTGACGAGCGTCGTCGTCTTCGACTACGGCACCGGCAACGTGCACTCGGCCGTCAAGGCCCTCGAACTCGCCGGCGCCGACGTGACCCTGACGAGCGACCGCCGCACCGCCCTCGAGGCTTCCGGCCTCGTCGTGCCCGGCGTCGGAGCGTTCAGCGCCGTGATGAGCGCCCTCACCGCCGTGCGCGGCGACGAGATCGTCGACCGCCGCATCGCCGGGGGACGGCCGGTGCTCGGCATCTGCGTCGGCATGCAGGTCCTGTTCGAGCACGGCGTCGAACGCGGCTCGGACACCGAGGGACTCGGCGAATGGCCCGGCACCGTCGCCCAGCTGCCCGCCAGGATCCTGCCGCACATGGGCTGGAACACCGTCACCCCCGACCCGGACTCGCGCCTCTTCGCCGACATCGAGGACGAGCGGTTCTACTTCGTGCACTCCTTCGCCGCCCAGGAGTGGACGCTCGAGGTCACGCCGCCGTTCCCGCGGCCCCGGCTCACCTGGGCGGAACACGGCGGACCGTTCCTCGCCGCTGTCGAGAACGGACCGCTCTCCGCGACCCAGTTCCACCCGGAGAAATCGGGCGAGGCCGGCATCCGCCTGCTGAAGAACTGGATCGGTACCCTGCGGGACTGACCGTCCCCTCTCGCTTTTGTTCGGCGGCCCGGCCGCACCCATCCCTGATCTGAGGACTACCGTGACTGAAACCACCCCCCGCCTCGTCCTGCTCCCGGCTGTCGACGTCGCAGACGGCAAGGCCGTGCGCCTCACCCAGGGCGAGGCCGGGACCGAGACCAACTACGGCGACCCCGTCGACGCCGCCCTCGACTGGGCGAGGCAGGGCGCCGAGTGGATCCACCTCGTCGATCTCGACGCGGCCTTCGGGCGCGGCACGAACACCGACGTGATCAGCCGGGTCATCCGCGAGGTCTCCGGAGTCAAGATCGAACTGTCCGGCGGGATCCGCGACGACGCCTCCCTGCAGGCGGCGCTCGGCGCGGGTGTCAGCCGGATCAACCTCGGCACGGCGGCCCTGGAGAACCCGGACTGGGCTGCCCGCGTGATCGCCGAACACGGTGACCAGGTCGCCGTCGGCCTGGACGTGCGCGGCACGACCCTTGCCGCCCGCGGTTGGACGAAGGAGGGCGGCGACCTCTGGGAGGTGCTCGCCCGCCTCGAGGAAGCGGGCTGCTCCCGTTACGTCGTGACCGACGTCACCAAGGACGGTACTCTGCAGGGTCCGAACCTCGACCTGCTCCGGCAGGTGCTCGCGCACACCGACCGTCCCGTCGTCGCCTCCGGCGGCATCTCGAGCCTGGCCGACCTCGTCGCCCTGCGCGAGCTGGTCCCGCTCGGACTCGAGGGCGCGATCGTGGGCAAGGCGCTCTACGCCGGCGCCTTCACCCTCGGTGAGGCCCTGGATGTCGCCGGCCGTTAATCTCGGATCGACCGGCCTCCCCGGGGGCCCAGAAGGCCAGGGAGGCCCCGGTCGCGCCGGCGTCCCTGCCGACTCCGCCGGGCAGCCCTGGGCCGGCCGTGCCTTCGAAGCCAACGACCACGCCGACGACGACGGATCGGCCCCGCTCGACCTCCTCGCCGCCCTCGCCCGCTACCGCGACCGGGAGTCCGGGGAGGAGGCCGTCGTCGACGCGATCCGCTCGTCCCGGCTGCTGATCCCGCTCGTGACGGCGCTCGGCGACTCCGGGCACACCGACGCCGGTCTCCTCGTCGACAAGACCCAGGAACTCTCGGTCATCACGGTCGCCGGACCGGACGGTCGGAACGTGCTCCCGGTGTTCACCTCGGCCGAAGCCATGGCCGCGTGGAACAGTGCGGCGCGGCCGGTGCCGGCCGACGGCATCCGGATCGCCCTCGCCGCGGCACAGGAGAACACCGACCTCGTCGTGCTCGACCCGACCGCGCCGACCGAATATGTCGTGCGGAGGCCGGCCCTGTGGGCGATCGCGCAAGGCCAGCCCTGGACGCCGAGCTACGCGAGCCGCGCCGTCGCCGACGCCTTCGCGGCGTCGATCACGAGCGAGCTGAGCGTGCTCGGCGTCGCGCTCTCCGCCGGCGACCCGCTCGGCCGGCTCGCCGGGCCAGAGCTCGTGGTGCGCCTCGAGCTCGTCGACGGCCTGACCCGCGCCGAACTCGACGCGACGCTCGCCCGGCTCGCCGCGCGGTGGTCGGCGAGCGACACGATCGCCACCCAGGTCGATTCCCTGCGCGTGCAGCTCGCCGCGTCACGCTGACCGGGCCGGTCGCTGGGGCCGATTGTCAGGGGTGGGCGGGAAGATGGAGAGATGACCGAGGTCCTGCAGAGATTCTCGCCCGCCACCCGGGCCTGGTTCGGCCAGGCCTTCGCCGCGCCGACCGAGGCCCAGCTCGGCGCCTGGGACGCCATCTCCCGTGGCTCGCACGCGCTCGTCGTGGCCCCGACCGGCTCGGGCAAGACCCTCGCGGCCTTCCTGTGGGCCATCGACCGGCTGGCGACGCCGGCCCCTGAGTCTTCCGCGGCCACGGATGCCGCAGGGACGGTCGCCGCCCCGCTGCCGCGCACCCGGGTGCTCTACATCTCCCCGCTCAAAGCGCTCGGCGTCGACGTGGAACGGAACCTCCGCGCTCCGCTCGTCGGCATCACCCAGGCGGCGGCCCGGCTCGGCTTCCGTCCGGTCACGGTGACCGTCGGCGTGCGCTCGGGGGATACCCCGGCCGCCGACCGGCGCAGCCTCGTCAAGACGCCCCCCGACATCCTGATCACGACCCCCGAGTCGCTCTTCCTGATGCTCACCTCCGCCGCCCGTGACTCCCTGCGGGGTGTCGACACCGTCATCATCGACGAGGTGCACGCCGTCGCGTCGAGCAAGCGCGGCGCCCACCTCGCCGTCTCTCTCGAACGCCTCGACGAGCTGCTCGCGCGGCCGGCGCAGCGGATCGGTCTCTCTGCGACCGTCCGCCCGGCCGCGGAGGTCGCCCGGTTCCTCGGCGGCGCCGCCCCCGTGCAGATCGTCAATCCTGCCGCGGGCAAGCGCTTCGACCTCCGCGTCGTCGTCCCCGTCGACGACATGACGCAGCTGGGCCCCGTTCCCGAACGGGAGGGGTCGACAGCGGCCGCCGCGCCGCAGGCCGGTTCGATCTGGCCGCACGTCGAAGAAGCCATTGTCGACGAGGTGCTCGCGCATTCCTCGTCCATCGTCTTCGCGAACTCGCGCCGCCTTGCCGAGCGACTGACCGCGCGCTTCAACGAGATCTACGCCGGGCGCCTGGCGGATGCCGCGGAGCAGGCCGCGGGCGAGCTCGCGCCGGTCGGGGCAGGGGTCGCACCGGCATCCGCTGCCGAGGGCGCTGCAGCGGGCGCAGCCGGTGCGGGCTCAGACGGTGCGGGCTCAGTCGGTGAAGGCTCAGCACGCGGTTCAGCGGGCCCTGCGCGGCCGCCGGCAGACCTGATGGGAGCGAGCGGCCAGAGCGCAGGGGCCGAGCCCCTGCTCGCCCGCGCGCACCACGGCTCGGTGAGCAAGGAACAGCGTTCGATGATCGAGGAGGACCTCAAGGCCGGGCGGCTGCGCTGCGTCGTCGCGACGTCGAGCCTCGAACTCGGCATCGACATGGGTGCCGTCGACCTCGTCGTGCAGGTCGAGTCTCCGCCCTCTGTCGCGAGCGGGCTGCAGCGGGTCGGCCGCGCCGGGCACCAGGTCGGCGAGATCTCCCGCGGCGTCATCTACCCCAAGCACCGTGCCGACCTCATCCACGCCGCCGTCGCCGCCGAGCGGATGGTCGCCGGACTGATCGAGTCGATCGCGGTGCCATCGAACCCGCTCGACATTCTCGCCCAGCAGACCGTCGCGGCGGTGGCGCTCGAGCCGATCCAGGCCGAGGACTGGTTCGACATCGTGCGCCGCAGCGCCCCATTCCAGGGCCTGCCCCGCTCGGCATACGAGGCAACGCTCGACCTCCTGGCCGGGCGGTACCCCTCCGACCAGTTCGCCGAGCTCCGCCCCCGGATCGTCTGGGACCGCGACACCGGCCTGCTCACCGGGCGTCCCGGCGCGCAGCGCCTCGCCGTCACAAGCGGCGGCACCATTCCCGACCGCGGGCTTTTCGGCGTCTTCATGGTCGGCGGCGAGCAGACCACAGGGCGTCGTGTCGGCGAACTCGACGAGGAGATGGTCTACGAATCCCGGGTCGGCGACGTCTTCGCACTCGGCACGACGAGCTGGCGGATCCAGGAGATCACCCACGACCGGGTGCTCGTGCTCCCGGCGTTCGGCGAGCCGGGGCGGCTGCCGTTCTGGAAGGGTGACGGCCTGGGCCGGCCGGCGGAACTCGGCGAGGCCGTCGGCGCCTTCGTCCGGGAGGTCTCCGCGTTGCCGGAGGCCGCCGCCCGGGTCCGCTGCGCGGCCGGGGGGCTCGATGAGCGCGCCGCGAACAACCTCCTGGTCTTCCTCGCCGACCAGCGCGCGGCCACCGGCCAGCTGCCGACCGACCGCACCCTCGTCGTCGAACGGTTCCGCGACGAACTCGGCGACTGGCGGGTGATCCTGCATTCCGCATACGGCATGCAGGTGCACGCGCCGTGGGCGCTCGCGGTCGCCGCCCGGGTGCGGGAACGCTACGGGCTCGACGGCGGGTGCGTCGCAAGCGACGACGGAATCGTCGCGCGCATCCCCGACACCGACGCCGAACCGCCCGGCGCCGAACTCTTCGTCTTCGAGGCGGAGGAGATCGAGCAGCTCGTGACCGATGAGGTCGGCGGCTCCGCCCTCTTCGCCGCCCGGTTCCGTGAGTGCGCCGCCCGCGCCCTGCTGCTCCCGAAGTACAACCCCGGCACCCGGTCGCCGCTCTGGCAGCAGCGGCAGAAGGCCGCCCAGCTGCTCGAGGTCGCCCGCACGTTCCCCACTTTCCCGATCATCCTCGAGACCGTGCGGGAATGCCTGCAGGACGTGTACGACCTGCCGGCCCTGCTCGACCTCACCCGCAAGATCAACAGCCGCACGATCCGCCTCGTCGAGACCCGCACGGAGACCCCGAGCCCCTTCGCGAGCACCCTGCTCTTCGGTTACGTCGCCGCGTTCATGTATGAGGGCGACTCACCGCTCGCCGAGCGCCGGGCCACGGCGCTGTCCCTCGACTCGAGCCTCCTCGCGGAGCTGCTCGGCAGGGTCGAACTGCGAGAGCTCCTCGACCCCGCCGTGATCGAGCAGACGGATGCCGAACTCCAGCGCCTGCCCGCCGACCGGCACGCGCGGGGCGTCGAGGGTATCGCCGACCTCCTCCGCCAGCTCGGGCCCCTCACGACCGAGGAGGTCGCCGCCCGGCTCGATACCCAGGACGACCCCGACGCCGAAACCGGCCTGCTCGAGCTCGTCGCCGCACGCAGGGCACTCAGGGCCGGGTTCGCCGGCCGCCAGTGGTGGGCCGTGATCGAGGACGCCAGCCGGCTTCGCGACGCCCTCGGCGTTCCGGTGCCGCTCGGGGTGCCCGCCGCCTTCACCGAGGCCGTGCCAGACCCGCTCGGCGACCTGGTCAGCCGGTACGCGCGGACGCACGGCCCGTTCACGGTGGCGGATGTCGCCGACCGCTTCGGTCTCGGTCCGGTCGTCGCCCTCGGGGCGCTGCGACGTCTCGCCGGCACCCGCCGGGTGATCGAGGGCGAGTACCGGCCGCACGGCACCGGCAGCGAATGGTGCGACGCCGAGGTTCTGCGCCGACTCCGCAGGCGGTCCCTCGCGGCGCTCCGCCACGAGGTCGAGCCCGTCGATCAAATCACGATGGGCCGGTTCCTGCCGTCCTGGCAACATGTAGGCGGACGGCTGCGCGGCGTCGACGGCGTCGCATCCGTCATCGAACAGCTCGAGGGGGCCCGCATCCCGGCGTCCGCCTGGGAATCGCTCGTGCTGCCCGCCCGGGTGAGCGACTACCGGCCGGCGATGCTGGACGAACTCACCAACGCGGGCGAGGTGCTCTGGGCGGGGGCAGGCACCCTCGCGGGCAACGACGGCTGGATCAGCCTGTACCTCGCCGAGACCGCCGCGCTCACCCTGCCGCCGCCAGCCCTCGTCGAGACCACGGAGCTGCAGCGCGAGGTGCTCGCGACCCTCGGCGGCGGGGGAGGGTTCTTCTTCCGGCAGCTCGCCGACGCGGTCGGCAGCCAGGACGACGTGCTCCTCGCCGACGCCCTCTGGGACCTGGTCTGGGCCGGCCTCGTCGGCAACGACACCTTCGCCCCGGTGCGGGCGCTGCTTTCCGGAGGCCGCACGGCGCACAGCACCCGGAGGGCGGTGCCTCGGGCACGCCTGCACGGCGGCCGCGGGTTTGCCCGGTCGGCGATGCCGTTGCGCGGCGGACCGCCGACGGTGTCCGGCCGCTGGTCGATCGTGCCTGTCGCCGACGATTCACCCACCCGCCGCGCCCATGCCCTCGGCGAGACCCTGCTCGAACGCTACGGGGTCGTCACCCGCGGCGCCGTCGTGGGGGAGGGCGTCACCGGCGGCTTCGCGCTCGTCTACCGCACCCTGAGCGGCTTCGAGGAATCCGGCCGCTGCCGGCGCGGCTACTTCATCGACGGGCTCGGCGCCGCACAGTTCGCGACCGCCGGAACGATCGACCGGTTGCGTTCCTTCACCGAGTCGGAGTCCGGCGCGCACGGTGGCCGGGGAGCGGGTCCCGCCGCGGCAGGGCAGGGGGCGCCGGTCGTCGTCACGCTCGCCGCGACCGACCCGGCCAACCCGTACGGGGCCGTGCTGCCGTGGCCGGCCCTGCCGGCCGGCACCACTCACCGTGCTGCCCGGAAGGCCGGCGCGATCGTCGTGCTCGTCGACGGCGCCCTCGCGCTCTACGTCGAACGCGGCGGCAAGACCGTGCTCGCCTTCGACGGAAGCCAGGTCGGAGGGGCCGACGATGTCGACGCCGGCGCCGTGCCGGCGGGTAACCGCGCCGATGCCGACGATGCCGTTGGTGCTCCCATCGGTGCCGACGTCGCCGCCGCCCGTGACGCACTCTTCGCGGCCGCGGCCGGTGCCCTCGCCGCCACGGTGACGAGCGGCCGGATCGCCAAACTCGGCGTCGAGACGGTCAATGGCGCCTTCGTGATCGGCACCCCGTTCGGCCGCGCGCTCCAGGCCGCCGGATTCGGCGTGACGCCGAAGGGACTGAAGCTGCATGCCTGAGGCCGACCGTGCCTGAGGGCGACACCGTCTGGCTGACCGCGCACAACCTCGACACGGCGCTGCGCGGGGCCGTCCTGACCCGCTGCGACATCCGCGTGCCGGCCTATGCGACCGTCGATCTCACCGGCGACACCGTGCACGAGGTCACGAGTCGCGGCAAACACGTGCTGATCCGGGTGGGGGAGGCCAGCATCCATTCACACCTGAAGATGGAGGGCGCCTGGCACCTCTACCGGCACGGCTCGGCCTGGAAGCGGCCGGCCTTCCAGGCCAGGGCCGTGCTCGAGACGGCCGACTGGATCGCGGTCGGCTTCGAACTCGGGGTGCTCGAGGTGTTGCCCATCGGGGAGGAAGGCGCCAGGCTCGACTACCTCGGCCCCGACCTGCTCGGCGCCGACTGGGACCCCGCCGAGGCCGTGCGCCGCCTGGAGGACCGGCCCGAGCGTCCGATCGCGGTCGCACTCGCCGACCAGGCGAACCTCGCGGGTCTCGGCAACGAGTACGTGAACGAGCTCTGCTTCCTGCGGGGCGTGCTGCCCACCCGGCCGGTGGCCGACGTGACGGATGTCGCCGGTCTCGTCGACCTCGCGCACCGGCTGATCGTCGCGAACCGCGGCAGAACCGACCGAATCACCACGGGTTCCGCCCGCCGCGGCGAACAGTCCTGGGTCTACGGCCGTGCCGGCCGGCCCTGCCGACGCTGCGGCACCCGCATCCGCCAGGGCACGCTCGGCAGCTCTGAGCTCGAGCAGCGGGTCACCTACTGGTGTCCCCGCTGCCAGACCTGACGTGCCGGCTCAGGTGTCGCATATCGACGTTCGCGGGTCGCGGGAACGTCGATATGCGACACCTCAGGGAAGGGTGATCGGGCTAGTTGACCGGGCCGGTGTACTTCTCGCCTGGGCCCGCGCCGATCGGGTCCGGGATCGCGGAGGCCTCGCGGAACGCGAGCTGCAGCGAACGCAGCCCGTCGCGCAGGCTCCGCGCGTGCATGTCGGCGATGTCGGGGGCGGCCGCCGTCACGAGCCCGGCGAGGGCGTTGATGAGCTTCCGGGCCTCGTCGAGGTCGATCTGCGTGTCGGGGTCGTCGGCGAGCCCGCACTTCACCGCAGCGGCGCTCATCAGGTGCACGCACGCCGTCGTGATGATCTCCACGGCGGCCACATCGGCGATATCGCGGGTTTCCTGGCTGGCATCCTGGCTTGTGCTACTGGTCACTGCATTCCTCTGTTAGACTCGTCCGGGCTCCGAGGTATTTATCTCGGTACGAAAGTGGATAATCTCCCACCCGCGCATACCGCTTCACAAAGGTTACCGGGTTGTTTGCACTCCGCCGTCGTGGCACTGGAAACAGTGGCGCGAAGGTAGACAGGGTGCCGTACGCAGTGTTTGAGCAATAACGCTCCACCATTTCGCACGCGATTTTCCTCTCTTCGTCGCCAGGCGGCATCCGTTGCCTGGCTGTAGTCACGATGCATGAGAGAAGGAGAGACGCATCAGCGATCCCCGTACAAATGACCGTATCCGCGTCCCTGAAGTCCGTCTTGTCGGCCCCGCCGGCGAGCAGATCGGGGTCGTGGCCATTGACGTCGCACTGCGCATGGCACAGGAGGCGGATCTGGACCTCGTCGAGGTTGCCCCTACCTCCAAGCCGCCGGTCGCAAAGATCATGGACTACGGCAAGTTCAAGTACGAGGCTGCGCAGAAGGCCAAGGAGGCCCGGCGCAACCAGGCGAACACCATTCTTAAGGAAGTTCGGTTCCGCCTCAAGATTGACACGCACGACTACGAGACCAAGCGCAAACGCGCCGAAGGCTTCCTCAAGGCCGGCGACAAGGTCAAGGCCATGATTCTTTTCCGTGGCCGTGAACAGTCCCGTCCCGACCAGGGCGTACGACTGCTCCAAAGATTTGCCGAGGATGTCGCGGAATTCGGTTCGGTCGAATCGAGCCCGACTATCGACGGTCGAAACATGGTCATGGTGATTGGCCCACTGAAGAACAAATCAGAGGCCAAGGCAGAGGCCAATGCACATAGAGCTGCTGATAAGGCAGCGAAACAGGAGGAAAAAAATGCCTAAGATGAAGACCCACTCCGGGACTAAGAAGCGCTTCAAGGTAACCGGCAGCGGCAAGATCATGAAGCAGCAGGCCGGTTTGCGCCACAACCTCGAGGTCAAGAGCACCCAGCGCAAGTCCCGCCTGAACCACGACCAGGTGTTGGCCAAGGCCGACGCCAAGGTCATCAAGAAGCTTCTCGGTCGCTAGACCCCGTACCCCTAAAGGAACAAGAAAATGGCAAGAGTAAAAAGAGCGGTCAATGCTCACAAGAGCCGCCGCGTCATCCTCGAGCGCGCCAAGGGTTACCGCGGCCAGCGCTCCCGTTTGGTCACGAAGGCCAAGGAGCAGCTCACTCACTCCTTCACTTACAGCTACCGTGACCGTCGTGCACGTAAGGGTGACTTCCGTCGCCTGTGGATCCAGCGGATCAACGCTGCGTCCCGCCAGAACGGCCTGACCTACAACCGCCTCATCCAGGGCCTCGCCCTGGCCGGCATCGAGGTCGACCGTCGTATCCTCGCCGACCTCGCGGTCAACGAAGCGGCCACCTTCGCCGCCATCGTCGAGAGCGCCAAGGCAGCACTGCCCGCCGACACGTCCGCACCGAAGGTCAAGGCCTAGCCTTCACGCTTCAGCGCCGTTCAGTTCGCGAGCAGTTCGTTCCACCAGCACTCCGCATCACCCAAAACGGGAGCGGGCCCCAGGGCCCACTCCCGTTTTTGCGTTCCCGCGCCCGGAACCGGGTCAGGCGGCGGGGGTCGAGAGGTCGTAGACCGTCGAGCCGCCGACCGTGGTCGCGGTGTATGTCGCGGCCACCCAGGTCGCGATGGCCGTCGCGGTGCTGTCGCCGCCGCCCATGCCGCCGCCCTGGCTTCCGGAGATGTAGTAGCCGACGTCACCGGCCGCGACGTACGCCTGGAACTCGGCGAGGGTCGGCGTCGGGTCACTGCTCCAGCCGCCGATCGCCATCACGGCGACGCCGGTGGACAGTTCGAGCGTCGCAGCGGACTGCGATCCGTCGACCGCCGCGGCCCAGCGAGCCGTCGAGGCCGTGAGCAGGGCGGTGAGCTCGGACGAGGTCGCGGAATCCGAACCCGCGCCGGAGGGAGCGGAGCCGGAGTCGCCGGCGTTCGCCGCGGCATCCGTGCCCGTGTCGCTCGTGCCGGAGCCGGTATCGGTGCCCGTCGTTCCGGTCGTGCCCGAGCCGTCCGGACCGCCGGTGCCTCCCGTCGGGGGAGTGCCGCCTGCGCCGTCCGGCGCCGTGCCGCCATCGGGCCTCGTGCCGCCGCCGTCGCCGGTGGGGGCACCGCCCATCGCGCCGCCCGCGCCGCCGCCCATTCCGCTCGAGGACGAGACAGAACCGACAGCGGGAATCGAGCCGTTGTGCGCGACCGAAGCCGTCGCGATCGCGTATGCCGCGCTCCCGCCGAGGCCGCCGAGCATGCCGACCAGAACCGCGACGGTCGTGAGGCGGCGCCAGCTCAATGCGGCACCGACGACGAAACCGGCCGCGCCGAGCAGGGTCACCGTGAGCAGCGTCCAGCGCAGCCACGGCAGCCAGTCCGCGTTCTCGGACAGGAGCACGAAGCCCCAGGCACCGGCGGCCGCGATCATCGCGGCGAGGCCGAGCCGGCCGAACCAGTGCGAACGGCCGTGCCAGAGCACGACGCCGCCGGTTCCGACGAGGCCCGCGATCGCCGGGGCGAGGGCGACGGTGTAGTACGGGTGGATGGTGCCGCTCATGTAGCTGAAGACGAGTCCCGTCACGAGCAGCCAGCCGCCCCAGATCACGAGAGCAGCGCGGGCGCCGTCGGTACGGTGCCGCTTCCGGGTGGCCCAGAGACCGAGGACCAGGGCGAGCAGCGCCGTCGGCAGCAGCCACGAGATCTCGAGGCCCATCTCGCTGCTGAACAGGCGGCTGAGCCCGGTCGCGCCGCCGAAGCTCGAGCCGGCCGCGGCTGTCGTGCCGCCCCCCGCGTTTCCGCCGCCGCCTGCGGTCGCCCCGAAGATCCGACCGAGGCCGTTGTAGCCGAAGACGAGGTCGAGCACGGTGTTGTCCGTGGACCCGCCGATGTATGGGCGAGCGGATGCCGGCCACAGGGCGACCGCGAGCACCCACCACCCCGCCGACACGACGAGGGCGCCCGCGGCGACGCCGAGGTGTGCGAGGCGGCGCCAGACGGTCGTATTCGCCAGGAGCAGGTAGGCGAGGCCGAAGGCCGGCAGCACGAGGAGGCCCTGGAGCATCTTGGTCAGGAAGGCGAAGCCGAGGGCGACGCCGGCGAGGGCGAGCCAGCGCCAGCTCGCGGCGGGCAGCGCGCGGACCACGCAGTACGCGGCAGCCGTCATCAGCACCGTCAGGAGTGCATCGGGGTTGTCGAAGCGGAACATCAGCGCCGCGGCGGGCGTGAACGCGAGCACCGCGCCGGCCACGAGCCCGCCGACGGCGCCCAGCCGTTGGCCGAAGGCCACGAGGCTGCGCCGCACGGTCGCGAAGACGAGGGCGACGGCCGCGACGCCCATCAGCGCCTGCGGCACGAGCACACTCCAGCTCGAGAAACCGAAGATCCGCGCCGAGAGCCCCATCACCCAGAGCGATGCCGGCGGCTTGTCGACGGTGATGAAGTTCGAGGAGTCGAGAGATCCGAAGAACAGGGCGGTCCAGCTCCTGGACCCTGCCTGCACCGCGGCGGCGTAGAAGCTGTTCGCCCAGCCGCTCTCGCTCAGGTTCCAGAGGTAGAGCAGGCCGGTGACGATCAGGAGCGCCCAGAACGACGGCCGGATCCAGGCGGCGTCCGTGCGCTCTCCGAGAATGATCCGGGCGATCAGTCCGCGGCGCGCCGTCGACGGCGCTGCGGCGCCGGACGTGCTGGACCCTGTGGTCGCGCCGGATGTGCGCGGCACGGATACGGGTGGGCGGGTCACGTGACCCGGAACGATGTGGCCGGTCATGGCTCCTCCAAAGGTTGATCCTTTGAGCTTGCCGAGTGCGTCCATGGGCCAGCTATGCCGGCGCTATGAGATGGCTATGGCCGGCTGTCAGCGCGGCAACCGCGCCGCCACAGCCCCGGCAAGTAGGCTGGGAGCATGTTAGATAATCCCCGTTCTCCGCGCGTGCGGGCCGTTGCGAAGCTGTCGAACCGGGCCGCGCGCTCCGAGACCGGGCTGTTCCTTCTCGAGGGCCCGCAGGCCGTCGCCGAGGCCCTGAACTTCCGTCCGGAGCTCGTCGTCGAGCTGTACGCAACCCCGACGGCCCTTGAGCGCCACCCCGAGATCGCCGAAACCGCCGTCGATGCGGGCGTCGACGTCGAATTCGTCACCGAGCAGGTCCTCGAGACGATGGCGGACACCGTCACCCCGCAGGGCTTCGTCGCGGTCTGCCACCAGTTCCCCACCTCGGTCAAGGAGATCTTCGCCAAGGAACCGAAGCTCATCGCGATCCTCGAAGAGGTGCGCGACCCGGGCAACGCCGGCACGATCATCCGGGCAGCGGATGCCGCCGGTGCCGACGCCGTGATCTTCACCGGTCGCAGCGTCGACCTCTACAACCCCAAGGTCGTGCGCTCGTCCACGGGCTCGATCTTCCACCTGCCCGTCGCCGTCGGCGTCACCCTCGACGACGTCCGCGAGCGCGCCCGCTTCGCCGGCCTCCAGATCTTCGCCGCCGATATCAAGGGCACCGACCTGCTCGCCGCCCGCAACGAGGGACTCCTTCTCGCGCCGACGGCCTGGCTGTTCGGCAACGAGGCCCGCGGCCTGACCGATGAGGACCTGGCCCTCGTCGACCGCTCGATCACCGTGCCGATCTACGGCCACGCCGAGTCGATGAACCTCGCGACCGCGGCATCCGTCTGCCTGTACGAAAGCGCCTTCGCGCAGCGCAGCTAGTCGCGGGAACCGGGCCCGCCGGCGTGCGGATTGGTTTGCGCTGCTAACAATTTCCCCTAGATTGGGGGATATGGAGCCTACAGATCCCACGCCGGCTACGTCGAACATCACGGTGCGTCGGGGCGAGCCCCTCGTGGTCGTTACCGATGTCAACAAGCACTTCGGCGAGCTGCACGTCCTCAAGAACATCAACGCCGTCGTCACCCGTGGCGAGGTCGTCGTTGTCATCGGCCCGAGCGGGTCGGGCAAGTCCACGCTCTGCCGGGCGATCAATCGCCTCGAGACGATCGACTCCGGCGTCATCACGATCGACGGTCAGGCCCTTCCCGAAGAGGGCAGGGGCCTGGCCCGGCTGCGGGCCGACGTCGGCATGGTTTTCCAGGCGTTCAACCTGTTCGCGCACATGACGGTGCTGCAGAACGTCACCCTCGGGCCGATCAAGGTGCGCGGGCTGTCCAAGGCCGACGCCGAGACCCGGGCGATGGCCCTCCTCGAGCGGGTCGGCGTCGCCGACCAGGCCCACAAGATGCCCGCCCAGCTCTCCGGCGGCCAGCAGCAGCGCGTCGCGATCGCCAGGGCCCTCGCCATGGAACCCAAGGTCATCCTCCTCGACGAGCCGACGAGCGCACTCGACCCCGAAATGATCAACGAGGTTCTCGAGGTCATGATCGATCTCGCCAACGACGGAATGACCATGATCGTGGTCACCCACGAGATGGGCTTCGCCCGCAGGGCCGCCAACCGGGTCATCTTCATGGCCGAGGGCGAGATCGTCGAGGAATCGACCCCGGACCGTTTCTTCACCAACCCGCAGACCACCCGCGCCAAAGACTTCCTTTCGAAGATCCTCGCGCACTGAGGATCCTCTTCCCGCAGTACTTGCCGGTCACACGACCGGCGATCCCCGCACACAGCACCCAGGAGGACACCATGCGACTCAATAAAGGTCTAGTGATTTCTGCCATTGCCCTCGCGAGCGTTCTCACGCTCAGCGCCTGCACCGACTCCGGTGCATCCCCCTCTGCGGCCCCCGTCGCCGCCACCCCGACGTTCGCGCCGGGCACGACCATGGCCAAGCTCGCCGAAGCAGGCAAGATCACCATCGGCACCAAGTTCGACCAGCCGTTGTTCGGACTCAAGGGCCCGAACGGCCCCGTCGGATTCGACGTCGAGATCGGCAAGCTCATCGCGGCCAAGCTCGGCATCGCAGCGGACAAGATCAACTGGGTCGAGACCGTGTCGGCCAACCGGGAACCGTTCATCACGAACGGCCAGGTCGACATTGTCATCGCGACCTACACGATCAACGACAAGCGCAAGGAGGTCGTCTCCTTCGCCGGCCCGTACTACGAAGCCGGACAGGACCTGCTCGTGCTCGCCGGGAACCCGAACAAGATCACCGGGCCAGAAGACCTCACCGGCAAGCCGGTCTGCACCGTGAGCGGCTCGACCTCGGAGAAGAACATCGCCGCGTACACGACCAACGTGATCGCGACGGACACTTACTCCAACTGCCTCGGCCCGCTGCGCAGCGGTGAAGTCGTCGCGGTCACGACCGACAACGTCATCCTCGCCGGTCTCGCCGACCAGAACTCCGGCGAATTCGAGGTCGTCGGCAAGCCATTCACCAAGGAGCCGTACGGCATCGGGCTGAAGAAGGACGACACCGAATTCCGCGCCTTCATCAACGACACCCTGGACGCCTCCTTCACCGACGGAACCTGGGCAGCGGCCTGGGAGGCCACCGCAGGCAAGGTCCTCGACACCCCCACCCCGCCGACCATCAACCGCTACTAGAACCCGCGCGACGCCGGGCGGATGCCTGATGCGGCATCCGCCCGGCCTCGCGTTCGAATGCACCCACCGACACCCACAGACACAGACATAGAAGAGGAGTTGAGGCATGGACGCAGTCATCGATAACCTGCCGGTCTTCCTCGAAGGCTTTCGAAACACCCTCGGCCTGCTCGTCATCTCCGGGGTGGGCGCACTCATTCTCGGCCTGATCGTTGCCGGCCTGCGCATCTCGCCCATCGGCTCGTTCCGCGGCTTCGCCACGGTCTACACCGAGATCATCCGCAACACACCCCTGACCCTGATCCTCTTCTTCTGCGCGTTCCTGCTGCCATACCTGCAGTTCTCGCCCGGCTACTTCACGCTCGCAGCGATCGGCCTCACCGTCTACACCTCGCCGTTCGTCGCCGAAGCCGTGCGCAGCGGTATCAACGGCGTGCACGTCGGCCAGGCCGAGGCCGCCCGCAGCATCGGGCTCGGCTTCGGCCAGTCGCTCGCCTTCGTGATCCTGCCGCAGGCGCTGCGGATGGTCGTGCCGCCCCTGATCAACGTGTTCATCGCCCTCGCGAAGAACACCTCCGTCGCCGGCGCCTTCTTCGTCTTCGAACTCTTCGGCGCCGCCCGCCAGGTCACCAACGACCGCGGCGACCAGGTCCTCGCAATCCTGCTCGCGGTGGCCGTCTTCTACCTGCTGATCACCGTGACCCTCGGCATCATCGCCGGCCGGGTCGAGAAGAGAGTGGCGGTGCTCCGATGACCTCGGTCCTCTACGATGCGCCAGGCCCCAAGGCCCGGCGGATGTCCCGCATCATCTCCTACGTCGGCGTCGCCGTGATCGCCGTCGGTGTCGTCGCCCTCGTGCTCGCCCTGGGAGCCCCGAAGGCGAGCGCCAACGGCGCCGTGCAGCCCGGACTCTGGGACCTGAGCCGCTGGGACGTCTTCAACGACCTCGAGGTCTGGCGCTCGCTCGGCCGCGGCGCGCTCGCGACCCTCGAGATGGCCGGTGTCGCGGCCGTCCTCGCCCTCGTCCTCGGTGTGCTGTTCTCCTTCGGCCGCGCCTCCGACACGGCCTGGATCCGGGTGCCGACCACGGTCGTCCTCGAATTCTTCCGCGGCATGCCCGTGCTGCTGATGATGCTGTTCGTCCTGCTCGTCTTCTCAACCGGATCGTTCTGGGCCGGCGTCGCCGCCCTCGCCGTCTACAACGGCGCGATCATCGGCGAGGCCCTCCGGGCCGGTATCAAGGCGCTCCCACGCGGCCAGCGCGAAGCCGGTCTCGCGATCGGCCTGACCTCCATCGCGACGCGACTCCGGATCGAATTCCCGCAGGCTTTCCGGCAGATGCTGCCGATCATCATCGCCCAGCTCGTCGTGCTGCTCAAGGACACCTCGCTCGCCTTCGTGGTGGGATACTCCGAACTCCTGCGCAGCATGCGTGACCTGACCAACTTCTTCGGCAACCGATACTCCTTCTCCTTCTTCTTCGTCGTGCTCGTCATCTACCTCGCGATGAACCTGTCGCTGTCGTGGCTGGCCCGGCGGATCGCCCGGCGGAGCGGTTCGAAGCCCACGCACTAAACTTGGGACTTGTGTCTGAATCCACCGAAAACCCCGCACCGGCCGAAATCTCCGAAGCGGCCGTGACCGCGGCGGTCACCGCCGCCCTGGCCGCCATATCCGCCGCCGCCGACTCGTCCGCCCTCAAGGCGGCCCGGAGCGAACACGCCGGTGAGGCGTCTCCGCTCTCCCGCCTGAACGCACTGATGCGTTCGGTGTCCAAGGAACAGAAGGCGGCGGCCGGCAAGCTCGTCGGCCAGGCCAGGGCCCGGGTCAACCAGGCCCTCTCCGCCCGCGAGGCGGAGATCGGCGCGGCAGAGGCCGCCGCACAGCTCGCCGCTGAAACGGTGGATGTCACGGCAGCGGCGTCGACCTGGCACGCCGGGGCGCGGCATCCGCTCGCCCTGCTGCAGGAACGCGTCGCCGACGTCTTCGTCGCGATGGGCTGGGAGGTCGCGGAAGGCCCCGAGCTCGAAAGCGAGTGGTTCAACTTCGACGCGCTCAACTTCGACGAGGACCACCCGGCGCGCGCGATGCAGGACACCTTCTTCATCGACCCGCCCGAGGCACACCTCGTGCTGCGCACGCACACCTCGCCCGTGCAGATGCGCGCCCTGCTCTCCCGCGAGCTGCCGGTCTACGTCGTCGCGCCCGGCCGGGTGTACCGCACCGACGAGCTCGATGCGACCCACACTCCCGTGTTCCACCAGATCGAGGGCATCGCCGTCGACAAGGGGCTCACGATGGCGCACCTCCGCGGCACCCTCGACCACTTCGTGCAGGCCCTCTTCGGCCCGGAGGCGAAGGTGCGGCTGCGGCCGAACTACTTCCCGTTCACCGAACCGAGCGCCGAGCTCGACGTCTGGCACCCGACCTTCAAGGGCGGCGCGCGCTGGATCGAGTGGGGCGGCTGCGGCATGGTCAACGCAAACGTGCTCCGCTCCGCGGGGATCGACCCCGAGGTCTACTCGGGCTTCGCGTTCGGCGTCGGCGTCGAACGAGCACTGATGTTCCGCAACGATGTGAAGGATATGCACGACATGGTCGAAGGCGACGCACGGTTCAGCCAGCAGTACGGGATGACCGTCTGATGCGCGTTCCCCTGAGCTGGCTCGGCGAATTCGTCGACCTCGAACCCGGCACGACCCCCGAAGCCGTACACGCCGCCCTCGTGAGCGTCGGCCTCGAAGAAGAAGAGATCCACCGCTTCGAGCTGACCGGCCCGATCGTCGTCGGCGAGGTGCTCGAGTTCGTCGGAGAGCCGCAGACCAACGGCAAGATCATCAACTGGTGCCAGGTGCGCGTCGCGCCCGGCGACGAAACCGCGGCCGACGGCGGCCCCGCCGTGCACGGCATCGTCTGCGGCGCCCACAACTTCGTCGTCGGCGACAAGGTCGTCGTGACCCTGCCCGGCGCGGTGCTCCCCGGCCCGTTCCCGATCGCGCCCCGCAAGACCTACGGCCACGTCTCCGACGGCATGATCGCCTCGGCCCGCGAGCTCGGCCTCGGCGACGAGCATGATGGCATTCTGCTCCTGAAGAACCTCGGCCTCGACGACGCCCCGGTCGGCACCGACGCGATCGCCCTCCTCGGACTCGACGACACCGCCGTCGAGGTCAACGTGACCCCCGACCGCGGCTACGCGTTCTCGATCCGCGGCATCGCCCGCGAATACTCGCACGCGACAAGGGCCGCCTTCCGCGACCCCGCCCTCGCGACGGTGACTGCGGTTTCCACGATTGATTTCCCCGTCACGCTCGCCGACGCTTCCCCCATCCGCGGTCGCGTGGGCGCGAGCGTCTTCGTGACCCGCGCCGTGCGCGGCGTCGACCCGTCCCGGCCCACTCCGGCCTGGATGATCACCCGGCTCGCCCTCGCGGGCATGCGGTCCATCTCGCTCGTCGTCGACGTGACCAACTACGTCATGCTCGAACTCGGCCAGCCGCTGCACGGCTACGACCTCGACGCCCTCGCCGGCGGCATCCTGGTGCGCCGGGCGGAACCGGGGGAGAAGCTCACGACCCTCGACGGCGTCGTGCGCGCCCTGCACTCCGAGGACCTCCTGATCACCGACGAGTCCGGTGCCATCGGCCTCGCCGGCGTGATGGGCGGCCGCAGCACCGAGATCGGTGCATCCACCACGAACGTGCTCATCGAGGCCGCGAACTTCGACCCGGTGTCGATCGCCCGCAGCGCCCGCCGCCACAAGCTCCCGAGCGAGGCCTCCCGTCGCTTCGAACGCGGAGTGGACCCTCAGGTCGCCGCCGTGGCAGCTGCCCGCGTCGTGCAGCTGCTCGTCGACCTCGCCGGCGGAACCGCGGACGGCCTCGGCTCCGCGCTCGACTCCTCCGTACCGCCCGTCGCGATCGAGCTCCCGCGCGACTTCATCTCCGGCTTGATAGGGCGCACCTACTCGGACGACGAGGAGCGCTCAGCCCTCGCCGAGATCGGCGGCCTGCTCGTCGAAACCCCGACCGGACTCTCGGTGACCCCGCCGACCTGGCGCCCCGACCTCACCGACAAGTGGACCCTCGCAGAGGAGGTCGCCCGCATCGTCGGCTACGACAGCATCCCCTCTGTGCTCCCGGTCGCCCCGCCCGGCCGCGGCCTGACCCTCGTGCAGCGCCTGCGCCGCACGGTCGCGCAGACCCTCGCGGCCACCGGCCACACCGAGGTGCTCGCCTACCCGTTCGTATCCGAGGCCGACAACCGCCTCTTCGCACCGCTCGCGACCACGACGGATGCCGCCGGTGCCGCCGCCGGCATCCCCGCCGTCGCCGAGGTCCCCCAGATCCGCGTCGCCAATCCGCTCGACGGCGAGGCGCCTTTCCTGCGCACCTCGATCCTCCCTGGCCTGCTGCGGATCGCGCACCGCAACCGTTCTCGCGGGATCACCGACCTGGCCGTCTTCGAACAGGGACTCGTCTTCCGGCCGGTGGCGGGCATCCGCTACGGCAGCCTCGTCGTACCGGCGGGTGCCACCCGCCCCAGCACGGCACTCGAGGCCGAGCTCAACGCGGGCATCCCGCCGCAGCCGTACTCCGTCGCCGTCGCTCTCACCGGGAACACCGTGCGGCACCAGCCCGGCCGGGCGCCGATCGCCGCAGGCTGGCAGGACGCCCTCGCCGCCGTGCAGCAGGTCGCGCTCGCGACCGGCGTGCCGATCCTGGTGCGCCAGGGATTGCACCCGGCGATGCACCCCGGCCGCACCGCCGAGTTGTTCGTCGCCACCGCAGACGGCGAGCTGAGCGTCGGCTTCGCGGGCGAACTGCTGCCCGCCGTCGCGACCGGCTTCGACCTGCCCGCCGTGGTCGCCGTCGCCGAGATCACCCTCTCCGACGTCTTCGCCCAGGCCGGTTCCGAACTGCACGCCGCACCGATCAAGACGATGCCCGCAGCGACCCAGGACCTCTCGCTCGTCGTCAGCGCCACGGTGCCCGCAGCCGAGGTGCTCGCGGCAGTGGCTGAAGGGGCCGGCGCGCTGCTCGACCACATCGAGCTCGTCGACGACTACCGCGGCACCGGGATCGAGCCCGGCCGCAAGTCGCTGACGTTCGCGCTGCGATTCCGGGCCCCCGACCGCACCCTGACCGCCGCGGAAGCGAGCGACGCGAAGCTCGCCGGCGTGGCCGTCGCGGCCGCCCGCTTCGACGCGACCCTCCGCGAGTAAGACTCCGGGGTGCGCGCCACGTGCGCCGTTTCGCGCCAGGCACGCCTGGCGCGAAACGGCGGAAATGGCGCGCGATCGGGCGCGATTGGCGCGTCGCGGCGGAGGTGGCGCGCAACTTTCTTGCGTGCGCAGCTGACGTGCGCTCGGGTGGCCGGGTGCGGATGCCGGCGGGAACCGACCCGATGTCGCCCGGATTCCCGGGGGCGCGGGGCAGCGCGATAGGTTTGTCACATGGCTTTTTCGGTAGCAATTGCAGGCGCGAGCGGTTACGCGGGCGGAGAATTGCTGCGAATGCTCGCCGGACACCCTGAATTCGAGGTGCGCACGGTGACCGCGCACAGCAACGCGGGCCAGCGATTGATCGACGTGCAACCGCACCTTCGCGGCCTCGCGCACCTCACCCTCGTGGACACGAACGCCGTCAACCTCGCCGGGCACGACGTCGTCTTCCTCGCCCTGCCGCACGGGGCATCCGGTGCCCTGAGCGCGGAGCTGTCGCCCGACACGCTCGTGATCGACTGCGGCGCGGACCACCGGCTGGAGGATGCAGTGGACTGGGCGGCGTTCTACGGCGGCGACTACTTCGGCTCGTGGGCGTACGGCGTCCCCGAACTCCCGATCCCCGGTGGCGGCAAGCAGCGCTCCCGCCTGGTCGGAGCCCGCCGGATCGCCGCGCCCGGGTGCAACGCGAGCACGGTCGCACTGGCCCTCGCGCCCGGCATCCACGCCGGCGTGATCGAACCGGCCGACCTCGTCGCCGTGCTCGCCGTCGGACCATCGGGTGCGGGCAAGAGCCTCAAAGTCCCGAACCTCGCCGCAGAGGTGCTCGGATCCGCCAACCCGTACGCGGTCGGCGGCACCCACCGGCACATTCCCGAAATCCAGCAGAGCCTGCGCTGGGCGGGCGCCGTGAATCCGACCATCTCCTTCACGCCCGTGATCGTGCCGATGTCCCGCGGCATCCTCGCGACGGCGACGGCGCGCCTCGTGCCCGGCACCTCCGCAGCCGCCGTGCGCGCAGCCTGGGAGAGCGCATACGCAGACGAACCGTTTGTGCACCTGCTCCCGGCCGGACACTTCCCCCGCACGAGCGACGTGCTCGGCGCCAACACCGCACTGATCGGCCTCGCCGTCGACGAGGCCGTCGGCCGCGTCGTCACGGTGACCGCCGTCGACAACCTCGCCAAGGGCACCGCCGGTGCCGCGATCCAATCCGCAAACCTGGCCCTCGGGCTGCCCGAGACCCTGGGCCTCAGCATGAATGGAGTCGCCCCGTGAGCGTCACAACCCCCGCCGGATTCGCGGCAGCCGGCGTCACAGCCGGCCTCAAGAAGTCCGGCGGACTCGACCTCGCCGTCGTGCAGAACCTCGGCCCGCTCTCCAGTGCCGCGACCGTGTTCACGAGCAATCGCTGCAAGGCGAACCCGGTGATCTGGAGCCAGCAGGTCATGCGCGGCGGCAGCGTCCGCGCGATCGTGCTCAACTCGGGCGGTGCGAACTGCTACACCGGCAGCATCGGCTTCCAGACCACCCATGCGACCGCGGAGGCCGTCGGTGACCGCCTCGGCGTGTCCGCCGGGGAGGTGCTCGTCTGCTCGACCGGCCTGATCGGCGAACAGCTCGACCTGGACAAGATCACCGCAGGCATCTGGGACGCCACCCTCGCCCTGCGCACGGACGACTCGACGTCCGCCGAAGCGGGCCTGTCCGCCGCCAGGGCCATCATGACGACCGACACCACTCCGAAGCAGTCCGCCGTGACCGCGCCGGCCGGCTGGTCGATCGGCGGGATGGCCAAGGGCGCAGGCATGCTCGCCCCCGGCCTCGCGACAATGCTCGTCGTGATCACGACCGACGCCGTCCTCGACTCCGCCCAGCTCGACAGGGCGCTCCGGGTCGCGACCCGGATCACCTTCGACCGCCTCGACTCCGACGGATGCATGTCGACCAACGACACCGTGAGCCTGCTCGGCTCTGGCGCGAGCGGCATCGCGCCGGACGAAGCCGAATTCGCCGCCGCGCTCACCGCGATCTGCCAGGACCTCACCCTGCAGCTGCAGGCCGACGCGGAGGGCAGCGCCCACGACGTCGCCATCACCGTGCGCAACGCCGAGACCGAAGCCGACGCCGTCACCGTGGCCCGCGCTGTCTCCCGCAGCAACCTGTTCAAGACCGCCATCTTCGGCAACGACCCGAACTGGGGCCGCGTGCTCGCCGCCGTCGGCACGACGGATGCCGCCTTCGACCCGTACAACATCGACGTCACGATCAACGGGGTGCAGGTCTGCACCGCGGGGGAGCCGGACCAGCCCCGCGAACTCGTCGACCTCACGCCACGCTCCGTCACGGTGCTGATCACCCTGCACGCGGGGGACGCGGAAGCGACGATCTGGACCAACGACCTCACGCACGCCTACGTCGAAGAGAACAGCGCGTACTCGAGTTGACCCGTCACACGCACGGCAAGGCCTCGCACCGGCATCCGCTCGCGGACACCGGCACCGGAACGCACGCGAGCGACGCCGAGGTCGACACGACCGAGGCCGAGTCGAACACCCGGGCCGAGGCCGCGGTCAAGGCCGAGACCCTGATCGAGTCGCTGCCCTGGCTCAAGCACTTCCACGACAAGATCATCGTCGTCAAGTTCGGCGGTAACGCCATGGTCAGCGAGGCGCTGCAGCGCAGCTTCGCCGAGGACATGGTCTACCTGCGTTATGCCGGCCTCCGCCCCGTCGTCGTGCACGGAGGCGGCCCGCAGATCTCGGCGATGCTCGACCGCCTCGGCATCCAGAGCGAATTCCGCGGCGGCTACCGCGTGACGACCCCCGAGGCGATGGACGTCGTGCGGATGGTGCTCACCGGCCAGATCAACCGCGAGCTCGTCAGCCACATCAACGAGCACGGCCCCCTCGCGGCCGGCCTCTCCGGCGAGGACGCCGGACTCTTCCAGGGCCGCCGCCGCGGCACGATGATCGACGGCGAGGAGGTCGACCTCGGCCTCGTCGGCGACGTGATCGGCGTCGACCCAGAGGCCGTGCACGCCCAGCTCGACGCGGGCCGCATCCCGGTGATCTCCTCGATCGCGCCAGACACGGATGTCCCGGGCCAGTCCCTGAACATCAACGCCGACGCCGCCGCCGCGTCCCTCGCCATCGCGCTCGGGGCCGAGAAGCTCGTCATCCTCACCGATGTCGCCGGGCTCTACAGCGACTGGCCGAACCGGGACTCCCTCGTCTCGATCATCGAAGTGCCCGAGCTCCGCGCCCTGCTGCCCGACCTGGAATCCGGGATGATCCCCAAGATGACCGCCTGCCTCGACGCCGTCGAGGGCGGCGTCGCCAAGGCGGCCATCATCGACGGGCGTGTGCCGCACTCGATCCTGCTCGAGGTCTTCACCGGGAGCGGGATCGGCACCGAAGTAGTACCCCGGGCGAACTGAAGCCCAACCGCACCACACCACCGACACGACGGATTTGAGAATGACAGGCGAAACGATCACCGACTCACCGGCAACCTACGCGGGCACGACCGACGCGGCCACGCTCGCGGAACGCAGCGAGGGCTGGCGGGACCGATACACCGCGGCGATGATGCTCACCTTCGCGCCGCCGCGCGCGATGCTCGTCCGCGGCGCCGGCTGCTACGTCTGGGACGAGAACGGCACCGAATACCTCGACTTCCTCGCGGGCATCGCCGTCAACTCCCTCGGGCACGCCCACCCCGAGATGGTCGCCGCCGTGTCAGCCCAGGTCGGCACCCTCGCGCACATCTCCAACTACTTCGCGTCCCCCTCGCAGATCGAGCTCGCCGAACGGCTCAAGCGCATCACCGGGGCCGGCCCGGCCGGCCGTGTCTACTTCTGCAACTCGGGCGCCGAGGCCAACGAGGCGGCCTTCAAACTCGCCCGCCTCAATATCGGGAGTGAGCCCGGTCGGCCGCGCACCCGCATCCTCTCGTTGCACGAGTCCTTCCACGGCCGCACCATGGGCGCCCTCGCCCTGTCAGGCAAGCCCGCCATGCGGGCGCCGTTCCTGCCGGTGCCCGGCGGCGTCGAGCACATCCACGCGACCTTCGAGGCCCTCGAGGCCGCGATCGACGACACCGTCGCCGCCCTGTTCCTCGAGCCCGTGCAGGGGGAAGCCGGCGTCATCGACCTGCCGGACGGCTTCCTGCGCCGCGCCCGAGAGCTCTGCACCCGGCACGGGGTCCTGCTCATCCTCGACGAGGTGCAGACCGGTGCCGGACGCACCGGAGACTGGTTCGCGTACCAGCACGACGGCATCCTGCCCGATGCGATCTCGATCGCCAAGGGCATCGGCGGCGGGGTACCGATCGGCGCCCTCGTCACCTTCGGTGCGACGTCCGAGCTGTTCCAGCGCGGCCAGCACGGCTCGACCTTCGGCGGGAACCCGCTCGCGACCACGACCGCCAACACCGTGCTCGGCATCATCGAGCGGGACGGCCTCGTCGCCAACGCCGCCCGCCGCGGCGAGCAGCTCCGCGACCTGATCCTCGGCTTCGACTCCCCGCACATCCTCGAGGTGCGGGGCCGCGGCCTGCTGCTCGGAATCGGACTCGCCGAGCCCGTGGCCCTGAAGCTCGCCGACGCGGCCCTCGAGGCCGGCCTCATCATCAACGCCGCAAACGAGTCCACCATCCGGCTCGCGCCGCCCCTCATCGTCGGCGAGGCCGAGCTGGCCGAATTCGGGCGCCGATTCGGGCTCGCCCTGGCCAGCCTCTAGGCTGAAGAATCCCCCATTCCAGCGAAAGTGACCCCGTGACCCGCCATTTCCTGCGCGACGACGACATCTCCCCGGCCGAACAAGCCGAGATCCTCGACCTGGCCGTTGAGCTCAAGCGCGACCGATTCCAGGCGAAACCCCTCGCGGGCCCCCAGACCGTCGCCGTGATCTTCGACAAGTCGTCGACCCGCACCCGGGTGTCCTTCGCCGTCGGCATCGCCGACCTCGGCGGAAGCCCGCTGATCATCAGCACCGCCAACAGCCAGCTTGGGGGCAAGGAGACCGCGGGCGATACCGCCCGCGTGCTCGAACGCCAGGTCGCCGCGATCGTCTGGCGCACCTACGGCCAGGCCGGCCTCGAGGAGATGGCCCTCGGCACCACCGTGCCCGTCGTCAACGCGCTCTCCGACGACTTCCACCCCTGCCAGCTCCTCGCCGACCTGCTCACCATCCGCGAACACCGCGGCGAGCTCGCCGGCCTCACCCTGACCTTCCTCGGCGACGGCGCCTGCAACATGGCGCACTCCTACCTCCTCGCCGGCGCGACGGCGGGCATGCACATCCGTGTCGCCTCCCCGGCCGGCTACACCCCGCAGCCGCAGGTCCTGGCGGATGCCGAGGCCATCGCCGCGAAGACCGGCGGCTCGATCACCCTCTACACCGACCCCGCGGAAGCGGTCACCGGCGTCGACGTCGTCGTCACGGACACCTGGGTGTCGATGGGATTCGAGGACGAGAAGGCCGCACGCGTCGCCTCCCTCGGCGCCTACCGCGTCGACAGCGCGCTGCTCGCCCGCGCCAAGCCCGACGCGCTCTTCATGCACTGCCTCCCCGCCGACCGCGGTTACGAGGTCACCGCGGACGTCATCGACGGGCCGCAGAGCATCATCTGGGATGAGGCCGAGAACCGCCTGCACGCGCAGAAGGCGCTGCTGGTCTGGCTGCTCGGCCACAACACCAACCCGTAAACTGAGACTTAGTAGATATTTAGAGGGAGAACCATGGCTGAACGTGTTGTGCTCGCATACTCCGGTGGACTGGATACCTCGGTCGGCATCGGCTGGCTGAAGGATGCGACCGGCAAGGAGGTCGTAGCACTCGCCATCGACGTCGGGCAGGACGGCGAAGACATGGAGGCCATCCGCCAGCGTGCGCTCGACTGCGGCGCCGTCGAGGCCATCGTCGTCGACGCGAAGGACGAATTCGCCAACGACTACATCGTCCCGGCTCTCAAGGCCAACGCGCTGTACCAGAAGCGCTACCCGCTCGTCTCCGCGCTCAGCCGCCCGCTGATCGCCAAGTACCTCGCCTCCACCGCCAAGGCGCTCGGCGCCGACAGCGTCGCCCACGGCTGCACCGGCAAGGGCAACGACCAGGTCCGGTTCGAGGCCGCCGTCGCCGCGCTCGCTCCCGACCTGATCTCCCTCGCCCCGGTCCGGGACTTCGCGCTGACCCGCGACAAGGCCATCATCTACGCCGCGGAGCACAACCTGCCGATCAAGCAGTCCGCGAAGAGCCCGTACTCGATCGACCAGAACGTCTACGGCCGCGCGGTCGAGACCGGCTTCCTCGAAGACCCGTGGAACGCGCCGATCGAGGACCTCTACACGTACACCCAGGACCCCACGGTCACGCGGGACGCGACCGAGGTCGTCATCCGCTTCGACCAGGGCGTCCCCGTCGCGATCGACGGCAAGCCCGTCACGCCTCTGCAGGCCATCGAGATCATGAACAAGCTCGCCGGCGACCAGGGCGTCGGCCGGATCGACATGGTCGAAGACCGCCTCGTCGGCATCAAGAGCCGCGAGGTCTACGAGGCCCCCGCCGGCATCGCCCTCATCGCCGCGCACGAAGAGCTCGAGAACATGACCATCGAACGCGACCTCGCCCGCTACAAGCGCGGCGTCGAGGCCAAGTGGGCAGAACTCGTCTACGACGGGCTCTGGTTCTCCGGCCTCAAGCGTGCCCTCGACGTGTTGATCGACGAGACGCAGAAGTACGTGACCGGCGACATCCGCCTCAAGCTGCACGCCGGCACCGCGGTCGTCACCGGCCGCACGAGCCCGCAGAGCCTCTACGACTTCAACCTCGCCACCTACGACACCGGAGACACCTTCGACCAGAGCATGGCCAAGGGGTTCATCGAGCTGTGGTCGCTGCCGAGCAAGATCTCCGCACGCCGCGACCTGGCCGGCAAGTAGGGTCCGGAGCATGACAGGCGATTCTCCGGTCAACCGCGCCGGTGAGGCGGGCGCCCTCTGGGGTGGCCGCTTCGCCGGGGGACCGAGCCCCGAGCTCGCACGGTTGAGCAAGTCGACCCAGTTCGACTGGCCACTCGCGCCATACGACATCCGGGGTTCCCGGGCTCACGCCCGTGCCCTGGCCGCCGCTGGTTACCTGAGCGCCGAAGAACTCGCCGCCATGATCGCCGGGCTCGACCGGCTCGACGCCGCCATCAACGATGGAAGCTTCCAGCCTGCCGAGAGCGACGAGGACGTGCACTCCGCCCTCGAACGCGGCCTGATCGACATCGTCGGCGCCCCGCTCGGCGGCAAGCTCCGCGCCGGGCGCAGCCGGAACGACCAGGTCGCCACCCTGATCCGGATGCTGCTCCGCGACAAGGCCGCGAGCATCTCCGCGCACCTGATCACGGTGATCGACGCCCTCGCCGCCCAGGCCGAGGCCAACGAGACCGCGATCATGCCCGGGCGCACCCACCTGCAGCATGCGCAGCCGGTGCTCCTCGCCCACCACCTCTTCGCGCACTGCTGGCCGCTCGTGCGCGACCTCGAACGCTTCACCGACTGGGGCAAGCGCGCGGACTACTCGCCGTACGGTTCCGGCGCCCTCGCCGGGAACACCCTCGGCCTCGACGCCCGGCTCGTCGCGACCGACCTCGGCTTCGGCCACGTCGTCGAGAACTCGATCGACGGAACCGCGAGCCGCGACCTCGTCGCCGAGTTCGCGTACATCACCGCCCAGATCGGCATCGACATCTCCCGCCTCGCCGAGGAGATCATCCTCTGGAACACCCGCGAATTCGGTTTCGTCACCCTTGACGACGCGTACTCGACCGGGTCCTCGATCATGCCGCAGAAGAAGAACCCCGACATCGCCGAACTCGCCCGCGGCAAGTCCGGTCGCATGATCGGCAACCTCACCGGCCTGCTCACGACCCTCAAGGGTCTCCCGCTAGCGTACAACCGCGACCTGCAGGAGGACAAGGAACCCGTCTTCGACTCGATCGACACCCTCGAGGTGCTCCTGCCCGCCTTCGCCGGCATGATCGCGACGCTGACCTTCCACACCGAGCGGATGGCGGAACTCGCCCCCGCGGGCTACTCCCTGGCCACCGATGTCGCCGAATGGCTCGTCAAGCAGCGTGTGTCGTTCCGGGACGCGCACGAGATCACCGGGCTCCTCGTGAAGTACGCCGAGCAGAACGAACTCGAACTCCACGAGGTCGACGATGACGCGCTCCTCACGATCTCCGCGCACCTGACCCCCGAGGTGCGCAGCGTGCTGAGCATCCACGGGTCCGTCGAGGGTCGCGACGGCCAGGGCGGCACCGCCCCGGTTCGCGTTGCCGAGCAACGGGCCGTGCTCGTTGCCCGGGTGCGCGTGCTCGCCTCGGCACTCGCGCTCTAGCGGGCGCCACGGGTGAACGCCGCGCGGGAACTGCGACGTGACGGGCGCCGCCGGTGAGCCTCGACCGGGAGCTGCTCGCACGGCCGGCGATCGAACTCGCCCCGCTCGTGCTCGGTGCGGTTCTCCGCCACGGCGGGGTCGCGCTGCGCATCACCGAGGTGGAGGCCTACCTCGGCGACGGAACCGACCCGGGCTCGCATGCCTTCCGGGGTCGCACCCGGCGTAATGCGACCATGTACGGCCCGCCCGGGCACCTCTACGCGTATTTCAGCTATGGGATGCACGTCTGCGCCAACATCGTCTGTTCCCCGGAGGGTGCCGCGTCAGCGCTCCTGCTCCGCGGAGGCGAGATCGTCGACGGACTGGCCGAAGCCCGGTCGCGCCGCACGACCTCGAAGACCGACGGCGATCTGGCCAGGGGACCGGCGCGGCTCACGATCGCCCTCGGTATCGGGCTCGGCGACGACGGCGCCGATCTCGGCGCCCTGCCGTTCGAGCTGACCCTTCCCGCCATTCCTGCGCCGGCGGTACGCACCGGTCCGCGCACCGGCGTGAGCGGTCCCGGCGGGGGAGTGGCGTTCCCGTGGCGATTCTGGCTCCCGGGCGAGCCGACCGTGTCGCCCTACCGGCGGCATCCGCAGCTTGGAAACGCGTCGGGGGTTTAAGCCACCGACAAAACACCCTCCCGATCGCGCAGAGGGGCCGTAACTCAGCGCACGCAGTCGCTCAGCTCGTCGCGATCTTCACGAGGGCGGCGCACGCGCAGGCCCAGATCAGGCTCGCGAAGGTGCCGATGATGAAGCGCTCACGGGTTTCGGCCTCGGTGAGTTCGGTGAACCGGCCGACGCCCTTGATGGCGACGACGACGGCGATCGCCTCGGGGAACCCGGCGAGGATCGCCCCCGCGACCGCGAGCCGTTCGAGGATGCCGATCATGAGACCGCCGCGGAGCACCTCGTGCACGGCACCGGCCGCGCCGGGTGCTGCGGGCGTCGCGCCGTCGTCGACGAGGATGCCGCCGTGCTGGCCGGGCCGCGCGGAATCGTGGGTGGCGAAGTCGAGTGCGAGCAGGGCCATCGGACCGCCGCCGACGACGGCGAGGGCGAGTGCGATCAGTCCGAGGATGACGCCGAAGGTGTCGCTGCCGCCCGGAGCGGGGGCCGCCGCGATCAGCAGGGCGCCGGCGAGGCCGCCCGCCGAGATGATCGCGAAGGTCTGCTTCCGCCACCGGAACGCGAGCACGGCGCAGACGAGCGAGCCGATCGTCACGAGCAACAGCAGCATCCAGTACAGCGTGGCGAGGATCTGGAAGGACTGGATCGTCATCCGGCGGTGTCCGTTTCTGTCGAAGTCTGCTCGAGGTCTTCCACGAGCCTAACGAGTGCGGGGTGTGCAGCCTCCTCGACCCTCCAGAGCGAGGACTTGATCCGCTGGCTCACCGCGGCGGGCGTGATCCCGAGCCGGGCGGCGATGTCGACCTGGCTGAGCCCGCCGCGCAGCAGGTCGACCGCCGCCCAGCCCTCCGGCGAGCGGCGCTGGCGGAGCAGGAGCACGGTCGCGATGAGCGCCTCGACCTCGGCGCCGGCCAGAATCGGTGCGCCAGCGGGCAAGCCGGGGTGGGCCCGGCCGGCGGATGCCCCGGCCGCCGTGGCCCCGGACCCGTCTGCGTCGAGGGCGAAGCGGGCATCCGCTTTCTTGGCTCGCGTCACGGCGGCCCGCGCGGCGATGAATGCCGCGCCGGAGGCCTGCCGGGTGGCGTGGGGGAGCGGCACCCGGACCGGGCCGATGCCGAGGCCGATGCTCCAGTGCCCCGACCGGTGCAGCGCGAACACGACGTCGAGCGCGGTCGCGGCGTCGGTGAGCAGCGCCTGGATCTCGTCGCCGGAGGTCTGGTCTGGCGGCAGGAGGAAGGCGGGGCCGAAGTCGGCGGCGAGGCGGGCGATCATCTCGCCGGCCCGGTCCCGGTCGTGGCGACTGTCGATCTGGTCTGCGGTGATCACGAACATGAGCGCGCCCTCCGGTGCGATTGCTGTGCAGCGCGGGAGTTCGCCCGCATAAAGTAAGCGTACACGCTATATATCTGAATATTCATTCTTCAGGCTTAATTATTCACGATGAAGGCTCAGGCCTGTCCTCCCGGCCCGGCACGGCCGCGCTGGTAATCTGGGCTGCGTGTCAGATCCCGTGATCCTCAAGCAGCAATCCAACGACGTCACCTTCGAGAATGTCTGGGAGGAGATCTCCTGGCGTGGCCTCGTGCAGGTGTCGACCGACGAGGCCGAGCTGCGCGCGCTGCTCGCGGGGGAGCCGATCACCTTCTATTGCGGGTTCGACCCGACCGCGCCGAGCCTGCACCTCGGAAATCTCGTCCAGCTCCTGCTGATGCGCCGCCTGCAGCTCGCCGGTCACCGGCCGCTCGGCCTCGTCGGCGGTTCCACCGGTCTGATCGGCGACCCGCGGCCCACCGCGGAGCGGGTGCTGAACACCAAGGACACCGTCGGCACCTGGGTCGGCTACCTGCAGGCGCAGGTGTCGCGCTTCCTGAGCGCGGAGGGCGACAATCCCGTCACCCTGGTGAACAACCTCGACTGGACCGGTCCGCTCAGCGCGATCGACTTCCTGCGCGACATCGGCAAGTACTTCCGGGTCGGCACCATGCTCAAGAAGGATGCGGTGAGCGCGCGGCTGAACTCCGACGCCGGCATCAGCTACACCGAGTTCAGCTACCAGGTGCTGCAGGGCCTGGACTTCCTCGAGCTCTTCCGCGCGCACGGCTGCGTGCTGCAGACCGGGGGCAGCGACCAGTGGGGCAATCTCACGAGCGGCACGGACCTGATCCGCAAGGCAGAGGGTGCGAGCGTGCACGCCATCGGAACACCACTGATCACGAACAGCGACGGCACCAAGTTCGGCAAGAGCGAGGGCAACGCCGTCTGGCTCGACCCCACCCTGACGAGCCCATACGCCTTCTACCAGTTCTGGCTCAACACCGACGACGCCGATGTGATCCTGCGCCTCAAGATCTTCACGTTCCTGACGCGGGCCGAGATCGAGGGCCTCGAGGAATCGGTTGCCACGGAACCCTTCAAGCGGCTCGCCCAGCGCACCCTCGCCGTCTCGGTGACGAGCCTCGTGCACGGGCGGGCGGCGACGGATGCTGCCATCCACGCCGCGCAGGCCCTCTTCGGCCAGGGTGACCTCGCCGACCTCGACGAGGAGACCCTCGAGGCCGCCCTGCGTGAACTCCCCAACACGACAACGGCCCCGCACGCACCCGTCATGCAGTTGCTCGTGGACACCGGACTCACGACGAGCCTGAGCGAGGCCCGGCGCGCGATCAAGCAGGGCGGGGTGTACCTGAACAACGTCAAGGTCCTCAGCGAGGACCAGACCATCGAGGGGGCCGTGCTCCCCGGTGGTGTCGCCGTGCTCCGCCGCGGCAAGAAGACCCTGGCCGGCGTCTTCGTCGAGTAGTCCCTGCCCGGCGTCTTCGTCGAGCAGTCCCCGCCGCGAGAGTACGATTTTGGCCCTTAAACCTCCGGTTTAAGGGCCAAAATCGTACTCTCGCGGATGCTAGGGGCGGCGTGGGCAGGGGCGTGACACGCCCGGGGTGGTGCGGGTTTTGACGGGGGTGGTGGGGGCACGTAATGTCTTCACGTACCCCAAAGGTGCGGAAAAGCCGCAGTGCTTTCCGGCCTCACGTGGGACCGAAGTTTTACGCTCTTCTCACTCTCGAATCCTTGATTCAGATGTGCGAGGCGTAGGCTTGAAAGTCTTCCTCCCGTAAGTTTTGTCGGATTGGTTGAACTCCTTTTGTGGACGCGTTTTCGTGTCGAGAAGCGGGGTTCCGGCCGATTTGACAGGGGCTGCGGGGGAGGTTAGGTTAGACAAGTTGCCTCGGAGCGACAGCCACTAAGCCGGTTACGGTGTGGCCTGAAGCCGGGTGCGTCCGATCCTTGAGAACTCAACAGCGTGCACAATGTCAAATGCC
>NZ_SOFS01000017.1 GCF_004402235.1 Cryobacterium glucosi
ACCGCGCGGACGGCGACCGAAAACTATCTAACTGTCACCGATGTCCTGATACAGGAAGTGTTACCGATGTCCTGATACAGAACTGTCACCCATGTCCAGATACATCACAGAACCTGCTCCCCGCGCCCGTGGCAACATTTTGGCAACATCTGATGGAAATCCGGGTGGACTCGGGCACGTCACTGTGATCGAAAAACGTTGAAATTACGCGGAAGTTGACCTCGATCCGGGCGGCCATTGAGCGCGAGTTTGAGTTCAAATCCCACCGGTACCGCCACAGGGTTGCTCCTGGAACTGCGTGATTCTGTTCCAAGAAATGGTCCCAAAACGAATGGCCTCCGAGGTTTTGGAGGCCATTCGTCGTTTCCGAGGTGGGCTGGGCGCTGATTCGCTCTCGTGGCGGCCGGTGAGTGCGGGTTTGATGAGAACGCGCGGCCACGGATGCCTGAGCGGCCGGTCTTTTGCGCTCGCTACTTGATTCCCCGAGTTCCGGAGATCCCCACGGAGGGAACTCTGATGAGTTGCAGCTCGCGTTCACGCGGTTCTCCCGCCCGTGAACCGATACGCAATCATGGGTACGCTCGATGAGGTGCGTTTGCAGAACTCAGTGACGTGCCGCTCGGCGGCCAATGTCCCGTCGCGCTGGGCTCGAACGTGAAGGAAACACCGTGTCCGATCAAGCAAGAATCAAGGGCCACACTGTGACCCGCACCGTTCGCATCGAGGCTTCGCGCGCGAGCGTCTGGAAGGCGCTGACCGACCCCGAGGTAATGGTCAAGTGGTTCGGAGACGGTGTGGCGTTCGCAGCGCTCGAGCCCGGTGCTACCGGCAGCATCGACTGGGATGACTACGGCAGCTTCCCGATCGAAATCACCGAGGTGGTGCCCGACAGCGCGTTCAGCTTCCGGTGGTCGGGAATCCCTGCCGAAAAGCTCGACGAGTACTCGACGCACGTGCGCTTCACCATCGCCGATGCGGGGACCGGGACGGATGTCACGGTGATCGAATCGGGCTTCGACACACTCCCCGGCGGAACCCTCTACCGTCGCGAACGTCTTGAGCAGAACCGAGAGGGCTGGGACGTCGAACTCGACGAGCTCGCAAACCTACTCGAGGGCGTCACCCAGTAGTCCACGATTACGGGGGAGTCGCTTGACGAGTTGCCCACGTTGCTCGGTCGGTAGAGGATTATTTGGCAGAGCACAGAGGATGTGCCAGAAAACACCGCGAATCTGCCTAGTCATTCAGCAGTCTGTGGGTTGTAGGAACAACCCGCCACAGTCAAACCCTCTGAATCCCTTGGAAACGCTGGGAAGCAGGGTTTTCACTGCCCGGAAATGCTCCGAAATGGCCCCGTGCCCATATTTTGCTCGTTACTTTGTTTGGGTGCCATCAGGTGGGAGCCTGGTGGTGGTGGTGGCCTGCTGTGTCTGGCATGACTAATCTGCTCTGTCATCACTGATCGAATGTGTGTCGCCGCCAGGCACGGGTGGCAGTGTGTGATCGCTTGTAAGGACTAAATCCGGGCCTGTCGCGAGGTCGCCGTAACGTGGCCGTCGAGGCTTACCGCTATTGGTCAGGCCGCCCGCACACTCCCGCACGCGTTGCGGTCCGTTCAACTCGCCGATGAGAAAATCGCCGAGCTGTCGCTTCTCTGTGGCTTCGATGATGATCTGGCCACGCAGGTGAACGCAACCGTGAACCGGGTCCGCGGCCTCCTGACCCAGTCGATGTTGGCTCGACCGGCGCTAGTGGCCCTCAAAGTCAGAGTCAACTCCAGCGCCCTGACTTCCGTCCAGCGCTGAAATTGCGGCTACTTCAGCGAACTCAAGAACGAATTCGAAGACGTCTAGATTTTGCTGCAGCCGTCCAACATTGGCGGATTTCGGGATTGCGATTAGGCCGAGTTCAACATGCCACCGGAGCACGATTTGTGCGGTGGTCTTGTGATACTTTTCCGCCAGAGCCACAATGACGGATTCGGCGAGGAGCGAATTTCCTTGCCCGAGTGGGCTCCACGACGTTGTTGCGATCCCGTGGGTCGCATCATATCTGCGCTCTTCTATTCGGGCGATGTAGGGGTTGAGCTGGATCTGGTTCACCGCTGGGATGACATCAGTTTCCTGACGCAGACGCTCCAGGTGGCTCGCCTTGAAATTCGATACGCCGATGGAACGTGCTAATCCGGAAGCCATGATGTGCTCAAACGTCTTCCACGTCGAGACAAACAGGTCTTCTTCGGGACATGGCCAGTGGATGAGCAATAGGTCCACGTAGTCGGTACCGAGGCGACCAAGCGAATCAGAAATCCCTCTGAGGGCTCGATCGTCGCCCTGATACGTTCCGTCGAGTTTGGTCGTGATGAATAGTTGGTCGCGAGGAAGACCGCAGCTGCGCACGCCATCTCCAACTCCGGTCTCATTGCCGTACTTGAACGCGGTGTCGATGTGCCGATAGCCCAGCTCAACCGCAGCAACGATAACGGGAACGACAGACTCGTCGGTGAGGGGCCAGGTTCCGAGACCCAACTGCGGAATCGTGTGACCGCTGCTGAGCGTCAACAACGGCGCTGTCACGATGCAACCTCCCCTATCTCAATAGTCCTGACGGTATGAGTTCGGTGAGCCAGACGGTGGTGCGCGGTCCTAGCCGAGCAATGGATTGGATTCTCGGGTAAGGCAAGACCTTCGTCGCGATGGTCGAACGATTGTGCCAGCGAACTCGTTTCAATGGCGTCCATGGTTGCTCCTGTCCTGTCCTGATCAGATCTCGCCGAAGCGGGGGTCGAGTTCCCACTCATCATCGGCAGTGCACGCCCGCATTCACCACGAGGATTTGTTGGGGGAGAGTCAATATTGAATCGCTTCAATTTTCCTGTCGGGAGCAATGATGGACCAATCACATGCGGACTGCAATTCGCTCGAACATTGACTTGACGGGCGTTACGCCGGTGATCTAGAGTTCCGTGAAGCGCTTCAAAAGAGGCGTCGCACTTCAAGGAGGAATTGTGATCACAGCATCGATGCGAGCCAAACGGCTTGTGACAACCATTGCGATTGTCGGAGCGGGGGCGCTCGCGTTGAGTGCTTGCTCATCAGGCGGCACTACGGCTGCTGCCGGCGGCCCGGGAAGTGCGACGTTCTCGTACCTGTCCCAGGACACCAACACAACGATCTCGAGCATTCTCACCACCCTGTCCACGAGTGAATGCTCGGCCGCGAACAAGGCCGCCCCCTACTCATTTGAAACGACGCCCGGTGCGGCCATGGATCAGAAGCTTCAGCTCCTTGCCGGACAGGATGCGCTCCCGAGTGCTTTCATGGCTCCCGGAACGCCAGCCCTTGTCCAGCAGTTCATCAAGGGCGGGCAGCTTCAGGAGCTCGGCGCCACACTCAAGACGGCCGGCCTCGACGGCGACATTCTCCCCGCCGCTCGGTCTACGCTCCAGGCGCTGTACAGCACGGACGGGTTGTATGCCCTGCCCACTGAGTTCAACATCGAGGGCATCTGGTACAACAAGAAACTCTTCGCAGACAACAACATCACGGTGCCCGCCACCTGGGATGAGCTGCTGTCGGCGACGGAGACCCTCAAGAGCGCCGGCGTCATCCCGATCTCCGCCGACGGAAAGGACGGCTGGAACGTCAGTCGCTACATCGGTGACTACATCTTCCGCGATCTCGGACCGGACGCGCTGCAGAAGGTGGCCGACGGTACAGCGAAGCTGACCGACCCGGAATACGTGAAGGCCGCCGATGCAGTTGCAGCCCTCGGAAAGAGTGGTGCCTTCGGCGACTCCGTTGGCTCCATCGACTACGACAACTCGTTGAACCAGTTTCTCTCGGGCAAAGCGGCGATGCTCTATATGGGTAGCTGGGCGCTCGCCAATTTCAATGATCCGAAACAGAACACGATTGGAGTCGACAACGTCGGCTTCATGCCTTTCCCCGCTGTGGCAGGCGGGAAAGGAAGCATCGACCAGATCCCCTCAAATGTCGGGGTTCCACTGACTTTCGCGACCAAGGGCTTCGGCACCAACATCGAGGCCTGGCTGAACTGCATCGCTCCGAACTATGGCAACCAGGTACTCAAGGACAAGGGTGTCATCTCGGGGTTCAAGACGACCGAGACTCCAGCAGACCTCCCGGCGCTGACCAAGGGCGTGCAGGACACAATCGCCAACAGCCCCAGCAGCGTCCTCTGGTTTGAGGCTCTGTTCTCGGCTAAGGGCACTTCGGTAGCTCAGACCAACGCCGCCCAACTCGCGACCGGTGGAATGAGCGGTGCGGACTACATGAAGATCGTCCAGGCCGCAAACGAAACGAAGTAGTTTCACACCGGCAGTCACGCATCGGATGTTGCAGGGCCCGGTCGATCCGAGCCCTGCACATCTGCATTTCAACTTCGCCAGAAAGTAAGTTTAAGGACCTCCCATGAACTCCGTCCTCGGAGACAAACGGGCGATCGCCATCCTCTTGGGGCCGGCCTTGCTCGTGTACACCCTTGTCATGCTCGTGCCGATTATCTGGTCCACGGGGTACACCCTGTTCTCCGGCAATGCAGTCACAGGCTTCGAATTCGTCGGAATATCGAATTTCGTGACGTTCTTCACCGATCCCGCGGCTTTTGACGCCGTTGTTTTCACGCTCAAATACGCGATTGTCCTCACGATCGGCCAGATCGCGATCGGCTACCTCCTCTCGCTGCTCTACGTCTTCTGGCTGAAGCGCGCATCCGGCGTTATCCGAACCCTGGTGTTCTTTCCTGTTGTCTTGCCAACCGTGGCCGTCTCGCTGCTCTTCCAACGGCTCTTCGAATCGGCGCCGGCCATCGGACCTGTCAACACGTTTCTGGAAGCGGTGGGGTTGCATTCCGTGGACTGGTTCGGTTCCGCTGGAACCGCATTCTGGGTCATCGTCATGATGGACATCTGGCGCTCCGCCGGCTTCTACGCGGTCTTGTTGTACGCCGGAATCATCGACATCCCGGACGAAATCCTCGAGTCGGCGCGAATTGACGGGGCGACTGGCTGGCAGCTCGTGCGTCAGATCGTGCTCCCCCTGTCTCTCCCGGTCTTGCTGTCTTCGATCATCTTCAGTATCAACGGCACGCTCAAAGTCTTCGATTCCGTGCTCGCCCTGACCAATGGTGGACCCGGCAGTGGAACCACACCTCTCACTTTGTACATGTTTCGCACATCATTCACCTACGCCGACTACGGCTATGGCAGCACGATCGCTTTCATGCTCACGCTCATCTGCCTTGTGGTCACGATATTCATCTTCCGGTCCACGCGCCGCGACGTCACGAAAGGCTGATTGTAATGACCACTACTACAGTCGCACCGGCTCCGATCCGGCAACACGAACCTTCGCGCGTCCGGCGTTCCCCGTCACGTGGTGTCTCCCGTGCGCTCAGGCGTCTTCCCATCCAGATACTGATCGGCCTCCTTCTCGTCGTCGAGATCTACCCGATTGTCTGGCTCGCCATCGGCTCATTCCGCACCCAGTCCGAATTCCTCAATGAACCCTTCTGGGCGTTGCCGGCGAACTTCAACCTCGACAACTACGTGGCGGTGTTCACCACCGGCAACTTCGGGCAGTTCATCCTCAACAGCATCACCGCAGTGTTTCCCGCACTTGCACTCATCATCGTGTTCGGCGTGGCCGCAGGCTTTGCCCTTGAGGTGATGGTGTGGAAAGGACGCGGCGGGGTGCTCCTGCTCTTCCTCGCGGGCATCATGGTGCCGGCGCAGATGATCCTGCTCCCACTGTTCACCGTGTACTACCGCACCAATCTCATGGGCTCACTCTGGCCACTGATCATCACGTACACCGCTATCGGCTTGCCATTGACGGTGTTCATGATGGCAACGTATTTCCGGGCAATCCCACGGGAGATGTTCGAGGCGGCGACCCTTGACGGTGCCAGTGTCCTGCGTTCCTTCTGGTCCGTTGGTTTCCCGATGGTTCGCAATGCGATCTTCACGGTCGGCCTCGTCCAGTTCTTTTTCATCTGGAACGACCTGCTCATCGCGATTACCTTCACGAACAGCAGCAAGCTGCAGACAATCCAGGCAGGACTACTCAACTTCACCGGTGAATACGGTGCTGTCCAATACGGTCCAACTTTTGCGGCGATCTGTGTCAGCGTATTCGGCACACTCGTCATCTATTTGGTACTCAACCAGAGAATTATGCGCGGCCTGTCTGCCGGCAGTGTGAAGGGTTAGTCGACGTGTCAGCAACAATCAGCCAGTTCCGTGCCGAACACCAGCATCGTGCACTCTCACTCGGCACAGCCTCGCCTCGACTTTCCTGGCAGTTGAAGGCTCAGGACGGCGACGCTCAAGAGAGCTACGAAATCCTGATCGTTCGTGCCCACGGCGAGCAGTTCACTACAGGACGTGTCGAAAGCCCCGAGTCGGTCCTTATCGCGTGGCCGGGCGAACCGCTGGCGTCTCGCGAAACGGCTCAAGCCCGGGTGCGCGTATGGACCGAATCGGGTCAAGCCTCCGAGTGGAGCGAGGCGCTTCCTCTCGAAGCGTCCCTGCTCGATCCTCTCGACTGGCGGGTCGATTTCATCAGCCCCTCCGTGACTGCCGACGCCGGTATTCCTCGGCCGGCTTACCTGTTGAGGGCAGAATTCGACGCCCCAGAGGGTGTCGCGCGCGCCAGGATATACGCGACAGCGCATGGTGTCTACGAACTGGAGCTCAATGGCGCTGCGGTCGGCACGGAGCTCTTTGCGCCTGGCTGGACGAGCTACAACCATCGCCTCCGTTTCCAGACGTACGACGTGAGCGCATCAGTGGTGCCCGGTCGAAATGCTCTCGGAGCGTGGCTCGCCGACGGCTGGTACCGCGGTCGGCTGGGCTTCAACGGTGGGTTATGGGACAACTACGGGTCGGATGTTTCCCTCCTTGCGCAGGTAGAGCTCACACTCGAGGACGGCTCCGTGCAGATCGTCCCACTCCAAGAGGCATGGCGATTCACCGAGAGCCCCATCACGGCAGTTGGGCTGTATGAGGGGGAACACTACGATGCGCGCCGTGAGGCCAGCGGCTTCAGCGCGGCGGGATTTGTTGATGACGCCTGGGAACACCCGATCGTCCTCCCCTTGGCGCTCTTTGCAGCAACGCTCGAATCGCCGACCGGCCCACCCGTTCGCGTAACGGAAGAACTTGTTCCCGTATCGACCGACCAACGGACTGATGGTCGCTTGCGGTTCGATTTCGGCCAGAATATTGCCGGCCGGCTCGCGATCCGCGCGTCGGCGGCCCGGGGCACAACCATTACCCTTCACCATGCTGAGGTACTCGCGGACGATGAGCTCGCCACCCGGCCGCTCCGAACGGCGACCGCGGTCGACCGGTATACCTTCAAGGGCGACGGCGTTGAGGAATGGACTCCTCGCTTCACCTACCACGGCTTCCGATTTGCGGAGATCGGCGGATGGGTGGGCGATGCTGAGGGCATTGATGTCCGCGCGCAGGTGACGCATTCGGATATGGAGCGTCGTGGATGGTTTGACTCATCCCACGCGATGCTCAACAAGCTGCACGAGAACACGGTGTGGGGCATGCGCGACAATTTCGTCGACGTGCCAACCGATTGCCCGCAGCGCGATGAGCGGCTCGGGTGGACGGGAGACATTCAAGTCTTCGCTCCCGCGGCATCCTTCCTCTTTGAGACAACGGGTACCCTTTCTGGCTGGCTGAGAGACGTGTGGGCCGAACAAGGCGAAGGCGGTGCGGTCCCGAACTTCGTTCCCTGGATCGAATGTGGTTTCCCAGCGCCGCCCTCGGCGGCATGGGGCGACGCTGCAGTGATCGTCCCGTGGGTGCTCTATGAGCGCACCGGTGACACCAAAGTTCTCTGTGATCAATACCCGAGTATGAAGGCCTGGGTCGACATGATCGAGCGTCTCAGCGGCGGTACAGGACTCTGGAATACCGGATTCCAGCTCGGTGACTGGCTTGATCCTGCCGCGCCCCCGGAGAACCCCGGCGATTCCAAAACAGACAAGTACCTCGTCTCGACCGCGTATTTCGCGCGTTCGACCGATCTGCTCTCAAGGGTTGCCCTGGTGCTCGGTGACACGGACGGGCACCGGGTCTATTCGGCGCTGCACCGAAAGGTCAAGGCTGCTTTCCAAAGGGAATTTGTTTCGGCCTCAGGGCGTGTCGTCAGCGACACTCAAACCGCCATCTCGTTGGCCCTGGTGTTCGATCTGCTCGAGGACAGTGCCCAACGTGAACGGGCAGGAGATCGTCTGGCCGAGCTGGTCGTTGCGGGTGACCATCGAATCCAAACGGGATTCGTCGGTACTCCGATTGTCTGCGATGCGCTGGTGCAGACGGGATCTCTCGATACCGCCTACCATCTGCTGCTTCAGGACAAGTTCCCGTCGTGGCTGTATCCCGTGACAATGGGCGCAACGACTGTGTGGGAGCGCTGGGACAGCCTGCTGCCGTCCGGCGAGCTCAACCCGGGTGAGATGACGTCGTTCAATCACTATGCGCTGGGGGCCGTGATTGATTTCATGCATCGAGTTGTCGCCGGGCTGGCGCCGGCGGCGCCCGGCTATCGGAAGATACTCGTAGCGCCTCAACCTGGCGGCGGTCTGATGAATGCGTCGGCCGTGCACGACACTCCGTACGGGCGAGCGTCCGTGAGCTGGCGGCGCGATGACGGTCGTCTTGTCGTTGTCGCCGAAATACCCAATGGCGTCACAGCGGTCATCCGGTTGCCTCAAGCCGGGTGGATTGATCGTGAAGTCGGTGGCGGGACCCACGTGTTCGACATTGCGTTTCCGGAGCCCCAATTCGATGCCGAACAGCCACGCGTAATCAACCCGCATGCAAACGAAGCAGAGGCGGCCTGACCGAAATTCAGGACCGGTAGCAGGGCGGCGGCCGAGGGCCCGAGTCCCGCTACCGGTCGCTTGGGGGCTATCGACCGATTGTGCTCTCGCGGGCAATCAGCGACGGTTCGAGGATGATCCGTCGATGAGTGTGCGTCTCCGGAGAACGGATTTCCTCAAGCAGGAGCTGCGTCGCCACTCGTCCCATCTCGAATCCCGGCTGACTGAGCGTCGAGATCGGAATATGGCTGTCCCAGGCGGAACGGTTGTTGTCATAGCCGATGAGGGCGATCTGTTCGGGTACTCGAATGTCCGTCTCTGACAAGATCGATTGCATGATCCCGAGAGCGAGAAGGTCGGCCGCTGCAATGATCCCGTCAGGAATCCGAGCACGCGATCGGGAACTGATTGCGTGACCGATTCGACGTCCATCGACGACGGTGACTTCACGTGTCGGAAGGTACTCGAGCCGGACAGCCCCATTGGTTTCAGCGACAGCTCGCTTCGCACCCATGTGCCTGTCATGCACGGGCGTAAGGGTGTCCGGACCGCCCGCGAATACCAGGTTCCGGCGGCCGAGGTCGATCAGATGCTTCGCCGCAAGATAACCACCGTGCTCGTTGTTGGCCATCACGCAACATGAGTCAGCTGCCTCGAGAGAGTCGTTGAGGAGCACCACCCGTCGGTTGTGCGCCTTGGCCGAATCGATCACGAGGAAGCTGTTCGGGATCGGGGCGAGCAAGATGCCGGCGACCCGATCTTCGCTGAATAGGTTCATGTATACGGTCTGCTTCGAATCCTTCAGATCGGAATTGGCCAACAGGACAGTCATTCCCGCTTTCTCCGCTTCGTCCTCAGCGCCGCGGGCCATGTCCAGGAAGAAGGAGTTGCTGAGGTCGATGATGACGAAGCCAATAGTGTTGCTCGTCCCCGCAGCGAGGGCTCGAGCGGCTCGATTCCTGACGAACCCCAACTCATCGATCGCGGCCTGAACCTTGACCCTGGTAGCTTCAGTGACCTTATGCGGCTGGTTGAGCACGTTCGAGACGGTGCCGATAGCGACGCCCGCTCTCTCGGCGACATCACTGATATTCGGCACCGTCGAACGGCCGCCTGGGCCACGGGCATTCTCCGTTGACATGGTGCCCTTTCCGACTTGAGCGACTCCTGACTACAAATTTAGGCCATTGACCAGTCGGCTATATCGCTCGTTGGCCCGTGTCCGGGTGCGCGGCCGGCGAGCACTACGTGCTGGAGCGTCGGATGACCTGATGGGTGGTGGGGAGGCGCAGAACCATCGAAGGACCTCGACCGGCGATGATGCTCACTAGGTTGACAACGGTCTCTCGGACGAAATCACCTAGGTCGGCGTCTACGGACGTCAGCGCGGGGACGCTGAATTGACCCGCTCCTGCATTGTCTGCACCAATCACCGCTACACGAGCGGGTACCGGGACGTTGCGATCGTGAAGAGCCCCGAGCATTGCCAATGCCACATCGTCGTTGAACGCGCAAACCCCCACGCGAGAACTGGACAGAGCTAGGAGCTCATCGACAGCAGCGCGTCCCCCGCTTCGTTCGGCCGGCCATGTAATCGTTGTCGGGGTGCGCGCCCCGGCTGAGCGTGCCGCATGAAGTAAACGTTCCGATCGAAGATGCGAGATGCGCGAGAGCGCAAGCTCCGCGGGAGCTGCATAGACCAGCTCTGTGAAGCCCCGGGCCAGAAGGTGATTGACCTGCGCTGTAGCGACGGCGCTCAGATATTCGTCTCGACCCGGCAGAAGCGGAAGGACCGGAACCGAGAAACCGGATGCGAGAACGTCGAATTCCAGATCATCCACTGTCGGTGCCGTCAGGACGGCGGCGGGAGTGAGCTCACCGACGGGTCGGGCCGTTCCGGCGATCGCCAGCTGCCACACCAGGCTGAATCCTTGAAAAGCCAGTTCAACGGCCAAGTTCTCTACCAGGGTCGCCATTCGCGCATTGGAGCCGCTCGCAGCCGAGGAAAGCAACAGAATCGTCTTGCTCTTGCCGCCGCGGAGGCTACGCGCAGCGGCAGATGGTTGATACCCCAAGCGCTTCGACACCTGAATGACCAATTGCCGAGTGGCAGCAGCAACGGGCGCAGACGGATCCCCATTCAACGCCAGACTGACCGTAGCTCGTGACACGCCGGCCTCGCGTGCAACATCCACGGTGGTAACGCGCCCGCGAGACATGCGCCCGCCCCTGACCTCTTCCATAGCTCGAGGATACCGGCACAAGCCGAGACCGTTTGACACGTGTAGATCTTACCCTCTAGAGTACCAATTGAAACGCTTCACATATTGTGAAGCTGACTTGGCCGCGACAACGAAGGGCGCCCACGCAATGAAGTTCTCTGAGGATGTAATCCGGCCGGGCCGACCGTGGCTCGACACGTCCGGCAACCGGATCCAGGCTCACGGCGGCTCTGTCATTGCAGTCGACGGTGTGTTCTATTGGTACGGCGAGAACAAAGAGTTCACCGTCAATGGCGGCAGCATCTGGCACTGGGGCGTGCGCTGCTACTCGTCGACCGACTTGCATAACTGGGAAGATCGAGGGCTCATCATCCCTCCCGTCGAAGATGATGCAGACTCACCCCTGCATCCGTCGCAGTACCTGGACCGGCCCCACATCATTTACAACGAACAAACCAAGAAGTTCGTGTGCTGGGTCAAGGTAATGACCAAGGGATCAGTCCAGCGCTCCACTGTTCTCGTCGCCGACTCGATCCTCGGCCCCTACGAGATCGTTCGCACGTGGCTGCGCCCGCTGAGCATGAATGCCGGCGACTTCGACCTTGTCGTAGACCCTCACGACGGGAAGGCCTATTGCTACTTTGAGCGCGTGCACTCAGAAATGATTGTCGCCGATCTCACGGACGACTACACCGACGTCACCGGTTACTACTCCACGCATTTTCCTCAACCACAGCCCCCGTTCGTGCGTGAAGCCCCCTCCCACTTTCGGCGAGGGGGGAAGCACTACCTGATTACATCCGGGACGACCGGGTATTACCCGAATCCCTCGGAGGTGGCCGTTGCCCCGAGCTACCACGGGCCGTACTCGATTCTTGGCGATCCGCACCCGTCTGATGAGAGTCACACTTCGTTTCACGCCCAGATTTCGTCAGTCTTCAAGCATCCGGGGAAGAAGGATCTCTACATCGCGCTCGGAGACCGTTGGCTCCCGGGCTACCTGGACGACAGCTCGCGCGCGGTCACCGAATTCACGAAGCACTTCGCTCCTGGAAACGACGGCGACAAGCCAATGGACGAGTTTGCCATGGTCGATACCGCCATCGCCGATTACGTCTGGCTTCCGCTTCGATTCGAAGGCGAGAAGGCCTTCATCGACTGGCGGGATGAATGGAGCGTCGACGAGTTTGAGGACATGTAGTCGGAACGCGGTCTTCTCGTGCGGTCACGCGTGAAGCGTGTGTCGCTCGAATCGCGCAACCGATCGCGTCCACATCTGTCGTGACCGCCACAGTCAAACCCCCTGAATCCCTTGTAGCAACTGGGAATCAGGGGGTTTTTATTGCCTGGATTCGGGGTTTGCCCACATCTGAAGCCTTCTTTGCCTGATTGAGCGCGATTCCCTCATTCACATGAGGCGACGAGTTAAAGCCCACTCGGCCACCCTGATCACCCCCCCCTCGCGGTGTGCGAGTGCGGGGGCCGGGGAGCGTCTCGCGCCGGCTTCAGTGGGCGACGTCGGGGCGCTGGGGGTCCGGCGCGGAGTTGCGCCCGCGCATAAATGAGCGTAGTCATTAATGAGTCAACTCATTGGAGGCGTCATGGTCGGTCTGCCGGAGTACACGGACGCGAAACGTACCCCTTTCCGAGGCCGCCGCGAACGAAGCATGCAGGACAAGCAGTTGCGGATCTTCGCGGCCGCAGCCGCTCTCTTCGCCGAGCGCGGGTTCGACGCGGTGGGGACGCAGGAGATCGCCGAACGCGCCGACGTGGCTGTCGGCACGGTGTTCCGGTACGCCTCGTCCAAGGCTGAGCTGCTGCTCATGGTCTACAACGGCGAACTGCGCGATGCGATCAACACCGGCGTGCGGGCCGCGGCCGTGGCCGCAGACCCGGTCGAATCGGTGAACGCGCTCGTCCAGGCCGTGCTGGAGAGCTCGGCGTGCAACCCTGCCACCGTCGTCGCCTACCAGCGTGAGCTGCTGTTCGGTTCGGCCACCGACGAGCACCGGACCGCGGGCCTCGCGCTCGTCGGCGAGCTCGAGGACGCGATCGCGTCCCGCCTCGCTACGGCGGCCCGGTCAGCCGGGGTCGATGGCGAGCCGGTCCTGCGCGAGGGACAGCGCGCCGCCCGCACAGTCTTCGCGGCGCTGTCGCTCCTGCTCGCTGGGCCGTCCACGGGCGCGCATCCCGGAGCGGACCCCGTCGAAGAGCTTCGAGGGCAGGTCACGCAGATCGTGCGCGGCTTCCTCGCCACGTTGCCATCAACCATCGAAACATACTAAGGAGACTGACTATGTATTACAGCAGCGGCACTATGGAGGCGTTCGCGCGTCCCCGCAAGCCTGAAGGGGTCGAGAACAAGACCGCGTGGTTCGTCGGCGCCGGCCTGGCGTCGATGGCCTCGGCGGCGTTCATGATCCGCGACGGACAGATGGACGGGTCGAAGATCACCATCCTCGAACGGCTGAAGCTGCCCGGCGGGGCTCTGGACGGGATCGATGAGCCCAAGAAGGGCTTCGTGATCCGCGGCGGCCGTGAGGTGGACGACCACTACGAGTGCCTGTGGGACCTGTACCGCTCGATCCCCTCGATCGAGGTCGACGGCGCTTCTGTGCTCGACGAGTTCTACTGGCTGAACAAGGACGACCCGAACTTCTCGCTGCAGCGGGCCACCGTCGAGCAGGGCAAGGACGCCGGCACCGGCACCCTCTTCACTCTCTCGAAGCAGGCGCAGAAGGAGCTCACCGGGCTCTTCCTGGCCACCCGTGAGTCGCTGGAGAACAAGCGGATCAACGAGGTCTTCGGCACGGAGTTCTTCGCCAGCAACTTCTGGATGTACTGGCGCACCATGTTCGCCTTCGAGGAGTGGCACTCTGCGCTGGAGATGAAGTTGTACGTGCACCGCTTCGTCCACCACATCAGCGGCATGCCGGACTTCGCCAACGTGCGGTTCTTCAAGTACAACCAGTACGAGTCGATGGTGCTGCCGCTGTACCGATGGCTGCTCGACCAGGGAGTGACGTTCCAGTTCGACACCGAGGTCACCGACATCGACTTCGCGATCACGGCCGACCGAAAGCAGGCCACCGCGATCCACTGGATCCGCGAGGGTGTCGTCGGTGGCGTCGAGCTCGGCGAGAACGACCTGGTGCTCGCCACCATCGGCTCTCTCACCGAGAACTCCGACAACGGCGACCAGCACACCGCGGCGAAGCTCGACGAGGGACCGGCCCCGGCCTGGGACCTCTGGCGGCGGTTGGCCGCCAAGGACCCGTCATTCGGGCACCCGGACGTGTTCGGCGCACACATCCAGGAGAGCAAGTGGCAGTCGGCCACCGTCACCACGCTCGACACGCGCATCCCCGCCTACATCGAGAAGATCGCCAAGCGTTCGCCGTTCGGCGGCAAGACCGTCACCGGAGGGATCGTCACGGCCCAGGACTCCGCCTGGCTGCTCAGCTGGACAGTCAACCGCCAGCCGCACTTCAAGAAGCAACCCGAGGACCAGATTGTGGTCTGGGTGTACTCGCTATTGGTCGACGTCCCCGGCGACTACGTGAAGAAGTCGATGCAGGAATGCACCGGCGAGGAGATCACCCAGGAGTGGCTTTACCACATGGGTGTCCCCGTGGCCGACATCCCCGAGCTCGCGGCGAATGGTGCCACCTGCGTGCCGGTGATGATGCCCTACGTCACGGCGTTCTTCATGCCCCGGCAGGCGGGTGACCGGCCCGACGTGGTCCCGGCCGGCGCCGTCAACTTCGCGTTCCTCGGCCAGTTCGCCGAGACACCCTCCCGGGACACGATCTTCACCATCGAGTACTCGGTGCGCACCGCGATGGAGGCGACCTACCAACTGCTCGGCATCGACAGAGGCGTGCCGGAGGTCTTCAACTCCACCTACGACGTGCGTACGCTGCTCGCCGCCGCCAGCCTGCTGCGTGACGGCAAGGAGATCGAGGTGCCCGGCTCAGCCATGGTCCGTGATCTGCTGATGAAGCAGATCAAGAACACCGAGATCGGCGAGCTGCTGAAGGAGTACGGCCTGCTGACCTGACCGAGCCGGCGAACCATGCGCGGGGCCCGGGACACGACGTCCCGGGCCCCGTCGCGTTGGCCGATCTGGGGCTCATTGACGAGCACGAGTTCGTTGTTCAGCCGGTCCGTGCGCACCCAAGATACACAACTGGGAATGTATTTGGCGGATGAGCGGTTACAGTCATCGTTACGCAGAACATACATAACCAGTCATGCAGTCAAACCGCTCGGCTCCCCGGGCAGAGGAAAGGAACCGACGATGCAGTTCGGCATCTTCGCGGTCAGCGATATCACCCAGGATCCCACCACCGGATACACGCCCAGCGAGGCCGAGCGCATCGAAGCGTCGGTGAAGATCGCCGTCAAGGCTGAGGAAGTCGGCCTCGACGTCTTCGCGATGGGCGAGCACCACAACGCCCCGTTCTTCTCCTCATCGCCCGTGACCCTGCTCGCTCACATCGCGGCGCTCACCCACCGGATCATCCTGTCGACGTCGACGACCCTGATCACGACCAACGACCCGGTGCGCATCGCCGAGGAATACGCGATGGCCCAGCATCTGGCCAAGGGCCGTCTGGACATCACCCTCGGCCGCGGCAACACCGTCCCCGTCTACCCGTGGTTCGGCAAGGACATTCGTCAGGGATTGCCGCTTGCCCTGGAAAACTACAACCTGTTGCACCGCCTGTGGTCCGAGGACGTCGTCGACTGGGAGGGAACGTTCCGCACTCCGCTCCAGGGATTCACCTCGACCCCGCGGCCTCTGGATGACGTGGCCCCGTTCGTCTGGCACGGCTCCATTCGCACCCCCGAGATCGCGGAGCAGGCGGCGTACTACGGCAATGGCTTCTTCGCGAACAACCTGTTCGCGCCCAACGGCCATTTCAAGCCGCTCGTCGACTTCTACCGCAAGCGCTTCGCCCACTACGGCCACGGCACGGAGGAACAGGCCATCGTCGGTCTCGGCGGTCAGGCCTTCATCGCCCACCGCTCCCAGGACGCCTTCGACGCCTACCGTCCCTACTTCAACAGCGCTCCCGTCTACGATCACAGCAACTCCCTCGAGCAGTGGGCCGAGGCTTCACCGCTCAGTGTCGGCAGCCCGCAGCAGATCATCGACAAGACGCTCGAGTTCCGTGACATGTTCGGCGACTACCAGCGCCAGTTGTGGCTGATGGACCACGCCGGGCTCCCGTTGGGGATGGTGCTCGACCAGCTCGAACTCCTCGGTTCCGAAGTCGTCCCCGTGCTCCGCAAGGAAATGGCCGCACGCCGGTCTCCCGGCGCCGCAGAGGCGCCCACCCACGAGAGCCGGGTCCGGGCGAAGTACGGCGATGCCGAACCGCGCCAGCCCCGCCCGAACGCCAACCGCGGCGACAACGTCACCGGCACGTCGCCCTACCAGGACAGCGACCCCGAGCGTCCCGCCAACTACCCTGTGCTGCTGTGAGCAGCGAGACCCGGTTGGCCAACGAAGCCTGGGAAGCGATGTTTCGGGCCCAGGTGGCGCTCCTCCGCACATTCGGCGCAGACGACGTCTGGATCGAGGTCTCCCAGAACGAATACGACGTGCTCTATACCCTGTCCAAGTCGGCCAACGGGATGAGCATGGTCGAGATCAACCGCGGCATCCTGATGACCCAGGCCGGCATCTCCCGCCTCGTCGCCCGACTCGAGACACGCGGACTTCTCGAACGCTGCGCGGACGATCACGATCGCCGGGCCGTCCGGATGATCCTCACACCCGAAGGCGCCCGCATTCAGAAAGTCGTCGGCCGTCGCCACGCGTCGGCCATCACATCAACCATGACCCGAGCCCTCAGCCGCGAGCAGCTGGAGCAGCTGCGCGACATCTCGCGCACGATCACGTCCGTGATCCACCCCACGCACACCGACCACGAAAGCCCGCGAATCCACGCATGAGCACCACAGCCCAGAACCTCTCCGATACCCCTGATGAGCCGCGGCGCATCGTCATCGTCAACGCAGGCACCAGCGACCCTTCCTCGTCACGGATGCTCGCAGATCGGATTGCGCAGAAGACCATCGATCAACTTGGTGCCCAGGGCATCCCGGCATCGGTCAGGCTGATCGATCTCGGCCCACTCGCCGGGGAGGTCGCGCACGCCATCGTGTCCGGGTTTCCCGAGGGCAAGCTCCTCGACGCCGTGCACCAGCTCGCCGCTGCCGACGGAGTGATCGTGGCCACGCCTGTCTACAAGGCCGGGATGAGTGGCCTGCTCAAGTCGTTCGTTGACATCCTCGACAACGACCTCCTGATCGCCAAGCCCCTCGTGCTCTCCGCAACAGCGGGCACGGCGCGCCACGCCCTCGTCATCGACGACCAGCTGCGCTCCCTGTTCGCGTTCATGCGATCGCTCACGACGCCGACCTCGGTCTTCGCAGCACCGGAGGACTGGGCAGACCCCTCTCTGCTCGGCAGGATCGAACGGGCGGCGAACGAACTGTCCGCCATGATCGCGACCGGCATCAGCGCCGCCATCACCGGCAAGATCTGGGACAAGTATCAGCATTCCTTCGGCAGCAATGCCCGCCCCGATGGAGCTGCTGCCGAGTTCAATTTCGACACCGACCTGATGCGCCTCGCGACCGGCGGCAGCTCAATCGCGGCACGCAGCTGACGGCGTGGGCCCGTGACGCGCGCCGAGAGCACTACGCGGCACCGGCGCACGGATAGGGTCAGGGCGAGGAATCACTCTCGTTGGTCAACGAGCGTCTTTGTGACCATTCTTGAGGTCGGATGCGGCGGGCCCCTGGTACGCGTTGTTCGGGCCCGCCGAGGGCTCTGCCTGCAGTTGCGCCGTTGCCGGGCGGACGCCTTGACGCAGCCACTCGTTGAAGAAGGTGGTGAGCGATTGGCCTGACGTCTTCTCCATCACGGCTTCGAAGTCTGCCGTGGTCGCCGTGGAGCCCTTGTACCGGTTCAACCACAAGCGGGCGCCCGCGAAGAACGCCTTGTCGCCGACCTTCGCGCGCAACGCCTGCAGTGCGGCCGCTCCCCGCAGGTACACCGGTGCCGCGAAGAGTTCGTCGCGACCGGGGTCTGCGATGTTGAGCGTCCAGCCGTTGTTCGCGTCCAGGTATGACACCGCGTCGGCAAACTGCGCAGGAATCGTTGCGGTGCCTTGATGTTCAGCCCACAGCCATTCGATGTAGGTGGCCCAGCCTTCGTTGAGCCAGATGTCCTTCCAATCGGAGGGCGTCACCGAATCGCCGAACCATTGGTGTCCGAGTTCATGGACCACTGTGGATTCGTCCGCGACCTGTGAGTAGACGGGCCGGGTTTGAGTCTCCAGGGCGTAGTCGACTGAATCGTCGTCGACAATCGCGCCGAACGACTCGAACGGGTACCGCCCGAACGTGCCATCGAGGAAGGCGATCATCTGGGGCTGAAGCGCGAGTGACGCCTTCGTCTCCGCGAGGCCCGGGCCCGTTACGCCGGTGTCGATGGCATTGACGATCGGGAGTCCGTGTGGGCCCTTATCGGTGGCCAGGGTGAAGTCGCCGACCGTTGCCGTCGACAGGTAGCTGGACATCGGGTCCGTAGCTTCCCACGACCAGGTGGTCCACCCGGCTTTGGTCCGTGGCCGGCCGTCGGTCAGACCATTCGCAATGGCCGTCTTTCCGGCCGGCACCGTGATGTGGAACGAATACGTGGCCTTGTCTTGAGGGTCGTCGTTCACGGGATACCAGGTCGAGGCTCCATCGGGCTCGTTGACCACCATCGCGCCATCCGCAGTCGTGACCCACCCATAGAGGGCCCCGGTCGTGTCGAGCGGACGCCCCGTGCTTCCCCCGTACTCGACGATGATCGTTGTGGACTGTCCCTCCCTGAGCTTCGGCAGCAGACCGACGGTGAGCTCCCAGTACCGATTCGCGTCGTCCTGCTTCTGTGACCACTCGGCGCTGCCGGTGCCCGGCGATTTCCCGTGCGCCGCCGCCTTGCCGTCCACGCGGACCGACGTGACGTCGAGACCGCGCAAATCGAAGTTGAGCGACTGCAGGTTCTGCTTCGCGCGGAGTGTGATGGTCGCGACGCCACTGAGCTTTCCCACGAGTGCAGCGGGGTCCGTCGGCGGCGCATAGCGCAGGGCGAGGTCGTAGTGCAGCACGTCGTAGCCGCCGTTGCCGTCGTAAGGAAAGTACGGGTCGCCGCTCCCGGGAGCCCCGGCCGTGTAGGCGACGCCGTCTGTGCTTGCTGTGCCCGGGTGCGTACTGAGGGCCGCAGCGCTTCCCGCCCCGATGGAAGTGAGTGCCAGCACGGACAGCCCCGCGACGGCGGCGGTGTGGAGCCTTCTGAATGACTGCACGGAACATCTCCTTTGATGGACGGACCAGCGGCGCTCACGTGTCAACCTACTTCGGTCGCGCACAAGCGGCTAGCGTGATTCACCGGAATGGCCGGTCGCTCCGGCTGTGCATCGTCAGGCGCGCTGTGGAATATCAGGCGAGAGCCCTCCTGCGGCGTCGGACGAAGCCGAGGATGATGGCGGGCAGCATTCCGACGCCGAGCGCAAGCAGGAGGCCGAGAACCAGTAGCAGGGAAGTGCGTGCTTGCGCGATCAGCGGTGCCCTCTCCTGTCTGACCCGATCGAGGGGGTACTCGATCATCTTGGACACGGACTGGACGACCGACGAACTGCTGCTCCTCGACAGTTGTTCGAAGGCGGCGTCGAAGCCCTGCGGGCTTCCTGGTGCACCGAGTTCGCCGGCAACCACCGTGCTCGTCGCGCCATCGAGAACCGAGGTCTTCACGACGAGGCCGTGCTTGGTCGTGACGAACCCTTTCGCCGACAGGGCGGAGGTGGTGGCACCTTGCGAGTAGCCATAGACCTCGAAGAGTGCAGCAGCATCGATCTCCTCGACGCCGTCTTTCAGCTCGACGGCAACCCTCGGTCGCCCCCACGGGAAGGCCGTGTTCATGAGGAAGGCAGCGTCTTCGAACCCAAAATTCTTGACGGGCATCTCCGTCGGGCCACCCAATTTCCAGCCTGGGTAGCCGATGGATTCGCCGACCCGGTTGGCTTCCGTGTCACCTGCCATGTCGGCGATGACTTTGAGAGAGCCGGGGATGCCGGAGGTCACGCCACCGGTAGTGGTCACGCGGCCGTCCTGGACGTAGCGCTGTCCGGTGACCCAGGAAACTTCGGGGTTCGAAGTCCTGAGCGCGGCGATTCGGGACCAATGGGACGTCGCGCGAAGCCCATCGAGGACTCCGGAGGCGGCGAGCAGCCGGGAGCCCGCACAAATTCCGAGGATGCGGGCGCCCGCGTTGTACTGGTTGACGATGAACTCGCGCGCCGCGGCCTCCTCGGGCCCGGCAGGACTATTCACGGCCGGCACCACGACCAGGTCAGGCGTGGGTGCGGCACCCGCCGCCACCTCGCCAAAAGTGTGGGTCGGCACGACCCATATACCGCCGTCGACGACCGCCGGGGCGGCGGAGGCGGCAATCGTGTAGACGAAGAAGTCGGGTGAACTGGCCAGAACGTCATAGGGCGCGAGAACGTCGGCAGTGTCGGATCCGGACCGGCCGAGAACGACCGCAACGACGAACTGACCAGGGAGCGGCACGGCGCCAGGCCCAGGGGGTGGCGCCCCGATGCTTGCCGCGGAGGCCGTCTCAGCGCCCGATTGGGACAACCCGGTGACCGCGATGGCCGCGAAGGCGGTGATAGTGAGGGTGGTGGCGAGTGTGATGCTGCCGATTCGGCGGGCGATTCGTGACACGACGATCTCCTGGTGAGCGGGGGTTAGCGGCTGAGGTGGGAAAGGAACTCGGAGATGATCCGGGCAAGCGCCGGGGACTGTGTCCAATGCAAGTAGTGGCTTCCTTCGAGCACGGTGATTTCGTGTGTGGTGACGTTCTCGAGTTCGGCCTCGTGGTTCGGCAACCACTGGGGCATCGTCCGAACGCTGTCGCTCGAGAGGATCTCGAGCACCGGCAGGTCCGTGGCGAACGGCTGCATCGCGGCTTTGGTCGAGTTGGCGCCGATGCGGCTCCATTCGTCGGAGACCGACGCGTTGCCGTAGTTCCAGTTGGTCATCACGGCGATGCGGTGCCGCTCCTCCGCCGTATAGGCAGACCCTGGAGGCTGAACCAGGTCGGGGGCGATCGTCGTGACGAGGCGGAAGAGCCCGGTCGCGGCCTGCATGCTCTCGACGGTCGAGGGTGCACCCTCATCAAGAGACGACGACAGGGCGGGGGTGGGGTCGACGCCAACGATCGCCATCACCTCGTCCGGGTAGGCGTTCGCGTAGAAGCGGGCGTAGATGCCGCCGACTGAATGGCCGACCAGGATCACCGGCTCATCTACCCGAAGCTTGGCCAGGACCTCGTGCAGCTCGCGGGTGATGTTCTCGACGGTGCGATCGCTGACGTTGAGGTCGCTGTAGCCGTAGCCGAAGCCCTCGACCACGATGACGTTGAACGCGTTCAGCTGGCGGATGAGCGGGGCGAAGTCGATTGCCGGTGCCGGCGTCCCATACCCGCTGAGGAGCACCATCGTCGGCCCGGTCCCGCCGTTGCGGTAGACATTGATGTCGCCGGCGTCGATGGCGACCTTTTCCCCATACGGCACGAGGTCGGCGTGTTCCGAGGTATTGAGTGCCCCATTGACGGTCGTCGAGACGGCCGTGAGAGCCAGGACGACAGCGAGGCCGATGCCGGCGGCGCGTGCGATTCTGGGGAAGTTCATGTCAGGCTCCATTCGGATTCGGGAGGTAGGGGAGTCGCGGATTCGCCGCGCCCACGTCGTGTTTGTGGATATGACTTCACGGTAGGGTTCGGTTGTCGGCCCACCTAGGACACGCTGTTGACGATCTCGGCCACGGAGGAAGACAGTGAGCGAACCACGCATCGTGATCGTCGGGTTCCCGTCCGTACAGATCCTCGACGTGACCGGGCCTCTTGAGGTGTTTTCCACCGCCTCACGATTCCTGCCGATCGTTCGGTACGCCACGGAACTCGTGAGTACCGATGGCGGGCCGGTGCTATCGACGAGCGGCCTCGAATTCGCGACGGGACCGATCGATGCAGTGGCCGGAAACATCGACACTCTCGTGGTCGCCGGAGGCCGGGACATGGAGGAAGCCGCAGGCGATCCGAGGCTGGTCGACAGCATCCGGCGGCTGGCGTTGGTCTCGCGGCGGGTCGCATCCGTGTGCTCAGGCGCGTTTCTGCTCGGTGCCGCGGGCCTTCTGGACGGTCGCCGCGCGACCACCCACTGGGCCGAGTGCGAGGTGCTTGGGCGGGCCTACCCGGAGGTCACGGTCGACCCCGATGCCATCTATGTGCAGGACGGCAACGTCTGGACCTCGGCCGGCGTCACGGCCGGAATCGACCTGGCCTTGGCGTTGGTTGCCGACGACCATGGCCGCAAGGCCGCTGCGACCGTAGCGCGGCGCCTTGTCGTGTACCTCCGCCGCTCGGGCGGCCAGGCGCAGTTCTCAGCGCTGCTGGCCGCACAGTCCGCGAACGACGAGCCCATCCGTGACGTGTTGGCATGGCTCCCTGACAACCTCACCGCCGATCTCTCCATCTCCGGTATGGCCACTCGCGCCCACCTCTCGGAGCGCCAGTTCAGTCGTGTGTTCAAGTCCGAGGTAGGCGTCACGCCGGCCGAGCATGTCGAGGCGATACGGATGGAGGCAGCGTGCAGCCTCCTCGAGACGACGATGCTGACAGTGGAGGAGATCGCGCGAGCATGCGGATTCGGCACCCCTGAAACCATGAATCGAGCGTTCCGGCGCCGCCTCAACACCACCCCTACCAACCATCGAGATCACTTCGGGTCAGACTGACCGTGCCAGGTCGCTTACATTGACCGAGTGGTCATTGACCGCGCGATCAATGTAGAGTCGGAGCATCGCTTCTCCCTCGCACGTCCCCACGAAAGCCGCAGCATGAACCTCCTCGCACCTCAGAAGAAGCGCACGACCGTGCTTCGCACCGTCTTCAGGATGGCGCTGGGAGCCTTCCTCCTGCTCGCGGGCATCAGCCATCTCACCGTGAACCGGGAGGCCTTCCTCGCCCAGGTGCCCACCTGGCTGCCGATCGCAGGGGACTTCGTTGTCCTGGCTTCTGGCGTCGTCGAGATCGTCCTCGGCGCTTCCCTGCTGGCCCTCGGCCGGTACCGGGTGCAGGTCGGTTGGATCGTAGCGGCGTTCTTCGTCGTCATCTTCCCGGGAAACATCTCGCAGCTGGCGACGCACACCGATTCCTTCGGGCTGAACACCGATCTCGAGCGCAGCGTCCGGCTGCTGTTCCAGCCCGTGCTGGTGTTGTGGGCGCTCTGGTCCTCTGGATCCTGGCTGGCGTTGCGTCGGTATCGCGCCTCCCGGCGCACCGGGGAAGACGCCTGATCGATGGGCGGCCCCAAGAAGCCCGAACAGGAGCGCTGCGACGCGATCCTTGCCGCGGCGTATGAGATCGCCCTCGCCGAGGGTCTCGATGCCGTCACCGCACGTCGGGTGGCCACCGCGGCCGGCATCTCGACGGGCCTCGTGTTCTTCCACTTCCAGTCGAAAGACGGTCTGCTGGAGGCGTTGCTCGGCGTGCTGCTCGACGGCACGCTCGACGCCCTGTCCGACTCCGGCCTGGCCCGGCTGGAGCCGTGGGACCGCCTGGAGCGGATGATCCGGGTCGAGCTGGAGCGACTGGTGGAGTACCACGATGCGGTCGAACTGATCTTCGCTTTCTACTTCTCCCGACGTGACGACTTGTTCCGCGCCCGCATCGAATCAAGCTTCGGACGCTACCTCGCGGCGTTCTCGCCGGTCTGTCGTGAGGTCGCCGCCGGGACCCGTATCCAGGGTGACGAGCTCGCGGCGACGGTGGTCGCCCTGGTCCAGGGTGCCTTGATCCAGGCGATTCGCAACCCGGAGACCTTCAACCCGGAGTCGATCCTCGCGACGCTCCGCGCGGTGCGCCCGGCCTGATCGGACCGGCCAGAGCGCGTGGTCCGGGCTGGTGGGCTGCGCCGCCCTTAACGAACGGATCGCCTGACCGCAAGCGGCCAGGCGATCCGTTCTCAGGTTCCTAGGTTCAGAGGCCCTGGGCCAGACGGTAGTACGCCGCGTTCCAGCGGATCCCCTGTTCGAAGCTCCGCAGGTCGGTCGTCTCGTCGATGACGAGAAGCTCCGTCTTCGCGATGTCAGCGAAGTCAGTGAAGGCCTCGAGGCCGACCGCGGTCGACATCACGGTGTGGTGCGCCGCACCGGCGGTGAGCCAGGCGGCCGCCGAGACAGCGAAGGACGGTGCGGGCTTCCAGACGGCGCGGCCGACCGGCAGCTTCGGCAGCGGCTCTGTGGGCTCGACAACTTCGATGACGTTGGCGACGAGGCGGAACCGGTCGCGCATGTCGCTCATCGCGACCACGACGGCGGGTCCAGGATCGGCCGTGAACACGAGGCGCACGGGGTCTTCCCGGCCGCCGATGCCGAGCGGGTGGATCTCGAGCGTCGGCTTCGCGGTCGTCAGGGCGGGGTTGACCTCGAGCATGTGGGCACCCAGGATGACTTCCGCTCCGGGGGTCAGATCGTAGGTGTAGTCCTCCATCAGGGAGGCGCCTCCGGGGAGCCCTGAGCCCATGACGTTGGCGGCGTGCACGAGGATGGCCGTCTTCCAGTCGCCTTCGGCGCCGAAGCCGTAGCCGTCGGCCATCAGGCGCTGCACGGCGAGGCCGGGGAGCTGGCGGAGGGCTCCGAGGTCTTCGAAGCTCGTGGTGAACGCACCGAATCCGCCGGCTTCGAGGAAGGACCGGAGTCCGATCTCGATCGCTGCGCCGTAGCGCAGCGACTCGTGACGCTCGGCGCCCGCCCGCAGCTCCGGAGCGACGTCGTAGAGTTCCTCGTACTCGGCGACGAGGGCGTCGATCTGGTCCTCCGTGGCCGCGGCGACGGCCTCCGCGAGTTCGTTGACGCCCCACGTGTTGACCTGAACGCCGAACCGCAACTCTGCCTCGGTCTTGTCACCCTCGGTGACCGCGACGTAACGCATGTTGTCGCCGAACCGGGCGAGTTTGAGGCTCTTGGTCGCAGCCCAGCCGGCGGCGGCACGGGTCCAGGTGCCGATCTGCGCGGTGACGGCGGGGCTCGTGGCGTGGCCGACGACGGTCTTCCTGGCGACGCCCAGGCGGGTCTGGATGTAACCGAACTCCCGGTCGCCGTGTGCGGCCTGGTTGAGATTCATGAAGTCCATGTCGATGTCCGCCCACGGCAGTTCGACGTTCGCCTGGGTGTGGAAGTGCAGCAGGGGCTTCTGGAGGGCGTCGAGCCCGGAGATCCACATCTTCGCGGGAGAGAACGTGTGCATCCACGCGATCAGGCCGATCACGTTGTCGGCGGCGTTCGCGTCGAGGATCGCGCGCTTGATCGACTCCGAATCCTTCAGCACCGGCTTCCACACGATCGTGACCGGAATGTCGGATGCTGCTGCTAGCGTGTCCGAGATGGCGCGCGACTGCTCCGCCACCTGACGGAGGGTCTCCTCGCCGTACAGGTTCTGGCTTCCGGTGAGGAACCAGACCTCGTAGGAGCGAAGGTCGGGAGTGATGCGGTTGCTCATAGGGTGCTTTCCTTCAGTGAGAGTGCTTCAATGGCGATGCGTTCGACGGCGAGGCCGTCGGAATAGCGCGCAAGGTAGGTCGTGAATCCGGCGACGTCTGTCGGATCGGGCTGGGCAGTGTCGAACGCGGTGTTCGCGAAGACCCGTTCGGCGAGGTAGTCGTCGAGGTGCTGGCCGTGCTCGGCGGCCCGCAGGTAGGACGCCAGTACTGCGATGCCCCAGGCGCCGCCTTCCGATGCCGTTTCGGTCACGGTGACGGGGGTGCCGAGCGCCCCGGCGAGGAATCGCTGGGCGACCCCTGCGGTGCGGAACATGCCGCCGTGGGCGAACATCTCCTCCATCACGACGCCCTCGTCGGCAAGGACGCGCATCCCGAGGCTGAGCGTGCCGAAGACCCCGTAAAGCTGGGCCCGCATGAAGTTCGCGAGCGTCAGTCGGCTGTCCGGCGTGCGCACGACGAGGGGTCTGCCCTCGCTGAGGCCGGCGATCGGCTCGCCCGCGAGGTGGTTGTAGGCCAACAGCCCACCGGCGTCCGCCTCGCCCTCGAGTGCTTCGCGGAACAGCGCGCCGAAGACCGCGTCGCTGGCGAGCGGCTGGCCGGCGACCGTGGCGAACCGGGCGAAGAGGCCGACCCAGGTCGCGAGTTCGCTCGCACCGTTGTTGCAGTGGACCATCGCGACGGGGTCCCCGGCGGGAGTCGTGACAACGTCGAGCTCGTGGTGCACATTCTCGAGCGGCCGTTCGAGCACGACCATGGCGAAGATGCTCGTGCCCGCACTGACATTGCCCGAGCGGGGGGCGACGGACCGGGTCGCGACCATTCCCGTTCCGGCATCACCCTCGGGCGGGCAGAGGGCCGCGCCGGGCTTGAGCGTGCCGGTCGGGTCGAGAAGCCGGGCACCCTGTTCTGTCAGGGCCCCTGCGGGCTGCCCCGCCACGAGCACCTCCGGCAGCAGGTCGACGAGGCGGGAACCGGGGGTGCCGGCCGCGGAGAGCCCGTCGTATCGCGCCAGGAGCTCAGTGTCGTAGGTCTTCGTGAGCGCATCGATCGGGAACATGCCCGAAGCGTCGCCGACTCCCAGGACTTTCCGACCCGTGAGCCGCCAGTGCACATAACCGGCAAGGGTGGTGAGAAAAGCGATCTCGGGGACGTGCGGTTCGTCGTCGAGGACCGCCTGACGGAGATGTGCAATGGACCAGCGCAGCGGGATGTTCACGCCGAACAGGTCGGTGAGTTCCGCGGCAGCAGGGCCGGTCGTCGTGTTCCGCCAGGTTCTGAAGGGTGCGAGGAGGTCGCCGGCCGCATCGAACGCGAGGTATCCGTGCATCATGGCCGAGACGCCGATCGCCGCGAAGCTGTCCGGGCGTACGCCGTAGCGTGATTCGGCATTGTCGATGAGGTCGGCGTAGGCCGCCTGCAAGCCAGACCACACGTTCTCGAGCGAATAGGTCCAGACCTGTCCGACGAACTCGTTGTCCCACTCGTGACTGCCGACCGCGATCACCTCGGACGGGTCGTCGCCGATCAGGCACGCCTTGATCCGGGTCGACCCCAGTTCGATCCCGAGCGAGAGGCGCCCAGCACGGAGGTCGTCTCGTGCGGAATCACCGGGGGAAACGGTACTCGATGTCGACACAAGACTCCTTTGACTTACGCATGTGATCGATCACATTGACGATCGTATGAAGTCTACGACATCGGCATCCCGTATGTCGACCGTCAGTATTCGGGTCGCGGCCGCTCCGGCGGGGCTCCGGTGGACGCCCGCTCGATGAGCTCAGGGCCGACGGCAGGACGCACGTCCGCTTCTCCGAGGAGAAGGGCCACGGCGCGCCGCCCGGCTTCGGCCAGGTCCTGCCGAACGGTCGTCAGCGCGGGCTGGTAGTACGCGGCCTCGGGAACGTCATCGAAGCCGACGATGCTGAGATCCCCCGGCACGGTCAACCCCAGGGAGACCGCGGCGCTCAGGGCGCCGAGCGCCATCTGGTCGTTACCGGAGAAAATGGCCGTCACGCCGTGTTCGATCAGCGCACGGGCGGCACGATGACCTGACGCGGCGCTCCAGTCGCCGATCTCCACGAATCGCGGATCCAGCTGGCGCGATCGAAGCTCCTCCTGGAAGCCGGTCAGGCGCTGTTGCGCGTCGAGCCACTCTGGCGGGCCGGCGATGTGGCCCACGCGCTGATGGCCGAGATCCAGGAGATGTGAGGTCGCCAGCCGGGCCCCCCGGATCTGGTCCAGCATCCCGCCGTGCAGCCCGCTCGCCGCTGCCGTCTGCAGCGTCACATACGGCACCGGGATCGTCAGGCCTTCGAGAGCGACGAGCACCTGGGTCTGCGGGGCCACCACGATCAGCCCCTCTGCCGAGAGGTCGGCCAGATGGCTGAGAGCGTCATCCACTGATCTCCGGTCGAGTCCGTCCGCGTTCGCGATCGTCACGCTGTAGCCGCGACTTCGCGCTGCCGCCCCGATGGCGGCGACGATGGTCGCAGGGCCGTACTCTCCACTCGAGGTCGACAGAATTCCGATCAGTCGTGATCGGCTCGAGGACAACGCGCGGGCGGCGGCGTTCGGCCGGTAGTTCAACTCCCGCATGGCATCGAGCACCTTCTGGCGCGTGGCCGCGCGGAGGCTCGGGTGATCATTCAGGACGCGGGAAACCGTCTGGTGCGACACTCCAGCGACCCGGGCCACATCGAACACGCTGGCGGCACGCGGTCTGGCCTCCTCGTTGTCTCGATCTGCGTCCATGGTCTGATTATCGCCGTGCGTGGGGGTCGCGCTGGTCACGGGGCCGCTATCCTCCGCCCGGATGACTAGGTCGGGGCCCGCCCGGGCAGAGGTGTACAGTTCGGCGAGTCGGCCACCGCGGTGAAAGGTTGGGACATGACGATCAATTTCGGCGCTCGCGGACACGACGTGACGTGGGCGTCAACGCCCGAGGAGCTGGCGCGTGGCCTGGCGGGATACGGGGTGCACAACGTGCAACTGGCCCTGGGCCGGTCCTTCCCCGAACTGAGCGGCGCCCGCGCCATCAACCCCGGCCTGGGCGCATACTTCCGCCGCGTGATGGCCGCCCAGGGCGTGGATATCGCCGTGCTCGGCTGCTACGACAACATCATTCATCCGGATGCCGATCGCCGGGAGGCGATCCTGCGGAAGTTCGAGGCCTACCTGCGCAACGCCCGGCATTTCGGTGCCCCGATGGTGGCGACCGAGACGGGGAGTGTCAATGCGGACGGTTTTGCCTATACCCGGGCGAACTTCACGGATGAGGCGTACCGGGAGGCCGCAACGGTGATTCGGCGGCTCGCGGAATTCGGCGAACGCGTGGGGACCATCGTCGCCATTGAGCCGGGCATCAACCACCCGATCTACAACCTCGATCGGGTCGAGCAGCTCCTCGACGACGTCGACTCACCCTTCCTCGGCATCGTGTTCGACGCCACGGCGCTGCTCGACCCGAACGAACCCGTCGACCTTGCGGCATTGACGAACGACGCCTTCGAACGGTTCGGGGGACGCATCGTCGCGGCCCACCTCGACGACTACCGCCTCTCGGACGGTCGCGTCGTCCGCTGCGACATCGACGACGGGGTCCTCCCGGTCGCCCGGATTCTGGCCACGATCGGCGCGCACGCTCCCGGTCTCGCCGTCATCATGGAGGAAACCGTCAACGACGCGATTGCCAGGACCGTGGATCGCTACACGGAATCGGGATTCTCGAAGTGAATGCCTTCGGGGTTGCGACTCCGGCGGATGAATTCCTTGGTCGTCATGCCGAACTCATCCTTGAAGCAGCGGAGGAAGTGCGTGTACGACGAGAACCCGGCGATCCGATAGACGTCCAGGGCGTTCCCGTGCGTGCTCAGGAGGTCCTTGCTGTGCAGTAGCCGCTTCTTCAGCGTGTACTGGTGGAAATTGAGTCCGGTGTTCGTCTTGAACTGGCGCGACAGATAGTACTTACTGATGAAGAACCTGCCCGCGACGGCATCGAGTGACAGATCCTCGTCCAGGTTGTCGGCGACGTAGCCCATGACCGCCGAGATGAGGGCTGACACGGGAAGGTCGTGGGGAACGACGGCGTTCTCGGAGCCGAAGACCGCCTTGTTGAGTTCGATCAGGAACTCGATCAGCCGGTTCTCCCGCACGAGGTCCGCGCCGAAGCCCTCCTGATCGGGCTCGTCCAGGCGAGAGATCTGTGCGCGCAACCAGTCGGCATCCACCCGGATGACCTGGCTGGTCGGGGTGCCGTCCTTGGCGAACAGGAGGTTGAGGTTGGTGCTCTCAGAGGAACGGCTCGTGAGGAATTCCTCGCGAATGTGGATGTACGCACGTTCGTAGTACTCGCTGGACTGCCTGACGATGTTGTGCAGGTCGTTCCTCCGCACGAAGGTCACGGTTCCCGGTTCCGTGGAGTACTCGGTTCCGCCGAGCCGGAAGACACCCGTGCCGCTCAGTACGCAATTGATTTCGTGGAAGTCGTGATAGTGCAGGTTTGCGTGCTCACGGACGGCATTGTCGACGTGGTAGAGCTCGAAATGCCCGGACACCATCGTGTTCACGATCACTGCGCGGCGAGGCTCCATAGGCGCCTCCTCTCCGTGAGCTCAGGCGACAGTCTGGCACGCAGCCTCCCCTGCAAGAAACGGCAGTTTTTGAGCAACGGTCGACAACGCGGGGCCTATATGGACGGATTCCTGGGTTGTAACGTTTCAAATACAAGGAATCAAAGAAGATTGTGAAGAGAAACCATGCATCTAGACACTGCCGTCAGCAGAGAGCAGATCGTTCAAAAGATCGATGCCATGATCTCCAACCTGACCACAATCAGGGACGAGTCAGGTAAGTTTTTACTCCATTTCAGTGATGTCGTCGTCGACGACAAGAGCTGGAATGTCTGGAATTGGCCCCAGGGTGTCGGTCTCTACGGGATCTACAAGAACTACCGGATCACCGGAAACCCCCTGGCAGCGGATGTCGTCCGCGAGTGGTTCGACACCGCGCTCGCCGCGGGCGCTCCGCCGAAAAACGTCAACACGATGGCACCGCTGCTCGCCATGGCCTGCCTGTATGAGGACACCAAGGACAGCAGGTACATCCCGTACCTCAACCAGTGGGCGCAATGGGCCATGCACGACATGCCGCGCACGCACGGTGGTGGCATGCAGCACATGACCTATGCCGGGCCGAACTCCCAGCAGCTCTGGGACGACACCTTGATGATGACGGTGCTGCCCCTCGCGAAGATCGGTCGCCTCCTGGACCGGCCGGAATACATCGAGGAAGCCAAGTACCAGTTCCTCATCCACGCCCAGTACCTCATGGACAAGAAGACGGGCCTCTGGTTCCACGGCTGGTCGTTCGAGCGCCGTGACAACTACGCAGACGCGCTCTGGGCTCGTGGCAACTGCTGGATCACCATCGCCATTCCGGAACTCATCGGCACCCTGGGACTCAAGCCCGGAGACCCGATCCGGGAGTGGTTGCTCGAAATTCTGAACAGCCAGGTCTCCGCACTCGCGGAGCTGCAGGACGAGTCCGGCATGTGGCACACGCTGCTCGATGACCCGACCTCCTACCTCGAGTCGTCCGCGACCGCCGGTATCGCCTACGGGCTGCTCAAAGCGGTGCATGAGCGTTACATCGACAAGAGTTATGCGGCCGTGGCAGAGAAGGCCGTCGCCGCACTGTACGACCGGATCACCGACGAGGGCGAAGTCCAGAACGTCTCGGTCGGAACCGGGATGGGTGACGACCTGGACTTCTACAAGAACATCGACCAGACGGCGATGCCGTACGGCCAATCGCTCACGGTGCTGTGCTTCGCCGAATATCTCGTCTCCTTCTGCTGAGACGACCATGCCTTCCACGAAAAGAGTAAGAAAATGACCGAAAAGTTTGACACGGAGAGCTTCTCCCTGAGCGGAAAAGTCGCCCTGATCACCGGCGCGAGCTACGGCATCGGGCTCGCAATCGCCTCGGCGTATGCCGCAGCCGGCGCCCGGATCGCCTTCAACGATCGCGACCAGGCTGCCGTGGACCGGGGGCTCGCCGCCTACAAGGAAGCCGGGATCGAGGCTCACGGATATGTCGCGGACGTCACAGACGAAGACGCGATCGTCGCGATGGTCAAGCAGATCGAGGACGAGGTCGGCACCATCGACATCCTCGTCAACAACGCCGGCATCATCAAGCGCGTCCCGATGCTCGAGATGAGCGTCGCCGACTTCCGCCAGGTGATCGACGTCGACCTGAACGGGCCGTTCATCGTCGCCAAGGCCGTGCTGCCGGGAATGATCAAGAGCGGCCACGGAAAGATCATCAACATGTGCTCGATGATGTCCGAGCTCGGCCGCGAAACCGTGTCGGCCTATGCCGCAGCCAAGGGTGGCCTGAAGATGCTCACCCGCAACATCTGCTCCGAATTCGCCGAGGCCAACATCCAGTGCAACGCCATCGGCCCTGGCTACATCGCGACGCCGCAGACGGCCCCGCTCCGTGAGCTCCAGGACGATGGCTCCCGGCATCCCTTCGACCAGTTCATCATCGCAAGGACCCCGGCCGCGCGCTGGGGAACCCCCAAGGACCTGATGGGGCCGGCCGTGTTCCTGGCCTCCGGCGCGAGCGACTTCGTCAACGGGCTGGTCCTCTATGTCGACGGCGGCATCCTCGCCTACATCGGCAAAACCCCTCAGTAACGCGGGACTGCCCGCACCATTTCGTGAGCACCATCAATGAAAAAGGTCGAAGAACCAATGAAGATTGCTTTGATAAACGAGAACTCCCAGGCTTCCAAGAACGCCGTCATCTACACGGCGCTCAAGGATGTGGCCGACGAGAAAGGCTACGAGTCCTTTAACTACGGGATGACCGGGAAAGAGGGCGAGAGCCAGCTGACCTACGTTCAGAACGGTCTCCTCGCCTCGATCCTGTTGGGCACAAAGGCCGTGGACTTCGTCGTCACCGGCTGCGGCACCGGCGTGGGGGCCATGCTCGCCTGTAACAGCTTCCCCGGCGTGGTCTGCGGCATCGCCATCGAACCGACGGATGCCTACCTCTTCTCCCAGATCAACGGAGGCAACGCGCTCTCCATCCCTTATGCGAAGGGCTTCGGCTGGGGAGCCGAGCTCAACCTCACGCTCATCTTCGAGCGCCTGTTCGCCGAGCCGATGGGTGGCGGGTACCCCAAGGAGCGGGTGGTCCCTGAGCAGCGCAATGCACGCATCCTCAACGAGGTGAAGGCGGTCGTGTACAAGCCCCTCATCCAGGTGCTCAAGGAAATCGATCAGGACTTCCTGAAGGAGACCATCGCCACCGAGAACTTCACGGAGTATTTCACCGCAAACGCCGAGCCGGGGGAGGTGCGGGACTACATCCTCGCGTCACTCGCCTGACCGGCGAACTGCACTCTGCACCACGAACGATCACACTAGAACCACTTATCAAGGAAGATCAAGGGTTTCGTCATGAGCGAAAACACGGCAACGTCACAGAGGACGCCGTCGAACGACAAACAGGTTTCATCCCGCAATCTCAAGCGCGCCGCCTTCAGTGGGTGGATCGGAAGCGCACTGGAGTACTACGACTTCACGTTGTACTCCCAGGCAGCAGCACTCGTTTTCCCGACGGTGTTCTTCCCCACCTCGAGCCCGGCCGTCGCCATCGTCGCCTCGCTGGCCACGTACGGCGTCGGCTATGTCGCGCGGCCCATCGGCGCCATCGTCCTGGGCAACCTGGCCGACCGCCACGGGCGGAAGCACGTCCTCGTCATCGCGATGATGATGATGGGCCTGGCCACGCTCCTCGTGGGCGTTCTGCCGACGTACTCCCAGGTCGGCATTCTCGCGCCGATCCTGCTGGTGGTGCTCCGGCTCGTCCAGGGCTTCGCCGTCGCCGGCGAGCTGGGCGCCTCGAACGCCCTCATCGTCGAGCACTCGCCCGACTCGAAGCGCGGCTTCTTCGCGAGCTTCAGCCTGCAGGGATCCCAGATCGGCAGCATCCTCGCCCTCGCGTTCATGCTTCCGCTGGCATCCGCGCTTCCCGCCGAGGCCTTCCAGACCTGGGGCTGGAGAATTCCGTTCCTGCTCAGCGCGGTCGTCATCCTCGCCGGCTACCTGATCCGCCGCAACATCGAAGAGCCGCCCGCCTACCTGAAGCAGTCCCAGGTCAAGGAGTTCAAGACCCCGGCGATCGAACTGTTCCGTCGCTACCCGCGCATGCTCCTCATCTGCGTGATCAGCACCCTCGCCAACGTGATCGGCACGGCGACCCTGGTCTTCGGTGTCACCTACGGAAAGCAGGAGAGTTACGGTGTCGGCTTCACGACGAGTGAGTTCCTCTGGATCATCCTCATCATCAACACGGTCTCGGCCCTGACGATCCCGCTGTTCGGGAAACTGTCCGACGTCTTCGGCAGGAAGGCGCTCATGATCACGGGAGCCCTCGGCGGTGGCCTCACCTCGATCCCGTTCCTCTTCGCGGTGCAGGAGAAGAATTTCGCCCTGGTGCTCATCCTCGGAGTGCTCGCCATGTCGATCTTCTTCCAGATGTGGAACGCCACCTTCGCTACGGCCTACCAGGAACAGTTCCCCACCCGGCTGCGCGTCACCGGCTTCGCCGTCTCGCAGAACGTCGGCCTGATGCTTGCCGCGTTCGCGCCGGCGATCTTCACCCTGATGGCTCCTCCCGGAACGAGCAACATCCCGATCGTGATCGGCATCACCACCCTGGTGGTCACCGTGATCGCAGCGGGCGCCACCCTGCTCCTCCGCAACGGAGCCGGCGAGAGCCTGGCTGAGTAACGGGCACGACAAAGCCCCCTGCCTCCCGTATTTGACCGGGAGGCAGGGGGTTTTGTCGTGAGCCGCCCCGGCACCCGCCCGGCCGGCCGAGAGCCGAGCGGACGGATGATGGCGGTTGCGAGAGCAGGGCGCAAGCGGGATGAACGCGTGTTGCGCACATGACCGTTCGTGTCGACATCCGCTCGTCCACGAGCACATCGAAACTAGCCTCAGGGACATGACGACAGACACGATTTCCCCGGCCATCGATCCCACAGGCTTCGTTTCGGACTGGGAGGACTGGCATGCGGCGCACGAGACCCAGCGCGCGGCCGCGGACGGTTTCCTGGCCATCACGGGCCTGCACTTCCTGACGACCGAACCGGAGCGCTTCGGAGACGCACCCGGCGCCTGGTCGGTCGACGAGGTCGGCCCGGTCGTTGAACTCGCCGCCGACGAACAGCTGAGCCTCGACGGCGTCGAGCTGACGGGTCGGCACTCCTTCGGCGCGATCGCTGAACGCGACGGCGTGAACGCGCGGGCCGGTGACGCGGTCATTGAGATCGCCCGGCGCGGCGGCGAGCTGATCGTGCGCCCGCGGCACCCGGACACCCAGTTCCGTGCTGCCTACTCCGGCACGCCGACGTACCTGCCGAACCCGGGCTGGCGCGTCGAGGCGCGCTTCCTGCCCTTCGATCCGCCGCGCGACGTCACGGTCGGTGCCGCAGTCGAAGGATTGCAGCATGTCTACTCCGCGCCCGGCGAACTGGAATTCGCCCACGATGGCGCGCCCTACCACCTGACTGCGTTCAGCGGCCACGCGCCGGGCTCCCTCCTGGTGGTCTTCACGGATGCGACGAGCGGCCTCACGACCTACGCCGCGAACCGGGCGCTGACGGTCGCCGCCCCTGACGCTGAGGGACGCACAACCCTCGACTTCACCCGCGCCGTCAACCTGCCCTGCGCGTACACCGACTACGCGACCTGCCCGCTTCCGCCCGCGGAAAACCGGATTCCATTCGCCGTCGAAGCCGGCGAGAAGATTCCCGTGGCCCGCGTGGCCGTCACCCTCTAGCCTCGCCGTCCCTGGCCGCCGCCGAATCGGTTCGGGGCATGCGGCAGGCTGCCGCACGTGTTGTGCACAAAGAGTTTGTGTGCAAAGGTTATGAGATGACCAGTCCTCTGAGTGAGATGCCGTGCTTCGCCCTGTACGCGGCCTCCCGCGCCGTGACCCAGGCGTACCGTGCCGTGCTGGCCGACGAGGACCTCACCTACCCCCAGTTCCTGGTGCTCGTCGTGCTGGCGTCCGAGGGCGAGTCCTCGGTGAGTGCGCTCGCGAGCGCCATGTTCCTCGACTCGGGCACCCTGTCCCCGCTCCTGCAGCGGCTCGAGGCGCGCCAGATCCTGACCCGGGAACGTCGGAAGGGTGACGAGCGCACGGTGATCGTGGCGCTGACCCCCGAGGGTCGGCTACTGCACGACCGGGTCACCTCAGTCGTACGCTGCCTGGATCCTGCCTACGGGATCACGACCGTCGAGGAACTGCGCGACCTGCTCGGGAGCCTGCACGGCATCACCTCGGGTATGTCCGCCCTCACCGACACCCTGCGCTCGTCGTCGCGAAGCGAGCTCACGCGCTAGCTGCGCTCGTCACCGAGCGGTCGTGCTACTTCTGGCCGGGCAGCCGCCATCCGCGACCCACCGTTCCGCCACCAACGTTCCGTCACCCACTGTCCCTTCACCCACTGTCCCGTCACCCAGCATCCGCGTACGACCCAACCGGAGGAATCACATGCCAATCGAAATCGGCTCCACCCTGAACTTGCAGCTTCGGGAGGCTGGCGGGGGAGACCTGAACCTCGCCGACTACCGAGGAACCTCGAATGTCTTCGTCTACTTCATGCGCGCACTGTCCTGCGCCCAGTGCAACGCAGCAGTTCGCACCCTCACCACGCAGCAGGATGAGCTGGCGGCAACGGGCGTTCAGGTCATCGTGGCTGTGCCGGAAGACGAGGCCTCGGCGACAGCGTGGAAGGCGAAGCGCGGTGTGCCGTTCCCAGTCGTGATCGGCAGGGACGGAACGGCACACGCCGAGGCGGGATTGCTCCGCAAGGTCTTCGGCGCCATCCAGCAGTCCGGCGGCGTTCTGCTCGACAAGGAGGGCACGGTCCGCTACTCCCACATATCGACCAATCCCGGCGCCAGCTACAACAAGGCCGACCTGGCTGCGGCGATCGCTGCGCTGACGGCGAGTACGTCCGCCTAGTACTTCTTGTTTGCGGGGGTCGTGGCCACGTGGTCACGGCCCCTTTTTTTCATGTCTCTGCGGACTCAATTTCAGAATGGTATTCCGTGGAACGGAATCAAACGGTCACAGTGAGCCTCGGCAGACCTGAAGAATGCTTGCGATTGGCTGAGAATTCCCACTAGTATGGCAGTGACTGATGGAAGTCTGTTCCGCCACGCGGACACTCCCCACAAATCAGCAATGACGCTCAGAGTGGAAAGAGGAAAGCGACCATGACCATCCAAGAGAACGCGGAGGTTGTCTCCGCCGAGGAGCCCACCCCGGCCATCTTCGGTTCCGAAGCCCGGCTCAATTCCAAGGAGAAGGTCGCCTACGGATTCGGCGACCTGGGCAACGGGTTCATGTTCGACCTCGGCCAGGCCTACCTGACCAAGTTCTGGATCGACACCGCGGGCATCGGCCCGGCAGTCGTCGCCCTGATCTTCGTGCTCGTCAAACTTTTCGACGCCGTGATGGACCCGCTCGCCGCGATCTTCATCGACAGCCGCAAGATCGGCAAGCGCGGCAAGTTCCGCCCGGTGATGATGGTTAGTGCGTTCCTCCTCGCGATCATGACCGTCGTCACCTTCACCATGCCCGACGTGGAAATGGGCTGGAAAATCGCTTTCGCCGCCGGGTCCTACGCGATCTGGGGCGGGGTCTACTCCTTCGTCAACGGCCCGTACGGTTCGCTCGCCTCCGTGATGACACGCAACATCAAGGAACGCGCCCAGCTGGCCACCTCTCGCCAGGCGGGTTCGCTCGGCGCCCAGTGGATCTGCGGATTCGCCTTCATCCCGATCATGATGATGCTCGGCGGAATGACCGCAGAGAACTACATGTGGGCCTCCCTCGCGATGGCACTCCTCGGCATGGTCTCATTCGTGCTCTGCTACCGGGGCACGAAAGAGAACGTCGTCATCAACCGGGCAGCCAGCTCGAGCAAGAACGGCATCAAGGACTACGCCAGGGCAGTTCTCACCAACCGCCCGCTGCTCGGACTCGTGTTGATGTCCCTCTTCACGATCTCGTCGATGAACGTCAACAACATGATGATGATCTTCTTCGCCCAGTACAACCTCGGCAACATCGCCCTCCAGGCCGTACTGAACCTCGTCATGATCGGTGCGTCCATCGTCGGCATCATGTTCATCCCGAAGCTCGTCATGCGCTTCGGTAAGAAGCGCACCGTGATGGGCAGCTTCATTATCGCGATCGTCGCCAACGGGCTGAACTTCATCATCCCGACCAACCTGTGGACGTTCATGATCCTCGTCACCATCGGCTACGCCGCACTGGCCATCCCGAACGGCATCACCTGGGCGTTCGTCTCCGACACGATCGACTACGGCGAATGGCACACCGGGGTGCGCAAGGAAGGCATGACCTATGCCGCCTTCAGCTTCTCCCGCAAGCTCGCCCAGTCCCTCGCCGCGGTCGTCGGTGCCGGCATGCTCGCCGTCACCGGATACGTGGCCAAGGCCACCAGCCAGTCTGGTGAGACCCTCGAAGGAATCAAGGCGGTCATGACGCTGTACCCGGCCCTCGCGCTGGCCATCGCCGCCATCATCATCTACTTCATCTACAACGTGTCCGACGACAAGTACCGCAGGATCGCCAACGACCTCGACGAGGGGCGTTGGGAGCACGGCATTATCGGCGAGAGCACGAACGCAACCCTCCGCAAGCAGTAACGGGGCCCTCGGGGCGTCCGCAGGCATCCGCCGGCGGGCGCCCTTCGGAGTTTCGGCAGTCGCGAAGAGGGTGCGGGACGACGGGTGACTAGATCAGCTGGCGCTTCTCGATCTGTTCGAAGGTGCTCGTCGCATCCCGGAGTCCACCCCACAGGACCACCTCTCCGGCGGTCAGGGACGCGGGGACGTCGATGATCCGCTGGTTGCTGCTGCCCCGGAACTGCAGTTTCAGGTCACGTTTCGCGAGCTCGAACCGACCGTCGACCAGAACGTCGATTCCGCGGAGCATGGCGAGCTTGTCCGGGCTCTCGAGCAACAGCTCCTCGAAGGTGTATCCGGTCCAGGACCACACGTCCTTCGACGAGCCGAACTCCCGGCGCACCCGGTCGATCAGCCCGAGGCAGACCCCGGTGTTGAGGAACGGTTCGCCGCCGAGCAGGGTCAGGCCCTGGACGTACTCCTGGCCGAGGTCGGCCAGGATCTGGTCTTCGAGCTCCTGGCTGTATTCCTGGCCGTAGCGGAAGCTCCAGGTGGCTTCGTTGAAACAGCCCTCGCAGGCGAACAGGCATCCGGACAGGTACAGGCTGCACCGCACGCCTTCGCCGTCAACGAAGACGAAGGGCTTGTAGTCCCCGACGTAGTGCTGGCTCAGCTTCTCAGACAGCCACTCGCCGGGCCGGGGGTTACGCATCCTCGGAGACCGGTGCTGGGGCATCCTCCCCGCTGATGCCGGTGGCGCCCGCCATGTGCTTGACCCGGGAGGTGATCTCCATATGCCGGCCGTGCACCATCGGACGGGCCTGCGGGTTGCCGAGGTAGCCGCACGTGCGCTTGACGACGTCGCAGGTCATCGGGTCGGCGTTGCCGCACTCGGGGCACTCGAAGCCGCGCTCCGTCGCGTCGAAGTCGCCCGAGAAGCCGCAGGCGTAACAACGATCGATCGGGGTGTTGGTTCCGAGGTAGCCGATCCGGTCGTAGGAGTAGTCCCAGACCGCCTCGAGTGCCTTGGGGTTCTGCTGCAGGATCGGGTATTCGCAGTAGTGGATGAACCCACCGGAGGCGAACTGGGGATAGACCGTCTCGAAGTCGAGCTTCTCGAACGGCGTCGGGCTCTTGCGAACGTCGTAGTGGAAGCTGTTGGTGCAATAGTCCTTGTCGGTGATGTTGGCGACCGAACCGAACTTCGCGGTGTCGAGCCGGCAGAACCGGTCGGTCAGGCTCTCGCTCGGGGTCGAATACACGCTGAACTGGTAGCCGTACTCATTGCTCCACTCCTGGGTGCGGTCGTGGAGCGTGCGGAGGATGTCGACGGTGAAGTCTTTCGCCTCGGGGTTCGATTCCCAGGCTCCGCCGTAGAAAGCCGCGGCCACCTCGTAGAGGCCGATGAAGCCGAGCGACACGGTGGCGCGCTTGTTCTTGAACAGGGTGTCGACGGACTGGCCGGCCTCCAGGTGCTGGCCGAAGGCGCCGTAGACATAGAGGATCGGTGCGTTCTCCGGGGTCGCTTCCTTGCAGCGCTCGATCCGGAAGAGCAGGGCGTCGCGGGCGATGCTCACACGTTCGGCGAGGATGCTCCAGAACTTGTCCTTATCGCCGGCGGCCTCGAGGGCGATCCGCGGCAGGTTGAGCGTCACGACTCCGAGGTTCATCCTGCCCTCTGAGACATCGTTGCCGTCTTCGTCCCTCCAGCCCTGGAGGAAGGACCTGCAGCCCATCGGCACCTTGAAACTGCCGGTGAGTTCCACGATCTTGTCGTAGTTCAGGATGTCGGGGTACATGCGCTTGGTGGAACACTCGAGCGCGAGCTGCTTGATGTCGTAGTTCGGGTCGGTCGGGTCGAGGTTGAGACCGCGCTTGACCGTGAAGATCAGCTTCGGGAAGATCGCGGTGCGCTTCTCGCGGCCCAGACCCTCGATGCGGATCTGCAGGATCGCCTTCTGGATCTCGCGTTCGAACCAGCTGGTGCCGAGGCCGAAGCCGAGCGAGGTGAACGGGGTCTGCCCGTTCGAGGTGAACAGGGTGTTGATCTCGTATTCGAGGCTCTGCATCGCGTCGTAGATGTCCTTGAGGGTCTTCTCCTCCGCGAACTGCTGGTGCTGGGACTCGTCCGCTATCCACGTCCGGGCGTCGGCGAGGTGCTTCTGGAGGTTCTTCTCCGCGTAGGGGGCGAGCACCTCGTCGATCCGGTTGCCCGAGCATCCGCCGTACTGGCTCGACGACACGTTCGCGATGATCTGCGAGATCTGCGCGGTGGCCGTCTGGATCGAGCGGGGCGGGTCGACGTCGGCGTTGCCGATCCGGAAACCGGTGCTGAGCATCGTCTTGAAGTCGATGAGGCAGCAGTTCGTCATCGGGGCATAGGGGTGATAGTCGAGGTCGTGGTAGTGCAGGTCGCCCTTCTGGTGGGCGTTGGCGACGTGCGGCGGCAGCATCTTCAGGCCGATCGCCTTGCCCACCGCGCCGGCGGTCAGGTCGCGCTGGGTGTTGAAGACATCGCTGTCCTTGTTGGCGTTCTCGTTGACGACCGTTTCGTCTTTGCTGATCAGTTTGATGATCGAGTGGTTGATATCGGTGGACTTGCTGCGCGCGAAGTCGCGCTGGATCCGGTAATTGATGTACGCCTCTGCGGCGTCGTATTCCTTGCTGTCCAGCAGGGCGTGTTCCACGATGTTCTGGACCTCGTAGATCTTGATGTCGACCGCGAAGCGCGAGGCTATCTCGCGATCGACACGAGCGACCAGGTCGCGGATGATCCGGTGCGTGAGCGGGGTCAGTTCGCCGTTCACTTCCGTGAAGCTCTTGGCCAGCGCGGCATAGATCCGGGCATCGTCGAAGGCGAGTCGTCGACCGTCGCGTTTTGCGACCATAAGCGTGCTGAGACTGCTGCCAGCCGTAAGCGTTCCTGTGCCGGGGGTTTCCATCTTCAACACGCGCTGCCGTCTCCTTGATTAATACTCCCCACGACAATCGAGCGGGACAGTAAGTCGGGCGAAAGACCATATCTAGTGGTTGGGGCGTGAGATTGATACTACCTGTTGTGGTCAGACCACAGGGGCATATTTTGCTCCGCGCCACGCGAATGGTGTCGGAATTGGCCAGATTCTGGATCGAAATCTGGATCGGAATCTGGATGAGCGGGCAGTGCGGTGCTTGACTGTCCGCCATGACGACACCTCACAATCGTAGCCACACGTGATTGCCGACATCGTGGCCGGGGTGGCGCTTCTCGGGGCCACGATCACGACCGGGTTGACGGCCGGCGTCTTCGCGCTGTACGCGCACACGATCATGCCCGGCCTGAAGACCGCGGACGACCGCACCTTTGTGGTCGCGTTCCAGTCGCTGGACCGTGGGATCATCAATCCCTGGTTCATGCTCGGCGCATTCTTCGGGTCCCTGGTGCTGGCCGGCGCCGCCGTGTTGAAGAATCTGGGACGTCCGGGCGCGCCCTGGATCATTGCCGCCTTTCTCCTTATCCTGAGTGACGTTGTGGTCACGATCGCGATTCACCTGCCCCTCAATAACGCGATCAAAGCGGCCGGGGTGCCCGATGGCATTCAGGATCTGGCTCAAGTGCGGAGGCAATTCAACGAGGCCAGATGGGCGACCTGGAATCGGGTGCGGACGGCGACGGCGACGGCAGCATTCGTCTCCCTGGCCTGGTCGCTGATCCTCTACGGCCAGGCAACGGCCTGATTCGGGTCAGCGCGCGGGTCAGCACGGTTCGGCAGGACGGGCCTGCGACGAGGCGGCTGCGCGGTGCGGAGGCCTGTGGGCAGCTCCGCACCACGCGCACGGCGACGCCCCACTGTCGCCCATGAATCCGCGTCGTGCCTGGTTCGAACATGCCGGTTACGGCGTTCCCCCCGGAACTGTAACCTAGACATGTCCAACCGAAGGCAAGCGTAGCAGACGTTAGACATGTCCAAAGTTACGTTCCAGAATCGGTCGAACGTGGCATCGACCGGGGGAAAGACTATGGATCACCAAGAACGCCAGAAGCGCGCGCACGAGCTTGTCGCGGCACTCGATCTGCCGCGGCCGCTCACGCCCGAGCGGCTCCACGCGCATATGGAGAGCGTCCGGAAAAAGCAGATTGTGATCCGTGAGGGCAGCGAAACGATGCTGCACGCTGGTGTCTGCGGACTCTGGATCGAGGTCGCCGGCGAAGCCTTCGAGCGCATCCACCATGCCCCGACGATCTCGGCGGTGCATCGGCAGCAGCTCATCAACCATGAATACGGCCATATGATCCTCAGCGACGACAAGGAATTGCTCTCGGCCGATCAAGTTGCGCGATTCGCGCCCCTGATCCCCTACGACGCCATCGTGCACGCACTTTTGCGAAGCAGTTTGACCGACGAGCTGGAAGCACTCGCCGAAGCGATCGGCGACCGGCTCGCCTTGACTATGCTGAGTGACCGCGCGGAGGCCCGGGACGGTGCCCGGACCGGATTCGGGCGGGTGCTGTAATGGCCTCCCTCATCGCTGGTGGCGTGAGCGCGCTCCTCTGGCTGGCCACCCTGTTCTGCCTCCCATCCGTCGTGCGGGGCCGTCGGCGCCTGCTGTTCTCGTTTCTTGCGGTGTTCGCGCTGACGATGTCGCTGCAGACCGATCTTGTCTTCGACGTGCTCGATGCCGCTCTCGGCGGCGTGAACGTGACGTATTACCTTTTCCACGTCACTGCGGTCATCGCTGTAGCGCTTCTCAACGAACTCGTGCGGGCCGCATCGTCGGTGCAACCCGGTGGGTGGCGGATCAAACCGATCTCTGCGATCTTCCCGGGGGTGGTCATTCTCATTCAGTCAGTGTTGTTCTTCGGGGCCGATTGGCGACTGATGCCGGACATCCGCTTTCTTGATCGGTGGGACTACACGGCGTATGCGGCGACCACTTGGGTAGCCCTGGCGTATTTCTCGGTCACGGTGGCGGCAGCATGTCTCTCGGACCGGCGAAGGCAGCGACGACGACTGACCCGGGTCTCACTCGGCTTCGTCGTTGTCGGCTGCGCCGGTGTGATCGTGTACGCCGTCGTCAGCCTCCTCAATGCGGTCATGGCGAACGTCAGCCACAATGCTGACTTCGCGACCGGGACTGGCGGCGTCTACTATGCGGCGCTATTGATCGCGCCCTCGTGCCTGGCCGTTGGATTCGGCCTCACGGCGGCGGTTGACGGCGTCATGCGAGTCCAACGGGAAGTCCAGGTTCGCGTACTCCTGGTGCGGCTCGCACCTCTCTGGGAGCGGCTGTTATCCGAGTCGCCTGAACTCAGCCTCGACGTTCCTGAAACGAAGATCCACTTGGTTCTGACCCGCGGCGCCGCTGCGCGACTCTACCGTCGCTATGTCGAGGTCCGTGATTGCCTCCTGCTGTATCCTCAGGAAATATCGCAGTCGGACCAGGCGCTGTTGGCTACGGCGGAGCACCTCGCTTCCCCGGCTGGTCCTCGAGTGTTGCCCATTGTGACTGTGGAGGGTCAGCCGTGATGCGACGAGACGTAGCAGGGGCGGCGCGCCGATGAAGAGGGGAACGCCTGACGTGAACGGCAAGACTCCCCCGACCGCCCAGCGTCTCAGTGCGCAAATGGAACTGGCGAGGAAGCTCAACCTCTTGCTCGACGTCGTCGTCGCCGAGGGGAATACCCCGTATACCTACCGCGAGATAGCCGAGGGCCTGCGGGACAGGTCGCTTTCCCTCTCCCGAGCCCGGTGGGCATATATGATCGCGGGGACCGGCCCGCTCGTGACCGACGAGAAACTCCTGACCGGAATTGCCGAATTCTTCCGGATCCCACCGGCCTACCTCCTGGGTTCCGACGACGATATCCCCGTCCGCGTGGACGCCCAACTCGCCTTTGTCAAGAGGCTCCGCGCACAACGCGTCGTGAATTTCGCCGCGAGGACTCTGGGCGATGTCTCCCCGGAAACTCTGCGCACCATCACCCAACTTCTGGAAGAGGACACACTCGAATGATTCCGAACGCACTTGTGGCTCCCGCCGATCTGACTGCAGCGCTTGATCGGTTCCGGGCCGCGCACGGCCGCGCCCCGCGTCTCGGGGTTGACCTTGATGCGACGACCGCTGACACGGTCGGTGGTCTCCGAACCTGGATGGGGGAGAAGCTCTCGATCCCCCTGGCTGAACGGTCCACGCGATTCCCCGACCTCGACCAGTACGCCATGTGGATCGGCGACGACGCGTGGTTCGTCGATATGCCGGACTTCCTCAGTCATTTTGGTCATGCCGAACGCCACGGCTTCTACCTGGGCCTCGCCGTGTTCGACGAGGCTCTCGTGACGCTTCTCGCCCTTGAGGCTGCCGGATGCGAGCTTGTCGCCGTCACGGCCAGGAGCGACGAGTTCAACTCCGATACGCGGGAGTGGATCGCGTCGAACGGACTGCCCCTGGCCACGGTCGTGCATTCGGGCTTCGACAAGCACGCGCTCGAGGGGATCGACCTGTTCGTCGACGACGCCCCGCCCGTCGTGACCGGTCTGCTGAAGGCCGGACGTAGCGTTGTCGTTTTCGACCAGAGTTATAACCGTGCGATTCCGGAGCACGACCGCGGAACCCGGGCGACCGGCTGGGGCGCACCCATGCTCGCGGCCGTGACCCGCCTGCTGACCGCGCAGGCCGCGGTCGACTAGCATCCATCCGGCCCGGCCGATCGGTACCGGCGCCGGAGGTCGGCGTGCGCGCCGAGCGTGGTCGCCACGCGGGAGGCGGTGTTCGTGGGCTCAGCTGAGGCTGGCCAGGACGAGGGCGAGGGCGGCGGGGAAGAACTGGAGTGCGGCCGCGCGTCGGTAGGAGGGTCCCGTTGAAGCGAGGACGACGCCGGCAACCGACATGCAGGCGGTTCCGAAGATGACGGCCGTCTTGCCCGCGGTGAACGCGGAACCGGACTGCGCGAGCAGCACGACGCCGACGAGCACCCCGACCGCGAGGGCGAGGTTGTAGAAGCCCTGGTTGTACGCCATCGTGCGGATCGTCGCCGCTTCGTCCCTGGATGCGATCCCGAACCGCCCGTAGACAGAGGGGCGCATCCAGAGCACGCTCTCGAAGAGGAAGAAGACCACGTGCAGGAGTGCGGCGATGGTGGCGACGATTTGGGCGGCGATGAGCATGGGTTCCTCCGGAATATTGTGAACCAATCGGTACGGAATCCATCTTGCCGTATCCGGGGCTCGGGCGCGACCACAGCAAACGACGGCCACCGGGGCGCTGAACAGACGGCAAACAGCGCCAGTTTTGACGTCCACGAGCCGTCGACGCCGTCATGATCAATCATGCGATCACTTTTCGACTCCTGGACCGGCCCCCATGCGGGTGATCGTGTGGTCTGCCTCACCGACCTCGCCACGGATGCGCAGCTCGTCTCCGCGAGCACCCCGGTGTCCGAGATCGACAGGATCTTCCGGTCCGAACGGCAGCTTCGATCCGTCGTCGTCCAGGAGGGTGAGCTCTTCTCTCTGCTCTCCCGCGATCAGGTCGAGTACACCCTGACCGGTCGGCTGGGTTACGGCCGCGGGCTGCACAGCAGGTCGACAGCGGCCCAGCTCGTTCCGGAGCGGTCGCTTGCACTCGACGGGGGCATGAACCTCGCCCAGGCGGCTCAACGCATCCTGGCCCTGCCCGAAGACGTCCGCTACCGCGACGTGCTCGTGCTCACCGACAACGGCCCGAGGGTCGTGTCGGTGTCCCAGATCTTTCAGCAGCTCTCCGCCGACTTCCGTTACGCCGCCCTGCACGATTCCCTGACCGGGCTGCCCAATCGCCGCCAGCTCGAGGAACGCGCGGGTGCGATCCTCGAGGGCAACGGGGACGTCGCCGGCGTGGCCGCGCTGTACATCGACCTTGACGGTTTCAAGGCCGTCAATGACAGTTATGGCCACCGGGTGGGCGACCAGGTGCTCGTCGGCTTCGCCGCTCGCCTGCGGGAGCATTCTCGTCCCGAAGACATCCTCGGTCGCCTGGGCGGGGATGAATTCGTCGTGCTCCTCGACAGCGTCACGAAGGCCCAGGCCGCTTCGTTCGCTGAACGCATCCAATTGAGTGCAGCCAGTCCCTTCGTGTGCGAGGGGCGGCGCCTGCGCGTCTCCGCGACGATCGGGATCGCGATGGCGGAGGACACGGGGGAGTCCAGCGATCTGACCCGCCTCGAGGTGCTCCTCAGGAATGCCGACGACGCCATGCGGGCACAGAAACAGGCGGGCACCCGGCCGGCGAGGTCAGCCATTCGCGGTGGTCCGGCCTCGCCGAAGAGGTCCTGACCGCGCAAACAACCCTGACCACGCAAACAACGGGGGATCGCCGGCAGTCAGCCGATGCGGGCGACCGTGACCGCGATCTCGGAGATGACCGGGTCTCCGGCGTGACGGAAGTGCTCGGCGATGGCATCGTGAACGCGGCGGCAGACATCCGGTGCCGCATGATCGGGGGCGACGCCGATGTTCGCGGCGATCGAGAGTCCGCCGGACCGCTCGACGACGACGATCGGATTCGGCGCAGCCACGCTCGGGATCAGCGCGGCGACGACTGAGGCCACGACCGTGGTCAGGAGCGGGCCGGCCGGGTAGAGGGCGTCGACGCCCGGGACCGCGAGAATGTAGTCGTCGAGTTCTCCGGCAGCGACAGCGGACTCACTCATCGGCTTCTCCTTCGGAGCTCGGCGGGGGTGTCGTGAGGTACAGGTCGGTGACCGTGATGTCGACGGCGGCGATCGACAGTTCCGTCTGCTGCACGAGCACGGCGTGGACCGCCGCGCGCAGGCGTGAGGTGAGGGCCGTGATGCTCTCGCCGGTATTCATCCCGTCGGCCCCGACCGACACCTCGAGGCGCACCGTGATCTGCGCTCCCGGCTCGGTGACGTCGCCGTCGAGACGGCAGCGACTGATCAGGATGCCGTCTATCCCGTCCCCCGCCGTGCGCAGGACACCGATGACCGCGCCTTCGGTCAGCGCCAGCCGGGCGACCGGCGAGTCGGACGTGAGCGGGATCCGCCGACCCGCCCGGGTCTCGAGCCGGATGCTGTCGATGATGGTCGCGACCCAGCCGTCAGTCCCAGCCGACTCCCGGTCCACGGCGGCCGAGTCGACCCGGCGCAACGCCGCACGGAGCCGCTCGAGGCGGGTGAGTGCCGTTGTGCACGCCGGGGAGTCGTCGATGCTCGAGTCGCTCGGGGTGCGGCCGCGGTCGAGGTAGTCGTTGAGGTCCTCGATCGTGTGCCCGGACAGGCGGGCCTGCTCCTCGGCCAGCTCTTCGGGGTCGAAAGCCACAAAGGGGATGTCTGGGGCGTTCATCGCCAGTCCTCCAATTCCCGCAGCAGGGTTTTTCGGGCGCGTGCCAACAAGCCTCGCACGGTCGACACGGGCAGGTCGAGTTCTTCGGCGATATCGGTGTAGCTGTATTCGCCGAGTTCCCGCAGGGTCCAGCAGCGCCGCTGGTCGTCCGGCAGCTCCGCGAGGCACCGCGCGAGCGCCTCGGCTTGTTCCTGCGTCTCGGCGACGTGGTGCGGTGTGAGCGCCGCCGGAGCTGCGGCATCCGTTTCGGTGATGTCGGCGTGGTCGCGGCGGGCGCGAACCCGGTCGATGCTCTTGCGACCGCAGATCCGCATCAGCCAGCTCTTCACCGCGGCGCCGTTTTCGAGGGTCGGCAGTTGCCGCCAGGCCGTGATGAACGACTCCTGCACCACATCGTCGGTCTCGTCGTTCGAACCCAGGATCCGGGTCGCGTGCACGCGCATCAGCGGGCCGTGGCGACGGACGAGAACCTCGAAGGCGCGAACATCTCCGTCGGCCGCGCGGTCGGCGAGCAGGGCGTCGGATGCCGCGTCGAGAGCGGACGGGACGGCGAGCCTCGTAACGGTGGTCATCACGTCCTTCCCGAATCGCCCGGTGGTGCGCCAAATAAATTTTCGATCTCCGCGTGACGAACCTGTGGCGGCCTACGTCATATCAGTGACGATCATCACGATCATCGCCCATCGACAACGAAAGAATACCCATCATGCCGCTTTCCCGTGCTCTCCGCGGTATTTCCGATCGCGACTCGTCCGGCGGTGTCTCCGGCGGCGATTCGCCCGGCGGACAGACCGTCATCAGCGACAGCGTTGTCGCCAAGGTCGCGGGCGTCGCCGCCCGTGGCGTGACCGGGGTGCACTCCCTCGGCAGCGCTCCCGTCCGGGCCTTCGGCGCCATTCGCGAGGCCCTGAGCGGAACGGACCTGAGCCAAGGCGTGAGCGTCACGGTGGGTGACACGGACGTGGTCGTCGACATCGTGATAGTGGCCGAGTACCCGGTTCCGGTGCACCAGATCGCCGCCGAGGTGCGGGCGAGCATCACGCGGGCGATCGAGGACTTCGTCGGCCTCGGCGTGTCGGCGGTGAACGTCACGATCAATGACGTGTATCACCCCTCAGAAGACGACCAGACTTCCCGCGCAACCGCGTCGGGCATCCCCAGAGAAACACCGACAGAAAGTGAAAACACGATGAGCGCATCGGACAAGATCAAGAACGCGGCCGAAGACCTCAAGGGCAAGGCCAACGAGGCCGTCGGCAAGGCTACCAACGACGACTCCAAGGTCGCGGAGGGGCGTGCGGAGCAGGCATCCGCGAGCGCCAAGAAGGCCGGCGAGAACATCAAGGACGTCTTCAAGGACTAGACCTCTCCCGGCGCGGCGGGCCCCGGCCTGCCGCGCCGACGTCGTTTCACCGCCAGACCGTTTCAAAATCCGCAACCACGCGTGACCAATACAGAAAAGAGCACCCCATGGGCTTCTTCGGCTTCCTTCTCCTCGGCCTGATCGCCGGGGCCATCGCCAAACTCATCCTCCCCGGCCAGCAGGGCGGCGGATGGTTCGTGACACTGCTCCTCGGCGTCGTCGGCGCACTCCTCGGTGGGTTCCTCGGCGGCATCCTGTTCAACGCTCCGCTGCAGGACTTCTTCTCACTGCAGACCTGGCTTCTCGCCATCGGCGGCTCCATCGTCGTCCTCCTGATCTACGGACTCGCAACGGGTCGCCGCCGCGCAGCCTAGGCATCCGGTCTACCCCCCATTCTGGTGGGGCGCCGCGCATTGACAGGGCCGAGAGGTCACCCCTTAATGGGATTCCGGCGCCCTAACCCGACTGTCTTCCGCGCCATCCCGGCGCGGAAGACAGGGGCCCAGAATGGAGCTCAGCGACATGGACGTTCAGCCAGGCAATCCTGAGGCCGCCAAACACCGGCTGACCGGTGCTTACCGTCGGAACCGCCCGCGCTGGCTCGCCTGGGTCTCGACCTTTGTGCTCGCACTCGTCTCCGTCGGAGTCGCCGACGGATTCGCTGCCTTTCCTGCAAGCGCTGCCGTTTCCGCCGTCATCACGCTCACCTTCGACGACGCGAACGCGGACCAGCTGACCGCAGCCTCGATCCTCAAGGCGAACGGGCTGCACGGCACCTTCTACACGCCGTCCGGGTATATCAACCAGCCGGGCTACATGACGCTTGCCCAGGTGCAGAGCCTTGCCGCGGATGGCAACGAGATCGGCGGCCACACCGTGACGCACCCCGACCTCGCCACCCTCCCGACGGACGAGGCGACGCGCCAGGTCTGCAACGACCGAGTCAACCTCACCAACTGGGGATTCCGGGTGACGAGTTTCGCCTATCCCTTCGCCTCGCTGCTGACCCCTGCGACCGAAACCATCGTCAAGAACTGCGGGTTCAACAGCGCCCGTGGCCTCGGAGACATCCAAACCCGGTTCGGCTGCACGGGATGCGCGCTCACCGAGAGCATCCCGCCGGCCGACCCGTACCTGACCCAGGCTGCCGACGAGGTCGACAACACCTGGAGCCTGACCGACCTCCAGAACACCGTCACCCAGGCCGAGACTGCGGGCGGCTGGCAGCAGCTGACCTTCCACCACATCGCGACGGGGCTCACCGACCCGCTCACGATCAGCCCGACCCTGTTCACCCAGTTCGTGCAGTGGCTGAAGACCCGCCCCGCGACGACGACGGTCAAGACGGTCGACCAGGTCATCGGCGGCACCGTCAAAGCCGTCGTCTCCGGCCCGGCCGTCACACCGAAGCCCGCCGGCAGCAACCTGGTTTCCAACCCCGGCTTCGAAACCCTCACCGCAGGGGTGCCGCAGTGCTGGCAGGGCGCCTCATACGGCACGAACACCCCCGCCTTCACCACGGTCACTCCGGGCCACAGCGGCAACCGGGCGGCCCGCCTGACGATGACGGGCTACTCCAACGGCGACGCGAAATGGCTGCCGACCCCCGACCTGGGCGGATGCGCCCCCGCGGCCACCCCGGGCACGGCGTACGCGCTCTCGGCCTGGTACAAGTCCACGGCAGCGACCCAGATCGAGGTCTACTACCGGACCGGACTCGGCTCCTGGGCCTACTGGACCGCGAGCCCGCTCTTCGCCGCGTCCGCGACCTACCAGAAGGCGAGCTGGACGACCCCGGCACTGCCCGCCGGGGCGAGCTCGATCACCTTCGGCCTCAACCTCCTGAGCAACGGCACCCTGACCACGGACGACTACACGGCCTTCGACGCCGCAACCCTGCCCGTACCCCCGCCGCCTGCCCCCGGCACCAACTTGGTCCAGAACTCGGGCCTGGAAGCCGCCGGAGTCGCCGCCCTTCCGCAGTGCTACCAGATCGGCGGTTACGGCACCAACACCGCCGCGTTCACGACCGTCGCGACGGCGCACACCGGCACCAAGGCGGAGAAGCTCGTCGTGACGAACTACGCCAACGGCGACGCGAAGCTGCTGCCGAGCCTGGACAGCGGGGCCTGCGCGCCGCCCGCGATCGCCGGGCACACCTATTCGCTCCGGACCTGGTACACGTCGACGACGTCCACCCAGTTCGCGATCTACTACCGGGATGCGAGCGGGACCTGGCAGTACTGGACGTCGAGCCCGTGGCTCGCGACGGCATCCGCATACACCCAGGCGAGCTTCACGACCCCGGCGCTCCCGGCCGGTGCCACCGCGATCAGTTTCGGGCTGAACCTGTTCAGTAACGGAACCCTCGTGACCGACGACTACGCGATGTTCGACACGGTCGGGGCACCGGCCTTGTAGTGGCAGGGGATGCCGGGCGCGCCTCCCTGGGCCGCGCCAGGCATCCCCTGTCGCGCCTGTCGTGCGTGTCTGCCGGTCTCAGATCCAGTCGTTGCGCTTGAAGAGCAGGTAGAGCAGGGCGGACAGGCCGACGATGAGCGCGATGGAGCTGTAGAAGCCGCCCAGTTCGCTGAAGCCCGGGTACGGAACATTCTGGCCGTAGAAACCGGTGATCGCCGTGGGCACCGCGATGATCGCCGCGTAGCCGGTGACCTTCTTCGTGATCACGTTGAGCCGGTTGCCCTGGATCGCGAGGTTCGCCTCGAGCACGCTCGTGGCGAGGTCCCTGAGGCTCTCCGTCCACTCCATCGCGCGCAGCACGTGGTCGTAGACGTCCTGGAAGTACGGCGCCATGTCGTTCTGCAGAAGGTGCACGTCGCGGCGTAACAGGGTGTTGACGACCTCACGCATCGGCAGGATCACCCGGCGCATCAGCACGAGGCTCTTCCGGAGATCGAAGGAGCGGCGCTGCACAGCCTCCTGGTCGCTCCTCGGTTCGAAGAGCTGGCTCTCGAGCTCCTCGACTTGTTCATCAAGGGCCTCGACGGCCTCGAAGTAGCCGTCGACGAGGAAGTCGAGGAGGCCGTGCAGGAGGAACGCGACACCGTTCGAGGCGAGGTCGGGGGAGGAATCCCAGCGGGCGACGACGGCATCGACGTCGAAGTCAGGGTCCTTGTGCACGGTGACGAAGGCCCGCTCGGTGATGAATGCTGCGATCTCCGAGGTCTCCACCGAGGCGGACTCGGGCGAAAACGTGATCGAATACGCCGACAGGAACAGATGGTCGGAGTATCGGTCGAGTTTGGGACGCTGGTGCAGCTTCATGGCGTCCTCGACGGCGAGGGCATGCAGGCCGAGTTCCTCGGCGAGCAGGTCGAGGTCGGCTTCCTCGGGCGAACACAGGTCGACCCAGACAACACAACCCGCGTCGGCGAGGTGTTCGGAGACGTCGGCGAGCGGGAAGCCCTCGTCGACGAGGTCCCCGTTCCGGTAGCAGCGGGTTTTCGGTGTGCGCACACCTCAGTCAAGCAGCATCCGCGGAGCAGCGGGGTCAATGCCCTTGCCGAGTCTCATCGACGCCGTGCCGGGCTCGTCGATGCTGTGTGACGTTGCGCTACGTTTCGTGACCGGGCGTGACCGGCCGGAATGTCGCTCAGGTCGTTCGGTGAATAACGTCGTCTCGAGACCATCCCAGGTCTCGTGACCAGCCCGGGTGCCGCAGCGTACGCCGTCCACCGAATGGAAGTGAAGCCCATGTCCGCCAAGACCCACACCACTGCTCGTCGCACGGGGATGCGCCTCGCCCTCGGCGCGGCATCCGTCGCCTTGCTCGCCACCACCCTGAGCGGATGCGCCGCCTCGGCCGATGCCGCCTCCGGCGCCACCGCGGCCGGACCGGCCGCAGAGCTCCGGCTCGGCTACTTCGACAACGTCACGCACGCCCCCGCCCTCGTCGGACTCGAGAACGGCCTGCTGCAGGATTCCCTCGGCAGCACCAAGCTCAGCACCCAGATCTTCAACGCAGGCCCCGCGACGATCGAGGCGCTCAGCGCCGGCGCGATCGACGCGGCATACATCGGCCCGAGCCCGGCCGTGAACAGCTACATCAAGAGCAAGGGCGAGTCGGTCAAGATCGTCGCAGGCGCGACGAGCGGCGGAGCAGCCCTCGTCGTGCGCGACGGGATCAACTCCGCCGCCGACCTGAAGGGCAAGACCCTCGCCTCCCCGCAGCTCGGCAACACCCAGGACGTCGCCCTGCGCGCCTGGCTCAGCAGCAAAGGCTTCACGACGGATACCTCCGGCGGTGGCGAGGTGAAGATCACGCCGACCGAGAACGCGCAGACCCTCACCCTGTTCCAGAGCGGCGCCATCGACGGCGCCTGGCTGCCGGAGCCCTGGGTCTCCCGCCTCGTCGTCGACGCCGGCGCCAAGGTGCTCGTCGACGAGTCCTCGCTGTGGCCGGACGGCGCCTTCCCGACGACCGTACTCCTGGTGCGGAAGGGATTCCTGGCCGAGCACCCTGAGACGGTCGAGGCCCTCGTGGCCGGCAACGCGGCATCCGTCGACTGGCTCACGAAGAACCCGACGGACGCGGCAACCGTGATCAACAAGAAGCTCACGGCCGACAGCGGGAAGGCGCTCTCCGATGCCGTGATCACGCGAGCATTGACCAAGGTGACGTTCTCGACCGACCCGCTCGCCTCGACGTTCGCGGTGAGCCTCGAGAACGGCGTGACGGCCGGCACCACCAAGACCGGCGACCTGAACGGCCTGTTCGACCTGACCGCGCTCAACAAGGTGCGCACGGCGGCCGGCGAGAAGCCGGTTTCGGCCTCCGGTCTCGGCACCGAATAGCCCCGCCGCAGCCGCCGCGCGAGTCCCCGATCCCCGTGAGGTGTCGCAGATCGACGTTCCGGACTTCCGTGAACAGCGATCTGCGACACCTCACGGCCGTGATGCGGCTGCGGGACCCTGCGGGCGCGGGGCGAGCGATTCGACGTCGCGGCGAGTGATCGCGAGGTAGGCGACGAACGCGAGAATCGCCACGCCGAGCACGAGGCTCACCGGCCCCGTGCCGAGGTCGAGGCCGCCGCGTTCGGTCGAGACGGCGGCCCAGTCGGCGAAGGATGCCCCGAGCGGCCGGGTCAGGATGTACGCGAACCAGAATGCGAGCGTCGCATTCATGCCGAAGCGGCGATACGCCAGCGCGGGGATCGCGATGAGCACAGCGAAGACGATTCCGGACGCGAGGTAGCCGAGGCCGAAGGTCATGGCGGTGAGGTCGCCGGCGGCCGTGCCGAGCGCGAAGGTCGTGAGCACCGTCGCCCAGTAGAAGAACTCGCGGCGCGGGGTCACGATGCTGTGGATGGAGAGCGACTTCTCGGTCGTCCGCCACGCCAGGAAGATCGCAGCGAGTGCGAGGACGAAAGCGACCGTGGACACGAGGTAGGGGATTCCGAGTCCGACGTGCAGGGCATCCGCGGCCATCGTGCCGAAGATGCTCACCATGACGACGGCGAGCCAGTAGACCCACGCGACGTAACGGCGGACGCCGAACTGCAGGAGCAGGGCGGCGACCAGGCCGAGTCCCGCGAGGCCGACGGCGACAGGCGGATCGATCTGGTGCACGAGGTAGTCGGCGGTCGTCTCGCCCATCCCGGTCGTGAGCACCTTGGTGACCCAGAACGCTGCCGTGACCTTGGGGACCTTGCTGAGCATCGGCCGGGCGCGGAACCACGGGGCACGCAACCGGGGGCTGCGCGGAGTCGTCTCCGCGGCCGTGCCCCGAACCGACGCCGGCCCAGCAGCCGGTGCCCGGTCAGTCATCGGGAGGGGATTCTGATCGATCTCTGCCACGTGTGCTCCGCTCATCCGCTCCTCAACCTACGGAGAGGAGGTCCAGGAACGATGACGGATCGGGTGCGCGGTCAGGTTGCGGTCAGGCGCGCTCGACCTGATCCTCGCCGCGGGCCGCGAACAGGTCAGGGAGGCCCAGGGCCTCCAGCGTCTCCTGTTCGGCGATGCCATCGGCCGCCCGCTTCCGGTCACTGTGCTCCGGGGCGCTGCGATGGTCGACGTGATCGCCGAGCCGGAGGAGCTCGCCGCGCTGCGCTGAGCCGCTGAACCCGCCATGCGCCAGGCGTTCGGGTGCGCAGGAGACCGCGCGATTCCGTGCTATTTTCACGACTGATGTCCGTTTCCGCAGCAGAGGCCTCCGGCCAGCCCCGTCCGGCCCGCACCCGCTCCCGCTCCCGCGTCGAGGTGGCCGACATCGCCGTGCGCCTGTTCCGCACCGACGGCTACGAGGCCACGACCGCGACCGACATCGCCAGGGCCGCCGGCGTCTCGCGCAGCACCTTCTTCCGTCAGTTCCGATCCAAGGAAGACGTGATCTTCGCCGACCACGACGAACTCGCCGTGCAGATCGCCGCGTACTTCGCCGTGCAGCACGACGACCCCTGGCGCGCGATCCGTGATGCCGCGACGATGGTCTTCGAACGATTCCGCGAACGGCTCGACAGCGTCCGGGTGCGCGATCTCATCGTGCGCGACACCCCGACCCTCCGGGACCGCGAGACCATCATGGCCATCCGTTACGAGCAGATGTTCGCCGCCTACCTCCGCTCCGTCCGTCCCGACGTGCCGCCGCTCACGGCCATCCGCTACGCCGCCGCGATCACCGCAACGCACAACTACGAACTCCGCCGCCTGATCCGCGGACCGGTCCCGTCCCCGTCCGAAACGGATGCCGCGTCGAACGCCGAGCCGGTCTCAGCGACCGGCGCCGACCTGGATGCCGCGCGGGACGCCGAGCATGCCGCGCAGCTCTCAGAGGAACTCGCCGCGGAGCTCCGCAAAGTGGGGCGCCTCTTTCACCCCGACGCGGCACCTGACCACGCGGGGCAGCCTGCGGACGGGCACCAGCCGGCGGGGGAGGCCTCAGCCGAGCTCGTCGTAGCGGTGTTCCCCGGAACGATTTCCCCGGACGAGCTCTCCCGAGAGGTCGCACGCGCCCTCGGCGGACGCCGCGCCGTGAGCACGTCGGGGCCCGCAACTTGACACTCAGTGTCATTTGACCCGACACTGAGTGTCACACCAGCCGAACCCAATGAAGGGGAACCGTGCCCGACTACGACGTATCCGTGCCGCTCGACACCGACTACTACGAACTCTTCCGGGATGTGCCCGCCGCCGACCGCGCCTTCTGGGACCGGGCCCGCGCCTTTGCGATCGAGACGCTCGACGAGGTCACCGAGGCCTGGGACAAGGCCGAGTATCCGCTGCACCTCGTCCGCAGGCTCGGCGAACTCGACCTGCTCACCGATGGCGTCGTCGGCCCCGGCCTCACCCCGATGTCCCCGCTCGCCGCCGGCCTCGTCAACATGGAGATCTCCCGCGGCGACGGCTCGATGGGCACCGTGGTGGCTGTGCAGGGCGGGCTCGCGCTCCGCAGCATCGCCCTCTACGGGAGCGACGCCCAGAAGGCCGAGTGGCTCATCCCCCTTGCCCGCGCCGAGAAGCTCGGCGCCTTCGCCCTCACCGAACCCGACCACGGCTCCGACTCCGTCGCGCTCGAGACGACCGCGACCCGCGAGGGCGACGAGTGGGTGATCACCGGCGAGAAGAAGTGGATCGGCAACGGCTCCGTCGGCGACGTGACCGTGGTCTGGGCCCGCGACGACGATGGCAACGTGCGCGGGTTCCTCGTGCCGCAGGACACCCCCGGCTACCAGGCCCAGACGATCACCGGCAAGGGCTCCCTTCGCGGCATCCACCAGGCCCGCATCGTGCTCGACAACGTGCGCGTGCCCCTCGATGCCCTCCTGCCGGGCACCCGCACCTTCAAGGACACCGCGACCGTGCTCTTCGCCACCCGCCTCGGTGTGGCCTGGTCGGCGCTCGGCCACGCGACCGCGGTCTTCGAGGCCGCCCTCAGCTACTCGAACCAGCGCATCCAGTTCGGCAAGCCGCTCGCCGGCTTCCAGCTCGTGCAGGAACGACTCACGCGGATGCTGTCCCAGCTCACCGCGATGCAGCTCTACTGCCTGCGCCTCGCCGAACTCGACGCCGCCGGAACCATGCGTCCGATCCAGGCGTCCCTCGCGAAGTACCACAACACCCGCGCCGCCCGCGAGATCGCGGCGACGGCGCGCGACGTGCTCGGGGGCAACGGCATCCTGCTCGAGAACCACGTGATCCGGCACCTCGCCGACCTCGAGTCTCTGCACACCTACGAGGGCACCGAGAGCGTGCAGTCCCTCCTGATCGGCCGCGATCTGACCGGCGTGAGCGCCTTCCGCTGACCCGCCCGCCCCCGCCTCCCTCCCGCCACCCCAGGCATCCGCTCACCCTGCGAGGCGTGGGGCTCCTGGCCGATACACTCCGATTCATGGTTCTGTCCCTCATCGGCGCCGGTCTGCTCCTGCTCGGCACCGTCGCCGCGGTCACCGGCCTGCTTCCGCTCCCCGAACTGCTGGTTCTCGTGGACCGGGTGGCGCCGATCCTCGTGTTCGTCGTGGCCATGACCGTCGTAACCGAGCTCTGCAGTGAGGCGGGGGTGTTCCGCTGGATCGCCCGCCGGCTTCGGCACTGGGGTGGCGGCCGGGCCTGGTTGCTCTGGTTGTGGGTGGCCGGCATCGCGATCGTCACGACGGTGTTCCTCTCCCTCGACACCACGGCCGTGCTCCTGACGCCGGTCGTTGTCGTGGTCGCGCGGCAGGCGGGTCTGCCGCCGCTGCCGTTCGCCCTGACGACGGTGTGGCTCGCGAACACCGGCAGCCTGCTGCTCCCGATCAGCAACCTGACCAACCTGCTCGCCCAGAACCGCCTCGGCGGCATCTCCCCGATCGCCTTCGCCGGGCTGACCGCGGCCCCGGCGCTCGTCGCCGTGATCGTGCCGATGGCCATGGTTGCGATCGTCTTCCGGAAAGACCTCTGCAAACGGTATTCGAGCGTCCCCGTGCAGCGGATGCGCGTCGCGGGAACGTCGGGAGCGGTGGCATCCGTCGACCGGGTGCTGCTCGGGACGAGCGCGCTCGTGCTCGCTGCCCTCTTGCCCGCCCTCGTCGTCGGCCTGCCGGTATGGCTGCCGTCGAGCATCGCCGCCCTCGTGCTGGCCGTCGTGTTCTTCGTCAGGCGCCGGAGCGTTCTCCGGATCACCATCATTCCGTGGTCGCTCCTGCTGTTCAGTGCCGGGCTGTTCCTCGCGATGGAGGCCGTGCAAAACCTCGGGCTGCCCGTGCTGCTCACCGCGCTCGCCGGGGCGGGGAACGCGCCGGGGGACCTGTTCCGCCTGGCCGGCACAAGCCTGGTCGGCTCGAACCTGATCAACAACCTGCCCGCCTACCTCGCGCTCGAACCGGTCGCCGACTCGACCCCGCGGCTGCTCGCCGTCCTGATCGGTGCGAACGTCGGCCCGTTGATCACCCCGTGGGCGTCCCTCGCGACGTTGCTCTGGCACAGCAGGCTCGAAAAGATGAACGTGCTGATCCCCTGGCGCGGGTACGCGCTCTTCGGCCTCGTGCTCGCCCCGGTGACGGTCGGGTTGAGCGTGCTCACGATGATCCTGGTCACCGCGTGACGCCCGGGCGGCCGCACCGGGCGGTGCGAGAATACAGGAACCTGTCCGTGCCTCCAGCGCGTTTTTCCGGGGAAGGAATGACCGAATGATCACCCTCGAAGGTATCGACGACATCGTCGTCAACGGCGGCTTCGTCGTGACGAGCGACGGTGCGAAGCTCGGCTCGGTCGAACAGGTCTTCCTGAGCAAGGACTCCGGTGAGCCGGCCTTCGTCACGGTGCGCACGGGCCTGTTCGGCATGCTCGAATCGTTCGTTCCGCTCGCCGGCGCGACCATCGACGGCCCGCGTGTGGTCGTGGCCTTCGACCGCGACCGCATCCGCAACGGCCCCCGCATCGAGAGCGACCGTGGATCGATCACCGCGGACGAGGAGAACGAACTCTACGGCTACTACGGCACCTCGGCGCCCGAGTCGCCCGTTTCGCCCGAGTCGAGCGTTTCCGTTGAACCGACCGAAATGGCAGCGGATGCCACGGGCGCCCCGGCGCGGCAGGTGCAGTCTCCGGGTGCGCCGCCCACCCCGGACCATCCGCATCCCCACCCGCTTGACGGTCCGCATCCGCCCCCTCCGCATGCTCCGAACGGGCCGCATGACGGCCCGCCACCGCCCCCGCCGCACTTGCTCAAGCACGAGGCCGCCGGTCGCCCGCATCCGCACGACGGCCCGCCACCGCCCCCGCATTCGCACCCGCACCCGCGCGATGCCGGCCCGGTGACACGCCCGTAACACAGTGACGTTTATGTGACGATTCATCAGTTTTACAGGGCTTCCTTCGACCCCAGCCCTACTCTGGTCAGCAGCAGAACACCGTGCTTGGGGTGTTGATCCGTCGGCACCCCACGCCAGAGTGACGACCGGCTCGATGCCCGCAGTGGGTGTCGCTCACCACCATCCGAAGCAGGTGAACCACCAGGCACCGTTGCCGGCGCACGACGCAGGCCGGCGGTGTCGTGAACCACGAAACAGTGCTGTGAACCAGAAATACACCACCATGACCGATAATGAACTCCTGCTCGAGACGGATTACACGAGTTACGCCAACTCCTGCCGCGACCCGCACATCACATCGACCCAGGACCTCGTCGAGTGCCGCCGCCAGAACGGCCACGACGACACCCACGCTACCCGCGCGGGCATCCGCGCCATCCGCTGGCACCGCGGGACCGAAGACCTGCCGCTCGCGGGCTGAGCCTGCGGGCTGAACAGGCGAACGGAGTTCGCCGATAGCGGATGCCCGGCTCGGCATCTCCGCACACGGCTCCGGCCATCCGCGCACGCGCCTCGCGTCTGCGACCTTCCGCGCGCGCGATCATCGCCGAGAGTCGCCGTTGCCGTCGAGTGGCCCCGGTGTGGCAGGGACAGTGGGCGCGAACGGCGACTCTCACGAGCTTGAGTGCGCTCAGTCAGGGGTGCGTTCGGCCCGTCGCAGGGTGGTCAACGAGGGCGCAGCTGAGGAAGATCACGCCTAAACGAGGGGTAATCACTCCCGCCCGTTAGGCTGGTCTGTGGCGCGGTCCAGTTATTCCGGAGCGCACCAAAGAACGAAGAGCTGAGCTCGACGGAAAAAAGGCTGACCATGAAACACGAAGTATCCGTACCTCCTCGCATCCAGGCAACGATTCGTAGCAACGGAACCGGCGAACTGATCATCGACGGGGTGGGCCAGCAGGTGACGGCCGGCGACGAGGCCGGTGTTCGTGAAGAGATCATCAACCGCGTGACGGATGCCGCCCGTGCACTCGGTCGCCCGGTGCGGCTGACCGCCGACGACGAGCAGGGCCAATGGCCCCTCGTCGTGCACCCGGACGGCGAAGTGGAGGCCGCCGGCGACTTCATCCCGGCAGCCGCGCGCGCCGAAGCCGAAGCCGAGGCCGAGGCTCCCGCAGCGTCTCAGGGCACGGCCGCCAAGCGCGCCATGGCGCACACCGGAGACCGCAGCGCAGCGGCATTCATGGCCGAACCGATGGAACCGATCGGCGCCCTCGAGGAATTGGCCGAGCTCGCGGCCCTGGGTGACCCCCTCGATGCCGCGGCGCAGACTTCCGTCGACAAGGCGGACGCCGAGTCCGCGTTGGAGCGTGAGGCCGAAGCCGAAGCCGAAGCGGAAGTCGAAGCTGAAGCGGATGCCGCTGCGCTCGCAGGCGCGGACGGCGCGGACCGCGCGGACGAGCCCGCATCCGGGCCCGACGCCTCGCAGGCCGCCGAGTCCCTGCCCGCCGGACCCCGCCGCACGCCAGCACCGCCGCCCGGACTCTTCGAGGACATCATCTTCGAACACCGCGCTCTCGACGCCGACGATGACGATGAGGAGATCGCGGCCGGCCCGTTGGCAGCCCTCCGGTCCACGCCGATCTCCGCGTCCTCCGCCCTGCTCGTCCCTTCACCGCACCCGACCCTCGTCGCAGCGGAAGACGGCCCGAATCTCGCCGACTTCATGAGCTCCCGCCCCGCGATCGTGGCCGGCCCGGCCCTCCTCGGCTGGCAGGGCACCGTGCGTAGGGTCACCGGCGGACTCGTGAACCCCTCGCCCGGCCGGAGCGAACTCGCCCGCCGCGCCGCGATCGCGGCCGTGCAGCGCAGCCTGAGCGGTCCTCGCACGATCGTGGTGCTCAACCCCAAGGGTGGCGCGCACAAAACCACTGCGACCCTGTTGATCGCCGCGACCTTCGGCATCCACCGTGGCGGGTACACCCTCGCCTGGGACAACAACGAGACGATGGGTACCCTCGGCGTGCGGGCTCAGGGCGCCCAGCACACGAACACGGCCGTCGACCTGCTGCGCGACCTCGAGGACTTCGCCTATTCGACGTCGGCCAGGGTCGGCGACCTCGACAAGTACGTGCGCAACCAGGGCGACGCCCGCTTCGACGCGCTCGCCTCCGACCTGGACCCCGCCGGAGCCGCGAGCATCGACGACGTCGCGTTCGGCAAGCTGCACGCCGCGCTCAGCCGCTTCTACCGGATCCTGATCATCGACACCGGCAACAACATGCGCGCCTCCAACTGGGAGGCGGCCGTCGAGACCGCCGACCAGCTCGTGGTCGTGTCGACGATCCGCGAGGACACCGCGTACGGCGCGGCGTCCCTCCTCGACGGGCTGCGACTCAAGGGTCACGGCGACAAGGTCGCCCAGGCCGTGACCGTTCTCGCGTCCCCGGCGAAGACCGCCGACCGCGCCCTGTCCGCCCGGCTGCACGACCACTTCAGCCAGCTCACCCGAACCGTCGTCGACGTGCCGTACGATCCGGCGCTCGTCGCCGGCGGACCACTCAACATCGACGCCCTCGCCCCGCGCACCCGCGAGGCCTGGCTCTACGCGACCGCGGCGATCGCCGAAGGGCTGTAGACCGCGTCCGGCGCGGGGGACGTGAAACTTCCCGTTCGCCTCGATACGCCATAATGCACGGCGGGCGCGCCAATCGGGGCCGCCCGCCGACAAGAAGGCCACCCGTGCGCAGCTACCCCGCCCTTATCTCCCTCGGAGCCTCCGCCGGTCTCGTCGCGGTATGCGTTGTGCTCGCGCTCGCCGGATGCAGCCCGGCAGCGACCCGGTCGCCCGCCGCCCCGGCCGGCTGCGCCCAGCCGGGGGCCGCCTCCGACGCCGTGGTCGCGCCGGGGGCCATCGGCAGTGCGCCGGAGGTCACGTTCACCACGCCGCTGACCGCCGCGGACACCGAGCGCACCGTCATGACCGTCGGCACCGGCGTCCCGGTTCAGACCGGCGATTATGTGGAACTCGGCGTCGCGTTCTACAACGGCAGGACCGGGGCGAAGATCGATGCCCGCGGATTCGGGCCCGGCACCTCTGGCCTCGACACCGGGGCCCCTGTCGGCGTGAACCTCGCCGCGCCGAACGGCACCCTGCCCGCGATCGTCAAGGGCGTCACCTGCGCGACGGTGGGTTCCCGGGTTGCCGTCGTCGCGAGCCCGGCGGATGCCTGGGGAGCGAAGGAGAACATCGACCTCGACCTCCACGCGAACGACAACGTCGTCATCGTTGTCGACGTGCTGGCGGCGGCGGCGACCGCGCCCGTCACGACCGATGTGCCCGCGACCGGGGCTCCCGACACAAACGTCGGTTAGCGACTTCCATCGGGCGTCCGCTTCCGGGTGCCCGACTCAGGTTCCTCATAGATGCATGGTCCATACTGGCGGAGGCCCATCATCGAAGACACCACTCTCGAAAAAGAAAGATCAGCGTGCGCAAACTTCCTGCCCTCCTCGCCGTCGCAACCGTCGCGGTGCTCGCCCTCACCGGGTGCAGCGGATCCCCGTCGTCGACGCCGACGGCATCCGCCGCCGCAGCACTGACCTGCACCGACCCCGGCACGAGCTCCGACGCCGTCACCGTCGCCGGTGACGCCGGTGTCGAGCCCACCGTCACCTTCACGGCGCCGCTCACGACCACCGCGACCGAGCGCACCGTGATCACCAAGGGCGACGGCGAAGCCGTCAACACCGGTGACGCCGTCGAGATCGCGTACACCGCGTACAACGCCACTTCGGGCGCCAAGCTCAACGCCGGCGGTTACGGCACCGCGGCCGGCCTCACCGTCACCGTCGCCGAGACCGGCTCCGTCATCCCCGGCATCCTCAAGGGCATCGCGTGCTCCAACATCGGCTCGCGCGTCGCCGTCGTCGTGCCGCCGGTCGACGCGTTCGGCACCACGGGCAACACGAACCTTAAGGTGTCCGCGACCGACAACATCATCTTCGTGATCGACGTCAAGGGCAAGGTTCCCACCCGCTCGAGCGGCACGGACCAGGCCCCGCAGGACGGTTTCCCCACCGTCGTGCTCGCCGACGACGGCGCCCCGACGATCACCGTCCCGAAGGCCGACGCGCCGACCGAGCTCAAGACCGAGGTCCTCAAGAAGGGCGACGGTGCGACCGTCGCTGACGGTGCGACCGTGACCGTGCAGTACGCGGGCGTCGTCTGGGCCACCGGAACCGTCTTCGACCAGAGCTGGGGCAAGGGCGGCCCGGCCACCTTCGCGACGGCCAACGTCGTCCCCGGCTTCGCCCAGGGCCTGATCGGCCAGACTGTCGGCTCGCAGGTCGTCATCGTCATCCCGCCGGCGCTCGGCTACGGCAGCACCGGCAACACGACTGCAGGCATCTCGGCAACGGACACCCTCGTGTTCGTCGTCGATATCCTCGCGACCGCGTGATCGCCTAGCAACGTAACCGCGTAACCAGACACCCGCACCAGGCGACGGCCTGCGGGCCGCCGCCGGAAGGCCCATTTCCACCATGCAGCGCACGATGTTCAAATCCAAGATCCACCGCGCCACCGTGACGCAGTCCGACCTGCACTACGTCGGTTCGCTGACGGTCGACCAGGACCTGATGGAGGCAGGCGACCTGCTCGCCGGTGAGCGCGTCAGCATCGTCGACGTGAACAACGGCAGCCGCTTCGAGACCTACCTCATCGCCGGCAAGCGCGGCAGTGGGGTCATCGGCCTGAACGGCGCCGCGGCCCGCCTCGGTATGCAGGGCGACCTCATCATCATCATCTCCTACGCGCAGATGAGCAACGAAGAGTCCCGCAGCTATGTGCCCGTCGTCGTACACGTCGACGCGGACAACCGCATTGTCGCGGTCGACTCTGACCCCTCAGGTGTACATGTGGCTGGACTCAGCCGCCCGCCGCTCACGGCCTGACGTCGAGCGTTCCTCGAACCGGCCGGTCTTCTCGGTCAGCCGGATCCGGTAGATCACCGGGTCCTGACCGGACGCGTTCACCCGGCCCGCCGAGGGCGGCACCGGCTCCGACGCGGTCGTCCTGATCCCGTGAAACGTGCCGTCGGGACCGGAGACCGGCTGCGCCGTCGTCGAGGTCACGTACGGTGCAAGCCGGGCGAGGAGCTTGCGCAGGCCGTCGTCGGCATCCGCGCCATGGAGCTCCTCGAACTCGCCCCGGGCGACGACGGTGCGCCAGTTCGCGAGATCGTCGAGCTGCTCGACCTCGAAGCAGACGTCGGGGTTGGCCCGCATCATGTCGACCTTTGTGCCGGCGGCGCTGTGGGCGTACACGGTGTCGCCATCGTAGGCGTAGGTGATCGGCACGATATAGGTGCGGCCGTCGCTGTGGCATCCGATCCGGCCGACCACGCTGGTGTGCAGGACTGCGTCGATTTCACGATTGTTCAATTCCCCGAGCATGCTCCCAGCATGGACCCGCCCGGCGCGGTGCACCAGTGCCCGGAGCGCGCCGCACGGCGTGTCCTCGTCGGGTCTGCGGCATCGATGCGACGCACTGGCGAGAGCGGTACCGCGACGCGCCGGGCGCATGTCATCATCGTGGGATGGAACGTAATGCATCCGCTCGCCTCGCCCTCGACGTGCGGACGCCCGCCCGTTTGGTCCTGTCGATCGGCGTCGCCGACGACCCGGCCGTCTCGGTCGTTGAGACCTTCACGGCGGCGCAGGACGGCACGCCGCTCGAGTCGCGGATCGTCTTCGACCAGCACGGCACCCGGCTGCACGTCGTCGAGACGGGGGCCGGTTCGGTCGACATCGACTACGCCGTGACCGCGACGGGGCAGGCGAGCGACGCCGCTTACTCGGAGATCGACCTCGTGCGCTACCTGCGCCCGAGCCGGTACTGCGAATCCGACCGGCTCTGGGGCACGGCCGCTGCCGAATTCGCCGGGCTCTCCGGCACCGTGCTCATGAACGCGGTCGCCGCCTGGGTGGGCGGGAAGCTGCGCTACGAGCCGGGGTCGAGCCTGCCGACCGACGGCGCCGTGCGTACCCTGATCGACCGGCAGGGCGTCTGCCGGGACTTCGCCCACCTCGTCGTCGCGCTTCTGCGCGCGCGGGACGTGCCGGCCCGGGTCGTCTCGGTCTACGCACCGGGGCTTTCGCCGATGGACTTCCACGCGGTCGCCGAGGTCTTCGTCGATGACGCCTGGCACGTCGTGGACGCCACCGGCCTCGCCCCTCGGCAGACGCTCCTCCGCATCGCGACCGGCCGTGACGCCGCGGACACCGCGTTCCTGACGACGATCGGCGGAGCAGTGTTCCTCCGCGACCTGACCGTCAGCGCGACCGTGGACACCCTGCCGCGCGACGACCGGTACTCCCTGGTGCGCCTGCACTGAGCGGATGCCCCCACACGCATCCGCCGCCGCGCCGGTTTCGGCAGGCCGTGCCCGCCGTTTCGGTAGCGGGCTGCGGATTCGGTAGCGGCGGCGGGGCGCGGGGACCTCAGTCGGCGAGCTGCATCACTTGTCGGCACCCTGGTCGCGGGTGAGATCGGCGACGCGGTCGACGATCCACGAGGCGAGGGTCGCCGTGACGACACCGACGAGGGCGATCCCGCCGAGCATGAGGGCAACGGCGATCAGCCGGCCTTCGATCGTCACGGGGGTGAAGTCGCCGTAGCCGACCGTCGCGATCGTGACGAAGGTCCACCAGAGCGCGTTGCCGAACGAGGTGATGTTCGCGCCGGGAGCGCGCCGCTCGGCATCGAGCACCGCGAGGGAGGCCAGGAACACGAGAAGGACGGTCGCGGTCGTGACGTAGATGCCGACGCGGGACCGCACCGCTGTCCCCGCGAGCGGGGGAAGGCGGAGAGGGCCGTCACGAGGCGGAGCAGGCGCAGTGAACGCAGCACCGGAAGCACGACCACGAGCAGGTCGAAGAGGTGCGTGCTGAACCACAGCCAGCGCTGCCGAGCGAGCGCGAGGTTCATGCAGTAGTCGAGGAGGAACACCGTCCAGGCCGCCTCGAGCACGAGGGTCAGGATCAGCCCGGGTTCGCCCTGGACATCGGCGAGGACCTTCCAGGCATAGTCGAGCAGGAAGATCGCGGCGGCCCCGAGGAGCGGCCATTGCACAAGCTGCTGCCAGCGTTCTGGAGTCATGCCGACACTCAAGGAGGACGGTGGCTCGCCCGGCAGGGGCGACCCCGGCGTCCGCGTGCCTGCTCTCCTGGCGGCAGCGGATGCCGCGGCGGGCGACCGGGGTCAGCCGCCGGCGCCGGGCACGAGGAGTCCGCTCTCGTATGCGATGACGACGAGCTGCGCCCGGTCGTGCGCGTAGAGCTTGGCCATGGTCCGGTTGATGTGGGTCTTCGCGGTCAGCGGCGAGATGAACAGGCCGACCGCGATCTCCTCGTTCGACTGCCCGCGCGCGACGAGCGTGAGGACCTCCCGCTCCCGATCGGTCAGGTGCGCGAGGCTCGGCGGCACCGCAGCAGCGCGCCCGGGCGCGGCCGGCAGCACGTAGCGGCGGATCAGGCTCTGCGTCGCCGTGGGGGAGAGCAGGGCATCGCCCTGGTGGATCGTGCGGATCGCCCGCATCAGGTCGGCGGCCTCCGTGCCCTTGCCGACGAAGCCGCCGGCCCCTGCGCGGAGGGCCTGCACGACGTATTCGTCCTCCTCGAAGGTCGTCAGGATCAGGATGCGCACGGTCGAGAGCCCGGGATCCGCGCAGATCGCGCGGGTCGCTTCGATGCCGTCGAGCACGGGCATGCGGATGTCCATCAGCACGACATCGGGCAGCAGCAGCCGGGACTGTGCGAGCGCTTCGGCCCCGTCAGCGGCTTCGCCGACGACCTCGAGGTCGGGCTCGTGCCTGACCAGTTCGCGCACGGCCGTGCGGATCAGGGTCTGGTCGTCCGCGATCAGGACCCTGATCACGAGGGCGCTCCTGCTGCAGGGTCCGGAACCGAGGTCGGGGCCGAGATGCGGGCAGGGGCCGGCGGCCCGGTGTCCGGGATGTCGGCGGGGGCATCCGTCCCGGCGCTCGAGATCGGCAGGCTCACGGCGAGGCGGAACGTGTCCGGGGGACGCACGCCGAACTCGACCGTGCCGCCGATGGTGCCCGCGCGCTCGGCGACACCGACGAGGCCGTGGCCTGCCGGGGCATCCGTTGCGGGGTCGAACACGTGGAAGGCGACCGGATTCAGGGCCTCGATGTCGACGCTGTCGCTGCCGTAGCTGATGCGGAGCTCTGCGGTGTGGCCGGCGCCGTGCTTGTGCGCGTTGGTGAGCGCCTCCTGCACGATCCGGTAGGCGATGGTGTCGACGGGGGCCGGCAGCCGGGTGCCCGCACCGCGTGCGCTCACCGTCACAGCGAGGCCGTCGCGGGCGAAGTCGGCCAGGAGCGCGTCGACCCGGCCGAGGCCGATCTCGGCGGCCGGGGGGCGGGGGCGGCCGGCGGAGTCGTCCCTGAGCACGGCGAGCAGGGTGCCGATCTCGCGCAGCACCGCCTGCGCGGCCTGGCGGATCGTCGTGAGCGAGTCCTGCGCATCGGTCGGGCGGTCGGGAAGAGCCTGGGCGGCGACCCCGGCGTGCAGGTTGATCACGGCCATCTGGTGGGCGACCGCGTCGTGCAGTTCGCGGGCGATACGCAGGCGGTCTTCGGCGACCCGGCGCAGCGCCTCAGACTCCCGGGTCTCTTCGGCGTTCCTGGCGCGTTCGGTGATCGCCACGATGTACTCGCGCCGCGACCGCATCGCGTCCCCGGCCGCGCCGGCGAATGCGATGACCGCCGCGTACTGCACGATGCGGGCGTCGAGCAGCTCGGTGGCGGTCACGGCGATGCCCGTGCCGACGAGCACGAAGGCGGCGAGAGCCGTCGCCACGAGCGTCGTACGGCGGTCGGTGCGGATGGCGACGTTCCAGACCGCGATCGCCGTCGCGAGGGAGAACGCGGGATTGAGCACGCCGAGGGCGCCGGCGAGCACGAACAGGGCGACGCAGGCCGCGAGGACCGGCAGCGGCCAGCGTCGGCGCGGCAGCAGCACCAGGGTCGCGGCGACGGCGATCAGCACGCCGGCGGGGTTCGACGCGACCCTGGCGTACTCGCCGGCCGGCACGAATGCGCTGCCGAGGACGGCGAGGCTGACCAGCACGTCGGCCGCCCAGCGCGGAATGTGCGCATGGCTGTACATCGAGGTCATCTTCCAAGGATGCCCCCTGCGCGGAGCTGCGGCATCCTCCCGTGGGTGGAGAGGCCGTACCGCGCCTGCGGTACGCGAGGTTGCTGCCGCAGGAGGATGCCTCGCGCAGCGGATGCCGCGACGCTGGAACAGTGCCGGCCCGCGGCATCCACCACCCACAGCACACGGAGGAAAACACGATGTCCCACCCCATCCTCGCCGCCTACGACCTGAAGAAGTCGTATGGTCGCGGCCAGAACCGATTCGACGCGCTCAAGGGGGTCACCCTGGAGATCTTCGCCGGCGAATCGGTCGCCATTGTCGGGAAGAGCGGCTCGGGCAAGTCCACCCTGATGCACTTGCTCGCCCTGCTCGACAAGCCGAGCACCGGCACCGTGCAGCTCGGCGGCAGCGACACCGCGACTCTGAGGGGCAAGCGGCTCAACGAGACGCGCAACAAGACCTTCGGGTTCGTCTTCCAGCAGTTCTTCCTCACGCCGGGGGCGTCCGTGCTCGAAAACGTCGTGTTGCCGCTCAAGATCGCCGGGGTCGGTTCCCGAGGCCGCAAACAGCGCGGCCACGCGGCGCTCGAACGCCTCGAGCTCGACGACAAGGCCAGGAGCAAGGCCAACGCGCTCTCCGGCGGGCAGAAGCAGCGGGCCGTGATCGCCCGCGCCCTCGTCAACGACCCGCGGATCATCTTCGCCGACGAACCCACCGGCAACCTCGACAGCGCCACCGGCGCGATCGTCGAGGACATCCTGTTCGGGCTCAACCGGGACCAGGGCATCACCCTGATCATTGTGACCCACGACGAGGACCTCGCCGAACGCTGCGACCGACGGATATACATTCGCGACGGCCTCGTCGTCTCCGAGGAAGCACGGGTCGCAGCATGAGGGCCATCGACGTCGTCGGCTCGGCCATCGGCAACAGCTTCCGCAGCCGCCTCCGCACCACGCTCACCGTGCTCGCGATCTTCATCGGCGCGTTCACGCTCACCATCACCAACGGTCTTGGCACCGGGATCAACGCCTACATCACCGACACCGTCGCATCCATCGGGGCGAGCGACGTGATGACTGTCACGAAGGTGTCGGCGGATGCGAAGGCAACCGGCCCGCAGGAATACTCGCCGGACCAGATCACCAGCCGCGCCGCGGCCGGACCGGGCAGCACGACTGTCGCCGCGATCACCCCGGCGGACCTCACCACGATCGCCGCCATCGACGGGGTCACGTCGGTGGAGCCGAGCCTCTCGGTGACCCCGGACTACGTGACGACGGGCACCAGCAAGAAGTATCGGCTCGGGCTCGGCAGTGCCGTGGCCGGTGTCCATCTGCAGCTCGCGGCGGGCAGCCAGCTCGACCAGAAGGCTGCCCAGCTCCAGATCGCGCTGCCGGTTTCCTTTGTCACGCCGCTCGGTTTCACGAGCAGCGCGGATGCGATCGGTACGACCGTGCAGATCGGCGTAAGCAATCCGGCCGGAACGGTGAACGTTCTCAACGCGACCGTCGTCGCTGTCTCCGAGGCCAGCCTGGGTTCCAGCGGAAACGCGACTGCGAATACGGCCCTGACCCAGGCGCTCTACGACGCCTCGACGAGCGGACTGAGCACAGCCCAGAAGGAAAGCTACTCGGAAGCCGTTGTCCGGTTCGACCCTTCGAGCACTGACGCCCAGGTCACAGCGCTCAAGGACCACCTCACGAGTGCCGGGTTCACCGGGCAGACGGTGGCCGACGAGATCGGCACCTTCAAGTCGGTGATCGACGCGATCGTGCTCGTGCTCAACGCCTTCGCCGTGATCGCCCTGCTCGCCGCGAGCTTCGGCATCGTCAACACGCTGCTGATGAGCGTGCAGGAGCGCACCCGCGAGATCGGCCTGATGAAGGCGATGGGAATGGGCGCGGGCCGGATCTTCGGCCTGTTCAGCATCGAGGCGGCATTCATCGGCTTCCTCGGCAGTGCGATCGGCGCCGGCATTGCGATGATCGTCGGGTCGGTCGTGAGTACTGCGCTCTCGGGCGCGCTGTTCGCGAACCTGCCCGGCCTGACCTTGATCGCGTTCACACCGGTCTCGATCATCACGATCATCCTGATCGTGATGGCGATCGCGTTCCTCGCCGGCACCCTGCCGGCCTGGCGCGCGGCACGCCAGGACCCGATCGAGTCGCTCCGCTACGAGTAGCGCGCTCGCGGCTACAGGCCTTGCTCGACCATGGTGACGACGCGGCCGATAAGCGCCTCGGTCGCGGCGGCGGGCAGGGCTCGGAGGGGGCCGTCGATCAAGAGCGAGGCGAGGCCGTGTACCGCAGACCAGGCCAGGAACTCGGCGCCCGGCCGGCGCTCGGCGGGGAGGACGCCCGTAGTCACGAGGTCGTCGAGCGCCTCGCCGAGCAGCTGGAACGGGGTCAGCCCGCGCGCACCGGCCCGTGCAGCGCTCGTCGCACTCTCGAGGTCGGACGAGGCCGTGAACGCGGTGCGGAACAGTCCCGGTTCGGACAGGGCGAAACGCAGGTAACCGGTGCCGACGGCGCGGAACCGGAGCCGGGCCGTGGTTGCGTCCATCGTCGTTCCCGAGTCTGATGCGGCGACATCCGCCACTGGCAGTGCCGCCTGCTCGTCCTCGATCGCGCGGGCGACGCCGGACTGGCACTCCGAGCAGACCGCCTCGAGGAGCGCACTCCGGTCGGCGAAGTGCCGGTAGGCGGCGTTCGGGGCGACCCCGGCGCGGCGAGTCGCCTCGCGGAGCACGACGGCGGACGGGCCGCCGGACCGGGCGAGTTCGAGGCCGGCGTCGATCAGGGCACGCCTCAGGTCGCCGTGCCGGTAGGTCGAGCGACCATGGCCTTCGGTGGCTGAATCGGTGTTCGTGGTTGTCAAAGTGAGGCCGCCTCGTTACGCTGGATCCATAATGTGTACAACGTCCACAATACCGCGGGGATGAACACGATGACGATCATCGAGGCCACGGGCCTGACCAAGACGTACCGCTCCAAGAGCGGGCCGGTGCACGCGCTCGCCGGGCTCGACCTGTCGGTGCCGCGGGGCAGCGTCAAGGCCCTGCTCGGTCCGAACGGAGCAGGCAAGACCACCGTCGTGAAAATGCTCACGACGCTGATCCGGCCGGACTCCGGCCGAGCGGTCGTCGACGGCATCGACGTCGTTGCCGACCCGAAGGCCGTGCGTCGGATCATCGGGGTATCCGGCCAGTACGCGGCCGTCGACGAGAACCTGACCGGCTTCGAGAACCTCGAGATGGTCGGCAGGCTCTACCACCTCGGTGCGAGCGAGTCCCGGCGTCGCGCCCAGGAACTCATCGATCTCTTCGAGCTCACCGCGGCGGGCAACCGCCCGGTAAAGGGGTTCTCCGGCGGTATGCGCCGACGGATCGACCTCGCGGGCGCGCTCGTGATCAACCCCAAGGTGCTCTTCCTCGACGAGCCGACCACCGGGCTCGACCCGCGCAGCCGCATCGCGCTCTGGAACGTGATCAAGCGGCTCGTCGCCGACGGCACGACAGTGCTGCTCACGACCCAGTACCTCGAAGAGGCCGACCAGCTCGCCGACGACATCGTCGTGGTCGACGACGGCCGGGTCATCGCCGAGGGCACCTCGGACCGGCTCAAGGCGCAGATCGGCGGCCATCGCCTCGAAGTCGCGCTCGTCGACGCCGGCGCCGGCGCGAGCGAGGCGGCCCGCGGCATCCTCGCCCGCTTCGGCGATGGCGAACCGACCGTCACGAGCGACGGCCGCGGCCTCGAGGTCGCGGTGACCGACGGCCCGCGCGCACTGCAGCTCGTGCTCGCGGCGCTCGGTGACGCCGGCATCGAGCTGCACGACGCAGGCATGCGCCGGCCGACGCTCGACGACGTGTTCCTCACGCTCACCGGGCACAAGGCCGACAAGGCGCACGGGGCAGCGGATGACGACACCCTCGACTCGAAGGAAGCGGTGAAGACCCGATGAGCGCGATTTCCACGACCCTGCCGAGCTGGAACCCGTTCTCGCGCTGGTACTCCGACGGCTGGACCGTCACCAAGCGCAACCTCATCAAGATCAAGCGCTCCCCGGACATGCTCGTCTTCGCGGTGATCCAGCCGGTCATGTTCGTGCTGCTCTTCAGCCAGGTCTACGGCGGGGCGATCCAGGTGCAGGGCACCGACTACACCCAGTTCCTGATGGCGGGCATCTTCGCCCAGACCGTCGTGTTCGGGTCGACGTTCTCCGGTTCTGCGATGGCGCTCGACCTCAAGGAGGGCATCATCGACCGGTTCCGCAGTCTGCCGATGAGTTCGTCCGCGGTGCTGATCGGCCGGACGAACAGCGACCTCGTGCTCAACACCATTTCGATGGTCATCATGATGGCCACCGGCCTCGCGGTCGGCTGGCGGGTGCACTCCTCGCCGGCCGAGTTCCTGGCCGGCGTCGGGCTGTTGCTCCTGTTCAGCTACGCGTTCAGCTGGGTGATGGCGCTCCTCGGAATGAGCGTGAAGAGCCCCGAGGTGATCAACAACGCCTCGTTCCTCATCCTGTTCCCGCTCACCTTCGTCTCGAACGCCTTCGTGCCGAGCGACACCCTGCCGACCCCGCTGCGGATCTTCGCGGAGTGGAACCCGGTCTCCTCGCTCGTGCAGGCGGCCAGGCAGCTCTTCGGCAACGAGGGCACCGCGCCCGTGCCCGACATCTGGACCATGCAGCACCCGATCCAGACGGTGCTGATCGGCATCACCGTCATGCTCGTGGTGTTCGTGCCGCTCTGCATCCGCAAGTTCGCGTCGATCAGTTCGCGGTAACGTGACACGACCGGCGTGTTCCACCGACTGACCTGTTCCATCCGCTCGAGCAAGGGAGTTCGACATGACTGACTCAGAGACCGGAACGGCGACGACCGACCGGGGCATCGGCATCCTCGACGTCTTCAGCGGTTTCGCCGTCCCCGACATCGAGGCCGCCCGCGCCTTCTACGGCGGCACGCTCGGACTCGAGGTGACCGACGGCGGGATGGGCCTGCTGCGCATCGAGCTGCCCGGAGGCGGGCACGTGATCGTCTATCCGAAGGCCGACCACGTGCCGGCGACGTACACGATGCTCAACCTCGCGGTCGGCGACGTCGACGCCGCCGTCGACACCCTCACAGCCCGCGGGGTGGTCTTCGAACGGTACGAGGGCTCGCCCCAGGACGAGAAGGGCATCATGCGCGGGTACGGACCGACGATCGCCTGGTTCACTGACCCGGCCGGCAACATCCTCTCGGTGCTCGAAGATTCGGCGCTCGAGGAGTCGGCACAGCCCGATGAGTAACGAGGTGCCGTTCACGACCGACCGGCGCACCGGCCAGTTGCGTGCGCCGCGGAACACCGCGCCGCGCGCGACGGGACCGTACGACGTGAAGCGGGAGGACAAAGCTCTGTATGCGCCGACGAACCGCGACTGGGAGCTGATCGAGGTTCCCGTGCAGCGGTTCATCGCGGTCGACGGGCGCGGCGACCCGAACGTCGCGCCCGCATACACCGCGGCCATCGAGGCGCTCTATGCCGTCGCGTATGCGATCAAGTTCGCGGCCAAGCGCGGCCTCGGGCGTGACCTCGTCGTCGCCCCGCTCGAAGGGCTCTGGTATGCCGACGATCCGGCCGGCTATGCTGCGTTCGCGGGCGGCGACAAGGCGTCCTGGAGCTGGACGATGCTGATCAGCCAGCCCGACTGGGTGACGGATGCCTTCATCACTGAGGCCGTGGCGTTGACGAAAGCAAAGAAGAAGCTTCCGGCCCTCGCGAGCATGCGCATCGAGTCCCTCGACGAGGGCTTCAGCGCGCAACTACTGCACGTCGGACCCTACGACGACGAGGCGCCCGCACTCGCGCGGCTGCACGGGGAGTTCCTGGCCGAGCACGGTCTGCGCCTGAACGGCCTGCACCACGAGGTCTACCTCGGGGACCCGCGGAGAAGTGCCCCGGAGAAACTCAAGACGGTCCTCCGGCAACCGGTCGCGCGCGCCTGAGCCGCGGCTCCGCGGCTCAGCGGCCGGTGCGCTTACCGAGCTTGAGGTTCGCGGTACTGCGGGTGCGGCCGGGCGCGGACTGGGTCTTCTTGGCCACGGCCGGCTTCGCCTTCGCGGCGGCGACGCGCAATGCCTTCGCGGCGGCCTTGGCCTTGTCGGTCTTCTTTTCCTTCTTGATCTTTTCGCCGCCGGCGGGCACCGAGTCGACGCGGGAACTCGCCTTCGTGCGGCCGCGCACGATGCCGATGAACTCTTCGATGTCCTCGGTCGTCTCTGCCGCGAGCCAGGCGAGGGAGACCTGGCTCTCGGCGACGTCCTCGACGGGCCGGGAGACGAGGTCCTTGCGGCTGTGCAGGCGGGCGATCGAATGCGGCACGATCACGATGCCGACGCCTGCGGCGACGAGCTCCATGGTCTCGTCCATGTCGCGCACGGCGGCGAGCGGGCGGCGGATGCCGTCGCGCACCTCGGTCGCGACGTCGCGCCACTCGGGAACGGCGTCGGGGTCCTGCAGCAGGTGCTCGTCGGCGAGGTCGGCGACGAGGAGACTGTCCGCGTCGGCGATGAAGTGGTCCTTCGCGGCGACGACGACCGGGATTTCCCGGTAGAGCGCGATCAGGCTCAGGTCGTGTTCGTCGATCGGGAGGCGCACGATGCTGACCTGGGCGCGGCCGTCGCGGAGCACGGCGGACTGCTCGTCCGGCGTGGTGCGGAAGACCTCGAGGGGCTGGTCGGGGCGCCGTTCTGCCCAGGCGCGGGTCCACTTGGTCGGCGTGACGCCGGCGGCGAAGGCGATGGAAAAGGTCACCGGCATCCTCTCTTTTGTGGCGCGCGGGGCGGCGCACCGTTATGATCCGCCGAAGCGGTGGTGCTCTCAGGCTATACGCTGGACTGATGAGCGAGAAGAAGACCCAGACCATGAAGCCCGCAACGGCGGCCCAGAAGCTCGGGATTCTGCTCGAGGCAGCCCCCGAGGAATTCCAGAACACCCTGATCTCGCGCACCGAGCTCACCGAACTCGACACGAACCCGCCGGAGTGGCTCGCTCTGCTGCGCGCCAACGGCCCGCACCCCAAGCAGGTTGTCGCCGCGAAGCTCGGCGTCTCGATCTCCGGGCTCGCGCGCGGCAAGGTCACCGAGCCGCTCACGAGCGCCGAGATCCTCGCGTTGCTGCAGCAGCCGCCGGCATGGCTCGTCACCGAGCGCGCCACCCAATTCGAGGTGCGCGAGGAGCAGATCCGCGTCAAGGACCGCGACGCCGAGCGCGCCCGCAAGGCCGCGCACGCCGCCCGGTTCGCCGCCCAGAACGAGAAGGCCGCCGCGAAGAAGCGCTAGCCCTGGCTCCGGGTCAGGCCACGTCCGCGGGCGCGTCCGCGTACTGCGCGCGGAGGAATCCGACGATGTCGGAGAGTTCGCCCTGCGAGATCGAGTGGCCCATGCCCTCGTAGATGCGCTCGGTGAGCACGGAGTGGCCGGGCAGCCAGTCCTGAGTGCGGCCGACGGCATCCGCCTGGATCACCGGGTCGGCCGTGCCGCGGCCCCAGAACACCGGAACGGGTCGCTCGGCGAGGTCGGCGTCGCCGGGCTGCGGCGCCGCGGCGACGAAACCCGAGAGCTGCACCGCGAAGGCGAACCGGTCGGGCGCCTGGCGCAGCAGCTGCAGCGCCATCGCGCCGCCCTGGGAGAAGCCGAGCAGCCCGACGGATGCCGGCGGCACGACGAGCGCGTCGAGCCAGGCGAGCACGCCGTCCGCTGCCGCCTCGATAGCGGACGCGCTCGGGGCGCTCGGGTTGACGAGGCCGCCGGGCATGCCGACCGGGAACCAGGCCCAGCCGTCGCCGACCGGGAGGGGCGCCCGGAGTGCCGCGAGGACCGGCTTGAGCGGCAGGTGCGGTGCGAGCGAGAACAGGTCGCCCTCGTGGGAGCCGTAGCCGTGCAGGATGAGGAGCAGCGGACGCCCGACCCGGTCGGCTTCGGACGCCGACCAGAGCACTGCGCCGGGATCGATCACGAGGGTGCCGGAGTCGGCTGCGCCGTCACCGGTGCTGCCGGTGCTCTCCAGATTGTTGTCGTCCATGTCGGTCCTCCTGCCGGGCGTCGAGGCCGGAACGCGTCGACAGTCAATACTTTCACTGCCCCGGACCTTTCACTGCCCAGGACCCGAATGCGCCTCCCGCACCGTCGGGTCCGGCTCGCCGGCGGCGACGGGCGCGACCCACCCCGGGAAGCGGGCATGGCGCATCCGCTCGCCGGGTAGGAGAGAATGAAGGCATGAGCGTGCGCACCCCTGACCCCGACCCGGACTGGACGCCTGGCCCCGAGAACATCCAGCCACCCAATCAGAACCAGGGCTGGCTGAGCGATGTCGAGCTCGCGGACATCCGCCGTCGCCTGCCGATCCTGTACATCGAGGCCGTCCCCGTGCGGGTCGATGGGCTCGGCCAGGTCGTCGAGCTCGGCGTGCTGCTGCGCGCCCGGCCGACCGGCGAGATGACGCGCACCCTCGTCTCCGGGCGCGTGCTGTACGGCGAGACCCTGCGCGATGCGCTGTTCCGGCACCTCGAGAAGGACCTCGGGCCGATGGCCTTCCCGCAGCTGCCCGCGAGCCCGGTGCCGTTCTCGGTCGCCGAGTATTTCCCGCTGCCCGGCATCACCGCCTTCACGGATGAGCGCCAGCACGCCGTCTCGCTGGCCTACGTCGTTCCCGTCACCGGTACCTGCGACCCCCGCCAGGACGCCCTCGAACTCACCTGGATGACGCCGCTCGAGGCGGCATCCGAGGCCGTGTCCGCCGAGATGGAGGGCGGCCGCGGCTCCCTGCTGCGGATGGCCCTCGCTTCGGTCGGCCAGCTCCGCTGACGGGTCCGGCGGGCGAGCCGCCCGCCGCACCCGCCGCGGCCGCCACGCCCTCCGCTACGAACCGGCTGTCGGAGTGGGGGCCGGCGTGGACGTGCCTGGGGCGATTTGCCGGTGTGCCCGTACGTCGGCGCGTACAAGGTGGCGCAGGGCGTGGCGCCACTTCTTCGGCACGTCGGCCTTCGACGTGTCGGCGGCAGCGGCCTCGATCTTCGTGAGGTACTGGCTGGCCGGCGCGCCGTATGCGCCGGCGAGGACGTCCGTGCGAATGGCGGCGAGGGCCGCGGGGCGTGCGGCCACGTCGAGCTTGATCGCCGCGCGCAGGTCCGCGCGCAACTGGGCAACGGTCTTCACGGTCTCGTCCGCGGCGACAGCGGTGTTGGCGGATGCCGCCACTGCGGTCGCGAGTGAACCGGCGAGGGTGGACCCCGTGACGGAGGACGCTGCAACGGTCGTGGGCATCTCGGCCGCGGTCGCCGCGCCGACCGCGAACGTGCCGCCCACAACCAGGCCGAGGCTGAGCGTCCCCGCAGCGACAACGGTCGTGGCTCGCTTCGTGAATGCATTCATATCTTTCTGCCTTTCGCTGGACCGGGAGGGTCCCGGCGGTGAAGCCACACTGGCAGGCGCACGCAAACGCCGTGTTCGGGAAATGTACGGAAAATGTAAGGCGAGTTCGGCATCCGCCCGCGCGTGTGATGTATCTGGACATGGGTGACAGTTCTGTATCAGGACATCGGTAACACTTCCTGTATCAGGACATCGGTGACAGTTAGATAGTTTTCGGTCGCCGTCCGCGCGG
>NZ_SOFS01000038.1 GCF_004402235.1 Cryobacterium glucosi
CGGGACCGCGGGAGCCGGGGCCGCGCGGACCCGAGCCAGCGCCGGCCTCCCCGCGCGCCCCGCCCGCTCCGTTGCCGGAGGGGCCGCCGCCGGCGACCGCACCGCTCACGACCGGAACGGGCCCGGCCGCCACCCGTGACGGCTGCACGTAGTTGAGACCGTAGAAGTCGAGCGGCTGGTGGATCGTGCGCAGGTCCTCCGGCTCCGTCTCGAGCAGCAGCCGCAGCTCGGTCTCGTAGGGTTCCGGCGGCACCGGGTAGCTCCCGAGGAGGACGGCGTCGGCGAAAACGCGGTTGTGCAGCAGGTCGAAGAGCGCGGCGGCGACTTCGTCTGCCTCTCTGTCGCTCGCCGGCTGCACGGGCGAGTACGCGTTGGCGATTCCGATGCCGCCGCGCACGTCGGCGGCGCGCAGGCCCTGGACGGCGAGGCCGTGGCCGAGGAGCTGATGGTGCGCGGCCGGCAGTGCGGCGAAGAGGCGGGCCTCGCCGGGGGCATCCGTGCCGAGGGCGTAGCCGGCGAGCGTCACGGTCGCCGGCTCGTCGAGAGTGACCCAGGCATCGACCCGGTCGCCGAACACGGCCCCGAGCTCGTAGGCGTAGTCGGCGAAGCGCGAGGCGGTGTCGCGGTTCAGCCAGCCGCCGCGCAGGGCAAGCGGCAGGTCGCGCTGGTGCAGCGTCGCCATCGGGCGGATGCCGGCCGCGAGCAGCCCGTCGACGAGCCGGTCGTAGAACGCGAGTCCGGTGCGCGCGAGCGCCCCGCGTCCGTCCGGCTGCACCCGGGACCACGCGAACGAGAACCGGTAGGCGTCGACGCCGAGCTCGCCCAGGAGGGTGAGGTCCCCGGGCAGCTTGTTGTAGTGGTCCGCAGAAACGGATGCGTTCGACCCGTCCACGATGCGGCCGGCGGTCGCCGTGAACGGGTCCCAGGCCGACTCGGCGCGCCCGCCGTCGCGGGCGGCGCCCTCGATCTGGAACGCCGAACTCGCGACCCCGATCGTGAAGCCGTCGGGGAGCCGGTCGCCGAGTTCGCTGGCGCGGTGCGGCCAGGCCCGGCCGGCGACCGTGTTGGTGTTGATCGGCTTGCTGCTCATCTCGGAGGACTCTCTGTACTGTGTCGGTCGGGTGCTGTGCGGTCCGTCGGGTGCTGGGCGGTCGACCGGTTCGTGGAGCGGCCGTGGGCCGCGGTCACCAGCCTGTCACGCGCGGCGCGAGAATTCGCACCCCGAGGTCGCCCGGCCGGCCGGTTACCGCCCGAGGACCCGTTCGAGGTACCGGTTCGTGAAACGGCGCTCGGGGTCGAGCCTGTCGCGTACGGCGACGAAATCGTCGAAGTGCGGATAGGTCTCGCGAAGGGATTCGGCGTCCCTCGTGTGCATCTTCCCCCAGTGCGGGCGCCCGTCATGGGAGCGCATGATGGCCTCGACGGCGGTGAAGTACTCGGCCGGTTTCTCCCGGTAGAAACGATGCACGGCGATGTACCCGGTCTCACGGCCGTGGGCCGTGGACAGCCACACGTCATCCGCGGCTGCGGACCGCACCTCGATCGGGAACGAGATCCGCCAGCCGGAGCGCTGGATGAGTTCGCGGACCTCGCGCACGGCAGCCGGAATCGCGGCGATCGGGAGCGCGTATTCCATCTCGTGAAAACGCACGGCGCGCCGGCTCACGAAAATGCGCGTCGAGGCATCCGTGTAATCCCGCCGGGCCATGAAACGCTCGGCCACCCGGTTGATCGTCGGCACGGACTGCGGGAGCACGGCTCCGATCGTGCAGAGTGCCCCGAAGACGCCGTTGGCGAGCAGTTCGTCGTCGATCCAGCGGGAGACCGGCGCGAGCGGCGCGCGCCCGGCGGCCGGGTTTAGCCGGGTGTTCGTCTTGGTGAGGGCCTTCTCGGTGTGCGGGAACCAGTAGAACTCGAAGTGGTCGGCGGCGCGGCTGCGCTCGTCGAAGGTGTCGAGCACCTCGCCGAGCGGCTCGGCCTGTTCGACGGCGTGCAGGAGGAAGTCCGGGACGCACTGGATCGTCACGTCGACGAGGATCCCGAGCGCGCCGAGACCGAGGCGGGCGGCGGGGAAGATCTCCGCGTTCTCGGTCTCGCTCACGTGCAGGAGTTCGCCGTCGCCGGTGACGAGGGTGAGGCCGACGATCTGGGTGACGAGTCCGCCGAAGGCCGACCCGGTTCCGTGGGTTCCCGTCGAGGTCGCACCGGAAATCGTCTGCCGGTCGACGTCCCCCATGTTGGCGAGCGCCAGCCCGTATGGCGCGAGCAAGCCGCGGATCCGGTGCAGTCGGGTGCCGGCGGCGAGGGTGACACGGCCGGTGGCCGTGTCGACGCCGACGATGCCGGAGAGGTCGGCCAGGTCGAGGAGCACGCCGGGGGCGACGGCGATGCCGGAGAAACTGTGCCCCGATCCGACGGCCTTGATCGGCATCCCGGATTTCGCGGCGGCGATCACCGCACGCTGCACGGCCGCGACGCTCGTGGGCCGCTCAACCCTGGCCGGACGTACGGACTCGCTGCGCGCCCAGTTCTGCCAGAGAGCACCGGTGTTCGTCACAGGAACGCCTTTCCCTCGCCGCGGTAGCTGGGCAGCATGTCGACGACCCGCCCGTCGTCCACCACTGCGAATTCTGTCACGTGTTCGCTGAGCTCCCCGGACTTGGTGTGCCGCAGCCAGACCCGGTCGCCGACGTCCAGGGCCGCGGCTCCGGGGCCAGCGAGCGGGGTCTGCACCTCGCCGGCCGCTTCCCGCGTCACGACGGCGAGCCCGGGCGGCCAGGCGAGGGCAGGCATCCGGTCGGCACCCGGCGGTCCGGATGCGACCCAGCCGCCGCCGAGGAGCGTTGCGGTCGCCGCGCTCGGCTTCCGCACGACGGAGAGGGCGAATGCCGCGGCGGGAGCGGGCGTGAATGCCGAATAGTTGTCGAAGAGGTGGCCGCCGAAGAAGCCGCTGCCCGCGGCGATATCGGTGACCGAGGCATCCGCGTGGGTGCTCTCGAGGGAACCGGTGCCGCCACCGTTGACGAATTCCAGGGGCGCGACCTCGCGCACGGCCGCGACGGCGGCGGCGCGGCGCACTCCGAGCTCGGCGATCGAGTGGCGACGCACCCATCGGTTCACGATCCCGGTGGTGAGCGCACGGGGGCCGCGACCGGCCGGCCGGTCACCGAGGCCGGCGACCTGCGATTCGTATGCCATCAGGCCGACGAGAGCGAAGCCGGGGCGCGCGACGATGGCCGCCGCGAAGTCCCTGGCCTCCGCGGCGGTATGCACCGGCGAGCGCAGCACGCCGAGGTGCCCGAGCACCGGGTTCTTCCAGCCGGCGTCGAGCTCGACGCACAGTCGGATGGTCTCGCGCCGGTGCGGGGGGATCACCGTGTCGATGAGATCGAGCTGGGCGAGCGAGTCGACCATCAGGGCGACCCGGGAGGCGAGCAGTGCCGAGCGGCCGAGGACCCCGATCGCCCCCCGGTCCACGCTCGGATAGCCGACGACGATGTCGTCGAGGGATTCCGCGAGCCAGAGCGCCTCGGCGAGGGTGTACGCGAGCACGCCCTGGTAGCCGGGCACGGCGAGGATGGCCTCGAGCACGCCACGGACGCGGATCGACTTCGAAGCAACGCGGATCGGGGTTCCGCCCGCGCGTCGCAGCATGTCGTGGGTGTTGTGGCGGAGCGCTCCGAGGTGCAGCGCCGCGACGGGCGTGTCGAGATGGCGAGTGGCCTCGGTCAGGGCCGGCCAGTAGCTCTCCGGTCGGAGCCAGGGCGCTCCGGTGGCGGGAACGCGCAGGTCAGGAAGCGTCATGGCGAGATCGGGCCTGTCTCACGGAGGGGCGGCGAATCCGCCTCGTGTCCGTCAGTATGCCCTACGCCCGCGTCCCGCGCCGGATAACAATCCCGTGCGGGATCGTGCCTGTTGCGCGTTGCACGTTGACAATCGGGGAGATGACCCCTGAAATGGAGGCAGGGGGGACCTATGCATCGCTCACGTTTCGCTTGCCCCGGCCCGCCGCAGGCCCGTCATGGTCGACGGCCGCGGCGGATGCCCATCGCGCTTCGTCACGCCCGGTCACCGATCCGGCTGGTCGCGCCGGTATTCCTCGTCACCGCGGCGCTTCTGCTCCTGAGCCTCGGCGGTTTCCTGCCGGGCACGGATGCCGCCCGCGCCGCGACCTCCCCCGCCCCGCCCCCGAGCGGGCCGGCCGCAACCCCGCTTTCGCCATCCCCCACGATCGACAGTCCTCCGGCCCATACCTTCGTCGGCCGCTCGACCACGACGGTCTCCGGCACTCGCGCGGCCAATCAGGAGATCCAGCTCCTCAACCCCGGTGAGGGCGACCCGCTCTGCATCATCGAAGCCACCCCGTCGACGGACTGGTCCTGCCCCGCAAACCTCCCGAGCGGGCAGAACGTCCGGCTGAAGGTCGTCGTGACAGGCGATTCGAGCCTCACCGCCGAGGAGACCATCGACGTCCTCGGTGAACCCGTCGTGACGGGCGGGCCGCTCGGCAACCCGGCGTCGAACGGAACCGTCCGGGGGTCCGCGTACCCGGGGGCATCCGTCGTCGCCACGGTGTCGACCGGCGAGAGCTGCCCGGCGACGGCAGACACGGGAGGGGCGTGGGCGTGCACCTTCCCTGACCTGCCGAGCAGCGGCATCCACACCGTGACGGCAGCGCAGCAGACCGGGTTCAGCGCGCCCTCCTGGTCGAACGACAGTGCAGCGCTCAGTATCCGTTTCGACTTCGACCGGCCCGCCGCTCCCGTCGTCTCGTCACCGACCGCCGGCGCGCGGGTGGCCCAGACGGGGTCGACGTACACGGGGACGGGTGAGGACGGCGCCACCGTCACCGTGTTCGCCGGCCCGTACTCGCTGTGCACCGTCGCCGTCGCCGCGGGAGCCTGGGCCTGCACCGCGACAGGCACGGTCGCCGCGGGCAACCACCTCGTGATCGCCGCCCAACAGGATGCCGCAGGCAACCAGAGCCAGGGAAGCCCCGGCCTCGGCGTCGACTTCGGTCCCGCACCGGACGCATCACCGTCGGCCACCCCTCCGTCGTCGTCGCCCTCTGCCGAGGCAGGGAGCAGCTCCCCGACAGCCACGGCTCCGGCGTCGGCGCCCGGCACACCGTCCGAGAGCGCCACCGCCACCCCGGCACCCTCGGCGACCCCGACGGCGGTCGCACCGGCACCACCGGGCGGCGGTTCGTCATCCGGACATGATCCCGCCCTCCCCGGCGGCTGGAACGACCCCACCCAGTTCACGAGCGCGGTACTGCCGCCGGGCGCGAACGCCGACTTCTCCTGGCTCGAGGCCGTACTCTTCGCCATCGGCGCCCTCGTGCTCCTCGTCATTCCCGCCCGTTTGCTGAGCGGCACGATCGTGCGGGCACGGGACGGCCGCCCGCTCTGGAACACGGCCGCCCTCTCCGGCCGCAACCAGGCGAGGGAGGAATTCGACAAGGCCCCCACCGTGATCGTGAACCGCTGGCTCATCGCGGCCGCCTCGGTCGCCGCTGCAGCGACGCTCATCATGCTCTCCGGCACCGTGTCGAGTCAGCCGGCCTTCCTGCGACTGCTGCTCGCGGTCATGCTCGCCCTCATCGTCGTCAACACGGTCGGAGCCCTCGTGCCGCAGTGGTGGAGCTCGCGGGTGTGGGGCGTGCCGGCATCCGTCACATTCCTGCCGCGGTACCTGCTGCTCGTCGCGGTGACCGCGCTCGGCTCGCGCGCGTTCGAGATCCATCCGGCACTGCTCTTCGGGCTGCTCGGCAGCGTCGCCGTCTCGAGCGGCCACAGCGCGATCCATCGCGGCCAGCTTGCGGCGCTGCGTGCCGGAAGCCTGCTCGCGCTCGCGCTCCTCGGCTGGCTCGTGCTCGGGATACTGCCGACCGGCGCGGATTTCGGGGACCTGCTCGCCGCCGAGGTCGCCAACAGCGTCGTGCTGACCGCGATCGGATCGGCGCTTCTCGTGCTCATCCCGATCGGCAGCACGAGCGGGCGCAGCATCGTCGCCTGGTCGCCGCTCGCCTGGATCGGGTTGACCCTCGCCGCCTTCACGATCATGTTCGCCGTGCTGAACCCCGTCGTCGGACTGTGGCACGGCGAGGGCAGCGTGACCCTGATGTGGGTCGCCTCCGGTCTCTTCGCGGCCCTCAGCGTCAGCGCCTGGGCATGGCAGCGCTTCGTGGTCCCTGAGCCCACCCGGTAGGCGACGACGTGTCCTCCGGCTTGGTATCGTCAGACTGTGCGCCTCGGAGTCATTGACGTCGGTTCGAATACCGTCCACCTGCTCGTCGTCGACGCCCATGCCGGCGCCCAGCCGGTCCCGATGGCTTCCGACAAGGCCGTCCTCCGGTTGATGCGGTATCTCACCCCAGAAGGGGCGATCAGCGGGGAGGGCTGCGCTGCCGTGCTGTCCGCGGTGCAGCACGCGGCCGACGTCGCGAGCCGGCACCAGGTCGACGACCTGCTCCCCTTCGCGACCTCCGCCCTCCGCGACGCCACGAACGGCCCGGAACTGCTCGCGACGATCGAGAGGGAGACCGGCGTCGCCCTGCAGGTCCTCTCCGGCGAGGACGAGGCCCGCCTCACCTTCCTCGCGGTGCGACGGTGGTACGGCTGGTCGGCTCGGGACATCCTGCTGTTCGACATCGGCGGCGGGTCGCTCGAGATCGCCGCCGGCGCGAACGAGACACCGGCGGTGGCCCTCTCTGTCCCGCTCGGCGCCGGGCGCACGACCGTGGGATTCCTGCACCACGATCCCCCGCTCGCCGAGGAGGTTGCGGCCCTGCGCGCACACGCGGCCGACGTGCTCGCCGAGGCCGTCGCATCCTTCGCCGGACAGCCTGCCCCGCACCACGTCGTCGGCTCGTCCAAGACGATCAGGTCCCTGGCGAAGCTCGCAGGGTATACCTCGGACGGTTTCGGTTCGGGTGAGCGGATGCTGCTCAGCCGCGCCCAGCTTGCGGACTGGGTACCCCGGCTGGCCCGCATTCCTGCGGACGCCCGCCCCGCCCTGCCCGGTATCACCGCCAACCGCACATTCCAGATCGTGGCGGGCGGGATCGTGCTCCAGGCAGCGATGGCCGCCCTGAAGGTGGACGAACTCGAGGTCTCGCCCTGGGCCCTCCGCGAGGGCATCATCCTCCGCTACCTCGACCGGCTCGGCTGACCCGCCGCCCGAGTGTGATTGACTCGCCCCATGACCGAAACAGGGCGCGACCGCGTGACGACGGATGCCCGCGCCCGCGGACTCGACATCGACATCGTCCCCCGGCCGGCAGCCGACAGCCTCGAGAGCGCCGCGCGGCTGCTCGGAATCGAGCCATCGGGCATCGTGAAGTCGCTCGTCGTCAAGCGGCACGACGGCGACTACCTCTTCGCGCTCGTGCCAGGCGACCGGCAGATCAGCTGGGCGAAGCTGCGCGCGCTCGTCGGCGTGAACAAGCTCTCGCTCCCGCACGAGGACGTCGCCCTGGCGGCGACCGGCTACTCCCGCGGCACCATCACCCCGCTCGGCAGCACGACCCCCTGGCCCGTCTTCGCCGACGAACGCCTGCGCGGCAACCGGGTCGCGATGGGCGCGGGCGAGCATGGCTACTCCGCATTCGTCGACGCCGACGCCCTGATCGACGCTTACGGCGCAACCGTGGCCGATATCACCGACCCGCTCAAGCCGCGGGCGTAACCACTCGCGCGTAACCGCCCGCGCCGGCGACGGCCGGCTGCCGGCTACAGCTCGGTGCGTTCGATGAGGTCGATCACGGAGATGTTCAGGTAGCGACAGATCCGCTCGAGTTCCTCGACGTAGAACGATTTCTCCCCGGTGAGCCGTCGACGCAGAATGGCCATCGAGATTCCGGTCGCCGCCGACAGCTCCTTCAGGGTCCGGCCCTGGTACCCCATCTCGCCGCGGATCTCCTCGGCGATCCTGGCGCTTCGGCGCGGCGCATGCTCGAGCATCGGTTCCTCCCGCATCGCACGGTGGCTGGGTGACACAGCGGCTGTCGCGGACATTCAACCGCCATCTGTCGCGCTCCGAAAGAGCCTCCGACCGGAAGTGGAAGAATCGGGTCATGCGCATAGCCGATCTGACTCCGGCGGACTTCGGTAGCGCATCCGCGCTCTGGGACCAGGCCGGACTCACCCGACCCTGGAACCCGCCCGAGCTCGACTTGCTGCGCGCGCTGGCCGGGGAGACATCGACCGTGCTCGGGCTGTTCGACGGGAAGACCCTCGTCGGAACCGTGATGGTCGGCCACGACGGCCACCGAGGCTGGGTGTACTACCTCGCCGTCGACGACACCCACCGCGGTACCGGACTCGGACGGCGACTGATGGTCGCCGCGGAGGATTGGCTCCGGGAACGTGGCGTCGTGAAGCTGCAGCTGATGGTCCGCTCGGCCAATGCGGCAGTACTGTCCTTCTATGATCGCCTCGGCTACGAGGATGCCGATGTCCAGGTTCGCGCGAAATGGCTCCGCTGAAGCGATAGCCTGTCATCGATACCCCTATGGGTATGCCGGAATCAGCAACGAACGGAAGGCACCTGTGTCCAACGAACCGTCAGCCGCCGAGACCTCGCTGGCCGGGCAACCCGCCCACGGACCGCTGCAGCGCAAGGTCGTCGGCGTACTCGTCGCGGGGCAGATTCTCGGCGGAATAGGCATGGGGGCGACACTCTCCCTCGGTGCCCTTCTGGCGGCTCAGCTCTCCGGGTCGAGCTCCTGGTCGGGCATGGCCGCCACGATGAGCACTCTCGGCGCGGCCCTCGTCGCCGTGCCCCTCGCCCGGCTCGCCCAGGCCAGGGGGCGGCGACTTTCCCTTGCGACCGGTTCGCTCGTTGCCGGCGCCGGCGCCGTGCTTGCGATCACCGCGGTCTCCGTCAACGTCTTCGCTCTCCTGCTCCTGGCATTGATGATGCTCGGCGCCGGATCGGCCGCCAACCTGCAGGCCCGATTCGCCGCCACAGACCTGGCGAGCCAGGCCTTCCGGGCCCGCGATCTGTCGATTGTGGTCTGGTCCACGACGATCGGCGCCGTTCTCGGACCGAACCTGTTCGGCCCCGGCGAGGTCGTCGGCGCCTTCCTCGGCCTGCCCCCGATGACGGGTGCCTTCGCGTTCTCCCTGCTCGCCACGGTGGGCGCGGCGATCGTGTACACGGTCGGGCTCCGGCCCGACCCACTGCTGACGGCGCTCACGTCCCGGGGGACGGATTCCGCCGCGCCGCGCCCACGCGGCGGCCTGGACATCCTGCGCTCCACCCCTTCCGCGCGCTATGCCGTCGCGGTGATCGCCCTGAGCCACGCCACGATGGTCGCCCTGATGTCCATGGCTCCGGTGCACCTGCGCGAGCACGGCGCCACCCTCACCGTCGTGGGGCTCACGATCAGCCTCCACGTCGCCGGCATGTACGCCTTCTCCCCCGTGTTCGGCTGGCTGGCCGACCGGGTAGGACGGATGCCCGTCATCCTCGCCGGCCAGGCCCTGCTGTTGTCGTCGCTCACGCTTTTCTGGCTCGCGGGAGACTCGAGCACCGCCATGACCGCCGGCCTGATCCTGCTCGGCCTCGGCTGGTCGGCATCCGTCGTCGCGGGCTCAGCCCTCATCGGCGAGGCGGTCGGGCTGAATGACCGGGCGGCCCTGCAGGGCTTCTCCGACCTGTCGATGAACGCGGCCGGCGCCCTCGGCGGCGCCCTGGCCGGTCTGGTGCTCGGCGCCGTCGGTTATTCCGGCCTCGGCCTGGCCACCATGATCCTGGTGGGCGTCGTCGTGACCTGGTCGATCAACCGGGCCGCCGGCGCCCGCCGCACTCCCGCTGCCTGAGCATGTCGTGTCTACCGGCTGCTCGGCTCCGCTCGCAGTGAGGGATAGCCGCCCGCCCAGCTGCCGAGCAGATGCGCCGACTGACGGTCATCAAGAGTCAGGAACACGCTCGCTCCGAACATGATGTCGCCGACCGCCTCCGGGTCATCTTCGACGAACGAACCGGCCAGGTCCCGGCAGGCCGACTGTTCGCGCGCGAAGCCGGCTTCGACGTGCACATCGAAGTACCGGGCCACACTGTCGTCGAAACCGAGCCGCTGGAATCCATCGGAGTACAAGCGGCTGGGAATCGCCGACGTCATCTCGAAGGCGGCCAGGTGCCCGACGAGCGCGGCGCGCAGGCGCCGGTTGAGCCCGAACATCGAGATCGCGTTGACGGAAGCGAGCGTGACAGCCGGCACCGCGTCGACGGATGCGACGTAGTCCCCCTCGAGCCCCGCCGCCCTCAGGGCATCCGCGAAGAGGACCGAATGCATCCGCTCGACCCGGCCGCCGCCGTATTCACCGGCAAGGATTTCGATGAGTGCCGACTTGGACCGGCCGGCCAGGCGCGGGATTCCCCAGGCGTACGGATCCGCCTCTCTGAGCGCGTAGACCGAGCGGTGGACGAGGAACTCGACGGCCTGCTGCCCGGTGGCCGCGCGCGCCACGTAGAGTGCCAGGCCTGGGTTGTGCTCGTGCCCGGTCAGGGTGAAGAGTGCACGGGCGACGTCGTCGCGGGTCGCCGCGGGAATCGGAGGCTGCGGCGCCGAGGCCCGCAATGCGGCCTCGAAACCGCGCTCGAGGACGACACGTGCGGCCAGGAGGGCGGGATGCCATTCCCACTCGTCGTCGCCCGGCACGACACCGTCGTAGTGCAGGCGGTACAGCAGGAACAGAGTCAGCTGCAGGTCCTCGTCGACCAGGATGTCCGGGACTCGGCCGAGGGCACGTGCGGCCAGCGCCTCGAACCCGGCCAGGCCGGACCCTCCCGTTTCAGTGGACTCGGAGAGCGCGGCGAGGAGCCGCTCGCTGACCGGGCCGCGGGCCGACAGGGCCGCACGGGCAAGGGTGGAGGGGAGCATGAAGCCTCGTTCCAGTACTGCGATCGAGTCGCGCCGGCAGGCCGGCGGGACGATTCAAACGCCCTCCACCGTAGAGAGGGGGCAGGCGTGGACTGTTCGCCGGATCGGAATTGGGAACAGTCACTGATAGGACGTACCCCGAAGGCGAATCGTCACGATCATCCGAATGTTGCTTCCTCACCGACGCGTCATGCTCTGCGATACAGTCAGGGAATGCTGAGTCGTGTTCCGTTCTGCCGCGATACCCGAGCATGAAGCCAGAAACGGGTGCGCCGTCGCGCGGCCTGGATCCCCGGCGCAGAGGAGTCCTGCAGCGCCGGATCCGCTGGATCGTCGCTATCACGATCAGCTACAACGTGGTCGAGGCCATCATCGCCCTCGCCGCCGGAACCGTCGCCACCTCGGCCGCGCTGATCGGGTTCGGCCTCGATTCCATCGTGGAGGTCCTGTCCGCCGCCGCGATCGCGTGGCAGTTCTCCGCACCCGATCCGGAGAAGCGCGAACGGGTCGCCCTGCGGGTCATCGCTTTCTCGTTCTTCGGGCTCGCCGCCTACGTGAGTGTCGACGCCACCCTGTCCCTCTTCGGAGTCCGGGAGGCCGTGCACAGCCCGGTCGGCATCGGGCTCGCCATGGCCAGCCTGCTCGTGATGCCGTTCCTGAGCTGGTGGGAACGTCGCACCGGGACCGAACTCGGCTCGGTTTCAGCCGTGGCCGATTCCAAGCAGACCCTGATCTGCGCCTACCTCTCGGCCGCTCTTCTGATCGGGCTGTTACTGAATACCCTGCTCGGCTGGGCGTGGGCGGACTCGCTCGCGGCGCTGTTCATCGCCGGCTTCGCGGTCCGGGAAGGAATCGAAGCGTGGAAGGGCGACACCTGCGCCGTTCCCGTGGCCGCACTGACCGGCGAACGCACGGTCGATCCCTGCGACTGAGCTCTCTCCGACAGCCGAAGGGACCGGGTCCCCGAGGGGTCCCGGTCCGGGCACTGCGTTCAGTCGAGGTCTTCGACGCCGAGGGCGAGTGCCTGCTCGCGGCGCTTGCTCATCGACGGCGCTGCGAGCGCTGCGATGATCGCGACAACGGCCACGGCGGCACAGACCCAGAAGCCGATCGTGAAGGCGTCGTCCAGGGGCAGGCCCTGCGAGGTGCTGTGCGACGTGATCAACGCGGCGATCACGGCTGTGCCGATGCTGCTGCCGATGGTGCGCGCAATCGTGTTGACGCTGCTCGCCTCTCCGGTCTGGTGGATCGGCACGCTCTCGATGATCGCGTTGGACATCGCTGCGAAGGCCAGGCCGATGCCGGCACCGGTGAGCAGGCCCGACACGACGACCTGCCAGAGTTCGGCGTGGTTGAGTGCGGGAATCACGAATGCGGCGGTCACGAAGAGGGCGCCGAAGACCATCGGCGGCTTCGGGCCGATCTTGCGCACGAGGATGCCGGCGACGGGACCGAAGACCACCATCATGAGCACGGTGGGGAGCAGGAACAGGCCGGCAGAGGACACCGACTCGCCGAAGCCGTAGCCCGTCACGGTCGGCAGCTGGAGCAGCGTCGGCACGAGGACGAAGGTGCCGAACATGGCGAAACCGAAGACGAGTCCCACCACGTTCGCCGTCCACACGCCGCGGATCTTGAACAGGCGCATGTCGATCAGGGGTTCCTTCACCCGCAGCTCGACGAACACGAACACGACGAGGGCGAGGGCGCCGAGGGCCAGGAGGCCGATCGTGCTGCCGGAGTCCCAGCCCCAGGACTGTCCCTTGCTGATCGCCAGGAGAAGCGAAACGAGGCCGACCGTCAGGATGACAGCACCGAGCACGTCGAGGTGGCCGGGTCGCTTGACCGGTGACTCCGGCATCCCGAAGATGACACCGAGCAGGGCGATGACGACGAGGATTCCCGGCAGCCAGAACAGCCACGGCCAGGACAGGTTCTCCACAATGGGTCCCGCGGCGACGATGCCGACCCCGGCACCGACGCCGAAGATCGCCGACAGCAACCCGATGGTCACCCCGACCTTCTCGTGCGGAAGTTCATCGCGCACGATGCCGATCGAAAGCGGCATCACCGCACCGGCCGCACCCTGCAGCACGCGGGCCACGATCAGGACACCCAGGTTGGGGGCGAGCGCCGCCAATACGGTGCCCGCGAGGAGCAGGGCGAGCACGACGATCATGATCCGGCGCTTGCCGACCATATCGCCGAGACGTCCCAGGATGGGCGTCAACACGGATGCCGACAGCAGATACGCCGTCAGGATCCAGCTGACATCGGCGGTCGAGGCGCCGAGGTCTTTCCCGATCGTCGCGAGTGCCGGGGCGACGAGCGACTGCAGGACCGAGAAGGCCAGGCCACCGAGGGACAGGTAGAGGACGATGAGCGTGCTGTTTCGGCTATGGGCGGGCGTCGGAATCGAGCCCGTGGCCGGCCGTTCGGTTGTTTGGGACATATCTCTCCGGATGCTATGTAAACAGTTGGCGACTTAGGCCAGCATAGCCATGATCGCCCGTAAGTCAAAGCATGTTTACATCGGTTCTGCCGGCCTGTACCGTGGAGGGGAACGAAAGGATGCCATGACACCGGGTATGCCGACCATCGATGCCGCCCCCTCCGAGTCCGACGCCCCGGGCGGCGTCCGGCAGCGCGACGCCGCCAATACGCGGCAGTGCCTGCTGCAGGCGGCACGGCGTCGATTCGCGCACGACGGCTACGCGGCGACGACGGTCCGGGACATCGCCACGGACGCCGGCGTGAACGTGGCACTGATCAACCGGTATTTCACATCCAAGGAAGGCCTCTTCGAGGCGTGCCTGACCCGTGCCGTTGAAGAGCTCGACCGCCCGATCCCGGAGAGCGACACCGTTGAGCTGATGCTGCAGACCATGCTCAGGCACCTCGCGGAGCTGCCGAGCGGTGAGCATCCGCTCGGGCTCCTCCTGCTCTTGCGTTCCTCCGGGGATGAATCGGCGGAACGGATCCGCCGTAATACGTTCCGTCATTTCGCCGAACGGTTGGCCGCGGCCGCCGGCTGGCGGCCGGATGACGCCGAAACCGAGCATCTCATGCTGCGCGCCCAGATCGCCCTGTCCGTCGGCTTCGGCATCGTGCTGTTGCGAACCACCTCGGGATTGGAGGCCCTGTCATCGGCCTCCGCAGGAGACCTGGCCGGTCCACTCGGCGACGTTTTCGCCGCACTCCTGGAGCCTGCACCCGACGCCCGCCCCTGACTGCCGCCGGGTGGGGTCAGGTTTTCCCGAGAAGGCAACAGCTGGGAACGACGGCTCGTTGCGAGGCTGTCACCGGGCTCGCATCACACTCGGTTCAATGATCAGGGCGCGTCGCGACCGGGAGCCAGACGCGCATCGTGGACGGGCCACGGTTCGCCCAGTCGAAGTAGGGAATGAGCTCGACGTCACAGGCGGCATTCTCAGCCGTGAACCCGCCGTCGTGGCCATAGGGCCAGTCAGGATTCGGCGATTGGGCTGACTGCGCGTGCACCCGCGCTCCCCGCACGGTCTCGGTCAGGCCGACGCGATCGTTGATGGACACGCCTGCGAGGTCGTGTCCCTCCCGGAGGTCGCAGGATTCCAGGCACATCACGAGTGGGCCACGCTCGATGGCGACCGTTCCGCGGACCGCGTCGATCGACGGATGCGGGTGGGTCACCCGCGGCGCCATCGGCAGGTCGAGCGTCAGTTGATCACCTGCGCGGAAGGCGCGGCTGATGGTGACCGTCGATCCGGAGCAATCGACTCGTGCCCCGTTGAACGTGACGACGGCGCGGCCGATGGCCCACCGTGGGATGCGCAGGGAGACCGATGATTCCGCTTCCGGCGCCTCGCGGATGTGAACCGAGACGGTACCGTCGAACGGGTAGCCCGTTCTCACCTCGAGGGCGATCTGGCCGGTCGCAAGATTCGTCGCGACGTCATAGTCGCCGTACTGGTGCAGTTGCACCCCGATTTCCGTTGCGGTTGCGAAGTACAGGTTGACGCTGGCCAGGGTGCGGGCGATGTTCGTCGGGCAACACGACACCTCGAACCAGGGAGCACGAAGGCTGGACTGCGCGCGCGCGTTGATTTCATCCTCCTCCGGCACGGTACCGTCCACGCGCTGGTGAAGGGTGTTGGTGTAGAAGAACGCCCGGCCATCGGCGCGCGGGGAGGCGAGGATGTTGTTGAGGAGTGTGCGCTCGATGAGGTCCGCGTACTTGGCGTCGCCGGTCTGCAGCAACAGGCGCCAGCTCAGCATCACCGATGCGATTCCAGCACAGGTTTCCGCGTAGGCGCGGTCCGGCGGCAGCTCGTAGTCTTCGCCGAATGCTTCGTCGAGATGGTGTGATCCAACGCCGCCCGTGATGTACGTGCGCCTGGCCACGGTGTTGTCCCACTGCGCGGCCACCGCGCTCGCGAGCGCCGAATCGTCGGTCTCGACGGCCACGTCCAGGGCGCCCGAAGCCAGGTACAGCGCACGCACCGCATGACCGCGGAGAACGGTGGCGTCCCGCACCGGCATGTCATCGAGGAAATACTCTGCTCCGAACCTGTCGGGTACGAGCAGGCCGCGCCCACGACGTTCGACGAGGATGCGGGCGAGTTCGAGGTAGCGCGGCTCGCCTGTCGCTCGGGAGAATTCAACGAGGGCGACCTCGATCTCGGGATGCCCGCAGACGGCGTCACGACCGTCCGGCCCGAACTCGCCGTAGACGTGGTCGGCGAGACGCCGAGCCACCCGCACGAGCTCGTCATCGGAACCGGACCGTAGCCGCGCGACGGCAGCCTGGATGAGGTGCCCGAAGCAGTAGAGCTCGTGTCCCCATTCCAGGTTCGAATAGCGCGGCGGTTGCCCGGAGCGCCCGAAGCTCGTGTGCAGGTATCCGTCGGCCTCCTGGGCCGACTCGACACGGGCGACCAGGGCGCGGTATCTGAATTCGAGATCGGCGTCGGGCTTTCGTCCGAGTTCCCAGGCCAGAGCCTCAAGCAATTTGTACACTTCGGAGTCGACGAACTCGATCCCGGCGTGGTCGCTGCCGAGCGCGCCGTTGGCGGCGCGATCGAAGTTCCCGATCCACCCGATCCGCTCCATCCACCGCTGGCAGTGGTCAAGGATGACTTCGGAGTTCAGGGTTTGCTTCTCCTGCCAGAATCCCCCGGTGAGAGACACTTCGTCCGGTCCGAGTGCCCGCAGCGCGCTCGTCGACGGCCGCACGGGGCCTCCGCGGAGTGTCGGGGGTGCGATAAGAGAAGGCATGTGTCGTGTTCTTTCGGTCAGTTGTCGGACGCTCGGATGAACGCTTCGTGCGCGAGCAGGAGGTAGGAGCTCGCGGTCCAGGTGTATGCACGGTCGCGGAGACCGTCGCCGCTCAGCGCGTCAAAATTCTCAGCGAACCCCGACCTTTCGCAGAGGCGGCGAAAGCGCTCGCTGACGGTATCCGCGAGTGTCGTGAAGCCTGCCCTGCGTAACCCGTCTTCGACGATCACGGTGGAAGGCGCCCAGATCGGGCCCCGCCAATAGCCGTCGGATTCGTACAGCGGTGATGAGGGCAGCTCGGTCGCCGGTCCCCAATCGGTGAGATGACCCGCGATGGAATCGGCCACACGCTCGCGCACCTCCACCGGCAGGAAATCCGCCGCGACGATCGTCAACAGGTTGAGGAGGCTCGTCGTGGAACTCGTGCGCCCGCTCAGCGGGGCGCGGGCCACGAAGTGCTCGCCGTCCCAGAGCTCGGCCAGCAGGGCGGTCGCCATGGAGTCACGCTGGCCGCGCCTGCTGGCTCCGTCGTCCCGGCCCAGTTCGTCGGCGAGCCGCGCGAGAGTGTCGAGTTGCAGAATCAGGAAGGCGGCGAGGTCGGGGGCCTCGATGACGCGGTCGCGGTCGAAGGTCGAGGAATTGTCCCAACCGCTGTCATTGCCGTGCTGGTAGTGCGCGAGCTCGTGCCCGGCGATGCGCCGGGAGTTGAGCCAGAAATCCGTCCAGGCCGACAACTGGTCGTATACGGCCGCCAGGACGTCCACGGGAATGGCGTCGGGCATCCGCTGGCGCAGCTTGTCGAATGCCCAACCGTGAATCGGCGGCTTCACGAAGTTGTACAGGATTTCTGAGTGCGTCACGGAGTCGGGTAGAGCGCCGGAGGAGTCCTGGTGGTCGAAGATGAGCCGAAACTGGCCGAGCGCAGCGCCGGGATCGCCGGGGGCCAGGGCCAGCGCGTTGAAACAGTGGTCCCAGCTCCAGACCTTGTCCATCCAGTGCTTGGACATCAGGATGGATTCGTGCTCGAGGAAGCCGAGCGGGCGAACCGTCGCCGACCACATCACGTAGCCGGCGAGCGCAGCGGTCGGCGTGCGCGCGTCGCTCCAGCCCGCCACACGGTCCAGGTACCCCGCGAAGTCCTGGCGGGTCGACAGGACGACCTGGTCGAATGAGAGAGCCGGGCGATAGCTCGGCCGGGCGGACTCGAACTCCTCGATCGCCACTTCCCAGCCGTCGGCTCCGGAAACGACGACGTCACGGACATGCGCACCGAGGGCCTCGACGCCGTGCACGTCGAGCTCGCCGCGCAGGCTGGTGACCCGGTAGCGGCGACCCGTTTCGTAGGAGGTGAAGACGGCGGCGCCGTCCATCGGGTCGCGGAAGAGGTAGGAGCCCGTGAACGGAGTCAGCCCCGTCGACGCATCGCCAATCGTCAGGTCGACGCCGCGACCGCGGATGCGCAGGCAGGCCACCCCGTCGAAGGCCGCATCGATCTTTCCTTCTGCCGCGGTCCACGACAGGAGTGCAGGCGAGGCCGTGACGGTCGTCTCCGTCCGGACGCCGTCCACCTGCGGCACGAGAATGAAGACCGCGTGCATTCCGTTCTGGTGGGAGACCAGATGCAGGTCCTGATGCACGGTGTGCAGCGCAACGACGGGCGAGATGTCGAACCACGCTCCCCTCGCGCTGAAGGGAATGTCACGCACATCGAAGGCCGGCAGGTCAGGCCCCGACGGGGTCGGGTTGGGTGTGGGGACGGTGATGCTCTGGCCTGGAATGAGTCAGTCCTTTACTGCGCCGGCGGTCACGCCGGCGGCGACGTAGCGCTGGGCGACGATGAGCAGGATGGCCGCCGGTATGGACGCGACGACTGCGGTAGCCATGATCGCGTTCCATTGCGAGGTGTTGTTGCCGATGTACTTGTAGATGCCCAGGGTGATCGGCAGGAATTGCCCGCTCCGGGAGAGGGTCGACGCGAAGATGAAGTCGGACCACGCCCACAGGAAGGCGAACAGGGAGACCGTGATCGCGGAGTTCCGGCTCACGGGCAGCACGATCGACCGGAAGGTGCGCCACGGTCCTGCTCCATCGACCGTGGCCGCCTGGATGAGTTCGTTGGGGATACCGGACATGAAGGCAGTGAAGAGGAGGACACCGAACGGAACGGCGATCGTCGAATCAGCGAGGATCAGGCCACCGACGGTATTGAGGAGTCCGCTGTTCAGGTAGATGGCGTAGAACCCCATCGCCATCACGACACCGGGGATCATCTGCGCGACCAGCAGGATGAACGTGAGCGGGGCAGCACCTCGCAAGCGCAATTTGGCGAGCGCGTAGCCGGCAGGCGCGGAGATGACGAGCGTGACGACAACCGTGCCAAGGCCGATCAGGAGACTCGTGCCGAGGTATGGCAATTGCTGCGAAAGCACCGCGGTGTAGCCGTCGAGCGTCGGTGAGAATGGGAAGAGGTTGGGCGGTGAATCGCGCAGATCGCTTGTCTTCGTGAAGGAGACGTTGATCATCCAGTACACGGGAAAGAGCATGACAGCGGTGAGGAGGAGTCCGATCGCGGTCTTCCACCAGGAGCGTCGATGAGACATTATTTCTCCGTCCTGTTCTGAATGCGCAGATAGATGAACCCGAAGATCAGGGCGATCAGGATCAGGACGTTGCCCACGGCTGCAGCCGGGCTGAAGTCGGGGTTGCCCGTTCCGAAGGCCTCCCGGTACGACCAGGTGGCGAAGGTGGTCGAGGAATCCCCCGGGCCGCCGGCCGTCATGATCCAGATGATGTCGACGACTTTCAGCGTGTAGATCAGCCCGAGCAGGATCGTGATCAGCGAAACCGGACGCAGCAACGGGAAGGTGATCCGCCAGAATTTCTGCCACGCGTTCGCACCATCGAGGGAGGCAGCCTCGTAGAGGTCTTCGGGAATGTTTTGCAGACCCGAGTAGAGGACGACGAGGTTGAACGGGATCCCCAGCCAGATATTCGCGATGATCACGGACGCAAGCACCAGATCGGGCGAGGTCAGCCAGTTCACGGGTGCGACCCCGATCACGCTGAGGGCCGAGTTGATCACCCCGTTGTCCGAGTTCATCATGGACGACCAGGTCGACGCGGACACGATCAGCGGGAGCAGCCACGGGACCAGGAACAACCCTCGCAAGACGCCGTTGAGTCGGAAGTTGTTCCGGAAGAAGACGGCGAGGATGAGGCCGATGCCGAACTGGAACGCGATTGAGACGACGGTGAACAGCGCCGTGTTGGTCAGCGCCTTGGCGAACGTTTTCGATCCGAAGACGGCGACATAGTTTTCGATGCCGACGAACGCGGCATTGCCCTGCACGAAGGCGCGCGGGGTGTAGTCGTGGAGGCTCAGTTCGATGTTCCGATAGAGCGGGAACGCGTAGAAGATGATGAGGTAGGCGATGAGAGGGGCGACGAAGGCCAGGGCAACCCACTGGCTGGTGCCGAAAGAAGTTCGCCTCGATCTTTTTTTCGGGGGGAGTGGAGCGGATGTGCCGACCGCCCCACCCGCGTCGGGGCGTGCGGCCCCGACGCGGGCAGGAAGTGTGGTCATGGTGGGATGCCCTTCGTGTTCTCGGTGGGAGGCTTCGGTCTACTTGGCGATAGCTGCTGCGGCAGCGGTCTGGGCTTCCTTCAGCGCTTCCGTGGGCGTCATCGCACCGCTCAGTGCGTTCTGGATGGCGGTATAGACCTGCTCTGAGATCTTCGGGTAGTTCGCACCGAGGTTGTCGCTGGTGCGCCCCTTGGCTGCCTTCACGGCGTCGACCCACACCGAGAGTTCCGGGTGTTCGACAAGCAGGGCGGCCTGGCCTGCCGTGGTCGCGGGGATGTAGTACGCGAACGTGTCGGCGGTCTTGACCTGGCCTGCGGTGGTGCTCATGCATTCGACGATCTTCTTGGACACGTCGTAGCGCGCCGTGTCCTTCTGGGTCGGGATGACCATGAATTCGCCGCCGGTCGGTGCGGGAGCCGCTCCCCCGGCCTCGGCCGGGATGGTGATGTAGCCGGTCTTGAAGCTGGCCTTCGCTGCGCTGTTGACCTGCCACGTGCCGTTCACCGCGAAGCCGAAGTCACCGGTGAGGAATTCCTCCCAGTTGGTGTTCTGCGAATTCGTGATGACTGAGTTCGGCGCGAGGCCCTGGCTGACCCAGTCGGTCCACAGTGTCAACGCAGAAATCGCCTGGGTCGAGTCGAGCTTGTTGAGGTTGGCTCCGGCTCCCCAGAAGAACGGCAGGAACTGGAAGGTTCCTTCTTCGCTCGCGAAGCCGGCGAAGGTGATGCCCTTGTGACCGGCGGTCTTGACCTGCTGCAGGGCTGCGGTGAGGCTGGCCCAGTCCGTGACCGTCGCAGGATTGACGCCCGCCGCGTCAAGGACGTCCTTGTTGTAATAGAGCGCGAGGGTGTTGGCGCCGACGGGAATGCCGTACGTCTTGCCGTCGAGGACACCGGCCCCGAGGAGATTGGGGTCGATCGCGGATGTGTCGAGCCCGATGGACTCCATGTCGTTCAGGGCGCCAGTGTCTGCCAGGGTCGTCACGGCCGGGTTGTCGAGGAGGATGACGTCGGCTGCGGTGCCCTCCTGGGCGGCAAGAAGGGACTGGTTGGTCAGCGACTGGGAGTCGTACGCCGTACGTTTGATGGTCACGCCGGCGTCGACACCGCAGGCATCGATGCGCTTGGCCCAGTCGGAGCTGGCGTCGTGCTGGGGATACGGATCCCACACTGTGTACTCGGTGCTGCCGGCACTGCTGGAGCTGCCACCGGCAGCCGAGCATCCGGCCATGGCCAGTGCGAGGGTCGCGACCCCGGCGACGGCCATCGTGCTACGTACGAACTTCATTGTCATCACGTTTTTCCTTCATTGGAATAGGGCAGGAATATCAGAGCAGAATTGTGAAACAAATAAAACTAGTTTCAATAGGGCGAGGCTAGCACTGAGTTTCCCGGTACGTCAATCGGAATTTGTCTCTTTTGTCAGTGAATTGCGGGGCACGCGGGGTACAGTCTTTTCTCGTAGGGTTTCACGCGACTCGGCCGAACAATGATCGGCCTCGACATCGGTTTCAGAGGCGAAAGGACACCATGGGCAAGACGAATGACGCAGTCACCCTCGCCGACGTGGCGCGTGCCGCCGGCGTGTCCATTGCGACGGCGTCCAAGGCTCTCAACGGCAAGACCGTCGTGCGCGAGGCAACCCGGCAGCACGTCGAGGAGGTGGCCCGGAGCCTCGCCTTCACGCCCAACCCGTTCGCCCGCGCACTCAATTCGTCGATCACGGGCACCATCGGCGTCCTGACCGCAGACCTCGCCAACCGGTTCGTCGTTCCGATTCTTCTCGGCGTCGAGGACGCCTTCGGTGCGGACTCCACGTCGGTCATCCTCACGGATGCCCGGAACGACTCCATCCGGGAGTCGCACCAGTTGCGCACCCTCATGGCGAAACGCGTCGACGGCATCATCGTCCTGGGCGACAGTGACACGTCCCGCCCTTCGATCACGGAACAGGTGACGGTACCGGTCGCCTATGCGTTCGCCGCCAGCCAGGACCCGAAGGACTCCTCATTCACGACGGACAATTCCCAGGGCACCGACCTCGCCATCGACCACCTCGTCTCCCGGGGCCGACGCGGTATCGTCGCGATCAGCGGCGATCCCACCTTCTCGGCGGCCGTCGAACGGCTCACCGGCGCCACCCAGGCGATGAAGCGGCATGGCCTGCAGCTCGTCGGCGGTGAGAACCTGTACGGCGACTGGAGCGAGGACTGGGGCCGTCAGTGCGTGCATGCCCTCATCGAGGCCGGGCACCACTTCGACGCGATCTTCTGCGCCAGCGACCAGATCGCCCGGGGCGCCATCGAGCAATTGCGCGATGAGAACCTCCGCGTGCCCGAGGACGTCGCCGTCGTCGGCTACGACAACTGGGAACTGTTCAGCGTGCATTCACGCCCGCCGATCACCACGATCGACATGAATCTCCAGGAGCTGGGCCGGGCGGTGGCACGCGAACTCATCGACGCCATCAAGGGACAGCCGCATCCGGGAGTGCACCGTGTCCCGGTGCGCCTCATCCCGCGCGCATCCACGACGCGGCTCTGACCCCGTCGTTTCGCACACCGGCGACGCCGCGCCCTGTCGGTACCGGCATCCGCTCAGATCAGGCCATGGCGGCGGAAGGCGTTCCAGACCCCGTCGTCGAGCACGGCGGTGGTGACCTCGTCGGCGTGGGACTTGACCTCGTCGGTGGCATTGCCCATCGCGATGCCGACACCGCACACCTGGAGCATTTCGATGTCGTTGCTGCTGTCGCCGATGCCGATGGCGGATGCCGCGTCGAGGCCGAGCAGGTCGAGCAACTTCAGGATCGTGCTGCCCTTGTTCACCCCGCCCAGGGTCACCTCGCCGCTGCCGCGACCCATGTGGGGAATGGTGCCGGTGATGACGTGGAAATCGTCGCCGAGCGCGTTCGAGACTCGATCGAAGGCCCGAAGGTCACCGGCCAGGAAGACCGACTTGGCGATGCCCGTGAATGACAGCGGCCGCACGTCTCCGAAAGCCTTCAGGACCGGGTGTTCCTCGGCCCCGGTGACGGAGGCGAGGTCGGGCCGGGGATCACCCTTTCGTTCCCTGTCGTCCTCGAGGTAGGTCGCGAAGCGCGAGCGCACCCCGGGGCTCGGGTAGAGCGTGTCGTAGGACTGGAGGTAGAAGTCGTAGCCCGCGGCCTCGTAGAACCCGACCATTCGCGCCACCGCCGGTTCGGGCATCGTGCGGGAGATCACGACGTCGCCGCCGACTTCGGCGAACCCGCCGCCGGCGCTGATCGCCCCGTCGAAGCCGATGTCCCGGATCGCCGGGTAGATCTCCACCGACGCCCGCCCCGTGCTGAGGTACACGAGGTGACCGTTCTTCCGGGCGCTGCGCACCGCCTCGATCGACGATGGTGCGATCGCCTCGCCGGAGTCGATGAGGGTGCCGTCGACGTCGAGGAAGGCAATGCGGGGGGAAATCATGATCTGCTCCAGACGAGGCCGCCTCCGGGACAGTGCATCCAGGAGGCAGCCGACGGGACGAACCCGTTTGGTTCTACGCTATCGGGTGAGGCTCGCACCATTGGATCGGATGACCTCGGCGTACCAGTCGAACGACTTCTTCTTGAAACGGTCGAGGGTGCCCGTTCCGTCATCGTTGCGGTCGACGTAGATGAACCCGTACCGCTTGCTCATCTGTGCCGTGCTGGCGCTGACGAGGTCGATGCAGCCCCAGGAGGTGTAGCCCATCACGTCGACGCCGTCGGCGACGGCCTCGCCGACCTGCACGAGGTGATCGTTGAAGTACTCGATGCGGTAGTCGTCGATGACGGTCTTCCGGCCGTCGACCGTGACGAGCTCATCCTTCGCTCCGAGACCGTTCTCGACGATGAACAGCGGCTTCTGCCAGCGGTCCCAGAACTGGTTCAGCACGATGCGCAGGCCGACCGGGTCGATCTGCCAGCCCCACTCGGATGCCTTCAGCGTCGGGTTGGCGACCCCGGGGAAGATGTTCCCTTCGCCCGTGACACGATTCGATGTGTCGGCGGTTTCCGCCACGCTCACGTAGTAGCTGAAGGAGACGAAGTCGACGGTGTTCTCCTTGAGCAGTGCCCGGTCGTCGTCGGTGATCACCAGTTCGACGCCCTGGTCGCGCAGGCTGCGCAGGTAGTACCCCGGGTATTCTCCGCGCACGTGGATGTCGCCGAAGGCGAGGTTGGTGCGCTCGGTGGTGAGCGAGGCCATCACGTCGTCGGGATCGGGCGACAACGGATAGACCGGCATCGCGAGGATCATGCAGCCGATCAGGGCGGACGGGGCGAGCTCGCGGGCGGCCTTGGTCGCGAGCGCACTCGCCACCAGCTCGTTGTGCACGGCCTGATACAGGTCGGTCCGGGTGAGCTGGTCCTTCGGTGTGTTGATGCCGCCAGACAACAGCGGGGCGTGCAGCACGGAGTTGATCTCGTTGAAGGTGAGCCAGTACTTCACCCGGGCGCCGTATCGGGCGAAGAGCACCCGCGCGTACCGCTCGTAGAATCCGATCAGGTCACGGTTGACCCAACCGTCGTAGGTCTCCGTCAGGTGCAGCGGGGTCTCGTAGTGCGAGATGGTGACCAACGGTTCGATGCCGTGCTTCTCGCACTCGTCGATGACGCGGTCGTAGAACGCGAGGCCCTCCTCATTGGGCTCCGCCTCGTCGCCGAGCGGGAAGATCCTGCTCCAGGCGATCGAGAAGCGGAAGGTCCGGAAGCCCATGTCGGCGAACAGGGCGATGTCCTCGGCATAGCGGTGGTAGAAGTCGATGGCCACCTGCTTGAGGTTGTCGTCCGTGGGGCCCGCGGTGCGCGGCGTCGTGATTCCCTGCGGCATGACGTCCTGGATGGACAGGCCTTTGCCGCCCTCGTTGTATGCACCCTCGATCTGGTTCGCGGCGGTCGCACCGCCCCAGAGAAAGCCCTGCGGGAATGTGACGGGTGTTGAATCGGTCATTCGTGTACTCCTTTTACTACTGACTACGTATTACGCAGATGGCCGGTGGAGGAGCAGCCGAGCCGCTCCTCCACCGGGACGTACAAACCGCCCTCGCTTACTTCGCGGTGGCCAGTTCTTCCTCGGCGATCGCCAGGAAGAGGGGGTCTCCGTGCGCTACCGGGCCCGAGGCTGGTGAGCCGATGGCCGGATACTTCTTCGGGTTCGTGATGATGACCGGCGTCGTGATGTCGTATCCGGCTGCCGTGATCGCGTTGATGTCGAACTCGAGAAGGAGATCGCCGGCCTTGACCTGCTGGCCCTTCTCCACCTTCAGGGAGAAGTACTTGCCACCGAGCTTGACCGTGTCGATGCCGACGTGGATCAACACGTCCGCTCCATCCGCGTGCTGCAGCCCGATGGCATGCCCGGTCGGGAATGCGGCTACGACGAGAGCGTCGAACGGGGCGTAGACGGCGCCGACACGGGGAATGATCGCAACACCCTTGCCGAGGTCGCCGCCGGCGAAGACGGCGTCGGGAACCTCGCTCAGTGCAACGGCGGTGCCGTCGAGCGGGCTCAGCACCTCGAGGTCGGTGCCGTCCACGACTGCGGCGGCCTCGTTGGCCGGATCCTTGAATCCGAGGATCACGGTCAGGCCGAACGGCACGATGATGGCGACGAGAAGGCCCAGAATCAGCATCACGGTGTTTCCGGTACCGAACAGGGCTGGCAGCGCCAGCAGCGAGGGCAGCACGAAGGCGTTCGCGGCGACGCCGCCGGCCGAGATCAGGGCTCCACCGAGGACACCACCGACGACTCCGAAGACGAACGGCCGCTTGAGCGGCAGGTTCACGCCGTAGATGGCCGGCTCCGTGATACCGGCGAGGAAGCCCGACAGGGTGGCCGGGGCAGCGAGCGACTTCAGGTTCGAGTTGCGGGTGCGCACCCAGACCCCGGCGACGGCCGCAGCCTGTGCCAGCACCGCGGCGAAGAGCGGCGCGGTGATGTAGATCAACCCGGTGCTCTGCAGTTCGGCGGTCATCAGCGGGACGAAGCCCCAGTGCAGGCCGAAGATGACGAAGACCTGCCAGAGGCCGCCCATGATGGCTCCACCGAGCCAGGGCACGACCGTGAAGACCCAGCCGATACCGCCGGCCAGTCCCGTGCTGATCAGGTTGGAGAGCGGGCCGATCACCAGGAAGGTGAGCGGTACCAGGATGATCACCATGATCATGGGTGTCACGAATCGGCGGATCGCGGCCGGCAGTGCGGCGTACAGGAACCGCTCTCCGTGACTCTGCAACCACACGATGACGATGATCGGGATGACGCTCGAGACGTAGCTGACCATCGTCACCGGGATGCCGAAGAAGGTGATGTCGGGCACGCCGTTGAGCGCGACGATCGAGGGGTACACGAACGAACCGGCGATGGCGAGCGACGTGAACTGGCTCGCGTTGAAGTACTTCGCCGCGGTGATCGCGAGCGCCAGCGGCAGGAAGTTGATGAAGGCATCCGAGAGTGCGTTCAGGATCGTGTACGTCGTCGTCGTGTTGTCGATCCAGGCGAACGTGACCGCTGCGGCCAGGAAGGCCTTCAGGAGGCCGGTGCCCGCGAGCGCCCACACCAGCGGGGTGAAGATCGCCGAGATCATCGCGATGAAACGGTTGACGAGGTTGCCCTTCGGGCCGTCCTGGGCGGCCTGGCCGCCGGAGGAGGAGGCGCCGCCGAGCTTCGAGATCTTCGTGATCTCGGCGAAGACCTCGGGTACCTCATTGCCGATGACGACCTGGTACTGACCGCCGGCCTCGGCCGTCGCGATGACGCCGGGGGTGGCCTTGACCGCCGCCTTGTCGACCTTCGCGTCGTCCTTGATGACGAATCTCAGCCGCGTCGCGCAATGCACGAGCGACTGGACGTTTTCTTCGCCGCCCACACCCTTGAGGACCGCAGCTGCGGTCTTGGAGTAGTCCATCGGTCTCATTCACCTTCCGCCGCGACATCGCGACTTCCATGCTCAGGAAGCGATCAATCGGTGTTTTGGGCAAAAAAAAGACCTGAACTCATTCATCGCCGTACTGGCGATGCGAGTTCAGGTTTTGCCCGCTGATGCGGTAACAATCCGAAAATGCTTCCACAGAGCGTCGTCGCCCTGCGGTCTCAACGTAGCACACGATCAGGTGGCGGCGCCATCCACCATCTGGTTCGCCAGTCGCTCGACGTGCACGATCACGTACAGGAGCTCTTCGTCGGTGAGGTCGGAGCCGGTGGCGGCACTGACGTACGACTTGACGTCGGCGGCGATGGCGTAGGAGCGGGGGTAGCTGTGTTTGGCGAATTCGAAGAAGGACGTGTCCGAGCCGCGCAACATCGACTTCGCCACCAGCCGCTGCAGGAGGAATTGGATGTGCAGGATGAACCGCGCGTAGTCCGGGCTCGCCGTGTCCAGGTGCACGCCGAGGCCGCCCTCGACCGTCGTCACCACGTGCTGCACCCGACGGAAGAGCAGTGCCGCGGTTCCATTGGGCTCGTCCCTGGTCGCGTTGAGGAGATGCATGGTGAGGAACACCGCTTCCTCGTCCGGGAGGGCGGTGTCCAGGCTGGCGCTGACCGATCGGGCCATTGCCGTCGCGGCGTCGAACTCCTGCGGATGCAGGACGCGTAATTCGGGCATCGACGTCGTCGGGATGCGGATGCCTTTCTGCATCCGTTCGAGCACGAATTGGATGTGGTCGATGATGGCGAGCGGCAATCGGCGACCGAGGCTTCGGCCCAGGGTCCGTTCCGCCTCGTCGACCGCCCGCGTGACCGCTTCGATGACCGGGTACGGCACGGACGCGAGGAGTTGGCGGGCATGGTCGGCTTCACTGCCCTGATCGAGGACGAAGGTCTTCTCGACCTTGGCGGGATCGATCGTGTCGCTGGGAAGCAGTTGGAATCCCAGCCCGCGTCCCATCAGCACGCGTTCCTGACCGGACTCGTCGATCGAGATGACGACGTTGTTGTTGAGCACCTTGTGCACCACCTTGTCCGGTGTGCGTGCTGCCCCGTCTTGCCTCGCCATAACGCTAGTTTAGGGCGCTCGCCTTTTCGCGGCCGCCGTGCTCGACGGACACGGGCGCTAACCAACCGTGCGGGCCGAGAGCACGCAGAATTCATTGCCCTCCGGGTCCGCCAGGACTACCCAGGGGACGTCTCGCTGGCCCACATCGGCACGGGTCGCCCCGAGGCCGAGCAGGCGCCCGACCTCGGCGGCCTGGTCGTCGGGGACGAAGTCGAGGTGGAGCCGGTTCTTCACGGTCTTTCCCTCGGGGACAGCGCCGAACAGCAGGGTCGGGTGCGCACCCTCGGCCGCGGCGAGTTCGAGCTCGTCGTCGCTCTCGCCGACCACGATCCAGCCGAGAGCCTCCTGCCACCATCGCCCGAGCCCCTTCGGGTCGCGACAATCGACGACGACTTCTTCCCAGAACAGCGACATGCCGGACACACTACGCCGGGCCGCGACCCCAGGTCCAGACGCAGGGCATTCCGGGTGCAGCCGTAGCGGTACCGCGCTCGGCTCAGGCGGCCAGGTGAAACGTGCTCGCGAAGCGACCGAGGAGGGCACGGCGACCACGCAGCACCTCGACGACCCCGGTCTCGATCGCGCGCTCCGGGCCGAGCTCACCGGAAATGAGCCGGCGGATGCCCGGACCAGCGGCGAAGGCGAGGTCGACGGGCCCATCACCGCGCGTCACATCGAGGGTGGAGCCGTCAACCCGGATCAGAAGCTCGGCATGACCGAACCGCGCTGCGTACGCGGTCGCCGGGAGCTGCTCCGCGACCTGCGGACGAAACGCGGTCCGGAGGTCCATCGTCATGGCGTCAGGGGTGATGACCTGCTCCTCCCGCGGATCGCCCAGGGATTTGAATCCCCACGCCCCGAGTGCGAGCACCACGGGCTCGAGCTCGCGGCCGTACGGCGTCAGCTCGTAGACGATGACGCGCGAATGAGGCACCCGTCGGATGATGCCCGCCGCCTGCAGCTCCTTCAGCCGTGCGGCCAGGATGTTGCTCGGGATCCGAGCGAGTCCCCCGGCGAGTTCGCCGTAGCGCCGCGGCCCGACGAGCAGGTCGCGGACGATGAGCAGGGCCCAGCGCTCTCCCACAAGCTCCAGGCCTCGCGTGACGCCACCGTATTGACCATAGTCGCGTGCGGCCATCGACCTCAGTCCTGCTGATTCGCGAAGGCTTCGGGGCCCTGAGCGGCTGCTACCGGGTCCATCCAGCCGAACTCGAGGAAGTTGCCGTCGGGGTCGTTCAGCTGGCGCTGGTACATGAAGCCGTAGTCCGAGGCCGGTTTGGGCTCAGAGCCTCCAGCGGCGACGCCGTCGGTGACGGCCTTGTCGACCGCCTCGCGACTGTCCAGGAAGATCGCGGTCGACACGGAGGGGTTCACGGCCGGATCTCCGATCGGAAGGTCGGTGAAGGTCTGAAAGTACTCGCGGACAAGGATCATAAAGTAGCTGTGGTCTTCTTCGACGACGACGCAGGCCGCGTTGTGGTCCGAGAAGGCCGGGTTGATGGTGAATCCGAGCGCCGTGTAGAACGCCTTTGCGCGCTCCAGGTCGGTCACCGGCAGGTTGACGAACATCGCGGTCATCGTGTCTCCTTGTAGAGGTTCCCATGTGGACTGACGTCATACTTGCAAAAAACAAGTGTGCTGTCAAGGCCTCTGTCGTGCCCTTCCGGACGCGAGCGCTCAGCCCGCCCCAGCGCACCCCGGTCTACCGGGGTGGCGGCGTCGTGTCGTAACGTAGGCGATATGACGATCTCGCCCGGATTTCAGATTCCTGATTTCACCCATCCGGGCGTCGTCGGGTCGCTGCCGCCACATCATGACTGACACCACCATCCAGGCCGTCGTGCCCACGAGTCACCCGATCCGACGCCTCCTCGCCGACTGGACCGTCACCGCGCTCGACGGCCCTGTCCCCCGGGCCGTGCGCCAGCACACAATTCCGGCAAGCGTTCCCGGGTCGGTGCACACCGACCTCCTCGCCGCGGGCCTCATCCCCGACCCGTACCTCGACGGCAATGAGCAGTTGCTCGGCTGGATCGGACTCACCGACTGGCGATACACGACGACCTTCGTCTGGCAGCCGAACAGCAGCACCCAGAGCGAGATCGTCTTCGACGGTCTCGACACGATCGCGACGGTTGAACTCAACGGCCACCGGATCGGCGTGACCAGGAATATGCACCGCCGTTACCGATTCGACCTGCGCACCCATCTGCGCGCCGGCCTGAACGAGCTCGCCGTCACGTTCTCCTCTCCGATCCGGGCCGCGGATGCCGCCAGCCTCGAACTCGGCTATCGCCCGCACGTGAACCACCACCCGTACAACGCGATCCGCAAGATGGCCTGCAGCTTCGGCTGGGACTGGGGCATCGACACGAGCACATCGGGCATCTGGCGCCCGGTCGCCCTCGAATGCTGGGCGACGGCGCGGATCGAGTCCGTGCGCCCGATCGCCACCGTGGACACCCTTGTCCGGGCAGACGGGACGGCCCGGCACTCGGGCACGGTCGCCGTGCACGTCGAGGTCGCCCGGGCGAGCGACGCAGATCTCATCGTGACGGCATCCGTCGGAGGCGTGACCGGCTCGGCCACTCTGAACGCGGGCCAGACGAGCGCGGTCGTGACGCTGCAGGTTGCCGAGGTGTCGCGGTGGTGGCCGCGGGGCTACGGCGAGCAGCCGCTCTATGCCGTCGACGTGACGTTGCACGATTCGGGCGCGGACGACGCCGAAGCACTCGAACTCGATTCGGCACACCGGCGCGTGGGCTTCCGTACCGTGTCGTTCGACACCGAGCCGGATGCCACAGGGACACCGTTCACGATCGCCGTCAACGGGCACCCGGTCTTCGTTCGCGGGGCCAACTGGATCCCCGACGACTCCTTTCCGCACCGGGTCGACCGGGACCGGTACCGGGACCGCATCGAGCAGGCCGAATTCGCCAACATCAACCTGCTCCGGGTCTGGGGCGGCGGCATCTTCGAGGCCGACGACTTCTTCGAGCTCTGCGACGACCGCGGCATGCTCACGTGGCAGGACTTCCTTCTCGCCTGCGCCGCCTACTCCGAAGAGGCGCCCCTGTTCGGCGAGATCGAAGCGGAGGCCCGCGACAACGTGGCCAGGCTGGCGTCGCACCCATCGCTGATCGTGCTCAACGGCAACAACGAGAACCTCTGGGGCCACGAGGAGTGGAACTGGAAGACGAGACTGGATGGCAAGACCTGGGGCGCGGGCTACTACTACGAGCTCTTCCCGCGCATCGTGGCCGAACTGGCGCCGCACATCGGATACACGCCGGGAAGCCCGTTCACCCCGGGCGGCATCGACGGTCTCGGCCGTGACGGAACACTCACGCCGAACGATGCGAACAACGGCACGATGCACATCTGGGACCTGTGGAACCAGCGCGACTACCCCGCCTACCGTGAGTACACGCCCCGCTTCGTAGCGGAATTCGGCTGGCAGGGCCCACCGACCTGGTCGACCATGCGCGCATCGATCAGCGACTCCCCGCTCACTCCCGAGTCCCCCGGCATGCTGGTGCACCAGAAGGCGATGGAGGGCAACGTGAAGCTCACCGACGGCCTGCTCGCCCACTACCCGTTGCCCGACGACATCGACGACTGGCACTGGGCGATGTCGCTCAACCAGGCCAACGCCATCGGCACCGCCATCGAACACTTCCGTTCCCTGCAACCGCACTGCATGGGCAGCGTCGTCTGGCAGCTCAACGACTGCTGGCCGGTCACGTCCTGGGCGGCCGTCGACGGCTATGGGCGGCCCAAGCCGCTGCTCTACGCGATCCGCCACGCCTACGCCGACAGACTGGTGACCATTCAACCGCGCGCGGGGGGAACGCTGGCCGCGGTCGTCGTCAACGACGAGGCTTCACCCTGGTCGGGCGAGCTCATCGTCCGACGCCTCACAGACGCGGGAATCGTGCTGGCCGAGCACGCGGAACGGGTCACCCTGCCCGCGCGGTCCACGGTGACCGTGCCGCTGCCCGCATCCGTCTCCGCGACAACGGATGCGGCAGCGGAACTCCTCCGGGCCGAGCTCAGCGGGGTGCGTGGCCACTGGTTCTTCGCCGAGCCCCGCGACACCCGGCTCGGTGCCCCGTCGTTGTCTTCGTCACTCGAACGGGTCCCGAACGGCTACCTGCTCACGGTGACGGCCGCAACGCTCACCCGCGATCTTGCCGTCCTGGTGGACAAGGTAGACCAGTCCGCCCGGGTCGACGACATGCTGATCACACTGCTCGCGGGCGAAAGTGCGGTGTTCAGCATCCGCTCCACGGTCGAGCTGGACTGTGCGACCCTGACGGCACCGACGGTGCTGCGCAGCGCGAACCAGCTTGTGCGGCCGAGATCCCGCCGACGAGGATGAGTGCCGCCGCTGGGACTCAGACCCACACTGTGACGATTTCAAGTCGTCTGCCTCTGCCATTGGGCTACGGGGCGCGTCCGAGTGCATCCGCGCTGAGCGAACTCAGTCCGAACAGACTCCGACGCTTCAAGCGCAGGTACCGCCGGAGCAGCCGCTTACCAGGCGGGCGTGGCCGGGACCCAAGACTGGCCAGGGCCAGCCCGAAGCAGTCGTCGGAACCGGGCATCCGCGGTCGTTCCGGAGCAGACAAGCACCCCTACTGCCGCGCGCCCAGCGCACTGAACGGAGCCGGGGCAGACGTTGGCCACCTGTCCTGGTGACGTCGTCGATCCAGGTGGATTCCGGCGAGCATACACCGGATGGAACCGCCGGCCAGTTCTATCGTCGGCACGTCCACGGGCACAAGACGGCAGGACTCCTCGAGTGTTTCCCGCTGGCGTTCCGTCAACGCCGTGAACGCCCGACGGGACAGCGCGAGGATCCTGCCCCGGTCTCCCTCGAGTTCGATGGCGTTACCGCAGAATTCCTTGATCTGGGCGGACGACAATTCGATGACGGTGCGGCCCGAAGACGTCAGACGCTCAACGACCTCGTCACGACGATCGCGCGAAGTCATGAGCTCAAGCCCGATCAATGCGAACCGGGTCCCCACACACATCATCACGTTGGTGTGGTAAATCGGGATACCCGAATCATCGACGGCGTCGAAAACCAACGGTTCGTAGCCGAAGTTGGTGCAGAAGCGTTCGAGGGCGACAGGATCCGCACGCTGTGACCTGGCCACATAGGCGACTCTGCTGACGTGGTCGAGTACCATCGCACCGGTGCCTTCGAGGTAGATCCCGTCGAATTCGAGGCCGGAGTAGTCGATCACGTCCTGCACGCGATAGTTCTGTTTGAGCAGTTCCAGGATGTCCTGGCGACGTTCCGTGCGGCGGTTGGGCGTGCGCATCGGATAGACGGCGATATGGCCGCCGGCGTGGGTGGAAAACCAGTTGTTGGGGAAGACGCTGTCGGGACGGCCCTCGTGCTCGTCCTCGAAGAGGTGCACGGTGATTCCATTGGCGCGCAGGGTCTCGGCCACGACGGTCACTTCGCCGTGGGCCGTGTGGTGATGTTCGTTCAGGTTCGACAGGTCGACGAGCGGCTGGAACGTGTTGTCATCGGCGGTTTGAGAGTTGGGCGTGAACCGGTGCGGACGGATGAGGACGACCGTGCCCGGTGACTGAACCGACACGACGGTCAGACCCTGGTGAAGACGTGGGCTGGAATGGGTAGACTCCCGGACACGCGGCTCCGGGAGCTGTTGGTCATTTCTGCGCACTGCACCACTCGGCGCCTCCTTCGATCAGGATTCCAACGCTACGGTGCGCGAATACGTCATCGATAGTGGATTTTCCCACTAATTACGATGAGGAATTGCACACTTTGCATACCCGAGCCGTACTCTATGCGTATGCCCCTGGATGACCTCGACCACAGGCTGATCAGTCTGCTCCGGGTGAACGGGCGAGAACCAGTCGCTGCACTCGCTCGTGAGCTCGGCGTGACCCGCTCCACCGTCGACAATCGATTGGCCCGTCTTGTGCAGTCGGGCACTGTCGTGGGGTTCTCCATCCGGGTGCGTGAGGACCAGGATCCGGGCGTGGTGCAGGCCATCTCGTTCATCGAGGTAGAGGGTCGGGCGACGAGTGACGTCATCCGGGCCCTGCGCGGCTATCCGGAGGTCAGTTCGCTGCACACGACCAACGGGGCCTGGGACCTCGTCGCCGAGTTGCGCACCGCTGACCTGGGCGAGTTCGACCGGCTCCTTGGACGAATCCGTTCCATCCCCGGTGTCCTCAACAGCGAGACCAGTCTCCTGCTCAGCTCCGTCTCCGAGCGTGCCGTCGGCGCCTGACCCGCCGATCGCCTTCGACGTCATCGTCGGTGGAGAGAAGCGTGTCGGCCTGGGAGAGTCCGCCGAGTCCGGCCTCAGTCGGAAGTTCGGTGCCGGATGATGGTGCCCCCGCTGGGACTCGAACCCAGACTGTGACGATTTTAAGTCGTCTGCCTCTGCCATTGGGCTACGGGGGCGCGTCCGAGTACATCCGGGCTGAGCGAACTCAGTCCGAACAGACTCCGACGCTTCAAGCGTAGGTGCTGCCGGAGCAGCCGCTTACTTGACGGGCGTGGTCGCCTCGGTCGCGGCATCCGCTGCCACGATCGCCGGTGCGGCGGCGGGAGCCTTGACCGGCGTCTTGCGCGGCGCGCGGGGCGCCGTGACCTTGGCGGCGGGGGCTGCCGCGGCAGCCGCTGCCGGCACGGTGACCGGTGCCGGGGGCGTGACCGCAGCGGATGCGGCCTTCGCCGGCGCCGCGGCACCCGCGGCGGGCTTCGGGCGGGAGGCGAACTCGACGAACACGGCGCGCGGGGTCTCGACGGCGGCGAGGGACACGATGTCGCGACCGAGGAAGAAGTTGTTCACCCAGCCCCAGACGACGCGCAGCTTGCGCTCCCAGCTCGGCATGGCGAGGCCGTGGTAGCCGCGGTGCGCGATCCAGGCCAGCGGGCCCTTGATGGCCAGTTTGCCGGACTGGAAGACACCCTGTCCGACACCGAGACCGGCGACGGCGCCCAGGTTCTTGTGGATGTAGTCCTTGGGGCCCTCGCCGCGGAGGACGGCGACGATGTTCTTGGCCATGAGCTTGCCCTGACGCACGGCGTGCTGGGCGTTGGGAACGCAGAAGCCGCCCACTCCCCCGCCACTGAGGTCGGGGACGGCGGTGATGTCGCCGGCGCCCCAGGCGTCTTCGATGATCTCGTCTGCGGTGCCGACGCGGAGGTCGGGGCGCACCTGCAGGCGGCCGCGCTCCTCGATGGGGAGGTCGGTGTGACGCACGATGCCGGGGTTCGCCATCACGCCAGCAGTCCAGACGATCAGGTCGGTCTCGAACTTCTCGCCGGTGGAGAGCTCGACGACACCGTCGACGGCGCTCGTCAGCTGGGTGTTGAGGTGGATCTTCGCACCGCGCTTGTCGAGGTTGTCGATGACCCAGAGGCTCGTCGGCACGGACACCTCTGGCATGATCCGGCCCATCGCCTCGACGAGGTGGAACTGGATGTCGTCGAACCCGATCTGCGGGTAGGACTTGAGCAGCGAGGTCGCGAACGAGCGCAGTTCGGCGAAGACCTCGATGCCGGCGAAGCCGCCGCCGATGACGACGAAGGTGAGCAGGCGGTCGCGCTCGGGTCCGGCGGGGAGCAGGGAGGCCTTGTCGAAGTTGGTGAGCACGGTGTCGCGGATGGCGACGGCTTCCTCGATGGTCTTGAGTCCGAGCGCCTGGTCGGCGACCCCGGGGATCGGGAAGGTGCGCGAGACGGCTCCTGCGGTGACGACGACGATGTCGTAGTTGAACTCATACGGCTCGCCGACCGGCGGGGTGATCGTCGCGGTCTTCGACGCGTGGTCGATGTGGGTGACCTTCGCGGTGACGACGTTCGTCTTCGAGAGGTGGCGACGGTGCGCGACCACGGCGTGGCGGGCTTCGATCGAGCCGGCGGCAACCTCGGGGAGGAAGGGCTGGTAGGTCATGTACGGGAGGGGGTCGACCATGGTGACCTCGGCCTCGCCTTTTCGCAGCCACTTCTCAAGCTTCCAGGCGGTGTAGAAGCCCGCGTAGCCGCCACCGACAATGAGAATTTTTGGCACGATAAGGGTCCTCCTACATGATGGAATATGCGAAAACTTACCGATTCGATCGATTTCGCTTGAGCCGCCGAAGAGCACCTATGCCGAACAGCGTTACTAGGATAGCAAACCCCAACAGAACGAGAAGCGGAACGGTGATATAGGTCAGGGTCAGCTCGGTCGGCAGCCAGGGACTCGCGGCGGTGTCGGTCGGCAGCGGCGGGTCGCTGCTCGGCACGGCGCGGGCAACGGGTGCGGCCGTCGGCGCGGCTGTCGGGACGGTGTCGATGCGCCGATGCAGGTGAATCCAGTCCTGGAGCAGGGCCGTCGGCGTCGGAGACGTCGAGGGCGCCACGGACGCGGTGACCGCGGCGGCCGCGTCGATCAGGCCGTTGCCGTAGACGGGGCTGGGGACGACGTGGCCGTTCGGGTTGGCGGTCGCGATCACCCGGTTCATCACCTCGGCGGCGTTGAGCTTCGGGTAGGCGGCGCGCACGAGGGCGACGAGGCCGGAGACGATCGGGGCGGAGGCGCTCGTGCCGCTCCACTGCACGTACCCGCCGTTCGGCACCACGCCGACGAGTTGTTCGCTCGGGGCGGCGACGGCGATCGTGATGCCCTGTGAGGAGGCGTCGAAGCTCGCGGTCTTGTTGCGGTCGACGCCCCCGACGGTGAGCACGCCGGGGATCGTCGCCGGGGCGCCGACCTCCGTGGTGCCGCTCCCCCGGTTTCCGGCCGCGGCCACGACGACGACGTCATGCTGGAACGCGTACAGGAAGGCGTCGTCCCAGCTCGACGGCCAGTCCAGGGTGTTCCGGGTCAGCGACATGTTGATCACGTCGGCGCCGTGGTCGACGGCCCAGCGGATGCCTGCCGCGATCTGGTCGTCGTTGCTGAGCTTTGCGCCGCTGCTCCCGAACGCGACCGACACCGCGAGAATGGACGCCTCGGGTGCCACGCCGATGACTCCTGTCCCGTCCGCGGAACCGCGGCCGGCCATCAGGGAGGCGACCAGGGTGCCGTGCTCGCTGCCGTCCCCCACGGGGGTCTGGCCGTTACTCGAGCCCAGGCCCGAGACATCCGTGCCACCGACGACGGCGCCGGCGAGTTCGGGGACGCTCGTGCTCACCCCGGTGTCGATCACGGCGACCGTCACGCCGGCGCCCTTGGTCGTCGCCCAGGCCTGCGTGAAACCGTAATCGTTGAGCCAGTACTCGAGGTCGCGCACCTGGTCGGCGTGCGCGGGTGCCGCGTCGCCGACGACGGAGGCGCCTCCCAGAACAATGGTCAGCGCCACCGCGAGCGCGGCGCCGAGGCGCCGCTGCAGCAGGGAACGGGTCACGCGTCCGCCGCGGAATAGTCGAGGCACTCGCAGACGGCCGGGGTCCAGGCTGCCCGCGCGAGCGCGAGGTCACCGATCGGGTTGACGCCCGGGCCTGCGGCGAGCGAGTGTGCGGCGAGGGCGTGCAGACACTTGACCCGGTCGGGCATGCCGCCCGAGGAGATGCCGGCGATCTCGGGTACGTCGCCGAGCATGGCGCGATCGGCGAGGAATCCCGCGTGGGCGCGGCGGTACTGGTCGTGGACGGCCTCATCGTCGGCGAGCAGCTGGTTGAACTCGTTCATCACCTGGGTCGCCTCGAGGAAGGAGAGCGCAGCGGTCGCGGCCGGGTGGGTCAGGTAGTAGAGAGTGGGGAACGGCGTGCCGTCGCTCAGCCGGGGTGCGGTGGCGACGACGGTGGGAGCACCGCACACGCAGCGCGCCGCGATGCCGACGGCGTCGCGGGCCGGGCGGCCGAGCTGTGCGCTGACGATCTTCAGGTCGTCGGCGGTGACGGGCGCGAACGGCGGCCGGGTCACTGGGTGGCCTGGGGGGCGAGGCCGGCGGTCATGACGGAAGCGAACATGGACGATACCCAATCGATGTCGGTGTTCTGGATGGCCGTGGTCGCGGCGGGCGCGGCGGCAGCGGCGGCCGGCAGCGGCAGGTCGTTGATAACGAGGAAGCTCACGTCGCCCGGCAGCACATAGGACAGCCGGGCGCGGGCCTGGGTCGTGACGTAGGTGCGGTCGTTCCAGCGCTCCCGCTCGGTCTTGAGCTGGTCGACGGTGGTCTGCTGGGCAGACACGTCGGCGGTGAGCCGGCTGATTTCCTGCTGCTGCTCACCGTAGGTGCGGAGGCCGGGGGCGAGCACGACGACCGCGAGGATGAGGATGCCCATCATCATGAGCGAGAACCCGGACAGGCGCAGGCCGCGAAGCCAGCCACTCATCGGGGTCTCGTCGAGGCCGAGCGCGACGGGCTGCCGTTCAGTGCGTTTCGCGGCCATGGCAACTCCTTTCGCCGGATCCTCGCCGGTTCTCACCGGATAAAAAACAGAGCTCTCGAAGCGCGGGATTCACCCCGCGCTTCGAGAGCTCCAGTCGAAACTAGGCCTTGAAACGGGGGAAGGCAGAGCGGCCCGCGTACACGGCGGCCTCGCCCAGCTCTTCTTCGATCCTCAGCAGCTGATTGTACTTGGCAACGCGCTCGGAGCGGGCAGGCGCTCCGGTCTTGATCTGGCCGGCATCCGTCGCGACCGCGAGGTCGGCGATGAAGGTGTCTTCGGTCTCACCGGAGCGGTGCGAGATGACGGTCGTGTAGCCGGCGCGCTGCGCGAGGGCAACGGCGTCGAGCGTCTCGGTGAGGGTACCGATCTGGTTGACCTTGACGAGGATGGAGTTGGCCGTGCCGAGGGCCAGGCCCTTGGCAAGACGCTCCGGGTTGGTCACGAACAGGTCGTCTCCGACGATCTGCACGAGGCCGCCGATTTCGGCGGTGAGGTGCACGTAGCCGTCCCAGTCGTCTTCCTCGAGCGGGTCTTCGATCGACACGAGCGGGTAGGACTTGACGAGGTCGACGTAGTACGCGGACAGCTCCTGGGCAGAGAGTTCCTTGCCCTCGAAGTGGTAGACGCCGTCCTTGTAGAACTCGGACGCGGCGCAGTCGAGTGCCAGGCCGATGTCCTTGCCGGGCGTGTAGCCGGCGTTGGTGATGGCTTCGACGATGAGGTCGAGTGCCGCACGGTTGCTCGGGAGGTTCGGAGCGAATCCACCCTCGTCGCCGAGGCCGGTGGAGAGGCCCTTCGACTTGAGCAGGGCCTTCAGGGCGTGGTACGTCTCGGTGCCCCAGCGGAGGCCCTCGGCGAAGGACTCGGCACCGAGCGGGACAACCATGAATTCCTGGATGTCCACGTCGTTGTCGGCGTGCGAGCCACCGTTGATGATGTTCATCATCGGGACCGGAAGGGTGTGCGCGTTCGGGCCACCGAGGTAGCGGAACAGGGGCAGGCCGGCCGAGGTGGCTGCGGCCTTGGCGACGGCCAGGCTCACGCCGAGGATGGCGTTGGCGCCGACGCGGTGCTTGTTCTCGGTGCCGTCGGTTTCGATAAGTACGGCGTCGACGATGCGCTGGTCGGTGGCGTCGAGGTCCTCGACTGCCGGGCCGAGCTCGTCGATAACGGCGTCGACGGCCTTGAGGACGCCCTTGCCGAGGTAACGCGACTTGTCGCCGTCGTGAAGTTCATAAGCTTCGAACGCACCGGTGGATGCGCCCGACGGAACGGCGGCACGGCTTACGGAGCCGTCATCAAGCAATACCTCGACCTCGACGGTCGGGTTGCCTCTGGAGTCGAGAATCTCGCGCGCTACTACTGCCTCAATGAGAGCCACAGCTATCTCCTGTTTCCTGTTATTTCCTAATGGGTGGGGTGTTGGTATGGGGGGAACGTGCAGGAAGACGACACTGTGTTCCAATCATGTAACAGTCTAGCGACGGAGGCTCCGAGCGCGGGAATCAGCCCGCGAGCGGGCGGAAGTCGAGCGTCGCGGCATCCGCTGTTTCATCGGTGACGAAGGCGTACCGCCCATAGCCCGCCTCGGCGGCGCGACCGAGCAGGGCCTTGAGGTTCTTGGTGCGGTGCTCGAGCCGCACCCGCAGGCCCTCGGCGACGAGTGCGGTCTTCAGGGCGACGAGGCGGCCGGGAGCCGCGTCCTTCTCGTGAATGAGCACAACGGCGTTCTCGGCGGATGCGCCGGTGCCGCCGAGCAGGTCGACGATGCGTTCGAAGCCGATCGAGAAGCCGCACGCGGGAACGTCGACGCCGAGGAATCGGCCGATCATGCCGTCGTACCGGCCGCCGCCGCCGAGCGAGTAGCCGAGATCGGGGTGCGCGATCTCGAAGATCGTGCCGGTGTAGTAGCCCATGCCGCGCACGAGCGTCGGGTCGAAGACGAGGTCGGCGCCGGGGAGCGCGTCGCGGAGGGCGAGCAGGTCGGCGTATGCGACCGGGTCGAGCCAGGCGGGTGCTGCGGACGCATCGGGCTCGCCGGCCGAGCCGAGCAGGTCCCAGCCGGCGGAGGCGATCGAGCGGAGGGTCTCCGCGATGCCGTCGGTGGGGATGCCGAGGCCGTCGAGTTCGGTGACGACGCCGTCGACGCCGATCTTGTCGAGCTTGTCGATCGTGATCAGGGCCCGCTCGAACAGATCCGCAGGGACCTGCCAGTACGCGAGCAGGGCGGTGAGGATGCGGCGGTCGTTGATGCGCACCGAGCAGCCGGTGAGGCCGAGGGCGTCGAGGGCGGCCATCGTCGCCGTGATGAGTTCGATCTCGGCGAGCGGGCCCGCCTCGCCGATGATGTCGATGTCGCACTGCACGAACTGGCGGTACCGGCCCTTCTGCGGGCGTTCGGCCCGCCAGACCGGGGCGATCTGGATCGCCCGGAACACCGTGGGCAGGGCGGCGCGGTGCGTCGCGTAGAACCGGGCGAGCGGGACGGTGAGGTCGAAGCGGAGGCCGAGGTCGGCGAGGCCGAGCAGGTCGCCGGACTCCGCGGCGGCGAGGGCGTCGGCAGGGGCGAGGCCGCGCTTGAGCACCGCGAAGCCGAGCTTCTCGTTGTCGCCGCCGAGGCCGGAGTGCAGCCGGGCGGAGTCTTCCATGACCGGGGTCTCGATCTCGTCGAAGCCGTGCGCGGCGAAACTGCGCCGGATCACGCCGAGCGCGTGCTCGCGACCGGCCTTCTCAGCGGGGAGGAAGTCGCGCATGCCGCGCGGCGGGGTCACCTGTGTTGCCATGGAATCCATTGTCTCAGGTCGGGCCGGGCGGCCCGGCCCGGTGGCGGTCAGTCGTTGTCGGCGGGGAGGCCGATGATGCCGGCATCCGAGAAGTCGGTCGCGGCATCCGCTGCACCGTCGAGCCCCGCGCTGTCGAGCTCAGCGGAACGGATCTCGTCCTGGAGCCCACGCACGGCGGTGCGCAGGGCGCGTTCGGAGTCGAGGCCGCGAGCCTTCGCCGCGGAGACGATTGCGAGCAGCAGGGGGCCGAGCTCGTCCTCGCTCTCGAGCGGGAGCGGGAAGTCGGCGCCGTCCGCATCGAGCAGCCCGATCTTCTGGGCGCGCCCGAGCACCTTGTCAGCGAGGGCGAGAGCGGGCATGCCCTGCGGGATGCCGTCGAGCACGCTCGTGCGGCCGGGCTTCTCGGTGGCCTTGAAACCGTCCCAGGCCGCGGCGACGTCGTCGGCGGTCGCGAGGTCGAGGTCTCCGAAGACGTGCGGATGCCGGCCCTCGAGTTTCCGGGTGAGGCTCGCGGCGACATCCTGCAGGTCGAAGTCCTCGCCGGCGGTGTGCGCGGCGAGGTCGGCATGGAAGAGGACCTGGTAGAGCACGTCGCCGAGTTCCTCGAGGAGTTCCTCGCGGCCACCGGCCTCGATCGCCTCGACCAGCTCGTGGCTTTCCTCGAGCAGGTAGGGCACGAGGGAGGCGTGGGTCTGCTCCATGTCCCAGGGGCAGCCGCCGGGAGCGCGCAGCCGCGCGACCGTCCGGACGAGGACGTCGATCGGGGTATCGGTCCGCGGGTCGATCGGGGCGTCGATCGGGTTGGCGTCGGTCACGACTTCCTCCTGGGGTTGGGGTGCTGCGTGGTCGTCGGTGCGGCCTTGGGTGCGGCACCCGGCGCAGCGGGCTCCTCGACGGGACGGGGGAAGATCGCGGCGAGCAGGGAGCCGGCCCAGGCGATCAGGGCGGCGTCGCCGAGCGGTTCGTCGTTGATCCGCGGCATCGGCACCATGATGGCCCCGGTTGCGACGGTGTACCGCGAGCCGGGGTACATCCGCTTCAGGCGCACCTGCATCGAGTCGGCGAGGTCGGCAGAGGCGACCCGCAGGTTGGAGCCCATCGCGACGACCTCGCTCAGGCCGGCCTGCTGGGAGAGCCAGCGCAGCCGGGAGACCAGGATCAGGTTCTGCACCGGTTGCGGGGGTTCGCCGTAGCGGTCGGTGAGTTCCTCGAGCACGAGGTCGATCTGGTCCCTGGCCGCGGTCGGCGAGCTCGCCGCGGAGAGCTTCTGGTAGGCCTCGAGGCGGAGGCGCTCGCTGTCGACGTAGTCCTCGGGGATGTGCGCGTCGACGGGCAGCTCGAGCCGGAGCTCGGTCTGGCCCTCTGCGACGTCGCCGCGGAAGGCGCTCACCGCCTCGCCGATCATCCGCAGGTAGAGGTCGAAACCGACCCCGGCGATGTGCCCGGCCTGTTCGCCGCCGAGCAGGTTGCCCGCCCCGCGGATCTCGAGGTCTTTCAGGGCGACCTGCATGCCGGCGCCGAGCTCGTTGTTCGCGGCGATCGTGGAGAGCCGGTCGTGGGCGATCTCGGTGAGCGGCTTGTTCTCGTCGTAGAGGAAGTATGCGTACGCGCGCTCCCGGCCGCGGCCGACCCGGCCGCGCAGCTGGTGCAGCTGGCTCAGCCCGAACTTGTCCGCCCTGTCGATGATGATGGTGTTCGCGTTGGCGATGTCGAGGCCGGTCTCGATGATCGTCGTCGAGACGAGCACGTCGAACTTGCGCTCCCAGAAGTCGACGACGACCTGTTCGAGCTGCGCCTCGGGCAGCTGCCCGTGTGCGACGGCGATCCGGGCCTCCGGTACGAGTTCGGCGATGTGAGCGGCGATCCTGTTGATGCTCGACACCCGGTTGTGCACGACGAAGATCTGGCCTTCGCGGAGCAGCTCGCGCCGGATGGCCGCGGCGACCTGCCGGTCGGAGTACGGCCCGACGAACGTGAGGATCGGGTGCCGGTCCTCCGGCGGGGTCGCGAGGGTCGACATCTCGCGGATGCCCGTGACCGCCATCTCGAGGGTGCGCGGGATCGGCGTCGCGCTCATGGCGAGAATGTCGACGTTGGTCTTGAGCTTCTTGAGGGCGTCCTTGTGCTCGACGCCGAACCGCTGCTCCTCATCGATGATGACGAGGCCGAGGTCCTTGAAGATGATCGACCCGGTCAGGAGCCGGTGGGTGCCGATCACCAGGTCGACCGTGCCGTCGAGGATGCCGGCGACGGTCTCCCGGGATTCCTTCTCGGTCTGGAACCGGCTCAGGGCGCGGATGTGCACGGGGAACCCGGCGAATCGCTCCTGGAAGGTCTCCATGTGCTGGCGCACCAGCAGGGTCGTCGGCACCAGGATCGCGACCTGCTTGCCGTCCTGGATCGCCTTGAATGCTGCGCGCACGGCGACCTCGGTCTTGCCGAAGCCGACGTCGCCGGAGAGGAGCCGGTCCATCGGGATGGGCCGTTCCATGTCGGCCTTGACCTCGTCGATCGTCGTGAGCTGGTCGGGGGTCTCCGCGAACGGGAACGCCTCCTCGAGCTCGCGCTGCCAGGGCGTGTCGGGCCCGAAGGCATGGCCCTTGCTCGCCATCCGTGCCGAGTAGAGCTTGACGAGCTCGACGGCGATGTCCCGCACCGCGTGCCGGGCCTTCGACTTCGCGCTCGACCAGTCGCTGCCGCCCATCTTGCTGAGCGCGGGCGCCTCACCGCCGATGTACCGGCTGACGAGGTCGAGCTGGTCGGTGGGCACGAAGAGCTTGTCGCCGGGGTGCCCGCGCTTGGACGGCGCGTACTCGAGCACGAGGTACTCGCGCTTGGTCTTGACCGGGTTGCGGCCGCCGCTCGACACCTCGCGCTGGGTCAGTTCGACGAACCGGCCGATGCCGTGGGTCTGGTGCACGACGTGGTCGCCGGTCTTGAGCTGCAGCGGGTCGACGACGTTCTTGCGCCGGCTCGCGAGCTTCTTCACCTGGCGGGCGTCGTAGCCGACCGTGCGGCCGTAGAACTCGGACTCGCTGACGAGGGTGAGCTTCGTCTCGGCGAGCTCGAAACCGTGGTCGACGGATGCCTTCAGCAGGTACGCGATGCCGGGTTCCGGTTCTGACGGCCATTCGGTCACGATCCGGGCGGGGAGTTCGTGCTCGGCGAGCACCGCGGCGGCTCGTTCGACGAGCCCGGCACCCTGGGCGAGCACGCCGACCGTCCAGCCGTCCTTCATCCGGCTGCTGAGGTGCCCGATGGCGCCCTCGACGCTGCCCTGGAAACTGGGGACCGCCTCGCCCTCGACCCTGAGGGTGAGGAGGTCGTCGATTTCGCGGTGCTCTGGCAGGACCGGGGCATCCGTCGGGGCGGCCTGGAAGGAACTGAAAGTCCACCAGACGTGCGCGGAGGCCGGCGCGCCGGGAGCGGTGTGCGTGACCGAGTCGCGCAGCCGGCCGAGGGTGAGGAAGTCGCCGGACTCGAGGTCGATCGGGGCGTCTGCACCCGCGGTCGCTGCGCTCCAGGCCGCCCCGAGGAACTCGCGGTTCGTCTCGGCGAGGCTGATCGCCCTGCTGGCGACGCGTTCGGGCGAGACCACGGCGACGGCGGCTTCGGCGGGGAGGTAGTGCGTGATCGGCACGAGCCGGTCGACGAGGGCGGGCGCGAGGCTCTCCATGCCCTCGACAGGGATACCCTCCGCGATCTTCGCGAGGAGGCCGGCGAGGCTGGGGAACTCGTGCTGCATCTCGCGGGCGCGCTGCCGCACGGCGGGGCTCAGCAGCAGCTCGCGGCTCGGCGGCAGACTCACCGAGGCGACCGGTTCTGGCAGGGAGCGCTGGTCGGCGACGGAGAAGGCGCGGATCTGTTCGACCTCGTCGCCGAAGAACTCGACGCGGGACGGATGCGGGGCGATCGAGGGGAACACGTCGAGGATGCCGCCGCGCACGGCGAACTCGCCGCGGCGGGTCACCATGTCGACGCGGGTGTACGCGAGTTCGACGAGCTGCACGGCGAGCGCGCCCAGGTCGTTGCCGCGGGCGCCGGCCGTGAGCACGATGGGCGCGAAGTCGGTGAGGTTGTCCGCGACGGGCTGCAGGGCTGCGCGCACGGATGCGATCACGATGAGCGGGCGGCGAAGGGCCGGGTCGATCTCCTCCCACTCGCGCATCCGCCGCAGTGCGAAGAGCCGCTTGCCGACGATCTCGGCACTCGGGCTCAGCCGCTCGTGCGGGAGCGTCTCCCAGGCCGGGAAACCGATGATCTCGGCGTCTTCGGTGAAGCAGTCGAGGTTGTCGTGCAGGTATTCGGACTCACGCCCGGTGGCGGTGATGACCAGCAGGGCCGGGGCCTTGCCGAGCCGGGCGCGCTGTTCGAGGAGCGCGGCGAGCACGGGAGCCCTGAGGCCTTCGGTGAGCGAGAAGTCGGCGTCGCGGCCCGCGCACGCGAGGGCTCGGTCGAACGTGGAGGCGCGCGAAAGTGTGGCAATTACGCCGTGGAGGGTCACCCGGCAATTCTACGCAGCACCGCCGACAGTCGCCTTTCCGGTCGACAGTCGCCGCCACACCGGTGACTCTCGACCGGAACGGCGATTCTCGCGGTCGGGACGGTCACTGTCGCGGACGGTCACTGTCGCGGGCGGGTCAGGGCGCGTGGAACTTCTGCTGGGCGACGGTGACGCCCTCCGCCGCGATCAGCTGGATCGCATCCGCTGCGTCTTCGAGCAGGTTCGGCAGGGTCTCGCGCTCGACCTTGGAGAAGTCGTGCAACACGAAGTCGGCCGGCGCCTGGCGACCGGGCGGGCGGCCCAGGCCGAGGCGGATACGCACGAAGTCCTTCGTGCCGATGGCCGCGATGATGTCGCGGAGCCCGTTGTGGCCCCCGTGACCGCCGCCGACCTTGATCTTGAGCGTGTCGAATGGCAGGTCGAGCTCGTCGTGCACGACGATCAGGCGATCCGGTTCGAGCGAGTAGAACCGCAGCAGGGCGGCCACCGGTCCGCCGGACACGTTCATATAGGTGTTCGGCGTCGCGAGCACGAGCCCGGGGCCCCCGGGGAAACTGCGCCCGGAAGCAACCGTCGAGTTGGTCTTGTGGGTCTTGAAATTCGCCGACAGTCGGTCGGCGAGCACGGCGGTCACCATGTGGCCGACGTTGTGGCGGTTTCCGGCGTAGTCGGGCCCGGGGTTACCGAGCCCGACTACGAGCCAGAGATTCTCGTCCAGGGAAATCCTCCTTGTTCGACGAGATCAGGCAGAAAGCGTGAAGCGAATGCTACTCGGCGGGGGCTTCCTCGACAACGGCCTCGGCGTCGGCGTCGGCAACGGCCTCTTCCTCTTCCTCGGCCTCGGGCAGGTGCACGCTGATGACGACGGCGTCTGCATCGGAGATGAGCACGGCACCGTCGGGAAGGACGATCTCGCCGGCCTTGATCTGGGCACCCTCGTCGAGGCCATCGACGTTGACAACGATGTTCTGCGGGATGTTGGTCGCTTCGACCTCGAGCAGCAGGCTCTTGATGTCCAGGTCGATGACGTTTCCGGCGATGATCTCACCGGTCAGGTGCACGGCGACGTCAACCTGGACCTTTTCACCCTTGCGGATGACGATGAGGTCGAGGTGTTCGATGATCTGACGGACCGGGTCCTTCTGGACGTCCTTGACGAGGGTCAGGTGGGTCTCGCCGTTGACCTCGAGCTCGAGCACCGCGTTGGCGCGACGCAGGATCAGGCCGATCTGGTGGGACGGAAGTGCAACGTGCACCGGGTCGGTGCCGTGGCCGTAGATGACGGCCGGAATCTTGCCGAGCACGCGCAGCTTGCGGGCCGCACCCTTGCCGAACTTGGTACGCAGGTCGGCATCGATCTTGTTGTCGATGACCTTTTTGTCCTTGGCCTCAGCCATGATGTGTCTCCTTGTCAGGCCGCTACGGCCCAGATCAGTTGCGCAGCCGATGGCCGCGCGTATGGGTGCTGGTTCAACTCGAACGCGTGTCGCGTGAGGAAAGGCCGTGAAGCATTTCGCCGCGTCGATAACGGATGCCGAGCGTGCGTGACACGCCTGGCAGCCCTCGCCGAAGTTCAACTGCTAAGTCTAGCGGAGTGTGCGGGAACCGCGCACCAGCATCCGCCCGCCCCCGTCGGGCAGGTGCCCAGCCCGACCGACTAACCTTGAACATGGTTCTAGACCAACCATTTTGAAGGAGCGAACGTGACCGAAACCGGTACAGCACAGGCAAATATTGGCGTCGTCGGACTGGCGGTGATGGGCTCGAATCTCGCCCGCAACCTCGCCAGCCGGGAGGGGAACACCGTCGCGGTCTACAACCGCTCGTACGTGCGCACCCAGACCCTCATGACGGAACACCCCGAGGCCGGCTTCGTCGCCTCGGAGACCATCGAGGACTTCGTCGCGTCGCTGAGCCGCCCGCGCACCGCCATCATCATGGTCCAGGCCGGAAAGGGCACGGACGCGGTCATCAGCCAGCTCGCCGAGCTGTTCGAGCCCGGCGACATCATCGTCGACGGCGGCAACGCGGACTTCCACGACACCATCCGCCGCGAAAAGGCGATCAGCGCGACCGGCATCAACTTCGTCGGCGCCGGCATCTCCGGCGGCGAAGAGGGCGCGCTCAAGGGCCCGAGCATCATGCCCGGCGGCTCCGCGCTCGCCTACGAGACCCTCGGCCCGATCCTCGAGTCGATCGCCGCCGTCGTCGACGGCGTGCCGTGCGTCACCCACATCGGCACCGACGGCGCAGGCCACTTCGTCAAGATGGTGCACAACGGCATCGAATACGCCGACATGCAGCTCATCGCCGAGGCGTACGACCTGCTCCGTCATGTGACCGGCCACTCCCCCGCCGCCATCGCCGACGTGTTCACCGAGTGGAACAAGGGCGACCTCGAGAGCTACCTGATCGAGATCACCGCCGAGGTGCTCCGCCAGGTCGACGCCGAGACCGGACTGCCGTTCATCGATATCGTCCTCGACGAGGCCGGCTCCAAGGGAACCGGCGTCTGGACCGTGCAGAACGCGCTCGACCTCGGCGTGCCCGTCGCCGGAATCGCGGAGGCCGTGTTCGCACGCGCCGTGTCGAGCCACCCCGAGCAGCGCGGACCGGTGCGCGCCTCGATCAGCGCCCGCCCCGAGATCGCCGTCGTCGGCCACACCTTCGTCGACGACGTGCGCCAGGCGCTCTACGCGTCGAAGGTCGTCGCGTACGCGCAGGGCTTCGACGAGATCATCGCCGGTGCCGCCAAGTACAACTGGAGCATCGACAAGGGTGCCGTCGCCACGATCTGGCGCGGCGGCTGCATCATCCGCGCCCAGTTCCTGAACCGCATCGTGGATGCCTACGCGAACGACCCGTCGATCCCGACGCTGCTCGTCGACCCGTTCTTCGCCGCGGCCGTCGCCGCCGGCGAGTCGGCCTGGCGTCGCGTCGTCTCGACCGCTGCGCTCTCCGGCATCCCGGTTCCCGGCTTCGCCTCGGCGCTGAGCTACTTCGACTCGCTCGCCGCGGAACGCCTGCCCGCCGCCCTCGTGCAGGGCCAGCGCGACTTCTTCGGAGCGCACACCTACAAGCGCGTCGACAAGCCCGGCGTGTTCCACACCCTGTGGTCGGGCGACCGCACCGAAATCGCCACGGAGGCCTCGACCCACTAGTCGCGGCATCCACCTCTCTCCGCGAGAGCGTAAAAAGTGCCCCTTCCCGCTGCGGGAAGGGGCACTTTTTACGCTCTCGCGGAGAATGGGAGCGCAATTTGCGATACTGGACCCCACGATGAACGACGACGACGGTAGCGAGCAGCACGAGCACCCCGAGCTCGCCGGGTATGAGCCGCACGACAGCGCGCGGCCGCTGCGCAGCAGGCGGATGCTGCTGGTGATGCGCCTCGCCGTCGTACTCGGGCTCGTGGCGCTGATCGTGCCGGGGATCCTCACGTCGATGCAGATCGCATCCGTCACCGCCACGAACGGGTGCTCCGTTGCGGTCGCTCACTACTACCCGCTCGCGGAGGGGTCCACCGCGCGCTTCGACCTGGCCGGGCCCGGCGGGTTCGGCTGGCAGTGTTACGCGATCGACGTGCACGAGCGGGAGACCTGGGTGATCTCGCTCGGCCTGATCCCCCGCGCGCCGGGGTTCGGCCCACCGGTCGTGCCGGCCTAGGCATCCGCTGCCCGTGCGCGCCCCACAGGGTGTCGCGGCGGTTAACGACGGATGCCCCGCTCGGGTGAGCGGGGCATCCGTCGGTCGGGGCAGCGTGGGTTACGCGGCGCCCTCGAACATCGACGTGACGGATCCCTCGTCGAAGACCTCGTGGATCGCGCGGGCCAGAAGCGGGGCGATCGGCAGAACGGTCAGGGTCGGGAAGCGCTTCTCCGGGGGGATCGGCAGGGTGTCGGTGACGACGACCTCGGTGATCGCCGGGTTCTGCAGCAGCTCGAGCGCGGGGTGGCTGAACACGGCGTGGGTCGCGGCGACGACGACGCCGATCGCTCCGGCGGCACGCAGTGCCTCGGCGGCGAGGACGATGGTGCGTCCGGTGTCGATCATGTCGTCGACAAGCAGGCAGACGCGACCGGAGACCTGGCCGACGATCTCGTGCACGGAGACGCGGTTCGGCACCAGCGGGTCACGGCGCTTGTGGATGATCGCCAGGGGGGCGCCGAGCTTGTCGCTCCAGATGTCGGCGACGCGGACGCGGCCCATGTCGGGCGACACCACGGTCAGCGTTGCGGGGTCGAGCTTCTCCTGGAAGTGCTCGAGCAGCACCGGCATCGCGAAGAGGTGGTCGACGGGGCCGTCGAAGAAGCCCTGGATCTGGGCGGCGTGCAGGTCGATCGACATAATGCGGTCGGCGCCGGCGACCTTGAACAGGTCGGCGACGAGGCGGGCCGATACCGGCTCGCGGCCGCGGCCCTTCTTGTCCTGGCGGGCGTAAGGGTAGAACGGCGCAACAACCGTGATGCGCTTGGCGGAGGCCCGCTTGAGCGCGTCGACCATGATGAGCTGTTCCATCAGCCATTCATTGATCGGGTTGGTGTGCGACTGGATCACAAAGGTGTCGCTGCCGCGCACGCTCTCGTCGAAACGGGCGTAGATCTCGCCGTTCGCGAAGGTACGTGCGTCGGTGTGCACGAGTTCGGTACCGAGCTCCTTGGCGATGTCCAGTGCCAGTTGCGGGTGTGCTCGCCCCGAAACCAATACAAGTCGTTTCTCGCCGCTGGCATTGATTCCAGGCACCTAGTCTCCGCTCTTAGCCGCGGCTTCCGCCGCGTCGGTTCCCGGGCGGTTGGTCTGAACCCAGCCGTCCATATTGCGTTGTGGGGCCACGGTGAGAGCCAAAGCTCCGGCCGGCACGTCCTTGCGGACGATGGTACCGGCACCGGTGTAAGCCCCGTCCCCAATCCTAACGGGCGCGACGAAGACGTTGTGCGACCCGGTGCGCACATGCGACCCCACGACGCTCGGCGATTTCGTCACACCGTTGTAGTTCGCGAAGATCGTCCCCGCCCCGATGTTGGAGTGCACACCGACCGTCGCGTCGCCGACGTAGCTCAGGTGCGGCACCTTGCTGCCCTCGCCGATGACGGCGTTCTTGGTCTCGACGAAGGTGCCGATCTTGCCGTCCGCGCCGAGAATCGTGCCGGGCCGCAGGTACGAGAACGGGCCGACGGATGCGCCGGCACCGATCACCGCGAGGGTCGCGTCCGTGCGCTTCACCTCGGCGTTCGCGCCGATCTCGCAGTCCACGAGGGTCGTGTCCGGTCCGACGACGGCGCCGGTCTCGATGACCGTCGCCCCGAGGATCTGGGTGCCCGGCTTGATCGTGACGTCGGGCGCGATCGTGACGGCGAGGTCGATCCAGGTCGTCGCAGGGTCCTGCACGGTCACGCCGGCGAGCTGCCAGCCGCGCACGATGAGCGCATTGAGCTGCCGGGCGGACTCGGCGAGCTGGGCCCGGTCGTTGATGCCGGCCACGAGCCAGGCATCCGCTACCGGAACGGCGCGCACATCGGAGCCGGACTCGCGGAGCAGGCCGATCACGTCGGTGAGGTACTTCTCGCCCTGGACGTTCTCGGTCGTGATGCGGGCGAGCTGCGCACGCAGTTCGGTGATGCCGAAGACGTAGACGCCGGCGTTCGTCTCCGTGATCAGGCGTTCCTCGGGGCTGGCGTCCTTCTGTTCCACGATGCGGTCGAAGGCTCCGGCTTCGTCGCGCACGATGCGGCCGTAGCCGGTGGAGTCGTCGGGGAAGGCGGACAGCACGGTCGCCGCGACGGCGCGTTCGCGGTGCGCGGTGATGAAGCTCGCGAGGGTCGCCGCGTTCAGGAGGGGAACGTCGCCGCTGACGACGAGCACGTCGCCCTCGAAGTCGGCGGGCAGGGCCTCGATGGCCTGCTCGACGGCCCGGCCGGTTCCCGGGACCTCGTCCTGGTCGACGACGATGCTCTCGGGCAGGTCGGCCTCGACGATGTCGACGAGCCGGTCGCGTTCGTGGCGCACGACGGTCACGACGTGCGCGGCGTTCAACGCGGATGCCGTCGCGAGCACGTGGCTGAGGATGGGCAGCCCGGCGAGGGGGTGCAACAGCTTGGGAGTCGCGGATTTCATCCGGGTGCCCTGGCCTGCGGCCAGGACGACGATGGCGAGACGGGAATCGGTCACGGGGTCCTCGTGCTTCTGTGTTGCCGGCCGGGAAGACCGGGTGCGGGCGCCACTGGAATGCAGCACTGGTAATGATCTACGGCTCCGCCGCCAGGACTCGAACCTGGACCTAACAGCTCCAAAGGCTGTCGTGCTGCCATTACACCACGGCGGAATTCGCCGGCCGGAGCCGACCAACGCTGATAAGTCTGCCAGAAGTATCGGCTGCGGCGCGCAGCCGGGCGTACCGATGACCCGTGCTGTGCAGGCGGATGCCCCGGCTGGCCGGATAATAGGACGATGCCCGGCAATGACGAAGTAGACCGCATCGTGGATGCCTGGCTGCGCGAGCGGCCGGACCTCGATTTCGCCCCGTTGCAGGTGCTCAGCCGGGTCGGTCGCCTCGCCAAGCACCTTGACCGGGCCAGGCGCACCGCGTTCTCCCGCTCCGAACTGGAGTCGTGGGAGTTCGACGTGCTGTCGGCGCTCCGCCGCGAGGGCGCACCGTACGAACTCAGCCCCAAGGCGCTGCTGCAACAGACGCTCGTGTCGAGCGGAACCATGACGAACCGGATCGACCGGCTCGTCGAGCGCGGCCTCGTCACCCGGCGCACCGACCCCAACGACGGCCGCGGCATCTTCGTCGTGATGAACCCCGACGGGCTGATCCGGGTCGATGCCGCGATCACCCGCCTCGTCGACGCCGAGGCCGAGCTGCTCGCGACGCTCACGGCCAGCGAACGCGAACGCCTCGCCTCCCTGCTGCGCAAGCTCAGCCTCGACTTCGACTGAGCTCGCGCGCACCGCAAGAATCGCGGCGGAGCCCTGACCGGGGTCGACGGCGTCAGAGCACGGACTTGGGGAAGCTTTTCCACGCCGACCGGAACCGGCTCTCGAGGTGCGCACCCCGGAACTGTTCGGTCGCGTGGAGGCGGCCGTACGTGAACGAGTTCTCGTTGTCGATGAAGGCGCGCATGCCGAGGGTGAGCAGCACCCCGCGGGCGACGACGCTGTCGTGGTGCTCGCCGAGGATGTCCTGGACCAGTCGGGCGGCGGCCACAAGCCTGGCCGCACGTTTCGGACTCAGGATGAGCGCAGACTCCGTCGTATACCGCAGGCGCTTGGCGATCTTGCGCACCTCGTGCAGGGCTGCGTCGTGATCGGGGCCCTGCGGCACGGTGCGAGCGTCGCGAACGGCCTTGCGCAGTCGGGCGCCATCACGCTTGACGAGACCAGGTACCACCGACTTGGCCGACTTCTTCGCGAGCGCGGTGAACGGCGGCTCCGCGATGAGGGCGTCGAGTGCGTCGAGCAGCCGGAAGTAGCGTGGGCTGTCGAGCACGACATCCGCCGCCTGCTGCGCCGTGGCGAGGTCGGCCGCGAAGTGCGCGTCCAGGCGCTTCCTGACGTGCCCGACCACGAGCTTCGCCGGCTCGGACGAGAGCGACCTGGCGAGGTTGTGGTGCAGGACCTCGTTGTCGCGGGCGGCGCCGAGCACACGGGCGATCCACTGGAGTTCGTCCCCGAGGGTGTTGGCCAGCCCGTTCGGAAGCAGGTCGCGATAGGTGGCCAGCACCGAGCGCATCCGCCGGGTCGCGACCCGCATCTGGTGCACGGCTTCGGCGTCGTCGCGCCTCACGAGCGGGTCCTGGTGGACGAGTACCCGCATCTGGGCGTCGAGGTAGGCGAGCAGCAGGGCCCCCGTCGTACTCGACCGGGTCGGCGTCGCCGGTGGGGCCGGCGGGGCTGCGGGAATGCGGTCGCCGAGGGCACGGCCGAGCTTCGAGGGGTAGCCTGCGCGACGGACTCCCCCGGCGGCGAAGGCCTCCGCGACGGCGTCGAGCAGCTCGGGGGCGCCGTCGACGAGTTCGATCTCCCATTCCCGCCATTCCTGGCGGAGCGGGTCGACACCGAGGCGGTCGGCCAGGACACTGTCGTCGCAGACCTCGGCGAGCACGGCGCCGTTGTCCCCGCGCAGCACGTGCACGATCCGGTGGTTGCGGAGCCGCACGACGGGCACGAGCACCCGGTCGCGCACGAGGACGCGAACCCGCTGCTGGAGGCCGGCCGGCACGAGCTCGGGGTCGCTGCCGAGGGGTTCGTGCACCTCGCGGCGTTCGTCGGGGCCGCGACCGTCGACGCCGGACGGGAGCTTGAGGTGCCAGCCGGCGTCGTCCCCGCCGGTGCGGCGCCGCAGTGTGATCCGGTGCGCGGCAAGGGTGAGGTCGGCCGTGTCGAAGTAGACGGCGTCGAGCGACTGGTCGACAGGGGCATCCACCCAGGTCACGCCGGGGAGCTCATGCAGCGGCGGGAGAACGGATGCCGCGTCGACGTCGTATTTGCGCTCAACCTCGGAAAAATCCACGGCATTCATGCCCGACAGTGTACGCCCGGGCGCCTCCCGGCCCGCGCCACACGCGGCTAGACGGTGGGCTTGACCGCCTTGACGATGGCGCTGTGCATGTCGGGGGCGACCTCGTGGGTGTAGTCGACGCTGATCCCGGTGAATCCCGCCCCGGCCAGGGTGTCTAGGTATTCCCGGGGGGAGAGCGCGCCGGCGATACAGCCGGCGTAGCTGCCGCGCTCGATGCGGTCCTGCTCGCTGAGGTGGTCCTCCGCGACGACGTCGGAGATCCCGAGCCGCCCGCTGGGCTTGAGGACCCGGAACATCTCCGTGATGACGGCGGTCTTGTCGGCGGAGAGGTTGATCACACAATTGGAGATGATGACGTCGACGGATGCGTCGGGCAGCGGGATCTCCTCGATCCGGCCCTTGATGAATTCGACGTTCGTGGCGCCGGCCTTGTCCGCGTTGGCCCGGGCGAGGGACAGCATCTCGTCGGTCATGTCGAGGCCGTATGCAAAACCGGTGGGGCCGACCCGCCGCGCGGAGAGGAGCACGTCGATGCCGCCTCCGGAGCCGAGGTCGAGCACGGTTTCGCCGGCGCGCAGGTCGGCGACCGCCGTGGGGTTGCCGCAGCCGAGGCTCGCCAGCAGCGCTTCCTCGGGCACTTCGGACCCCTCCCCGCCCGTATAGAGGACCGATCCGAAGACGTCGCCGTTCCCGAGGTCGGTGGGAACGCAGCACGAGCCGGATGCAGCCGACACGTCGGTGAGCTGCAGCGCCGCGGCGGCGTAGCGTTCGCGGACGAGCTCGGTGATGTCTGTCTTTTCAGTCATGGGTGGTTCCTTCCTTCGGATGATCGCTGCGAGGTCATGCGCTGGTCAGCAGCCGCGCGACCGAGTCGAGCGCGCCGGGTACGAGCGCAAAATGGGCCCAGTTGCCGCGCTGGGTGCGGCTGAGGAATCCGGCGTCGGTCAGGACTTTGAGGTGGTGGGACACAGTGGGCTGGCTCAGCCCGACCGGTGCCGTCAGGTCGCAGGCGCAGGCTTCCTGACCTTCGGATGCGGCCACGATCGAGATCAGGCGCAGCCGGGTCGGGTCCGCGAGGGCCTTGAGCGAGCGCGCGAGGTCAACGGCATCCGCCGCGGCGAGCGTCGCGCGCGTCAGCGGCGCGCAGCACGCGCCACGCGAGGCGATGGGGAGCAGGGAGGTGATCGACATGGGCCCAGCATAGTCGCGTATTGACACTTGTCGATATAGAGGGTCATACTGGGGGTATCGATGAATGTCGATATAGTGAATTGAGGAGTACGAGATGGCTGCCATTCGAATCTACGAGCCGGCCCTGTGTTGCGAGTCCGGGGTCTGCGGAACCGACACCGACGCATCCCTGGTCACCGTGACCGCCGACGTGCGCCGGCTCAAGGACCTGGGCGCCGACATCGAACGCCACAACCTCGCCACCGACCCGACCGCCTTCACCACCGACGAGACGGTCCGCGGCTTCATGCACACCGTGGGCTCGAAGGGCCTCCCCCTGACCGTCGTCGACGGCGTCACCGTCGCGACCGGCACCTATCCGAGCCGCGACGAACTGCTCGGCTTCGCCGGCCTCGGTGACTCGTCCAACGTCGCGTCGAAGGTCGCGTCGACGGTCGCGTCGCAGGTCGAGCCGGCCCGGTCCGAGCTGGGCCTCACCGCAAAATCGGGCGGATGCTGCGGCGGCGCCTCCGGCTGCTGCTAAGCCGCCCCGATGCGATTCCTTGAGGACCCACCCCGCTTCCTGTTCTTCACCGGCAAGGGCGGCGTCGGAAAGACCTCGGTCGCCTGCGCCACCGCCCTCGACCTCGCCGGCCGGGGCAGGAAGGTGCTGCTGGTCAGCACCGACCCCGCCTCCAACGTCGGCCAGGTATTCGGCCTGACGATCGGCAACACGGTCACTCCCCTCGCGAGTGTGCCCGGCCTCTCCGCCCTCGAGATCGACCCGGAACAGGCCGCAGCGGCCTACCGGGAGCGCATCGTCGCGCCCGTGCGCGGCCTGCTTCCGGAGGACGAACTCGCTGGCATCATCGAGGGCCTGTCCGGTTCCTGCACGACCGAGATCGCGTCCTTCGACGAATTCACCGGCCTGCTCGCCGACGAAGCCGTCTTCGGGCAGTACGACCACATCGTCTTCGACACGGCACCGACCGGGCACACCATCCGCCTGCTGCAGCTGCCGGGCTCCTGGACCGACTTTCTCGAGGCCGGCAAAGGCGACCCGTCCTGCCTCGGCCCGCTCTCGGGGCTCGACAAGCACCGTTCGATGTACGCCGCCGCTGTCGCCGCGCTGACCGACCCGGCGCGTACGCGACTGGTCCTCGTCGCCCGGGCGCAGGCATCCTCGCTGGCCGAAATCGAACGCACCTACCTCGAGCTGAATCAGATCGGCATCGGCGGCGGTTTCGTCGTCGTCAACGGACTGCTGCCCGCTGCCGCCGGCGACGAGGACCTCACCCGGGCCGTCCGCGCCCGCGAGGGAGCCGCGCTGGCCGCCATGCCCGCCGCCCTCTCCCGCCTCCCGCTGGACGTGCTCGAGCTCAAGGCCGCCAACATGGTCGGCATCCCGGCGCTGCAGTCTCTCTTCTCGGCGAGCGCCGGGACGGGCGAATCCGACGAGATCGTTGAGGCCGGGGAACCCCTCCCCGACGCCCCGCTCGCGGCCCTCGTGGATGCGATCGAACGGGACGACCACGGCCTGGTGCTCTGCATGGGGAAGGGCGGGGTGGGCAAGACCACGATCGCCGCGGCCATCGCGGTCGCACTCGCCGAACGCGGCCACGCCGTGCACCTCACCACCACCGACCCCGCCGCTCACCTCACCGAGACCCTGCACGGCAGCGTGCCCGGGCTCGCGGTGTCCCGTATCGACCCGGCCCTGGCCGTGCAGACGTATCGCGACCACGTGATGGCCACCAAGGGCACGGCCCTGGACGCGGAGGGTCGCGCGGCACTGGCCGAGGACCTCCTCTCCCCCTGCACCGAGGAAGTCGCCGTCTTCCAGCAGTTCTCCCGGGTCGTCCATGAGTCGCGCCGGAAATTCGTCGTCGTCGACACCGCCCCGACCGGGCACACGCTCCTCCTGCTGGATGCGACCGGTTCCTATCACCGCGAAATGGCGCGGCAGATCGGCGACTCGCTTCCGTTCACGACACCATTGATGCGTCTGCAGGACCCGGCCCTGACCAAGGTCATTCTGGTTACCCTCGCGGAGACGACCCCGGTGCTCGAGGCCGAAGGTCTGCAGGACGACCTCGAACGTGCCGGCATCCACCCGTGGGCCTGGGTCGTCAACGCCTCCCTGGCCGCGGCCCGCCCGGCGTCACCGTTCCTTCGAGCACGCGCTTCGAGCGAGGTCGAACAGATCGACCGGGTGCGTCTCCTCGCGGATCGAATGGCCATCGTCGCCCTCCTGCCGGCGGAGCCCATCGGACAGGAGAAGCTGGCGGCACTGACCGCACTCAGCCCCCAACCGGCACGGTGACCGTGAATCGACATTCGTCGATAGAGTGGGAACGCGTCATATCGACGTTCATCTATTCATTTTCTGATGGTGCGGAGCCCCATGCCCTTCCCTGAAACCCCGACCGTTCCATCCGTCGCCACCCCGATCACCGCTCCGGCCCGTCTCGGGTTCACCGACCGGCTCCTCCCGGTCTGGATTCTCGCGGCGATGGGTTTCGGCCTCCTGCTCGCGGTCGCCGCCCCCGGCATCGGCACGCTGCTCGGCGCGTTCACGATCGGCTCGGTCAGCGTGCCGATCGCCATCGGCCTGCTCGTGATGATGTATCCGGTGCTCGCGAAGGTGCGGTATTCGGATGCCCGCGCCGTGGCCGGCGATAAGCGCCTTCTGGTCTCGTCGCTCGTGATGAACTGGCTCGTCGGGCCCGCGCTGATGTTCACGCTCGCCTGGATCTTCCTGCCCGACCTGCCCGAGTACCGCACCGGGCTGATCATCGTCGGCCTCGCCCGCTGCATCGCGATGGTGCTGATCTGGAACGAACTCGCCTGCGGGGACCGCGAGGCCGCCGCCTTCCTCGTCGCCATCAACTCCGTCTTCCAGGTCTTCGCCTTCGCGGCGCTCGGCTGGTTCTACCTGCAGATCCTTCCGGCCTGGCTCGGCCTGTCCACCACGAGCGCGGACTTCTCGATCTGGGCCATCACGGCGAGCGTGCTCGTGTTCCTCGGCATCCCGCTCCTGGCCGGATACCTGTCCCGCCGGGTGGGCGAGGCCACCCGCGGCCGGGACTGGTACGAGGCCCGGTTCCTGCCGAAGGTCGGGCCGTTCGCCCTCTACGGGCTCCTCTTCACGATCGTGCTCCTGTTCGCCCTGCAGGGCAGGCAGGTCATCGACCGGCCGCAGGACGTCGCCCGCATCGCCCTGCCGCTCCTCGTCTACTTCCTTGTGACGTTCCTCACCGGCTTCCTGCTCGGGAAGCTCATCGGCCTGCCGTACGAGCGCACCGCGACCCTCGCCTTCACTGCGGCGGGCAACAACTTCGAGCTCGCGATCGCGGTCGCGATCGGCACCTTCGGTGCCGGCAGCGGTCAGGCCCTCGCGGGCATCGTTGGCCCGTTGATCGAGGTCCCCGTCCTCGTCGCCCTCGTCTACGTGGCGCTCTGGCTCCGGCCCCGCCTGTTCCCGGCGCCGCGCAGCTAGCGCTCAACCACGACGAATCCCGCCAAGAGCGCAGGCCGAAGTGGCCACCCGAGCAGCGGCACCCGTCGTGGCCGTCGGCTTAGACGCTCGCGGGCAGGAGCTCGGCGAGGAGGGCCTCGACGCGCGCCTTGATGTCGTCGCGGATCGGGCGCACCTCGTCGATGCTCTTGCCCTTGGGGTCGACGAGCTCCCAGTCCTCGTAACGCTTGCCGGGGAAGATCGGGCAGACGTCGCCGCAGCCCATGGTGATGACGACGTCGGACTCGCGCACCTGCTCGGTGGTCATCAGCTGCGGAACGGCCTGGGAGATGTCGATGCCCTCTTCGCTCATGGCCTGGATCGCCATCGGATTGATCTGGTCACCCGGCTCCGAGCCGCCGGAGCGCACCTCGACGGCGCCGCCGGACAGGGCGCGCATATAGCCGGCGGCCATCTGCGAGCGACCGGCATTGTGGATGCAGACGAACAGGACGGTGGGCTTCTCAGACACGGGGGTTCCTCACTCTCGATGTCCTCAAAGTATAGACGTTTGTCTATGCTTTGAGAATCCCCCATCGTTTCTTTACCCGGCCGGGGCTAGCCGAAACGGCCGTTGACGTAGTCGGCGGTGCGGCTGTCGATCGGGTTGCCGAACATGGCGTCGGTCGGCCCGTGCTCCACGATGCCGCCGGGCGTGCCCTGGGCGGCGAGGAAGAACGCGCAGTTCTGCGACACGCGCTGTGCCTGCTGCATGTTGTGCGTCACGATCACGATCGTGACCTCGTGGGCGAGCTCGAGCATGGTCTCCTCGATCACCCGCGTGGAAGTCGGGTCGAGGGCCGAGCACGGTTCGTCCATCAAGAGGATGCGCGGGGTCACCGCGAGCGACCGCGCGATGCACAGACGCTGCTGCTGCCCTCCGGAGAGTCCGGAACCGGGCGCGCGCAACCGGTCGCGCACCTCCTTCCAGAGCCCGGCCTTGGTCAGGCAGCTCTCGACGAGGAAGTCTTTCTCATCGTTGGAGGCACGCTTGCCGGTGAGGGTGAGCCCGGCGATGACGTTGTCGTAGATCGACATGGCCGGGAACGGGTTGGGCTTCTGGAACACCATGCCGATGCTCTTGCGGGCGTCGACGAGCTTGCGTTCGGGGTCGTAGATGTCCTCACCGTCGAGGAGGACTTCACCGGCGAGGCTCGCGGACGGCACGAGCTCGTGCATCCGGTTCAGGATGCGCAGGAACGTGGACTTGCCGCAGCCGGACGGGCCGATCAGGGAGGTGATGATGCCGGCCGGCATGGTGAGGTTGACCCGGTCGAGCACCTGGCGTTCGCCGAACCAGGCCGAGACGTTGCGGCCCTCGAGGGTTGCGAGTGGTGCGATCTCGCGCACCGGCGGGCTGAAGCTCGCGTAGACCCCGGCATCCGCGGCAGACGGCCGCTTCAGCCAGGGCGCGCTGAAGCCTCCGAGCCGGGGAGCCTTGACCGGCGCGTCGGCCACGACCTCGGGCCGGGCCTCGGTCCTCGCCTGCGCGCGCTGCTTGCGGTCACGCCGGACCGGTCCCTTCACCGGCGGCAGCACCTGGGTGAGCTCGTCGTTCTGCACATTGTCGGTCATGACACTCGTTTCATTGGTCTACAGCAGTTTCGGGACTGAAGCAGGTTCGGGACTACAGCAGGTTCGGGAGGAGGCGCACGAGTTGGTCGGCCACGAAGAGCCCCCCGACAGTGACAACCGGAAGGAAGACGATCCAGGTCTTGCGGAGGCCGACCCGGCGGAACGCCCAGACGGCGGCGAGTTCGATGACCAGCAGGAACTGCAGGGCGAAGACGAGGGCCCACACCGTTGTGGTGTCGGTCGCGAGTTCCTTGTCCTGCAGGGGCAGGGTCGCGAAGGTGGTCTGGCGCTTGCCGGCGGGCTTCGTCTCGGAGACGAGTTCGGCATCCACGCGCACGACGCCGCTCGGCACGTAGGCCGGCCCGCGGGCGCTCTCGAGGATCAGTCGGCTCTTGCCTGCACCGAGGCTTGCGGGTGCGGGGTCGCCGGCGTAGCGCAGGCCGAGCACCGAGAACGTCTGCTCGCCCTGGCCGGTGATCACGGTGAACTGCTGGCCGGGGCGCAGTTCCTGCAGCCGGGCGAACGGACCACCGTAGGCGGCGGCGCGGCCCATGAGCACGCTGATGCCGGACTGGCCGGGTAGCGGCGTGTCGCGGCGATGGCCGGGGCCGGCGCGCAGGGTGCCGGAGTCTGTGCCCTCGACGACGATCTCGTGCACGTCGATCGAGGGGATGTCGAGCACGGCCACGGGTGTGCCGGAGGTGAGCAGCACCTTGTCGACGGTGCCCTCGCTGACCGGGGCCGTTCCCTGGGCGAGCTCGTACCGGAAGGTGTTCGTGAGCTGCTGCTGGGACACGATGTGCTGCAGCTGGCCGAGCACGGTCAGGTTGGCGAGGAACCCGAAGATGAGGATGGCGAGAATCGCCAGGGTCGAGCGGATGACCTGGTCGCGCTGGGTGAGCACGACCGGCGGCCGAGGGGGCGGCGGGCTACGCCGCGGCGGCGTCGGGATCTTCGGTGGTTTCGGCGGCTTGCCCTGGCGGCCGCGCTCCGGCGGTGTGCCGGGGAGTCCGCCACCACCGCCCAGAGTGCCCGGGCCGGGCGGTGACCAGTCCCGGGGTCCCGCGGACTGTCCCGCGAGGGGGTGGACCGCCTGCATCTCGGAAACGCCGGGCGAAACCGGCGGGACCCAGCCTCGCGGCATTCTCGGCACCTTCGGCACCGTGGGGCGTTGGGGACGACGGGGCAGCCTGGCTGTCGTCATGACGCCACCTCTTCCGCGAGTTTGGGGGTGGGCCGCGGTACGAGGAGCACGAAGCGGAGGATCAGGGTCAGCGTGCCGGCGATCGCGAGCGCGATCAGGGCGAAGTAGGGCGGGATGATGCTGAACGAGTCCCGGGTGACGGGCGAGAGCGCCGTGCCGCCGATGTCCGCGGGAGGCGTCATGGTGACGTGACCCTTGAACCAGGCCCACTGGCCGACGTCCCGAATGGTGGCCGAGACGGTGCGGGTCTCATTGGGGGCGAGGCTGTCGATACTGACCTTGTCGACGATGGCGACGGGGAGGTCGACCGCGTTGTCGAGCCAGAAGCGCAGGCTCGAGGTGATCGGGGCATCCGTGATGTTGCGCATCGTGAAGTCGAGCACCATGGTGCCGCCGCCCGGCCCGGCCTCAGAATCGATGCGTGTCGTGAGGCCGCTCACGTAGAAGACGCCCGCGATCTTGGTCGGGTTCGCGCCGAGCGCCGAGGCCGCGGCGGCGGTGTCCTTGATCGTCGTTTGGGTCACCGCGGGCACGGCCACGGATTTCACCGGGTTCGTGACGGCCGGGGTCGTCGTCGCCCGGCTCGACGGCCCGACGACACCCACGCTGATGCCCACACCGTTCGGGTCATCCGTCGCCGCCTGTGCACTCATGGCGAGTCCGGCCAGGCCCGCCACCGGCGCGAACGCGATGAGGGCCACGACCAGAATCAGGCGCGCGTGAGCGGATGTGAGCACAGTCAAGTTAGTCCATTCGAGGTTTCGGCGAGCTGACGGGCGGGCAAACAAGAGGCAAACACAGCAGGAAACCGAGCCTCGCTCATTCCGTGCCGTACGAGCGCGACAGGATAGAGTCGGCGACCGGCCGGCTACTGGGAAACGAGGGTGAGGGAGAGGGTGGATCGGTAGGTGCCGACTGACTTCTCGGGCGGCGCGACGAAAGTGAGGCCGGCGTTGAGCACGGTCGTGCCCACGGTCTGGGCCGGGGCGGCCACGGCGAGGTTCATCGGATACGTCGCCGAACCCGCGGTCTGGGCGGTGACGAGGCTCACCCCGGTGGCGTCGGTGCTGACCAGCTGCGGCGCGAGCCCGAGCTGGGAAGCACCGATCACGCTGCCGTCCGCGGCGTTCACGAAGTCGGCGACATCGGCCGACAGGATCCAGCCTTCCTGGGTGAGCACCCGGGAGTCGCTGACCGCGAAGCTGCCCAGGACACCGGTGGTCGTCGACCGGTTCGAGACCAGCACCGGGGCATTGAACGCGGCGACGGCAGCGGCGGGCACGACGAGGCTGAGCACGCCGTTGGTGTCGCTCGTCGTTGCAGATCCGATTGTTCCGGCGTCCGTCACGGCGAAGGATGCCGCCACCTGGCTGAACGGGTCGTCCGCGGCCGTGGTGCCGATCACCTCGATGGTGTGTCCTCCGGCCTCGAGGTCGGGGGGAAGGGTGCCGCTGCCTGCGAAGTCACCGGCAGCGTCGGCGTTTCCGCTGATCAGCAGGAACGGAGTGGAGTGCACCCAGACCTCGACGTGCGAAAACGGCTTGAGCCCGCGGATGGTGACGTACACCGGCGCCGAATCGACCCGCGAGCCGACCGGGAGCACACAGTGGATCTCGACGGGCCCGTTCGGAAGCTTGTCGGCCACACTCACCGTGAGCGCGACCCCCCCACTGTCATCGGCCTGCGCCACGGACGAGATGGAGACCGTCCCGACCAGAGCAAGCAGGGCGACCAGTGCGCCGGTGATGAGAGTCGAACGGATGGGCAGTTGGAACATGTGTTTCCCCGATGGATCCTGGTGCGGTGGAGCTGCGGTGCCTGGGTGAAACTGCAGGGCAGTGGAGCAAGGCGTGCGGAGGTGCAGTGGTTACGGTGTCGGGTTGTGCGCGGCGGCGCCGTCCGCGCTGGCGCCCACGAGGGCCTCTTCGCGAGCCTTGCGGCGCGCTTCCGCCTCGGTGTATTCGATCCACGCCGCAGCCCGGGTCGAGTCGCGCTTGCGGCTGAGCCTCACGATGAGCCAGGTCACGGCCGCGACGAGAAGGAGGAGCAGGAAGGCCCACGGCACCACGACGAGGCTCGAGTCGCGTTCCGCGGTCGGCAGGGCTCCTGGGTTGAGTGCGTCGGGGTCGATCGTGCCGACGAGGGAGACATGCGGGTTGAGGTAGACCCAGGCGCCGACGCCGGAGACGGTCAGCGTCACGGTGCGGGAACTTCCCGGAAGCATCTCCGAGATCTCCTGGTCAGTCAGCCCGGACAGGGGGATGCCGAAGATGCCCTTGACCTGGGAGACCGTATTGGCCCCAAGGGACACGTTGCCGGTGTTGGTGAGGCTCACTCGGATCTTCGTGTCGCCGGCGAAGGGGTTGATGCTGCCCTCATAGGCGGATTCAATGCTGCTGATCGTCAGCGCCGGCTGCAGGAGACCCTTGACGCGCACATACAGGCGGATGGCGACGCGCCGGTCGACCGAGACCTGCCCGGCCGGGGAGAGGGCCGAGACGACGATGCCGCCGGCGTGGTCGCCGGGCTTCGCCTCGGCCGGGGTCTTCATTGTGAACGGGAGCACCTGCTGGGCGCCCGGTTCCAGGGTGACCGAGACACGGCCGGTACCGTTCTCGAAGGTGACCCAGCTGCCGGCATCCTTGGGGGCTTCACTGCCTTCGAGGAGGGCGAACGTGCCGTCCTCGGCGTTGTACGCGTCGGTGGCGTAGACGGTGACGGCCTGCGTGGTCGTACCGGTGTTCTCGACGAGGTATTCGTCGTTGATGACCTGGCCCGGATCGACCTGGTAGGTGAAACGCGATCGGTCCTGGTCCACGCCGCCGTTGGACGACGGGGCCCCGGCGATGCCGTCGGAACCGTCCGCGGCCCAGGCACCCGCGACTCCGAGGGTCAGGGTCAGTCCGAGGGTTACCAGCACTCCGGCGGCACCGAGGGCGACGCTGCGGGAGAGGGAGTGGCGGGGAATCACGATCGGCGTTCTCTTTTCTGCGGGCGGATCCGAAATCTTGGGGGTGGAGCGGAATGCGGAGTGGTGCTGAGGAAAGGGAGGGACGGCGCGGGCGCCGCCCCTCCCCCTCTACTCGGGTAGCGCTACTACTTCGAGACGACCGTGAGGGTCAGCGTCGACGTGTAGGTGCCGGCCGCCTTCTCCTGCGGTGCGACGAAGGTCAGGCCGGCGTTGAGAACGCTGTCGCCGACCGTGTTGGCTGCCGCGCCGGAGGCGAAGGCGGCCGGGTAGGACGCCGAACCGGCGACCTGGGCTGCGGCGGCGGTGACGCCGGTCGCGGAGGTGCCGGCAACGGTGACCGACGGGGCGAGGCCGAGCTGGACCTTGCTGATGGTGCTGGTCGCGTCGGTTGAGTTGACGAAGTTCGCAACGTTCGCGGACAGGTCCCAGCCGTTGCGGGAGACGACGCGGCCGTCGTTGACCGTGACGGCACCGAGGGTACCGACCGTGGTCGACTTGTTGTTCACGAGCGACGGAGCGGAGAACGTCGCCGCGGCGCCGGCCGGAACCGTGAGGGCGAGCGCACCGTTGGTGGCGTTCGCGGTGGTCGGCGCGAGAGCGACGGTACCGGTCGTGCCGGCCGGGGCGGTCGGGGTCGGGGTCGGGGTGGCGGTCGGCGTCGTGACGACGTCGGTCGTGGCGGAGGCCGTGAAGGCACCGGTCACCGGCGTGACCGAGATCGAACGGAAGAACGCGGAGGTGACCGCGACACCGTTCAGGTTGGTGCAGGCAATGCCGAGGCTGTAGTTTCCACCGGCGGCCTTAGCGGCGCCCTGGGCGCCGTTGTACAGCGAAACCGGGGTGATGAACGGGTTCAGCACGTTGAGGGTGGCACCGTTGAAGCCGAGGGGGGCGTATGCCTTCCAGGTGCCAGGGACCGTCTCTGTGCCGGGGGCCGAGAGGAACGCGAAGATTCCGGTGGTGCCGACGGGGCAGGCGAACTCTCCGCTGGGGTCGTTGTTGACCGAGGAACCGATCATGTCATCGCCCCACCCCAGGCTGGCGCCGTCGACAAGCGGAATGCCGTTGCCGTCGTAGAGGTAGAGGGGTGCTGCGGAGCCGTTGGTCTGGGTGGTGGCCGAGGCGACCATGGAGGCGCCGGCAACGAGGGCGAGGGAGACGACGCCGACAGCGGCGAAGCGGAGCTTGTTGTTGAGCTTCATGAGATTCAAATACCTTTTCTAGAAGTAGGTCGGGCTACTTGGAGATGCGGACAGCGGTGGTGGTGGAGGGTGCCAGGATGCCGAACTTCTTCTTCAGCGAACCGGCCTTGGAGGCGAGGGAGGTCTGCGAGTTGGTCAGGCTGGTGCTCTTGGTCGGGTCAAGCAGGCCGGCCAGTGTGGCGTCGTAGGAGGCGTTGGTCGGGTCGACGCGGGCGTACTGCACGACCAGGTAGGTGTCGCGACCCCAGACGGAGTCAGCATAGTAAGTGGCGTTCGGGACCATCGAGGTGCCGGTGCCGGTGACGGGGGTGGTGCCGGCAACGAGCGAGCCGAGAACCGTGGTGTCCTTCTTCTTGGGGTAGCTGGCACCGGTGTTCATGGCGACCCAACGAGAGACCGACATCGGCATGATCTGGTTGATGCCGAGGTTGGACGCGTCGTGCTCCTGGCCGGTCTGGACACAGGAACCGAGAGTGGCGTCGGTGACGCCGATCTTGGACATGAAGTCCTTGCGGGTGCCGGAACCGGCCTGCGGGATGATCGGGGTGACCGTGACGCCGCCGAGGGTGGTGACGCTGCAGGTGTAGAGGCTCGTCATGGTCGCGGTGTCGATCGTGTCGATGCCGGTCGCGGTAGAGCCATTGTCGTAGGCGTAGGCGATGGCGTCACGGCCGAAGGGAACCTGGATCAGGCTTCCGGCGGCGTCGACGGTGCCGGAGCCCGAGGAACGCGCGATGTCAACCTGACCGCTGATCACGACAGCGGCAGGCGCGCCGACCGTACCAGACGTGTATGCCGCGCCATCGATGGAGCGGAGGAGCGCCGTGCGACCGTCACCCGACCCGTTCGGGCGTCCAAAGCGCACGCCTGAGGATTTCGTGGTGATGTAGGCCGTGCCGGTCGCGTCGAACGATCCGATGGTCGCGCCACCTGCGGTCGTCGAGCGAACCGAAGATCCGGAGAGCGAGGATCCGTTGGCCAGGGCGCTGACCACGTCTTCCAGGGTGTCCGAGCCGACGGCGACGTAGCTGTTGGAAACGGGCTCGGCGTTGGCCGGCGTCGCGATGGCGAAACCGGTGAGGGCGACGCCGACGGTCGCGCAGAGCGCAATTGCCTTCTTCGAAATCACTGTGATGATGCCTTTCGGGTGTACTGCATGAGACGAACCCGGGCGGGAACGTCTTTCCTGATGTCTGGTCCCAAGCCGAAACCCGGAATCTGGACGTCAAGCTGTGCGCGCATCAGGATCGTCTCCGGACACGCGAAATCAGGGGGACTCCACCGGCTGCGAGCAGCCCGGAGAGGAATCCGACAGGGATGGCTGCCGGAATGGGGCCGATGACCGGATCGGAAGGCGTCGGCTTGCCGACGAGGGGTCCGGCCGACGCGCCGGTAGCCGCAGGGTCGGTCGCGGTCGCGGTCCCGGCGACGGCGGCGGCGACGGCCGCGACCGCTGCCGTTCCACTGCCTGCGTTCGGGTTGACGTAGGCCGCCGCAGGGGCGGCGGCAGTGGCCGCGACGGTCGGTGAGGGAGTGGGTGTCGGAGTCGCCGAGACGATCGGGCTGATGCCCTTTTCGATGGCTGTCGCGGCTGCGAGGGCCTGGGCGACCCAGCTGGCCGGAATCGACGCGTACCCCTCGGGGAGCTGGCCGATCGCACTGCCGGGAACCTGACCGGCGGCAACGGCGTAGCGGATCATGTTGGCGTAAATGGCGCGGGCGGAGGCATCCGTCTGCAGTGGGTTGAGCGCCGCGTAGACCGGCATGGTCATCGGGTAGGCCGACGCCGCCGCCCTGGCGCTCGCGCTCGTGGGGTTGTATTCGAGCACGGCCGCGTTCTCGGTGGTCGGGGTCATCGCCGCGGCCGCGGCCAGCAGGGATGCGGAGTTCGCGGCAACGAAAGTGCCCGCCGAGTTTCGCAGTGACGCCGTCACCGTCTGGTACCGGGCTGCTGCCGCCGTTGTCGTGAGTCCGAGCACCCGCTGGGTGCCGACGAGGTTGCGAACGCTCTTGCCCCATTTCGGCGGAACCGTGTTCGGGCTCCAGTCGCCGAGCTCCTGGCCGTCACCGCGCAGGGTGAGGTAGGCGCCGTTCTCGAAGTCGCTCGCGTACGGGCGCCAGGTGACGAGGTTGACTTCGGTCTGGCCGTCGGCCGTGGCCACCCGTGCGATTGGGTCAGCCTTGGGGAAGTTGGTGCGGGGCACGGTCATTTTTGTGCCGGAGGAGTTGACGGCGTCCTTTGTTGCGTACCAGGGGTTGACCTTCATGCCCCACTTGTCGGCTTCGCCGTTGAGGAAAGCCACGGCATCCGGATCTGAGAGCACGTAGCGCCACAGCTGTAGGGCCTCGTCGGAGCGCCCCGAGGGCAGGAGCATGTCGCCGAGGGACGGACCCGTCAGGTCCTGGTACTGCCATTCCGCGTCGTTCACGGCGAGGAAGTCGGGGTCAACGGTCAGGTTCCTCGCGTTGTGGTTTACCTTCTCGGGGTTATCGACGAAGAACGCGAGCGATTTGGAGGTAGCGGGGGCCCCCGTCGGCAAGGAGTCCAGATATGAGTTCGTCAACAGCTTCGCGATCAGGCGCGGGGTGAGGTTCATCGAGGTGAAGGACTCGGTGTTCTTGTCCTTGTATTCCTGAGGCACGGCGCCGACGGGTTTCACCCTCCGGTCGATCGAGAAGGACACGGCGAGTCCGGAGAGTGCGATCGGCGCGTACTGCACGGGATCCGCCTTCGTCGTCTGTAGGGCACGCGATGTCAGGGCGAGAGGACTCGGGGTCTTCTGGCTTGCGGAGAGGAGAGAGTCTTCCTCGTTGCCGGTGCTGAGCACGAAGGAGGATCCGGTCGAGCCGGTGCAGAGGTTGGGCTGCCAGGACGCGACGGCCGCCGAGGCGAGTTCGCTTCCGGAGAGTTGCTTCTCGGCCGAGCCGATGGAGCAGCGCAGACCGATCGGCTTGAAGTCGAGCTTGACGGCCACACTGTGCTGCCAGGCGTCCCAGAACAGGCCGGACTTGGTGATGTACGACTCGCCGACGTCGTTGGTGCCGCGCGGGATGACGACGAGCCAGCAGGACTTGCCCGTGACCGTGCCGTCCGTGGCCGTGACCGGCATACCGCAGCCGAGGCCGGGAGACTGCATCGCGGTCTGGACCTCGAACTTGACGGAGCCGGCGCCAGTGTCACTCGACCCCACCCACGGCACCTCGTTGGTCGTGTACTGCGTGTAGAACTCGTTCGTGGCGAGGTCGACGCCCACGATCGGGGAGGGCAGGGTCACGCCAGTGGCAGCCGGCGTGCCGTTCGCGGTCTGAACAAGCCCTGTCAGGGGATCGAGGATGTAATGGGTGAGGACGCCGGCGCCATTCTTGAAGACGGACGAGATCGTTCCGCCCGTCGAGGCACGGTACGGGATCGCCGTGACCGCCGGGATCGTGAAGCCGTTCGAGGGCGATGTGTATTGGGTGTCCTTGGCGTTGACGAATTCGTCAGAAACCGAGGTGTCGCGCGTGGACGCGGCCTTGCCGGGAAAACCGCCGTACTGGCAGGTGGTGCGGTCGGGATGCCCGGGGTTCAGCGGGTCCTCACCCCAGCACTGCGCGATCTGCAGGAAGTTCTGGCCGCCCGAGCTGGCGTCAGGCCGGACCGACTTCGCGCCCGAGCCGGTCCAGTTGACGACGATTCCCTGCGAGACGAGGTCCTTCGTCTGAGAGACTGTCACCTTGAGGTCGGGGAACGGTGCCGTCGAGATGTCGAGGTCATAGCCCTTGGCGGCCACCGTGACGGCGCTCGAGGTGTCCGCGGATGCTGCGGGCGGGGTAATGGAGGCCAGCATGGACACTCCGATGCCGACGACAACGCCCACGACGATGCCGCTTGCGCCGGCGCGGGTCCACATCGAGTCCGTGGACAGGATCAGGCGCTTCACTTGGTGCCCGCCTTCGGACCGCGTGGCTTGAGCCGGCGCCAGAGCACCGGGGGCAGCACGGCAGAGCCGATGAGCAACACGCCGGCGAACAGCATGATCGACTGCTGCGCACCCCAGCCGTTGTCGGCGAGGGTGAAGGGCGACGCCACCGCGGACCCGGCCACTCCGGTCGAGGCCGTGCCACCGGTGCCGCCTGAGACGAGAGCACCGTTCTCGTCGTAGACCGCGGCCGCGGCATCGCCCGTGCCCGCTGCCCCGGCGTTTGCCGTCGTCGCCGCCGCTCCGGCCCCTGCTCCTGCGGCGGCCGCTGCCGCCGCGGCCGTGTCGGCCGTGGCTGCGGAGCCGCCGGTACCGGTTCCGGTCGTCGCCGTGTCATCGGGCGCCCCTCCTGTTCCGGTGACACACTGGCTCGTGCCGACCTTGTCACAGTCGGCGGGCTTGAGTGCGTTGGTCGCGAGCAGGTTGCTCGATGGGGAGTCGCCGGCCTTGAAGGTCGGGTTGTTGCAGTTGTTGATGTCGACGCCCGAGACATCCGCTCCCGGCACTCGTTTGATCTGGTCGAACCCGGCGAGCACAAGGTTCATCGGGAGCGGCGAGTAGCCCAGGGCCGCCGCTTGCTGCTGGCCCTCGCAGAGCATGTAGTTCGCGAACGCGCCGAGGGTGAGGCCCTTCTTCGCGGTGAAGACACCGCCGACCTCGGTCGGCACGATCATGTAGGAGTAGCTCGACAGCGGGTACGTGCGCGGGTCGGGGTTGTTGTAGACGCCGTCGAGGATCTGGGTGAGGTAGTCGGGGCTCGAGACCGGGACATCCGTCTTGATCTTTGCCTGCAGCAGGGCAACGGCGACGGAGTTCGCGGTCGGCTCGACGTAGTATCCGGCGGTGTTCAGGACCTTGGCGACCGGGAAGCCGGCCTTGAGCGCGTAGGAATACTCGACGTACGTGATGGCGCCTTCGCCATAGTCCTGGGCGACATACCCGGCGACGCCCGCCGAACCGCTCTGGGCCTTCGCGTTGCCGTAGGTCGGGTACTGCGAGGTGAGGCCGCAGGAGGCCGGTTTGCCGACCTTGACGCAGAAAGCGCCCCAGAGGGAGTTGTACTGCTTGGACATCCAGAGGCTGAACTGGGCGGTCGAGCCCGAGCCGTCCGACCGCACGACAGGGACGATGCCCTTGTCCGGCATCTTCAGTCCGGGGTTGTCCGTCTGGATCGCCGGGTCGTTCCACTTGGTGATGACGCCGGTGAAGATCTTGGTGACGACCTCGCCACTCAGGCGCAGGTTGGAGACGCGGGCACCGTTGATCTTGAGGTTGTACATGAACGAGGTGCCACCGGCGACGATCGGCATGTACGCGTAGCCGCGACTCGGAACCTCGGGCGCTGAACCGTCTTCGGGAGCGGTCTGGAACGGGATCTCGCTGACGGCGAAGTCGACGTTTCCGGCCACGAAGTCCCGGCGGCCCGCGGAGGAGCCGACACCGGAATAGTTGACGGTCATGCCGTAGTTCGAGGCCACGTTCTTGCGCCACTGGTCGAGGGCGTTCTGGGACCAGGTCGAGCCGGTTCCGGTGATGGGGTCGTAGGAAACGGCCTGGGCAGACAGCGTTCCGGACAGACCGAGAATCACCACGACGGCGAGGGCGAAGAGGGCGCGGATCGCACGGATCCAACGGGGCTGCGGCGTCACGAGGACGGCTCCTTTGTGCTGAGGTCGATCGTCGGCGCTGGGCTGCTGGGGTGGTTCGGTGGTGCCGTCGGCGGCGGCCAGGCCCCCGAGGTGTTCGCCTCGAGGAGGATGCGGCGGTCGGCGGCAACGGTGATCCGCTTGAGGTCGCGCCCGGAGGCCGCGACGACCCGCTGCTGCTGGGCGCGGGACAGGTCGCCCGGCCCCTTGCCGCCGATGAGGCGGGCGATCGCGAACAGGGTGAGCACGAGGAGGATCAGCACGGCCGCCGCCCCGAAGCCACGGGCGATCATGTTCGGTTCCGGCGACTTGACGAAGTCGAAGACCTGCAGCGGCAACGAGATCATCGGTCCCTCGAAGGGGTTGAGGTTGACGACGGCGGTGACGCCGGACGTGAGCAGCACGGGGCTGGTCTCGCCGATTCCGCGGGCGGTGCCGAGGATGACGGCGGTCGCGAGCCCGGGGCGGGCGGTCGGCAGCACGACATGCCAGACCGTGCGCCAGCGCGTGGACCCGAGCGCGTACGCGGCTTCGCGAAGGTTTCCCGCGACGAGACGGAGGACGATGTCGGAGGCGCGGATCACGATCGGGAGCATCATCACCGTGATGGCCATCGAGGCGGCGAACCCGCTGCGCTGGTGGGTGATCAGCACGATGATCGCGGAGTAGACGAAGAGGCCGGCGACGATCGAGGGCAGCGCCGTCATCGCGTCCGAGATGGTGCGCACGAAGCGGGCGAACTTTCCGCCGACCTCGTTGAGGAACAGGGCCGTGAGGATGCCGAGCGGAACGGTGACAATGAGCGCCATCGTGATCTGCATCAGGGTACCGAGGATGGCGTGGAAGATTCCGCCGAGTTCGAGGCCGTCGAGCGGGCCGGCGAGCTCCATGCTGTCGGTGAAGAAGTTGAGGTGCGGGAGGGCTTCCTGGCCGCGCACGAGGGTGTACGCGACGACGAAGACGAGGGCGCCGAAGAGCAGCACGCCGGCGCTCGAAAGGACAACCGACATGACCCGGTCCTTGACCTCCTGCCAGTCGCTCTTCAGGCTGACGAGCAGGGCGTAGAAGCCGATGAAGGCGATGAACGCGACGATCACGAAGCCGACATAGCCGGAGAGCGGTCCGAACCAGCCGAACAGCAGCACGGCGACGGCCACGCCGGCCGCTGCAGCACCGAGGATGTTGAACTGGTCGTCGACCCTGGCGGCGCGCATCCGGCGGCGCGGGCCGATCTCGATGCCGACCGAGGAGGGGATGTTCGTGGTGTGCCGGACTGCTGCGGCCTGGAGTTCGAGCTCGGCCTCGAGCTCGACGGCCGTCTCGGTCATCACGAGGGTCGAGGGGCCGGCGGATGCCGCGGGATCCGTCGCCTGGGTGCTGTGTGCGCTGGTCATCAGTCGCTCTCCGCCCCGGAGCGGGACCGCGCCACGATCGACGAGGCCGTGAAGTTGATCACGAGAGTGATCAGGAAGAGCACGAGGCCGGCGGCCATCAGTGCGGAGAGGCCGAAGGAGCTCGACTCGCCGTAGCGGAGCGCGATGAGCGCGGACACCGAGTTCGTGCCGGTCTTGAGCACCTCCCAGTTGATCGTGAAGATCGGGGAGATGATCATGTAGACGGCGATGGTCTCGCCGAGGGCCCGGCCGAGGCCGAGCATGGTGCCGCCGATGATGCCGCCGCGGCCGAACGGGAGCACCACGGACGTGATCATGCCCCACCGGGTGGAGCCGAGAGCGAAGGCCGCCTCGCGTTCACCGATCGGCGCCTGGGAGAAGGCTTCGCGCATCACCGAGGTCTGGGTGGGCACGACCATGAGGCCCACCACGATTCCGGCGATGAAGGCCGAGGAGGTGAAGGCGCTTGCCTCGGTGAGGGCCTGGCCCGTCGCATCCGTCACGCTGAAGAACGGGATCCAGCCGAAGTAGGTGGAGATCCAGGTGGCGACCGGGATGACGTTCGCCTGGAGGAAGAACACGCCCCAGAGGCCGAACACCACGCTGGGAACGGCGGCCATCAGGTCGACGAGGGTGACGAGCGTGGACTTGAGCCGCCCCTGGGCGACCTCGGAGATGAGGAGCGCCGTGCCGAGGGCGAGGGGCACCGCGACGCACATTGCGATGACGGCGATCGTGATGGTGCCGAAGAGAACGGATGCGATGCCGAACTTCTTCGTTTCCGGCGACCAGTCCTGCTCGAAGAGGAAGTTGAACCCAGCGACCCCGAGGGCGTCGCCGGCGCGCAGCGAGAGGAAGACACCGACCGCGAGCATGATCAGCACGGTGATCGTGCCCGCGCTAAACGCGACCGAGCGGAACACCGAGTCGGAGATCGACGGGCGGGAGACCAGGGAGCGCCGCGGCCGGGAGTCGGGGTTCGACGGGTCGAAAACGGCCGGGTCTGTCCCGAAGGCGTCGCCCAGGGGCGAGTCGCCCAGGGGCGGCGAGACGAGGCTCGAAATCGGCATGGCTGTCCTTGGAAAAGACTCGGGAGGGGGTGAACGCACGGGTGGGGGTAACGCGTCCGAAACATATGTTCGGGGCGGTTGGTGAACGATTGGCGTCGATTTCTCAACCGAGATGTGGACGCCGCGTGGAGAGTTGTGGCGGTCGATTCGGGAGCCGTCAGCCCGTGGGCGCCTGCGTCGGAGCGGGGGTCTGTGTCGGGCCCGGCGGGGGCGTCGACGTGGCTGTGGGGGCGGCAGACGGCTCGGGCGCCGTGGCCAGGGTGAGGGTGATGGAGGTGCCGAGACGCAGGGTCTTCTGACCGGACGGGGCGACCGCGATCACGGTTCCCGGCGTCGCGGCGGCGTCGGGCCTCGAGTCGGTGAGGACCAGGAATCCCGCGTTTTCGAGGGCGGCGATCGCCTCCGCCTTGCTGAGACCGACGGTGTCCGGCACCGTGTTCGAGCCGGACGCCACGGTGAGGTCGACCGGGTCTCCGGGGTCCAGGAAGGTACCGGCCGCCGGGCTGACGCCGAGCACCGTGTCGAGGGGGCGCCCCGAGTCCTGGAGGGTGAGCGCGCCGAGGCGGAGCCCGAGGGCGGCGAGCGCGGCCCGTGCCCCGTCGAGGGTCATCACGGAGACCTCCGGCACCCGGATGGTCTTCGGCGCCGCCGTGGCGTGGGCGGTGATCATCGGCTCGGGGGTGGCGCTCGCGGGCGCGGGCGTGCTGCTCGTGACGGCCACCGACGTCGGCGCCGCGCCGCCGGCAGCGAGGACCCAGGCGAATGCTCCCCCGATCACGAGGATCATCGAGACGGCCCAGAGCCCGCCGCCGCGACGGCGGCTGCGGCCGCTCCGCACCCAGGCCGGGTTGTCCGGCGGGACGACGACCGCGGCGGATGCCGTTCCCGCGCGTGCGTTTCCGGTCGCGTGCACGATCGTGGCCGGGGCGGGATGGGCGGTCGGGATCGGGTGCGGAACAGGCACAGGATCCGGGACCGGTACCGGTACCGGTACCGGTACCGGTACCGCACCGAGCACCATCGTGCGCTCAGCGAGCTCCGCGAGGTCGCCCGGCCGGAACAGTCCCGTGGTGTCGTCCGCGGGCAAGACGCGACCGCCGCCGGGCAGGGCCCCCTCTGGCGGGGCCGCGGCGCGACCCGGCACTCCCCCGGCCCCGATGCGGTCCAGGGCCGCGTCGACGGCCGCGCCCATCGCCGCGGCGGAGGGGAACCGGGCGTCCGGGTCTTTGAGGAGCGCCTTGACGACGAGCCGGTCGACACTCCGCGGGATGCCGGAGTGCTGCACCGACGGCACCGGCGGCGGAGACTGCACGTGGGCGCGCATCACCGCGGCGACGGAATCCCGGACGAACGGCGCCCGTGCGGTGAGCGCGAAGTACAACACCCCGCCGAGTTGGTACACGTCGCCGCGTTCGTCGACGGCGTCGCCCCGCGCCTGCTCCGGCGACATGTAGTTCACGCTCCCGAGCACGCTCTGCACGACCGGGATTTCCTGCGTTGTCGCATCGGGTGCGCTGCGGAGGACGTCGGTGCCGAGGGCGGGGCGACCGGCGGCATCCGCGAGGCCGAAGTCGAGCAGGCGCACTCCGTCGATACCGACGTTACCGGCCGGGTCCGGGTCGACCATGATGTTGGCCGGGGAGACGTCGCGGTGGACCAGGCCGATGTCGTGCGCGGCCTCGAGGGCGCGCAGCACCGCGGACGCGACGGTGAGCGCCTGCCCGACGGGCAGCGCCCCGCGATGCTCGACGTATTCGGCGAGGCTGATCCCCGGCGCGCGGTCGAGCGCGATCCAGGCCTGCGGCTCCTCGGCGTTCGCACCGGTGCCTGTGCCGGTGCGGGGCTCGGTCCCGGCGCCGATCCCCGGGCCGTGACCGGTGTGGTGCACGCCGACGCCGAGCACCGCGACGATGTTCGGGTGCCGCAACACGGCCGCGGCCCTGGCCTCCGCAAAGAACGCTTCCCTGGCCCGGTCGGAGCGGGACAGGTGCGGGTGCAGGATCTTGAGGGCGATCTCTCTGACTGCGCCCTCCCCTGCCTGCGTGTCCACGGCGGAGAAGACGGATGCCGACCCGCCCGTCCCCAGGAGTTCACCGAGCCGGTAGCGGCCCGAGATCAGCCCCTCGCCAGCGCCGACCGTGCGCCGGCCTGCCGGTGCACCGGAGGCAGCCGTCGTCTCGGCGGGATCGATCGTGCCTGTCACAGAGGGCTACTTCGCCCGGGCGGCGTAGGTGTTCGCGTAACCGGCGACGGCGGTGACATAGGAGTCGACGTGGTTGTACGCGAAGACGGCCGCGCGCCAGCGGTCGGGCAGCGCGAGGTCGCCGTAGTTGCACAGGTAGCGCCCGGCTGCGAGGGCGGCGTCGTCGATCTGCTGCGGGTCGTCGACACCGTCCCGGTTGCCGTCGGCGCCCCAGCGCTGCCAGGTCGCGGGGATGAACTGCAGCGGGCCGACCGCACGGTCCCACGCCGCACTGCCGTCCCAGGCGCCGCCGTCGGTGTCGCTCATCGCTGCGAAATCAGAGCCGTCGAGGGCCGGACCGAAGATGCCGGGCCGGGCGGTACCGTCGGTACCGAGCACCGAGCCCGCGTGGGTGCCGTGCCCGGACTCGATGTTGCCGAGGCCGGCGAGGGTGCTCCAGCCGAGTCGGCAACCGGGCTGTTCGGCGGCGAGGGCGAGCGAGGCACCCGCATAGCCGAGCATGGCCCGCCGCGGGATGCCGGTGGCCGCGGCCACGCGGGCAGCCCAGTCCGCGTCCACGAGCGCAGCGTTCCCGGTGAGCAGCGCGGTTTCCCCTGTCGACGCGAGGGACGAGCCGGCGGCGGACTGGTCGGCCGCCGGAGCGGGAGTCGCCGGCGTCACGGTCACGGTCGCTGCGGCATCCGCTGCCGTGGGAACGGAGGGAACAGCGTCGGCGGCCACGGCCGCCACGCTCGCCCGGATGCCTTCCGGTGCGGTGAAGCCGGGTACGAGCCAGCCGAAGACGACCCAGCAGAGCAGCCCGGCGGTCGCTGCGGCACCGATCCAGCCGCGCAGGCCGCGGAGCCGTGTGCCGCTCACCACGCCTGGGCCCGTTCGGCCTCGCTGAGCACCCGGCTGCCCCGGCGGCCGGCCTCGGTCGCGTGGCGGGCGTCTTCGGCGACGAGCGCGACGCGGAAGGCTTCGATCGTGCCGGCGGCGGCTTCCCGGCTCGCGGAGGCGGCGCCGTACCAGCGTCCCGCTGTCATCACGATGCGTTCGCCGATGGTGACCACCCAGCCATGGGTGCCTGCCGACGGCCCGGTGACGACGGTCGCGACCATCGCGTCGCACTGGTCCTTGAGTTCGAGGACATGAGCCCGCGCGCCGGCGAACGAGCCGTAGACCGAGGAGCTGCGGCCGAGCTCGCGGCTGTTCGAGGCGAGCAGCCGCCAGATGCCGGAGTGGCCGGAGTCGGCGACGGTGGCGAGGCCACGGGAGCGATCCCGGCCCTCGGCCACCCGGTCGGTCGTTCCGGTGCGGGCGAGTTCTCCCGTGCGAGCGAGTTCGCCGGCGCGTGCGAGTCCGCTGACGCGGGCGACGTCGCCGCCGCGGGCACCGGACTGAACGCTCTCCCGGAAGGCGACCCAGCCCTGCAGGCGCGGGTCCGCGTTGGAACGGAAGGCCGAGAAGACCACACTTGGGCGGGGCGACACAGCGACTCCAACGGCCTGAACCAAACAGCGACGGGTGCAGTCGAGACTGTGTGCCGGCTCGGGTGGGCCAGCCCCGGCAATACTGTGCTGGCCTCAGGTGTCCGGCCCGGGAGTGTCACCTTGCCGGGGGGTGAACGGAAGCTGTCCGGCCCGGCAACAGTTTCGAGAACGCCTAGCGGCGGAACGCCTTTCGCGCCAGCGTGTTCCCGAGGTACTGCACCAACTGGACGAGCACGATGATCAGCAGCACGGCAGCCCAGGTCACGATCGGGTTGAACTGGCGGTACCCGTAGAGCAGGGCGAAGTTACCGAGGCCGCCGCCACCGACGTACCCGGCGACCGCCGACATGTCGACGAGCGCGACGAAGATGAACGTGTAGCCGAGGATCAGCGGACCGAGCGCCTCGGGCAGGAGCACGGTGAAGATGATCCGGGCCGTTCCGGCGCCCACGCTGCGGGCGGCCTCGATCACGCCGGGCGTCACGGTGAGCAGGTTCTGCTCGACGATACGGCCCATCGCGAAGGATGCCGCGAGCGAGATCGTGAAGATGATCGCGTTATTGCCGATTCCGGTTCCGACCACGAGCCGGGCGAGCGGCTGCGCGGCGGCGAGGAAGATGATGAACGGGATGGGCCGCACGAAGTTGACCAGCAGGTTCAGCACCACGAACACGGGTTTGTTGGCGAGCAGGCTGCCGCCGCGGGTCAGGTACAGGCCGAGGCCGACGATCAGGCCGCCGAGGCCCCCGAAGAACAGGGTGAGGCCGACGATGTAGAGCGTCTCCCCTGCGGCCTTCCAGAGCTGGGGCAGCAGTTCGATGAGGGATTCCATCAGCGCACCTCCGTGACGGTCGTGAGTGTTCTGATCCGATCGAGGACCGCATCGATGCGGTCGTCCGCGCTGCCGGCAGACGCTGTGCGGGCATCCGCCGCCGTGGCGTCGCTGAGCGCGAGGGTGAGATGCCCGAAGGAGCGGCCCTGCACTTCGTTGATGCCGCCGAAGACGACCTCGAATGCGACGCCGGCGCGAGCCAGTTCGCCGAAGACACGGGCCTGGTCGACCGTGTTGTCGCGGAAGGCGAGGGACACGATCCGCCCGGGGTGGCGTCTGCGCAGCACGGCGAGCTCGTCGGCGCTCGGGATGCCCTTGACGACGGTTGAGACGAACCGGGCGGATGCCGGCTGCTGCGGGTTCGAGAACACATCGAACACGTCACCGCGTTCGATGACCCGGCCCTGGTCCATCACCGCGACCTTGCTCGCGATCGTCTGAATCACGTCCATCTCGTGCGTGATCACGATGATCGTCACACCGAATTCCCGGTTGACCCGGGTCAGCAGGTCGAGCACTTCGTGGGTCGTCTCGGGGTCGAGGGCGCTCGTGGCCTCGTCGGCGAGGAGGATGGCGGGCTGGCTCGCGAGGGCGCGGGCGATGCCGACGCGCTGCTTCTGGCCGCCGGAGAGCTGGTCGGGGTACGCGCGGGCCTTGTCGGCGAGGCCGACGAAGTCGAGCATCTCGGCGACCCGCTTGGCGCGTTCGGCCTTGGGCCGGTGCGCCACCTCGAGCGGATAGGACACGTTGGCCGCGACGCTGCGCGAGCCGAGCAGGTTGAACTGCTGGAAGATCATGCCGATGCCGAGACGCACGCTGCGCAGTTCGCGCTCTGCCAGGCCGGCGATGTCCCGTCCGTTGATCAGGATCTCTCCGGACGTTGACCGTTCGAGCGCGTTCACGAGGCGCACGAGGGTGCTCTTGCCGGCTCCCGAGTAGCCGATGATCCCGTAGACGTCGCCGGCCTCGACGGCCAGGCTGACGTCGTCGATCGCGACGACGTCGCTGCCGCCCTTTTCGTGGGGTGGGTAGATCTTGCTGACACCGCGCAATTCGACGATCGGCATTCAACTCTCCTGGAATTCTCTGGTTTCACACCGGATGCCCGCCTCGCGAGTGCGAAGCGGGCATCCGGGCAACCGGGGGCGACTACTTCTTGTTGGCCTTGGTGTCCGCGACGACCGTGGCGAGCGAGGAGACCAGGTCGGCGACCGGGGTCTTCACGAGAACACCGGAGCCGCCGGAGACGGCGAGCACGCCGTCCTGCACGGCCTGGGTGTCCTGATAGATCTGGACGAGCTTCTGGTAGGTCGCGTTGTCCTTGTCCGCGGCGCGGGCGACGAACACGTTGACGTAGGGGATGGCGGTCGGGTCGGCCGGGTCATCCTTGGCGAGGGCGTCGGTGAACTTCAGTCCGGCCTTCTCGACGAAGTCGTTGTTGATGATCGCGCCGGCGACGTCAGGAAGCGAAGTCGCGGTGAGGGAGGCCTCGAGCGCGGTGACGGTGACCTTGGAGGCCGACGTGTCGATGTCGTCGAGGGTCGAGAAGATCGAGCCGCCGTCCTTCAGCGTGATGAGCTTGGCCGACTGCAGCACGAGGAGCGCGCGGGCCAGGTTGCTCGCGTCGTTCGGCACCGCGATGGTGTCGCCCTTCTGGATCTCGCTGACCTTCTTGTACTTCGTCGAGTACAGGCCGAGCGGGTAGATCGCCGTCGAACCGATCGGGGTGAGGTCCGCGTTGCTCGCCGTGTTGTACTGCGCGAGGTAGACGAGGTGCTGGAACTGGTTGAGGTCGATCTCACCGGCGGTCAGCGCGGGGTTCGGCTGGTCGTATGCGGAGAAGTCGACGATCTCGACCTTGATTCCCGCATCGGCGGCGGCCTTCGTGTAGACGGCCCAGTACGGGTCGCTCGCGCCGACGACGCCGATCTTGACAGTCTTGTCGCTGCCGGCATCCGCCGTGCCGCCGGCGCACCCGGCGAGCAGGGCGAGGAGCGGGACGGTCGCGAGAGCCGCGAGCAAGCGCTTGGACAGAGTTGACTTTTTCACGTGGTGAATCCCCTTGGGTGTGCTGCGGGTGAGAGCCGCGAGTGCTGTCTCGTGGACGAGCCCCGGCAATCGACGGCACAGCAAAGCCACGGCACGAAGGGGTGGGAGTCTGTGCCGCTGCATCGCGAGGCACACCTTCAGGTTAACAAAGGATGCTGCGCCGCGCACGCCGCTGCGTAACACGCGGTCACAGCATCCGCGGTTTTAACCCTCGATCAGCGTCGAAAGTTCGAGCCAGCGAGTTTCGAAGCTCGAGATGGAGGATTCGAGACCCTGCAGCTCGGTGCCGAGCTCGCCGAGGCCTGCGTAGTCGTTCTGGTCGTGGCTGACCATGTTCTGGTTCAACACCACGATCCGGGACTTCTGCTTGGCGACCTTGCGCTCGATGGAGGCGAGCTCCTTCTGCGCGTTGCGGAGCTCTGCGCCGCCGATGGCCAGGTTCCTGGCCGGCTTGCCGCCGGAGGTGTTCGAGGCGTTCGCCTCTGCGGGCTTGTCGGAGTCGTTGATCTGCTGCTTGCGCATCTCGAGGTACTGGTCGACGCCGCCGGGCAGGTGGCGGAAGCCGCCCTCGGTGACCGCGTACTGGTTGTCGGTGACGCGTTCGATCAGGTACCGGTCGTGCGAGACGACGAGCAGGGTGCCGGGGAAGGAGTCGAGCAGGTCCTCCATGGCCGCGAGCATGTCGGTGTCCAGGTCGTTGGTGGGCTCGTCGAGGATGAGCACGTTCGGCTCGTCGAGCACGATCAGCAGCAGCTGCAGGCGGCGCTTCTGGCCACCGGAGAGGTCCTTGACCTGGGTGACGAGCTGGGCGCTCATGAAGCCCATCCGCTCGAGCATCTGGCCGGGGGTGATCTCCTTGCCTCCGGCGATGTAGCTCGTCTTCTGGCGGCCGATGACCTCGCTGACCCGGTCGTTCTGGATGCCCTCGAGCTCGAAGAGCTGCTGGGTGAGCACGGCGACCTTGATGGTTTTGCCGCGCTTGACGTGGCCGCTCGTCGGCTGGAGGGTACCGGCGACGAGGTTCAGCAGCGTGGACTTGCCCGCGCCGTTGACGCCCATGATGCCGGTGCGTTCCCCTGGGGCGATCCGCCAGGTGATGTCCTTCAGCACGTGCTTGTCCTCGAAGTCCACCGAGACGTCGATGAGGTCGACGACGTCCTTGCCGAGGCGCTGCATCGCCATCGACTGCATCGTGACGGTGTCGCGGGGCGGCGGCTCGTTCTCGATGAGCTCGTTGGCCGCGTCGATGCGGAACTTGGGCTTGGCGGTGCGGGCGGGGGCGCCGCGGCGGAGCCAGGCGAGCTCCTTCTTCATCAGGTTCTGGCGCTTCGACTCTGTCGCGGCGCTCATCCGGTCGCGCTCGACGCGCTGCAGGATGTACGCGGCGTAGCCGCCCTCGAAGGGTTCGATCAGACGGTCGTGCACCTCCCAGGTCTGGTTGCAGACCTCGTCGAGGAACCACCGGTCGTGGGTCACGACCACGAGGCCGCCGGAGTTCGTCGCCCAGCGGTTGCGCAGGTGCCCGGCGAGCCAGGTGATGCCCTCGACGTCGAGGTGGTTGGTGGGCTCATCGAGGAAGATCACGTCGTGGTCGCCGATCAGCACGGCGGCGAGGGCGACCCGGCGGCGCTGGCCACCGGAAAGGTCGTCGACGAGTGCGTCCCAGGGGATGTCGCGCACGAGTCCGCCGATGACGTCGCGGACTTTGGCGTCCCCGGCCCAGAGGTGCTCGTCCATGGTGCCGACGACGGTGTGGCCGACGGTCTGGCCTGAGGCGAGGGCGTCGGACTGGTCGAGCACGCCGATCGTGACGCCGCGGCGGCGGGTGACGCGGCCGGAGTCGGGTTCGATGCGTCCGGCGAGGAGGCTCAGCAGGGTGGACTTGCCGTCACCGTTGCGCCCCACGACTCCGATGCGGTCGCCCTCGTTGAGTCCGACGGTGACGGAGTCGAAGATGACGCGGGTGGGGTATTCAAGGTGCAGGGACTCGGCCCCGAGCAAATGTGCCATAGCTTACAACTTTACCGTGCGCGGCTGGGAGCCCGGCGCGCAGGTCGGGGCAGGCGGATGCCGCGGCTCAGTCGTGGACGAGACGGGCGCCGTGGACCGGGCCCGTCGCCCGCACCACGTGCAGGCGGGAGGCGCTCAGCGCGACCTGGAGCTCGAGCGCGCTGTCGGCATCCGCCACGAGGAACGCGACCGTTGGACCGGACCCGGAGACGATGCCGGCGAGGGCGCCGTTCTCCTCGCCGAGCTCGATGACCTTGCCGAGGCCGGGGGCGAGGTGCAGCGCCGGGGCCTGGAGGTCGTTGTGCAGGGACTCGGCGAGCATCCGGGCGTCGCCGGCGCGCAGGGCCTGGAGCACGTTGGCGTCGACCGTCGGCTGCGCCTGCGCCGGGAAGATGTCCTGGGCATGGCGCTCACGGTGGCGGTCGAGTTCCTGGTACACGCCGGGGGTGGACATGCCGAAGTCGGCCAGGGCGAGCACCCAGTGGAACTGGCCCTTGGCGAGCGCGGGGCTCAACTGGTCGCCGCGGCCGGTGCCGACGGCGGTGCCGCCCGTGAACGCGAAGGGGACGTCGGCGCCGAGAGTCGCGGCGATGGCGAGCAGTTCCTCGCGGGTCGCCTCGGTGCCCCAGAGGGCGTCGCACGCGAGCAGGGTTGCGGCGGCGTCGGCCGATCCGCCGCCCATTCCCCCGGCGATCGGCACGTTCTTCTCAAGTTTGAGATGAACGCCGCCGCGGTAGCCGGACCGGCGGGCAAGGGCGCGAGCGGCCCGGATCGCGAGGTTGCTGCCGTCGGTCGCAAGGCCGGAGGTGTCGATCGAGCCGGTGAATTCGCAGGAGAAGTCGTCGGCGGGATAGGCGCGCACGTCTTCGCTGAGCGACACGGCCTGGTAGGCGGTCGCGACTTCGTGGTAGCCGTCTTCGAGCACGGCACCGACCTTCAGGAAGACGTTGATCTTGCCCGGCGCCCGCGCGTGCACAACGTGAGATGTGGCCGCGTTGGTCATGGTTCTAACCTAGCTCAGCCGCACAGCCCCCTCGTGCGCGGGGTCAGGACGGGTCGGCGGCGGTCCAGGACCTGGCGATGGCGAGGAAGGCGTCGACGGTGAGCTGTTCGCCGCGCTCGGTGGGGTCGATGCCCGCGGCTTCGAGGATCGCGGTCGCCGTTGCCGAGTCGCCGAGCACGGTCGAGAGCGACTGGCGGAGCATCTTGCGGCGCTGCTGGAAGGCGCCGTCGACGAGCGCGAACGTCGCGAGGCGCAGGTCCTCGCTCTCGAGCGGGCTCTCGCGGCGCTGGAACGCGATCAGGATCGAGTCGACGTTCGGCACCGGCCAGAACACCTGGCGGCTGACCTTGCCCGCGGTGCGGAAGGCCCCGTACCAGGCGGCCTTGACGCTCGGGCTGCCGTAGACCTTCGAGCCGGGGGGCGCGGCGAGCCGTTCGCCGACCTCGGCCTGCACCATCACGACGCCGGCGCGGATCGACGGGAAGTGCTCGAGCATGTGCAGCAGCACCGGCACCGAGACGTTGTACGGCAGGTTGGCGACGAGCCGGGTCGGCTCCCCCGGCAGGTCGGTGATCTTGAGCGCGTCGGCGCGGAGCACGACGAGCGGCGCGTCCGGGTGCATCAGCTCGACGGTGAGCGGGAGCTGCTCGGCGAGGCGGTCGTCGATCTCGACGGCGACGACGCGCGCACCGGTCTCGAGCAGGCCGAGGGTGAGCGAGCCGAGGCCGGGTCCGACCTCGACGACGGTGTCCTCTGGGGTGATCGCGGCGACCTTGACGATGCGGCGGACGGTGTTGCCGTCGATCACGAAGTTCTGGCCGAGCTTCTTGGTCGGGTTCACGCCGAGCATCTCGGCGAGGTCGCGGATCTCGGCGGGGCCGAGCAGTGAGCGCGGTGTGGGCGCGGCGGATGCCGCGGGCTCGACGGGCAGGGCGGCATCCGTGGCCGGGGTCACCGGAGTGTTCTCGGCGTCGCTCACCGGAGTCCCCCGAGGCTGACGGTCGGCGCGGACGGCGCCGGCACGACGGGTTCGGCATCCCAGCGCCCGTAGACGCGTTCGGTGGTGGTGGAGATCTGGGCGGCCAGCATGGCGACATCCGTTTCGAGGTGGTTGGCCATCGCGCGCAGGGTGTGCGGCAGCAGGTACGGCGCGTTCGGTCGGCCGCGGAAGGGCATGGGGGTGAGGAAGGGGGCATCCGTCTCGACGAGCAGCAGCTCGCGGGGAGCAGCGGCGAGGGCCGCGCGGAGCATGCCGGCGTTCTTGAACGTGACGTTGCCGGCGAAGGAGAGGTACCAGCCGTGTTCTGCACAGATCGCGGCCATCTCGGCGTCCCCGGAGAAGCAGTGGAAGACCGTGCGCTCGGGGGCGCCGACCCGCAGCAGGGTCGCGATGACCTCGGCGTGCGCGTTGCGGTCGTGGATCTGCAGGGCGAGGCCGTTCTGCTTCGCGATCTCGATGTGCGCCTCGAAGCTGCGGTACTGGGCGGCGAGCCCCTCCGGCCCGGTGCGGAAGAAGTCGAGCCCGGTCTCGCCGATCGCGACGACCCGCGGGCGCCCGGCGAGTTCGCTGATCTCGGCGAGGGCGTCGTCGAGCGTGCCGGCCTGTTCGTAGTCCGGTGCCTCGTTCGGGTGGATCGCGACCGCCGCGAGCATGCGTGGCTCGCTCGCGGCGGCCTCGGCCGACCAGCGGGAGGTCTCCCGGTCGCCGCCGACCTGGATCACGCCCTGCACGCCCACGCTCACGGCCCGGTCGAGCTGTTCGGCGAGGCTGAGCGGATGCTCGCCGTCGCTGATCTCGAGATGGGTGTGGTTGTCGTACACCGGCACGGGGAGCGACTCCGGCGGGGCCGGGTAGCTCAGGTCGCGGCCGGCGGTCTGCTCACGCTGGCGGACGGGTTCGTTAGCCAACCGTCGCCTCGATGCGCGGGAAGAGCGCCTCGAGCGGGGAGACGTGGGTGCCTCCGGTCCACTCCCACGCGCGGTCGATGCGCTGGTCGGTGACGAGGCCCTCTCCGCCGAGGGCGGACCAGAGCTTGGCGCACGCCTCGGGGACGACCGGGGAGAGCAGCACGGCGAGGGTGCCGAGGCCGCGCACGGCGGTGAACAGCACGGCGTCGAGCCGGTCGCGGTCGGCGGGGTCCTTGGCGAGGCCCCACGGTTCCTGGCTCGTGATGTAGCCGTTGAGCTCGTCGACGAGTTCCCAGACGGATGCGATCGCCTCGTGGATCGCGAGGCGGGAGATGGCCTCGCCCGCGGCATCCGTCACCCGGATCTCGGTGGCCCGGATGGCCGCGTCCGCCTCGGTGAAGGCCGTCGTGACCGGGATCTCGCCATCGCAGTAGCGCACGACCATGGCGATGACGCGGGAGGCGAGGTTACCGAAGCCGTTGGCGAGCTCGGACTGGTACCGGGCGGAGAGGTCCTCCCAGGAGAACGAGCCGTCCTGTCCGAAGCTGATGGCGCGCATGAAGTAGTAGCGGAACGCGTCGGAGCCGAAGGTGTCGGTGATCTGGCTCGGGGCGATGCCGGTGAGCTTGGACTTGCTCATCTTCTCGCCGCCGACGAGCAACCAGCCGTGGCCGAAGACCCGGCGCGGCACCGGGAGCCCGGCGGCCATCAGCATGGCGGGCCAGATCACGGCGTGGAACCGGAGGATGTCCTTGCCGACGATGTGCGTGGCCGGCCAGAGCCTGCTGAACCGCTCGTCGTCCTGCCCGTAACCGGCGGCGGTGATGTAGTTGAGCAGCGCGTCGAACCAGACGTAGACGACGTGGCTGTCGTCCCACGGCACCTTGATGCCCCAGTCGAAGCTCGAGCGCGAGATCGACAGGTCGGAAAGGCCCTGCTTCACGAAGGAGATGACCTCGTTGCGGGCGCTCTCGGGCTGGACGAAGTCGGGGTCTTCCTCGTAGAGGGCGAGCAGGCGCTCGGCGAAGGTGCTCATCCGGAAGAAGTAGTTCTTCTCGTGGAGCAGCTCGACCGGGAGGGAGTGGATGGCGCAGACCTGCTGGCCGATGAACTCGCCGGTGCCCTCGATCAGGTCGCTCGGCTGCTTGTATTCCTCGCAGCCGACGCAGTAGAAGCCCTCGTACTCGCCCGTGTAGATATGGCCGGCGTCGTAGAGGTGCTGCAGGAACTTCTGCGCGTTGACCTCGTGGCGTTCGTCGGTCGTGCGGATGAAGTCGTCGTTGCGAATGTCGACGGTCTTGAGCAGCGGCTTCCACGCGGTCTCGACGAGGCGGTCGGCCCATTCCTTCGGGGTGACGCCGTTCGCGGTCGCGGTCCGCAGGATCTTCTGGCCGTGCTCGTCGGTACCGGTGAGCAGCCAGGCGTCCTCGCCGGCCTGCCGGTGCCAGCGCGCGAGGAGGTCTGCGGCCACTTCCGTGTACGCGTGACCGATGTGGGGCACATCATTCACATAGAAAATGGGCGTGGTGATGTAAAAGGATGCTCCGGCGGACATGCCCCCAGTCTATTGGGAGCAACGGATGCCCCGGGCCGGGTTACGTCCCGCCTCGGTTCGGGTCAGAACGGCAGGGGCGGATGCTGCGGCGCGGCTGGTGCACGCGCCCCCGGCTTCTGCGCGAGGGCGGCCTCGTAGAGGTCGCGCTTGCCGAGACCGGACACCGCGGACACGTCTGCTGCGGCCTCCTTGAGCCGGGCGCCGGCCGCGACCTGGGCGAGCACCTCCGCGACCCCGGTCGCGAGGTCGAGCACGCGCTTCTCGGCCCCGGCGACGACGATCGCGATCTCGCCCTTGACGCCCGCTGCCGCCCACTCGGCCAGTTCGGCGGCGGTGCCGCGCTTGACCTCCTCGAAGAACTTGGTGAGCTCGCGGCAGACCACGACGCGGCGGTCGGCGCCGAGCACCTCGGCGAGGTCGATGAGGGAGGCGGCGAGGCGGTTCGGCGACTCGAAGAAGACCATGGTGCGGCGTTCGTCGGCCACCTCGCGGAGGGCAGACATCCGGTCGCCGTGCTTGCGGGGCAGGAAGCCCTCGAAGGTGAACCGGTCGGTCGGCAGCCCGGAGACGGCGAGGGCGGTGAGCACTGCGGACGGGCCGGGCAGCACGGTGACCGTGACGCCGGCGGCGACGGCGGCGTCGACGAGGTGGAAGCCGGGGTCGGAGACGGTCGGCATGCCGGCGTCGCTCAGCACGAGCAGGTCGGTGTCCCGGGCCAGCTCGACGAGCTCAACCGCCTTCACCCGTTCGTTGTGGTCGTGCAGGCTGATCAGCTGCGGACGGTTCTCGATCGCGAGGGCCTTGAGCAGATGCACGGTGACGCGGGTGTCCTCCGCCGCGATGACCGTGGCGGTCGTGAGCGCCTCGACCAGCCGGCGCGAGACGTCGCCGAGGTTTCCAATCGGGGTGGCAGCGAGGATGATCATTCCCCCAGTCTCGCAGTCCGCGCATAACCACCGCTCACTACGATGGTCAGCGTGCTCCTCATACGCCGCTGGTTCCCGTGGGCCGGCCCCCTGTTCGTGGTCGTCGTGGCCGCCGTTCTCCGCCTCTGGAACCTCGGCTCCCCGCACGCGCTCGTCTTCGACGAGACCTTCTACGTCAAGGATGCCTGGAGCCTCTTCAACAACGGCTACGAGTCCACCTGGCCGGACAAGGCCGACGAGATCTTCGCAAACGGCAATGCGAATATCTTCACCGACGTCGGATCGTTCGTCGTGCATCCGCCGCTCGGGAAGTGGCTGATCTCACTCGGGATGGCCGCATTCGGGCCGGGAAACAGCTGGGGCTGGCGCATCGTGACGGCCCTGATCGGCATTCTCGCGGTCGTGCTGCTGATGCTCATCATCAGGAAGCTGTTCGGCTCGACCCTGCTCGCGGTCATCGGCGGGTTCCTGTTCGCGATCGACGGCAACGCGATCGTGATGAGCCGGGTGGCGTTGCTCGACAACTACGTGATGTTCTTCGCGCTTCTCGGGTTCGGGGCGATCCTGCTCGACCGGGAGTGGCACGCGACCCGCCTTGCCGCCTGGATGGCGAAACGGGCGGAGACGGGCGAGTGGCCCGGCTGGGGGCCCGCGATGTGGTTCCGGCCGTGGCTCCTCGCCGCGGGCCTCGCCTTCGGGTTGACCATGAGCGTCAAGTGGTCCGGCCTGTACTTCCTCGCCGCTTTTGGCGTCTACGTCGTGGTCGTGGACGCCCTCGCCCGCCAGCGGGCCGGCATCCCGTTCTGGGCGAGCGGTGCCATCCTCAAGCAGGGTCCGATCAGCTTCCTGCTGATGGTGCCGATCGCGGTCGTGACCTTCCTCAGCTCGTGGACGGGCTGGTTCGTCACCACGGGCGGCTTCTACCGCACCTGGGCAGACTCACCCGAGACGGCCTGGACCGGGGCATTCGCCTGGGTGCCGCATGTCGTCCAGAGTTTCTGGCACTACCAGGTCGCCGCATACACCTATCACGTCGGCCTCGTCACGCCGCACCCGTACCAGTCGAACCCGCTGACCTGGCTGTTCATGGTGCGCCCGACGAGCATGTATTACCAGTCGTCTGCGGCCGGTGAGGGCACCTGCAGCTTCTCGACCTGCTCAGAGGCGATCACCGAGATCGCCAACCCGCTGATCTGGTGGGCCGGGACCGCCGCCGTGCTCTACCTCGTCTATCGCCTCGCCCGGTACCGGGAATGGCGGGTGGGCCTGATTCTGATGGGCATGGTCGCCGGGTACCTGCCCTGGCTGATGTACACCGGCCGAACGGTCTTCCAGTTCTACTCGATCGCCTTCGAGCCGTACCTGATCCTCGCCCTCACGTTCGTGATCGGTCTCGTGCTCGGACTCGCGCCGGGCACCGGCGGGGTCGGGGCGGACGCCGTGACGCGCGAACCGGACCGGACCGTCGGCATCCGTGTGCTGATCGGCTACCTCGTGGCTGCGGTGCTGGTCAGCGCCTTCTTCTACCCGCTCTGGACGGGAATGCAGATCCCGTTCTCGTTCTGGCAGATGCATATTTGGCTGCCGAGCTGGCGATAGCCGCGCCCGGATCCCCGGAATTCCGGGCGAAGGAGACCCTGCGGTTTCGTGCCGTTTCGGCGATTTGAGGACTCTTCATATGCCGTTTGGGCCATATAGCGACTGGGAAACCGTTGTGAATCCGACCCACGGACCGGGGGTGCGCCCGTAGGATACTTCTATCTGCACCACGAGTGATTGCTCCAGAACCGACTGAGAAGTCCAGATCCAAACCAAAGGCCTCATGTCGGAAGCATCCGTCGCACCCACGGTGCGCATCGTCAAGACCCGTCGGGGTGGCGACTCGAAGAATCCCACCACCGAGTACTCCTCGCTGCTGCACACTGTCCGCAACCTGGGCCTCCTGAAGCGCGCGACCGGGTTCTACTGGTTCGTCTTCGGCATGCTCATCCTCGCAACTGCGGGTCTCGGCACCGGTTTCGTGCTCCTCGGCGACAGCTGGTACCAGCTGATCATCGCCGGCGTGCTCGGCATCATCCTCACCCAGTTCGCGTTCCTCGCCCACGAGGCCTCGCACCGGCAGGTGTTCGAGTCCGGACCCGCCAACGACAAGGCCGGCCGTATCCTCGCGAACCTGTTCGTCGGCATCAGCTACGCCTGGTGGATGAACAAGCACAGCCGCCACCACGCCAACCCGAACGTGATCGGCAAAGACCCCGACATCGACCCCGACTTCATCGTCTTCCGCGAGGAGGACGCCGCGAAGGTGTCCTGGCTCGGCTCGTTCGTCACGCGCAAGCAGGGCTACCTGTTCTTCCCGCTCCTGATGGCCGAGGGCTTCAACCTTCACGTCCAGGGCTTCCGCACGGTCTTCGGCCGCGGCAAGGTCGACAAGCGCTGGCTCGAGATCACCATGCTCACGACCCGTATCGTGCTCTACGTCGCCGTGATCTTCTACTTCCTGCCGCTCGGCATGGCCTTCGCCTTCATCGGCGTGCAGCTCGCCGTCTTCGGGGTCTACATGGGCGCATCCTTCGCCCCGAACCACAAGGGGATGCCGCAGCTCCCCCACGACAGCAAGGTCGACTTCCTGCGCCGCCAGGTCCTGACCTCGCGCAACATCCGCGGCGGCACCTTCATGGATACCTTCATGGGCGGCCTGAACTACCAGGTCGAGCACCACCTGTTCCCGAACATGGCCCGCCCGCACCTGCGGAAGGCGCAGGAGATCACCAAGGAATACTGCCAGTCGCACAACATCCTGTACACGGAGACGGGCCTGTTCCAGTCGTACGGGATCGTCATCGAGTACCTGAACACGGTCGGCCTCGCCGCCCGCGATCCGTTCGACTGCCCCATGGTCGCGCGCTTCCACCACCGCTGACGGCTTTCCGCCGAGCGCGGGTGTTCTGCCGTTGCGCGGGTGGTGCACCACCAGCGGAGCGGCGCAACGCCAGCGCTCGGCGTGAGGGACCGGCGCCGGTGACGCGGGAGTAGGCTCGAATCCATGTGGCTGCCGGGCGTGCTCGTCGCGGTCGCCGCCGCACTCCTTGCCGGGCTCGTGCACGCCCTCGTCCCCGGGATCCCGCTTCTCACGGCCGCCGTGGTGTTCGGAATCGTCGCCGGCCAGCTGCCGGTTGCGCGCCGGCAACTCACCGGAGTGCTCGCGCCGGGCCTCTCGGTCGCCTCCAAACGCATCATGCGCCTCGGAATCGTGCTGCTCGGCCTCAAGCTCAGCCTCGTCGACATCCTCGGCCTCGGCTGGGTGACCATCGCGACGACCGTCGCGATCGTCGTTCTCACGTTCTTCGGCACACTGTGGTTCGGCCGCAGGATCGGCCTCCCGGGGCACCAGCCCCTCCTGATCGCGACCGGGTTCTCGGTCTGCGGCGCGTCCGCGATCGGCGCCATGAGTGCCGTGGTGCACGCGGACGACGACGACACCGCAACACCGATCGCCCTCGTCACCCTCTGCGGAACCCTCGCGATCGCGGTCCTGCCCGCCCTGTGGCATCCGCTCGGCCTCGACGCCCTGCAGTACGGCCAGTGGGTCGGCGCGAGCGTGCACGATGTCGGCCAGGTCGTCGCCACCGCCCAGGTCGCCGGGCCGGCCGCCCTCGCCGTGGCGATCGTCGTCAAGCTCACCCGGGTGCTCATGCTCGCGCCTATCGTCGCCGGGGTGTCCCTGCAGGAGCGCCGCAGAGACGGCAGCGCGGCAGCCTCGACCTCGGATGCGGTGCCCCTGCGGACCGGCACCCTCGCTGCGGTGTCCCCGGATGCCTCGACGCGGCATCCCCCGATCGTCCCGCTTTTCGTCGTGGGCTTTCTGGCTGCCGTGATGCTCCGCACCCTTGTGCCGTTGCCCGAGGGCGTGCTCCTCGTCGCTGACACCCTGCAGACCTATTTCCTCGCGACCGCTCTCTTCGGCCTCGGCGCGGCGGTGCAGCTCGGGGTGCTCGTGCGCACCGGCGGTCGCGCACTCACCGTCGGCCTCGGTTCCTGGGCGCTCATCGCCGCCCTCGCCTACGGCGCCGTCGTCCTCGCCTGACCGGTCGCCTGCCGCGGGTCGACCGCCGCGGTTCGCGCAGGTCGGGTCGCGCCGCAGCGATACCACGTGTCGCACGCTTCGGGTCCCGCGAGAGTACACTTTTGGCCCTTAAACCGCGAGTTTGAGGGCCAAAAGTGTACTCTCGCGGGTGCTGCGAGCGCGGGTGCTGCGAGCGCGGGTGCTGCGAGCGCGGGTGCCGCGAGCGCGGGTGCCGCGCGGGCTGGTCGGGCAGGGGCGCGCGTGGCGCCGCGCGGATCAGCCGCGGGCGAGCC
>NZ_SOFS01000023.1 GCF_004402235.1 Cryobacterium glucosi
CACCACGCGGTGAAGAGCTACACACGGTGGTCGCCGAAACACCTCGGCGACGGCCGCATCGAATGGACCTCACCCGCCGGGTACAGCTACATCGTCGAACCCTCCGCCGATATGAGACCACCCCGGAAACCCAAACCCGAACCGAAACCACCGGTCCCGATCGTGGACGTCTGGAACCTCGACCCCACACCCGACGACCCCGACGACCCGACACCGTTCTAGAACGCAGGGCGTTGCCCGGCAGGAAGTATTGCTCGTGGCGTGCGGTCGTGAGCCTCAAAGTCATGGTCGAATCTGGCGGACCTGCACATGTCGCAGACATGGCTGAATCTCGATGCAACAAAAAAGGGCCCCGTTCGTGAGAACGGAACCCTTCGCTGATCTGGCTTTACTGGTGCACCCCCCGGGACTTGAACCCGGAACCCACTGATTAAGAGTCAGTTGCTCTGCCAATTGAGCTAGAGGTGCGTATTTGTTTCTCCGGGACGACCCGAAGCGACTCTAGAGAATAACACCGGAAACGTCCCCGGCGCCAATCGAGGCCGCGCACCGGTGAGTCGCGCGGAAATTACTATCCTTGGGAGTGTGACCGACGCGACAATTCCTCCCCGAAACAGTGCCTCCGACGAGGCCTCGACCTACAGCCTCGACGATGACCTGGCCCTCGCCATCGAACTCGCCGATGCCGCGGATGCCATCTCCCGCGACCGCTTCACCGCGATGGACCTCGTCGTCACGACCAAGCCGGACCGCACCCCCGTGACGGACGCCGACCAGGCCGTCGAACGAGCCATCCGCGCCCTCCTCGCGGAACGACGTCCGAACGACGGCATTCTCGGCGAGGAATACGGCACCGCCGGCTCGACCGTGCGCCAGTGGATCATCGACCCGATCGACGGCACCGCCGGTTTCCTGCGCGGCGTGCAGATCTGGGGAACTCTGATCTCCCTTGCTGTCGACGGTATCCCCGTCGTCGGAGTGGTGAGCTCCCCCGCCCTCGGCAAGCGCTGGTGGGCGCGAGCCGGCGCCGGCGCCTGGTCCAGCGACGAGCGCACCCCCGACGCAGCCCCGCGCCGGCTCCAGGTCTCCGGCGTCCCGACCCTCGCCGACGCGTCCCTCAGCTACAACAGCATCCAGCAGTGGGACCAGACCGGCCACCTCGAGGAGCTTGTCGTCCTCTCCCGGTCGGTGTGGCGCACCCGGGCATACGGCGACATGTGGTCGTACATGCTCCTGGCCGAAGGCGTGCTCGATATCGTGGCCGAATTCGACCTCAAGCCATACGACATGTCCGCGCTCGCCCCGATCGTCCAGGAGGCCGGCGGCACCTTCACCTCGGCCGACGGGCTCGAGGGACCCTGGCACGGCAGCTCCCTCGCCACCAACGGGCTGCTGCACGCCGCGACCCTCGAGGTCCTCCGTGCGTCCGCTGCCGGCACCGCCGGCACGGCCCGTCACGGCTGATGCCACCCTCGCGCCCCGGGCCGGTCCGGGTTGCCCCCCTCTCTGCCCGGCGCGCCGTCATCGCGCGAGCCGCGGCCACAGCAGCACTCGCCCTCGGCCTGTCGCTTGCGGTGAGCGGATGCGCCTCCGTCGCCCGTCTCGCCCCCTCGGCCAGTGACGGGGCCGCCTCGCTTGCCGCATCAGCCACGGCCGTGCCGATCGAGGTGTCAAAGGTCGTAGTCGGGGACTGCCTCGACAACGTCGGGGACGCCGATGTGGCATCCGCTGTCACCGTCACGCTGGTGCCGTGTGCCGAAGTGCACGCCTTCGAGGTCTACGCGGGCTTCGACCTGCCGATGGAGTCGTATCCCGGCGAAGACGCTGTCGTCGCGTCGGCCGAAGACGGCTGCGGAACCCGGTTCGAGGCCTTCACCGGCAGCGCCTATGACGGCTCCCAGCTCGATTACAACTACTTCGTTCCGCCGGAGGACGGCTGGACGATCTCCGGCAGCCACCTGGTCTCGTGCCTGATCGACGACCCCGCCGGCCCCGTGACCGGAACCCTCGCCCAGGCCCGCCGTTGATGCCCTGACATCACGAGGTCAGGCGTCACGGTCCCACTGCGTGCCGTCGAGGTCGCCCCGCAGCGTGCCGGTCGCCGCGTCGACGGCGGCGCCGACGGTGTCGGCGAATCGCTCGGGAGGGAACCGTTTGCCGAGGCCGTATCGACGCAGGACGTCTTTCACGGGACCCTTCATCTCCGCGAAAACGAGGGTGGCGCCGCGCTTCTGCAGGAATTCATCCAGTTCGAGCAGTTCGTCGACGGCGGTGGTGTCGATATCGGTGATGGGTTCCGCTGCCAGGATCACGGTGCGCACGTCGGCGCCGGCCGCGCTGACGGTCGCCCGGACGTAGTCGTCGAAGATCCCGCCATTGGCGAAGAAGAGCGGCGCGTCGAAACGCACGATGACGATTCCGGGCAGGCGCTCGCCTTCCGGGTGCCGGGACAGGTCGTGGTAGCCCCGGAGGCCATGAATGCGACCCAGCTCCGCACGATACGGCCGCCAGGCGTGGCCGACGAATTCGCCGAGCGACAAGACGACCGCGACGATGATCCCTTCGATCACTCCGACGACGAGCACGCCGAAGAAGGCAGCGACGGACAAGAAGGCATCGGTCCTGCTCATCCGCACGAGGGCGACGAATCCCGTGATGTCGACGAGCCCCGACGCCGCGACCATCACGACGGCCGCGATCGTGGCGGATGGCAGGAAGTCCGTGAGGCCGGGTGCGAGCAGCATGAACAGAACGAGGAGGACAGCCCCGGCCACTCCGGCGAGTTGAGAGCGCGCCCCGGCGCTCTCAGCGGCGGCAGTACGCGACGACGACGCCGAGATGGGGAACCCGCCGAACAGGCCGGCGAGCAGATTCGAAGCGCCGACCGCCACCATCTCCTGGCTGCCGTCGACGTTGTCCCCGCGGCGCGCGGCGAAGGTGCGGGAGAGCACCGCGGTGTCCGCGAAGGCGATGAGCGCCATCCCGAGCGCGGGAAGGGCCAGGCCGACGACATCCGCCCCCTGCAGGCCGGCGAGGGCGGGTGCCGGAAGGCCGGCGGGGAGAGCGCCGACGACGGGGAGGCCGTCGTGGAGGCCGAGGGCGAACGTCAGCACCATCGAGGCCACGACCGCGACGAGGATCCCAGGGATCCGGCTCTTCGTCCAGACCAGGACGACGATGACACCCAGTGAGCCGATCCCGAACAGCATCGCGGTCGGGTTCACCTGGCCGCCGACGATGCCGGTGACGATGGCGATCGCATCTCGCAGCGGCGATGCCGACGAGAGAGAGAATCCGAGGAGCGGCGGGATCTGCGACAGAATGACGATCACCGCGAGTGCGTTGAGGTAGCCGACCCGGAGCGGCTTGGAAAGCAGGTCGGTCACGAACCCCAGGCGCAGCAATCCGCCCAGGATGAGTACCGCGCCGACCATGATTCCCAGGAGTCCGGCGAGGGCAACGGCACGGGCGCTGTCCCCGGCGGCGAGCGGCAGGATGGCCGCGGCGATGATCGGCGCGAGAGCCGAGTCGGGAGCGAGCACCAGGATCCGGGACGGCCCGACGACGGCGTAGACGAGAAGAGGAACGATCGTGGCGAACAGGCCGGACTCGGGCGGAAGGCCGGCGACCTCGGCATAGCCGATGCCGACCGGGATGAGCAGGGCGGTCAGGATCGCCCCTGCGCGCAGATCGGGCAGCAGCCAGATGCGCCGATAGCCCAGCGCTGTAGCGACGCCTGGCGCCCATTTCCGCAGTCCGGTGTCGGCCATGAGACTCCTCGTCCGAGGTCATCATGCCCCGAAAGCGCGCGGCGGACTACCGAGCCGTGCGACGGGTGAAGACCAGATGGACGACTCCGGACGGAGAAGGGGTCGCCTCGATGTCAAAGCGTTGCTCGAGCCCTTCGAGTCCGTCCCACAGTCGTTCGCCCCGGCCCAGGACGATCGGTACGAGGACGATGTGCATGTGATCGATCAGGTCGGCCTCGAGGAACTGTCGAACCGTGCTGACGCCGCCACCGACCCGGACGTCGCGGTCGCCGGCCAGGGCGCGAGCCTGTTCGAGCGCCGAGACGGGGTCGGAATCAACGAAATGGAAGGTTGTTCCGCCGTCCATCACGAGCATCGGCCGGGGATGGTGCGTCAGCACGACCACGGGGGTGTGGAACACCGGGTTGTCGCCCCACCATCCCTTCCACTCTTCGTCCTCCCAGGGACCACGCACCGGGCCGAACTTGTTGCGGCCCATGATCTCCACGCCGATCCCGGGACCCCAGGCGCTGGCGAACGCATCGTCGACGCCGAAGGATGCCGCAGACTCCCCGTGAAGGCCCATCTCGCGGAAGGTGCGTGTCGCGATCGCCCATTCCAGGAGCCGGGAGCCTGCGTGTCCGAAGGGAGCGTCGAGTTTCTGGCCTTCTCCGGTGCCGAAGCCGTCGAGGGAGACCGAGAAGTTGTGCACGCGGACGAGGGACATGTCATCTCCTGGAGTCGTGGTCGTAGGGAATCACACTATGGTGATTCGACCCACGGGCTCAAGGGGTCACGAGCTCACGACCGACGGTCCGAGACTCGAGGACTCAAGAGCGTGTGATAGGAACCGATGGTGGAGATGGGGGGAATTGAACCCCCGTCCACTGCTGTGGTCATATGCCTTCTACGGGTGTATCCAGTGAAGTCGTTCTACTCGGCTCCGGAATTTGCCACTGTCAGCTAATCCGACGAGCCCAGCCCTCGTTTAAGTCCCCCTACACCCCGCGGCTCAGAGTAGGAGCAATCTCTCTAAATGACGTCAGGGTCCGGGTAGAGAGCATTCCCGGCCTGACGGACTCTCTAGTTGCTTTACTTAGGCCGCGAGGGCGTAAGCAGAAGCAGAGTCAGTGCGGTTTGTTTTGGCACTTATTGTTTTGCAGGGAGCGTTAACGAGTTAACCCTGCATCCTCGACCCGCTTCTCACAATTGCGCAGGCAATGTCGAAACCGATCATCCCCATGAGCACTCGTCGCCATTGTTCGGCGCCACCGACGTACGGCGGAATGAGTGGGTCCTGTCACACGCTGTTGAGTTGTCAATACTGCACTCGTTCTTTTCGAACTGATCGTGCAGCCCTTCAGTCTACAACACTTCTGCCGGAATGCGGGGCGACGGCCAGCAGGACGCGCTCGGCCTCGGAGTCGCCGGGAACGATCACATCGATGCGCGCAGCACCAGACCGGACCGTGACGATACTCGCCTCGGCGTAACGCGGATGCCGCTGCACGGTGACCGACTCCAACCGCGCCAGGAACACGATCAGCCGGGAGCTCGACAATTCGGACCGATCGGCCAGACCGAACCAGTCGCGACGGGACAGCACTTGAACCTCCGCGTCGGTCCCGCAGACGATGGCGCCGTGCAGCACAGTCGGACGGAACAGGTTCAACACCCGCGCCATGAAGCCGCCGGTCGCCCGAACCCGCTCACGCGGATGCGCGGCGTAGAGGTGGAGTTCCGGCTCGCGATCCCGCAGATTCGTCCAGTCCGCCATCAGGTCCGCGTCGGTTGCCCGGAATACGGCAGAGTTGAGGACGGCATTGGGCCGCCGGTCGATGGCGGGGCCGACCGGGAAAGTCAGCATCGAAGCAGCGGCCGTTGCGGCGTCGTGTGAGCCCAACGTCACTCCCGAGCCCAGCGACACGTCACGGAGCATGTCGACGAATCCGCTGACGACCTCGCGCGAGGAGCCGTTGTAGCCGACCTGGAGCACGCTGCCGTCCCGGGAGCACACCCGAAGGCGCCCGTCGGTGAGGTCGACGCTGTCCTCGATGGCAACGACGGCGTCGTAGGGCAGAGTCGAGCCGGCGTATGCCGAACCTGTCCTGCTCAGCACGGTGAGGGCGTCGCTCCCCGCGATGATCAGGTGGTCATAGAGGTCCATGGTCGGATCCGCGTCCCGGCGCGGGATGTTCCGCGGCACCTTGAGCACGAGCCGCTCCGACGTGGGATCGCACCCGAAGTCGCGAAACAGCCGCGGGACCTCATCCAGTGTCCGCACCGCGTCCACCCAGGGGCCGAAGGCGTTGTATTCCGCGTCCGCTGTACTCATTGCCTTCATCGTAACGCCCCGCATCCGCCGCATCGACGCGTGCGGATGCCGTCGCCCGCTCGTCCGACGGGCGGGCGATTCAACCGGGTGTCAGTCGCCGAGGTGCTTGCGCGCGGACATCGCGCGGTCGGACTCGCGCTTGTCCTGGCGCTCACGGAGCGTCTGGCGCTTGTCGTATTCCTTCTTGCCCTTGGCGACGGCGATCTCGACCTTGGCCTTGCCGTTGCTGAAGTAGATCCGCAGGGGAACGAGCGTGTAGCCGCCCTCCTTGGTCTTGTGGCTGATCTTGATGATCTCCTGCTTGTGCAGCAGCAGTTTGCGTTTGCGCCGCGGCGGGTGGTTCGTCCAGGTACCGGCCATGTATTCCTGGATGTGCACGGCGTCGAGCCAGGCTTCGCCGCCCTCGATGAAGGCATAGCCGTCGACGAGCGAGGCGCGGCCGGCGCGCAGGGATTTCACCTCGGTCCCGGTGAGCACCATTCCGGCCTCGTACGTCTCCTCGATGAGGTAGTCGTGGCGTGCCTTGCGATTGGTCGAGACGACCTTTTCGCCGATTTCCCTGGGCACGGGTTACTCCTCAACGTCGGTGGGTGGGCAGACCGGTACCGGCCAGCCCACCAGTCTAGCTCTCGGCCTCGAGCCGTTCGGACGAACGGCTAGACCTTCAGGTAGCGGGTGATGGCGAAGTTGGCGGAGAAGGCCGCGAGTACCGCGCCGACCACCAGCAGGATCGGCACGACGAGGAGCGCATCCTGCATGCCCACAAGCGAGAAGCCTGTCAGCCGGGAACCGAGGAAGCCCTGGACGAACCATTGCACGAGGGCAAGGACCGCACCACCTGCCAGAAGGGATCCCAGCAGCGCCGCAAAGACGCCCTCGAGGATGAACGGCGTCTGGATGAACCGGTTCGATGCACCGACGAGTCTCATGATGCCGAGCTCACGCCGCCTCGAGAAGGCCGACAGCCGGATGGTGGTGGCGATCAGCAACGCTGCAGCCACGAGCATGAGCGAGGCGATGCCGATCGCCGTGTAGCTCGCCGCATTGAGCACGGAGAAGATCTGGTCGAGGTACTTGCGCTGGTCCGCGACGTTCTCGACCCCGGCCACGCCGGACAGGCTCTCCACGAGCACGTCCGATTGGGACGGGTCCTTGAGGTTCACCCAGAAGGTCTGGTTCAGTTGCTCCGGAGTCACATAGTCGGCGACCGGGTTGCCTGCGAACTGCTTCTTGAAGTTCTCGAAGGCCTGTTCATGCGTCTCGAAATAGTACTTGTCCACGAACGGCGAGAGCGTCGGCGACTCGAGCTGGGCCTTGACGGCGTCGATCTGACCCTGGCTCGCCTCTCCCCCGGTGCAGGTCTCCCCCGGTGAGATCGCGGTGCACATGTAGATTCCGACCTGGGCGCGGTCGTACCAGAAGTTCTTCATCTGGCCGATCTGCATCTGCATCAGGATCGCAGCGCCGACGAAGGTCAGCGAGATGAAGGTCACGAGCACGACAGAGACAACCATCGAGGCATTGCGACGCAGGCCGTTGGCGGCTTCGGAGAGCACCAGTCCGAGTCTCATCGGGTGGGTCCCACATTCTGTTCGCCGGTCTGGTCTGGTTTTTCGCCGGGAGCACGAAGCCCCAGCCTCTCGGCCAGGGTGAGCTGGTCGAGAACGTCGTCCTGGGTAGGTGCCATCGGACGCGACATGTACTTCGGTTGCTCGGCAGCACCCGCATCTGACGGGGAATCGTCTGCACCGGTCCCGGTTGGCGTCGTCGCGGCATCCGCCTGCGGCTCGCGGCCGGGCAGGAAGATCGCCGAGGTCAGCGGGAGGGGCATACCGGAATCTGAGGCAATAGCCATGGCCTGCTCGCCGAACGGCTGCGGAATGGCGGCGGGCGGCGTGGCCGGGGCCGCAGCGTCTGCGCCCGTCTCGGCGAGGGCGCCCGCACGAGCCGGGGCGTCGGGGACGATGACGACCGGCGTGATGGGTGCAGCAGGAACGGGAACGGCTGCTGGCACGAGCGGCGCGGGCACGGGTGCGGAGGGGTGGGTGAGGGCAGGAGTGGCCGGGGCCATCGGGTTCGCCTGGTTTGCCTGGTTCGCCGGGTTCGCCGGGGCGAACACCGACGGCAGTGCGCTCGGCGCAAGTGCTGACACGGTGTGCTGCGGGTCGATGGCCGGCTTCCGGTGCAGGCCAGCTCCGAGCGGAATGATCGGGATGCCTGCGGTCGCGTAACCACCCTGGCGTTCGTCGCGCACGATCTTGCCGCCGGAGAGCTCGATGACCCGGCGCTGCATCTGGTCGACGATGCCGGCCTCGTGCGTGGCCATGACCACGGTCGTGCCGCCCGCGTTGATGCGCTCGAGCAGGGCCATGATGCCCGCGCTCGTGGTGGGGTCGAGGTTTCCGGTCGGCTCGTCGGCGAGAAGCACCTGGGGCTTGTTGACGATGGCTCGCGCGATCGCGACCCGCTGCTGCTCACCGCCGGAGAGTTCGTGGGGCAGCCGGAGCGCCTTCTCGGCGAGTCCGACCATCTTGAGCGTGTCAGGAACGGCCTCCTGGATGAAGCCGCGCGACTTGCCGATCACCTGCAGGCTGAAGGCGACGTTCTCGAACACGCTCTTGTTCGGCAACAGCCGGAAGTCCTGGAAGACGACTCCTAGGTTGCGCCGGAAGTACGGGACTTTGCGGTTCGAGATCGACCGCAGGTCCTGTCCGAGCACGTGGATGCGCCCGCTCGTGGGCTTATCCTCCTTGAGGATCAGCCGCAGGCAGGTTGACTTACCCGAACCGGATGCACCGACGAGGAAGACGAACTCGCCGCGCAGAACCTCGACGTTGATGTCGTCGAGAGCCGGTCGGGTCGTTCCCGGATATTTCTTAGTGATGCTGTCAAAACGGATCATGGCCCCTTGAGCCTAGGCAGGCATCCTGTGTTTTGCCAGTTCGACATACCGGCAAGCTTTTCCTCACAGGCAGGAACCGCCGAATTGGGCTCAATCCTGCGGTGCCTGCTTCCGCCAGCGGATGCCGGCGGCGATGAAACCGTCGAGGTCGCCGTCGAAGACCTGGGTGGGATTGTTGACCTCATAGTTGGTGCGGAGGTCCTTGACCATTTGGTACGGGGCGAGCACGTAGCTGCGCATCTGGTCGCCCCAGCTCGCCGTGATGACGCCGGCGAATTCCTTCTTGGTCGCGGCTTCCTGCTCGCGCTGGATCAGCAACAGCCGGGACTGCAGCACCCGCATGGCGGCCGCGCGGTTCTGGATCTGGCTCTTCTCGTTCTGGCAGCTCACCACCGTGCCGGTCGGGAGGTGGGTGATCCGGACGGCGGAGTCCGTCGTGTTGACGGACTGGCCGCCGGGTCCGCTCGACCGGAACACGTCCACGCGGATGTCGGTGTCCGGGATCTCGATCAACTCGGTCTGCTCGATGAGCGGCACGACCTCGACGGCGGCGAAAGAGGTCTGGCGCTTGCCCGCGGAGTTGAACGGGCTCATCCGCACGAGCCGGTGGGTGCCGGCCTCGACGCTCAGCGTGCCGAAGGCATACGGCGAATCGATCTGCAGGGTCGCGGACTTGATGCCGGCCTCTTCCGCGTATCCGACGTCCAGCACCGTCACCGGGTAGTCGTGCTGTTCGGCCCAGCGCAGGTACATCCGCATCAGCATCTCGGCGAAGTCGGCGGCGTCGACGCCACCGGCGCCCGAGCGGATGGTCATCACGGCGGGTCGTTCGTCGAATTCGCCGTTGAGAAGGGTGTGCACTTCGAGTTCGCCGAGCACCTTCTGCAGGCTCGCGAGCTCTGCGGTGGCTTCCTCGGCCGACTCCTCGTCGCCCTCGCCGTCGTTGGCCATCTCCACGAGGACTTCGAGGTCGTCGAGCCGGGACTCGATGCTCTCGATGCGCGCGAGCTCCGACTGGCGGTGGCTGAGGTCGCTCGTGACCTTCTGGGCGTGCTCCGAGTCGTCCCACAGGTCGGGGGCGCCGGCCTGGTCGTTCAGGTCGGCGATGTCGGTGCGCAGTTGATCGATGTCGATCACGGCCCGAATGTCGCCGAAGGTGGCCCGCAATGCGGCGATCTGCTCCGAAATGTCCAGCTCAATCATTTGCTGCCCAGCCTACCCGGCGTCGCAGGTCCCGGGCTGGTGCCCGCCCGGGCGCGGCTGCGCACCCGGGTAGCATCGAGGAGTCATGACAAGCACCGAACGCCCCTTCAGCCTGCGCTCGGTGGCCCTTGCCGCCTTCCTGCCGACGTTCCTCTTCTCCGTCGGTGAGGGTGCGATCATCCCGCTGATCCCGATCGTGGCCAACAACCTCGGGGCGTCACTCGCCATGGCCGGGTTCATCGCCGCGATGATCATGGTCGGCGAGCTCATCGGCGACATCCCGAGCGGCTGGGTCGTCTCCCGGATCGGCGAGCGCAACGCGATGATCTGGGCATCGTTCCTCGCGATCATCGCGATCCTCGTCTGCCTGGTCGCCCCGAACCCGCTCGTGCTGGGCGTCGGGATCTTCATCGTCGGCCTCGCGACGGCGATCTTCTCCCTCGCCAGGCACGCCTTCATGACGAGCTACGTGCCGGTCGCCTACCGGGCGCGTGCGCTGTCGACCCTCGGCGGGATCTTCCGCGGCGGCTGGTTCGTCGGCCCCTTCATCGCGACCGCCGTCATCCGCTTCACCGGGGGCACCCAGGCCGTGTTCTGGGTGTTCGTCGTCGCGTGCCTCGGCGCGGCCCTCGTGCTCCTGCTGCTGCCGGACCCCGCGAGCACCTTCGGCACTCCCGAACTCGCGACGTCGCCGGATGGAACCGTGCGCCCGGCCGGCCAGGAACTCGCGGAGGAGGAGAGCCAGGGCCTGTTCCAGACCATCTGGAGCTTCCGCGGCGTCCTCATCCGGCTCGGCACCGGCGCGGGCCTCGTCGGCGCGATGCGGTCCGCGCGCGCCGTCCTCATCCCGCTCTGGGCCGTCAGCATCGGCATCAGCGAGCCGGACATCGCGCTCATCATCGGCATCGCCGGCGGCATCGACTTCGCCCTGTTCTACGCGAGCGGCCAGATCATGGACCGTTACGGTCGCATGTGGAGCGCGCTCCCCTCGATGATCGGCCTCGGCCTCGGCCTCCTCGTCCTCGCGTTCACGCATGACCTGTCCACCAACGTGCAGTGGCTCATCGGTGTCGCGATGTTCCTGTCGGTCGCGAACGGGATCGGCAGCGGAATCCTGATGACTCTCGGCGCCGACCTGGCCCCCAAGGACAACCCGGCACCGTTCCTCGGGGCGTGGCGGTTCACCGGCGACTTCGGCAGCGCCGTCGCCCCCGTCGCGGTCGCCGGGCTCACGATCGTGTCGATCTCCCTCGCGAGCGGCGTGATGGGCGCCTTCGGGCTGATCGGCGCCGTGTTGCTCGGCCGGTACATTCCGCGCTACGTGCCCCGCCGCCCCCGGCCCGGAACCAAGCCCGGACCAGCGTCGGGGACCCCCGGAACGCTGCCCGGCCGGGAATGACCGATGTGGAATGTTCCCCAGTGCAGTGACGTTTAATGGTGTCATGCCTCTCATCGGAGAATATGAACCCAGCCCACAGCAGTGGGTCCGCGACCAGGTCGCCCTCTACGAGAGCTCCGGCGGCGAGCAGGGCACCACGATGCGCGGCATGCCCGTCATCGTCCTGACCACGCTCGGTGCGAAGTCCGGCAAGATCCGCAAGGCCCCGCTGATGCGCGTCGAGCACGACGGCAGCTACGCGGCCATCGCCTCGCTCGGCGGCGCACCACGGAACCCGGTCTGGTACGCCAACGTCGTCGCCCACCCCGAGGTCGAGCTGCAGGACGGCACCCGGAAATGGGACATGGTCGCCCGTGAGGTCACCGGCGACGAACGCGCCGCGTGGTGGGAGCGCGCCGTCGCGGCGTATCCCGACTATGCCGACTACCAGGTCAAGACCGAACGGATCATCCCCGTCTTCGTACTCGAGCCCCTCACCACAGAGCCCGTCTCCGCCGTTCAGAGCCCCACCGTACCCACGGCGCAGGGCTGAGCGTGGCGCGCGCCCGCTCCGGCACCAGACCTCCCCTTCTCGACCCGATCCGCCTCGACGACCTCACGGACGCCGATGGCTCAGAACTCGTCTCTGGCGCCGACGTCGAGGCGCAGCGTTTCAGCGACTGCGACTTCGACGGACGGGACCTCACCGGGGTCGCCTTCCGCGAATGCGAATTCCACACGGTGTCGCTGAACGATGCGAAACTGCGCGGCGCGACCCTCTCGGAGTGCGTCGCGGGCGAACTGCACGCGGCCATCTTCAGCGCACCCCGCTCGGTCTGGCGCGACGTGCGCGTCGAGCACTCCCGCCTCGGCTCGGTCGAACTCTACGAGTCGAGCCTCCGGTCCGTGCAGTTCGACGGCAGCAAGCTCGACTTCGTCAATCTGCGCAATGCCCAGCTGCACGATGTCCTGCTGAGCAATTGCATCATCGAGGAGCTCGACCTCGGCAGCGCGACGGTGCAGCGCCTCGAGCTCCGGGGCTGCCGGATCGGCACTCTCGACGTGACGAGGGCCACGCTCAAGGACGTCGACCTGCGCGGAAGCGATTTCAGCGTGATCCGTGGTCTCGAGGGTCTCCGCGGAGCCACGATCGACGACCCCCAGCTGAGCCTCCTCGCCCCGATCATGGCGGATCACCTGGGCATCATCGTCGAGTAGCGGCGTCGAGTAGCGGCGTCGAGTAGCGGCGTCGCGGCGCGTTACTGCCCCTACGCGCAACGTCTCGCCGGTCCGGTGCGGGCTCAGGGCTTCCGCGCACCGCCCGATTTTGCCCGCTTCCGGAGTTTCCCGGCCTTCGACTTTGCGGACTTCTTGTGCGGCTTCGGGGACTTCGGGGACTTCGCTCGTCGAGGAGAAGCGGACGGGACCCCAGAGGGCCGGGATGCGGCCTGCGCGTCGCTCGGGTCGGCACCCGCTGCAACCGTCGTCAACACCGAATCGGCGAGCGGATCGCTCTCCCCTGTCGCAGCCCGGCGATACCCCTGCAGCCAGGCGTCGAGCTCGTCGAACGCGGTGGATGCGAGCGAGTAGATGCGTTGCTGGGCGCGGGGCTCCACGGTGACGAAGCCCGCCTCGCGCAGGGTGCGCAGATGCCGGGAGGTTCCGGGCTGGCTGAGGCCCAGGTGCGCCGCGAGCTGTCCGGTGCTGCGCACGCCGAGCCGCAGCTCGGCAAGGATCAATCGACGATTCGGGTCGACAAGGACATCGAACGCGGTTTGCATACCCCCGGCATGGGTATCTTTCGGCGAACTGCCCATGGTCTGCATTGCTTTAGTATGCCTTCGGCTTATATAACCGTCAAGCTCATATAAGCGCCGGTCCTGGACTACGGGATGGCGCCCGCTGTCGCCTCCAGGTCGGAGATCGGGCGGTCGCGCTGGGTCGCGATCGCGGCGCCCGCGGCCACGCAGACCACGACGATCGCGATCTGCTGCTGGAGCAGCAGAGTCTCCCCGAGCACGAGCACACCGAATATCGCCGCGATGACCGGTCCGAAGCTCGTGATGATCGCGTAGAGGCGCGGGGTGATCCGGCGCAGGATGTACGTGTCGAGCACGTACGGGAATGCAGAGGAGAGCACCCCGATCGCGAGCAGCAGCCCGAGCACACCCCAGTCGAGCCGGGTGTAGTCGACGGTGAGGAGCGCAAACGGCACGAGCAGGGTGAGACTGACGACGCTCGCGACCGAGATGCCCTCGAGGCCGGGGAAGGTCACGGCGACCCGTCGGGTCAGCAGGATGTACCCGGCCCACGCCGCCGCCGCGACGAGGGCGTAGAACAGGCCGAGCAGGTTGATCTCTCCGGAGGACCAGGTCAGCAGGAAGACTCCCCCGGCCGCCGTGGTCGCGCAGATGAAGTCGAGCGGTCGCCGCGAGGTGAAGAGGGCGAGGGAGAACGGGCCCAGGAATTCGATCGTCGCAGCGATGCCGAGCCCGAGCAGGTGCACCGCCTCGTAGAAGGCGAGGTTCATCACGGCGAGGTCAAGTCCGAGAAGGAGCGCGGGCCAGAGCAGCCGCCACGTCAGGGTCGACAGCTTCGGTCGGTAGAACGGCAGGACCGCGCAGGCCATCACGATCTGCCTGGCCGCGACGACGACGGGGGAACCGACGATCGGGATCGCGAGTCCGGCGAGCGAGGAGCCGTAGTTGATGCTGACCTCGGTGACGAGCTGGGCACCGGCCCCCGCCAGCCGTTTGGATTTCGCCGTCACGCCGGGCGCCCCTGTCTCGTTCACGATGTCGTGCCGCGCGGATCGCGCTCGAATTCGAGGCTAGCGGGTGACGGGACGGTTCAAGGCCCGGCCCACGCCTCGGCCAGGAGTGTGACCGTTTCGTCATCGGAGAGCTGGTGGAAGTCGACGTAGAACTGGCCGATCGCCCAGAACTGCTCGGGGGTCTGCACCACGACGACGTCGTCCGCGAGCCCGCGCATCTCCTCGACGACATCGGCCGGGGCGACGGGCACCGCAAGGACGATACGGGCGGCGCCCTGGCGCTTCACTGCGGCGAGGGCCGCCTTGGCCGTCGCTCCCGTGGCCAGCCCGTCGTCCACGACCACGACGACCCGTCCGTCTGGGTTCACCCGGGGACGGTCTCCGAGATAGGCGGCGCGCCGCCGCTCGATCTCGGTGAGCTCCCGGCGCCTGGCCCGGCCGAGTCCCGCGGCGTCGGCCCCGGTCTCGACGAAGACGTCCTCGTTGACGATCATCTGGGCGTCTGCCCCGTCCACGACGGCGCCCATCGCGACCTCGGGGAATCCGGGTGCACCGAGCTTGCGCACGAGGATCAGGTCGAGGGGAGCGTGCAGGCGCCGGGCGACCTCGAGGGCGACCGGCACTCCGCCGCGTGGCAGCGCATAGACGACGGGGTCGGTGAGGTCCAGCTCGGCGACGAGCTCGGCGAGCAAGCGGCCGGCGTCGCGGCGATCGGTGAACATGGGGCCTCCCGGTTCCTCCCGGTTCCTCCCGGACTCTCCCGGTTCGCTGTGGAGAGTAGCCCCGCGTGCGCCTCTACCGGAAGACCGAGCGGGCGACGGCCGACACCTCGAGGGGAACACCCGCCGGCAGCACGAGGGTGAGGATGGGCGGGCGCCAGTACGCACTCAGGGACACCGTCGCACTCTGACCGTCTGCGGATGCCGCCCGGCTCACGACCAGTTCCTCGAGGGTGGGGTGCGGGGCCGCCGCGAGGTAGGCATCCGCTGCCGTGCGTACCGCACCGGAATCGAGTTCGGTGCGCAGCGGGACCGCCGAACCATCCGGAGCGATGGTGACCGCGTCCAGGGTGTACGCCTCAGCAGCGGCGAGCGCGGCACCGTCCGCGAGGGTGAGCAGGCGTTTCCGCTCGAGGTAGAGGGACGATGCGGCCACGACCAGGAGGATCACGACGAGCGCGAGAAAGCCGTAGAAGATGGTGAGCAGGAGGGTGGAACCGGTGTCGTCCGACAGGTCGTCCGGCCTGTCGGCGGCTCGCACCTCGGGCGCCCGGCGTCGTGGTCGCACGGTCATGGTCCGGTCCCCGGCTGCCAGAATCGGGACACGGTCTGGGTCGCGTTCGACTCGAGGGGCACGCTCGCCGTCCCGGCCAGCCCAAGCACGTCCGGTACAAGGGGCAGGGACACCCGCAGGCGCACGGTGACCGTCACTGCGGTGCGGCGTTTCAGGCATCCGCCGGCCGCGGCCGCGCAGTCGATCGACACCTGCGCGTCCCCGGCCGGAAGGCCGTAGTCGGCGAGGGCGAAGTCGACCGCGCGCTGAGCGCGCTCCGCCGCGACTGCCTCGCTCGGCGCGCGCACATAGACCCGGGCGGCCTGCCGGGCGGCGCCCTCCACGGCGAGCGCGCCGCCCTGAAGCACGGACATGGCGAGCACGAGGTAGACGAGCGGCACAAGGAGAATCATGCCCGTCGTGATGAATTCGAGGGACGCTGACCCGTGGTCAGAGCGCAGTCGGCGGGAGATTCGTTTCACAAAACCGGCGGGGGCTGAATGACGGGTGGCGTCTGCCTCAGTCCGAGCCTTCGACGACGGCACGCCCGATCACCTCCAGGCTCCGATCGGGGCCGAGCAACCCGAGCAGCGGAAGCGGGGCGACCACCCGCATCCGCACGGTTGGGAAGCCTCTGTCACTCGCGTAGGTCGCGGTCACGTCGGTCGCGAAGGCGGGACCGAGCGCGGCCACGATCAGGTCCCGGGTGCGCGCGGTGCCGGCATCGAGGCCGGTGTCGGCGAGCGAACCGTAACGTGCGCCCTCGGCGGCGGCATCGAGCACGGTGTTGCGCACGTGCAGCGCGAGTGCGAGTTGAAGCACGGTCAGGGTCAGCACCGTCAGCAGTGCCGCGACGAGCACGAACTCGGCCGGCGAGGAGCCGCGGTCGGCACCGAAATCGAGGCGCAGCATCCCTCGCCGACCGCCGGTCTGCGGCGCGACGCCGTGCGCCGGGCGGGCCGAACCCGTCAGAGTCCGCTCACCCGGTTGATCGCCTGTTGGAAGATGCCGCTCAGCGCCGGCCCGGCGAGACCCCAGATCACGATCACCAGCCCGGCGGTCATCAGCGTGATCAGGACCCAGCCGGGCACGTCCCCGGTGTCGTCGTGCCTCGCCGTCCACTGCCTGCGGATGCGCCGCGTCAGGGTATGCATGTTCGTCTCCTCTTCTCGGTGGTCGTCGTGTCGGTGCTTGTCGTGCAGGTGGTGAGGGTGCCAGGGTGCGGTCCATATATGCGGTCGAGGCCGGCACGGTCAGAAACCGGCCTGCAGGATGAAAAGGCCGGGGAAGATCGCGAACAGGATCGTCATGGGGAGGATCAGGAATACGAGCGGAACGAGCATCGCGACCTCCTTCTTCCCCGCGACCTCGAGGAGCTCGCGCTTGGTCTCCTCGCGGGCGTCCTGCGCCTGGGCGCGCAGCACCTCGGCGAGCGGGGTGCCGCGGTCGAGTGCACCGCCGACCTGGTCGACGAAGCGGGTCAGCGCCGTCAGTTGCAGGGACCTGGCGAGTGACTGGAGGGCCTCGACGAGCGGGATCCCGGAGTGCACCTCGGCGACGACGCCGGCGAATTCGCGGGACAGCTCCCCCGCGCTCGTGCGGGACACCCTGGCCAATGCATCGAGGATGCCTTCCCCGGCCGACAGGGACAGGGTGAGGAACTCGAGAATGGTCGGCAGCTCGGCACGCATCCTCGTGAGTCGGCCGTATGCGGCTCGGCGCAGGACCCCATCCCAGAGCAAGGCACCGCCGAGCCCGACGAGCACGGGGATCGCGGCAGCCGCCAGCACCGGGAGGGCGTGCAGGGCGGGGACGAACACGACCGCGACGAGGCCGGCGGCAAGGGACAGGAGTGCGCAGACGAGCTGCTGGGAGCGGAACTCGTCGAGGCTGCGCCGGGACCCCGATTGCCGGAGACGCCGTTCGACGGTGTCGGAACCGCCGAGGAGAGCCGCGAGTCCGCGTCGAAGCCGGCCGAAGACCGGCACGAACAGGGTGCCGAGCACCGGGATCGGATCGACGGTGGTGCGCCCGACGAACGCGCGGGCCTCCGGCGACACGTCCAGGATGTACGGGGCCAACCGGTCGGCCAGCCGGGGCCGGCTGAGCCGGGGGAAGACGCTCACGAGCGACCAGAGCCCGATACCGAGCACCGCGCCGAAGAACACACCCCACGCGAGCGGGGCGCTCACCGGAACCACCGGCGTTCCTCGGGCAGGCGGCCGATGAAGACCATCAGGCGGTACGCGATCACCGACACCACAAGTCCGGAGACGATCACGGCAACTCCGCTGCCGGTGTTGTATGCGACCGCTCCCTCCGGCCGGGAGGACAACAACAGGAGCACGATCCAGGGTGCGGCGACGCCGAGCCTTGCGGCGTTGACGACCCACGACTGCCGGGCTTCCACCTCCGCCCGAATCGCGGCATCCTGCCGCAGCCAGGCCGCGAGGTCACGGAGCACGAGGGTGAGGTCACTTCCCCCGACCTCCCTGGCCATCCGCAGGGTCTCCAGAATGCGGTCGGCCACCGGATCGGCAAGGCCGGCCTTGAGCCGGTCGACGGAGTAACCGAAACTCCCGGTCGCGCGGTAGTCGCGGGCGAAGTCGGCGAAGGCGGCCCTCGTCGGCACCGGCCCGGATTCGGCGAGCGTGCTGATGCTGTCGGGCAGGGCGAGGCCGGAGCGCACGCCCGAAACCAGGTGGTCGACGACGTCCGGCCAGACCGTACGGTGCGAGCGCCGCCGCTCGCGGGCCCGCCAGAGCACGATCGTCATCGGCACCAGGGTGCCGACAACGCCGGCGACAAGGGCGAGCACCCTGACTCCGATCAGCGCCTGGGCGAGGGCAGCGCAGGCCAGGCCCAACAGGAGCGAAATCGCCGTGAACGCCGGGAGCGGCAGCGAGCCGAGGCCGGCAAGGGCGAGGGACCCGCGCAAGGTCGCAGGGCCGCGCGGCTGGGGCCGTCCGCTTGCGCCGTCAGCCGGGCTCGGGGGTGAATCCTGTGCGCCCGCCGCCACCCGGCGCCGCGGCCAGAGGAACGGCGCGGCCATGAGCAGCAGGCCGGCGCCGAGGAGGCAGCCCAGCGCGAGCCTCATGCGCGGTCCGCCCGCAACACGATCGCGGGGTCGAGCCCCACCGCCCGGAACTTGGCCAGCTTGCCGGGGTGGCCGCCCGTCGGCGTGAGCCCGCCCCGGTCGGCGAGGAAGATCGGGCTCGCCTCGATCACGGTGCCGGCGAGCCGTCCGCTGACCGCGAGGATCTCCGTCACCCGCCGGCGCCCGTGCCGGTCGATCTCGCACTGCACGACGATGTCGATGCACCCGGCGACGGTCGGCAGCACGAACGCGGAATCGATGTTGCGCCCCGCGAGCAACGGCAGCGTGCAGAGCTTGGCGAGGGCGTCCCTCGCACTGTTCGCGTGGATGGAGCACATCCCCGGAAGGCCGCTGTTGAGGGCGATCAGGAGGTCGAGGCTCTCGGCCTCGCGAACCTCGCCGACGACGAGGCGGTCGGGGCGCATCCGCAATGACTCCTTGATCAGTCGCCGCAAGGTGATCTCGCCACGACCCTCGAGGCTCGGCTGCCGGCACTGCATCGACACGACGTCGCGGGCGGACAGGTCGAGTTCGAAGGTCTCCTCGACCGTCACGATCCGTTCGTTGCGCCGGGTCGCCGACAGCAGGGCGTTCAGCATCGTGGTCTTCCCGGTCTGGGTGGCTCCCGACACGAGGATGTTCTGTCCGGCGAGCACGCACATCCGCAGGAACTCCGAGGCCTGCTGGGTGAGCGAGCCGAGTCCGACGAGCTGGTTCAGGTCGCGGATGCGCCGGGTAAACTTCCGGATGTTGACCGACCACTCCCGCGTGATGTCGGGAATCACGACGTGAAGCCGCGAACCATCCGGCAGGGAGGCGTCGACGAACGGTGAACTCAGGTCGACACGACGGCCGGAGGCCTGCAGCATCCGTTCGACGAGGTCGCGCACCTCCCGTGCGGTGAGGACCATGTCGGTGAGTTCGGGTACGCCGTCCCGAGCGACGAACACCAGGGACGGTCCATTGATCCAGATCTCCTCGATCTCCGGATCGTCGAGGAGCGGCTGGAGCGCCCCGAACCCGGTCAGGGAGGCGACGACTTCCCTGGCCGCCTGATGCTCGTCGGAGATGAGCGGGTGCGCCCCGCCGAGGGCCCGCTCGCTGTAGCGCTGGAGCTCGGCGCGCACATACCGTTCGGCGAGGTTCTCGTCGGAGGCGAGGTCGACGCCGTCACGGCGCACCCGGGAGCGCACCTGCTCGGTGATGATGCGGACGGCCTCGCTCATGCGCACAGTGTGCCCGGACGGCCGGATCCCCGTTGAAGTTATCCACAGGCATCCGCCGCCCGGGCCGCACTCCGCAATGCTCCCGTCGGATCAGCGGGCCGACCAGCCGCCGTCCATGCCATAGCTCGAGCCGGTGACCATCGCCGCGTCCGTCGAGGCGAGCCAGGCCACGAGCGAACCGACCTCCGCCGGCTCGACGAGGCGCTTGACCGCGCTCTCGGTGAGCATGATCCGGCTGAGCACCTCCGCCTCCGGGATCCCGTGCACGACGGCCTGGTCGGCGATCTGCTTCTCGACCATCGGCGTGCGCACATAGCCGGGGCTGACACAGTTGCTCGTGACACCGTGGTCACCGCCCTCGAGGGCGGTCACCTTCGAGAGCCCCTCGAGCCCGTGCTTCGCCGAGACGTATGCGGCCTTGAACGGCGACGCACGGATGCCGTGCACCGAGGTGACATTGACCACCCGTCCGAAACCGCGTTTGTACATCCCAGGGAGCGCCGCCCGGATCAGCAGGAACGGGGCCTCGAGCATGAGGGCGAGGATCAGCCGGAAGTCGGCGGGGTCGAAGTCGGGGATCGGGTTGATGCGCTGGATCCCAGCGTTGTTCACGAGGATGTCCACGTCGCCGAGCACGTCCGCGAGCCGGGCGTCCGTCAGGGCCGGAGTGTCGGCGAGGTTGACGTCCCACGTCGAACCGTGAACCTCCGCGGCGAGCACCGAAGCACTCGCCGCGTCGATGTCGGCGACCGTGACGTGGGCTCCGCGGGCAGCGAGGGAGCGCACGACGGCCTCGCCGATGCCGCTCGCTCCCCCGGTGACGAGGGCGCGCCTCCCTGCGAGGGACTGTTCCACGGTCAACGCAGCGCCGGGGCCGGTTCGAGGCCGTGCCTGGCGGCATCCGCTGCGTCAACGTCGCGGAGCGAGATGCCGTTGGTCTCCTTGAGTGTCACAACGGCGACGACCGTGATCGCACACGCGATCACGAGGTAGAACGCGACCGGCAGCCAGGACTTGTACTGCTGGAGCAGCGCCGTCGCGATGATGGGCGCGAGCGAGCCGGCGAGGATCGACGTGACCTGGTAGCCGAGGGAGACGCCGGAGTAGCGCATCCGGGTCGGGAACATCTCGGCCATGATCGCCGGCTGCCCGGCGTACATGAAGGCGTGGAAGCACAGCCCGATCGTGATCGCGGCGACGATGACGACCGGGTTGAGGGTGTCGAACATCGGGAAGGCGAAGAACGCCCAGCTGGCCCCGAGAATCGCGCCGGTGAGGTAGATCGGTTTGCGGCCGAAGCGGTCGGAGAGCCTGCCGACCTGCGGGATCACGAGGAAGTGCACGACGTGGGCGATCAGCAGGGCCAGGAGCAGCTGGCTGGTGTTGTACTTGTGCACCGTGACGAGGTACACGATCGAGAAGCTCACGATCGTGTAGTAGAGGATGTTCTCGGCGAACCGCAGCCCCATCGCGCCGAGGATGCCGCGCGGGTACTTGCGGACGACCTCCATCACGCCGTAGCTGATGGCCTTCTCGGCCTCGACCTGGGCGCGGGCCTCGAGGAAGATCGGCGCTTCGCTGACATGGGTGCGGATGTAGTAGCCGATCACCACAATGATCGCGGACAGCCAGAAGGCCACCCGCCAGCCCCAGCCGAGGAATTGCTCCGCAGGCAGGATCCACGACATGGTGAGCAGCACGAGGGTCGCGAGCAGGTTGCCGACCGGGACGGCGGCCTGCGGCCAGCTCGCCCAGAAGCCGCGGGACTTGTCCGGGCTGTGCTCCGCGACGAGCAGCACGGCGCCGCCCCATTCCCCGCCGACGGCGAAGCCCTGGATGAAGCGGAGTGCAACGAGCAGCGCGGGCGCCCAGTATCCGATCGTGTTGTAGCCGGGCAGGCAGCCCATCAGGAAGGTCGCGGCCCCGACGAGGATGATCGTGACCTGCAGGGTGTGCTTGCGGCCCAGGCGATCGCCGATCTGGCCGAAGACGATGCCTCCGAGCGGCCGGGCGATGAAGCCCACCGCGTAGGTGAGGAACGCGGCGATGATCCCGTCGAGTTCGCTGCCCGCGTTCGGGAAGAAGAACTTACCGAAGACGAGGCTCGCCGCAGTCGCATAGAGGAAGAATTCGTACCATTCGACGACCGTGCCGACCATCGAGGCGGCCACGATCTTCCTGAGGCCGGAGGTCTCTTCCCGGTCGTCGCGGGATCCCGCGCCTCCGGGGCTGTCGGCAGTGATGCGTTCGTTGACGCTCATGTCTGTCTCCTTCGGTGTCTTCGCTGACACTGTCGCTGGATGCCGGGGGCGGGTCGCCGCCCTGGCTCCACCGAGTATTGCCGCCCGTCGGCTCTGCGGCCATGACCACTTCCGAACTCCGTGTGTGCATAATTGCAGATATGACCGGACCCCGCCCCACCCTGCCGCCGAACGCCGACGACCTCCTCGTGCTGCTCGCGGTCGCACGCAGCGGCCGTTTCGTGACCGCGGCGGAAAGTCTCGGCCTCAATCACACCACGGTCTCGCGCCGCATTGCAGCCCTCGAGAAGGCACTCGACGGCCGGGTGCTGTCCCGCACGGTCGGCGGCTGGGAGCTCACGGAACTCGGCTCCCGCGCGGTCAACGCCGCGGAAAACGTCGAGGCCGCCGTCTCCCTGCTCGGCGGCCCTCCCGGGCAGGCCGCTCAGCTCTCCGGCGTCGTGCGGCTCTCGGCGACGGATGGCTTCAGCGCGTACATCGCAACGCCGGCGGTCGCCGCGCTGCAGCGCCGGCATCCCGGCCTGCGGGTCGAGATCGTCACGGTGACGCGGCGCGCGCTCCAGCACCGGTCGGGACTCGATATCGAGGTCGTCGTCGGAGAGCCTCAGGTGCACCGGGCCGACGCGATCCTGCTCGGGCACTATGTCCTGGGCATGTATGCGTCGCGGGACTACCTGGCCGAGAACGGCACGCCCGTGAGCGTTGCAGAGCTCACCGAGCATCCGCTCGTCTACTTCGTCGATTCGATGCTGCTCGTCGACGACCTCGATGCCCCCAGGCGGCAGGTGCCGTCGATGCGCCCCTCGCTGAGTTCGACCAACGTGTTCGTGCACGTCGAAGCGACCAGGGCGGGAGCAGGGATCGGTTTCCTGCCGTGTTTCATGGCCGACCAGCACCCGGACCTCGTGCGCCTCCTGCCGGACAAGTTCAACGAGGAACTGCCGTACTGGATGGTGCTCCGCGCCGAGTCCCTGCACCAGCCCGCCGTCGCCGCCGTCGTCGACGCCCTCCGTGCCCGAACCGCGGCGTTCACCCACGCCCTGCAGGGCCGCGGAGGGGCAGGCTGACCAGACGATCTGGCTACACTGGAACGGCACAAGCGGGAGTGGTGAAATTGGCAGACACGCAGGATTTAGGTTCCTGTGCTTTCGAGCGTGGGGGTTCAAGTCCCCTCTCCCGCACATGATGAGCACATCGGCCCTCGACGGCCAACTGACCGATGTGCTCGCGAACACGGGCGTCATCGTGTTCTACCTGCTCGTCTGGGCCCTCGTCTTCGCCGGGACCGCGGTATTCCTCGGAGTCTTCATCCCGTTCATCACCGGGGATTCGCTCCTGTTCGGGTCCGGGCTCGTCGCGGCATCGGCGGCGAACGTGGACATCGTCGTGCTGATGATCGGAACCGGAATCGCCGCATTCCTCGGCGACCAGGTCGGATTCCTGCTCGGGAGGCATTTCGGCCGCGGCTACCTCGATCGCCGCGGTGGCCGTCGCACCCGCGCTGCCATCGTGAAGACCGAGGCCTTCTACCGCAAGTACGGCTGGTGGTCGGTCGTGATCGCCCGGTTCATGCCCTGGGCGCGCGTCTTCGTGCCCGTCATCGCAGGGGTCGGCCGGATGAACTACTACCGGTTCCTCTCCAGTAACCTCGTCGGCGCACTCGCCTGGGGCGTCGGGCTCACCCTGACGGGATACTTCGCGGCGAGCCTGCCCGGCGTGAAGAGCGCCGCGTACGCCATCGCCGGGGTCTTCATCGCGGCATCCATCTTCTTCGGAGGCCGCACCTGGCTCGCCGACCGCGCCGAGAACCGCCGGGACGCGGCCGGCGGCGGCCGACCAGACGGCCCGGCCGATACCCCGGCCGACGACCCCGCGGCCGGGTAATTCACGGGTTCCACCCTCCCTTTAGCGCTAGCCTGTAACAGACCATCCTGCTCATCACCGTGCGGTCGCCATGGCCACCACCGACTGGAGTCATCTTCGTGCTCAACACTGCTCTCAACCACGCCGGACTCATCCCGTGGCTTGACCCGGTAAACATCATCGACGGGTTCGGTCCATGGGCCCTGCTCGGAGTGTGCGCGATCATCTTCGCCGAAACCGGCCTTCTCGTCGGCTTCCTGCTGCCCGGCGACACCCTCCTCGTCATCACCGGCCTCCTCACCTTCGCGGGCGTCATCCACATCAACATCTGGTGGGTCGCCCTCGCCATCGGCTTCGCGGCGTTCCTCGGCGGCGAGGTCGGCTACCTGATCGGTCACAAGCTCGGCCCGCGCGTCTTCGAACGCAAGGAATCCGGACTGTTCAGCGTCGAGAACGTGCAGCGCACCAACGGTTTCTTCGAACGCTTCGGCGGCTTCGCCGTGATCATCGCACGCTTCGTGCCGATCGTGCGCACGTTCGCACCCGTCGCCGCGGGCGTCGGCCACATGAATTACCGCAAGTATTCCCTGTACAACCTCGTCGGCGCCATGATCTGGGGCGCCGGCCTCACCTTCGGGGGGTACTTCCTGGGGTACATCCCGCCGGTCGCCGACTTCGTCACGCACTACATCGACCTGATCCTGATCGCGGCCGTGCTCGGCACGCTCATCCCCACCGCGTTCCACTACGTGCAGTCCTCGCGCAAGGCGAAGAAGGCCAAGGCGCTCGCCGCGGCCGCGCCGGCGACGACCGACACCGGCAGCCTCGTCCTCGACGCGGATGTCTTCACCGGCCACCCCAAGCACGACGACTAACACTCCCCATCGCGGACTCCAGCGCGCGCTGCGTTCCGAATTCAGGAGCTGAGCCCGGCTGAACCGCTTCAGGAGTGCGTTGATCCCGGTTCCGGGCCTCAACTCCTGAATTCGGAACAGGCGCGGACGTCATTGAGGCGCGCGCGGGGAGTGGAAGCGGGAGGTCGGGGTCAGCGGTGCGGGAAGTCCTCGTGATCGGCATGCTCGGCCGGCTCGAGCTGGAACGTGGAGTGCTCGACATCGAAGTGGGTGCTGAGGCACTCCGAGAGGGCGTCGAGCAGCGCCCCTGAGCCGCCGGACTGCAGTACGGCGGGTTCGACGACGACGTGCGCACTGAACACGTGCGCGCCGGACGTGATCGCCCAGACGTGCACGTCGTGCACCGCTGCGACCCCCGGCGTTTCGATGAGGTGCCTGCGGATCTCTGCGACGTCGGTGTCGACGGGCACCGATTCGCTGAGCACCCGTACGACGTCTCTGAGCAGGGTGAAGCTGCGGGGCACGATCATGGCCGCGATCAGCAGGGACGCAATCGAGTCCGCCTGCTCGAAACCGGTGGTGAGGATGACCCCGGCCGCGACGATGACCGCGACGGAGCCGAGAGTGTCTCCGAGTACCTCGAGGTAGGCGCCACGCATGTTGATCGAGGAGCCGGCAGCAGGGCGCAGCAGGAGCAGCGCGCCGATGTTCGCGACGAGGCCGATCACGGCGACCCAGAGCATCGGTCCGGCCTGAACGTGGCCCTCGCCCGGCCCGAGCAGCCGGGAAACCGCGCCGATCACGACGGACACGGCGACGCCGAGCAGGATCAGCCCATTGATGAGCGCGCCGAACACTTCGGCGCGCTGGTAGCCGAACGTCTGCCGGTCCGTCGCCGGCCGGGCGGCCACGACGGTGGCGATGAGGGCGATGATCAGGCCGGCAAGGTCCGAGAACATGTGCCCGGCATCCGCGAGCAGGGCAAGCGACCCGGTCAGCCAGGCCCCCGCGACCTCGACGAGGAGCACGAGGGCGACGATCCCGATCGCGAAGGACAACCGGGTGCGATTGGTGGCGGATGCCTGCCCGTGCCCGTGCGCGTGATCGTGGCCCATGCCTCCACGCTAGGCGGTGCCGGGGCGCGTCGCCAGTTCAGCGCCCAGTTGGGAATGAGAGCCGTTATCAGGGCTTGAGCGGCGCCTCCGCCGGTATCGAGACCGGTGCCGGTGCCGGTGCCGGATCAGCCGAGCAGCTCCCGCAGTACGGGGACGAGCCCGTCGAAGGCGCGCGCCCGGTGGCTGTCGCGATTCTTGACGGATGCCGTCAGCTCCGCCGCCGAGATCGCATAACCGTCCGGGAGAAAGATCGGGTCGTACCCGAAGCCGCCGGCCCCCGCGGCCTCGGTCAGGATCCGGCCGGGCCACTCCCCCGTCACGACCCGTTCGGTGCCGTCCGGCAGCGCCAGGGCAGCGACGCAGGTGAAATGCGCGGTGCGGTGTTCCTCCGGCACGTCCCCGAGCTGCCAGAGCAGCAGGCGCAGGTTCTCGCCGGAATCTCTGGCCGGGCCCGACCAGCGTGCGGAGAAGATGCCCGGCGCGCCGCCGAGGATGTCGACGCAGATACCCGAGTCGTCCGCGATGGCGGGCAGGCCGGTGTGTGCCGCGGCTGCACGAGCCTTGATGAGGGCGTTCTCGGCGAAGGTCGTTCCGTCTTCGACGGGTTCAGGGCCGTCGTACGCGAGCACGTCGACCCCCGGGAGCTGCGGCGCGAGAATGCGGCGCAACTCGTCGACCTTGTGCGCGTTGTGGGTGGCCAGTACGAGCCGCATGGTGTCAGCGCCCATCCGTCAGCGCCCGAGGGCGGCGTTCTGCAGTTCGGTCAGGGTGACGGTCCCTGCGAGGGCGAGGTCGAGCAGTGAGTTCAGCTCCGCACGATCGAAGGGGGCGCCCTCCGCCGTGCCCTGCACCTCGACGAAGGAGCCCCGGCCGGTGACGACGACGTTCATGTCTGTCTCGGCACTCGAGTCCTCGGTATATGCGAGGTCGAGCATGGGAACGCCTTTGATGATGCCGACGGAAATCGCGGCGACGCTGTCGGTGAGGGGCTGCGCCTTCTGGCCGATGAACTTCTGCTGCCGACCCCACTCGAGCGCGTCGAAGAGTGCGACGTAGGCTCCGGTGATCGCGGCGGTACGGGTGCCGCCGTCGGCCTGAAGCACATCGCAGTCGATCACGATGGTGTTCTCGCCGAGCGCCTTCATATCGACGACCGCTCGGAGGCTGCGGCCGACAAGACGGCTGATCTCGTGCGTTCGGCCGCCGATCTTGCCCTTGACCGCCTCGCGGGCCATCCGCTCGTTCGTGGAACGCGGGAGCATCGCGTATTCCGCGGTGACCCAGCCCTTGCCCTTGCCGCTCATCCAGCGCGGGACACCGTTGGTGAACGACGCGGTGCAGAGCACCTTCGTGCGTCCGCAGGAGATGAGCGCGGACCCTTCGGCCTGGTCGCTCCAGCCGCGTTCGATCGTGACCGGCCTTAGTTCGTCGATGGCCCGTCCGTCTGCGCGCACGATGTCGGTCATGAGGTCTCCTTGGTGTGCCGGGCATCCCTCGGGTGGAGGAGGGACGCTGCGTGGTTGTGCTCGGAATTAGGGTGGGTTGCTGCGAACTCGACGAGCTCGCTGAGACTGAAGACACCGGTCTCGACCAGGTCGACGGTCGAGACCTCCGGGCCGGCCAGGCGATGGGCGAGGTCGAGGAAGTCATCGGCGCTGTTGCCCGTCGCCTCGTAGCGGTAACTCGGAGGTGCCTTCTCGGTGCGGGCGAGGCCCTGCCCGACGAGGATCCGGTAGACGTCGTTGGCGGTTTCGGTGTCGCTCGAGACGATCGACACGGCGTCGCCCATCACGTACGAGATCGCGCCGCGCAGGAACGGGTAGTGCGTGCAGCCCAGCACGAGGGTGTCGATGTCCGCAGCGCGCAGGGGGGCGAGGTATTCCTCGGCGACGGCGAGCACCTCGTCGCCGGTCGTGACCCCGGCTTCGACGAATTCGACGAATCGGGGGCAGGCCCTGGTGAAAAGCCTGATGTTCGTCGCTGCCGCGAAGGCGTCCTCGTATGCCCGTGAATTCACGGTGCCGATCGTGCCGATCACACCGACCCTGTTGTTGCGGGTCGTGCCGACCGCGCGTCGCACGGCGGGCTGGATGACCTCGACCACCGGGACGCTGTAACGCTCCCGCGCATCTCGGAGCACAGCGGCCGACGCGGTGTTGCAGGCAATTACCAGCATCTTCACGTCCTGGGCCACGAGGTCGTCGAGAACCTTGAGTGCGAAGCCGCGGACGTCGGCGATCTTCTTCGGCCCGTACGGCGAATTGGCCGTGTCTCCGATGTACAGAATCGACTCGTTGGGCAGCTGGTCCTTGATCGCCCGAGCGACGGTCAAACCGCCGACGCCAGAATCGAAAATTCCTATGGGTGCATCCGTCACGACAATCGAGCTTAGTCGGCCCGGCTGACCGAGGCTCCGAGGCCGTGCGGGCGCCCGCGTGTACCACGCCGGGAATATGGCCGTAACTACACTCGAAAGAGGGTTCCCGCCAACCGACGGTCGCCGCGCAGGACGGCGTCAGATTCGCCGCCGAGGAGATGATCGTCATGATTGACCGAGTCGTAATCACCGGGTTGGGCGCTCTCACGCCCCTGGGTAACACCTGGCGGGAGACCTGGTCCGGCCTCACGAACGGTCGCAGCGGCGTCGCACGCATCACCCAGTTCGACCCCTCCGGATTGCCCACCCGCATCGCGGGCGAGGTCAAGAACTTCATCGCCTCAGAGCGGATGCCGTTCAAGCAGGCCAAGCGCGCCACACGCGCATCACAACTCGCCATCGCCGCGGCACGCGAAGCCGTCCAGGACGCCGGGTTCGGCGAATCCATGGAAGGCATCGACACCGCCGTCGTCGTCAACAGCGCCGTCTCGGGATATGCAGAGATCCAGGAGGCGACGGAACTCGTCAACTCGGGCGGCTCACGCCGGATCCCGCCGCGCTTCGTACCCTCCTCCCTGCTCAACATGGCCGCATGCGAGGTCGCGATCGACCTCGGCGTGCACGGCCCGGTCAACGCGAGCGCGCTCGCCTGTGCGAGCGGCGCATACGCCCTCCTCGAGGCACGCACGATGCTGATGATGGGCGACGCGGACGTCGTCATCGCCGGTGGCGTCGAAGCGGCGATCACCCCGGTGATGTTCGCCGGCCTCAATGCGATGCACGCGGCATCCACCCACAACGACTCGCCCGCCGAGGCAAGCCGCCCCTTCGACGCCGACCGGAGCGGACTCGTCTTCGGCGAGGGCGCCGTCATCTTCGTGATGGAACTCCTCTCCCACGCCAGGGCACGCGGAGCGAAGGTCTACGCCGAGGTGCTCGGCGGGGCGCTCACGAGCGACGGCTTCAGCATCGTCGCCCCTGACCCCACCGGACAGTACGCGAGCGCCGCGATGACGAAGGCGCTCACGAAGGCGAAGCTCAACCCGAGCGACATCGACGTGATCTGCGCGCACGGCACCTCGACGCAGGCCAACGACCGCGCCGAGACCTCCGCGATCCGGCGGGCGCTCGGGCACGCCGCCGACCGCATCGCCGTCACGGCGCCCAAGTCGATGACCGGACACATGATCGGTGCGGCCGGGGCGCTGTCCGGACTGCTCTGTGCGCTGAGCATCAAGACGGGCATCATCCCCCCGACGATCAACTACACGACGCCGGACCCCGACTGCACGCTCGACTACGTGCCGCTCGTGGCCCGTGAGCGGCCCGTGCGCTACGCCCTCGCGAACGCCTTCGGCTTCGGCGGCCAGAACTGCATCGTCGCGTTCGGCGCGCTGTAGGGAAAGTATGACCAGGCGCGGCCGGGGCAGGCTGGGAACGCCGGCCGCGGCCCGTCCGCTGGGGCAACCCCGCCGGAGGAATAGGCTGGCCGGGTGACTGAATCCTCCGCGTTCCGCACCGACCGATACGAGCTCACCATGGTGGACGCCGCCATCCAGAGCGGCACCGCAGACCGGGAGTGCCTCTTCGAGGCGTTCGCCCGGCGGCTGCCGGATGGGCGCCGCTACGGCATCGTCGCGGGCACGGGGCGCCTGCTCGAGCTCATCCGGGACTTCCGATTCACGGATGCCGAGCTCACCTGGCTGCGCGACAACCACGTCGTGCGCACGCCCACCCTCGACTGGCTCGCCGACTACGCCTTCCGCGGCAATATCTGGGGCTACCAGGAGGGCGAGGCGTACTTCCCCGGCTCTCCCCTGTTCTCCGTCGAGGGCAGCTTCGCCGACGCCGTCGTGCTCGAAACCCTGGTGTTGAGCGTGCTCAACTACGACAGCGCCGTCGCTAGCGCGGCCGCGCGCATGGTCTCGGTGAGCCTCGGCCGGCCGATCGCCGAGATGGGCTCGCGCCGCACGAGCGAGTACGCCGCCGTCGCCGCCGCCCGCGCGGCGTACATCGCCGGGTTCGCGTCCACGAGCAATCTCGAGGCCGGGCGCAGCTGGGGCATCCCCACGATGGGTACGGCGGCCCATTCCTTCACGCTCCTGCACGACAGCGAAGCGGATGCCTTCGAAGCCCAGGTGGCGGCGTTCGGCTCCTCGACGACCCTACTCGTCGACACCTACAACATCCAGGCCGGAATCGACAGGGCCGTCGCGGTCGCCGGGACAGGGCTCGGTTCGATCCGGATCGACTCAGGGGACCTCCCGACCGTCGTCGCCGGCGCGCGCGCCCAGCTCGACTCGCTCGGCGCGGTCAACACCCACATCACGGTGACAAGCGACCTCGACGAGTATTCGATCGCCGCACTGTCGGCGTCTCCCGTCGACGCGTTCGGCGTCGGCACCTCCCTCGTCACGGGTTCTGGTGCCCCCGCCGCCGGGATGGTCTACAAGCTCGTCGCGCACCGGAACGACGCCGGCGAGTGGGTGTCTGTCGCGAAGACATCCGCGGCCAAGGTCTCGGTCGGGGGCCTCAAGCGGGCCGTTCGACGTCTCGACGCGAGCGGAACGGCCCGCGCCGAGGTCGTCCTGCTCGGCGGCGACCCCGCAGACACGACGGAGCCCGCGGAGGAATCCGGGCGGGACCGGGTACTGCTCGTCCCGCTCGTCACAGACGGCGTGATCGACGAAAGCCACCTCGGGGCGGCCGGCACGGAACGCGCGAGACTGCACCATGCCTCTGTGATGCGTGAGCTGCCGATCGAGGCTTTCCGCCTCGGCCGCGGGGAGCCCGTCATCCCGACGATCTACGAGCAGGGGTAGACAGGTACGGGTAGACCGGAAGGGGTCTGCGGAACCGCTACTTCTTCATCGTGTCGTAGATCTCTTTACAGGTCGGGCAGATCGGGAACTTCTCCGGGTCGCGACCGGGAATCCACATCTTCCCGCACAGTGCCTTGACCGGCTTGCCGGAGATGGCGCTCTCGAGGATCTTGTCTTTGGGTACGTAGTGGGAGAACCGCTCGTGGTCGCCCGGTTCGATCTGCTCGGTGTTGAGCAGTTCCTCGAGCTCGCGGTCGAGCGTGGACGTACCGCCGCCCGGCTGGCCGGGGTTGCCCGGTTCGGCGATACTGGCGCGAATGATTCTGATCATGGGTCCTAGTCTAGGCAGCGTCAGGCTTCCCTCACGAGGGCGGCGGTGCGGCGGAGCCACGGGTCCTGGTCGCGCGCCCAGCGCTCGATGGCGGCATCCGCCCTGGTGCGAGGGAGTCCGGAGAGCCGTCCGACGAGGGGGCGGGTGACATCGCGGGCGAGCGGATCCGCGAGCGCGGCCAGCCGGGCGTCGCGGAGGAAGCCTTCGATCCGGGTGAGATCGGTGTTGGTCAGCAGTGCGACGTTCGACTGCAGCAGGACGACGGCGGCGAACCGGCGCTCGAAGACGGGAACGTCCCACAGCTCTGTGCTGAGCGCCGTGACCTCGTCATGCGTCAGCCCCGGGTACCGCCGGGCAGCGTCCCGGATCGTGCCCCGGATCGCCCCGATCGTCGCCCCGTAGAAGTCCAGGTCGCTTCCGAGTCTGGTCTTCTCCGCCTGGGCCCGGTATTCGTCCCCCTCGTTGCGCAGGGTGGTATCGACGAACTCGCAGGCGGCGCTCACCGACGGGTCAGGCGCGCAGCGCCGAGGCGAGCATCTCGGGTCCGCGGGCGTCGAACGTGCGGCCCCCGAGCCAGATGCCGCCCCAGAGGGTGAGCAGGCCGACGACGACACCACTCGCGAGGGACGGCAGCAGCCAGACCGGATCGACGAAGAGGCCGAGGACCGCGAACCCGATCGCCGGGAGCGAGAGGATGACCGATCCGACGAGGGTCACGGACTGGATCAGCGCTGCCGCGGTGTCGGAGGCTTGCGGCTGCGTGAACGGGCTGTCGCCTGGCTTGGATGCCGGGTAGGGGAAGCGCGCCGAGCTGTAGCTCGAGAAACCGAGTCCGGTCAGCAGGATGCAGGTGCTCACGCCGAGCACGGCGGGGAACGCGCCCCAGTCGCCGTACACGGCGACGCTGATGCACGAGCCGATGCCGATCAGTGGGATTCCGACCAGGAACGCGGGAACGAGACGGCCCATCCGGTCGGCCATGCCCCGGGTGCCGGAGACGACGTGCAGCCAGATCGCGGTGTGGTCGAACGCGACGTCGTTGTGAAGCGCCCAGCCGAGGAAGATGCACATCAGCGGCACCGGCAGGAGCGCGAGGGCCTGGACCGGAACCCCGGCGAACGCGAGCGGGAGAACGACGAGCACCGGGATCACCGGGATCATCACGAGGGACATGCCGTAGCGGGGGTCCCTGCGCCAGTAGGTCAGGCTTCGTGCGGCGATGGCGCCCGCGGCATTGTTCGGCAGGCGGTCGAACCAGCCGAGGCCGCCGTACTCCTTGGCGACGGCTTCCCTGCCGGGTGAGACGAGCATCCGGCTCACGAGCGCTTGCCAGGCGACCCAGAGGACGAGCAGGAATGCCGCGGCCTCGAGCAGCTTGAGGAGTGCAGCACCCCAGTCCCCACCTGCCGCGTCGCCGGGCGCCGACCAGGCCGCCCCGAGCGGAGTCCAGCCGAGGATACTGCTGAGGCCGCCGATGAAGCCCGTGCCGTAGAGACTCCAGTCGAGGTTGACCACGAGCACGGTGACGGGAGCGAACATGACGAGCAGGAGAACGCCGACGATTCCGGCGATCTCCCGCGCGCGGCGAGTGGCCAGCAGGAACGAAGCAATGGACGTACTGACCCGGGAGCCGAGCATGCAGGTGGCAAGGAGGAGCGCCGCGGACAGGACGGCGAACACGGTCTCACCGGGTCCGCGCGACCAGGTCACGATGGTGCCGAGCAGCACGATCGTGAGCACGATTGCGGGGACGCCGATCAGTGCGGACACGGCAAGCCCCAGCGACAGTTGCCGGTTGGGGATGCCCATGACCGCGAACTTGCGGGGGTCCATGCTGTCGTCGATGCCCGTCATGAGCGGAATCAGCAGGAAGCCGAGCACGACGAGCGAGCCGGCGACCACGATGCCGTCACGGATCGAACCGACGCCGTCGTCGACGAAGCGCAGGCCGACAAGCAGGGCGAAGATCCCGGCCGCGACCGCGAGCCCATAGAGCAGTCCGATCACGATGCCGACGACCTGCCAGGGGCTCCGCCGGAAGAGATTGCCGAAGAGCCGGAGCTTCAGTCCGAGAAACTGTGCAACCATTCCATCCCCTCCGCCACTTTTCGCCCTCCGGCGAGTTCGATGAACCGTTCTTCGAGGGTCTGCCCGCCACGCACCTCGTCGACAGTGCCGGCCGCGAGGACCTTGCCGTTGACGATGATCGCGACGTGATCGCAGACCCGCTGGATCAGGTCCATGCTGTGGCTCGAGAGGACGACGGTGCCGCCACTTGCAACGTACTTCTGCAGGATCTCGGTCACGTTGACCGCCGAGACCGGGTCGACGGATTCGAACGGTTCGTCGAGAACGAGCAGGCGCGGCGAGTGGATCATCGCGCAGGCCAGGGCGATCTTCTTGGTCATGCCCGCCGAGTAATCGGCGACCAGTCGGTTGAGTGCGTCCTCGAGTCCGAACGCAACGGCGAGGTCGGCGGATCGTTTCCGGACGGTCGCCCCGTCGAGCCCGCGGAGCACGCCGGCGTAGTAGAGCAGCTGGGCGCCGGTCAGGCGGTCGAAGAGACGCAGTCGGTCCGGCAGCACCCCGATGACGCGCTTCGCGGCGATCGGGTCGCTCCAGACGTCGATGCCGTGGACCTCGATCGAACCGTCGTCCGGACGGAGGAGGCCGGTGACCATGGAGAGGGTCGTGGTCTTGCCCGCACCGTTCGGGCCGACGATGCCGTAGAAGGAGCCGGTGCGGACCTCGAGGTTGATTCCGGAGACGGCGAGCGTGCTTCCGAAGGACTTACGCAGGGCCGTGACAGAGAGGACGACAGGGGCGGGTGCGGTACGGGCACCGGGAGCGATGGCGAGGTTCGCGGCAGCCGGCTCGGCAGGCTCGACCTCTGGCTCTGGCTCCGGTTCCGGTTCGGGTTCCGGCTCGGGTTCTGGTTCCGGTTCCGGTTCCGGTTCGGACACGAGCTCCGGCACGGGCGGGGCCTGCGGCTCCACCGAGTGCACGGTTTCGGGCTCGGTTTCTGTCTCGGGCACGAGTTCGGTTTCCGACTCGGTGACGGGCTCAGTTTCGGGCTCACTGGGGAGATCGGTGACGGGCTCCGCGTCAGGCTCGGTTGCGGGCTCGGTGACGGTCGCCGGCTCGTCGAGAGTCGAGGACCCTGCCGCCTTCGCGACGATCGGCACGGGTGCTGCGGCGACGACGGGCCCGGGGTCGGGCTCCGGAGCGTCGATCGGCTCAGGGACAGCGACGAGTCCCGGTTCCGGAACGGATGGGGCAATCGGCTCACCAGCACGAACCGGTGCCGGTACCGGCATGACCTTGGTCGCGGGCGGAGGTGTCGGGTCCGGACGGACCGTCGACACCTCGTCGTCCTTCGGCTGCGTGGCTGCCGGCGTGGTGGACTTGTTCTCGACGGGGGGCAGGTGCAGGCCGAGGACGGCCGTGGCGACCCAGTCTCTGGAGGTCCCGACTCCCGGGCGGATGCGTGGGGGCTTGGGAACGGCGGGAGGCGCTGAGACAACGGATGGCACGACGATCGGCACGACGCCGGGTACGGGAAGCCAGCCGCCGCGTGCGGGCGCGTCCGGCGGCATGGGGCCGAGTGAACGCTTGGCGAGGGCCTCGGTGCGGGCCTGCGCCTGGGCGCGGGCAAGCGCCTCCGGGTCGGGACGCGGTTTGATCGCGGCCAGAGCCAGGGCATCGGCCTGCGCCTTCGCGCGTGCGGCGGCATCCGCCTGGGCGCGCGCCTCGGCCGCCTCGTACTCGCGAGCCTGGGCAGCTGCGTACTCTTCGGCTTCGGCACGGGCACGAGCCTCCGCCTCCGCCTCGGCCTGCGCCTGGGCGAGGGCTTCCGCGGCGGCAAGGGCCTCCGCACGGACGACGGCAGCCTTCGCGGCACGCGACTTCGCCGCGCTCGCCCTCGCGGCGCGTTGACGAGCGGCCGTCTCGGCCTTTTCTGCGGTCGTGCGGGTCTTGGCCGCGGCTCCTGCCGCAGGGGCGACATGGGTCGGGGACGGCTCGGCCGGATCAGCGGGTTTCTGGGGAGCCGCGGCAACCTTGCGAACCGGGCTGGCGCGGGGCTTCTGGGTTCGGGCGACGGGGGTTCGGGCTGCCGGAGTTCGGGGTGAAGCGGTGCGCGCCGAGGTTGCGCGGTCGGGCGTCGTCTTGGCCGGACGCGCCGGAATGGCTGCGTCGTTCGACGGGGCCGAATCGGACGCGGGCACAGTTGTGGTCGGCTCGTTGGGCTCGGAGTTGGGAGGCACGTGAGTCACCTCGCCAACCCTACCAACGACCCTCCGACAAGACTGGATGGCGGGCGCGAATCCCGCCGAAAACGCGCTCGACCCGGCCCGTTCACCGGGGCCGATTCCACGCGGCGGCACCCGAAAGGGGCACTTCGGGTAGACTGACCCTTTCATGTTGGTGTGTCTGAACGGAAAAGACGAGGTGAACCACAGGCAAACTGGCTCGACATTTTTCGAACCGGGCGCAGGTAGCCCGACACTGTTAAGGAGACAAATATGGCCACCCAGGTAGTCATTTTGGCAGCGGGAATGGGCAGCAGACTGGGTCGTTCACTGCCCAAGCCGCTCACGGAACTCAGCGACGGCCGGTCGATCATGCGTCAGCAGTTCGACAACATCGAGCACGCATTCGGATCCCTGGCCCGCGTCACCATCGTCGTCGGTTACAAGCTCGAGCACATCATCGAGGCGTTCCCCCAGGCATCCTTCGTCTACAACGAGGAATATGACCAGACCAACACGTCCAAGAGCCTCCTGCGCGCCCTGCAGGCCTCCGGCGCGGGCGGGGTGCTCTGGATGAACGGCGACGTCGTCTTCGATCCCGCCGTCCTCGATCGGGCGCACGCCATGGTCGAACGCGACCAGTCTTTCGTGACGGTCAACACCTCACAGGTGTCCGAAGAAGAGGTCAAGTACACGACCGACGACGAGGGATACATCAGGGAACTCTCCAAGACCGTGACCGGTGGACTCGGAGAGGCCGTTGGCATCAACTTCATCTCCAGTGCGCACAAGGCGATCCTGGTGCGCCATCTCGCCAGGGTGAACGACCAGGACTACTTCGAGCGCGGCATCGAACTCGCGATCGAGAAGAACGGCCTGCTGATCGAACCCCTCGACATCTCCGACTTCTACGCTGTCGAGGTCGATTTCGCCGAAGACCTCGAGCGCGCGAACCTGTTCGTCTGATTCGCATTCACCCTGATTTTGTGAACATCTAGAGTGGAGTCTGTGAGTAGCTACGCAGAAGTGCGCCCTGAACAGCTCACCGCTCTCTCCCGCTACCGCCACTCACTGTGGCTCCTGACCCAGCGCGACCTGCGGGTCCGCTACTCCACCTCGTTCCTCGGCTATTTCTGGTCGATCCTCGACCCGCTCGTGATGGCCGGGATCTACTGGTTCGTGTTCACCCAGGTGTTCCACCGGGGCGTCGGGCACGAGCCGTACATCATCTTCCTGCTCAGCGCGCTGCTGCCCTGGATGTGGTTCAACGGAACCGTCTCCGATTGCACGCGCGCGTTCCTGCGCGAGGCGAAGCTGATCCGGTCGACCCGGATCCCCCGCACCATCTGGGTGAACCGGCTCGTGCTCTCCAAGGGCATCGAATTCCTCGCCTCGATCCCGGTGCTCGTGCTGTTCGCCGTGTTCGCCGGCGCCCGGCCGAGCGTCGAAATCGTGTTCTTCCCGCTCGCCATCGTGATCCAGGCGATCCTCACGGCGGGGGTCGGCCTCATCGTCGCGCCGCTCGTCGTGTTCTTCCGCGATCTGGAACGCGCCGTCAAACTCATCCTGCGCTTCCTGTTCTACGCATCCCCGATCATCTACAGCACCCAGGACCTGCCGCACCAGCTGCACTTCTGGGCGGCGTTCAATCCCCTCAGCGGCATCTTCAGCCTCTACCGGGCGGCCTTCTTCCCCGGCAACCTCGACTGGTTCACCGTCGGCGTCAGCGCGGCCATGTCCGTCGCCTTCCTCGGGCTCGGGCTGCTGGTCTTCACGCGCACCGAGCGCGCGGTCCTGAAGGAGCTGTGATGACGGGAACAGTCCGGACGCCGGGATCGGCCGTGACCGGGGCGCCTGTGATCGCCCTGGCCGGGGTCGGCATCCGTTTTCGCCGTAACCGACGCGGCAGGCGCAGCTTCAAGGACCTGTTCGCGAGCGGGGCCCGGCGCACCAGACCCGGCGAATTCTGGGCCTTGCGCGCCGTATCCTTCACGGTGCAGCGCGGAGAGGCCATCGGCGTTGTCGGTCGCAACGGCCAGGGAAAGTCGACCCTGCTCAAGCTCGTGACCGGGGTCGTCCTGCCCGATGAGGGCACTGTGCGGGTGACGGAGGGCGTCGCACCACTGATCGAGATCACCGGCGGTTTCGTCGATGACCTCACCGTGCGCGACAACGTCTATCTCACGGCGGGCCTGCACGGCATGACGAAGAAACAGATCGGCGAGCGTTTTGACGAGATTCTCGACTTCGCCGAGATTGGAGACTTCGTCGACACCCCGTACAAGCATCTCTCGAGCGGTATGAAGGTGCGCATCGCCTTCGCGGTCATCTCCCGGCTCGAGGAGCCGATCATCCTCGTCGATGAGGTGCTCGCCGTCGGCGACAAGGCCTTCCGGGAGAAGTGCTATCGCCGGATCGAGGAACTGCTCGCCGGCGGCCGCACCCTGTTCTTCGTCTCGCACAACGAACGTGACCTGCGTCGCTTCTGCGCCAGGGGCCTCTACCTCGACAAGGGCGCGCTCGTCCTCGACGGTCCACTCGACGAGGTCCTCGCCCGGTACGACGCCGATTACGGCGTGCGGCCCGCCTGAGCCGGCTCAAGGATCGACGATGGCGAGGCTGTCGCGATCGGGCGGCAGCTGTTCCTTGGTCAGGCCGGTGAGGAGGTCCCCGACCTCGAGGCTCAGCACGTCCGCGAGCCGGATCAGGGTGTGGAAGGTCGGATTCCCAGTGCCGCGGTCGATCCTGGCGTAATTGGACACGTTGAGTCCGGCCCGGTGCGCGACAGACTCCTGGTTGAGCTCGAGTTCCGTTCGGCGCTGCCGCAGGCGCAGTCCCAGCAGGCGGCTCGCTTCTGACTTCGGCTCCGGCATCCTCCATCTATAGGCTTGAAGTGGGAAAACCGCCAGTGGCCGGGGAAAAGATGTGAATACCTTCCCCTGTCAGACCGGCAACGTAAACTCGACGGAAATCGGAAGGACGGCATCGACATGGCACGAAGAGTGAAACCCCTCGTCTCGACGACCGGGGGTCTGCCGCAGGGCGGCCAGCTTCCGACCGGCATCATCCGGGGATTCGACCGGGTCATGGCCATCCACCGCCCGGCTGTGCTCGCCCACATCCGCGGCATCCGCCGGCGCTCACCGGACTCGGACCCCGCACAGATCATCAGGATCCTCGAACGCCGCTACCTCGCCATGGTCACGACCGGCGGCGCGGCCGTCGGGGCGACGGCCGTCATTCCCGGCGTCGGCACCGGGGTGACCCTCGCACTGTCCGGCGTCGAGACCGCCGGGTTCCTCGAAGCGACAGCCTTGTTCGCCCAGTCGGTGAGCGAGGTGCACGGTATTGCCGTCGACGACCCGGAGCGCGCCCGCGCCCTCGTCATGACGATGATGCTCGGCAGGGAGGGCTCCGACCTCGTCCGCCAGCTTGCCGGCCAGTTCAGCGGAACGGGTGCGGTCCGAACGGCCTATTGGGGCGAACTCGTCACCGCGAGCATTCCGCGCGCCATCATGGGTCCGCTCACCGATCGCCTGAAGAGCTCGTTCATCCGCCAGTTCGCGACCCGCGGCTCCGCGAGTTTCGTCGGCAAGGCGCTCCCCTTCGGCGTCGGCGCCGTCGTCGGCGGCGCCGGCAACCATATTCTGGGCAAGCGGGTGCTGACCTCGTCCCGGCTCGCCTTCGGCCAGCCGCCTGCGGACTTCCGTCCCGAACTCGACCCGCGCATACGCGAGGCGATCGTGCGCGAGGGCGGCGGCCTCGAGGGAGTCGGCCGTGCCGGCGCGCTGCGGGTCGCCGCCGGCCACCGCATCACCCAGCTCGGGCAGCTCGGGCACGGCACCCTCACCGTGCTCCCCCGCATGGTCCCGCGGCTGCTGCGCCGTGGCCGACCGCTGGAGTCAGGGGTTCCAGGCACCGCAACGGCGGATCACCCGGATTCGGCTCACGCGGATTCGGATCACGCGGCCGCCGGGCAGGACGTGTCTCCCCGCGAACCGGCCTCCTCTCCGCGACCGTAGCAGGCCGCTCAGGGCCGAACGGCGTCGAACCGCTCCCACTCGTCCATCAGGTGCTGCACGGCCGCGTGGAAGCGAGCGGTGGCCGCACCGGGTGCCGCGTCGCCGAAGTAGCGTTCGACCCACACACCCAACCGGGCCTCGGCCTCCGGGTCGTGCGCGAGCGCATCCACCGTGCCCACGATCGAGGAGGCGGCGGACGCGTCGAGCCATTCGCACGCCGCGAGGTACCCGCCGGTGTCGATCTCGGCAGCGGGATCGGCGGGGCGGGTGACGAGAAGGGCCTTGCCTGCGGCGAGCCGGTCGTAGACCATGGCTGAGATGTCGACGATGGCAACGTCCGCCGCCGCGAGCTGCCAGCCGAGCTCCGCACCGGTGTCGTACATGTGGTGAGCGGCGGGATCGCGGGCGTTCGCCGCCTTGATCAGGGCGATGATCCTGCGGTTGGCTGCGCCGTATGCCTCGTCGGTGACCCCGCTGCGCGGGTGCGGCCGGTAGATCAGGCGATGCCGCGACGAGGCGAGGAGCGCAGTGGCGAGTGCGACGCCGTGGCTCGCGATCGAGCCGTATGCCGCGGTGGGCCGGTCTCCTTCCCAGGTCGGCGCGTAGAGCACGACCTGCCGGTCGTCGGGAACGTACGGAAGCACGCCGCTGTAGTGGTCAGCCTGCGGGCGGCCGATGGTGATCGCCCGCTTGTCGAAGTCGTAGTCCCAGAGCACCCGGTCGAGACGGGCGAGGGCGGCGTCACCGGCGACGAAGGCGTAGTCGTACGCCTTGATCTGGTTCGTGACCATGTACATCTTGTCGCTCTCGCCATGGTTGATGAACACGTGCCAGCACCGCGGGTAGCGCATCATCTGGAAGTTCCGGGCGTTCTGGTTGACGTAGAACACGATGCGGATGTCCTGTTCCGCGACGACCCGCTCGAGGTCGGCGACCTTGCGCACGTAGGTCACCGGCACCGGGCACTCCTCGGACATCGGCAGCGCCCCGGTCCCGGTGCGGCTCAACACGATGACGGGCCAGGTCTCGGCGAGCACGGCGAGCGGCCGGTACCACTGCCGCATCTGATACAGGTTGACGGCGCCGTCGGCGAAGTAGACCGCGATCTTGAAACGGCCGAGCGGAAGCGGACCGTCCCCGAGGAGCCGGCCGGCGAGCAGTTTCTGTGCCCGGCGCGACGCGGCGACATCCTTGACCAGCTTGACGGCCAGGCCGATGTCTTTTCGAATGGTCATCCCTCCAGAGTACCGAGCACCGGGTCAGACGATGGGGGGACGGCCGGCCAGGGACATCCGCCAGATCGTGCGAGCGCTGATCGGCCGCCGCTCCCCCGGGTTGCTGCGCCAGCCCTCCCGGAATCCGGCGAGCCAGGCCCGCAGTGCCGGCCGGTCGCTGCGGAATCGCAGCAGCTGGATCGCGAGCCAGGAACCGGCGTAGACCGGGACCAGCACGGCAGGCAGGTTGCGCCGGGCGAGCCAGACCCGGTTGCGCGCGTTCAGCCGGTAGTAGTCGGCGTGCCGGGTGGGCTGGATGACGGGATGATTTGCTTCGAGGTTTCCCGCGTACCAGGTGCGCAGCCCCTGGTCCCAGACCCGCCACGCCAGTTCGATGCCCTCGTGCGCGTAGAAGAACGGTTCGGCCCAGCCTCCGGTGGCCAGGAAGACCGCACGGGGCATCACCACGGCACCTTCCCAGACCGAGAAGACGGCGCCGGACTCGGTCGCGGCTCCCTTACGGATGCGCGGAATCCAGCGGGTCGGCGCCGCCGCGCCCGTGGGATCGGTCACCCGGGGTTGCAGCAGGCCGATCGACGGGTCCGCGCGGAGCTGCGCGACCGCGCGACTGAGGAACCGGGGGTCCGGGATGCTCGCGTCGTCGTCGAGGAAGAAGAGGTACTCGCCCGTCACAAGGGGGACGCCGCGATTGCGACCGGCGGGGATGCCCAGGTTCTCCGTCAGGGCCAGCGCCTGGACGGCACCCGGTAACCCGGTCGGTACCCAGCCGTTGCCCACGCAGACCACGTCGAGGACGACCTCCTGCTGGGCGAGCACCGAGCGGATGCCGCTGGCGAGGTCATCCGGCCGGGTGCCCTGGGTGAGCACGACGACACCGACCCTCGGCAGCACGGTGTCGCTCACCGCTCAGGACCGGACGCGGCGCGACGCCATGATTGCGACGAAATGGCCGAAAAGAGCGAGGATCGACAGGGGCACGAGAGCGATGAGCACGATCCGGTCCATGAGAGGCTCGCCGACGAAACGGCCGATCACCGCGGAGGCGAAGATCAGGATCGTGAGTTCGACGGAGTGGTACAGGCGGTGGAACGGCAGGAACCGGGCGAGCCTGCGCAGCTGGGCGATCCTGCCGGGAGTCGGGGTCTGCTCACCGCGCGTGTCGGCGAGCTTGGTGAGCCCCGCGTTCGCCCTGGCGACGTGCACCATGTCGTTGAGCGCCTTGTTGAGCACGATCACGAGGGCGAGCAGCAACGCGAGAGTCGTCCAGAGGAAATCCTCCGGCGATTCGAACGGGTAGGCCGCCGCGCGAATGCCGAACGCGATCGGAATGAGCGCCTCCGTCGAGTAGTGACCGACCTTGTCGAGGAAGACCCCGGCTGGCGACGATTCGCCTCGCCAGCGCGCGACTTCGCCGTCGCAGCAGTCGACGAGCATCTGCAGCTGCCCGAGGATCAGCGCGAGCAGGGCCCCCCAGACACCGGGGATGAGCAGCGCCGCAGCGGTCGACCAGCCGACGAGGATCATCAGCGCCGTGACACCGTTCGCGGTCACGCTCGTCTTCAGCAGCAGCCAGGTGAGATACGGCGACACGTCGCGCAGGTAGAGCGAGGCCGTCCAGTGCTCGGCGTTCGCCCGCAGGCGTACCTCGGGCGGCTGCGCGACGGCCCGCAACTCGGCGATCGACGTCGGCCGGGGCTGGCGCACCCGACCGGTGGAATGTGAGTGGGATGTCATAGGTGTCTCCCGGTCCGTGCCGCGATATTGCTGGTGAGTTTCAGGTATCCGAGCAGGAAGCCGAAACCCCAGCAGAAGTGGATACAGGGCAAGACTAGAAGGAACCAGGCGCCGGAGCGCCCGCCATCAGGGCGAGTCACGACCACGGTGGCCAGGAGGACGACGAGCAGGTATCCGACCGGGGCGATCCAGCCCAGCAGCAGCCACGGTACGACGACGCCGGCGAAGCCCAGTACCACTCCGGCGGTGACGAGGAGCACCATCACGGGAGGCACGAAATAGCGGATGCCGTTGTCTGCGGGGAAGCGCCGCGCGAGTTCCCCGCGCCACATTCCGGTGGACAGCATCTGGCGGGCGAGTCTGGACAGGCTCGGTCGCGGCCGGTAGACGACGCGCAGCCTCGGTGTGAACCAGACCGTGCCGCCCTGCTCGCGGAGGCGCCGATTGAGCTCCCAGTCCTGGCCGCGCTTGATGGTCTCGTCGAAGAGCCCGGCACGCAGGAGGCTGTCGCGGCGGAAGCAGCCGAGGTAGACCGTCTCTGCGGCGCCCTCCGGCCCACCGACGTGGAGGGGCGTTCCGCCGAGGCCGATCCGGGTGCCGTAAGCCCGGGCGACGGCGCGCTGGAACGGAGCGGTGCCCCGCGCGTCCATGACTCCGCCGACGTTGTCCGCCCCGGTGCGCTCGAGGGTATCGACGGCGACGCGCGCATAGTCGCTCGGCAGCACCGAGTGGGCGTCGACCCGGATCACGACGGGGTAGGCGGATGCACGGATCGCGGCGTTGAGGCCGGCAGGGGTCGATCCGATCTCGTTGGGCACGACACGGATGCGCGGGTCGAGTTCGGCGAGTTCCGCGACGAGTTCCTCCGTGCCGTCGATGCTCGGTGCAAGGGCCAGCGTGACGTCGAACGGACCGGTGTAATCCTGGCCCAGGAGGCTCGTCACCGCGGCCCGGACGTGCAGCACATCGTTGAGCACGGGCATCACGTAGGAGACACCGATCAGGGGCGCTTCGCCGGTGTGTGCTGCCTGTTCGATCGGGTGTCCATTCCGTTGCGGACTGTCCAGACTACCAGCCCACCCCTTTGGGGGCCTCCTGACGGCTGGCGCACCGGAGCGGAAACACGACTGCGCCGCCGGTCGATGACCGGCGGCGCAGGGCGTGGAAGGAGGACGGGAGCTGCTAGCTGGACAGTTCCCCGACCGTGACGGTCACGGTGTACGACTTGCCGTCGCGGACGTAGACGAGGTCGGCGGTGGCGCCGGCGGCGAGTACCCGCACCTGGGCGGTGAGATCCTTCGCGTCGGTGATCGGCACTCCGTTGAACTTCGTGACGACGTCGCCCTTCTTCAGGCCCGCCTTCTCGGCTGCGCCACCGGAGCTGACCTCGCTGACGAGGGCGCCGACCGTGCTGCTCGTGTCACTCGTCGCGCTCGTGATGCTCGCACCGAGCAGCCCGTGGGTGGCCTTGCCGTTGGCGATGAGCTCGTCGGAGACGCGCTTGGCGAGGTTCGACGGGATCGAGAAGCCGACGCCGATGCTTCCGGCAGCCGTTCCCGATGAGGAGGACCCGCCCGCGTTGGCGATGGCGACGTTGATGCCGATCAGTTCACCCTTGGAGTTGAGCAGGGCGCCGCCGGAGTTGCCGGGGTTGATCGCGGCATCCGTCTGGATTACGGAGAGCGAAATGCTGCTCGTCGTGCTCGGAGTGGTCGACTGCGCGCTTCCGTCCTTGTTCGGGAGGTCGAAGTTCCAGAAGTACGGGTTGTCCGTGCTCGGGGCCGTGGTGTCCGGCGTGTCCGTGGTGGGCGCCGCCGATGAGGCGATCGAGATGCTCCGGTTGAGGGCGCTCACGATGCCGTCGGTGACGGTTCCGGAGAGGCCGAGCGGTGCGCCGATGGCGATCGTGGTGTCGCCGACGTTGAGCTTGCTCGAGTCTGCCCAGTTGATCGGGGTGAGGCCGCTCGCGTCGGTCAGTTTGACGACCGCGAGGTCGGAGATCGGGTCTGTGCCGACGATTGTCGCCTTGTAGACCTTCCCGTCACTGGCCGTGACTTCGAGGGTCGCGTCTGCGCTCGCGCCGTCGAGTGTCACGACGTGGGTGTTGGTCAGGACATAGCCATCGGAGGTGAGGACGACTCCGGAACCGGTGCCGCCGGAGGTTCCGCTGGTCGCGTTGATGGTGACGACGCTCGGCATGGCCTTCGCGGTGGCTGCCGTGATCTGGTTGACGCTCTCGGTGTTGTTGACGACGACGGTGCTCGACCCCTGGGCCTGACTGACGGGGGTGCCGTTGCCCTGGCCTCCGGAAAGGAGCGCCATCACGCCGGCGCCGGATGCGCCGCCGATGAGGGCGCCGATCGCGAGCGCCGCAACGAGGCTGAGTCCGGCACGGCGGCGGGCCGGGTCCTTCGGATGGGGGGCCGACGACGGGCCGGTCGGTCCGTTCGGGCCGCCACCCTGGGGAGCGTAGGAGAAGGGTGCAGCCGATGCTGCGAAGTGCGGCGGGACAGAGCCGTCGGCTCCGCCGAGGGGCCGTCCGAAGGCATCCGTCGCGTAGGGAAGCGTCGGCTGGGTGATCTGGTTCGACGCGTTCGCGACGGGCTGCTGGGGAGCCTGGGCGGCCTGGACGTCTGCGGGGGCGGACGCCTGCTGGGCGACGACGCCCTGCGGCTGCTCTGCAACCGGCTGCGCGGCCTGCGGGAAGCCGACGACCTCGGTCGTGTTGTCCGCGTTCGCGGAGGGGGCCGGGTACTCGGTGGTATCGGCGGGGACGGCGGCGTTGGCCGGCTGTCCGGACGCGGCGGCCTGGCCGGCGTCGGAGGGAACGTCGGCAGCGGGACGATCTCGATTAATGTCTGGGTCCTGAGGGTGTTCGGTCATGAGGTGCTCCTTCCAAGCGATGCCAGCTTCGCGCCCGAACCTGAACGAATCCTCCGCCCAAGCTGAGAGCATTCAATGACGAAGCCGTGATGTTGCTTGGGGTGGCAGCCCAGCGACCGGGGTCGGCCGGATCGGCGCAGCAATCCTCGCCTGCGAACCGGTCCCGTGAGCCACCGACACGGGGGATGTCGTAGTTTGGAGTCATGCACGGCTCCCCCGAGACAGTTCCGACCGCGGCCATTCCGGGCGCCTGGCGCCGGACGGCCCGTGGTGCCGGCCTGCTGGGCGCCGACGGCACGATCGCCGCCACCATCTTCGCCGAGATGAGCGCGCTCGCCGTCCGCACCGGCGCGATCAATCTCGGACAGGGGTTCCCGGATGAGGACGGACCCATCGAGGTTCTCGACGCCGCCAGACAGGCCATCACGGACGGGGTCAACCAGTACCCGCCTGGCCGCGGCTTCCCCGTGCTTCTCGACGCGATCGCCCGCCACCAGCAGCGTTTCTACGGCCTCAGTGTCGACCAGGAGACCGAGGTCCTCGTGACCGCGGGGGCGACAGAGGCGCTCGCTGCGACGATCCTCGCCCTGATCGAGCCCGGCGACGAAGTCGTGACGTTCGAACCGTTCTATGACGCGTACGGCGGCCTCATCGCACTCGGCGGCGGCATCCATCGCACCGTGCGCCTGCGCACGCCGGACTTCCAGCCGGATCTCGACGAGCTCAGTGCGGTGATCACCGATCGCACCCGGCTCATACTCGTGAACAACCCGCACAATCCGACCGGGACCGTGTTCTCCCGCGAGACGCTCGAGTTCATCGTGCGGCTCGCCGAACAGCACAACGCGATCATCGTCACCGACGAGGTCTACGAACACCTCACTTTCGGTGTGCAGCACCTGCCCGTCGCGACGCTTCCGGGGGCTTTCGAGCGCACCGTGACGATCTCCTCCGGCGGGAAGACCTTCAACACGACCGGATGGAAGATCGGCTGGCTGACAGCACCCGCCGCGCTCGTGACGGCGATCCTCGCGGTCAAGCAGTTCCTGACCTACGTGAACGGTGCGCCGTTCCAGCCGGCGATCGCGAGGGGGCTCGATCTCCCGGACTCGTACTTCACGGGTATCGCGGCCTCGCTGCAGGGCAAGCGTGACGTCCTCGAGCGCGGCCTGGTCGCCGCGGGCTTCGCCGTGTCGCGCCCGAGCGGTTCGTATTTCATCGTGGCGGATGCCGCGCCGCTCGGATACGAGGACGGCGCTGACTTCTGTCGCGACCTTCCCGCCCTCGCCGGCGTGGTCGCCGTGCCGATCGGTGCGTTCTGCAGTCCGGAACACCGGCCGCAGTATGCCTCGCTCGTGCGCTTCGCCTTCTGCAAGAAGGTGGACCTGTTGGAGCAGGCTGCCGCACGGCTCGCCGCCCTGCGCCCGGCCGCCCGGTAGCGCGAGGCCGCCCGAACCGATTCGACGGAGATGCCGGGTTTTCGTAACCTGGGCGGCCGCAAACCGGCCCAGAAACTCAAAAAGTCCGTCGAATCGGTTCGGGCGAGTGTTACTCCGCGGCGGCGGCGGCGAGCGCCGGGTAGTCCGTGTAGCCGGCGGCCGTGCTGCCGTAGAGGGTCTGCGGGTCGAGGGCATTGAGCGGGAGGTCGTCGCGCCAGCGGTGCACGAGGTCGGGGTTGGCGATGACGGCGCGTCCCACGACGACGGCGTCTGCGACGTCATCGGCCAGGATGGCCATGGCCTCGGCCCGGGTCGTGACGGTGCCGAAGCCGGTGTTGATCAGGAGCGGTCCGCCGAAGCGGGTGCGCAGTCCCTGGATCAGGTCGCCGGTCGGGTCCTGGTGCAGCACGCTGAGGTAGGCGAGGCCGAGCGGGGCCAGCCCGTCGACCAGGGCGGTGTAGGTCGCGAGGGTCTCTGCGGCATCCGTCTCGAGCACGTCCTGGATGTTGTGCTCCGGTGAGATGCGGATCCCGACCCGGCCGGCGCCGATCGCGGCGGCAACAGCAGTCGCGACCTCGATCACGAAGCTGGCGCGGTTCGCGGGCGAACCGCCGTGGGCATCCGTGCGCTGGTTCGAGGCCGGTGACAGGAACTCGTGCAGGAGGTAGCCGTTGGCACTGTGGATCTCGACGCCGTCGAGCCCTGCCGCGATGGCGTTCTGCGACGCGCGCACGAATTCCGCGACGATTCCGGGGAGTTCGGCCTCGGTCAGCGCGTGCGGAACGGGGTATGGCTTCTTGCCCTCCGGGGTGTGCGTCTCGCCCTCGATGGCGATCGCGCTCGGCGCGACGACGTCGAAGCCGCCGTTGACGAGGTCGTGCGAGACCCGGCCGGCGTGCATGACCTGGGCGACGATGAGGCCGCCGGCCTCATGCACGGCCGACGCGACGGAACGCCAGCCGTCGACCTGCTCGGCGGTGACGAGTCCGGGCTGGCCGGTGTAGCCCTGTCCGGCGTGGCTCGGGTAGACCCCCTCCGACACGATCAGGCCGAGGGATGCGCGCTGGCGATAGTGCTCGATGACCATCGGTCCGGGGATGCCGTCGAGGCCCGCCCTGGTGCGGGTCAGCGGCGCCATCACGAGTCGGTTCGGCAGGTGCAGGTCGCCGAGGGTCAGCGGGGAGAACAGGGTCACAGTCGCTCTTTTCGTAGTACGGAAGTTCCGCCGGGCGCGGCCGAACGGGCCGGCGCAGGGAAACGCAGGGTGCGCTGCAGACAACGGGCCCGGGCCCGGTCCTATTCCACACGCGGTCCACACCGTCGTCCGCCGCCGGGACGCCGACGCCGGGCCGGGCCGGGCTGCGAGCGGTCTCAGCCTGTCCCGACGCGGGCAAACCGATCGCCCCGCGGCGACGAATACCAGGCATGACCATCCTGGTGACACGAACTCCCGACCGCACGGCGGCGCCCGCCCCGGTGACGTCTCTCGTGCCGGCCGGGACGTCCAGGACGTCCGTGACGTCCGTGCCCGAAACTCGGCGGGATGAGTATTGCCCGTTCCCACTCTCGACAGACGCACGCGCCTTCGGCCTCACCACGAGTTCGATGCGCCTCGGCTCCGGCACGCTTGCGGTGCGTCACGGCCGCCGCACGGGCAGCGACACGGCGACGGTCCTGCTGCACGGGGCTGCCGGCTCCTGGACGACCTGGACCCCGCTCCTCTCGGCGGCGACGAACGGTGGCTCGGCGGGCTCGACGGGACGCGTTCCATCCGGCGCACTCGCCCTGACCGACCTGATCATTCCGGACCTACCCGGCTGGGGCGACAGCGAACCAGCGGATGCCTCCGGCCGGCACTCCACCCGGCCCGCCCCGGGCATCACGACCGTCGCGGCCGCGATCGCCGAAACCGTCCGTGCACTCGGCTACGAGCGCTGGCACGTCGTCGGGCACTCGCTCGGCGGTTTCCTCGCCCTCGAACTGGCCGCACTCGAACCTGCCGCAACCGTGTCGGTCTCCCTCGTCTCTGCGACGACGTTCTCGGTGGTGGACAGCGTGCGGCATCCGATCACCAGGTTCACCCTGCTGCCCGGGTACACGGCCCTGCTCGGCGTCATGCGCGCCCTCGCGGTCGCCGAGCCCCCCGGCCGCGGCCTCGTGCGCTGGCTCAACAGGGTGGGTGTGCTGCGCGGGCTCACCGCGCCGCTGTTCAGCCGGGTCGACGCCGTACCGGCGAGCGTGATCTCGGCGCTCGCGACGGAAGTCCGTCCGCGGGCCTTCGTCGAGGCATCCGCCCTCGCCGGAGCCCATGACCCGGAACGGTCCTGGGCCCGCATCACCTGCCCGGTGCGCGCGATCCAGGGCGACGCGGACATCTTCGTCGCCGATTCGGACCGCGCCCGGCTCTCCGCCGTCATTCCCGGGTTCGTTTCGCGAACGATCGCGGGCACGGGCCACTTCGCCCACATCGAGAAGCCCTTCGCCGCCCTCGAAGCCCTGAGCAGCCTCCGCGAGAGTACACTTTCGGCCCCTAAACCGATGGTTTAAGGGCCGAAAGTGTACTCTCGCGGGCCCGCCGGGCGGAGCGGGGACGTGAACGATCAGTTGTGCGGGATGCCGATCGTGAGGCCGCCGTCGATGACGAACTCTGCTCCGGTCGAGTAGCTCGACTCGTCGCTCGCGAGGTACAGCACCAGGCTCGATACTTCCTCGGGCTTGGCGCCACGGCGCAACGGGATCTCAACCATGTCGACGTCGAGGGACTTCGTCATGGCCGTCTCGATGAAGCCGGGGTGGATCGAGTTCACGCGGATGCCGAGGGGCGCCACGTCGAGCGCGACCGACTTCGTGATGCCGCGCACGCCGAACTTCGACGCGACGTAGGCGTGCAGGCCCGCGCTGCCGAGGAGGCCCTCGACCGATGAGACGTTGACGATCGAGCCGCCGCCGCGGCGTGAGAGCGCAGGGATGGCGGCCCGCATGCCGAGGAACGTACCGGTGAGGTTGATCTCGATGGTGCGGGTCCAGACGTCGATCGGGAAGCTCTCGATCGGCGCGGCGCTCGCGATTCCGGCGTTGTTGACGAGGATGTCCAGCCCGCCGAAGGTTTCCACGGCGAACAGGACAGCGGCAGACCAGTCGTCTGCGTCGGTGACGTTGAGGTGCACGTAGCGTGCGGACGGGCCGAGTTCGGTCGCCATGGCCTCGCCCTCGGTGTCGAGGAGGTCTCCGATGACCACCTGCGCTCCCTCCGCGATCAGCCGACGCGCGTGTGATGCTCCCATTCCGCGGGCACCGCCACTGATCAGTGCCACTTTGCCTTGAACGCGACCCATGATGGCCACCTTTCTCTTCGGGTTCAATGAATCTGTACTCTACTCAAAAATGAGCGTACTCCGTTATATTGGAATCAGCTGATTGAATCTACGATTGAGAAAACCCCGTGGCACCGTCCCGGGAAGCAGCCGACCCAGAGTGAGGATCCCCGTGCGCCGACCAGACGAAGGCACGACACCGGCCGCCGGTGCCGCCGCCGTTGCCGACGCCGACGCCGCCAGTGCCACTCCTGGCCGCCGCGAACGCAACAAGCGTGACAAGCAGGGCCGCATCCTCGCGGCCGCCGAGGATCTCTTCGCCGAGCGCGGCTACGCGCTCGTCACGACCCAGGACATCGCCGATCGCGCGGATGTCGCGGCGGGGACGCTCTTCCGGTACGCGAGCTCGAAGCCCGAGCTCCTCCTGATGGTCTTCAACAACGAGTGGCGCAGGGCCCTGACCGGAACCCGGCACGATCCAACGAAGGCGGACGCATCCCTCGCCCCGACGGACGCGATCATGGCCCTCCTCCTCCCCCTGCTGACCTCCGCCGCGCGCCACCCGGAGAACACCGCCTATTACCAGCGCGAGATCCTGTGCGGCGAGCCCACCGGGACCTACCGCGCCGAGGCCCTCGAGCTCGTCGACGGGCTCGAGGCCACCATCGCGACCGTGCTCAGCGGCTACGGGACGGAGACCCCCGGAGAATCGGAGCGGCTCCGGCGGGGGGTGGACCCGGCGCTTGCGGCACGCAGTATCTTCTCGCTGCTCCACCTCGCCCTGATCCGATGCGGGCTGGGACGGGAGCCGATGGAGAGCCTGCCGGACTCGCTCCGCACCGAGATCGACCTCGTGCTGCACGGCATCGTCGAGCAGGTGCCGGCCGCGACCGCCGAGGCCTGACGATTCCCTTGTATTGACCGGGAATTACGACCACACTTAAAGTGCGAACCCAGCGGATGCCCCACAAGGGCGGTCTGCTGTTCGCGCGAGAGTTCACCGACTGAAAGCGGCGCCCCATGGGTTCGTTGACGTATGACCGGGTCACCGTCGAATTCGACGACCGGATCCTCGCGCACCTGCAAATCGTGATCGTGCAGAAGTTACGCCGCGGCGAGAGTTTCCTGTTGTCCTGGCGGAACGCCGCAGAGGCAGGAGACGGTCGCAGTTCCGCCTGGCTGCACCCGGCCATCCCGCTGTACTTCAAGTTCTCCGGCGGCCAGCCGCCGACCATCAATCCGCTGTGGCTCGCCCAGCTCACCCGCTCGGCGAACAGCTCCCAGGGACTCGTCGCCACGGGAGAGGAGCGGGCGATGTCCGAGCAAAACCACGTGATGCGCAAGGAACCCGGTTTCCGTTCCCGGGCGGCAGCGGCCTCCCAGGACACGATCGCGACCGAGGGCTGAGGCTCCCCGGCGGCTAGACCTCGACGATCCCGAAGCGCCGGAGCCGGAGTGCGGGGTTGACCGCACGCACCTGCCCGAGGCGAGCCGAGGTGAGCCAGGCGAGGCCGACATCCGTCGTCTCGCCGATCGTGACCAGTTCGACCCCCATCGGGTCGACGATCATGCTCGTGCCGACGCCGATCGGCGGGGCGTGGTCGGCGGCGGCGACATAAACAGTGTTCTCGATCGCGCGCGCGGTCAGGAGGGTGCGCCACTGCTGCTCCTTGAGCGGGCCCCGCACCCATTCGGCGGGCACGAGCACGAGCTCGGCACCCGCGTCGACGAGTCGCCGGGTGACCTCGGGAAAGCGGATGTCGTAACAGGTCTGCAACCCCACCCGCAGCCCTCCGACCGAGAAGGTCTGCGGCGGCTCGATCGCGCCGGGCAGCACCCAGTCGGATTCGCGCTCGCCGAATGCGTCGTAGAGGTGCAGCTTGCGGTAGCGGGCGAGGAGCTCGCCCGTCGGCCCGACGCTCACGATGGTGTTGAAGAATCGTCCGGCACCGACGGCCTCCTCGAGCATGCCCGCGACGATGACGAGGCCGAGGCCTTCGGCGAGCGCCGCGAGCGCCGTCACGAACGGCCCGTCGATCGGCTCGGCGGCCGCGACGAACGCGGGCCCGAGGGTCGGCTCGAAGAACGCGGAATACTCGGGGAACACGACGAGCTGCGCGCCGCGGTCGACCGCGATGCCGGCCAGGCGGGCGACCTCGGCGAGGTTCGCCTCCCGGTCGGCCCCTGGGACGAACTGGGCGACGGCGACACCGACGGCCGTCGGGTCGACAGGCACCGTCCGGGCGGGCGCTGGCGTGGCAGGCGGGGTTTCGACCATGGCGTCAGCCTAGCCACGAGGGCGGCGCGATTGGAGCGGAACCCTCAGACTGGTCACGCTCCGCACCGGGAACGTGCCAGCATGAAGAGGTAGCGGCGTACGAGCAAAAGGGGCGGGCATGACGAAGATCCTGGTCGTGGAAGACGACGAACAAATGGGCGCGCTGATCGAACGCGGACTCGAGGCAGAGGGCTACGAGATCGTCAGGGTCGGGAACGGGATGGATGCCCTGATCGCGATCAACAACAACGAATTCGACCTTGCGGCCATCGACGTGATGTTGCCGCAGATGACCGGGTTCGAGATCTGTCGGCGCATCCGCGACTCCGGCAACACCATGCCGGTCCTGCTCCTGACCGCCAGGGACACCGTCGACGACCGGGTCTTCGGGCTCGACAGCGGCGCGGACGACTACCTCACCAAGCCCTTCGCCTTCCTCGAGCTCACCGCCCGGGTGCGCGCCCTGCTCAGACGCCAGTCGATGGCAACACCGCTGAGCCTCGAACTCGGCAACCTCGCCATCGATTCCCGGGACCTCAAGGTGACCGTGGCCGGCCGGTCCGTCTCGATGAGCCCCAAGGAAGTCGCGCTGCTCCGCCTGCTGTGCAGCCGGGCGGGGACGACCGTCGACCGCACGACGATCCTCGAAGAGATCTGGAACGGCACCGAACACATCGACCCGAACATCGTCGACCAGTACATCAGCTACCTGCGGCGCAAGATCGACTCTGCGGCGGCCGGGATGCGGATCGTGACCGTACGCGGCTCCGGGTATGCCGTGGAACTCGTCGAGTGAGCGGAGCACGTCCATGAGGTTGCCAGGGCTGTCGATCCGGGCCCGCATCACCGTCGGCAGTCTCGTGATCGCCGCTGTCCTGTTCAGCGGTGCAGCGGTGTTCTTCCGCGGCGAGGTCCAGGCGATCCTGATCGAGACGACGACGACACTGCTGCACAGCGACGCTGCCCCGATCGTGACGGACCTGATCCGCAACCCGACCGAACCCATCGACGGCCCGAGCGAGGGCCAGCTCATCGCGATCGTCGGTCCGGACGGCCAGATCTCCAAGTCCTCGCTGCCGATGGCGCTGCGGAAACGCGTGAGTGAGCTCGCGACGATCGGCGAGACGCCGCAGACGATCGACGCGGGCAACGCCAGGTACCTTGTCGCCGCGACGACGGCCGTGACCAACCAGGGCAACTGGGTCGTCATCACGGCGCGGAACGAGGAGGCACTCGGCTTGCTGCTCGACGAACTGGGCCGGGTGCTCATCATGGGCACCGTGCTGCTGACCGTGGGATTCGGCCTCGCCTCGTGGCTGCTCACCGGCGCGGCCCTCCGCCCGGTGAACCGGCTGCGCAAGGAGGCGGAGAGCCTGAGCACGACCGGGTCGTCCGCGCAACTGCTCGTCCCGGCGGGCAGGGACGAGGTCAGCCGCCTCGCGGTCACGCTCAATGACTTCATCTCCCGGCTGCGCCGCAGTCTCGACAGGGAGAAGCAGGTGGTGTCGGATGCGAGCCACGAGTTGCGCACTCCCCTCGCCGTGCTCAAGGCGCAGCTCGAGCTCGCGCATCTCAATTCCGGCGACGCTCCGGCCCTCGAGGCGGACATCGACGACGCCTCCCGCACCGTGGACCGCCTCTCCCGGCTCGCGACGAACCTGCTGGAACTGTCCAAGCTCGAGAGCCAGCAGGCCCCGCCGGAGTGCGGCTGGGAGAACCTGATCGCCGAGATCTCGGCCTCGGTCGACCGCGCAAGGGTGGTTCGCAACGGGGAGGATCTCGACGTCGACTACGAGATCGAGGGCGAGGACCCGACCGGCCGCTATGCGATCTCGGTGACCAACGTCGGGCAGCTCATCGACAATCTCATCTCGAACGCCATCAACGCCATGGGCGGCCGCGGCGCCGTGACCGTCACGCTCCGCAGCCTCGCAGAGGGTGCCATGCTGAGCGTCGTGGACACGGGGCCCGGCATGCCGGAATCGTTCATCCCGGTGGCCTTCGACCGGTTCTCCCGGCCGGAACAGTCCCGCGCGAGCGGCTCGATCGGGTCGGGGCTCGGCCTCGCGATCGTGCACGCCATCGTGACGCGGGCGAAGGGAACCATCAGCCTGCGCAACACGGGGACGGGCCTGGCCATCGACATCCGCCTGCCGCGAAGCACCCGCACCGGACAGGGCCCGCGGGCCTGACGACAGCGCCAAACTGAGAGCCTTCGCAGGCGCCCGACACCGGGTCGTCGGGAAACCCCCGACCGGGTGGCATAACGTAATGGGGTGACTTATCTGCCCGCGACCCATGATCCAGAGCTGCGCCCGCAGCGGCGATCCTGGCCCACCCACCGGCAGCTGGCCCCGCTGTACGTCGGTGTTCTCGGCCTGTTGATCTCCGCCGCGGCGGCCTGGAACCCGTCCTATTGGGGCGATGAAGCCGCGAGCGTGATGTCCGCGGAGCGTTCGTTGCCCTCCCTGTTCCGGATGCTCGGCACGATCGATGCCGTTCATGGCACCTATTACCTGATGCTGCACTTCTGGATCGACCTCTTCGGTGCGTCCGAGTTCTCCACCAGGCTCCCGAGCGCGATTGCGATCGGTGTCGCAACGGCGGGAACGTTCGTCCTCGCCCGGATGCTGACCGGGGCCAGGGTCGCCTGGATCGCAGCCCTCGTCTTCGCGGTACTTCCCCGGGTGACGTACATGGGCGCAGAGGCGCGATCGACGGCGCTCGCGACGGCTATCGCCGTGTGGCTCGTCGTGCTGCTCGTGCATCTGGTCCGCGCAGGGACGGCGAGCCGGTCGACCCAGAGCTGGCTCTGGATCGGCTTCACCGCGCTCTTCGCCCTCGGAATCTATGTCTTCCTCTACGTCGCGCTTCTCGTCCCCGTACTCGGGATCGCGGTGTTCCTGCTCGCGCCCGATCGGGCCCGGCGACGCGGACAGCTGATGGCCTGGTCGGGCGCGACCGTCGTCGGTCTCATCATCGCTTCCCCGGTCCTGTTCGCGGGCGTCAGTCAGAAGGACCAGCTCTCGTTCATCGGGCGGCGAGCCCAGACGGGCGTGCTCGACGCGGCCGTCAACCAGTGGTTCGGCAACGTGCCCGCGGCGGTCATCGCCTGGGCTCTGATCCTGCTCGCGGTCGTTCTCGCCTGGTTCAGTCGCGGAAGGGTGCCCGCCCTCGAGCGGAACAGGGCAGCGTTGGGCGTGATGCTCGCCTGGATGCTCGTGCCGAGTGCGGCTCTGCTGATCGGCACGCATGTCGTCACGCCGATGTACTCGCTACGGTACCTCTCCATCTGCACGCCGGCCGCAGCAATCGCGCTCGGGATCGCCGTGGCCTGGATCAGGCCCCGCTGGGCCGGGATCGCGGCACTCGTACTACTCGTCGTCGCCGTGGTGCCGAGTTACGTCGACCAGCGCGGCCCGTACGCCAAGAACGCCGGGAGCGACTGGCGCCAGGCCGCATCCATCGTCCAGGCCGGTGCGCACCCCGGAGACGCGATCGTGTTCGACGAGAGCGTGCGGCCCTCACGGAAGCCGCGGCTCGCGCTGCACCTGTACCCGGCATCCTTCACCGGGCTGCGCGACGTGACCCTCGACACGGCCTATGGGGACACCGGATCGCTCTGGGACACCACCCGGCCGCTCACGAGCGTCCTGGATTCACTCGCGGGCACGGATACGGTATGGCTGGTGCAGTATTCGGGCAGCAGTGAAGAAAAAGCGGGCACCGACCTGCACACGCTGCAAGACCTGGGATTTTCCGTCGCCTCAACGGCCACGGTCGTACACACAACAATCACCGAACTGACAAGGTAGTTTTCATGGCACAGACACTGGTCATCATCCCGACCTACAACGAACGCGAGAACATCAATCCGATCGTGGCCAGGGTGCGCGCGAGCGTCCCGTCCGCGGACATCCTCGTCGTCGACGACGCCTCCCCCGATGGCACCGGCCAGCTCGCCGATGCCATCGCCGCAGCGGACTCCCAGGTGCACGTCCTGCACCGCACGAAGAAGAACGGCCTCGGAGCGGCCTACCTCGAGGCCTTCGGCTGGGGCCTGTCCCGCGGCTACGACGAGCTCGTGCAGCTCGATTCGGACGGTTCGCACCAGCCTGAGCAGCTCCCCGACCTGCTGGCGGCGGCGAAGACCGCCGACGTCGTGATGGGATCGCGCTGGGTTCCTGGCGGAGCCGTGCAGAACTGGCCGTGGCACCGCCGCGCGCTGTCCCGCGGTGGATCGACATACTCACGCCTCGTGCTCCGGCTCCGCCAGCACGATGTCACAGGCGGCTACCGCGTCTACACGGCGCATGCCCTCGAACGCATGGACCTCGAGAGCGTCGAGAGCCTGGGCTATTGCTTCCAGATCGACATGCTGCTCACGAGCGTGCGGGCCGGCCTGACCGTCGTCGAGGTGCCGATCACCTTCGTCGAGCGTGTGCTCGGCTCATCCAAGATGAGCGGAAGCATCGTCGTCGAAGCGATGGCCCGCGTCACCCTGTGGGGCCTCACGGGCAAGGGCGCCCGTCGGTCCGTCGTTGCCGCCGCCAAGAACTGAGCCGCGCGTTCCGAATTCAGGAGTCGAGCCATCTTGACGCCGGAACCCGGCCGATAAACCGGTTCAGACCAGTCCTACTCCTGAATTCGGAACAGGAACGAAGTCGGGGGCGACTTCGGGTCAGAATGACTATATGATGGGTTCACCCAGTTAGAGTCATACTGACCTTTACCTAGTGGATGCCCCCATGAGCGCTCAAGCCGCTGTCGCACTCGCCGTGTCGACCGTGATCTTCGCCCTGCGCTCCGACGCGGAATCCGACTTCAAGACGCTGTGGCTCCCCCTGGTCCGCCGCACCAGGGACCCATACCTCGACCAGTGGGCGTTGCCGGGCGGCGGGCTGCCCGGCGACGAGGAACTCGCCGCGGCCGCCGCCCGTACCCTGCACGAGACAACCGGCCTCGCGCCCAGGTACCTCGAGCAGCTCTATACCTTCGGCGATCCGGGCCGCTCTGCCGGCGGCCGCGTGGTGTCCGTCGTCTACTGGGCCCTCGTCGAGTCCGGTGAGGCCGACCTCGCCGTCGTCGGCGACAATGTGCGCTGGTTCGCCGCAGACCGCCTGCCGCGGCTCGCCTTCGACCACAACCGGATCGTCGAGTACGCCCTCTGGCGGCTGCGGACCAAGGTCGAGTATTCCCGGATCGCCCACGCCTTCCTCGGCGAGACCTTCACGCTCTCCCAGTTGCGCGACGTGCACGAGGCCGTGCTTCAGAAGTCCCTCGACCCGGCCAATTTCCGTCGCACGATCGAGGCATCCGGTTCCATCGTCGACACCGGCGAACGCGTCGCGGGCACCCGGCACCGTCCGCCCCGTCTCTACCGGTACAACGACTCCGGACGACAGGGCGAACCGGATCCTTTCGGGCCGGAACCCGCGACCGCCGCCATCCCCACCACGAACTGAATCACCGTGTACAACGCTTTTTGTGAAAATCGAGGAGTTACAGCATGACCATCGCATCGGTCGACCGCACCATTCGTCTGATCAGCACGGGCACCGCGCCCGGAAGCACCTGCAGCCCGCAGCTGGCCGCAGGCCCCTGGGAATTCGACTCCGGCACCCCCGGCTACGGCCCAGGGTCCTCGATGGGCGATGTGCTCCCGACCGGGTCCCCGCGCCAGGGCGCGCTGCCCGAGCGCTACCGGACCGCCTCCGCAGAGGAACTCGACGCGCGCATCCGCTCGGCCAAGGCCACCCTCGGCGACCGGGTCGTGATTCTCGGGCACTTCTACCAGCGCTCGGAGGTCCTCGAGCACGCCGACTTCGTCGGTGACTCCTTCCAGCTCGCGCAGGCGACGAAGAGCCGCCCCGATGCCGAGGCGATCGTCTTCTGCGGCGTGCACTTCATGGCCGAGACCGCAGACCTCCTCTCCGGGCCCGACCAGGCGGTCATCCTGCCCAACCTCGCCGCCGGCTGTTCGATGGCGGACATGGCCGACATCGACTCGGTCACCGACTGCTGGGAACAGCTCGAAGAACTCTACGGAACCGAGGCGGATGCCTCCGGCCGGGTCCCGGTGATCCCGGTCACCTATATGAATTCCTCGGCGGCCCTCAAAGCGTTCTGCGGCGCCAACGGCGGCATCGTCTGCACCTCCTCGAACGCCGAGACCGTGCTGAAGTGGGCCTTCGAACGCGGCCAGCGGGTACTCTTCTTCCCCGACCAGCACCTCGGCCGCAACACCGCGAAGGCGATGGGCATCCCGCTCGAGCGGATGCCGATGTGGAACCCGCGTAAGCCACTCGGCGGCAGCACCGGGACCGAACTGGAGGCCGCCCAGGTCATCCTGTGGCACGGATTCTGCAGTGTGCACAAGCGCTTCACCGTCGACCAGATCACCACCGCCCGTGCAGAGCACCCCGGGGTGCGTGTCATCGTGCACCCGGAGTGCCCGATGGCGGTCGTCGACGCCGCCGACGAATACGGCTCCACCGACTACATCAAGAAGGCCATCGAGGCCGCCCCTGCCGGATCGACCTTCGCGATCGGCACCGAGATCAACCTCGTGCAGCGCCTCGCGGCTGAGCACCCCGAGCACACCATCTTCTGCCTCGACCCCGTCGTCTGCCCGTGCTCGACGATGTACCGCATCCACTCCGGCTATCTCGCCTGGGTGCTCGAAGCCCTCGTCGGCGATGCCGGGCAGCCGCCCGCCGTGCTCAACCGCATCGAGGTCCCCGCGACCGACGCGACGAACGCCAGGGTCGCCCTCGAGCGGATGCTTACCGCGCGTCCTCCCGTCGGCGCACCGGTGAGCGGAGCACGCGCGTGACGCCCGCAGCACCGATCGCACCCGTCGCACCATCGCTCCGGATCCTCGTGATCGGGAGCGGCCTCGCCGGACTCATCGCCGCGGTGCGCGCGACCGACGCGGGTCATTCCGTCACCCTGGTCACCAAGCAGGGACTCCCGGACAGCAACACCCGCTATGCCCAGGGCGGCATCGCCGCGGCCATGTTCCCCGACGACTCGGTGGACCTGCACATCCTCGATACCCTCCGCGCCGGGGCAGGCCTCTGCGACCCGGCGGCCGTCGAGGTGCTCTGCGGCGAAGGGCCTGCCAGGGTCCGCGACCTGATCCGCTTCGGCGTCGACTTCGACAAGGACGACTCCGGCGTGACGCGCGGGCTCGAGGCCGCCCACTCCCGCTCCCGGGTGCTGCACGCCGGCGGGGACGCGACCGGCGCCGCGATCGAAGCCGCACTCGTTTCGACCGTCCGCGAACGGGCCGCCCGCTCGGCCCAGACCCCGGGTATCCCGCGCGTCCAGCTCCGTGAGCACACCATGCTCGTCGACCTCCTCGTCGCGGGCGACCGGGTGACCGGCGCCTCCCTGCTCGGACCGGACGGGCTCGTGCACCGGGCCGACGCCGACGCGGTGATCCTCGCCACCGGCGGGGCGGGCTCGCTCTTCCCGCACACCACCAATCCCGCGCTCGCGACCGGCGACGGCGTCGCAGCGGCCTGGCGCGCCGGCGCGGCGATCGCCGACCTCGAGTTCTACCAGTTCCACCCGACCGCCCTCGCGGTGCCGGGAACCCCGCTCGTCTCCGAGGCGGTCCGCGGCGAGGGCGCCGTGCTCCTGAACGCTCGCGGCGAGCGCTTCATGCTCGCCATCCACCCCGGCGCCGAACTCGCCCCCCGCGACATCGTCGCCCGCAGCATCGCCCGCGAAATGTCCGCCCAGGGCGGCACACCCGTGCTCCTCGACGCGACCGGCCTCGGCAGGGAACTCCTCGAAACCCGCTTCCCCACGATCACGGCCGCGTGCCTCGCCGCCGGGATCGACTGGGCCGTCGAGCCCATCCCCGTCGCACCCGCCGCCCACTACTGGATGGGTGGCGTCAGCACCGACCTGTGGGGCCGCACCTCACTGCCCGGCCTCTACGCCGTCGGCGAGACCGCACGAACCGGGACCCACGGCGCCAACCGCCTCGCCTCGAACTCCCTGTTGGAGGCCGCGGTCTTCGCCGACCGAGCCGTGCGCGCCCTCGGCACTGGCCAGGTCGACGCCGACGGCAGGCGCCTGCCGCCAGTGCCGGCCTCCAGCGGCACGGCCGACGCGACCGTTCCCGCCAGGGCCGTCGACGGACCCGGCGCGCATGTCGACCGCGCCGAACTCCAGCGCCTGATGTGGGACGCGGCCGGTGTGCTGCGCGACGGTGACGGGCTCGCCGCGGCATCCGCTGCCCTCGCCGGCTGGAAGCACCCGGCACCCGCCGGTCAGGACGCGACCCCGGCCGACCGGGTGCGCGCCGTCGAAGACGCCAACCTGCTCGACCTGGCGAGGGTCACCGTGGCCTCCGCGTTCGCCCGCGAGGAATCCCGGGGCGCGCACTACCGCGCCGATTTCCCCGAGAGCCGGCCGGAGCTGGCCCACAGCCAGGCGTGGGTGCGACCCGCCGATTCCGACGATCCGTTCCTCGTGCTCGAATCCCCTGAACGCGCCAGAGAGGCCGAGGAGGCCATCGCATGCTGAGCACCACCGCCATCGACACCGTGGTGCGCGCCGCACTCGACGAGGACGCCCCCTGGGGCGACCTGACCTCCGAGGTGCTCATCCCCGCAGACGCCACGGCGACCGCGAGGCTCGTCGCCCGCGAACCCGGCGTTTTCAGCGGCAGCGCCGTCTTCGAATCCGCCTTCCGGCTCACCGACCCCGCCATCGCGGTCACGCTGCTCACAACCGACGGCACTCCCTTCGCGACCGGCGACGTGCTCGCAGAGGTCGCCGGCCCCGCCAGGGGCATCCTCCAGGCCGAACGCATCGGCCTGAACTTCGTGCAGCGGATGAGCGGCATCGCGACGCTCACCGCCCGGTACGTCGCCGAGACCGCCGGCACCCGCGCCCGCATCGTCGACACCCGCAAGACCACGCCGGGGCTGCGGGCCTTCGAACGCACCGCCGTCCGCGACGGCGGCGGCCACAACCACCGCTTCAGCCTCTCCGACGCGGTCATGGCCAAGGACAACCATCTCGCCGTCCTGCAGTCCGGCGGGCTTGGCCTCACCGAGGCGCTCCTGCTCGTGCGCGACCGGATCTCGCACACCACCCACCTCGAGGTCGAAGTGGACCGCATCGACCAGATCGAAGCCGTGCTCGCGGCCCGCGTCGACACGATCATGCTTGACAACTTCGACCCCGATCGGCTCGCGGAAGGCGTGCGCCTGGTCGCAGGCCGCGCCATCGTCGAAGCGAGCGGCGGCGTGAACCTCGACACGGTCCGGGCCATCGCGTTATCCGGCGTCGACGTCATCTCCGTCGGCGCGCTCACCCACAGCGTGCGCTCCCTCGACCTCGGCCTCGACGTCGTCGTGGTCGCCGGCACCGAACTCGACGGCGCCGTCCGGAACTGACCGCCGACCGCCAGCAGACACCCAAGGAGCCCGGAGTGATCTACCTCGACAACGCAGCGACGACGCCCGTGCGCCGCGAAGTCCTCGAGGCCATCTGGCCGTTGCTCACCACCGGCTTCGGCAATCCCTCGAGCCACCACCGGGTCGGCGAGGCCGCGGCGGCCGCCCTCGCCGACGCGCGCGCAACGGTCGCCGCCGTTCTCGGCTGCCGACCCGCCGAGGTGCTGTTCACGAGCGGCGGGACCGAGTCCGACAACCTCGCGATCAAGGGCATCGCCCTCGCCGCGCCGCGGGGCCGGCACCTGATCATTTCGGCGGTCGAGCACGAAGCGGTCCTCGAATCCTGCGACTACCTGCACCGGTTGCACGGCTTCGACGTGACCCTGCTGCCGGTGGATGCCCAGGGTCTCGTCGATCCGGCAGACCTCGCCCGTGCGCTCACCCCCGCCACGACCCTCGTCTCGGTGCAGTACGCCAACAACGAGGTCGGCACCGTGCAGCCGATCAGAGATCTGTCCGCGCTCGCCCGCGCCCAGGGCGTCCCGTTCCACACCGACGCCGTCCAGGCCGCCGGCTGGCTGCCACTGTCCGTCGCCGACCTCGGAGTCGATGCGCTCAGTATCTCCGGCCACAAGCTCGGGGCGCCCCAGGGAACGGGGGCGCTCTTCCTGCGACGCCGGGTACCGCTCGAACCCGTCCAGCATGGCGGCGGCCAGGAGCGCGGCAACCGGAGCGGCACCGAGAACGTCGCCGGAGCCGTAGCCCTCGCGACAGCGTTGCGGCTCGCCGAGACCGAACGCGCATCGAATGCTCCCAGGGTCGCGGCCCTCCGCGACACCTTCATCGCAGAAGTGCTCGGCGCGGCGCCGGGCGCACGCCTCACCGGGCATCCGCTGCAGCGCCTGCCCGGAACGGCGTCGTTCGTGTTCCCCGGCACGAGCGGGGAGGCCGTGCTGCTCGAGCTGGAAGGACACGGGATCGTCTGCTCGAGCGGCTCGGCGTGCGCGGCGGGCAGCGACGAACCCTCCCCCACCCTCACGGCCATGGGGCTTCCCGCGGAGGTCGCCCAGACCGCAGTCCGGTTCACCCTTGCCTCGTCGACGACCGGAGCAGAGCTCTCCGAAACGGCCCGGGCCGCCGGTCTCGCTGTCGCGACAATCCGAGGTCTCGGCCGACGCTGAATCGGGCCGTGGAATCTGCGGAATTTCTACGAATCGTAGAAATCGACTAGCCGATCACGTCGAATGAGAAACAGACGGCTAATCAGCCAAAATGCTCAATTGAAACGTCGCAATCCCGGCACCCTGCCCATCGTTAAAGATGCGTCCCTCGGCGCGGGGTCGTAAGCTTGCCTAAAGAGGCGAAAAGCCCAAGTTGGGCCGCCGAAGAGGGGCACCATGACCATTACGGACAAACCAGTCACTGAGTCACTTGCTAGCCAAATCGACTCACTCGTTCAGGGAGCACAGCAGGCGCTCACCGAATACGCTGACTTCACCCAAGAGCAGATCGACCACATCGTAAAAAAGGCCTCCGTCGCGGCCCTCAGCAAACATGCTGAGCTCGCCGTCCACGCAGTAGCCGAAACCGGTCGTGGCGTATTCGAGGACAAGGCCGTGAAGAACCTGTTCGCGTGCGAGCACGTCACGAACTCGATGCAGAATCTTAAGACCGTCGGCATTATCAGCCGCGACGCTATTACCGGAATTACAGAAATCGCCGAGCCGGTCGGTGTTATCGCAGGTATCACCCCGGTGACCAACCCCACCTCGACTGCAATCTTCAAATCCCTTATCGCCATTAAGACCCGCAACCCGATCATCTTCGGCTTCCACCCGGGAGCCCAGCAGTCTTCTGTCGCAGCTGCCCGCATTGTGCGCGACGCGGCAATCGCCGCCGGCGCCCCCAAGAACTGCGTGCAGTGGATCGAAGTTCCCTCCCTCGAGGCGAGCACGCTCCTGATGAACCACCCCGGTGTTGCGACCATCCTCGCGACCGGCGGCAACGCAATGGTCCGCGCCGCGTATTCCTGCGGCAAGCCGGCCCTCGGCGTTGGTGCGGGAAACGTTCCGGCATTCATCGAGAAGAGCGCCAAGCTCAAGCGTGCCGTCAACGACGTCGTGCTCTCGAAGTCCTTCGACTACGGCATGATCTGCGCTTCCGAGCAGGCCGTCATCATTGAAGAGCCGCTCTATGCAGAGGCACTCGTCGAATTCAAGAAGCTGCACGCGTACCTCGTGACCCCGGCGGAGAAGACCCTCCTCGAAGAGTTCATCTTCGGTGTCCAGGCACACTCGGAAAACTGTGGCGGCGCCAAGCTCAACGCTTCCGTCGTCGGCAAGTCGCCGGTGTGGATCGCGCAGCAGGCCGGATTCACCGTTCCCGAAGACACCTCGATCATCATGGTCGAGGTCGGCAGCGTCGGACCGCAGGAACCGATGACGCGCGAAAAGCTCGCCCCGGTGCTCGCGGTCCTGCACGCCAAGGATGCAGAAGAGGGCATCACGCTCTCCGAGCAGATGGTGGAATTCGACGGACTCGGCCACTCCGGATCGATCCACAGCGAGAACCCCGCGATCATCGAGGAATTCGGTATCCGCGTCAAGGCCGTCCGGATCATCACCAACGCCCCGAGCTCGCTCGGTGGCATCGGTGACATCTACAACGCCTTCATCCCCTCGTTGACGCTCGGCTGTGGCTCGTACGGACACAACTCCGTTTCGAACAACGTGTCGGCCATCAACCTCATCAACATCAAGCGGATCGGTCGAAGGAACAACAACTTGCAGTGGTTCAAGGTCCCCGCCAAGACGTACTTCGAGCCGAACGCCATCCGCTACCTGGCGGACATGCGCCACGTCGAACGCGTCACCATCGTCACCGACGCGACCATGACGAAGCTCGGCTTCGTTGACAAGATCCTCGACGTGCTCAACCGTCGCGAGAACCGCGTGTCCCTCCAGATCATCGACAACGTGCTCCCCGAGCCGACCGTCGCCGCGGTCAAGAAGGGTGCAGAGGAAATGCGCGCCTTCAAGCCCGACACGATCATCGCCCTCGGTGGCGGTTCGCCCATGGACGCCGCGAAGGTCATGTGGCTCCTGTACGAACACCCCGAAATCGAATTCGCCGACATGAAGGAAAAGTTCTTCGACGTGCGCAAGCGCGCGTTCAAGTTCCCCGACCTCGGCGAACTGGCCCAGCTCGTCTGCATCCCGACCACCTCGGGTACCGGTTCGGAAATGACGCCGTTCGCGGTCATCACCGATGAGGTCTCCGGAGTCAAGTACCCGCTCGCGGACTACGCACTCCTGCCGAACGTCGCGATCATCGACCCCGCGCTCACCGCCGCAATGCCGTCCTTCCTCGTCGCCGACTCCGGCTTCGACGCTCTGACGCACGCGACAGAGGCTTACGTGTCGGTCTACGCGAACGACTTCACCGACGGCATGTGCCTGCACGCGATCAAGCTGATCTTCGAGAACATCGAGACCTCGGTCAACGGCACGCAGAACAGCACCGACGACAAGGTCATCAAGGCGCGCGAGAAGATGCACAACGCATCCTCGATCGCCGGCATGGCGTTCGGTAACGCGTTCCTCGGAATTTGTCACGCGATGGCTCACGTCACCGGCGCCCAGATGCACCTCATCCACGGACGAGTGAACGCGACCTACCTGCCGCACGTGATCCGCTACAACGGCAAGATCCCGACCAAGCTGACCAGCTGGCCCAAGTACGAGACCTACATCGCTCCCGAGCGCTTCCAGCAGATCGCGAAGCACCTGGGGCTGCCGGCCTCGACTCCTGAAGAGGGCATCGAGTCGTACGCGACCGCCGTTGAGAAGCTGCGCGACGCCGTGCACATCAAGCCGTCGTTCCAGGCCCAGGGTGTTGTGGAGGAAGACTTCATCGGTCGCCTCGACTCGCTCGCCATGGGTGCATACGGCGACCAGTGCGCACCGGCCAACCCGCGGATGCCGATGCTCGCCGACATGAAGACCATCATGGAGGCCGCGTACTACGGCACCTCGTTCGAAGAGGTTCGTGCCGGTCGTTCGGCCGCAGCGGCCGCCGCCGAGTCCAACACGGACGCCAAGAAGCCGGCCCGCAAGGCAGGCAAGTAGGTCTTCACCCGCTGAATCAGTACTGAAACAGGTTGGGCCCCGCACTTCGGTGCGGGGCCCAACCTGTTTTTCGGCTGTTATCGGTTCTGGGGGAAGCCCAGGTTGATGCCTCCGTGGCTCGGGTCGAGCCAGCGGCTGGTGATCGCCTTGCCGCGGGTGAAGAAGTGCACGCCCTCTGCGCCGTGGGCCTTGGTGTCACCGAACAGCGAGTTCTTCCAGCCGCCGAACGAGAAGTACGCGACCGGGACCGGGATGGGCACGTTGATGCCGATCATGCCCACCTCGATCTCGTTCTGGAACCGGCGCGCGGCCCCGCCATCGTTGGTGAAGATCGCGGTGCCGTTGCCGAACGCACCGGCGTTGATCAGGGCGACGCCCTCCTCGTAGGTGTCGACCCGGACGATGCCGAGCACCGGGCCGAAGATCTCCTCGGTGTACGCCTTCGAGGTGACGGGGAGGTGGTCGATCAGGGTCGGGCCGAGCCAGAACCCGTTCTTGTCTCCGTCGACCTCGATGCCGCGACCGTCGACGACGATCGTCGCGCCGTCATCCGCTGCGATCTCGATGTAGCTTGCGACCTTGTCGCGGTGAACTTCCGTGATGAGCGGGCCCATGTCGCACGAGCGACGCCCGTCACCGACGGTCAGGGCCGTCATCCGGGAAACGATCTTCCCGACCAGCTCGTCGGCGACCGGTTCAACCGCGACGACGACGCTGATGGCCATGCACCGTTCCCCGGCACTGCCGAAGCCGGCATTGACCGCCGAGTCCGCGACAAGGTCGAGGTCGGCGTCCGGAAGCACGAGCATGTGGTTCTTGGCGCCACCGAGTGCCTGCACCCGCTTGCCGTGCCGCGTGCCGGTCTCGTAGACGTAGCGGGCGATCGGGGTCGATCCGACGAAGGAGATCGCCTTGACGTCGGGGTGCGTGAGGAGGCCGTCAACGGCCACCTTGTCCCCGTGCAGGACCGTGAAGACGCCGTCGGGTAGACCGGACTCCTTGAGGAGCCTGGCGAGCCAGATGGCTGCGCTCGGGTCCTTCTCGCTCGGCTTGAGGATCACGGTGTTGCCGGCCGCGATGGCGATCGGGAAGAACCACATCGGCACCATGGCCGGGAAGTTGAACGGGCTGATGATGCCGACGACGCCGAGGGCCTGGCGGGTCGAGTACACATCGACGCCCGTGGCGACGTTCTCGGAGTATTCGCCCTTGAGCAGGTGCGGGATGCCGCAGGCGAATTCGACGACCTCGAGCCCCCGCGTGATCTCGCCGAGGGCATCGGAGAGCACCTTGCCGTGTTCACTCGTGAGGATCTCGGCCAGCTCACCCTTGCGGGCGTTGAGCAGTTCGCGGAACGTGAAGATGATCGACTGCCTCTTGGCGATCGACAGGTCGCGCCACGCCGGGAACGCGGCTTTGGCGGATGCGACGGCGGCTTCGATCTCGCCGGCGTCGGCGAGGGGGACGTCTTTCGTGATGGTGCCGAGGGCCGGGTCGAAGACCGGAGAAGTACGGCCGGACACCCCGGCGTGCTCGGCGCCATCGATCCAGTGCGGGACAACGGGTACTTCGCTCATGGCACTCATCTCTCTCGGACAACGACGTCGGGGAACGGGTCGATTCTGACACAACCCACCGCAATCCACGGGTTCAGGCAGGCCCTAGGCTGGAGCGGTGCAATTCTCCCTCTGGCTGGCCCTCGTGGGTGCGGGTGCGCTGATCAGTTTCACGCCCGGGGCTGGGGCGATCAACACCATGAGCAATGCCCTCAATTCCGGGTTCCGCCGCTCCATCTGGGGCATCCTCGGCCAACAGGCTGCACTGGTCGTGCACATCACGATCGTTGCCCTCGGCGTTGGGCTGCTCGTCGCCAATTCGCCTGTCGCATTCAACATCATCCGCTATGCGGGCGCCGCGTACCTCGTCTACCTGGGCATTCGGCAGTTCCTCGCGAAGCCGAGCCTGGACGCCGAGAGCGCCCGGGCTCTCCGTGACGAGCCGCGCTGGTCGATGTTCCGTCGCGGCCTGTGGGTGAACCTGCTCAATCCGAAGGCGATCGTCTTCTTCCTGGCCTTCCTCCCCCAGTTCATCCGGCTCGACCGCCCCGCGCTCCCGCAATACCTGATCGCGGCAGCCACGGTGATCGTGATCGACGTGCTCGTGATGTGGCTCTTCTTCGCGGGAACGGCGCGGTCATTCCAGCGCTTCACCAGGGACGCGCGCGGCCAGCGGGTACTCAACCGCATCTTCGGAGTTCTCTTCGTCGGCGTCGGCATTCTGCTCGCTGCGATCCACTGACCGATCACCGGCGGCCCACCGGAGTAAGGCTCACTCCCGAGCGAGCCGGATGGTCAGGAAGACGCTGCTGGGGTCGAGGGTGTACCCGGCGAACGGCGGGCATTCGACGAAGCCGGCGCGCAGGTACAGCCGCCGGGCCGGGGCGAAAGAGTCCTGGGTCCCGGTTTCCAGGCTGACGCGCCCGATGCGCCGGTGGAGTGCGTCGTCGAGGATGTGCGAGAGGAGCCCGGCCGCCACTCCGCGACCGCGCGCCTCCCGCGTTGTGCGCATGGACTTGAGCTCGGCGTGGTCACTCGTCAGCTCTTTCAGGGCCCCACAGCCGACCAGGGTGCCGCCTTCCCGAGCGGTCCAGAATCGGATCTCCGGTGCGGACAGGGCTTCGAGGTCGAGGGCGTGGACACTCTCGGCCGGCGAGGAGGCGAACATATCCGCAAGATGCTCGTCGAGCAGCCGATGGACGTCCGGTCGCGCAGGATCGTCCCTGTCGATGGTGAACATTCAGGCATGCCCGGTCTCGGCGTAGGCCAGGGGCCGGGTCGTGGGGCAGGTCATCCACCGAGGGTATCGGTTCCGGGTATGAAAAAAGCCCCCGGAACCTTACGGTTCCGGGGGCATCTGTTGCGGGGGCAGGATTTGAACCTACGACCTCTGGGTTATGAGCCCAGCGAGCTACCGAACTGCTCCACCCCGCGCTACAAGAAGTAGCTTATCACAGCCTTGAGGCCCAGTCGAACCACGCGGCGCCGTGCATGCTGCGCGGGTTCTGTGCCGGCGCTCGTGCGTTGTGCCACACGCACGGACGGCCGGCTCCCCGAGGGGAACCGGCCGTCACGACCACGGATGCTGTCCGCGGCCGGTGCTGCTGTCTGCTACTGGCCCAGCAGGGCGAGCATGCTCGCGACGGTGTCGGAGAGCTTCTTGTCCGCCACACCGTAGGCCGCGAAGTCGCCGGCGGTCAGCGCCGCCTGCTTGTCGGCAATAGCCTGCTTGGCGACGGCCAGGAGCGCCTGGAGCTGGGCATCCGTTGCCGGGTTGCCCGTCGTCGTCGAGGGTGTCGTGGTGCCGCCTGTCGTCGGCGTCGTCGTTCCGGTGGTCGGCACCGAAGTGTCACCGGCCTGCGCACCCGAACTGCCGCCGAAGAGCACGTCGAGCGCCTTGTTCAGGGTGTCCTCGAAGGCGATCTGGTCACCGAAGGCCACGAGAACCTTCTGCAGCAGCGGGTAGCTGGTCTCACCCGTCGACTGCACGTAGACCGGCTGCACGTACAGGAGCCCGCCACCGACGGGCAGCGTCAGCAGGTTGCCGTTGAGCACCTTCGACTGGCCCTGCTTCAACAGGTTGAGCTGGGTCGATACCGTCGGGTCGGCGTTGAACTTCGCCTGCACCTGGCCGGGGCCAGGCACCGTGTTCGCCTTCGGCAGGGTGAGCAGGCGGAGCTTTCCGTATTCCGCCGATCTGACTCCGTCGGTCGCGCCGGCATCCGAGTCGACGGCGAGGTACCCGGTGAGCACGTTCCGGCTCGTGGTACCCGTCGCGTCCGGGATGAAGGTCGAGTACAGGGTGAATGCCGGTTTCTCCGAACCGGGCACCTGCATCGTGAGGTAGTACGGGGGCTGGAGAGTCGTGTTCGTCGACGGCGACACCGGGTCGTTCGGCGTCGTCCACGCGTCGTCGTGCGAGTAGAACGAGCCGGGGTCTGTCACGTGATACTGGCTCAGGATGTGGCGCTGCACCTTGAAGAGGTCGGCCGGGTACCGGACGTGGCTCATCAGCTGGCCGCTCATATCGCTCATGGGCTTGACCGTGGACGGGAAGATCTTCTGCCACGTCTTCAGGATCGGGTCCGTGGTATCCCACGCGTAGAGGGTGACCGAGCCGTCATAGGCGTCGACCGTTGCCTTGACCGAGTTGCGCATGTAGTTGATTTTGTCGAGCGCGAACGGCTGTGCGGGCGTCTCGGTGTCCGTGATGGCGTCGCTCAGGCCGACCGGTGTCGAGTACGGGTAGTCCGCGCTCGTCGTGTAGCCGTCGACGATCCACTTGACCCGGCCGTCGACGACAGAGGGGTATGCGGAGGAGTCGAGGGTCAGGTAGGGGGCGACCTTCTGCACGCGCGTGACGGGGTCGCGGTCGTAGAGGATCTGCGACTGGTCGTTGACGTCGTTGGCGAGGAATATCTGCTCGGACTGGAACTTCAGCGCATAGATGAGTTTGTTGAACGCGTTGTCGAGCTTCGGACCGCCGTTGCCGGTGAACGTCGTGTAGGTCTGCTGGGCGCCATCGGTGCCGGACGGATAGTCGAGCTCGACGGGCTTGCTGTCCGCCGCGGCCCCGACGATCGAGTAGGTCGGTGAGTTCTCACCGAAGTAGATCCGCGGCTCGTAAGTTCCGAGCGATCCGGTCGTCGGGATGCCGGACTCGAGGAACACGGGCTGGCCGTCTGCCGAGCGCTGGTTGCCGTATGCCGCGACGACGCCGTACCCGTGGGTGTAGACGATCGTCGAGTTCACCCAGGTGTTCCCGGCGTTGAGCCCGGACAGCTTGAGATCACGGACGGAGACGACGGTGTCCTGGGACTTGCCGTCGATCGTGTACCGGTCCACATCGAGGTTCTTCGGGAACTGGTAATACTGCTTGAACTGTTCCAGCTGCGAGAAGGCGTCGCTCACGAGGGCCGGGTCGAGGATCCGGATGTTGGCGGTCGTCGTCGCGTCCGCCCGGAGTGCCCCTGGCTCTGCGGTCGTCGTCGCGTTGTACGGGACCTCGGTGACACCGGAGAGGTCGTATGCGTTCCGGGTGAGATCGATGTTCCGTTGGATGTACTCGGCCTCGAGGGACTTCGCGCTCGGGTCGACCTGGAAGCGCTGCACGACCCACGGGTAGAGGGAGCCGAGCAGGAGGCTTGTCACGATGAGGAGCGCCGTGCCGATCACGGGGAGGCGCCAGCGACCGATGATCGCCGTGACGAGGAAGAGGATGGCGACGACGGCGGCGATGCCGGCGAGGATCGCCCGTCCGGGGATGGTGGCGTGGGTGTCGGTGTAGCCGGCACCGGTGATCAGGTCGTTCGTGCTGGTGAGCGTCGAATACTGGTCGAGCCAGATGCTGAGCGCCTGCAGGACCAGGTAGAGACTCGCCGTGACGGCGATCTGGACGCGAGCGGCCTTGGACACGAGGATTTCGCGGCCGCTGACCCGGATCGACCCGTACAGGTAGGTGGTCGCGATCGCGACGATGGCCGAGATGAGGACGACGGCGGATGCGAAGCCGAGGAACGCCTGGAAGAACGGCAGGTCGAACAGGTAGAACGACACGTCGAGGTGGAACTGCGGATCGGTGGTGCCGGTGTCGGTGCGGTTCAGCCACATCAGCACGACCTGCCAGCGGGTGGCGGCGGCGACGCCGGCGAAAAGGCCGAGCAGAGCGGGGATGCCGTACATGGCGAGGCGGCGGAGCGGCTCGATGACCTGCTGGTAGCGGTCGAGCTGCGAGTTGAGCATCGCGTAGACAGGACGCATCCGGTAGGCGATCTGGATGCTGACGAAGACCGGGATCGCCATGGCGAGGAAGCCCACGAAGAAGAGAGCGGCTCCTGCCGCCCACTGGGTGGTCAGTACGCTCAGGAAGCCGAGCTGGTTGAACCAGAGCACATCGGCGTACAGGCCGGCGAACACAAAGAACAGGATCACCAGCCCCGCGATGATGGCGGCCGTAATGGCGAGGGGGGCACGACTCCTGCGAGGAGCGTTTCCGGTGGATTGTGACGTCACGAATGGGCCTCTTGGTCTGTAAATCGGCGGTCAGGCCTTATTCTAGACAGGGGTTCTGGGAGCAGGCCTGCCAGCCGGCCCCAAGCCGGCTCAGAGTTCCCTGCAAGGCCGCTGGGGTATCCCCCGTTATTGCACGGGGCAGTGCGGGAGTGCGCTCGTGTCCGCCCCGGACTTGATGGCGTCCAGCGCGGTGAGTGCCTGGTCGAGGGTCGTGACCGAGAAGACCGTGAGACCGTCCGGGATGTGCCCGGTGACCTCGTCGCAGTCGTCCGCGGGGGCGAGGAACCAGTCTGCTCCGGCGCTCCGGGCGCCTGCGAGTTTCTGGCGGATGCCGCCGATCGGGCCGACCGTGCCCGCCTGATCGATCGTGCCGGTACCCGCGACGTTCTCGCCGCCCTGGAGGAGCCCGGGGGTGAGCTTGTCGATGATGCCGAGCGCGAACATCATGCCGGCGCTCGGGCCGCCGACCTGGTCGAGCTGGATGGTGACCGTGAACGGGAACTGATACTCGGTCTTCACGTTGATCCCGATGATCGCGGAGCCGTCCGAGTCGACGGGGGTGACCGTGAGGTCCTGCGCGACGCCGCCGCGCACGATGCCGACAGTGGCCGGAACGCCGGCGCCGTTCGCCGTGAGCGCGGCACGGAGGGAGGCGATGTCGGTGACGGCGGCGCCGTTGACGGTGGCGATCTGGTCGTCCGCTTTGAGGACGCCCGTCGCCGGCGAACCGTCGGGCAGCGAAACAACCGAGACGATCGTCGGGTAGGTGTAGCCGAGGTTCGTCAGGGCGGCGGCGATCGCATCCTGCTGGGAGTTGACCATCTGCGCGGTGTTCTCCTCGTCGCGCTGCTGCGTCGTGGTGTTCGAGGGGAACGCCGCCTCGATCGGGATGACGGCCTGGCTGGAATCCAGCCACGCTCCGGCGACCTTGAGCCAGCTCGGGCGGTTGTCCGGGTTGCCGACGAGGGACACGGTGAGCATGTCCAGCGTTCCGTCGGTCGGGAAGGTCTCCGCGCCGTCGATGGTGATCAGGGGCCTGTCCGCACCGTCCTCAGAGATGGTCGAGCCGATGGTGTTGTAGACGGGGCCCGGCTTCTCGATCACGTATGGGGCCGGGGTGACGCCGAGGATGATGCCGCAGGCCAGGGCGATGCTGAGCACGATCCAACCGGCCTTGCTTGCACGCCGGGAGCGCGGCGATCGCTCTTCCCAGGTGGTGCCGGAGTCGGATGGCGTCGGGTCGTCGGTGAAGAGGGCCACCGGGCTCCTTCCAGGTTATGCCGGGCGTTCGCGGCAAGCGGACACCAGACCTCTCAGCGTAGGTCATTTCCCAGTTCGGGCCGGGCGTCTCGGACTAGCGTAGAAGCAAGCGACTGAGAGGTGCCTGAAGTGCCCGACGACTCCCGACCCGACGAGGGTCCCAACCCGGAAGACGAATTCCGGGACATGTTGCGCGACATCCTGTCGGGCAAGTCCTCCATCGATCCGAGCCAGCTCGCCGGAGCCGCCGGCCTGCCGGCAGACCCGGCCAGCATCAACGCTCTCATGCAGCAGTTGCAGGGTGCCCTCCGCGGCAACGGCGAGGGCGGCATCAGCTGGGACGCAGCGCTCACGCAGGGCCAGAACAAGGCGGCCGAGAGCCAGGTCTCGGTGACTCCCGCCGAGCACGCCGCCCTCGACCAGGCGTTCCACATTGCTGCGCTCTGGCTCGACGAGGTGACCGACATCGCCGAACTCACGGTGGTCCCGCGCCTTCTCACCCGCAAGGAGTGGGTCACGGAATCCATGCCGGTCTGGACCCAGTTGGCGGAGCCGGTCGCGAACAGCATCTCCGATTCCCTGACCAAGGTCCTCACCGACCAGGCGCCGGAGGAGCTCAAGGGCATGATGGCCGGCGCGAGCAAGATGATGCGCAGCATCGGAGGCACCCTCTTCGCCATGCAGCTCGGCCAGGTCGTCGGCCAGCTCGCGAGCGAGGTCGTCTCAGGAGGCGACATCGGCATCCCGCTCATGACCGACCAGCAGGCCGCCCTCGTGCCGCAGAACGTCGCGGCCTTCGGCGAAGACCTCGACGTGCCGATCGACCAGGTTCAGATCTACCTGGCCGTGCGGGAACTCGCCCACGCCAGGCTGTTCCGGCATTCGCGCTGGCTGCGCCTGCGGCTGATCAGCTCGATCACCGACTTCGCCCACGACATCAGCATCGACTCAGGGCGTCTCGAAGAACTCGCCGAGGGCTTCGACCCGTCCAACCCCGAGGAACTGCGGCAGGCGATCCTGAACGGATCGCTGATCCCGCCGAAGTCGGAGACCCAGCTCGCCGCCCTCGCGAGGCTCGAGACGATGCTCGCGCTCGTCGAAGGCTGGGTCGACGTCGTGACCGTCGAGGCCACGAGCAGGCTCCCCCGCGCCGATGCCATCAACGAGACCGTCAAGCGCCGTCGCGCCTCTGGCGGTCCGGCCGAGTCCGCGTTCTCGACCCTCGTCGGGCTCGAGCTGCGTCCGCGCCGGCTGCGCGAGGCTGCCGCGATGTGGCAGGCCGTGACGGATGCCGTCGGTAACGACGGTCGGGACGCGCTCTGGGCGCACCCCGACCTTCTGCCGACGTCAGCGGACCTCGACGACCCGAAGGCGCTCGTCGCGCGGCTGACGAGCACGGCCGCGAGCGTCGCGGCGGGCACGGAACCCGAACTCGACGAGGTCGACCAGGCGCTCGAGGACCTGCTGCGTGAGGACGGCCCCGACCGCCCCCACGAGGAGTAGCCCCGCGCCTAGAGCAGGCCCTTGGTGTGCCAGACGGTCTTCGTCTCCGTGAAGGCGAGGATCCGGGCGAGGGAGGGCGCCGCGGCATCCGCCCCGGATTCGGGCTGGAGCACCCGGGTGAGGGTTTCGGCCGCGTCGATCTCGAGGTGCACCCAGTCGAGGTCGCCTGCACCGAGGAGGTCGATCGCGTTGACGTCGGCGTGGCTCGCGAGCCACGGCGCCATCTCGGCCGGTGACCCGGTGAGGATGTTGACGACCCCGCCGGGGACGTCGCTCGTGGCGAGCACCTCGCCGAGAGTGATCGCCGAGAGCGGCCTGGTTTCGTCGGCGACGACCACGACCGTGTTGCCTGAGACGAGGGCGGGGGCGACGGCGCTCACGAGACCGAGCAGCGACCCGCCGGACTGCGGGGCGATGATCGCGACGACACCGGTCGGCTCTGGCACGGAAATGTTGAAGTACGGCCCGGAAACCGGGTTCGCATTGCCGGCGACCTGCGCGTACTTGTCGGCCCAGCCCGCGTACCAGACCCACCGGTCGACGGCCTCGTCGACCTGCCGGCCAGCGGCCGACGCGGACACGCCCTCTGACTGCACGATCTCCTCGACGAACTGGGCGCGACGGCCCTCGAGCAGCTCGGCGATGCGGTAGAGCACCTGGCCGCGGTTGTACGGGGTCGCACGCGACCACCCCGCGAAGGCGGAGCGTGCCGCGACCACGGCATCCCTGGCGTCCTTGCGGGATGCCTGCGCCGCGTTCGCGAGGAAGTCGCCGCCCGGCGTCGCCACGGCATAGACGCGACCGGATTCGCTCCGCGGGAACTTTCCGCCGATGTAGAGCTTGTAGGTCTTGGGGACGGCGAGGCGGGTCACTTGGTGGCCTTCTTTCGTGCTGCGGACGGCTTGACGGCATGATCGGCGTCCACGGCCACGGCGTGGCGGGCGGCGGCGACTGCGGCGCTGCCCGCCGGCTGGAGGTACGCGGCGAGGCCGTGGCGGCCGCCTTCGCGGCCGTAGCCCGACTCCTTGTAACCGCCGAAGGGGCTCGCGGGGTCGAACCGGTTGAAGGTGTTCGCCCAGATCACGCCGGCGCGGAGCCGGTCGGCGACGGCGAGGACGCGGCTGCCCTTGTCGCTCCAGATCCCGGCGGAGAGACCGTACGGCGTGTTGTTCGCCTTCGCGATCGCCTCCTCGGGGGTGCGGAACGTCAGCACGGAAAGCACGGGGCCGAAGACCTCGTCGCGGGCGATGCGGTGACTCGTCGACACATTGGTGAAGATGGTCGGCCGGAACCAGAACCCGCTCTCCGGCAGGTCGCAGTCGGGACTCCAGCGTTCGGCGCCTTCGTCCTCGCCGATGGCGGACAGTTCGGTGATGCGCTTCAGCTGGTCTGCGCTGTTGATTGCACCGATGTCGGTGTTCTTGTCGAGCGGATCGCCGAGGCGCAGCGTCGAGAGGCGCTGCTTGAGCCGGTCGACGACCTCGTCGTGGATGCTCTCCTGGACGAGCAGGCGGCTGCCCGCGCAGCAGACGTGGCCCTGGTTGAAGAAGATCCCGTTGACGATGCCCTCGATGGCCTGGTCGATCGGAGCGTCGTCGAAGACGATGTTCGCCGCCTTGCCGCCCAGCTCGAGAATGATCTTCTTGTCGGTCCCTGCGACGGCGCGGGCGATGGCCCTGCCGGCCCCTGTCGAGCCGGTGAAGGCGACGAGGTTGATGCCGGAGTGGCCGACGAGCGCCTGCCCGGTCTCGCGGCCCCCCGTGACGATGTTCACGACGCCGGCCGGCAACTCGGCCTGCTGGAGGATCTCGGCGAAGAGGAGCGCGGTGAGCGAGGTGGTCTCCGCCGGCTTGAGGACGACGGTGTTGCCCGCGGCGAGGGCCGGGGCGATCTTCCACGCGAGCATGAGCAGCGGGAAGTTCCACGGGATCACCTGGGCGGCGACGCCCCGCGCCGCGGGGTTGACGCCGAGGCCGGCGTGGTCGAGCTTGTCCGCCCAGCCGGCGTAGTAGAAGAACCAGGCGGCGACGAGGGGGATGTCGACGTCACGGCTTTCGGTGATCGGCTTGCCGTTGTCCAGGGTCTCTGCAACGGCGAGCTCGCGGGCGCGCTCCTGCACGAGACGTGCGATCCGGAACAGGTACTTGCCGCGGTCGCTGCCAGAAAGGGTCGACCAGCGCCGTTCGAATGCACGACGGGCCGCGGCGACCGCGGTGTCGACATCCGCCGCGTCGGCGTGTGCGATCATGGCGAGCTGCTTCTCGGTCGCGGGGTTGATGGTCTGGAAGGGCTCGCCGCGGCCGGCGACGAATTCGCCGTCGATGAAGAGTCCGTATTCGGGGCGGAGGTGCAGCAGCGCCTGGGACTCCGGCGCGGGAGCGTAGTCAAGAAAGCTCATCGTGGTTCCTTCAGTCGATCGTCACGTAGTCGGGGCCGGAGTAGTGTCCATCGCGCATCTTCTGCCGTTGCATCAGCACGTCGTTGAGCAGGCTTGAGGCGCCGAAGCGGAAGAGGCTCGGCGTGAGCCAGTCCTCGCCGACGGTCTCGGCGACGGCGACGAGGTACTTGATGGCGTCCTTCGAGGTGCGGATGCCACCTGCCGGTTTCACGCCGACCCTCGCGCCGGTGAGGCGATGCCAGTCGCGCACGACCTCGATCATCGAGAGGGTCACGGGGAGGGTGGCCGCGGGCTGCATCTTGCCGGTTGAGGTCTTGATGAAGTCGCCCCCGGCGAGGATGGCGAGCCAGGAGGCGCGGCGCACGTTGTCGTAGGTGTTGAGTTCGCCGGTCTCGAGGATCACCTTGAGGTGGGCGACACTGCCGTCGGCGCGGCGGCAGGCTTCCTTGACGGCGACGATCTCGTCGTAGACCTGGCCGAAACGACCGGAAAGAAAGGCCCCGCGGTCGATGACCATGTCGATCTCGTCTGCGCCGGCCGCGACGGCGTCGGCCACGTCGGCGAGCTTCACCGCGAGGGAGGCGCGGCCGCTCGGGAAGGCGGTGGCGACGGAGGCGACGAAGATGCCCTGGTCGCGACCGGCCGCGTGTGCGGAGCCGAGCGCCTCGACGGTGTACGGGACCATGTCTCCGTAGACGCAGACGGCGGCGACGCGGGGGCAGCCCGGGTCACCGGGGTCTGGCGTGAGCGCCTTGCCGACGAGGGAACGAACCTTGCCCGGCGTGTCGGCGCCCTCGAGGGTCGTCAGGTCGATCAGGCCGATGATCGTGTCGATCGCCCGCTTCTTCGAACTCGTCTTGATCGAGCGCGTGCCGAGGGCGGCGGCACGCTGTTCGAGCCCGACCGCGTCGATCCCGGGGATCCCGTGCAGGTAGCGGCGGAGGTTCGCGTCTGTGGCCTCGCCGCCGATGAGGGCGAGGGCACGGGACCTCGTCGACGGCTGGGTCGCGACCACTGGGATGCTTGTCATGAAATGTCCTCGCAGGGTGGTGGTGGGTGTCACGGGGGCTCCGGGCGCCTGAGGGCGTTCCGGTCAGTGGGTTTCGCCCAGGACGGCCAGGGCGGTGTCCTCGTCGGTGACGAGCACGGTGCAGAGGCCGCTGGAGACGATGGCGCGGGCGACGGCGTGTTTGGTGCTTCCCGCGATCACGGCGATCGCGGTCGGTGCCCGGCGCAGTTGTTCGAGCCGGATGCCGATGGTCCGCTCGTCGAGCTCGAGGTCGACGATATGGCCGTCCGCGTTGATGTACCGGCCGACGATGTCTCCGACGGCGCCCTTGCGCACGAGTTCGGCGACCTGGTCGGCAGTGAGGTAGCCGCTGTCGACGAGCGCCGAATTCTCGTCGGCCTGGCCTGCGCTGAACAGGTAGGCGGATGCCGCGCTGCCCAGGTCGAGGACCGTCGCGACGGCGCGGTCGGATTCGATCGCGAGCTTGGTTTCGACGCGCTCGAGGATCGCGGGACTCGGCAGCAGGGTCGCGGAGCCGAGCGCTTTCTGCGCGATCGTGACCGCGGTCGCCGCGGCCGTTCCCTCCCGCCGGTTGAGGCTGACGCCGCCGTTGATCTGCACGACGTTGACGCCGCGCGCCCAGCCGGGCTTCAGGCCCTGGGCCACCTCGTGCAGGGTGCGGCCCCAGCTGATGCCGAGGGTCGCCGGAACAGGACGGAGCGCAGTGAGGTAGTCGGCGGCGGCCTGGGCCGCCCGGGACTGCAGTTCCTCGTCGGTGGAGACGCCGGCTGCGGAGACGACGACGGCGTCGCTCAGCCCGGTGTGTTCCCGCAGGCGACGCTCGACGATAAGGCGGCGGGCCCGCGGGTGCACGATCTCGATCCGGATGAAGCCGCTCGCCTTGGCCTGCGCAAGGAGCCGGCCGACCTTCCAGCGGGTGAGCCGGAGGACGGCGCCGATCTCGTCCTGGGTCTTGTTCTCTTCGTAATAGAGTTCGGCGGCGCGGATGGACAGCAGTTCGTCTGTATCGATCACGCGGTCCTCCGTTGGCTCCCCATCCAGCGTAGGACGCCTCGACGCACGCCTCAACTGTTGTGGGAAAACTTGCTCACATGAGCAGAGCCGCATCGGTGCCTTGCTGCGACCCCCGACTCCCTCCTGAGGTGTCGCATATCGAGGTTCCGTGGCCCAGGAACGTCGATATGCGACACCTCAGCCCACGTGGTCAGCGGGAACGGTCGAGGTCGTCTTCGAGGAGATGCGGGCGGGCGATCACGCGCGCGGCGAAGCCCACGGCGAGGCCGGTCGCGATCAGGAACCAGATCGGCCAACTCCAGCCCCCCGTGAGCTGGTGCAGAACGCCGACGACAAGCGGCCCGAGGGCGCCGAGGGTGTACCCGACGCTCTGGACGAACCCGCTGAGCGCGACGGAGCCCTCGTGGGTGCGCGTACGGAGGTTGATCAGCACGAGCGCGAGCGGGAAGTAGAGCGGGCCGAGGCCGGCGAGCAGCACCCAGAGAACCGTGAGCGTGCCCGGTGCGAGGAGGAGACCCACGTCTCCGGCGATGAAGGCGAACATTCCGACGTAGATCAGGAGGCTGAGGTTCTTCATCCGTACGGCGAGCCACGGCACGACGAGCGCGCACGGCAGTCCGACGGCGGCGTAGAGGGAGAGCAACGTCCCGGCCTGGCCGGGGCTGATCCCCGCGGTCTGGGTGAGCATCAGCGGAAGCCAGGCGAAGAGCGCGTATGCGTTGAGCGACGACGTCCCGAAGACGACGGCGATCGCCCAGGCGATCGAAGAACGGCCGATGCGGGCCAGCAGCACCGGCTCGGCCTCCGGAACCGCCGGCGGGGCGCTCTGCGACATCCGGTGCCGCACGAGCATGGTGGCCCAGGGCACGAGGGCGAGGAGCGCGGGGATCATCCACATGCCGAGGGAGACCCGCCAGCCGGCGGCATCCGCTACCGGGACCGCGATGAGAGGCGGAACGAGGGTGCTCAGAGACAGCACCGTGACGTAGAGGGAGGTCACGAGGCCGACCCGGTCGGGGAAGTACTTCTTGACGAGCGGGGGCAGCAGCACGTTACCGGCGCCGAGACCTGCGAAGGTCACGATGCTTCCGCCGATGAGCCAGGTCAGGGAACCCGCGCTGCCACGGAGGAGGTGACCGGCGAGGATTGCGACAAGGGCGACGACAACGACCCGCTCGAGCCCGATGCGGCGCGTGAAGACGGGAGTGAAGATGCCGAAGACCGCGAAGCAGACCGGCGGGAGCATGCCGAGCACGCCGATGGCGAGCGCCCCGAGCGGGACGTCGACGCTGATCGCCAGGACGATCGGAGACAGCGCCGCGACCGCCGTGCGCAGGTTGGCCGCGACGAGGAGGATGCCCAGAAGCGCGAGGGTTCGCCCGGCCCAGAGACCGCGGATCGGGGTGGGGTTCACCGGCCAAGTCTATTCACCGGGCGAGTCTAGGCTGGACGTCATGCCCGACATTTCCCAGTACCTGCCGTTCAGCCGCAAGCCCCAGGTGGACGACACCGGGACGACGTCCGACTGGAGCGCGGATATCGCGGCGACCCTGACCGGAATCGCCGGAATCCTTGAGACGCTTTCCGCGGAGGAATGGGAGACACCGAGCCTCTGCGGCGGCTGGCGGGTGCGCGACGCGGCCGGGCATCTTGTCTGGCGGGTCGGGACCCCGACGCGGGAGCTGCTCGGCACCGGGTGGACGGCACTGCGGGAGCAACTGCCGAACCTGAGTGTGGACCATGCCGTCGACACCCTCAGCCGCCGGGCCGCCGAGGCAGAGCCGGCTGAGCTCATCGCGTCGCTGCAGACCACCGCCGCCGAGTACGCCGCGGGGCGGGTGACCGCCCGGGGGCGGCACGGCATCACCGAACTGACGGAGGTCGTCGTCCACGGACTCGACCTGGCGCATCCGCTCGGCAGGGCCCTTGAGGTCTCGCCGGTCGCGCTCGGCGCGGTTGCCGTGCGCCGGGCGCTGATGGCACCCACCCCGGTCAAGGCGGTCGTGCGCCGCCGCACGCTTGTGGCGACGGATGCCGGCTGGCGCGTCGGGCGCGGAGCCGTGATCGAGAGCACGGCCGTGAGCATCGTGCTCTTCCTCTTCGGCCGGGAAGGCTTCACACCGACCGGGCCGCGCTCCCCCGCGGCCTAAGCCCTGAGCGCTGAGCACTGAGCCCCTGCAGCGCGCTCGCTTTCAGTGGCGGGTCGAGCCGGCGAGGAGAGTGCGGATCTGGTCGACGTCTGCCCGCATCTGCAGGATCAGCGGATCGATTCCGGTGAACGCGACCATTCCGCGGATCCGGTCGACGAACGACACCTCGACGACGTGACCGTAGAGGTCGAGCTCCCGGTCGAGTACGTAGGCCTCGACCTGCTTCTGCGCGACCCCGTCGAAGGTCGGATTGTTGCCGACCGAGATGGCGGCCGGGTAACGATCCGCGCCGTCGGTCAGCCAGCCGGCATAGACGCCGTCGGCAGGAATGAGCCCCTCGGACTCCGCGGAGAGGTTGGCCGTCGGGAACCCGAGTTCGCGGCCCCTGGCCGCGCCGTGCACGACCTCGCCGCGCACGGTCGGGGTGTGGCCGAGCAGTTCGCCGGCAGCCCTCACATCACCGCTCGCGAGCAGTTCCCTGATCCAGGTCGACGAAACCCTGCGCACCCGGTCGGGCTTGACATCCTCGATCAGGTCTACGGCGAAGCCGAAGCGTGCGCCGAGCTCGGTGAGCAGGGCCACGTCACCGGCGCCGTGCGCGCCGAACCGGAAGTCCCTGCCGACGAGCACGTGCCGGGCGTGCAGTCCGTTCACGAGGACGGTCTCGACGAAGACCTCAGGCGGCAGGCTCGCGAGGTCCCTGGTGAACTCGAGCACGAGGGTGCAGTCGACGCCGGTCTCTGCGAGCAGCCGGAGCTTCTGCTCGGCGCTGATCAGGAACGGCGGGCACTTCTCTGGGGCGAGCAGGGCGAGCGGATGCCGGTCGAAGGTCACGACGACCGCCGTGAGCCCCTGCGTTCCGGCGATGTCTTTGAGCCGGTCGATCACGGCGCGATGGCCGGCGTGGACGCCGTCGAACTTCCCGATCGTGACCGCGGAGCCGGAGGTGGCGGTTTCGAGCGGGAGGGAGCCGATGCCGGAGAGGACCTTCACGAGCTGGCCTGTCGACCGGCCTGGCCCTGTGGTCGTGCCGGGCCCTGTGGACGAGCAGGGCGGTGGCGGACGAGCCACATCATCCCGAGGATCGGAAGCACGAGCGGGATGAAGAGATAGCCGCTGCCGAAGACCGACCAGACCGAGTCGTGCGGGAAGAGCGCGGGGTCGACGATGCTCAGGGTGCCGACGACGAGCACGCCGAGAAGCTCGAAGGAGATGGTCACCCACGCGACGCGGTACCAGCGGCCGCTGCTGCGCACGAGCGCGATGGTCGCGACGATGTACACGACCGCGGACAACGCAGACAGCGAGTACGCGAGCGGCGCCTGGTCGAACTTGGAGGCGATCTGCACGAACGACCGCCCGGTCGCGGCGAGCGCGAGCAGCCCGTAGACGGCGATCAGCAGGCGTCCGACGCCGGTGACCCTGCGCTTCTGCGGTCCATCGACGACGTTCTCGGCTGCGCTCTGTGGTCCGGTCATGGCCTGTTAATTATCGCAGCTTGTGGGAGCGAGACTCTCACAAGCCCTGCACTGTCCAGATCTGGAACATCCGGTACACCATGACCGCGATCGCGAGGCACGCGCCGCCGAGAATGACCGTGCTCCAGCGGCTGCGTTCGATGAGCGCCCAGGCGGCGGCGGCGACGGGAACGATGAGGGCGCTCACGAGGTAGGTGTAGAACTCGAGCAGGCTGCCGCTCGCCGTGTTCCCGGCGAAGGGTGCCGCGATCGAAACGACGAGTTGCCCGACGAGGAGCAGTTCGACGAGCGCCGTCGCGCCCATCGTGAGGTCGTTCGGGACCCGGCCGAACAGCCCGAGAAACAGGCAGAGCACGCCGGCGAGCACCGCGACACCGACCTGGAGCCAGGTGAACCACTCGATCACGAGGACTCCCCCGCTGCGGCCTCGTCGGGCGGGAAGTTGATCACGGTGCGGGCTTGGGTGCCCCGAAGCTCGACGAGGCCGACGAGCCGGCCGCCGGGGGCGATCGCGGCGAGCGGAGCCGCGGTCCCCGCTGCCCCGGTATCCGCGATCTCGGTCGTGACCTCGATACGTTTGCCGTGACCGAGGTCGATCGCCTGTTGTTCGGTGAGGTCGAGGCGCCCGAGCACACGCGTCGCGGCATCCGCCGGACTGATGAGAGCGGCGGCGACGTCGAGCTCCGCGAGGGGCTGGGCGTTCTCGATGCGGAACGGGCCGATGCGGGTGCGGCGGAGCGCGGTCAGGTGCCCTCCGACGCCGAGCCCGGCGCCGAGGTCGCGGGCGAGGGCCCGGATGTACGTGCCGGAGGAGCACTCGACGCGCACCTCGAGGTCGAGGAAGCCGTCGACGGGCGTGCTCGAGAGCAGTTCGAAGGCGGCGATGGTGACAGGCCGGGCGGGCAACTGCACGTCCTCCCCGTCGCGGACGCGGGCATACGCGCGCTTTCCGTCGACCTTGATCGCGCTCACCGCGCTCGGCTGCTGGCTGATATACCCGGTCAGCTGGCCGATTCCGGCCGCAATGGCCGCGGGCTCGATGAGTGCGACGGATGCCTCAGGCGCGCGGGAGACTTCCTCGCCCTCCGCGTCGTCCGTGGTCGTCGCCGAGCCGAGCCGGATCGTGGCCAGGTATTCCTTGTCGAGCCCGACGATGAAGGTGAGCAGTCGGGTCGAGCTGTTGATGCCGAGGATCAGCAGGCCGGTGGCCATCGGGTCGAGGGTGCCCGCGTGGCCGACTTTGCGGGTACCTGCGAGGCGCCGCGTGCGGGCGACGGCGTCGTGGCTCGTCCAACCCTGCGGCTTGTCGACGAGGAGGAGACCGCTCGCGGTGGAATGCACCCGCGCGCTGTTTCGGGACGACGTCTCGTCGTTGGGTTCGGTCTCGCGCTCGATGTCTGCACTCATGAGTGTGTCCCTGCAGTGCCGGTCGGGGCGGACATGGCGTGCGAGGCGTGCGAGCCCGTCGCGTCGAGCACGACGTCGAGCTTGCCCCGGAAGGCGCACCGCATCAGCTCCTCGGCGGCCTCGTCGTCCTCGAAGATGTCCGGGAGCCGGATGGCGAGCAGGGTGTTGAAGAGCATGCCGTTCGCGAGGAAATCCCGGATGATCTCCGGGGGGAACCCGGCTTCGTCGCGCAGCATCCGGTAGATCTGCAGGAAACCCTCCCTGGCCTTGGCGCCGATCACCGGGTCATGCCCGGTGATGAAGGCCTGCATGAGCGAGAGCAGGATGCCGCGGTCCTCGATCAGGTCGACGTATGCGGCCCCGAGACGGGCGACGAGCGAGTCGGCGTCGTCGTCGCCGGCCGGCTGGGGCTCGGCAAGGACCACGCGAAAGGTCGTGATGAGTTTGTCGAGAGCACGGGCGACGACCTCGAGGAAGAGGTTCTCCTTCGTGCCGAACATCCGCACGACGTACGGCTGGCTGATCCCGGCGGCCTGCGCGACCTGGTCGGTCGTGGCACCGGAGTATCCACGTTCACCGAAGACGCGGCTCGCCGCGGCCAGGATCTGTTCCCTGCGCAACGCCGCGGGGATTCGTTCGGTGGTCGTTTCTTTGGCTGCCGTACCGGATTCTTCACTCACTCTTGACATGGTATCCGCGAATAACTATCGTCTCTATTTGTAATCATTCGATTACAACATTCCGTGCTTCTTCGCCCCCTCGATTGGATACCACGTGTCCCAGCCCATCACGCGTCGCGTCCCGATCTGGCTCGCCATCGTCGCGTCCTCACTCCCCATGTTCATGGCCACCCTCGACAACCTCGTCGTGACCGGTGCCCTCCCCGTGATCAACCGAGACCTCGGCGCTTCCATCGAGGAGCTGCAATGGGTGATCAACGCGTACTCGCTGAGCTTCGCGACCTTCATGCTGATGGCCGTCGCCATCGGCGACCGCTTCGGCCGGCGCACCGTCTTCCTCGCCGGGATCGCGATCTTCACGGTCGCCTCCGCGCTCGCCGGTCTCTCGACAGAGCCCTGGCAGCTCATCACCGCGCGGGCGATCCAGGGTGTCGGGGCCGCTGCCCTGATGCCGTTGTCGCTCACCCTCCTCGTCGGCTCGGTCAGCGAGAAGCGCCGCCCGGCCGCGATCGGCATCTGGGGCGGAATCTCCGGCCTCGGCGTCGCACTCGGCCCGCTCATCGGCGGCGCCGTCGTCGAAGGCTGGAACTGGCAGGCCATCTTCTGGTTGAACGTCCCGCTCGGCGTGATCTCGATCCCACTCGCCCTGGTCGCCCTGCCGAACAGCTTCGGGGCCAGGGTCCGGGCGGATGTCGTGGGTCTCGTCCTCGCCGGGGTCGGCGTCTTCGGTCTCGTCTACGGCATCGTTCGCGGCAACGACGCGGGCTGGACCAGCCTCGAGGTCCTCGGCGCGCTCGCCGGCGGCGCGGTCCTGCTCGCGGCCTTCATCGCCTGGGAAGCCCGCACGCCTGACCCTTTGCTGCCACTCCGGCTGTTCCGGGACCGCAGCTTCACCGTCGCCAACCTCGTCGGCCTCACCTTCAGCTTCGGCATCTTCGGGTCCATCTTCATCCTGATCCAGTTCCTGCAGATCGTGCAGGGGCACACCCCGCTCGAGGCCGGCCTGATGACGATGCCCTGGACCCTCGCGCCCATGGTGATCGCCCCGCTCACCGGCCTGCTCAGTCCGCGAACGGGCACCCGGCTTCCGATCGTGCTCGGACTCTCCTTCCTCGCCATCGCGATGGGCTGGCTGGCGGTGGAGATGAGTGCGACGGTTGCATACATCGACCTCGTGCCCGCGTTCCTCCTCGCCGGCGTCGGAATGGGACTCGTGTTCGCGCCGAGCTCCACGGCAGTGCTCGCGAACATGGTCCCGAACGACCACGCGAAGGCGACCGGAACCAACTCGACCCTGCGCGAGATCGGCGTGGCGCTCGGCGTCGCGGTCCTCACGGCCGTCTTCACGGGTGCCGGAGGAGAGCTGACCCCGACCGGCTACGTGGATGCGGCGGTCCCGGCGATCGTCGTCGGGGCATCCGTGCTCGGTCTGGCCGCCCTGATCGGGCTCGCCCTGCCCCACGGTCGCCGTGCGCCCGCAGCGACTCCCGTCCCCGAGCCCGCCACCCTCTCCGCCTGACCCTTCCGGTAGCTCGCGAGAGTACGTTTTTGGCCCTTAAGAACGGGTTTTAAGGGCCAAAAGTGTACTCTCGCGAGAAGGACGGGCGGGATGGGCGGGGCGGGGGCGACCTAGGCTGGGGGAATGCGAATTGCTGTGATCGGTGCGGGTGCCCTCGGCGGAACGTTCGCCACGCTACTGGAGAAGGCCGGGCATACCGTGACCGTGACGGCACGGGGAAAGGCCCTGGGCGTCATCCGCTCGGAGGGCATTCACCTGACCGGCGCCTTCGGCGACGAGACCGCCCGGCCGGCTGCGGTCGAACTGCTCACCGAGACTCCCGAGCTCACGCTCGTCTGCACCAAGGCGCAGGATGCCGCCGCCGCGATCACGGCCAACGCGGCGGTCCTCGACGGCTCGCCGGTGATCGTCGTGCAGAACGGGCTCGACGGCGTCGCGACGGCGCGACGGATCCTGCCGAACTCCGACTGCTTCGGGGCGCTCTCGATCATCGCCGCGAACTATGCGGCGCCGGGACTCGTCACCGTGACCACGCCGGCACCGACGTACATCGGGCACGATACCGGTGACATCGACGCGGGAACGCTCGCCTGGCAGGGTGTGCTCGACGCGGCATTCCCGACGATCGCGACCTCGAACTTCGTCGGCGCCCAGTGGACGAAGCTCGTGGTCAACATGCTCAACGCGCTCCCGGCAGTGACCGGGCTGAGCGTGCAGGAGGTCGTCGACGATGCGGAGCTCCGTCGGGTCCTGACCGCGAGCATGCGGGAGACCGTGCGCGTCGGCGTCGCCCGCGGGGTGCGTTTCGGGGCGCTGCAGGGGCTCGGCGACCGCCGGTTGCGTGGTTTCGCCGGCCTTCCGCTCTCGATCGGGCAGCTGCTGCCGCGCCTGATGCGGGCCAGGATGGGCGACGTGCCGAACCTCGGCTCGACATTGCAGAGCCTCCGCAGGGGTCAGCTGACCGAGATCGACCACCTCAACGGGGTCGTCGTGCGGGAGGCCGCGGCGGCAGGCGTCGCCGCGCCGGTCAATACCCTGCTGACTGCCCTTGTGCATGAGGTCGAGGCCACAGGACACCCGCTCACACGAGCCGAGGTGCTCGTGCGCTTCGCCCCGCTCCGACTGCGGTAGTCCTCGCGGCGCCGGCTCAGCAGCTGTCGAAGAAGAGACGGCGGGGATCCGCCGGATTGGCGAGGTCGACGACGGCCGTCGCCCACGACCTGGGCCGGACCTCGGCCCGGTAGAGCCGGTTGGCGATGGCCCGGTCGTCGGGAACAGGGGAACCACCCAGTGCAGGGTCTGTCGTGGTATCCGCAGCATCACCGAGTTCCCCGGAGGGCTTCAGCTCAGCGGCGAGGTCGATGAAAGCGCCGGTCGACGAGGCATCCGCTGCGGTCTCGGTCAGCACGCTGTACGACCAGCCGTCGCGGAGTTCCTTCCTGAGCAGGAACTCCCCGTCGAAGATCAGGGTGTCGTCCGCAGGCCCCGTCGCGCCGGCGACGCGGAACGGGACCAGGAGCGCCCTGCGGAGCAGGTCGAAGTCGTCGCGGTGGCGGAACAGTCGCTCCGGCGAGGCCGGCCCGAAGGTCGTCTGCTCCTCGGTGGAGCGCTCGAAGTCGGCGAGCGAGGCGCGGGACACGGCGTGCCCGGTCGCGGCGAAGGCCGCTGCGAGGTCGTCGGCGAAGGCGGCCCGCGCGATGGGGTCCGTCCCGTCGATCGCGACCATCGTGCGGCCTCGGCCGTAGAGGCTGAGGATCTCCGTTGCGAGGTCGCGGAGGAAGTCGAGGCGTGGTGTCGAAACAAGCGTCATGAATCGAGCCTAGGTTAGTGGGGTGAATGCAACCGTCATCGCGCCCATCGAATCCGCGGGAGTGCCAGCCACCGGGTCTGCCCCCGAGGCCGATGGCACCGGTGAGATCGCGAGCCTCGTCAATGCCTGGTTCGGCCTGCACGCTCGCGACCTTCCCTGGCGCCGCGACGGTTTCGGCGCGTGGGGCGTGCTCGTGAGCGAGTTCATGCTGCAGCAGACGCCGGTGACCCGGGTGATCCCGCACCTCGAGGCGTGGCTCACCCGCTGGCCGACACCCGCCGACCTCGCCGCCGTTCCGCCGGGCGAGGCCGTGCGGGCATGGGCGACGCTCGGCTACCCGCGGCGCGCGCTCTGGCTGCACGCCGCGGCCGTCGAGATCACCGAGAACCACGGCGGAATCGTGCCGCAGGACGTCGGCGTGCTCCTCACGCTGACGGGGATCGGCGACTACACCGCGCGGGCGGTCGCCGCGTTCGCGTACGGCCACCGGCATCCGGTCGTCGACACGAACACGCGCCGGGTCATCGCCCGCTGCGTCGCAGGCCAGGCCGAACCCGCGCCGCCGAGCCGCACCCGCGATCTCGCGGCCATGAACGCGCTCCTTCCGGCGGATGTCCGTGCCGCGGCCGTCTTCAACGCCGGCGCCATGGAACTGGGCGCGCTCGTTTGCACGTCAGCACGCCCGCGCTGCGCGGACTGCCCGCTCGCCGCGCTCTGCGCCTGGCGCGCGGCCGGCTACCCGGAGTACCAGGGTCAGAAGAAGACCGTTCAGAAGAAGTTCGCCGGCAGCGACCGGCAGGTGCGCGGCCTGATCCTCGCCGAGTTGCGCTCGACGAGGCACCCGGTGACGGATGCCGAGATCGCCACGCTCTGGCCGGACCCCGCCCAGCTCGGTCGGGCCCTGTCCGGCCTCCTGTCCGACGGGCTCGCGGTGCGCGTCGCTGCAGGGTCATACTCGCTCCCCCACGAGTAGGCGCGACCGTGAGCATCCGGATCGGCACCTCCGGCTGGAGTTACGAGCACTGGGACGGGGTGCTCTACCCGTCCGGGCTCCCCGCCGCCCGGCGGCTCGAGGTCTACGCCTCCCGTTTCGACACCGTCGAACTCAACGCGAGTTTCTACCGCTGGCCGCGGGAGTCGACGTTCGCCGGCTGGAGACGCCGCCTTCCCGAGGGATTCCTGCTCTCGGTGAAGGCGCCCCGTGGGCTCACCCACGCGAAGAGGCTCTATGCTCCCGAGGTTTGGGCGGCACGGATCGCCGCGTGCTGGCACGAGCTCGGCGACAAGCGCGCCGTCCTGCTCGTGCAGCTGCCGCCGGCGATGGAGCGCGACGATGCCAGGCTGGACTTCTTCCTCGCCGCCCTGCCGCACTGGATCAGGGTCGCCGTCGAGTTCCGGCACGACAGCTGGCTGTGCGAGGAGGTCTTCGCGATCCTCGAGCGGCACGGCGCCGCATACTGCGTGCTGAGCGGCGCGAACCTGCCGTGTGTCCTGCGCGCGACCGCACCGTTCGTGTACGTGCGGATGCACGGCCCCGATCGAGAGCACCTGTACGGAGGCTCGTACTCGGAGGCCGACCTCGATTGGTGGGCGGAACGCATCCGCGACTGGCAGGGCACAGGACGGGACGTGTTCGTCTACTTCAACAACGACGGCGGTGGAAACGCGGTCCGGAATGCGAGCGGCCTGGCCTCGCGATTCGGGAGCTGAGACCCCGACCGCTGCGCCGCGGCTACTTCGCGAGCGTCGCGATCGCCTGGGCCCACAGGAAGAACTTGTTGGTGCCGAGGTCACCGATCGTGTCGATGCCGAACGCCGCCTTGAGGTGCTCGGCATCGCTGTCGCTGACGCCCTGGAGCGCCGCGACCGGCGCCTTCGCGAGCTCCTCCAGAGGGAGCGTTTCGTATGCTTTGTCGAGCTTGGCTGCGATGCCGGCCATGGGGTACCTCCACAATGAGATGGGCTTTCCGGGGAACGAAAGCGCTTTTAAGCGTAGTTCTCCCCGGTCTCCCTCGCTAGGTGCGCTGCGTCAGCGTCCGCTGGAGGCAACCGCTATTCGGCGTGGTGACCGACGGCGGGAGTCTCGTCCTCGTCGTCGTCGTCATCGTCGTCGCCCTCGAACTCGCGCGGCTTGACGTAGGGGTCTTCGTCGCCGGCGTACTGGGCGCCCTGTGCGAGCGCGCCGACCTGGCTGTCGCGCTCCCGCGCTTCGCGGAGAAGGTCGTCGATGAGGGCGGCGTTCTCGGGGATCGCGTCCGCGATGAACTCGAGCGACGGGGTCAGCCGGGCGGTGATGTTCTTGCCGACCTCGCTGCGCAGCAGCCCGGTGGCCGCCTTGAGCGCCGCGGCGCTGTCGGTGCGCTCCTCGAGGGAGCCGTAGACGGTGTAGAAAACGGATGCGTGTTGCAGGTCACCCGTCACCTTGACGTCCGTGATGGTCACGAAGCCGAGCCTCGGGTCACGCAGGCCGCGTTCGAGCCGCTTTGCCACGATGACCTTGATGCGGTCGGCCATTTTTCTGGCGCGTTCCGGATCTGCCATGGTCTCACTCCTCTTGCTTCGGTACTGCGTTACGTCGATGCGTGGAAAATCTGGTGAATCGAGAAGCTGTCGTGCGGAGCGACCAACGGGCCTCAGGCCCCTCACGGAGAGGAGCCGGAGACCCGTCGATCAGACGCGGCCTGGTTAGACGCGCGGCTTTTCCTTCAGTTCGATCGTCTCGATCTCGTCGCCGATCTGGATGTCGTTGAACTTGCCGAGACCGATACCGGCCTCGAAGTCCGTACGAACCTCGGTGACGTCGTCCTTGAAACGACGCAGCGACTCGATGCCGAGGTTGTCTCCCACGACGACGCCGTTGCGGATGACCCGCGCCTTGGCGTTCCTCGTGATGACACCCGAGCGGACGATGACGCCGGCCACGTTTCCGAACTTGGACGAGCTGAACACCTCGCGGATCTCGGCGACACCACTCTGCACCTCTTCGAACTCGGGCTTGAGCATTCCCTTGAGGGAGTTCTCGATGTCCTCGAGCGCGTTGTAGATGACCGAGTAGAACCGCACGTCGACACCCTCGCGGGCTGCACGCTCGCGGGCCTTGGTGTCCGGGCGCACGTTGAAGCCGATGATGATGGCGTTGTCGACGGTGGCGAGGTTGACGTCGCTCTCCGTGACCGCACCGACACCGCGGTGGATGATGCGCAGCTGCACGGAGTCGTCGACCTCGATCTTGAGGAGCGACTCTTCCAGGGCCTCGACGGCACCGGAAACGTCACCCTTGATGATGAGGTTGAGCGATTCGACCTTGCCCTCTTCGAGTGCACGGGTGAAGTCTTCGAGGCTGATGCGCTTGCGGGCCTTGGCCAGCAGGGCGTTGCGCTCGGCGGCTTCGCGCTTCTCGGCGATCTGACGGGCGGTGCGGTCTTCCTGGATGACGAGGAAGGTGTCACCGGCCCGGGGAACGCTCGAGAGGCCCTGGACCTGCACGGCGCGCGACGGCGTCGCGGCGAGCACGGCAACGCCGTTTTCGTCGGCCATCGCACGAACGCGGCCATAGGCCGTTCCGGCGACGATCGAGTCGCCGACGTGCAGCGTTCCCGACTGGATGAGCACGGTTGCGACCGCGCCGCGGCCCTTGTCGAGACGAGCCTCGATGGCGACGCCACGGGCGTCCTTGTCGGGGTTGGCGCGCATGTCGAGTCCGGCGTCCGCGGTGAGGAGGACGGCCTCCAGGATTTCCTGGATGCCGATCTTCTGCTTCGCAGACACGTCGACGAACATGACGTCTCCGCCGTACTCTTCGGCGACGAGCCCGAATTCGGTGAGCTGCTGGCGCACCTTCTGCGGGTTGGCGCCTGGCTTGTCGATCTTGTTGACCGCGACCACGATCGGCACATTGGCCGCCTGGGCGTGGTTGAGGGCCTCAATGGTCTGGGGCATGATGCCGTCGTCCGCCGCGACCACGAGGATCGCGATGTCCGTCACCTGGGCACCACGGGCACGCATGGCGGTGAACGCCTCGTGGCCCGGTGTGTCGATGAAGGTGATGGCGCGGTCGATGCCCTCGTGCTCGGTGATGACCTGGTACGCGCCGATGTGCTGGGTGATTCCGCCGGCTTCGCCAGCGGCTACCTTCGCGTTACGGATCGCATCGAGGAGCGCGGTCTTTCCGTGGTCGACGTGACCCATGACGGTGACGACCGGCGGACGGGCCTTGAGCTCGTCATCGGTCTCTTCGGCCAGTTCCTGGTCGATGTCGATGTCGAAGCCGAGAAGCAGTTCGCGATCTTCGTCGTCGGGCGAGACCATCTGGATCTTGTAACCGAGTTCTTCACCGAGCACATCGAAGGTCGCCTCGTCGAGGGACTCCGTCGCCGTCGCCATTTCACCGAGGTGGAACAGCACGGTGACGAGGTTTCCGGGGCTCGCGTCGATCTTGTCGGCGAAGTCCGTGATCGAGGCGCCGCGGCGCAGACGCACCACGGTTCCGCCGTCGCCGCGGGGGACGCTGACGCCACCCAGCGACGGAGCCTCGCGCAGCTCGAACTCGGCGCGCTTCGTGCGCTTGGATTTGCGGGCCTTGTTCTTGCCGCCTCCGCGACCGAACGCACCAGCGGTTCCGCCACCGGGGCCGCGACCGCGGCCACCTGCGCCGCCGCCACCGGCGGGACGCGGCGGGCCGAAGCCGGGGGCACCGGCGGGCGCGCCACCGGGGCGCTGGAAGGCGGGACGTGCTCCG
>NZ_SOFS01000007.1 GCF_004402235.1 Cryobacterium glucosi
CAGCGGCGCAGGAGGCCGGCGACGTCCTCGGCGCCAACGGCATCATGATGGACGCCTTCTACTCCGACGTCCGCACCGACCTCGCCGCGTGGCGCGAGTCCCGCGGACTTCCGGCCGACCCCATGAAGGCGTTCGCGGCATCCGGTTACCAGGAGAAGATCTGCGCAGACCGCGTCGGTGGCACCCAGGCCGGCTGGGGCGCCTGACCCCACCCGCATTCGGCACCACCCGTTGCCGTTTCGGACGACTGTGGCCGGCACACCGGCCGCAGTCGTCCGAAACGGCAACTCCTTTAAGTTCTGACGAGCAGAGAGTACGAAGATGACCACCAGCACGGATGCCGCAGTCGTCGCGGCCGTCGACCTCGGCGCCACGAGCGGCCGGGTCATGCTCGGCCACGTCGGGCCGAACGAGCTGCGCCTCCGCCCGGTGGCCCGCTTCGCGAACGGGCCGATCCGCCTGAATGAGGACGGGCATCCCTCGCTGCACTGGAACATCGTCGAGCTCTACCGCAATGTGCTCGCCGGTCTCAGGACCGCCGCCGCGGAAGAGCCCGCCCTCGTGAGCATCGGCGTCGACTCCTGGGCCGTCGACTACGCGCTGCTGCGGCAGGGGCGGATGCTGCAACTCCCGTACCACTATCGCGATGCGCGCACCCAGCCCGCTGTCGATCTCGTCCACCGGATCGCCGCCCCCGCCGAACTCTATGCGGCCAACGGACTCCAGTTCCTGCCGTTCAACACGCTCTACCAGCTGACCGCAGACCTGACCGCCGGCTCGCTCGACCAGGCCGACCAGGTGCTGCTCGTGCCCGATCTTCTGAACTACTGGCTCACCGGCGTCGCCGTCGCCGAACGCACCAACGCATCAACGACCGGCCTCCTCGGCGTCGGCAGCCGAGAGTGGGACGAACCGCTCATCGACCGGCTCGGCTTCGACCGCCGGATCTTCCCGCGCCTCGTCGATGCCGGGACCCGGATCGGTTCCCTGCTCCCTGACGTCGCCGGCGAGATCGGCGCCCGCGCCCCGATCGACGTGACGGCCATCGGCTCGCACGACACGGCATCCGCCGTCGTCGCGGTGCCTGCCCTCAGCGACGACTTCGCCTACATCTCGTGCGGCACCTGGGGGCTCGTCGGCGTCGAGCTCGAGGCCCCGGTGCTCAGCGCGGCAGGCCGCGCGGCCAACTTCACGAACGAGGGCGGCGTCGACGGCCGCGTGCGCTACCTGCACAATGTGATGGGCCTCTGGCTGCTCAGCGAGTCGATCCGCACCTGGGAGCACGCCGGCGAGACGATCGTTCTCGCCGACCTGCTGCGTGCGGCCGGCGAGGTCACCGGGCCCGTCGCCGTGTTCGACGCCGACGACCAGCGCTTCCTCGCCCCCGGGGACATGCCGGGCCGCATCCGCGACTACTGCCTCGAGCACGACCTGCGCGTTCCGCGCTCGAACGCCGAACTCGTGCGCAGCATCCTCGAGAGCCTCGCGGATGCCTTCGCCCGCGGCGTCGAGACCGCCGCCGCGCTTTCCGGCACCGACGTACGGGTCGTGCACATCGTCGGCGGCGGCTCGCAGAACCGCCTGCTCTGCCAGCTCACGGCCGACCGGCTCGGCCTGCCCGTGCTCGCCGGCCCCGTCGAGGCGACCGCGATCGGCAATGTGCTCGTGCAGGCGCGGGCCCAGGGCCTCGTCACCGGTTCGCTCGAAGGGCTGCGCGCCCTCGTCGCCCGCAGCTTCGTACCCGAGCGGTATACGCCGGTCCGGACTCTCGTCAGCCGATAGCCGGCACGGGGAAACAGGGGAAACAGAAAGGAGCGGCCGGCGCACACGCGCCGGCCGCTCCTGTTCTCAATCGACCAACCCGAGGTCTACCTTTCCGGTCGAGAGCGCCCGGTATACGGGTCACTCTCGACCGGAAAGGTGACTCTGGGATCAGTAGATCGAGGTGTACAGCGCGAGGATCTGCTCGACGGTCACGTCGCGCGGGTTACCGCCGGTGCAGACGTCGTCGAAGGCGGCCTGGGCGAGTGCCGGGAGGTCCTCCTCCTTCGCACCGATCTCGCGCAGTGTCGTCGGGTTGCCGAGGTCGCGGGCGAATGCCGTGACGGCAGTGACGGCCGCGGTGCGGGCATCCTCGACCGACAGGTCTGCGGCACCGGCGACCGCGAAGGCCACCGCGATGTCGCGGAAGCGGTCGCCGGTCGCGTCGGCGTTGAACGCCATCACGGGGGCGAGCAGGATGCCGTTGGCCACGCCATGCGGGGCGTTGTAGAAGGCGCCGAGCGGGTGGGCCATCCCGTGCACGAGGCCGAGGCCGACGTTGGAGTAGCCCATTCCCGCGATGTACTGGGCGAGGGCCATCCGGTCCGCGGCAACCGGGTCGCCGTCGGCGGCGGCGGCGAGGGACTCGGCGATCATCGTGATCGCCTTGAGGTGGAAGAGGTCGGAGAGTTCCCAGGCGCCCTTGGTCGTGTAGCCCTCGATCGCGTGGGTGAGCGCGTCCAGTCCTGTGGCGACCTTGAGCGAACGTGGCGCGGATGACATCATCTCGGAATCGACGACGGCGACGATCGGAATCGCGTGCGGGTCGACGCAGACGAACTTGCGGGAGCGTTCGACGTCGGTGATCACGTAGTTGATCGTGGTCTCCGATGCGGTTCCCGCCGTCGTCGGAACGGCGATGATCGGAACGGAGGCCCGCTTCGTGGCCGCGACGCCCTCGAGCGAGCGCACGTCCGCGAACTCGGGGTTGTTCGTGATGATGCCGATGGCCTTGCAGGTGTCCTGCGGCGAGCCGCCGCCGATGCCGATCAATACGTCTGCGCCCGAGGCCGCGAAGGCCGCGACGCCGCGCTTGACCGCTTCGATCGGCGGGTTCGGGGTGACGTCCGAATAAACCTCATAAGGGATTCCGGCATCGTCGAGGAGTGACGTGACCTTGCCGGTGACGCCGGTCGTGACGAGCACCTTGTCCGAGACCACAAAGGCCTTGGTGAAGCCGCGGGAGGCTATTTCACCGGGGATGACGCTAATGGCCCCTGCGCCGAAGTGTGCCGTTTGGTTCCAGATCATGCGAGTGATCATTGTCTGACTTCTCTCTGTGTGCGTTCAACGTTGAATCGTTTCACTTAGAGAAAGTCTACTCGCCGGAGGCACAGGGCATAGGCTTGTTTTGTACTCAGGCGCAGGCCCACCCCGGACCCGGTGGACCCGCGTCGCTCGCGATCCTCGTCACCGCCGCCGAGATGTCGACACCCGGGCGAATACATCCCCCCACCATTCCCCGGCGCCTCCATTTTCAGGCATCTATCGAGAAGAGCTCCCGTCTATGACTTCTCCGACATTTCCCCTTTCGCCAGCCCAGGCCCGCGACCGCATCCTCGGTTTGCGTGGCGTGCTCTTCGACCTCGACGGCGTGCTGACTCCCACCGCCGACGTGCACATGGTCGCGTGGTCCCGGCTCTTCACCCCCTTCCTCGAAGACCAGGGGGTGAGTCCCTCCTATAGCGATGCCGACTACTTCAGGTATATCGACGGCAAGCCCCGCTACGACGGCGTGCGCAGCCTCCTCGCCTCGCGCGGGATCACGCTGCCAGACGGCGACCCCACGGATGCCCCGACGCAGGACACCGTGTGCGGCCTCGGCAACCGCAAGAACGCGGCCTTCAACGAGACCCTCGCGGAAGACGGCGTGACTCCGTACCAGGGTTCCCTCGACTTCCTCGACTACGTGGTCAACGCCGGGCTGCAGGTCGCCGTCGTCACGAGTTCCCGCAACGGCGAACTCACCCTCGGGGCAGCGGGCATCCGTGATCGCTTCGGTATCGTCGTCGACGGCAACCTCGCCGCCGAGCGTCGGCTCGCCGGGAAGCCCGCGCCGGACACCTATGAACTCGGCGCCGAGCTGCTCGGTCTCACTCCAGCAGAGTGCGTCGTGGTCGAAGACGCCGAGTCGGGAGTGCAGGCCGGCCGCGCCGGTGATTTCGGGCTGGTCCTCGGCGTCGACCGCGGCGTCGGACCGCAGACCCTTCTGGACGCCGGAGCCGATATTGTCGTCTCAGACCTCGATGAACTGGTGCCCCGCCCGTCCGAGCCCAGCACGTCACCCGAAACCGCAACGCAGGAGGCCACCGCATGAACCTGACCGAAGAGGTCATCCAGGACCCTCTCGACCGCAATCGCTTCCCGGTCGACGAATGGGCCCTCGTCGAGACGGCGTTCACCGGAGCCGACATCGGACGCACCGAGACCCTCTTCGCGGTCGGCAACGGCTACCTCGGCCTGCGCGGCAACGTCGACGAGGGCAGGGACGGCCACGTCCAGGGCACATACATCAACGGTTTCCACGAGACCTGGCCGATCCGGCACGCGGAAGAGGCCTTCGGTTTCGCCCGCGTCGGCCAGACGATCGTCAACGCTCCCGACGCCAAGATGATCCGCGTCTACGTCGACGACGAACCGCTCGTGCTGACCCTCGCCGAGTTGCTCAGCTACGAGCGCCGGCTCGACTTCACCACCGGCATCCTCTCTCGCTCACTCGTCTGGCGCACGCCATCGGGCAAGCGCGTCCTGATCCGGTCCCGCCGGATGGTGTCGTTCACCGACCGGCACCTCGCGATCATCGACTACGAGGTCACCATGCTCGACGCGGATGCGTCCGTCGTGATCTCGAGCCAGATCCTGAACCGCCAGGACGGCATCAGCGAGTACGACCGGCCCAAGGGCTCGATGACGACAGACTGGGACCCGCGCAAGGCGGAGTCCTTCACCGACCGGGTGCTGCAGCCACGCTTCAAGCGCGCTTCCGGCGGCCGGTACATCCTCGGCTTCCGCTGCACGAACTCGGCGATGACGATCGCCTGCGCCGCCGACCACCAGATCGAGACAGCCAACGAGTTCGTCGAGTCCTCCGCTATCGGCGACGACCTCGCCAAGCACGTGTACACGATCAAGGCCAAGCAGGGCAATTCGATCCACATCACGAAGACGCTCAGCTACCACACCTCCGCGGGCGTGCCCACTCACGAACTCGCCGACCGGTGCGACCGCACCCTGGACCGCGCGCGGGACGAGGGCATCGAATCGTTCATCGCCCGCCAGCAGGAATGGCTCACCGACTTCTGGGCGCGCACCGACGTGCAGCTTCCCGGGCAGCCCGTGCTGCAGCAGGCCGTGCGCTGGAACCTGTTCCAGCTCGCCCAGGCCTCGATGCGCGCCGACGGCCAGGGCGTCTCCGCAAAGGGCGTGTCCGGCTCCGGCTACGGCGGCCACTATTTCTGGGACACGGAGGTCTACGTCCTGCCGTTCCTGACCTATACCTCTCCGAACGCGGCCCGCAACGCGCTGCGCTTCCGGCACGGCATGCTCGACCAGGCCAGGGACCGCGCGACGGAGCTCAACCAGCTCGGCGCCCTGTTCCCGTGGCGCACGATCAACGGGCTCGAGTCCTCCGCGTATTACGCGGCGGGCACGGCCCAGTACCACATCGACGCCGACATCGCCTATGCGCTCAGCCAGTACGTCGCCGCAACCGGCGACGAGGACTTCCTCGCCCGCGAGGCCATCGACATCCTCGTCGAGACGAGCCGGATGTGGGCGGACCTCGGCTTCTGGCGCGGCAACGGGCACGGCAACGACGTGTTCCACATCCACGGTGTCACCGGGCCGGACGAGTACACGACCGTCGTCAACGACAACCTGTACACGAACATCATGGCGCGCTCGAACCTGCGGAACGCCGTGACCGCGGTCCGCCGGCTGCGGTACATCGACCGCGACGCCTACGACGCCATGGTCGCCCGGCTGAACCTCCAGGACACCGAGATCGCCGAGTGGGCCTTCGCCGCCGAGGCGATGCACATTCCCTTCGACAAGGGCCTGGCCATCCACCCGCAGGACGCGCAGTTCCTCGAGAAGGAACGCTGGGACCTGTCCCAGACGCCTTCGCAGAACCGGCCGTTGCTGCTGCACTACCACCCGCTCGTGATCTACCGCTTCCAGGTCCTCAAGCAAGCGGATGTGGTCCTCGCGCTGCTCCTGCAGGGGGACCAGTTCACTCCGGAGGAGAAGCTCGCCGACTTCGACTACTACGACCCGCTCACGACCGGCGACTCGACCCTGTCCGACGTGGTCCAGTCGATCATCGCGGCCGAAGTCGGGTACCACGAGCTCGCGCTCCGGTACTTCACCTCCGGCCTGTTTGTCGACCTCGCAGACCTGCACCACAACGCGGCGGACGGCGTCCACGTCGCATCCGCCGGTGGAGTCTGGAGCGCCCTCGTCTACGGATTCGGCGGCATGCGCGACCACAACGGCCGGGTCACCCTCGACCCGCGGCTGCCGGAAGGCTGGGAGGGGCTCACCTTCCGGATCACGCTCAAGGGCACCCGGCTCCGGATCGACCTCAGGCAGGACGAGGTCGAGGTGACCGTCGAGGCCGGCGTCGAGGCGAAGCTCGCCGTGCGCGGGGCGCCCGCTTTCACGGTGCGTCTCGGCCAGCCCGTCATCGTCCCGCTCGAGCACCAGGGCGCCCGCACTCCCGGGGCTCCGTCGCCGGCTGCGATCGAGGGCGGACGTCGCGACGACGGCACCGTGATCACCTCGTCGATCCCGACGATCGCGCACCTGACCGACTTCATGGACCAGGTCGACTGATCCCGCCTCTCGTGCGCCGCCGGTCAGAGAAGCCGGAGGCGCACGAGGCTCTCCGCGGTGGCGAGGATGGCCTCCTCGTTGGACAGAGGTTCCCAGCCGAGCATCCGCCTGGCCTTGTCATGGGAGGCGTTCCGCGTCGTGCCGAGTTGCGGGGCGACCTGCCGGAGCGGGGCGCTGAACGGGGCGAGGACCCGGACGAGCCAGGTCGGCATCACCCGGCGGGGCACCCGACTCGCGACATCGCCGAGGTTCGACCTCAGCAGGGCTGCGATCTCCGGAAAGGTCATCGGGGGTCCGGCGACGGCGAGGAACCGTTCGCCGGGCGCGAGCGGGCTCGTCATGGCGCGCACGTGCAGGTCGGCGACATCGCGCACGTCGACGATGTTGGTCTCGATCCGCGGCACCGCGGGCACAGCACCCTTCAGGAGCCCGCGGAGGAGTTCGACGGAACTGGAGAGGTCTGTCCCGAGCACGGGTCCGAAGATTCCGACCGGGTTGATCACCGTGAGCTCGAGGGTGCCTCCCTCGCGATCGACGAAGTCCCAGGCCGCACGTTCGGCGATGGTCTTCGACCTGACGTATGCGCTCACTGAGGCGGTCGGGTCCGTCCAGTCGTCCTCGGTGAACGGGCGGTCCGGATGCTGGGCGCCATACCCGACGGCGGCGAACGAAGAGGTCAGCACGACCCGCCGCACGCCGGCGTCCCGCGCGGCCCGGAGCACCCGCAGTGCGCCGTCGCGGGCGGGGACGATGAGCTCGTCCTCGTCCGCCGGCTCACGTGCGGGGAAGGGTGAGGCGACGTGCAGGACGAAGGCGCAGCCGTTCACCGCTTCCGCCCAACCGGCGTCGGAGAGCAGGTCGGCGACGGTGAACGAGAGGGCGCTGCCGGCATCCGCCCCGCCCGCGGCGACCATCGCGCGCACCTCGGGCTCCCGGGTGAGGGAGCGCACCGTCGTGCGCACCCGGTAGCCGTCGGCGAGGAGCCGCACGATGCAGTGCGCGCCGACGAAGCCAGACCCACCGGTCACCAGAACCAGCTCACCACTCATGAGATCCTCTTCCCGTTGTAAAATCCCTGCACCGGCAGCTCGTCGACGAGAGGCAGTCTAGTGAGCGACTTCAACGAACAGATCATCTCGGAGTTCCGGGAGAACAACGGTCATGTCACCACGGCCGGGTTCGGGTCCAACCTCGTGCTCCTGCACACGACCGGGGCGCGCACGGGTGCCGAGCGCGTCAGCCCGGTGATGTCCATCCGCGACGGGGACGCCTGGCTCGTGGTCGCCTCCGCCGGCGGCCGGCCCCAGCACCCGGCCTGGTACTTCAACCTGCTCTCGCACCCGGAGACCTCCATCGAGACCCCGGAAGGGACGGTCGCGGTCACCGCGACCGATTTGGACGGCGACGAGCACGCCAGAGCCTGGGCGAAGATCATCGCCCTCGCGCCCGGCTTCGCCGGCTACCAGGAGCGGGCCGTCGAACGCCGGATTCCGGTGCTCCGGCTGGTCCGAAACGCCTGAGCGTCGCCTACGCCTGCAGTCGCCGCTCGAGATAGGGGGCCGTCCTGCTCTCGGCGTGGGTGGCGACGACCTCCGGCGGACCGGCCACGAGGATACGGCCGCCAGCGTCCCCTCCGGACGGGCCGAGGTCGATCACCCAGTCGGCCGCCGCGATGACGTCGAGGTTGTGTTCGACAACGACGACGGTGTTGCCTGCGTCGACCAGCCGGTTCAGCTGGGCGAGCAGGAGCTGCACATCCGCCGGGTGCAGGCCCGTTGTCGGTTCGTCGAGCAGGTACAGGGTGTGGCCGCGGCGGGCACGCTGGAGCTCGGAGGCGAGCTTGATGCGCTGGGCTTCCCCACCGGAGAGCTCTGTGGCGGGCTGGCCGAGGCGGAGGTAGCCGAGGCCGACCTCGCGGAGGGTCTCGAGGCTGCGGGCGGCCGCAGGCACGTCGGCGAGGAACCCGGCGGCATCATCGACGCTGAGCCCGAGGACCTCTGCGATGGTCTTGCCGCGGTAGTCGACCTCGAGGGTCTCCGGGTTGTACCGGGAACCGTGGCACGCCGGGCACAGGGCGTAGCTGCCGGGGAGGAAGAGGAGTTCAACGGTGACGGAGCCCTCACCGAGGCAGGTCTCGCAGCGGCCGCCGGCGACGTTGAAGGAGAAGCGTCCCGCCCCGAAGCCGCGGCTGCGGGCTGCGGGGGTGGCCGCGAAGGCCGCGCGGACCGCGTCGAACAGGCCGGTATAGGTGGCGAGGTTCGAGCGGGGGGTGCGTCCGATCGGCTTCTGGTCGACGGCGACAAGGCGGTCAACCGGGTCATCGGCGACGATCTGGCTGATCAGAGATGATTTTCCCGATCCGGAAACGCCGGTGACCGCGGTGAGGAGCCCGAGCGGGAACTCGGCGTCGAGATCCTGAAGGTTGTGCACGTTGACCCCGCGCAGGCCGAGCCAGGCATGTGGTTCCCTCCGCGCCGGCGCCGGGACCGCGGCATCCGTCGTGTCGGAAGCGGGGAACAGGAACCGCCGTGTCACCGACTCCGGGACCCCGGCGAGCCCGCCGACCGGACCGCTGTAGAGCACCTCGCCGCCGCCGGTTCCTGCGTGCGGACCGACGTCGATGACCCAGTCGGCGGCGCGCACGACGTCCATGTTGTGTTCGACGACGAAGACGGAGTTGCCGGAGGACTTGAGCTGCTCGAGCACGACGAGGAGGGGTTCGGCGTCGGCGGGGTGCAGACCCGCGGAGGGCTCGTCGAGCACGTAGACGACGCCGAAGAGTCCAGACCTCAACTGGGTCGCGATCCGGAGGCGCTGCATCTCACCGGGCGAGAGCGTCGGGGTGGAGCGCGAGAGGCTGAGGTAGCCGAGGCCGAGATCGACCAGCACCTCGATGCGCGCGAGCAGGTCGCGGCTGATCGTGGCTTCGACCCCGGCGGATGCCTCGCCGCGCCCGGCGGAACCGGCCTGCGTGAGCGGGCGGAGGGTATCTGCGAGGGTGGTGAGCGGCAGCCCGGCCAGCTGGGAGATGGAGAGCCCGGCCACCGTCACGGCGAGGGCGGCCGGGGTGAGTCCGCTCCCGTCGCAGAGCGAGCAGGGTCCGGACTCCACGAACCGGAGCGCGCGCTCCCGCTGACTCTGGCTCTGCGAGTCGGCGAGGGTGTGCAGGACGTAGCTGCGCGCACTCCAGAACCGGCCCTGGTACGGCTTGGCGACCCGGTCGCGCTGCGGCGTTATCTCCACGACGGGCTGCTCCTCGGTGAAAAGGATCCAGTCCCTGCTCTCAGCGGGGAGGTCGTTCCACGGCACGTCGACGTCGTAGCCGAGGGCGATCAGGATGTCGCGGAGGTTCTTGCCCTGCCAGGCGCCCGGCCACGCCGCGACGGCGCCCTCGCGGATGCTGAGGGTCCCGTCGGGCACGAGGCTCGCGCGCGTCGGGAGGTGCGCGATTCCGAGCCCGTGGCAGCGCGGGCACGCCCCGGCCACGGTATTCGGGGAGAAGGAGTCCGATTCGAGCCTGGGCGCATCCGCCGGGTACGTGCCCGCACGGGAATACATCATGCGCAGTGAATTCGACAGGGTCGTCAGGGTGCCGACCGTGGACCGCGAACTCGGCGTGCCGCGCCGCTGCTGCAGGGCGACCGCGGGAGGGAGGCCCGTGATCTCGTCCACCTGCGGGGTGTGGCCCTGCTGGATCAGTCGGCGGGCGTACGGGGCCACCGATTCGAGGAACCGGCGCTGGGCCTCTGCGAAGATCGTGCCGAAGGCGAGCGACGACTTGCCGGAACCGGAGACGCCGGTGAACGCGACGATCGCGTCGCGGGGCACGTCGACGTCGACATCCCTCAGGTTGTTCTCCCTGGCTCCCCGCACCCGCACGAAACCGGGGGTGGGAGAGACGGAGGGGAGAGACGAGGTCGGAGTATGCATCCGTCCGACCCTAGTCGCCGCACCTGACTGCGCGCCGATTCGGACAGCAGGCCAGGCCTGGGAACGATCGACTCAGTAGAACTCGACCGTGTTGACGATGTTGCGGAGGGGGAGGCCGTCGAGGAACCGGGTCGCGTTGTCGGCGAAGAGCTCGGCGATCCGGCGTTCCTCCTCAGCGTCGAGGGCGGCGGTGTGGGGGCTGATCACGACGTTCGGGAAGTCCCAGAGCGCGCTCGCGGTGTCGAGCGGTTCCTTCGCGAACACGTCGAGGGCGGCGAAGCCGATCCGGCCAGACTCGAGGGCACGGATGAGGGCGTCCTCGTCCACGACGGTGCCACGCCCGATGCTGACGAAGGTCGTTCCCGGCCGGACCGCGCCGAAGACGTTCTCACCGACAAGTTTCAGGGTCGCAGCCGTTCCCGGCAGGGCGACGACGATCGCGTCCGCGCTCGCGGCTCCGGCCGCGAGGTCCTCCGTTCGGATCAGCTCGTCGACGAAGGGAACGGGCAGTTCGTCCCTGCTCGTCCCGATCACACGCATCCCGAGCCCCTTCGCGAGCCGGGCGACCTCGCGCCCCACTCCGCCCAGCCCGATGACGAGCACCGTCTGGTCGCGCACCTGGCCGAGGGCCCTGCGCTCCGGCCACGCGTGCGCGCGCTGGTCGCTTTGGAGCACGGGCAGCTGCTTCGCTCCGGACATGATGCCGAAGATCGCGAATTCGGCGAGCGGGCCGCCGTGCACCCCGGCCGAGGTCGTGAAGACCACCCGGTCGAGATCGGCCTGACCCAGGCCTGCGGACTTGACCTGCGAGCCGCCGCCCGCCGCCATCACCTGCACCCAGCGGAGTCCCGGATTCGCCTCAACGGTTCGGCGAAGGGCGACCGGGTTCACGTCGGGAATGCCGAAGAGCACGTCGGCCGAGTCGAGCATCCGCTCGAAGTCGGCCTGCTGACCGGTCGTGCGCCGAAAGGCGGGGTCGCCGCGGTAGTCGGCAGGACGGCGCATCGGCGGCAGCAGGGCCTGGTCACGCACGAGCTCGATGCGGGGTTCCGCCCGCTCGATCAGCAGGCAGAGCTCCTCGCTCAGTGGTGTTGCGACGACGACGCGGAGCGATACGGTGGTGGTCATGCTGTCAGTCTCCCTGATCAAATGGATGCCGGCGCATGCGCCTCGAGGAATGTAGCGAGTCCGGCCCGGTCGGGCAGCCCCTCCTGGTCACCGCGCGACGTCGTGGCCAGCGCGCCGACCGCGCCGGCACGGTGCACCCAGTCGGCGAGTGAGAGCCCGTCGAGGGCCGCACTGAGGAGTCCAGCGGAGAAGCCGTCGCCCGCGCCGACCGTGTCGACGGCAGACACCGAGAACGGCGGGCAGCTCGCGTGCGTCCCGTCCGCGGCGAAGAGTTCGGCGCCGCGGGAACCGGCCTTGACCGCGACGACCGTCACGCCGCGATCGAGGTACCAGCGGGCGATTCCCGCCGGGGTGGTCTCCCCGGTGAGGATGTGCCCTTCGCTCGTGCCGGGCAGCACCCAGTCCGCCTGCACGGCGATCTCATTGATCGCGCGCACCATTTCCGCGGTGTCGGCCCAGAGGCTGGGGCGCAGGTTCGGATCGAAACTCACCGTCGCGCCGGTTTCACGTGCAACATCGACGGCCTGGGCGGCGAGGTTCCGCGGTCCGTCGCCGAGCGCGAGCGGGATCCCGGTCAGGTGCACATGCCCGGCACGGCGCACGTAAGCGGCCGTCGCCTCGGTGGGCGCGAGCGTACGTGCCGCTGAGTGCGACCGGAAGTAGACCACGAGCGGGTCTTCGTCCTCGCCCGGCCGGTTCTTCAGCTGGAACCCGGTCGGTTCGCTCGCGTGCAGGTCGACCTGGCCGACATCGATGCCGTTCGCCTCGAGCTGCTGCAGGACGAATTCACCGAACGGGTCCGTGCCGAGACGCGTGATGAACCCGACGCTATGGCCGAGCCGCCGCAGACCGACGGCGACATTGAATTCCGCGCCCGCCAGCCTGCGGGTGAAGCGGTCGACCCGAGCGAGCGGACCGGACTCCTCCGCGACGAACATCGCCATGATCTCGCCGAAAGTGACGACGTCGAAGTCCCTCTGGACAGTGCTGGGCATGTGGTTCCGTTCAGTCGCTGGTCGGTTCGGCGAGGACCCGGCGGATCTTCGCCAGTTCGCTCGCCGCAGTGGCCCGATCGGGGATCGGGTATTCGAGCACGACGGGCACGTGGGTCCCGATCTCGCGGAGCACGGAACGCCAGTCGACGTCGCCCTCGTCGAGCAGCACGGAGTGCAGCCCACCGAGGCGGTCGATGTCCTTCAGGTGGAGGACCGTCGCGTATCGTCCGAGTTCCCGGGCGGCGGCGACCGGGTCAACGCCCGCCCAGAGCCAGTTCCCGGCATCGAACGTGTACCCGATCGGAACGTTCTGGGCCCGCAGGTCGCGGAGGAGCGCAGCCACGACATCCAGTCGCCCGTTCCGCGCGGTCTGGTCGTTCTCGATCGTGACCCGGGCGGATGCCGCCAGCAGGGCCTCGACAAGGCGCCCGAGCCCTGTCAGCTCGTCACCGGGCTCGCCGATGTTCAGCTTGACGCTGAGAGCTCCGAGCATCGCCGCTTCGTCAAGGTAACCGGTCAGGAGAGGAGAGGCCTCACCGTCCACGAAGAGCGACTCGGGAACGGAGTAGTAGACCTCGAGTCCGGCCTCGGTCGCCAGGCCGGCGATCGTCAGGAGTTCTTCGTGCCGGGCCGCAGGCTCGGGCGAGAGGTACTCTCGGCGGATCTCGATTCCGGTGGCCCCGAGCGCGAGTACCTCGGCGACGAGGTCGGCCTGGACCGTGGTGGACGCGTCGAGGGCCTTTTTGTAGACCATGGTGTTGACGAACACCGGCCGGGAGCCGCTCACTGGAGTGCCGGTGCGCTGGGCGATGCCGCGGGGATTGTGCCCTGCAGCTTGAAGTCCGGCGTCGAGACGGCCTTCACCACGATCGTGAACACGACCGCGATGATCAGTGACAGGGCCATGAAGATATAGGACGCATCGTTCGACCCGGTGACGTTATTGAGGAAGCCGACGAAGTAGGCCCCTGCGAAGGATCCGAGTGCGCCGAAGCTGTTGACGAGGGCCATCGCGCCGCCCGCGACGTTCTTCGGCAGGATCTCGGGGACGATCGCGAAGAACGGCCCGTACGGGGCGTACATCGCGCCGCCGGCGATCACGAGCAGGATGAACGACAGCCAGAAGTTGGACGTCCCGACGAGGTAGGAGGCGTAGAACGCGACCGCCGCCACCAGGAGGAACGGCCAGATGAAGAGCTTCCGCTTCAGGAGCCGGTCGGAGAAGAACGAGGCGACCACCATCAAAACGGTCGCGAGCAGGTACGGAATGGCGGTGAGCCAGCCGATGATCACGATGTCGAAGGACGACGCGGTCTTGATGATCGAGGGGAGCCACATGACGAAGCCGTAGACGCCGATGCTCCAGAAGAAGTACTGGATGCAGAGCTGGATGACGGCCTTCTGCTTGAATGCTTCGCGGTAGTTCGGCACGGCGTGCAGTCCGACCTGTTCCCGGGCGAATTCGTCGTTGATGTCCTTCTTCTGGCCTGCGGACAGCCACTTCGCGTCGTTCGGGGAGTTGTCGATCATACGCAGCCAGACGAAGGCCCAGATGATGGAGGGGAGACCCTCGATGATGAACATCCAGCGCCAGCCAACGCTGCTGACGAGGTAGGCCGAGACGACGGACATCCAGAGCACGGTGACCGGGTTGCCGAGGATCAGGAAGGTGTTGGCCTTGGAGCGTTCGCCGCTGGTGAACCAGTTACTGAGCAGGATGAGCATCGCGGGCATGATGGCCGCCTCGACGATACCGATCGCGAACCGGATGACGAATAGCACCCAGATGTTCGTGACGATGCCGATGCAGCTGGCCAGGATGCCCCACAGGATCAGCGCGTAGAAGATCAGCTTCTTCGCGCTCCGCCGTTGCGCGTAACTCGCGCTCGGCACCTGGAAGAAGAAGTAGCCGAGGAAGAACAGGGCTGCAAGGAAGGCCGAGGCGCTGGCCGTGATGTTGAGGTCTTTCGCCATCCCCGCGGCGGCGCCCAGACTGTAATTCGAGCGGTCGAGGTACGCCAGGCTGTAGGTGATGAAGATGACCGGCATGAGCCGTGACCATCGGGATGACGCGAGTTTCTCGCTCATGAACTGAATCTCTTCCTTGAGAACTACCGCAGGGCACACCAACACATGTTCCATTGGGCGGAACACCGTTTGCCCTGACGGAATGAGCCTACGCTCAGGACTGCTCCGGCTGAGAACCCGCGCGACACACGGGCGCGCCGCCGTGAAATCCAGCTCGAGATCAGAGTTGAACGTTATATCGTTAGGTATCGTCGAGCTCTGGTACGGCGCTGAGGAGGTCATCATGAGTGGTTCATTTATGGGAGACGGATTCCCGGGTCGCAAGGGCGGACCGGGCGAAGGTTGGGCCGGAAACGCCATCTGGGAAGCGATGGAGCAGTTGCGCGGGCAGTTCGAACAGAAGGTCGGCACGAGGGTCGGGCGCGGCGACGTCCGTGCCGCGGTGCTCGCGCTCCTCCTGGAGCAGCCGATGCACGGCTACCAGATCATCCACGAGATCGAGGAGCGCAGCAACGGGGCGTGGAAGCCGAGCCCCGGCTCGGTGTATCCGGCGCTCCAGCTGCTCGCCGACGAGGGTTTCATCACGGCCGAGGAGGCCAACGGTCGCAAGACCTATGCGCTCACGGACGAGGGCCGCGCGGTAGCGGATGCCGCAGCCGAGACCTCCGCCCCCTGGGAGGCCCCGAGTGCCCGCGACAGCGGCCGGGCGACCGCACTGCCCAAGGCGGGAATCGGCCTGGCCCAGGCCGCCGCGCAGGTCGGGCGCTCCGGCAGCCCGGAGCAGGTGGACAAGGCCGTCGCCGTGCTCGACGAGGCGCGTCGCCAGTTGTACTCCATCCTCGCCCAGGATTGAACGAGTGCCCGAAGCACGCCGGCGTCAAGGAGATCCGATGACCGACGACGGGAACATGCGCGCCCGCTACCGCCGGATCCTGCGGTTCGCCGCGCGGTACCTGGTGCAGACCTGGTGGTACGAACTGTTCCTGCCCCGGATCGGACTCGCCCGGCTCTCGGCGCGCAACCGGTCGGCGCGGCTCCAGCGCATCGCGCAGCGCTTCCACGTGCTCGCGGTCGACCTGGGCGGCCTCATGATCAAGGTCGGCCAGTTCATGTCGTCCCGGCTCGACGTGCTGCCGCCCGAGATCACCAAGGAGCTCGAGGGCCTGCAGGACGAGGTCCCGGCCGTGCCGTTCCCGGCCATCCGGGCCCTCGCCGAGTCCGAATTGGGGGTGACACTCGAGCGCGCGTTCTCGTTCGTCGACCCGACCCCTCTCGCCGCGGCATCCCTCGGTCAGGTCCACCGCGCGCGGCTCTCGGAAATGGATGCTGCCGAGACCGGCCTGCTGGACGTCGTCGTGAAGATCCAGCGGCCGGGCATCGGTGCGATCGTCGACGTCGACCTCCGGGCCCTTCGCCGCGTCGCCGGCTGGCTCAGCCACATTCGCCTCGTTTCGGATCGGGTCGACATGCCCGTCCTCGTCGAGGAGTTCGCGGTGACGAGCCTCGAGGAGATCGACTACCTGCACGAGGCCGCGAGCGCGGAACGGTTCGCGGGGAACTTCGCCGACGACGCCCGCGTCAGCGTTCCCGAGCTCGTGTGGGAGCGAACGACGCGGCGGGTGCTGACCCTGCAGGACGTCACGGCCATCAAGATCAATGACGTCGATGGGCTCAGGGCGGCAGGCATCGATCCGTCTGAAGTCGCCACCGAGTTCGCGGCGGTCATGTTCGACCAGCTCTTCGTCAACGGCTATTTCCACGCCGACCCGCACCCGGGCAATATCTTCGTCACCCCCCTCGCCACCGCGGATGCGGCCACAACAGCGGATGCTCCAGGCCGGGCCTGGAAGTTCACGTTCATCGACTTCGGAATGATGGGCGAGGTACCCGACGCGCTGCGTCGCGGTCTCCGGAACCTGCTCATCGCCGCCGCGTCCCGCAACGGCAAGGGCATGGTGGACGGCATTCGCGAGGTGGGCGTGCTCCTGCCCTCCGCGGACACCGCGGAACTCGAGAGGGCGCTGACGGCGCTGTTCGCGCGTTTCGGCGGGATGGGCTTCGCCGAGCTGCAGGAGGTCGATCCGCGCGAGTTCCGCGCCTTCGCGAACGAATTCGGTGATGTGGTGCGCACCCTGCCGGTCCAGCTGCCGGAGAACTTCCTGCTTATCGTGCGCGCGATGTCGCTGACCAGCGGGATGTGCAGTTCGCTCGACCCGGCCTTCAACATCTGGAACGCCGTCGAGCCGTACTCCGCGCAGCTGATCCGGGCCGAAGGCGGAAACCTGGTGCAGGATCTCGCGAAGCGCACGGTGGCGGCCGCGGGACTCATCGCCCGGCTGCCCCAGCGGCTCGATACCCTGATCACGCGGGTCGAAGACGGCAACCTCACGGTGCAGACCCCACGGCTCGAGCGCCGCCTGGGCAGTCTCGAGCGAACGGGACGGCGGATCATCTCTGCGGTCCTCTTCACCGCCCTGCTGATCGGCGGCATCCTGCTCCGTGCCGACGACGTCGTCTTCGGAACGGTGCTCATGGCCGTGTCCGTGCTTCCGCTGCTCCACGCCACCCTCGCCGGCGCCGTCGCCCGCCGAGGACCCCTGCCCTAGGGAGCTGTCGAAGTCCCGGCCGACGTCACCGCCCGGCACCGAGGTGACGCCGGGCGTCGGAGTACGCGGACGACCACACCAGTTCGTGATCGGCAGGCGACGACGCTCCGCAGGCGAGTGACTCCTCGGCGATCAACAGCGTCGAAGCTAGCCCCGCCAGATAGCGGGATTCTGCGGAGAGTCGCGTGTCGGGGGCGAGGCTGGAGCTCACGACGGTCAGCTCGAGGACGCCTCGACGAATCGATCCGGCAGCATGGGCGACGACAAGGGTGCTCGCGACGTAAAACCCGATGCAGGACGTGATCACCAGGAGTCTCGGTGCGCCCGCCTCAACAAGCGTTACGAACTCTCCGAACACGGCCACCAGGCCGAGCACCGTCCAGCCGCGCCACACGCGAACCCGTCGGCGCTGCCGTGCGGAGATCCCCGCCGGATACAACACGAGCCGCTGGCTCGTGCTGCCGTAGCGACCGGCCGAAACCGTGTAGCTTCCCCAGCGGCAGCGTCCGTCGAGGAGTGGCGAGAGCCACCGACTGAGCGTGAGTTCCGAGAGGTCCATTCGAGCGCTGTTCACCAATCCAGCGTCATCCCGGGCGCAGGGGGGCCGCGCCATCCTTACGGAATCCATGCGCCGAAACGGAGTTTCCCTACGGATTCACTACGCTCGCGCTACTCCCGTCCAGGCAAGCAGCCGGATGTTGGGCGTGCCGTCATCCGCCACCACAGCCGTCTCGGCTCAATGGGTTCACCTTCGCCACGAATGCGGACGGGAGCGAGTCCTCCGCTCGGTGATGTAAGTTGCTGGTCGGACCGACAATATCGGCCGATGCCATGCTAGGTTTCCCACGAAGACTACAGCGTGGGTTCAAGCGGGGGGCTAGCCATGATTCGTCTCAGAGCGACCAGCAGAGCCTGGATCGCGGCAGCATTGGTCTGTGCATCGTGCCTCGGCCTGACGAGTTGTGTCGCCAACGACTCCACCACGGAGATCCGGCTGTTCCTTGCGCAGAAACCCGGTCCCGAAGACGCACTTCCCTCGGCGCTCAAGGCTGCAAGTGACGGCCTCGATGCCGCTTCCAGTCGGTTCGTCGGCACCACCAGAGATGTGAGCTATTTCGTCTCCAAGTACACGGATCCGCAACGAGGCACCCCGGGCTTCTGCCTGATGGTGGCAAAACTGCCGGACGGTCCTTCGAATTCGTTCTGCGGTTCCGCAGACGGAATGTGGACGTCTGGAAGCGGCACCGGCGGAGCACGGGTCATCGAGAGCAACGACGAAGTTCCCGAGGGGTGGACCCGTCTGAGTGACTTCCTCATCGTCAATCCGGACGCTAAACCTTAGGAATCAGCCGAGCTGAGCAATCCTCATGAAACTGTGGATCTCGTGTGGATCTACCCGATGGCTGCCTGAATTTCGGGATGTGAACCACAATTGAAGGCAGTTTTCGCACAGGACGCATCGCAGCACCGTCGTCACCTCCGGTCGCCCGATGAGGAAAGTTCCGCTCGTCTGCTCTCACCCTGGAGGAAGGACCATGACCTCAGTTCCGGCCCACCGGCGCACTCGCGGACCGGCTGCACCCCACCACCGAGTGAACGCCTCCCGCGTCTCCCGCAGCGCGTGGACCGCGCTGAACTGGCTTACGTCCCTTGCCGTCGTGGTCGTGATGACCGCATCGGCGGCGGCCATGGTCACTGCTGCCCCGGCGGTCTCCCCGGCTGCGCCGGCGATCGTGCCGGACAGCCGGCCGTGACCGGTCATCGACAATCGCCCCGGCCGCCCGTTGCGGCCGCGCTCATCAAGACACTGATCGTGATCGGCGCCGTCCTGTCTGCGGCACTCGCCTTCGTCGACGTCCGGTTTCCTGTCCAGTTCGACTCGGCCATCCTCGCTCACACCACCGGATTCCTGGCCGGATATGTCGTCACGGTGATGGTGGTCCTGATGTCGCGCGCACCGTTGCTCGAACGCTCGATCGGTGCCGACCGGCTCGCCCGCTGGCACGGCGTCGGCGGTCGCGCCTTCATCGTCCTCCTGGTGATTCATGTGGTCGCGGCCGTGCATTCCTGGATGCTCAGCCACTGGGAAGATGCCTTCACGGCATCCCTCGCCGTCCTGGGCATGCCCGGGCTGGTGGCCGCGACCGCCGGGACGGTCCTGTTCGGCGTGATCGCGGTCATGTCGGTGCGGGCAGCCCGGCGCTCGGTCTCCTACGAGACGTGGCACGGCATCCACCTGCTCAGCTATATCGCCCTGGCGCTCTCGTTCACGCACGAACTGGCCGGGCCCGACCTTGCCGGCAGGCCCGGGCTCCAGATCGCCTGGACCCTGTTCTTCGTATGCGCACTGGGCCTGGTGCTCCGCTACCGCGTTCTCAAGCCGCTGGAGCACGCCTGGCGCCACCGCCTCCGGATCGAACGCCTGGTGCCCGAGGCGGACGGCGTCGTGAGCGTCATTCTGCGCGGGCGGCACATCGACGAACTGCGCGTCGAAGCGGGTCAGTTCTTCCGCTGGCGATTTCTGGCGCCGGGGGTCTGGCGCTCCGCGCATCCCTTCTCGCTGTCTGCGCCTCCCGGCGATGACCTGCTCCGAATCACCGTAAAGGCGCTCGGGAACGGCAGTCACACGCTTCACTCCCTCCGGCCGGGCACGCGCGTGCTCGCCGAGGGGCCGTACGGGGCCATGACGCACCGGAAACGCACTCGTGAATCCGTTCTGCTCATCGCCGGCGGCGTTGGGATCACTCCCATGCGCGCACTCTTCGAAGAGCTCGAGGTCGGCGACGGCTCGCTGACCCTCCTCTACCGGGCCTCCCGGGACGATGACGTGATCTTCCGCGACGAACTCGAGGAAATCGCCCGGTTGCGCGGTGCCTCGATCGTGTGGATGATCGGGCCGTCCACAGATCCCCGGAACAGCATGACCGGTGCGAACCTGACTCGGCTCGTCCCCGACGTCGCTGCCCGCGACGTCTACGTGTGCGCATCGCGCGGTCTGTCCAGGGCTGTCCGGTCGGCGCTGAAGGACGCCGGACATCCGCCTGCCCGCCTGCACGAGGAAGTCTTCGCGTTCTGACGGCGCAGCCAGAGTCGCCTGCGTCCGCTCGAAAACGACGAAAGGCCCCCGGTTACCCGGGGGCCTTTCTTGTCCGACTGGATCATTCGACCCACTGTGCGCGAGGGGGGACTTGAACCCCCACGTCCTTTCGAACACTGGCACCTGAAGCCAGCGCGTCTGCCAATTCCGCCACTCGCGCGAACTTAGAGAGGCTAGCACTAATCGGGGTGCGAATGCCATTCGTCCAGCCGCCGGGCGAGGCGGGAAGGGGCGCGCAGCATCCGCCCCGTTTGCCGTCTCGTGACCCTCTCGGACGCGAGTCATGCGAGACTGCCTCCTGGCCGGACAGAAACGGACCCACCTCCGTGCCCATAGCCGCCTCCCGTAGGATGACAATTCCGGTTCCATGTGCCCGGCGGGCGAGTTAACACGCGAGGCAAGTAACATGCTGATAGCCGAAAGGATCGGATCGGGAGACCTGTGGGCATTCTGGATAACTTTGAAAAGGGCCTTGAGCGCGCCGTAAACGGCGCATTCGCCAAGACCTTCAAGTCGGGACTGCAGCCGGTGGAGATCACCTCCGCGCTGCGTCGCGAACTGGACACCAAGGCAGCTGTGGTGTCCCGCGACCGCATCCTCGCGCCCAATCGCTTCACCGTCCGCATGAGCCACACCGACTTCCAGCGCATGACCAACCTCGGACCCGCACTCATCGACGAGCTCACCGACCTGGTCCAGCAGCACGGCAACGAGCAGCGCTACCAGTTCGCCGGCGGCATCTCGATCAGCCTCTCCGACGACCGCGGCCTCAGCGAGGGCATGGTCCAGATCGACTCGTCCACCGTCAAGGGCAGCGTCACCTGGACGCCCGTCGTCGACGTCGGCGGAAAGCGGTACCCGCTCCGCAAGTCGACCACGGTCATCGGTCGTGGCACGGATGCCGACATCACCATCGACGACACCGGCACCTCCCGCCGCCACGTCGAGATCACCTGGGACGGCGCCCGTGCGCAGGTGCGCGACCTCGGCTCCACGAATGGATCCCAGCTCAACGGTGTCGCCGTCAAGCAGGCGATCCTCGAACCGGATTCGGTCATCACCATCGGCCGTACCCGCATCGTCTTCCGGGTGCTCGCCCAGGCCCACGCGGATGCTCCCGCTGCCGACCAGCGCTCCGATCTGCCGGCCGCACCGCACGAGCGCCACGATATGGGCGGATTCTGGGGGCCCTCCGCATGAATGTCAGCGAGCTGACCCTGCTCGTCCTGCGGCTCGGGTTCCTTCTCGTGCTCTGGCTCTTCATCTTCGGCATCGTCTATGCCCTCCGCAGCGACCTTTTCGGCCAGAGGGTCCGCAAGCAGCCCAAGGACGGCGCCCCCGCGGTGGCGTCCGCAGGACTCGCCGCAGCATTCCCGTCGGCCGTACCGGTCGCGGCACCGGTGATGCAGGCCGCTCCCGCCTTCGTCCAGCCGCCGGCGGCATCCGCTGCGGCACCGACGGAACAGTTCTCGGCGCAGGCCGCGAAGGACGACCTCGGCCCCGGCGACAAGGCCACCGCCCAGAACGCGACCAGGCTCGTGATCACCTCCGGCCCGAAGGCCGGCACCGAATTCCCGTTGACCGTGGATTCGGTCACGATCGGTCGCTCCGCCGATTCAAGCCTCGTCATTCGCGACGACTACACGTCGACCCACCATGCCCGGCTGATGCTGTGGAATGACAAGTGGATGATCCAGGATCTCGATTCGACAAACGGCACCTTCCTCGCGGGCGTACGCCTCGCGGTTCCGACACCTGTCCCCTTGAACACCACCGTCAAGATCGGCGCGACCAGCTTCGAGCTTCGGCGGTAGGTCCATGGCGACAGTCAGTCACAGCGCGGCCGCGTCCCACGTTGGAAAGATCCGGTCAAACAACCAGGACTCCGGCTACTCCGGCCAGCACCTGTTCCTCGTCGCAGACGGCATGGGCGGGCACGCGGGAGGCGACGTCGCCTCCGCGATCGCGACCAAGCGCATCATCGAGGCCGACCGGGACTACCAGAGCCCGCAGGACGCCGAATTCGCACTCCAGGCCGCCCTCATCGCGGCGAACTCCCTCCTCGCCGAGACGGTCTACGAGCACACCGAGCTGACCGGAATGGGCACGACCGTCAGCGTCCTGATCGTGCTCAACGACGAGGTCGCGATCGCCCACATCGGCGACTCACGCATCTACCTCCTGCGCCAGGGCGAGCTCTCCCAGATCACGATCGACCACACCTTCGTGCAGCGCCTCGTTGACAGCGGCCGCATCACCGAGCAGGAGGCGATGGTGCACCCGCGCCGCTCGGTCCTGATGCGCGTGCTCGGGGACGTCGAGGCCGCCCCCGAGATCGACACCTCGATCCTCGCGACCTTCGCCGGCGACCGCTGGCTGATCTGCTCTGACGGACTGAGCGGCGTCGTCTCCAACACCAGCATCGCGGCCGCACTCTCGAGCGAGCTCGACCCGCAGGGCGTCGCCGACCGACTCGTCAAGGAGAGCCTCGACGGCGGAGCCCCTGACAACGTCACGATCGTCGTCGTCGACATCGGCGCGCCGGACCAACGCATCGACACCCCCATCGTCGTCGGGTCGGCATCCGCACCGCTGGCCTTCGGCGAGGAACCCGGACGCAGCCGTGCCCTGCGGATGTCGAGCCTGCGCCTGCACCCCGTTCGCGAGACCCACTTCGAACCCGATTCCCAGGACTACCTCACCGAACTCATCGAGGAGGACGCCCGCCGCGCCCGCCGCCGCAAGGCCACCTGGCTCGCCGGCGTCATCCTGCTCATCGTCGCCCTCGTCGGCGGCGGAATCCTCGGCTACCAGTGGACCCAGACGCGGTACTACGTCGGCGTCGAGGGCAGCACGGTCGCGATCTTCCGCGGCGTGCAACAGGACCTCGGGCCCATCTCCCTCCACTCCGTCTACGAGGAGACCCCGCTCCAGGTCACCGACCTGCGCGTCTACGACCGGCAGCAGGTCGAGCAGACCATCAGCGCAGCGTCGCTCGATGAGGCCCGCCTCGTGGTCGAGCGCCTGACGAAGGCGAAGAATGAGTAACGCACGGGCAACGGATGCCCCCACGCGCGCTCCGAAGTCCAAGCCCGGCAGCACGCGGCGACTGCACCTGCCGCAGAAGATGCGGAACGTCGAACTGTTCCTGCTCATCGTCGCGTGCGGGATCAACGCCTCGGCCGTCGTGCTCGTCCAGCTCGGGGCGCTCGGGCACATCGATACGACCCTCGTCGTGCTGGGCGCAGGGTTGTCCGGCCTCGTGCTCTGCCTGCACATCGTCCTGCGCTTCGTGGCGCGGGACGCCGACCCGTTCATCCTGCCGATCGCCACGCTCCTGAACGGCATCGGAATTGCGATGATCTACCGCATCGACATCGCCAATGGAGACGCCGGCTGGGACAGTGCCGCGGTGCGCCAGACCGTGTGGAGCGGCCTGGCGATCGCCTGCGCCATCACGGTGATGCTCGTCATCCGCAACCACCGGGTGCTCTTCCGCTACACCTACGTGTCCGGGTTCGTCGCGGTCGTCCTGCTCCTCCTCCCGCTCGTCCCCGGCCTCGGCCGCGAGGTCAGCGGTGCCAGGGTCTGGATCGGAATCGGCTCCTTCGCAACCTTCCAGCCCGGTGAGATCGCAAAGATCGCCCTCGCGATCTTCTTCGCCGGCTATCTGGTCCGCAACCGGGACAGCCTGTCGATGGTCGGCCGCCGGGTGCTCTGGATGAAGTTCCCGCGGCTGCGCGACCTCGGTCCGATCCTGGTTCTCTGGGCCCTCTCGATGTCGGTCATCATCTTCCAGCGCGATCTCGGAACAGCGCTGCTCTACTTCGGGCTGTTCCTCGTCATGCTCTACATCGCGACCGGCCGGCTCAGCTGGGTCCTGCTCGGCATGACCCTCTTCATCGGCGGCGCGATCATCGCCAGCCAGACCCTCGATTACGTGCACGGCCGGTTCCAGAACTGGCTCGATGCGCTCAACCCCGACGTCTACAACGCAGACGGCGGGAGCTACCAGCTCGTCCAGGGCTTGTTCGGGCTCGCCAAGGGCGGCCTTCTCGGCACCGGCCTCGGCCAGGGACGCCCCGAAATCACCCCGGTTCCGCAGAGCGACTACATCATCGCGAGCCTCGGCGAAGAACTCGGCCTCGCCGGGCTGTTCGCGATCCTGGCCCTGTACCTGCTCTTCGTGGCCCGCGGCATCCGCATCGGCTTCGCCGGGCACGACGACTTCGGCAAGCTCCTCGGCGTCGGGCTCTCCTTCGTCGTCGCCCTCCAGTGCTTCATCGTGATCGGCGGTGTCACCAGGGTCATTCCGCTCACGGGGCTCACGACACCCTTCCTCGCGGCCGGCGGGTCATCGCTCGTCGCCAACTGGATCATCGTCGCGCTCCTGCTGCGCCTGTCCGACACCATCCGCAACCAACCCAGGCTGGTGGTCTGATGAATCGCGAACTCAAGCGCGTCAGCATTGTCGTCATGCTGATGTTCGTCGCCCTGTTGAGCTCGACGACGATCATCCAGGTCTTCCAGGCCGAAAGCCTGTCCGCAGACTCACGCAATACCCGCACGCTCTACGACAGCTACATGGTCGAACGCGGCGCCATCCTGGTTGCAGGCACCCCGATCGCACAGTCTGTCCCGACCGATGACAACTACAAGTACCTGCGCACGTACAGCAAGGCCGCGCTCTACGCCCCTGTCACGGGGTTCCTGCCCGTCAATGGCGCGGCGACCGGGCTCGAGCACGCGCTCAACGGCGAGCTCAGCGGCACCTCGGACTCCCAGTTCTTCGACCAGATGAACTCCCTCGTCACCGGCCAGGTCTCCAAGGGCGCATCGGTCGAGGTCACGATCGACCCGGTCGCCCAGCAGGCCGCCTGGGATGCCCTCGGGAACCTCACCGGTGCCGTCATCGTCACCGAGCCGAAGACCGGCCGGATCCTGGCCATGGTGTCCAAGCCGAGCTACGACCCGAACCTGCTCGCCGTGCACGACAGCGAGGCCGTCACCGGCACGTACCAGAGCCTCGTGAACGACCCGGGCAACCCCCTCATCAACCGGTCCATCGATGCCCTCAACCCTCCCGGCTCCGTCTTCAAGCTCGTCGTCGCATCCGCTGCCATCGAATCGGGCAAGTTCACCCCCGACAGCGCCTTCCCGAACCTGGCGACCTTCACGCTGCCGGGCAGCTCGTCGATCGTGATCAATTCCGGTGGCGGCACCTGCGGCAGCGGCGACACGGTCACGATCGCCACCGCGCTGCGCCTGTCCTGCAACATCCCCATGGCAGAGCTCGGGCTGCAGCTCGGGTCGACGGCCATCCGGGAGATGGCCGAGAAGTACGGGTTCAACACGAGCTACTCGGTTCCCCTCGACGTCGCGACGAGCGTGTACCCCACGGTCCTCGACGACGCGCAGACCGCACTTTCGGCATTCGGGCAGTACGAAGTGCGCGCAACGCCCCTGCAGATGGCGATGGTGTCTGCGACGATCGCAAACGGCGGAGTCCAGATGGCGCCGAACCTGGTGGAGGAAATCATCGCCCCCAATCTCAGCCCTCTCGAAAGCTTTACGCCGAAGACGGTGAAACAGGTGATCAGCGCCGCAACCGCGGCCACGATGACCCAGATGATGGTCAACGACGTCGCGGATGGCGCGGCGAGCAATGCAAGAATAGACGGGGTCAACGTGGCGGGAAAAACGGGTACGGCCGAGAACGGAACTGACGAGCCATACACACTCTGGTTCACCGGTTTTGCTCCCGCAGAAGATCCAAAATACGCGATCACCGTCCTCGTCGAGGATGGCGGAGGTCTTGGCCAGAAGGGGTACGGCAATTTGCTCGCCGCACCCGTTGCAAAGCAGGTACTAGAGGCGGTGCTGAACAAATGAGACCCACAGCAGGGCTCACCTTCGGGGGACGCTACGAACTGAAGTCCCGGATCGCCATCGGCGGAATGGGCGAGGTCTGGCAGTCCGTCGACCTCGTAATCGGTCGTACCGTCGCCATCAAGATCTTGAAAGACGAGTACCTCGGTGACCCAGGCTTCCTCGAGCGCTTCCGCGCCGAGGCCCGTCACGCCGCTCTCGTCAACCACGAAGGCATCGCCAATGTCTTCGACTACGGCGAAGAAGACGGAAGCGCGTTCCTCGTCATGGAACTCGTACCCGGCGAAGCCCTGTCGACGATCCTCGAGCGCGAGCACGTCCTGCCGACCGACAAGGTCCTCGACATCGTCGCGCAGACGGCATCCGCCCTGCACGCCGCGCACGCCGCGGGACTGGTGCACCGGGACATCAAGCCCGGGAACCTGCTGATCACCCCCGACGGCCGCGTCAAGATCACCGACTTCGGCATCGCCCGCATCGCGGACCAGGTTCCACTGACCGCCACCGGCCAGGTCATGGGCACCGTGCAGTACCTCTCGCCCGAACAGGCCAGCGGTCGCTCAGCGTCGCCGACGACCGACATCTACTCGCTCGGCATCGTTGCATATGAGTGCCTCGCCGGACGCCGCCCGTTCACGGGCGAGTCCCAGGTGGCCATCGCGATGGCGCAGATCAACGAGATCGCCCCCGACCTGCCCGACACCGTCTCCGAGCCGGTCCGCAACCTCGTCATCTCCTGCCTCGCGAAGAACCCGGCGGACCGCCCGGCATCCGCAGCCCACCTCGCCAGGGCCGCGACCGCCCTGCGCCGCGGTGATGTGGCCCTCGCGGCCGCTTCCGTTCCTGCCGTCATGAACGGGGTCACCCCCACCATGGCGACCATGCTCATGCCCGGTGCCGGCGCGAACGCGCAGGCGACCACGCTGCTTCCCTCCGGGCTGCCGCCCGTCACGCGCGCGTCAGCGGCAGCGGCCGAGGAGGCCGCGAAGAAGAAGCGCAGCCCCTGGACCTGGCCTCTCATCGCCCTGATCGCACTGCTGGCCCTTGTTCTCATCGGTGGCATTGTCGCGTTCGTTTCCCAGCAGAACAGCGGAAGCACCCCCGTCACGACGTCGAGCACGTCGAGCACCCCGTCGCCCACTCCCTCGAAGACGCCGAGCGCCACTCCGACGCCCACGCCGACGCCGACCCCGACCCCGACCCCCACCACGGCGGAAGTAACCGAGTCCGATTTCATCGGTAAGACCAGCGGGGAAGCCCGCACCATGCTCCAGTCTCTGGGCTTCGTCGCCGACGTCGTCACGGGCAAGGCCTCGGTCGACCCGGCAACGCAGGTTGCAGACACGGTCTACTCGGTCAACCCCACCGGCCCGGTCAAGAAGGGCGAGAAGATCACGGTCACGGTCTACGCTCCGGCCGTCGTGCCCGACGCCCCGAGCGCCGCTCCGACGACGACCACGACCACCGTCGCCAGCGGCAAGACGGTGACCTACACCTGGGTCGCGCAGTCGTGCCCCAGTGGCCAGACCCTGGCCGGGTACAAGCTCGAGGTGACGGGCGGCACCGTGCAATCCGCGAACCCGACGGGCGCCGATGTCACCACGGCGACCGTCGTCGCCGGCCCGGTCGGATCGATGACCGTCAAGTACCTGTACTACTGCGGACAGGTCGCCTCAGCCTGGTCGCCGTCCTCCACCGCGGTGCCGATCACCGCTGCGACACCGTAAGACTGACGCAGGGACGTCAGCTAAAATAGCCAAGATCCGCGCAACCAGGGTTGCCTCAGCCGGGGCGATGCCTGGAGCCGAATGGTCGACAAGAGTGGGAGTGAGTCTGTGAGTGATGAAGGCCGCCTGCTCGCAGGTCGCTATCGAGTGGGGGCACTCATTGGTCGCGGCGGCATGTCCGACGTGCATATCGGCACCGACGCGCGGCTCGGCCGCACGGTTGCGATCAAACTCCTGAAGTCGTCCCTCGCGGCCGATCCCGCCTTCCGCACCCGCTTCCGCCAGGAGGCCCAGGCCGCGGCGAGGATGGCGCACCCCACGATTGTGCGTGTCTTCGACGCCGGCGAGGAGACCGTCGGAGAGCCCGGCGGCCTCGAATCGCAGATTCCGTTCATCGTGATGGAATTCGTCGACGGACGCCTGCTCAAGGACATCATCCGCGAAGGCCCTGTCCAGGCCACCGAGGCCGTGCGCATCATCGACGGCGTCCTGACGGCGCTCGAATACTCGCACCGCGCGGGTGTCGTTCATCGCGACATCAAGCCCGGCAACATCATGATCACCAAGACCGGCCAGGTGAAGGTGATGGACTTCGGCATCGCCAGGGCCATCTCGGATTCCTCGACGACGGTCGCCCAGACCACGGCGATCCTCGGCACGGCATCCTATTTCTCCCCGGAGCAGGCCAAGGGAGAATCCGTCGACGCACGCACGGACCTGTACTCCACCGGCGTCGTTCTCTTCGAGATGCTCACCGGCCGCGCGCCCTTCCGCGGCGATACACCCGTCGCCGTCGCCTACCAGCACGTCAGCGAGACACCGGTCGCCCCGAGCTCGATCAACCCCAAGGTTTCCCCGGCACTCGACGTCGTCGTGATGCGCGCCCTTGAAAAGGACCGTTTCGCCCGGTACCAGAGCGCCGTCGAGTTCCGAACGGATGTCGAGATCGCCGGCTCCGGCGTGATCCCGCTGCACCGCCCCGTCGATGAAGCCACCGCGAGCCTTTTCGGCGCACCGCCCACGGCGACCTCCGGATCGGAGCTTGCGCTCAAGCAACTCGCCGAGGACGCCACGATGGTGCGCACCCAGCGACGGCCCCCGGTCATCTGGATCTGGGCCGGCATCCTCAGCGTGATCGTGATCGTGCTTTCCGTGATGATCTGGGCCTTCAGCCTCACCCCCAGCAGCGACCTCCCGGATAACTCCCGGAAGGTGCCCTCGTTGGTCGGCCAGAGCTACGAGACCGCTCAGAACACCCTCATCGAGTCCGACCTCGCTGCCACGATGGCCCAGGAGGCAAGCGCAACGGTCCCCAAGGACAAGGTCACCCGCACAGACCCGCCCGCTGGAACGATCGCCCAGCCGACCGATGTGATCAAGGTCTACGTATCAACGGGTCCGCAGCCCGTGACGGTGCCCGATGTCACGAACCTGCCGATCGCCGACGCCCAGGCCGCGATCAGCGCTCTCGGGCTCCTGCCAGGGTCGATCACCAAGGAGAACTCTGCGACGATCGCGCCCAACCTTGTGCTGCGCACCGACCCGGCGCTGCAGGGGAGCGCCCAGACCGGCGACACCGTCGATATCTTCATCTCCAGCGGCCTCGTCACCCTGCCGAACCTCGTCGGCCAGTCTCTTCAGGCGGCCAGCGAGCTCCTGCTGGCCCCGTCCGTACAGCTTGTGCCGATCCCGACGCCAGACGCCACGTGCGCCATGAAACCGGGATCTCCGGTCACCAAGCAATCCCAGGCGCCCGGAGACGTGGAGCAGAAGTCCCAGGTGGCGCTCACCTACTGCGCAGGCTAACGCCGCGTTTTCTGCCCCACCCTCCCTCACGCTCGGGATGCAAAGCGCTCACGAGCGCATGTGCCCGACAGGCCAGCGCGCTGGCCACCGTGCCGCCTGCCGTGCCCGAGCGCAGAGGATCCCAGAGCAGGGTGAGTGTGTCGAATTCAGGAGATCCGTGCAACCGGGCTGGATTGACCGCACTGGTCCGCTGGCCGGTGTCGCTCACCCGGGCGGATCTCCTGAATTCGGTACCACGAGCACGCACCCGTCGTCTTCAGATGTGAAGATAGAGCTTATATACGCATAATTATGTGATCAAACCTCGTCTTCGTGTTCGATTCGGGGTAGAATCGGGGTATGGCAGGAGCTTCAGATCCCCAGTCACACACCCCGCAGACCCACGATTCAGTGGCCGCGGGCGATCAGCCCACCGTTGGTGTCGAGTCGGCCTATCCGGTCGCGGTTGCCGAGGGGTTCGAGGGCGCTGAGGGGTTGGCCGGCTCGGTGCCGTCGGTGCATGCGGATGCTGTCGCCCGGCTCGTGGAGGCGCAGGCGGTTCTCGCAGAGGCCCTGGCCGCGATCCCGGTCGGGCTGCTCAGCGACACAGAAGCGGTCACGGCGCTGAGCGCCGTGGAGGCGATCGGGCGCACGGTTGACGCGGCCCGGGTGAGCACGGCGACGGATGTGGACCGGCGGGCCCGGGTCCTCGGCCGCGAAGGTCTGGCCTGGCGGATGGGCTGCACGGGCCCGTGGGATGTCCTCACCCGGGTGACGCGGGTGTCGGCCCGGGAAGTGAAGCGGCGCGTCAAGCTCGGCGACGCGGTGTTGCCGCGGCCGTGCGGCGGGAGCAGCTGGTTGCCGCCCTTGTTCCCCACCGTCGGGGCAGCCCTGGCGGCGGGGGAGATCGGGGTGGAGACCGCGGAGTTGATCGTGGCGGGGTTGCAGGTGATCAGTCACCGGGTGGCGCCGGATGACCTGTTGACGGCGGAGCGGGCCCTGGTCGCCTCTGCGGCCGGGCTGATCACCCCGGAGACCGAGGATTTGGCCGGGGCCGGTGTCCCGGTGACGACGGACCTGATCCGGGGCATGGTCGCTCAGTGGCAGGCGGCCCTGGACCCCGACGGGGTCCTCCCAACCGAGGACCTGTTCGAGGCGAAATCGAACATCGGCTTCGGACAACTCAAGAACGGGTTGTATCCGGTGAAGGGTGGGGTGACGCCGGAACTGTTCGGGGTGATGAACACCCTCTTCGACGCCTTCCTCAGCTTCCACGCCCGCCCGGCGTTCCCCACCGCGGAGGAGCAGGCCCTCATGGATTCGGGGCAGATGATTCCTGGCGCCGAGACCGCGGACGGCGAGACGGACACGGGCTCGGAGCTGGACGTGATCGAAGCGGAGCTCCGGGAGCGGCGCGCCGACACCCGCACGAGTGGGGAGAAACGCGCCGACATCCTCCGGGCGTTGTTCGAACACGCCGCCCGCGACACGGACACCCCGTCGATGGGCGGGTCAGCGCCGACGGTAATGGTGCACGTGAACGCCGCGGACCTCGCCTCCGGGGTCGGGGTCGGGTGGATCGACGGGGTCGAAGCCCCGGTGTCGCTCAAAACGGTGCACCAGCGCATCTGTGACGGCGGCTTCCAAGGCGTCCTGTTCGGCGAGCACAACGAGGTGCTCAAGCTGGGTCCGGAGCGGCGGTACTTCAACCGGGCGCAACGCCGGGCGATCACCGCCCGGGACGGCGGCTGCATCATCCCCGGCTGCAAAGCCCCGGCGCACTGGGCCGAAGTACACCACGTGAAGCCCTGGGCCACAGGCGGCCCGACCAATGTGGACAACGGTGTCCTACTGTGCTGGTTCCACCACCACAGCATCGACACCTCCGGGTGGGAGATCCGGATGGTGAAAGGGTCACCGCAAGTGCGGGCCCCGGGGTTGATCGACCCGCAACGGCTCTGGCGGCCACCGAACCGGCACCGCGCCCACCAGATCCTCACCGGACCACCCAACCGCGACTGATCAGGCGCGACCGCCCAGCGTCGAACCGTTGAAGCTTTGAACCGAACACCACAACGGAGCGACCGCGGCCCCTCGTGTCGGAGCACAGCCGCTCGGACTACCCCTAGGAGAGCTTGAGGATGGGGTGGAGTCCCCGCGCGGTCTCCTGGGCCTCTGGCAGGCCGGTGAGGGCCAGCCAGTTGGCAAGCATGAGGTAGCCGCCCTCGGTCAGGACCGATTCCGGGTGGAACTGCACGCCGAGAATCGGAGCGGATGCGTGCCGCAGCCCCATGATCACCCCGCCGGCCGTCCGCGAGGTCACCACAAGGTCGCTCGGAACAGTGGAATCGACGACGGCGAGCGAGTGGTACCGGGTCGCCGTGAAGGGCTGCGGAACGCCCGCGTAGAAAGCGCTGTCGTCGTGCGTGACCTGGCTCGTCTTGCCGTGCATGAGCTCCTCGGCGTTCGTCACCGTGGCCCCGAAGGCCTCCGCGATCGCCTGGTGCCCCAGGCACACGCCGAAGAGCGGCGAGCCGGCCTCGAACGCGGCCAGCACGACTGCGATGGAAACGCCCGCGTCCGCAGGCTTCCCCGGCCCCGGCGAGAGCAGCACACCGTCGAATTCGGCGATGCGCGCTGCGGCGTCCTCTGGTGGAAAGGCGTCGTTTCGCACGACCTCGGTCTCAGCTCCGAGCTCCATCAGGTAGCCGTTGAGCGTGTAGACGAAGCTGTCGTAGTTGTCGATCACGAGTATGCGGGTCATGGGGTGCCGACCGTCGATTCCTGGCTGTTGACGATGGTGTCCACCCACGGGAAAACCCACGTGGCGAGGACGAAGAGGACAAGGGCGATGAGCACCAGCACCTGGAGGATGCGGAGCCAGAGCGGGCCGGGGAGGACCCGCCACAGTGCTGCGTACATATGAGCCTCCTAGCCCGCGGCCTGGGCTGCGATGATGGCGGCGAGTTCCGCGGGCGGGCCGGCCGAGATCGGCTGCCAGGAATCGAAGACGCCGTAGGCGATGATGCGTTCCGCCGTCGAATAGAGCGGATTGCAACTCGTGAGGGTGATGATGCGATCGGTCGCGGTGGCCCCCGGCGCATGCGGGACTGCGGCGAGCACGCCCACGTCGGTCGGTTGCACGTATTCCAGGTCACGGAACCGGTACGTGTAGTAGCCGTCGGCCGTCTGCACGAAAATGGGATCGCCGAGCTGAAACTCGTTGATCAGGTGCATGCCGCCGCCATTGGCGCTGCGGTGAGCGGCCACGACGAAGTTCCCGACCTCGCCGGGCATCTGAGTGCCGGGGTAATGCCCGATGCCGAGGCGTGGACTGTTGAGCACGTTGTGGCCGACGCCCTCAGCGATGGTGCGCGAGTACGCGGCGCCATAGCGGGGCACATACAGCACGGCGAACGGCTGCGCCTCCCCCGGGGCGACGCTGACGACGGGAGTCCCGAAGCCCGGCGTCTGGACGGGAACGGCCGTCGGCGTGTTCGTGGCGGTCGGCGCTGGCGTCGCGCTGGCCGCCTGTGCGTCGCCGATCCACTGCTGGCTGATCTGGTTGGCCGCACTCGCCTGTTCCCCCGCAACGACGAGGTCGTTCCACCACAGTTGCCAGGCGATGAAGAGGAAAACGAGAACGCCACCCGTGATGAGCACTTCACCGATGACACCGATCACACTCACCGGCCTGCGGCGCCGGGAAGCGCGCCGCTCGCGGCGACTCTCCGTTGGCGCAGCGGGCGGGGTGGCGTCGGACATGGTTCCGATTCTAATCGGCAGTGGTGGCCGGCAGGCCCTGGAGAGGTCGCCTGATGGGCAATGGCGCTAGAATCGCAGGCATGGCACGAACGAATCCCCGCACCAAGCCCGCCCGCACCGAGGTCGTTCGCTCTGGCGAGGACGCCCCGAACGCCGTCTGGTTCAAACCAGTCATGTTCGGCTTCATGCTCATCGGACTGGCATGGATCATCGTCTTCTACGTGAGCCAGGGCACCCTGCCGATCGCCGGCCTCGGCTCCTGGAACATCCTCGTTGGATTCGGGATCGCCTTCGTCGGCTTCCTGATGACGACCCGCTGGCGTTAACCTCTCGGTTACCCCCCTTTTGGGGGTCAATTACACTGGTGTAATTATCCCCAGTTGTGGACAGACCTGTGGATAACTTTCAGCCCAGGAACTTGACGAAACTCAGGGCGACGAGCACGATCGCGAAGGCCGCGACAAGCCAGTTCTGCAGCGACTGGTGCTTGCTGCGCCGAGTCTGCACGTAGATCAGGCCGAGGATCGCACCGCCGATCAGGCCGCCGACATGCGCCTGCCAGGCAACATTGAGGTTCGGCAGGAAGCCGATCACGAGGTTGATTCCGACCAGGATCAGCAATTGTGTCGAGTTGCCTCCGAGGCGCCTCTGGATTACCAGGAACGCGCCCATCAGGCCGAAGATCGCACCGGATGCCCCGACGACCGGTGTGAGCGGACCAGCGAGGAACAACACCCCGAGCGAACCGGCGAGGCCGCTCAGCAGGTACAGGGCGAGGAATCGACCGCGGCCGAGCATCCCCTCGAGGATCTGGCCGAATATCCACAGTGTGTACATATTGAGAAGCACGTGGAAGATGAAGCCGGTCGAGTGGACGAAGACACTGGTGAGCATCCGCCAGGGCTCGAAACTGCCGGGGTACGAGTAGATGCCCGCATAGAGCAATGCGCTCGTCACGTCGAATCCCGGGACGAGCTGCAGCAGGAACACCGCGAAGGTGACCCCGATGATGCCGTACGTGACGACCGGCCCACGGCTCGAGGAGATGCGTGTCAGCAGGGCCGGGCGGGTGCGCGGGGCGTTCTGCCGCTGCTCCTTCATGCACTCGGGGCAGATCACGCCGACGGCGGCCTGTGTCTGGCACTCCGGGCAGATGGTGCGGCCGCAGCGCTGACAGAGGATGAAGCTTTGCCTGCCCGGATGCCGATAGCAGAAATTGGCTGCGGATCCGGGCAGGTCAGTCATTCGAAGTGGGCCTAGACCTGCTCGACGGTGACGGACTCGATGACGACCTCGGTGAGGGGACGGTCACGGCCATCGGTCGGCACGGTGGCAAGCTTCGCGACGATGGCACGGGAGGCCTCGTCCTCGACGGCGCCGAAGATGGTGTGCTTGCCCTGTAGCCACGTGGTCGGGACGACAGTGATGAAGAACTGCGACCCGTTGGTGCCGCGGCCGCCCTGGATGCCGGCGTTGGCCATCGCGAAGACGTACGGCTGGGTGAAGTCGAGGTCGGGGCTGATCTCGTCGTCGAACTGGAAGCCGGGGCCACCGGTGCCCTGGCCGAGCGGGTCGCCGGCCTGGATCATGAAGTCCTTGATGATGCGGTGGAAGACGGTCCCGTCATAGAGGGGAGTCTTCGAGACCTTGCCAGTGCCGGGGTGCTTCCATTCGATCTCGCCGGTGGCGAGGCCCACGAAGTTCTTCACCGTCTTCGGCGCGTGGTTGCCGAAGAGGTTGACCTTGATCGGTCCGAGCGATGTATTGAGCGTTGCGACGGCGGTGTGCTTTGACATGGGGTCAATTCTTGCACAGGCGCGAAGACGGATCCTGACCGTCCACGCCATCCGAAGCCCTCTTGCGGTATTGCGTGGCAAGATGGATGGTGTTCGCCACATGACATCGATGGAGGGTCCAGATGAGCCTGTCACGCAAGCGCCGCAAGGAACTTACGAAGCTGCGCAAGAGCGCAGACGAGTTGTGGAACCACCAGCAGGAGGTTCTCGATCGGGCAAACGTGCTCGCACGTGATGCCGCACACCAGGCGGGGGTGCTCACCCGCGAGGAAGTCGTTCCCCGTGTCCGCGACAGCTACGACCAGTTGGTACGCCCGAAGATCCAGGCAACGCAGGATCTCGCAGAGGATGTGCGCAGCCAGGTCGTCACGAAGGTGCTTCCCGGCATCGGCACTGCTATCGGCACCGTCATGAGCGTCGGAGACGTCGCCAGGGATGCCCGCGTTCGTGCGGCCCTGAGCCGCCTGCACTTCCAGCAGCCCGTTGTGATCGAGAAGAAGGGCCCGGGGGCCGGCGCATACATCGCGCTCGGTGTCGCCCTGGCCGCCGCCGCAGGAGTCGCATACGCCGTCTGGCAGACGTTCCGCGCCGATGACGAGCTCTGGGTCGCCGACGACGAGCCCAAGAACGCATCGTCCGTCGAGTCGTAACAGACAGACAGAGACACAAAGAAGGCCCGCATCCACTGGATGCGGGCCTTCTGTCATTCTCGTGCAGGATTCATTCTCGTGCAGATTGTGGAGCCACGGGGAATCGAACCCCGGACCTCCTGCTTGCAAAGCAGGCGCTCTACCAATTGAGCTATGGCCCCGTACATTCACGGGGGTGATGGCCGGAACGGCCGGTACTTCTTATAACTGCGACTGCATAAAACTGTAACTGCGTGGGGATACCGGGATTTGAACCTGGGACCTCTTCATTATCAGTGAAGCGCTCTAACCAACTGAGCTATATCCCCCTTATTGGGCAGATTTGAGACTACCGGAAACCTCCGGTTTCTCCCAATCGAGCAGCCGATTCGTTTCGGGTGCTGCCCGATTGGGAGGCGGTGACGCGGGTGGAGCGGGTGACGCGGGTGGAGCGGGTGGAGAAGGTCGAGCTAGTTGTTCGTGAAGCCGACGAGCAGTCCGCCGGTGATCTTCACGCTCAGGTTGTACAGCACGGCGTAGACGGCACCCAGGGCCGTGATGACGACCGTGTTCAGCACCGCCACGACGACAGCGAAGCCCATGACATTACCGATGGACAGGATGCTGGCCAGATCGGAGGAAGACCCCGCGATATCGGCGTACAGCGCGTCGATCTTGCCGAAGATCCCGGTGCCGTTGAGCACCGTGAAGATCAGGAAGGTCGCGACGATGGTCACGATGCCGAGGCACAGGGCGATCAGGAACGACAGCTTCACCGCCGACCAGAAGTCGATGTACACCAGCTTGAGCCGCACCTGCTTGGTTGTCACAGTGGGCCTCCGGCCGGACTTCTTGGCAAGTTTCTCAGCAACACTACTCATCTAACGGTTCTTCCTCTCCCGAATCGCTCTCCGGCTCGTCCGCAGTTTCCTCGACGATCAGGTTACGTTCGGAGTTCTTCGCAATGGCGATGATCCGGTCTTCTTCCGCAAACTTAGCGAAGACGACGCCCATCGTGTCCCGTCCCTTGGCAGGGACTTCTGCGACGTCAGAGCGTACCACCTTGCCACTGGCAAGGACCACGAGTACTTCGTCCTCGTCATCCACGATAAGGGACCCGACGAGGTCCCCGCGATCATCGTTGAGTTTCGCGACCTTGATACCGAGTCCGCCACGGTTCTGCAGGCGGTACTGATCGGCCGCGGTGCGCTTGGCGTATCCGCCCTCCGTCACGACGAACACGTAGCCGTCGTCGGAGACAACGGATGCGTCGAGCAGCCGGTCATCCCCGCGGAAGTGCATCCCGATCACGCCGGAAGTGCTGCGGCCCATCGGCCGGAGGGCTTCGTCGCTCGCGGTGAACCGGATCGACATTCCCTTCCTGGACACGAGCAGCAGGTCCGAGTCTTCCTCCACGAGCAGCGCGGAGACGAGTTCGTCGCCCTCGCGCAGCTTGATCGCGATGATTCCGCCGGTACGGTTCGTGTCGTACTCGCTCAGGGCCGTCTTCTTGATCAGGCCGTCGCGAGTGGCGAGCGTGAGGTACTGGGCCGCCCCGTAGTCGCGGATGTCGAGGATCTGCGCGATCTCCTCGCCCGGCTGCAGTGCGAGCAGGTTGGCAACGTGCTGGCCCTTGGCGTCGCGACCGGATTCCTGGGCCTCGTACGCCTTGGCGCGATAGACCCGGCCGGTGTTCGTGAAGAACAGCAGCCAGTGGTGGGTGGTCGTGACGAAGAAGTGCTCCACGACGTCGTCCGCGCGCAGCTGGGCACCCTTGACGCCCTTGCCGCCGCGGTGCTGGTTGCGGTAGTTGTCGCTGCGGGTGCGCTTGATGTAGCCGCCGCGCGTGACGGTGACCACCATCTCCTCTTCGGGGATGAGGTCCTCGACCGACATGTCGCCGTCGAAGCCGAACATGATCTCGGTCCGCCGATCGTCGCCGAATTTCGTGGTGATCTCGGTGAGTTCGTCGCTGATGATCGTGCGCTGGCGCTCCGGGCTCGCGAGGATCGACTGGAACTCGACGATCTGCAGCTCGAGTTCGGCGGCCTGGTCGATGATCTTCTGACGCTCCAGGGCCGCGAGGCGGCGCAGCTGCATGGTCAGGATGGCGTCGGCCTGGAGCTTGTCCACGTCCAGGAGGTCCATCAGGCCGGTGCGGGCGTCGTCGACGGTCGGAGACCGGCGGATGAGCGCGATCACCTCGTCGAGGGCGTCGAGGGCCTTGAGGTACCCGCGCAGGATGTGCGCATCCGCTTCGGCCTTGTTGAGCCGGAACTGGGTGCGCCGCACGATGACGTCGACCTGGTGGTCGACCCAGGCGGAGACGAAACCATCGAGGGGAAGCGTGCGCGGCACCCCGTCGACGATCGCGAGCATGTTCGCGCCGAAGTTCTCCTGCAGCGGGGTGTGCTTGTAGAGGTTGTTCAGGACGACCTTCGCGACCGCGTCGCGCTTGAGCACGATCACGAGGCGCTGGCCGGTGCGGCCGGAGGTCTCATCGCGGATGTCGGCGATGCCACCGATCTTGCCGTCCTTGACGAGGTCGGCGATCTTGATCGCGAGGTTGTCCGGGTTGACCTGGTACGGCAGCTCGGTGATCACGAGGCAGGTGCGACCCTGGAGCTCTTCGATGCTGACGACGGCCCGCATCGTGATGGACCCGCGACCGGTGCGATAGGCATCCTGGATGCCCTTGATCCCGAGGATCTGGGCGCCGGTGGGGAAGTCTGGTCCCTTGATCCGCTGGATGAGGGCTTCCAGAAGCTCCTCGCGGGTCGCGTCCGGGTTCTGCAGGTACCAGAGGGCGCCGGCGGATACCTCGCGCAGGTTGTGCGGCGGGATGTTGGTGGCCATGCCGACGGCGATGCCGACCGAACCGTTGACGAGAAGGTTCGGGAAGCGCGAGGGGAGCACGGTGGGTTCGAGCGTGCGGCCGTCGTAGTTGTCCTGGAAGTCGACGGTGTCCTCGTCGATGTCGCGCACCATTTCGAGGGCGAGCGGGGCCATCTTCGTCTCGGTGTACCGCGGGGCGGCAGCGCCGTCGTTTCCGGGGGAGCCGAAGTTTCCCTGCCCAAGGGCGAGCGGGTACCGCAGGCTCCAGGGCTGCACCAGCCGGACGAGGGCGTCGTAGATGGAGGAGTCACCGTGGGGGTGGAACTGACCCATCACGTCGCCGACGACGCGCGCGCACTTGCTGAACGCCTTGTCCGGGCGGTAGCCGCCGTCGAACATGGCGTAGATCACGCGGCGGTGCACGGGCTTCATGCCGTCACGCACGTCGGGAAGCGCACGCCCGACGATGACGCTCATGGCGTAGTCGAGGTAGGAGCGCTGCATCTCGAGCTGCAGGTCGACCTGGTCGATCTTGCCGTGCTGCTCGAGATGAGCCGCCTTCGCGGCGGCCTCCGCTGCGGTCTCTTCGTTGGTCGTGTTGTTGGTGGTGTCGTCAGATGTCAAGGAAACGCACGTCCTTCGCGTTCTTCTGGATGAAGTTGCGGCGGGACTCGACGTCCTCGCCCATCAGTGTGGAGAAAATCTCGTCGGCAGCCGCTGCGTCGTCGAGCGTGACCTGGAGCAGCGTGCGGGTCTCAGGCGCCATCGTGGTTTCCCACAGCTCCTTGTAGTCCATCTCGCCGAGGCCCTTGTAGCGCTGGATGCCGTTGTCCTTGGGGATCCGCTTGCCCGCAGCAGCGCCGTCGGCGAGCAGCGCGTCGCGCTCCTTGTCGGAGTAGACGTATTCGTGCGGGGCATTCGTCCATTTGAGCCGGTACAGCGGCGGCTGCGCGAGGTACACGTAGCCGAGGTCGATGAGCGGCCTCATGTACCGGAACAACAGGGTCAGCAGGAGGGTCGTGATGTGCTGGCCGTCGACATCCGCATCGGCCATCAGGACGATCTTGTGATAGCGCACCTTGTCCGGGTTGAATTCCTCGCCCATGCCGGCGCCGAACGCCGTGATCATGGCCTGGACTTCTGCGTTGCCGAGGGCACGGTCGAGCCGGGCCTTCTCCACGTTCAGGATCTTCCCGCGGAGGGGCAGGATCGCCTGGTATTCCGGGTTCCGGCCCTGGACGGCGGAGCCGCCGGCCGAGTCACCCTCGACGATGAAGATCTCGGAGAGCGACGGGTCCTTGCTCTGGCAGTCCTTGAGCTTGCCCGGCATGCCGCCGCCCTCGAGGAGGCCCTTGCGTCGGGCGGTTTCGCGCGCCTTGCGGGCCGCCATCCGGGCGTTCGAGGCCTGGAGGGCCTTGCGGATGATCTCCTTGGCCGAGATCGGGTTGCGGTTGAACCAGTCGGAGAGCTGGTCGTTGGCGACCTTCTGCACGAAGGACTTCGCCTCTGTGTTGCCGAGCTTCGTCTTGGTCTGGCCCTCGAACTGCGGTTCGGCGAGTTTGATCGACACGACGGCGGTCAGGCCTTCACGCACATCGTCGCCGGTGAGGTTGTCGTCCTTTTCCTTGAGGATGCCCTTTTCCCTCGCGTACTTGTTGACGAGGGTCGTGAGCGCTGCGCGGAAACCCTCTTCGTGGGTGCCGCCCTCATGGGTATTGATCGTGTTCGCGTAGGTGTGGACGCTCTCCGTATACGCGGTGGTCCACTGCATGGCCACTTCGAGCGCCATCTTGCGTTCGTGGTCTTCGAACTCGAAGGAGATGATCTCTTCGTTGACGAGTTCGGCCTTCTTGGCACGGTTGAGATACTCGACATAGTCGACGAGTCCCTTCTCGTACATGAAGGTCTTGTGTATCGGTGCGCCCTCTGCGTCGAGGTGCTCCGGTCGTTCGTCGGTGAGCGTGATGGTGAGCCCCTTATTAAGGAACGCCATCTGCTGGAAACGGGCCCGCAGGGTTTCGAAGTCGAAGTCCGTGGTCTCGAAGGTCTCGGCGCTCGGCCAGAACGTGATCGTCGTTCCGGTCTCGTCCGAGGCTTCGTCCTGGCTCAGCGGGGCGAAGGGGACACCGTCGTGGAAACTCTGCCGCCACACGTGGCCCTGGCGACGAACCGCGACGTCGAGCCGGGAGGACAGCGCGTTGACCACGGAGCTGCCGACGCCGTGGAGGCCGCCGGAGACTGAATAACCGCCGCCGCCGAACTTTCCACCGGCGTGGAGCACGGTCAGGACGACCTCGACCGTCGAACGGCCCTCCGCCTTGTGAATGTCGACGGGGATTCCTCGCCCGTTGTCGGCGACGCGCACGGCTCCGTCGGCGAGGATCTCGATGCCGATCGTGTCGCAGTGTCCCGCGAGGGCCTCGTCCACCGAATTGTCCACAATCTCGTAGACCAGGTGGTGCAGACCTCGGGGGCCGGTCGACCCGATATACATACCGGGGCGCTTCCGAACGGCTTCAAGTCCTTCGAGGACCTGGATATCGTCGGCGCCGTATCCATGCTCCGGCTCGATCAATGGTTCGACTGACATCTGTTATGGAGCTCCTGACCGTCGCGCGGGCGACCCTTGAGTCTACCAAACAGGGCATGGTCTCCCGGCCATAAACGGGGATCTGACGCGTTTTGCCTAGTCGGTTGACCTGTTTTGGCTCCCTAGCCGTAGGTATCGCGTGGACCGCGCCCTGGAATTGATCTGGGACCCTTTTTCCAGGAGGGAGCGTTGGGTCCCTGAAAACGGATTGACAGGATGCCCGCGTCCGGATACCGGACGGAGATGTGCGTCATGATTTCGACACGCATCATGCGCAGCTGGGTCGCCCACGCCGTCGACTCGCAGTGCACGGTCAGGACGCCCTCGTCGATGCCGGCGGGAGTGGAGTGTTTCGAGGTTTCCTCACCGGCGAGTTCGATCCAGGATGCGAGCAGTTCCGACTGCGCGAGGGGTGAGTTCCAGCCCAGTTGCAGGGTCAGGGAGTCGATTGTGTCCCCGAGGCCACGCGGATCGCGGCCGATGCCGAACGGGACACTCGAGCCGGTGTCGTCCCGCACCCGGCGCCTCGCCCTGACACGCTTCGCGTTCGGGTCGCCGAACACGTCCTTGAAGCGCAGGTAGACCCGTGCTGCCTCGCTCTGCTCAGCCATCGATGACCTCCCCGGCGTGGATGTGAATCGTGTGCGCGGCCAGTTGCTTGGGGACATCCTCGAACACGGCTGCCGTGATGAGCACCTGGTCGAATCCCAGGACCGCGGCTGCGAGGCGGCTGCGGCGCGATTGGTCGAGTTCGGCGAAGACGTCGTCGAGGATGAGGACAGGATCCCCACTCGAGGAGTCCCTGCGCAGGAGTTCGGCGGCTGCGAGCTTGAGCGCGAGGGCGAACGACCAGGATTCGCCATGGCTCGCATACCCACGCGCCGGCAGGGCATTGAGCATGAACACCACATCGTCGCGATGCGGTCCGACGAGGGTCATCCCGCGGTCGAGTTCCTTCCTGCGCACACCGGCCAGGGATGCACGGAACAGGTCGGCGGTCGCCCCTGCCTCCTTCGCTCCGGCATCATTCGTGCCGACCGATGCTCCGGAGGGAGTGTCCTCCTCGCTGCCGAGGGTGTCATCCAGTCCGAGGATACTGAGTGCGCCGAGCAGGGCCGGCCCGTGATCGGCGCCGACGACGGCCTCATATGCAGTGCGGAGGGGTGTGCCGAGCTCTTCGACGAGCTTCGCCCGCTCGTCGATGATCTCCGAACCGAATTCCACGAGACGGTCGTCCCACACTTCGAGGGTTCCGAGCTGGGTTGTGCGCAATCCGGACGCCCTCGCCGATTTCAACAGGGAATTGCGCTGCCGGAGCACCCTGTCGTAGTCGGCGAGCACACCGGTGAGACGCGGAGACCGGAGGACGAGCAGCTGGTCGAGAAAACGGCGTCGTCCAGACGGGTCGCCGCGGACGAGCGCGAGGTCTTCCGGAGCGAACAGGACGCTCGAGAAATACCGCGGCAGTTCCCTCGTCTTGATCACCGAACGGTTGATCTGCGCCCGGTTCAGTCCCGAGCGGTTGATCTGCACTTCGGCGAGGAGGTCCCGGCCGTTGTACTCGAGTTTGGCCCGGATGATCGCGGATTCCTCGCCGGACCTGATCATCGCGGCCGTCGTCGACACCCGGTGCGAACCCAGTGTGCTCAGGAAGCCGAGGGCCTCGACCAGGTTGGTCTTCCCCTGGCCGTTGCTCCCGACGATGAGGTTCGGTCCCGGCTGGAACGGAACCTCGACCTGCGCATAGTTGCGGAAGTCGGTCAGGGACAGGTGAGTTACCCGCACCGGAGTTCTTAGCGCAACAGCAGGTTCGGCTGGAGCAGGTACTTGTAGCTGTCAGCTCCCGGCTGGTCGCGCGAACTCTGGCTCGTGATCAGGACAGGGCCCGGCTTGTTCGGGTTTTCCGTCTTCGTGAAGGAGATCCGCACGAATTCCGAGTGCACGGCCGTGAGGCCGTCCAGCAGGAATTGCGGCTTGAGGGAAACAACGGTTTCGACGCCGGACAGGATCGCATCGACGGATTCCTTGGCCTGTGCCTGTTCGGAACCGACCGCTTCGAGCGTGAGTCCCTCGGTCGTGAAGGAGAAACGCAGCGCAGCCTCGCGTTCGAGCACGAGAGCGACACGGCGGGTGGCCTCGATCAGTTCCGCGGTATTCATCACGGCGTAGTTGTCGACCTGGTCGGGGAACAGCCGGCGAACCGGCGGGTAGTTGCCCTTGATCAACAGGCTTGTGACGGTCTTCTTGTCGGCGGTGAATGCGATCACTTCGCGATCGTCGGTGTTGGTGATCGCGACGGAGATCGTGCCGCTGTGTCCGAAGGTCTTGCCGACTTCCTGCAGGGTACGTGCGGGTACGAGCGCGGTGATGGTGTCTGTCGCGACCATCGTTCCGGGGTCCCAGTCGATTTCTCGCACGGCGACACGGTAGCGGTCTGTCGCGACGAGGCTCAGGCTGTTTTCGGAAATCTGCAGCTGGACACCCGTGATGACCGGCGTGACGTCGTCACGCGATGCGGCGACGGCGACCTGGGCGACGGCAGCGGCGAAATCTTCGGCGGGAACCAGGCCGGCCTGGCCGCTGACGACCGGGATGCTTGGATATTCCTCGACAGGCATGGACAGGAGCGTGAAGCTCGCGGTTCCACAGCTGACCGTGATGCGGGAGTCCTTGGTCACGAATGTGACGGGGGCGTTCGGCATCCGGCTGGCGATCTCGGCGAGGAGGCGACCGGACACGAGAACCCGTCCGGTCTCTTCGACCTCGGCGGCGATTTCGGTTTGCGCGGACACCTCATAGTCGAATGACGAGAGGATCAAGCCGGTCGCTGTTGCTTCGATCAGCACACCGCTCAAAATGGGCAGCGTGGTGCGCTGGGGAAGGAGTTTGACAGCAAAAGAAACGGCTTCGCTGAAAACGTCCCGGTTGGCCTGAAATCTCACGAAGTCACTCCTGTCGGTCGGAGACCTGTTTGGCCTCAATGGTAGTCGTTCTCACAACGGCCCCGGCGTCGCTCGGTTTCCTCCGGTGTCGGAGGAAAGGTTGTCGGCCAGAGAGAAGTTTAAGTTTTTGTTAATCTTCTTAACCGTTGTGGAAACTGTGGATAACTCTGTGGATGCGGCTCATTCACTGGGAACTACAAACATGTAACTTGTGGGCAGCCTGTGAGCGTTAATCGTCCCCCGGTTCAGGGCGAGCCTTACCACCAGCGGAGTTTGCACAAGCTGGACGGTAGTTTCCACAAATTCAGACAAGTTGTTCGACGAGTTTCCACAGGGTTATCCACAACTGTGAAAACTGAGGGATTCTGCGGCTTATTTGTAGCGGTGGTCCTGTTTGATGCGGTTGGTGAGCTCCGTGACCTGGTTGTAGATCGAGCGGCGTTCCTTCATGAGTTCGCTGATCTTCTTGTTCGCGTACATCACCGTCGTATGGTCCCGGTTGCCGAACAGCTGGCCGATCTTCGGGAGGGAGAGATTGGTGAGCTCGCGGCAGAGGTACATCGCGATCTGGCGAGCCGTGGCAACGGCTTGGGAGCGTGAGGAGCCATAGAGGTCCTCGACGGTGAGCTTGAAGTAGTCCGCCGTGTTGGTGATGATGTCGACCGGCGCGATGACGTTGTCTTCGTCGAGGGTGATCAGGTCCTTGAGCACCGTCTGGACGAGGTCCATGTCGACGGGCGTTCGGTTGAGGCTCGCGAAGGCCGTGACCCTGATCAGGGTTCCCTCGAGCTCGCGGATGTTGGATGAGACCTTGGACGCCATGAATTCGAGGATGTCGTGGGGAACCTGGAGCTTCTCGCTCTGGGCCTTCTTGCGCAGGATGGCGATGCGGGTCTCGAGGTCGGGGGCCTGGACATCCGTGATGAGGCCCCACTCGAAACGGGACCTCATGCGGTCTTCGAAACCGGTCAGGGCCTTCGGCGGCAGGTCGCTCGTGATGACGACCTGCTTGTTGTGGTCGTGCAGAGTGTTGAAGGTGTGGAAGAACGCCTCTTGGGTCTCCGCCTTGCCCTGCAGGAACTGGATGTCGTCGATCATCAGGATGTCGATATTGCGATACCGGGACTGGAATGCCGAGCCGCGGTTGTTGGCGATCGAGTTGATGAAGTCGTTGGTGAACTCTTCTGAACTGACATAACGCACTCGGATGCCGGGATAGAGGCTCATGGCGTAGTGGCCGATGGCGTGGAGCAGGTGGGTCTTGCCCAATCCGGAGGAGCCGTAGACGAAGAGGGGGTTGTACGCCTTGGCCGGTGCCTCGGCAACGGCGACCGCGGCGGCGTGCGCGAACCGGTTCGACTGCCCGATCACGAAGTTGTCGAAGCTGTACTTGGAATTGAGCCGGGTGTCGTGCGGGCTCTCGACGGGCGGCGCGCTCTCGAAAACCGATTGGGGCGTCGCGGGTGTCTCGACGTCCCTGGGCAGTGCGGACTCCTGGACCGGACGGAGCGACTCCTGCTCGAGTTCGGGATTGACGACGACGTAGAAGGTCGAGACCGCGCTCGCCTCGGACAGTTGACCCATCGCGGCGAGCAGCGGCACCCGCATCCGCTGGTTCAGCATGCTCGCGGTGAACTCGTTCGGTACTTCGAGATAGAACGTGCCGGCCGCGATGCCCTTGGGTTCGACCAGGTTCAGGAAGCCGTAGAGCATCGGGGTGATGGTGTCATCCGATTCGAGGCTGGTGAGCACTGCCCGCCAGGTGTCCGCGATCGGTTGTTCTTCGGCTGCCATTGTTCCCTCTGTCGATACTGTCTGGTGAAACGCTGTGTGTTGAAACTGCGTGTCGGTACTGTCGATGATTTCTTGAATGCACCCGGAACTGCCGGAAGAGTCGACACCAGTGTGGGCCGAATCGACGGCCTCAGCAAAAGCATCCACAAGGTTATCCACCGCCTGTGCGCAATTCGGGCTGTGTTTTACAGGCATTGCGGGCTGCCTGTGGATAACTTGTCCTCACGGTAGTCAATGTCTGCCGCGGCGGCCAACTCTGTTGTGGATTCGGTACGTGTCGTTGACCGGAAACCGAGAAAACATCTGCAGAATCTGCCGTTTACCGCCGTCGGGTTTGACCAGCACCGATTGAGGCCGTAGTTTTAATCAGTTGACCCCAGCCCGCGGGCTACCTCACTCTTTCCCGGCCGTTCTACATTTTTTGGCCTGCGGAGATTCAATACGTGGAGACCACACAATGAGCAAGAGAACTTTCCAGCCGAACAACCGTCGTCGCGCCAAGGTGCACGGCTTCCGTCTTCGCATGCGTACCCGTGCCGGCCGCGCGATCCTCGGTGCCCGCCGTCGCAAGGGTCGCACCGAGCTTTCCGCCTAAGCACTCACGTGCTCGCGGGGACCAATCGCATCACGAGCGGCAACGACTACAAGATGGTCGTTCGCCGTGGCGTGCGTGTTGTTGGTCCGCACTTCGTGACGTACCTGCGTGACAATTCAAAGGGCTTACCCCCTCGGTTTGGTTTCATCGTCGCCAAAAACGTGGGGAACGCCGTCCGGCGCAACCGAATGCGACGTCGCCTGAAGGCGGCGTGCTTCGGTCTGCTCCCTACGGTGAACCCGGGCACGGATGTCGTCATTCGCGCACTTCCTGCGGCGCACGAAGTGGAGTGGCCGGTTTTGCAGGCCGAAGTCAGCCAGGCCCTCCTGAGTTTCCAGCGCCGAATTGCCGCGGGCACGACCGGATCCGGCCATCGCCGGCCGGAACGACTGCCCTCCCGATGAGTAGCCCGCGATGGTCGACCTCGTGAAGACGGTGTTGGCGTGGGTCCTTCTGCTCCCACGCAATCTGGGGGTTGTGCTCCTGCGCGTCTACCGCGCGGTGATCTCACCGCTGTATGGCGACGTTTGCAGGTACTATCCCTCTTGTTCGGCGTACGCACTCGGCGCCGTTCAGGAACATGGCCTTGTAATCGGGTCCGGTCTGGCTGCACGCCGGCTGGCCCGGTGTCATCCGTGGGCCGAAGGCGGAGTCGATGACGTTCCGCTGAAGCGCAAGCGTCGCTACGCCGTGACGTCGTTTGGATTTGTAGTCCCAGTGAGCCACGGAAAGGGCTGACCCAAAGTATGGACCTCCTAGGTACGATTCTCTGGCCTTTGAAATGGGCTGTCGAGCTCCTGCTCGTCGCCTTCCACTGGTTGTTCACGACCGTTGGCCTCGGCTACAACGATGGCATCACCTGGGTGCTCGCGATCGTGGGACTCGTGCTCGTCGTGCGCGCCGCGCTCATCCCCATCTTTGTACGGCAGATTCGCAGCCAGCGCAAGATGCTCGAGGTCGCTCCCCAGCTCAAGAAGATCCAGGACAAGTACAAGGGCAAGAAGGACCAGTTCTCCCGCGAGGCAATGTCCCGCGAGACCATGGAACTGTACAAGCGCACGGGCACGAACCCGCTGAGCTCGTGCCTTCCCCTCCTGCTGCAGATGCCGATCTTCTTCGCGCTCTTCTCCGTCCTCAACGACGCGCAGCACGCCAAGGCCGGCGTCGGTCCGCTCAACTCCCAGCTTGCGGAGAGCTTCGGGAGTGCGACCTTGTTCGGGGTCGCACCGCTGCACGAATCGTTCTCCACGCAGTGGGCGCTGCTCGTGGCCGGCAGCCCGTACAACCTCGCCGTGATGCTCATCGCGGCCACCATGGTCGTCCTGATGACTGCTTCGCAGTTCATCACGCAGCTGCAGATCGTCTCCAAGAACATGTCGCCGGAAACCAAGGCGAGCCCGATGTTCAAGCAGCAGCGCATGATGTTGTATTTACTCCCGCTCGTCTTCGCCTTCTCCGGTATCGCCTTCCCGCTCGGCGTCATGTTCTACTGGCTGACCTCGAACATCTGGACCATGGCCCAGCAGTTCCTGGTCATCCGCAACATGCCGACACCGGGCAGTGAAGCGGCCAAGGCCCGCGAGGAGCGTCTCGCGCGCAAGGGAAAGCTCATCGCGAAGGATGGCGACATCATCGTGGTCGAAGAGCCGAAGAAGCAGCAGCCGCAGCGTCAGCAGCCCGTCGGCAAGTCCCGCGCCAAGAAGCAGACCGGCCCGAAGAAATAGACTGGTCCGAAGCGACTGAACAGGCCGAAGGGCCTGAACAGAACGACTGAGCAGAACACAGAAGAGACGGACATCGTGACTGAGAACACCGACGTGATCGCCGCGGATTCCCCCGCGGAAGACGACTCCCCCACCCTCGATCAGCTCGAGAAGGAGGGCGACGTCGCCGCGGACTACATCGAGGAATTCCTCGACATCTGCGACCTCGACGGGGACATCGACATCGATGCCCGCAACGGCCGCGCCTACGTGTCGGTCAATTCGACGGATGCCGGAAGCCTGCGCCTGCTCTCCCGCCCGGACACCGTGAACGCCCTGCAGGAACTGACCCGCCTCGCGGTACAGAACAAAACCGGGTCGTTCTCCCGGTTGATCCTCGACATCGGCGGCTCCCGTGAGGCCCGCCAGGCGGAGCTCGGCGTCCTCGTGACCCGGGCGATCGAGCGCATCGCCGCAGGCGCGACGGAAGCCTCCCTGCCGCCGATGTCGTCCTATGAGCGCAAGCTCGTGCACGACCTCGTCTCCGAGCACGGTTACGTGTCGGAGTCGACGGGCGAAGGCCGCGACCGTCACACGGTCATCACCGCGGCGTAGTTTCACGTGGAACCCGTGAACGACACGCTCGAGATCGAACCGGTCGTCACGGCCGGGCTCTTCGGGGACCGCATCGACGTCGCACGGGCCTTCGCGGCCAACCTCGCGACGCAGGGCGAGGAGCGCGGCCTGATCGGCCCGCTCGAGTTGCCCCGGCTCTGGAGCCGGCACATCCTGAACTGTGCGATCATGGCCCCGCTGCTCCGGCCCGGACTGGTCGGCGACGTCGGGTCCGGCGCCGGACTGCCCGGACTCGTGCTCGCGATCATTCGGCCCGACGTCGACTTCGTGCTGATCGAACCGATGGAGCGCCGGGTGGCTTGGCTGACCGAGCAGGTTGCGGAGCTCGGTTTGACCAACACGACCGTGACGCGCGCCCGTGCTGAGGACCTGCACCTTCCGCATCCGCTCGACCAGGTCACCGCGCGCGCAGTAAGCGCTTTCCGAACACTGATTCCCCTGACGGCGCCGCTCCTCAGGGCAGGGGGCGAGCTCGTGCTCATGAAGGGCGCTGGTGCGCAGGGCGAAATTTCGGCGGCTGCGAAGGAGATTCGTCGCTTCCACCTCAGCAATGTCGAGGTGATCACCCTCGGTGAGGGCGTGCTGCAGGACGTGACGCGAGTCATAAGGGCTACAGTTGATTAGTCCCCGATTGGCGTTTCGCACACGCGAACACGGATCGTGCATCACCCTCGGATGGCTCTTCAACCGTCGAACGTAAAGGTTTCACGTGAAACAACCCGGCCAGGAACAGCACGACACCACGGCCGCACGCGGTTTTGACAGCAGCACTCCCCTCGCCAGGGAAATCACCGAGCTCACGCGCAGGCGTCAGGTGATCGCAGCGGAGAAGCTGCCCAAGCCCGAGCGCACCCGGATCATCACGGTGTCCAACCAGAAGGGCGGCGTTGGCAAGACCACGACCGCCGTGAACCTGGCAGCGGCCCTGGCCCGGCAGGGTGCCCGGGTACTTGTGATCGACCTCGATCCGCAGGGAAATGCCTCGACAGCGCTCGGCGTCGAACACCGCGCGGACACCCCGAGCGTCTATGACGTGATCATCAACGACGTAGAACTCGCCTCCGTTGTGCAGAGCAGCCCCGAATTCGGTTCGCTCTTCTGCGTACCGGCGACGATCCACCTCGCGGGAGCCGAGATCGAGCTCGTCTCCCTCGTCGCCCGCGAACAGCGGCTGAGTCGTGCCCTCACCGTGCACCTCTCCGCAATGACGGATCCCTACGACTATGTGTTCATCGACTGTCCCCCATCCCTCGGGCTCCTCACGATCAACGCCTTCGTCGCCGCGAAAGAGGTCCTCATCCCGATTCAGTGCGAGTACTACGCGCTCGAAGGCCTGAGCCAGCTGCTCAAGAACATCGAACTGATCGAGAAGCACCTGAACCCCGAACTCACGGTATCGACCATTCTGCTGACGATGTACGACAGCCGCACCAACCTGGCCAACCAGGTGGCGCAGGACGTGCGCGATCACTTCCCCGACCAGGTGTTGAGTACCCTCATTCCGCGCTCTGTGCGGGTTTCTGAGGCGCCGAGCTACGGTCAGAGCGTGATCAGTTACGACCTGAACTCGGCAGGATCGCTCTCCTACCTTGAAGCAGCAGCGGAAATCGCCAGACGCGGTGCCCCCCAGACAGGAGAACGACAGTAATGGCGAAGAGAACAGGCCTCGGCCGCGGTATCGGCGCCCTGATTCCGATTCAGGACGACCCGACCCTCGCCCGTCCCGTGGACGTGTTCTTCCCGTACTCCCCGGCGGCGAAGGCGAGCGCGGCAGCCGCACTCGCGGCGGCGGGTGACAAGGCCGGGATCGACGCTGTCGGACTCACCGCGGTGCCGGACTCGGGTGCTCCCGCAGAGGACGGCCTGGTCGAGGGCGGTTCTGCTGTCGTCGAGCCGGCGGATGCGGATGCGCCCGTCCTCGTACCGGTTCCCGGTGCCCGGCTCGCGCACCTCAATCCGTTCGATATCGTCCCGAATGCCGTGCAGCCCCGCAGCGTGTTCGACGAATCCGATCTTGCGGAACTCGTGCACAGCATTCGCGAGGTCGGTGTGCTGCAGCCGATCGTGGTGCGCCCCCTCCCCGATCAGCCCGGAAAATACGAACTCGTCATGGGCGAGCGTCGGTTGCGGGCGACCAAGGAAGCGGGCCTCGATTCCATCCCCGCCGTTGTCCGGGAGACCGCGGACATCGACATGCTCCGCGACGCACTGCTCGAGAACCTGCATCGTGCCCAGCTCAATCCGCTCGAAGAGGCGTCGGCGTACCAGCAGCTGCTCGCGGACTTTGGAATCACCCAGGACGAGCTCGCACAGCGAATTGGCCGGTCAAGGCCACAAATCACCAACACGATCCGTCTCCTGAAGCTTCCGGAAGCCGTCCAGGTACGGGTTGCCGCGGGTGTCCTGTCCGCCGGTCACGCCCGTGCGATCCTCTCCGTGGGCGATCCGGAAGGGATGCTTCGTCTCGCCGACAAGATCGTCAACGAGGACCTCTCTGTGCGGGCGGCGGAAGCCGCGGCGACGGCAGTGCCGAAGGCGCAGGCGCCTCGACCATCGGCAGGCAAACGCCAGGGTCACCTCGACGAGATCGCTTCACACCTTGGCGATCGCCTGGACACCCGGGTGAAGATCAACCTGGGCGCGCGTAAGGGACAGATCAATATCGATTTTGCCACGATCGGCGACCTGAACCGGATTCTTGCGGTTCTGGGAGAGCCCGGCTTCGGGTCGAATTAGATCCCTCGGTCGAACAGGCCTGCTCCCCTACGGTGTTTCACGTGAAACATCACGCACGCACACGCGTCAGGTGAGCCGATTCACTCGCGGAGTGCTTGGTACGAAATGACGCAATTGGCGCGCTTCATCACCGGGGCGCCTGGTCGACGCGACGTTCTGCGCATGTTTCACGTGAAACGGTGTCACGAGACGCGAACCCCAGGTATGTTTCACGTGAAACATAGCGTTAGACTCAAGCCATTCTCTATATAACCGGTGTCTCAAGGGGCCACCGCCGTGCAGGGTGAATCACCAGCGTGCCTGTGGGGTGTGCAGAATGTAGCGCATGTTTCGCGTGAAACGTGCTCTTGCGCGGATTTTCTGCCTCCCGTCATTTCTGGCGCGAGTGTTTCACGTGAAACGTTGTCAGGAAAGACGAGTGGGAACGCCGGTTCTGCGTGATTTCAGGTCTTCAGAAGGCATCCTAAGCCGATTCCGGCGCTCCGGGAATGTCCGATTCGCGCCCCAAAGGGGCTGATTTTCGGGAGAAATGGACGATCTTGTCGGATCGAAGTCAGTCGACGGTCGCGACCGCGGCTCGCGCGAGTGACTCGTAGACGTCGCCGAGCGTCGCACCCGACGCTTCGATGGACTGGGGGACCAGGGAGGTTTCCGTGAGCCCGGGGAGCACGTTGGCTTCGAGGAACCAGACAACGCCGTCTTCGTCGACGATCAGGTCGATCCGGGAGATGTGGCGGAGTCCGAGCAGTGTGTGAATATCGACAGCCGTCTGGGTGACGAGAGTGGCGATGTCCGCGGTGATGCGCGCTGGTGCGTAGAAGAGGGTCTCGCCGGCGTTGTAGCGGGCCTCGAAGCTGTAGACACCATTGACGGGCACGATCTCGACGGCGGGGAGGGCGACCGGACCGAGTCCGGAGTCGATGACCGTGACGGCGAGTTCGGTGCCGCGTACCTTTTCTTCGACGAGGGCCACCGAGTTGTAGGTGTAGGCCTCGACCATGGCCCGCGGAAGCTCGGCCGCGGTCTCGACGATGGTGACACCCTGCGCGGATCCACCCTGGGATGGCTTCACGACAAGGGGAGTGGGAAGTGCCGTCAGGAGATGCTCGAGAACGCTCGCCGCTCCGAGGTCCCGGAAGGTCTCTTTGGAGAGGGCAATCCAGTTCGGTGTCGCGAACCCGGCGCGTCGGACGAGTTCCTTGGCCGTGGGCTTCGTCCAGGCGAGGCTCGCCGGACCTCCGCGGGAGCCGACGTGGGGGATACCCGTCGTCTCCAGGAGCGAGAGGAGCGCGCCGTCTTCCCCGGTGGCTCCGTGCACGACCGGGAAGATGACATCGGGGGCCCGGGTGGTGAGGTCGAGCAGGAGCCCCGCCTGCGGGTCGAGGAGGGTGACCTTGTGGCCGAGGCCGGTGAGCGCGTCCGCGACCCGACGCCCCGAACGGAGCGAGATATCGCGCTCATGCGAGATTCCGCCGGCGAGAACGATGATCGCGAGGGGAGAAATATCGGTCATGATCAGGGATTCCTTGCTAATCGCTTGGGGTGGTTCGTGGGCTAGGAGATGTCGTTCGGCAGCGGGTTGAAGCGACCGGGTGTGCGGAGCGGATCGAGCGAGCCGGTTCCGGCGAACGTTTCGAGAAGGTCGAGCTCATCGCGGACGACGGTCGCGAGTCGACGGACGCCGACCCGGATCTCGGCAGGGGTGGGATAGCAGAACGACAGGCGGATGTTCTGCTGGCCGTCGCCGTCGGCGAAGAAAGCGGTTCCCGGCGTGTACGCGACGAGCTCCTTGACGGCGCGCGGGAGCATCGCCTTGGAATTGAGCAGCTGCGGCAGGGTGACCCAGACATAGAATCCCCCATTGGGATTCGTCCAGGTGAGTTCGGGCAGGTACTCGTCCAGTGCATTCAGCAGGGCGTCCTTGCGCTCGTGGTACACGCCTCGGAAGGTGTTGATCTGGCCCTTCCAATCGGCAGTGGCCAGGTACTCCGAGATCACGAGTTGGCTGAACGAGCTCGGCGACAGAACGGCGGCCTCGTTCGCGAGCACCAGCTTTTCCCTGATCGCGTGGGGTGCGAGGGCCCAACCCACCCGGAAACCCGGAGCGAGGGTTTTGGAGAAGGTGCCGAGGTAGACGACGCCGTCCTGTTCGAGGGAGCGCATCGCATCCGGTGCCGGCTTGTCGAAGTAGAGCAGGCCGTACGGGTTGTCTTCGAGGACGAGGATGTTGTTGGCGCGGCAGATCTCGAGAATTTCGATACGCCGTTCCCAGCTCAGCGTGACCCCGGCCGGGTTGTGGAAGTTCGGGATCGTGTACAGGAACTTGATGGTCTTGCCTGCAACACGGAGCTGCTGGATGTGCTCACGCAGGGCTTCAGGGATGAGACCGTGTTCGTCCATGGGAACATGGTCGACCTCGGCCTGGTACGACTTGAAGATGACCATGGCAGTCACGTAACTCGGTCCCTCGGAGATCACAACGTCACCGGGATCGAGAAAGAGTTTGCTGACGAGTTCGAGGGCGTGCTGCGAGCCGGTGGTCACGACGACATCGTCGGCATGGGCGCGGATGCCTTCGAGGGCCATGACCTCGAGGATCTGTTCGCGGAGAGCGGGTACTCCCTGGCCGGAGCCGTATTGCAGGGCGACGGGACCCTGCTCACGCATGACCCGCTCCATGGCGTTGACCACGAGGTCCGGGGGCAGCGCTGCCACGAACGGCATTCCCCCGGCCAGTGAGACGACCTCGGGGCGGGAGGCGACGGCGAAGAGGGCCCGCACCTCGGAGGCCCGCAGCCCGGCGGCTCGCTCGGCGTAGTGGTGGTACCACGGGTCGAGGTTGTTACCGGCCTGGGAAGAGCCCTGTGCAGTCACGTCACATCCGTTCTGGTGAGGGTTCAATCGTAGGCCCACCCGGATACGACGAAGCCCGCCCGACGGTGCCGGGCGGGCTTCGTTCATCTCTACGTCCGGTGTTTCACGTGAAACCGACCGAAGCGGGGAGAGGGCCTCTAGGCCAGGTATGCGGCCAGGTCGGAAACGAGGACGACCTTCGGCTTGGCGCCGATGACGGTCTTGACGACCTCGCCCTTCTGGAACACCTTCATGGCCGGGATCGACGTGATCTGGTATTTCGCGGCGAGGGCGGGGAAGTCGTCGACGTTGAGCTTGACGATGTCGAGCTTGTCGGCGTGCTCTGCGGCGATCTGGTCCAGGATGGGGCTGACGGCGCGGCAGGGGCCACACCATTCCGCCCAGAAGTCCACGAGGACGGTCTTCTCGTTGTTGATGACTTCCTGGTCGAAAGTCGCGTCGGTAACGGCGCGTGCGGACATGTGTGCTCCTTAGTTGGTGGCTGTTGCGAATGTGGAGTCGCCGGCGCTGGCCAGCAGTTCCGCGGGGAGGGAAGCGAGGTAGTGCTCCGCGTCGAGCGCAGCCACGGTGCCGGAGGCGGCCGCGGTCACGGCCTGGCGGTAGTGCGGGTCGATGACGTCGCCGGCGGCGAAGACGCCCGCCTGGCTGGTCAGGGAGGATCGTCCAGCGACGGCGATCGTGCCGTCCGTCGTGAGATCGAGCTGCTTGTGGACGAGGTGGGTGCGCGGGTCATTGCCGATGGCGACGAAGACCCCTCCGACGGGAAGGATGCTTTCGGCGCCGGAAACCGTGTCGCGCAGAACCAGGCCGTCGACGGCATCCGTGCCCGTGATGCCGGAGACCGTCGAGTTCCAGACGAACTCGATCTTCGGGTTGGCGAAGGCGCGATCCTGCATGATCTTGGAGGCGCGCAGGGTGTCCTTGCGGTGCACAACGTAGACCTTGCTCGCGAACCGGGTGAGGAAGGTGGCTTCCTCCATGGCGGAGTCGCCGCCGCCGATCACGGCAATCTCCTTCTCTTTGAAGAAGAAGCCGTCGCAGGTCGCACACCAGGAGACGCCGCGCCCCGAGAGGCGCTCTTCGTCTTCGAGACCGAGCTTGCGGTATGCGGAACCGGTCGCGAAGATCACGGTCAGGGCCTCGTGGGTCTCGCCGGAACCGAGCGTGACGGTCTTGACCGCGCCGGTGAGGTCGAGTTCGGTGACGTCGTCGTAGACGACCTCGGTGCCGAAGCGTTCGGCCTGCTCCTGCATCTTCTGCATGAGGTCGGGGCCCTGGACACCCTCGGGGAAGCCGGGGAAGTTCTCGACCTCGGTCGTGTTCATCAGCTCGCCGCCGGCCTCGACCGAGCTCGCGATGAGGAGCGGTTTGAGGTTGGCGCGCGCGGCGTAAATGGCGGCCGTGAATCCGGCAGGGCCGGAGCCGATGATGATGATCTGACGCACGCGTAGACTCCTTCGCAGTGGGGGCAGGGCAGGTGTGGCTGCCTCGCTGCCGGGTACAACACATCCTAATCGGATGCTATTCCGCGCCTCCCAGCCGGGGGCCTGCGTTCACGGCCGGTTGCCAGTGTGCCCGGCCCGGGGACCACCTTGCTGGTGGCGTGCCGGACTAGTTCGTGCCGCGCGGGCGGAACCGGTTGATCAGCGGCACCAGGAAGACCCTGAGTTCATCGCTGCGCATGAGCAGCAGCATTCCGAAGTAGGCGAGGGACATCACGCCGCCGATGATGAGCATCGACAGGATGGCCTCGAGCCGTCCGGAGACGGCGAAGCCGCCCTCGTGAGTGCCGCCGAGGAGCAGGAGGATTCCGAGGCCGATGATGAGGGGAAGAATCGCGGCGACCAGGTACCGGACGAGGCTCCGCAGGATACGACGGCCGTCGAGACCGCCCAGACGACGCCGCAACAAGTGGCCGGCCAGGATCGTTTGCAGGATTCCGGAGACCGTCACGACGAGTGCGATGCCGACGGCGATCCAGGCCGGGGGCAGCAGCGAGCACGCGAGCACTCCGGTCACGACGAGGATGACCTGGAACAGGGTGAAGAAGAACGGGGTGCGGGTGTCGCCGAGCGCATAGAACGTGCGTTGCAGGACGAAGAGCACGCAGAAGGCGACGAGGCCGAGAATGTAGGCGATGATGACGTTCCCGGTGCCCTGCACCTGCTCGAACTTCCCCTGGGTGAAGACCGCCGCGAACGGGTAGGCGCAGACCAGGATGACCGTCGACGCGAGCACGATCAGGAGTGACGTGCCTCGTATAGCCGACGAGGCATCCGTTCTGAGCTTCGCAACGTCACCGCGGGAGGCATGCTCGCTCATGCCGGTGAAGTAGGCGGTGGCCACGGAAACGGTGATGACCGAGTGCGGGAGCATGAAGATGAGCCAGGCTGTTGCGAGCACGGCGACGGACGCCTTGCCCGTGGCCTGGGTGACGACCTGGGTTTCGACGATCCCGGCGGCCGTGCTGAGCAGGAGCATGCCGAAGGTCCAGCTCGCGGTCTTGCCGGCGGCGCCGAGCCCGACCCCGCGGAAGTGGAAGTCGGGGCGGAAGTGGAGTCCGATCCGACGCCAGAAATAGAAGAGCACGACGGCCTGCGCGACGACGCCGAGCGTGGCGGTGCCGCCCAGCAGTGCGACCATGCCCGGGGTGAAGTCGCTCGCCGTGCGATCACCGTTGGGGTCGGCCCCGGCCACGAGGGCGAAGACGACGATTCCGGCCAGGGCAACCACGTTGTTGAGAACCGGAACCCAGGTGAACGGTCCGAACGACTTTCTCGCATTGAGCACTTCCCCCAGAACCGTGTACAGGCCGTAGAAGAAGATCTGCGGCATGCACCAATAAGCGAAGGCGATGGCGAGGTCCAACTGCGCTGGAGGCAGGTGCAGGCCGATGAAGGGCGTGATGACCGGGACCAGGAGTGTTGCGGCGAGCGTGGTGACCGCGAGGATGCTGAGCGCCAGGGTCAGCAGCTTGTTGATGTACGCGGTGCCGCCGTCGACGTGGAGTCCGGCCCTGACGATCTGGGGGACGAGGACCGCGGTGAGGACTCCGCCTGCGACGATCGTGTAGACGGTGTTCGGGAGCTGATTGGCGAGCGCGAACGCGTCGGCGCTCGTGCCGTACAGGCCGATCACGCCGGCGAGGACGATGACCTTCACGAATCCCAGGATGCGGGAGACGATCGTGCCCGAGGCGAGGAAGGCGCTCGCGCGCCCGATGCTAGCCACGCGGCACGACCGGGGGATCGACGGGGGGCTCCACAGGGGCATCTGTCGCCTGCGCGACCGCAGTACGTTCCCGGCGGCGGCGCTGCACGTTTCTCCAGATCCCGAATCCGAAGAAGAGCACGAGCAGGGCGGCGAAGATGAGCGAACCGAGGCCCTCCCAGTCCGCACGCACGTTGATCGGAATCTGACTGGGCTGGCCGACGACGGAACCGTCCGGGGAGAAGAGGGTGATCCGCAGCGTGACCGCACCATTCCCGACAGCGGCCGTCACGGGGACCTTGACGGTCCTGGCCGAGGACGCCTCGATCGTCGCCTCGATGACATCGCCGCCGACGATGAGTCGGCCGTTGGACGGGACGACCTGGACTTTCACCGTCACGGACTGCCCGAGGGCGTTGTCGAGGGTGATCGGGATGTCGACCTGACTGCCGACGACGTTGATCGGACCCTTCGTGGACACGCTGATCGAGGAGAGCAGTACAGAGGAGTCCGCGAGGCTCGAGTCGACGGCCTCGCTCCAGGCACCCGTATCCTGCGCCCAGCTCGTCGACAGCAGCGCGAGCGTCGTCAGTCGCTGGGTGGCGGTGATGGCGAGCGGTTTGGAGAGTGCCGTCGAGAACGCCGTCACCTCACCTTCACGGTGCAGCAGAGTGCGCGCCGTGAGGATGCGGGCATCGGACACCGCCTGGGACTGGAAGCTCACGTCCGTGGCCGGCGACGCCGCACGTGCGGCGGCCACGGTCGCCGGTGCACGCCAGCCCAGGCCCGAAAGGGCCGCGAGGGTTTCGCTCAACCGGACTCCACCCGGCACGGTGTCACGGTCGAACGTGGCGAGGAGTGTGCGCACGGTCGCGGGACGTTCGGCGGAGACCACCGCGATCTGGGAGCTCAGCTCGGCCATCGCCACCTGCCAGTCGCTATCCGTCGTCGCGGTGGCCGCCGTCCGGAGCGCTGCAGAGATGGGTTCGTCGGTGACCAGGGCGTTTCCATGCCCACCGGCCAGGACCACGTTCGCGTTGGGGGTCTCGGTGAGGTCAGACTGCGCGGTGTTTGCCCCGCCGAGGATGAGGCTCGAGAGGCCGCCCGCCGTGAAGACATCGAGGTCGGCGGCCGAGACTGTGCCCGTCAGCGGCCAGCCGATGTCCGTTGCCGTGTAATTCCAGGCCAGGAGTTGCTCGCTCGTGGGGACTGTGCCCGGAGTGATCACGGGTGCTGAGGTCGGGGGTGGAGTCGGAGTCGCGGTGTCGGTCGTCGTGTCGGTCGTCGTGTCGGTCAGGCCGGCAGGGGCGCTGCCGGTTGCCGTCGGAGTCGGGGTCGGTGTCGGAGTTGATGTTGATGGTGTCGGTGCCGGTGTCGGGGAGGTGAAATCCGAGGCGTTGAGCGACTGGTCGAATGAGAGGGGAACCAGGAGGGTGCCGGCAGCGGCCTGGGCCTGAAGGGTGAGGTCGGCATCCGCATAGCCGAGCGGGAATATATCGTTCTTCGCCTGACCGAGGCGACCGAGCCAGGCCACGGCACTCGCCGGTGCCGTGTTGCCGAGGATACGGATCGACGCGATGATCATCGGATCGATCGCAATCGTCACGTCGCGGTTGATCACGCCGTCGAGCTGCCGGCTCAGCCTGCCGCCCGGCGCGGTGTAGGTTTCGAGTGATTTCGCCGGGATGAGACCCTCGGTCTGCTCCGGCACCGTGATCGGCATCACGACAGCGAGGGCCACCGGGGTGACGACCTCGTTGGAATACCAGACGAAGGTGCCCCGCCCCTGGGCGAGGACGGACCCGTCCTCGGTGATCGTGGCCGAGATGCCGCGGGCGCCCCACGCGTTGCCCGAGGTGAGGCCGACGTCCGCGGAGGGCACCGAGATGGCGACGGTCGCCGTTCCCGCTGGCGGGATGGCGGCCGGAAGTGCCGAACGCAGCATCAGGTCGCCGGGCTTGCCCGTCTTGGTGGGATGCAGCCAGGCGGTGAGTGCGCTGCGACTGGTCAGTGCCCGTTCGGCGAGGTAGAGCTCGATCGTGCCGGGGGTGATGGTTTCGGCGCTGCCGTTGGTGATCCTTACGGTGACCGCGAGGTCCTGTCCTGACCGCAGGGGCGCCAGCGAGACGGGGGCGACCGTCACCGTGACCTGGTCCGTCGTCGCAGCATCCGCTGTCGGCGTCGGCGTCGGAGTCGCCGTCGCGGCGGCGGCCGCGCTGGTGGGCGCGCCGGGAATGAAGCCGGACGAAGCCAGGGGAAGCAGTCCGGCGAGGATGCCGATCAGGAGGGCGGAGACGGGGACCCTGAGGTGCGACCAGCGGCCGCTCGCCGCTGTCGGGTGCGCGGGCCGACGCGCAGTACTTGACTCGGCCACCATATAGGGGATTCTACGGCGTGCGCCCTGAGTAACCGGTCTGCGGCTGCCGCGCCGGCGACCAGGAACTAACATGGGGGGCATGCAGAGCGTCGCGACAGCCCTCACGCGGCTGGGCGACCTGGCTGCCACTCCTTCCGTATCCCGCCTGGCCCTGGCCTTCGAGGCTGCGGGCCACGAGCTTGCCCTCGTCGGCGGTCCGGTGCGCGACGCGTTCCTGGGCCGGACCCTGCACGACCTCGATTTCACGACGGATGCGACCCCGGAGCAGATCCTCGAGATCGTCACCCCGATCTCCGAGGCGCAGTGGGATATCGGCCGGGCCTTCGGGACCATCGGGGCGAAGGTCGCCGGCGAGACCGTGGAGATCACCACCTACCGGGCGGACAGCTACGACGGGGTGACCAGGAAGCCGGAGGTCGTATTCGGGCTGAGCCTGGAGGACGACCTTCTCCGCCGGGACTTCACGGTCAACGCGATGGCGTTGCGCCTTCCCGGGCTGACCCTGGTCGACCCGGCGAACGGCATCGGCGACCTCATGGCCGGGGTCCTGCGGACGCCGATCTCGCCGGAGATCTCCTTCGGCGACGACCCGCTGCGGATGATGCGTGCCGCCAGGTTCACCGCCCAACTCGGTTTCACCCTCGACCTCGACACCGCGATCGCGATGGACGCGATGGCGTCGAGCATCCGCAATATCTCGGCGGAACGGGTCTGCGAAGAGCTCTGCAAGCTGCTCCTCTCGGACAACCCGCACGGCGGCCTCGAGCTGCTGGTGGACTCCGGCCTGCTCGACATCGTCCTGCCGGAGATTCCGGCGCTGCGCCTCGAGGTCGACGAGCACCACCACCACAAGGACGTCTACCAGCACACCCTCACCGTGCTCGACCAGGCGATCGGCTACGAGAAGTCCCGGGAGAGCTTCCCGGGCGGACCGGACCTGATCGTGCGGCTCGCCGCCCTGTTCCACGACATCGGGAAGCCGGCGACCCGGAAGCTCGAGCCAGGCGGAATCGTGAGTTTCTACCACCACGACGTGGTGGGCGCCAAGCTCGCAAAGAAGCGCCTGCGTGCGCTGCGCTTCGACAACGACACGATCGCGGCCGTCTCCCGGCTGATCGAGCTCCACCTGCGCTTCTTCGGGTACACCGAGGGAGCCTGGACGGATTCGGCCGTGCGCCGCTATGTGCGCGACGCGGGCGACCAGCTCGAACGGCTGCATATCCTCACCAGGGCCGACGTGACCACCCGCAACCGGCGCAAGGCCGACCGGCTGGGCTTCGCATACGACGACCTCGAGCAGCGCATTCGCGAACTCGCCGAGCAGGAGGAGATGGCCGCGGTGCGGCCAGACCTCGACGGAGAGCAGATCATGGCGATCCTCGGCGTGAAACCGGGCAGGGAGGTCGGCGAGGCCTACCGTTTCCTCCTCGAACAGCGCCTCGACGACGGCCCCCTCGGTGTCGAGGAGGCAACGCGCCGCCTTCAGGCGTGGTGGGCGGGCCACGGCCAGTAGCCACTCCTCAACAGGGGCGGATGTGCGCACTTCTCCACAAGCGCTGCTTCCGGCTGCACGGTCCACGCGCGTCCCGGCATGCTCGGACTGACGTGAACACAGACGGCGCGGAGGGCGCCGCGGCGCTGTGGTGGCTTTTGGCCGCCTCATCGAGTAGTCTGGGCAGGTTGTCTGCGCGCCGGATTCCCGGCCTCCGCCTTCAGCACATGCACAACCCTCCTGTTGCAGAGATTCTGCAGCCGTTTAGTCCGAAGGAGGTGGGTTAGTCATGCATCAGTACGAGTTGATGGTTATCCTCGATCCCGAGATCGATGAGCGCACCGTAGCTCCCAGCCTTGACAAGTTCCTCAACGTTGTTCGCAACGATGGTGGAACGATTGACAAGGTTGACGTTTGGGGTCGCCGCCGTCTCGCTTACGAGATCAACAAGAAGTCCGAAGGCATCTACGCCGTCGTCGACTTCACCGCGAACGCTTCTGCCACGGCCGAGCTCGACCGCCAGCTGAAGCTGTCGGAAGCCGTCATGCGCACCAAGGTTCTCCGCGCAGAAGAAGGCATCGCCCAGGTTGCCGTCGCGAGCAAGCTCGCCGCCGAGAAGGCAGCCCGCAAGGCAGCCAACCCGAAGGTCATTGCCGCGAAGGCCGAAGCCGCAGCCGCCCCGACCGCCAAGGTCGCCGCGTCTGTCAAGCCCGCATCGGCTCCCGCCGCAGCAGCCGTCAAGGCCGCAGCCCCGGCAGCTCCTGCAGCGCCGGCAGCGGTCGCCACCCCGGCAGCAGTCGCCAAGCCCGCAGCGGTCGCCACACCGGCACCCGCAGCAGCCGTCGACACCGCCGACAAGGCAAGCGACAAGTAGCCCATGGCCGGCGAGACCGTAATCACCGTGGTGGGCAACCTGACCAGCGATCCGGAACTGCGTTACACGCAGGGCGGGCTGGCGGTTGCCAACTTCACCATCGCATCCACTCCGCGCAATTTCGATCGCGCAGCCAACGAGTGGAAAGATGGCGACGCATTGTTCCTGCGCGCGAGCGTTTGGCGTGAATTCGCCGAGCACGTCGCCGGTTCACTGACCAAGGGTTCTCGTGTCGTCGCTACTGGGCGGCTCAAGCAGCGTTCCTATGAAACGAAGGAAGGCGAGAAGCGCACAAGCTTCGAGCTCGAAATCGACGATATCGGTCCTTCGCTCAAGTACGCCACTGCTTCGCTCACTCGCGCTGCATCGTCGTCCTCCCCGCGCGGCGGTAACTCCGCAGCGGCCGGGAACGACGAGCCCTGGGCAGCCACTCCTCCCGCCGCCGTGAACACCGGTGGCGACGTGTGGAACACCCCGGGCAACTTCAGCGACGAGACACCCTTCTAGCCGATCGCGGCGCTCCGGCGCCGTCAGGCTGAATCGCACTTCTTAAGAAAGTAAGGAAATCATGGCTGGAAAGTCGAGCGGCGACCGCCGCAAGCCGCTCCGCGGAGCTAAGGGTGGCAAGAACGCCGCTCCCGCGAAGTCGATCCGGGTTGGTGTCATCGATTACAAAGATGTCCCCACCCTGCGCAAGTTCATCTCCGAGCGTGGAAAGATCCGCGCCCGTCGTATCACCGGTGTCTCCGTCCAGGAACAGCGCCTCATCGCCCGTGCCGTCAAGAACGCCCGCGAAATGGCGTTGTTGCCCTACGCCGGCTCAGGCAGGTAGGTAGCCAAATGTCGAAAATCATTCTGACGCACGAGGTCTCCGGCCTCGGTGCACCCGGCGACATCGTCGAGGTCAAGAACGGGTTCGCCCGTAACTACCTCTTCCCGCAGGGCTGGGCCGTTTCCTGGACCCGCGGAGGCGAGAAGCAGATCGAACAGATCAAGGCTGCTCGTGTCGCCCGTGAGCACGCCACGCTCGAAGAGGCCCAGGCCCTGAAGGCAACCATCGAGAACACCAAGGTCCGTCTGGTCGTCAAGGCCGGAACGGGCGGACGCCTCTTCGGCTCCGTCAAGACCACGGATGTTGCCGAAGCCGTCGCCGCTGCAGGCCTCGGTGCCATCGACAAGCGCAAGATCGAGCTCAGCCCGATCAAGTCCGTCGGCGAGCACCAGGCAACGGTTCGTCTTCGCGACGAACTGAGCGCCACCATCACCCTCGTGGTGGTTGCTGCCAAGTAAGCAGTCACACTGCCGGCCTAGCGGCGGACTCCCACCGGAGTCCGCCGCTAGGCTCGTTTAAGGCTCCAACCACCCCTTTCGAGGGTGATTTCAGTTGATGAATCCCCACATTTGTACACAGGATTTCTTCTGGGCACCAACGTTCAAGGTGTACTTGAACCAGCTTTTTACCCACAGCTGTGAATAGAATTTATGCCTGATCAAAGTGCATTAAATTTTCAAAGAAGAATAGTTGTCCACAGCCGAGTCCACAGGTTGTGCACAAGCCTCGCGGCGTTTCGCCCTCATTCTGCACAGTGTTATCCACAGGGTGGTTTGTTTCCAGCGGAAACCGGTCCGTATGGTGGGCACGCGGCCGGATTTCGAGGTGTGCCGGAATCGTCCGATGGTGTCGGCGGTCCCTGATAGAACATCACCACGGACAGAGGAGGCACGGTTGTCGATCGCACACCTGGGTCTGGCGGACAAACGCGGTACCGATCTGCGCAACGGCACAGAGACCCGGCACACCGAACGAACGCTCCCCCACGATCTCCTGGCCGAACAGAGCGCGCTCGGCGGCATGATGCTCAGCAAGGACGCCGTCGCAGACGTCGTCGAGACCGTTCGCGCCGCGGACTTCTACATCCCGAAGCACGAGCTGATCTTTGATGCGATCCTGTCGCTCTATGCGCAGGGTGAGCCGACGGACGTCATCGCCGTCACCGACGAACTCACCAAACTCGGCGAACTCTCCCGAGCCGGCGGCGCAGACTACCTGCACACGCTCACGAGCCTCGTCCCGACCGCCGCCAACGCGGGCTTCTACTCCTCCATCGTCGCCGAGCGGGCCCTGCTACGCCGCCTCGTCGAGGCCGGGACCCGCATCGCCCAGATGGGGTACTCGGGCGAAGGCGAGGTGCTCGACCTCGTCAACAACGCCCAGGCCGAGATCTACGCCGTCACCGGCAGCACAGAGACCGAAGACTACGTGCCGCTCACCGACGCCGTGACGGCGGCAATCGACGAGATTGAAGCCGCCAAAGGCAAAGACGGCCAGATGACCGGCGTGCCGACCGGCTTCGCGGACATGGACGAGCTCACCAACGGTTTCCACCCCGGCCAGCTCATCATCGTCGCGGCACGTCCTGCCCTTGGAAAGTCGACGCTCGCGCTCGACTTCGCGCGCTCGGCCTCGATCAAGCACGACATGCCGAGCATCTTCTTCTCCCTCGAAATGGGCCGCAGCGAAATCGCGATGCGCCTGCTCTCTGCCGAGGCATCCGTGCCCCTGCAGAGCATGCGCAAGGGCACGGTCGACGCGCGCGACTGGACCACCATCGCGGCCACCCGCGGACGCATCAACGACGCCCCGCTCTACATCGACGACAGCCCCAACATGACCCTCGTCGAGATCAGGGCCAAGTGCCGCAGGCTCAAGCAGCGTGTCGGACTCAAAATGGTCATCATCGACTACCTGCAGCTGATGACATCGGGCAAGAAGGTCGAGTCCCGACAGCAGGAGGTCAGCGAGTTCTCCCGGGCTCTCAAGCTCATGGCCAAGGAACTGCAGGTGCCCGTGATCGCCCTCTCCCAGCTCAACCGTGGACCGGAACAGCGTGCGGACAAGATGCCGGCCATCTCCGACCTCCGGGAGTCCGGTTCGCTCGAGCAGGACGCCGACATGGTCATCCTGCTGCACCGCGAGAGCGCATATGAGAAGGACAACCCCCGCGCCGGCGAAGCCGACCTGATCGTCGCCAAGCACCGCAACGGTCCGACGCGAACCGTCACCGTCGCCTTCCACGGTCACTATTCGCGCTTCGCCGATCTCGCGCCCGGTTCGTAGATTCCGCGTTAAAACGACCCCCTCTTCCCCGGTACGCTAGCGGGAGGGCGGTAAAACCGCGCAAGCTTTCGGGTTGTCCGGATTTGCTCGTGGCTGGCCGCCGCGAAGGAGATACCCGCGTGAAGGTTGGCATTGGGCGAGAGCGCATCGAGGGAGAGCGGCGTGTCGCCGCGACACCGGAGACTGTGCAGCAACTACGGGGCCTCGGTGTCGATGTCCTGATCGAGGCCGGCGCCGGCATCGCTGCAGGATTCTCCGATCGTTCATACACGGATGCCGGTGCCACCGTCGTCCCCGAGCTCGCGCTCGATGACCTCGACGTCTACTGCCACGTGCGACCGCTCACCCCCTCGCTCGCCGCCAGGCTCCACTCCGGCCTCGTCACGGTCGGACTCGCGGCCCCCGCTAACGAACTCCCGACCGTCACGGCCCTCGCCGCGGCCGGCGTCACCGCCTTCGCCCTCGAACTCGTGCCGCGCATCAGCCGCGCCCAGTCGATGGACGCCCTGACCTCGCAGGCCCTTGTCGCCGGCTACCGGGTCGTCCTCGAGGCGGCCATCCGCTTCCCGCGGTTCTTCCCGATGTACATGACTGCCGCGGGCACCATCCCGCCCGCGCGCGTCCTCGTCCTCGGCGCCGGCGTCGCGGGCTTGCAGGCGATCGCGACGGCCAAGCGCCTCGGCGCGCGCGTCTCCGCGTACGACGTGCGCCCCGCATCCGCCAACGAGGTCACCTCGATGGGCGGAACCTTCGTGACGCTCGACCTGGATGCCGTCGAGGGCGCGGGCGGGTACGCCCGCGAGCTCAGCGAAGACCGCGCCGTCCGCCAGCGCGAGCTCCTCGCCCCCCACGTCGCCGCGGCGGATGTCCTCATCACCACGGCCGCGATCCCCGGCCGCCCTGCACCCCTGCTCGTGACGCACGACATGGTCACCGGCATGCGGCCCGGCTCCGTCATCGTCGACCTCGCCGCCGAAACCGGCGGAAACGTCGAAGGCGTCGTCGCCGGCGTCGACACCCTCGTTCCGGTCGCGAGCGGGGACGGAACCGTCACCCTCGTCGGGATGAAGGACGCGGCATCCACGATGCCCGCTGACGCCTCACGCCTGTACGCCAAGAACGTCGCGAACCTGCTCGCTCTCATGACGAGCGAGGGCACGGTCGCCCCCGATTTCACCGACGAGGTCATCGCCGGCGCATGCCTCACCCACTCGGGCGAAGTGACGCACGAACCGACCAAGGCCGCCCTCGCGGCCCAGGCCGCGCTGCAAGGAGAAGACTGATGGATCCGATCACCCTGTTGACCGTGGTGGTGCTGGCGGTGTTCGTCGGCTTTGAAGTGGTCTCGAAGGTCTCGAGCACCCTGCACACCCCGCTGATGAGCGGCGCGAACGCCATTCACGGCATCATCCTGATCGGCGCGATCACCGTCGCCGGCCAGACGACCACTATCTGGCTGCTGGTCGTGGCCCTGCTCGCCGTGCTCCTCGCGACAGCGAACCTCGTCGGCGGCTTCGTCGTCACCGACCGGATGCTCAAAATGTTCGCCCCCCGCAAACCGGCCGGCACCGACGCGAAGGACACCGCCAAATGAGCCTGCTCAGCCCCGAATGGACCGGGCTCCTCTACCTGGTCTCCGCCGTCTGCTTCATCCTCGCCCTCCGCGGGCTGTCCTCGCCCAAGACCGCACGGCGCGGCAACCTGATCGGCGCCGCCGGAGCGCTCCTCGCCGTCATCACCGTGTTCTTCTCGGTCCGGATGGACAACATCCCCGCCATCATCGTGGCCATCGCCGTCGGCTCGGCCATCGCCGCCCCGATCTCCCGCCGCGTGCAGATGACGCAGATGCCCCAGCTCGTCGCCCTCTTCAACGGCGTCGGCGGCGGCGCAGCCGCCCTGGTGGCCATGCTCGAGCTCGGTGAAAGCGCCAATGGCTGGACCAGGGTCGCCGTCGTCTTCACGATGCTCGTCGGCGCGGTGTCCTTCGCCGGCTCCGCCGTCACTGTCGGCAAGCTCCAGGGCCTGATCAGCTCCCGCCCGCTCGTGTTCCCCGGGCTGGCCTGGGTCATGGGCGGCATCGTCCTCCTGGCGCTCGTCACCGGCGGCTTCGTCGTCGGCACCGGTGCCGCCGGCTGGGCGGTCGTACTGCTCGTTCTCGGCCTCGTCGTCGGCGCCCTGCTCGTGCTGCCGGTCGGCGGCGCGGACGTGCCCATCGTCATCTCCCTGCTGAACGCATTCACCGGGCTCGCCGTCGCGGCCTCCGGCATCGTGATCGGCAACCTCCTGCTCGTCGTCGCCGGCACCCTCGTCGGTGCAAGCGGCACGATCCTCACCCGCGCGATGGCCGCAGCAATGGGCCGCGGAGTCAGCGGCATCATGTTCGGCGCCTTCAAGGGCGGCTCGACCGCGGGCTCGACCACGCAGAGCGACCGTCCTGTCCGGTCCTCCAGCCCCGAAGACGTCGCTGTGCTGCTCAACTACGCCCAGCGGGTCGTCATCGTTCCCGGCTACGGCCTTGCCGTCGCCCAGGGCCAGCACACGATCGCCGAACTCGCAACGACCCTGCAGGCCAGGGGCGTCGAGGTCGTCTTCGCGATCCACCCGGTCGCCGGGCGGATGCCGGGGCACATGAACGTGCTCCTCGCCGAGGCGAACGTTCCGTACGAGTCGCTCAAGGAAATGGCCGAGGTCAACCCCGAGTTCAAGAACACCGACGTCGCCCTCGTCGTCGGCGCGAACGACGTGGTCAACCCCGCGGCCAAGACCTCGCCCGGCTCGCCGATCTACGGGATGCCGATTCTCGACGTCGGCGACGCCCGCCAGGTCGTCTTCCTCAAGCGCTCGATGCGCCCCGGCTTCGCGGGCATCGAGAACGAGCTGCTCTACGACCCGAAGACGACGCTTTTGTTCGGCGACGCCAAGGATTCCCTCACCAAGATCCTCGGCGCGGTCAACGCGCTCTAGGCTCTGTCACCGAGCGGATGCTCCGAGCCGGCCCGCGTAGACTTGGCCAGTCTCGCTACCCGACAACGAGCATCCGCTACCGGCAGGAAGCCGCAGGCAGGAAAGGGGTCTTCGCATGGCCGACGCACCCGACAACGCCCGCACGGACCACCGCACCGCGGGGTATTGGACAGTGCCCCTCGTGCGCGCTGCGATCGCCGTCGTCCCGGCCATCCTGATCACCTTCACCGCGAACCACTCCCCGGACTTCGGGCTCGTGGTGTTCGGCGCCTTCGCCTTCGTGAGTGGCGTCGCCGTCGCCGTGCTGAGCCGCCGCACTCTCGCAGACTCCCGTGAACGCAGCGCCTTCCTCGTGCAGGGCGTCGCCGGTGTCGTAGCCGGGGCGCTCGCGCTCGGCTTCCACGGCGGGGGGCTCGGCTTCTTCCTCTACCTCGTCACGGTCTGGGGCATCGTGACCGGCTTCCTGGAACTGTCGAGCGGCATCCGTGCCCGGCGCAGGGACCCTGCAGACCGTGACTGGCTCGTGATGGGCGCGGCGACCGTGCTGTTCGCGATCGTTGTGCTGGTGCTGCCGCCGAACGTCGTCGTCTCCGTCGGCCTGCTCGGCGCCTATCTCGTGATGCTCGCGGTCTACCTCGGCATCGCAGCGTTCTCACTCAAGTGGGCCGTGGCGGCCGGCGCCGCCCAGGTCCCCCTCGACTCGATTCACCCCGCAGCACCCAACGATTCGGACACTCAGTGACCCAGAACACGCCGCGCAAGCCCAGCCGCTCCGAAGTACTGAAGCCGCTCGAACTGGTCGGCCTCGCCGGCGTGATGGCCCTCTTCCTCGGGCTCGTCGTGCTGATGAGCACGAGGGAGCCGCTGCTCGCCCTGGTCGGGTTCGGCATCGCGTTCATCGTCGTGCTCGTCGTGATCGCGATGCTCGTGCTCAACATCAAGCCCAACGACGCCGAAAAGACCGACATCGACGAGCAGGACAAGGGCCAGCAGCCCTAAGCCGGTCAGCCGAGGTAGTCGACGAGACTGTCGGCGAGGCCGACGTATGCCGCGGGAGTCAACGCGAGCAGGCGGGCCCGGGCGTCCTCCCCGATCTCGAGCCCGGAGACGAAGGCGACGAGGTCGGCCTGGTTGATCCGCTTGCCACGGGTGAGCTCCTTGAGCAGCGCGTACGGGTCTGCGATCGTCGACCGGCCGGCCGAGACCTCCGCCCGGATCACGGTCTGGATGGCCTCGCCGAGGATCTCCCAGTTGACGTCGAGATCGTGAGCGAGCAGGGCCCTGTCGATGTCGATCTCGCCGAGCCCGCGCACGATGTTGTCGAGGGCGAGCAGGGAGTGGCCGAAGCCGACGCCGATGTTGCGCTGGGTCGTCGAATCGGTCAGGTCCCGCTGCATGCGCGAGGTGACCAGGGTCGCGGCGAGCGAGTCGAGGATCGCCGAGGACAGTTCGAGGTTCGCCTCGGCGTTCTCGAAGCGGATCGGGTTGATCTTGTGCGGCATCGTCGATGAGCCGGTCGCGCCGGCCTGAGGGATCTGCCGGAAGTAGCCGAGGGAGATGTAGGTCCACACGTCCGTTGCGAGGTTGTGCAGCACCCGGTTGACGTGGGACACCTTCGAGTACAGCTCGGCCTGCCAGTCGTGCGATTCGATCTGGGTCGTGAGCGGGTTCCAGGTCAGCCCGAGGCCCTCGACGAAGGCGCGGGACACGGCCGGCCAGTCGATCGTGGGATCCGCGGCGACGTGCGCCGCGAATGTTCCGGTCGCACCGCTGAACTTGCCGAGATAGTCGTTGGCCTCGACCTGCGCGGCCAGGCGCTCGAGCCGGTACACGAAGACCGCGATCTCCTTGCCGACGGTCGTCGGCGTTGCCGGCTGGCCGTGGGTGCGGGCGAGCATCGCATCCGCCCGGTATTCGAGGGCGCGCAGCCGGAGCAGTCCGATGGTCGCGCGGAGCTTGGGCAGCCAGACCTCGCGCACGGCGGAGCTCACGGTGAGGGCGTACGCGAGGTTGTTGATGTCCTCGCTCGTCGCGGCGAAGTGGGTGAGCTCGCTGATCCGGTCGAGGCCGAGCGTGGTCAGGCGGCGGCGCACGAGATACTCGACCGCCTTGACGTCGTGGCGGGTGGTGGCCTCGAGAACGGCGAGTTCGTCGATCTCGGCCTGGCCGAAGCCGGTGACGAGGGCGCGCAGCGAGGCCTTGTGTCCGGCGTCGAGCGGAGTAGAACCGAACAGGCTGCGATCGGTGAGGGTGATCAGCCACTCGACCTCGACGTGCACCCGCGCGCGGTTGAGTCCGGCCTCCGACAGGTACTCCCCGAGTTCGGTGACGGCGGCCCGGTAGCGGCCGTCTAGCGGGCTGAGGACCTGGGGGGGTAGTGGACTCATCGGACTCCCTGTCGAATTGCGGGCTCTAGTTGCGCGAAGAGCGCGAGGTTTGCCTTCTCAATCATGCCCAATACCGAGTCAAACAACGCATCGTCGGAATAGTACGGGTCCGGCACGTCGTGCAGGGACGCCTGTTCCTGGTCGAAGCTGAGCAGCAGGCGCACCTTGCTCCTGTCCCGGTCGCTCACCGCCCAGTTGCGCAGGATGCGCTCCTGGGTGCGGTCGAGCACGACGACGAGGTCGTAATCGCTGAACCAGACCGGGTCGAACTGGCGGGCGCGATGGTGGCTGCCGTCGTACCCCTGCCGTTTGAGGGCGGCGACCGTGCGGACATCCGCCTGCTCGCCGACGTGCCAGTCGCCGGTGCCCGCAGAGCTCGTGAAGATCAGCCGGCCGAGCCCGGACCGGGTGACCAGGTCGCGCAGGGTGATCTCCGCCATCGGCGAGCGGCAGATGTTGCCGGTGCAGACGAAGATGATCCGAAAGGGCGTCGCCTCGTCGGGGCGGATCGCCGAGAAGGTCATGGCTCCATTGTCCGTCACTTTCGCCTCCTCCACACCTGCTCGGGGGACTTCGCTTTCCCCGGGTTCCCGTCGGCGGGCGCTCCGGAGGGTAGTGGCGCACAGGATCGGTCTGTCGGGGCCCGCCGGGTCGGCCTCGCGGAAGGGCAGGCCGATGCAGTGGTGGCAGTATCCGCCGGAAACCGACCGGTTGACCGAACTGCGGCACCAGCGGATGCTGCTGCGCACCCTGGCCGACGACATCGCCCTCGCGGCGCGCCGGCTTCTCCCCGCCGGCGCCCCGGCAGAGTGGCGCTCCGAGGCGCAGCGCGCCTACCTCGACCGCCGCTGGGAACTCGCCGCGCTCCTGGCCGGGGCGGAGCGGAGCATCGAGGAGACCCTCACGGCGGTGCTCGCGCGGATCGACAGTGTGAAGGCTCAACTCGCGGCCGAGGAGGTGACGGCAGCGGCCGCTGCGACGACGTCGGTGCCGCAGGCACCGGGCGGAGCCCGGGCGACCCCCGGAGGCTGGTCGGAGTGAGGGGGCCGGGGTCCGGCGAGGGACTACTGATCTCCGGCGGTGGTGGAACCCTCGTCGCGACGGACGCCGTTCTCGCCGAGGCGGCCGGCCGTGCTCCGGGCGCTCCAGACGGAATCCGAGTCCTGGCGCGCCCGGCTCGCCCGGATCCGGGCGCTCGAGTCCTCGCCGACCCCCGCCGTGCGCTGGACGGACGCCGACCCGGGCCTCGGCATCCTGCGGACCGACACCGTGCTCGCCGACATCAGTGCGCGGAGCAGGGCGCTCGCCGACGCGCTCCTGACGGCCGCGGAAGGATACGGGCGCGTCGAACGGGTGGTCGAGCGGGCGAGCGGCGTCGCGGGAGCGTGGCTCGGCTACCTCGTGGGGCGTGCAGCCCCGCTGATGATCCTCGGTGCGCTGCCGAACCTCGCGGCCTTCGTCCTCGGCGGCCTCGTGAGCCGGGCGCTCTTCGGCGACTCTGTGGCCGGAGGGAGCCTGGCGGAGGTCGCGGCCTGGTTCCAGGCGAACCCGGGACTGTTGAGCGACCCGGCCGTCGTCGCCGCGGTGCGCGTGCTCGTGTCCTCCGCCGACGACGCGGCCGTCGGCGCGCTCGGGTTGCCGTTTCCCGCAGCACTCGAACTGGGCGACGAGGGACTCGGCCTGCTCGGAGTCTCCTCCGTCGCCGGGGCGGCGCTGCTCCTGGTCCGTCCGTTCGGACTGCTCGTGGAGACGCCGGTGAGCGTGCACCGGGTGACCGAGACCGGGAGCCCGGTGCATCCGGCCGTCCTCGCGGCCCTGCCCCCTGACGGTTTCGGGGAGCTCGCGCGGCGGATCCCCGACGCGAGGGCCGACGGTCCGCAGATCCGGATCGAGCGCTACGCCGGCAACGCTGGCTCCCCGCCGTCCTGGATCGTCTATGTCGGCGGCACCGCGGAGTGGGACCCGACCGGCACAGGGCAGCCGTTCGACCTGACCAGCGATGTCGCCGGCGCTGCGGCGGGCGACGCGGGTTCGGGCCCAGGCAACCTCGGCCCCTCCGGTTCGTATCGCGCCGTCGTCGAGGCGATGCACGCCGCCGGTGTCCAGCCGCAGGACCCGGTGCTCCCGGTCGGGCACTCCCTCGGCGGTCAGATCGCGGTCCAGCTCGCGGAGTCCGGAGAATTCAACACCGTCGGTGTCGCCTCCTTCGGCGGCCCGACGGCAGCGCTCTCCATTCCGGCCGGGGTGGAGGCCGTCACCGTCGAGCACACCGACGACATCGTTCCGGCGTTCGGCGGCATGCCGCCAGGGGTCGACGACCGGGTCCTCGTGCGCAGCAGGGCGTTCGCCGCCGGTGAGACGCCGGCAGGGCAGGCATTGCCTGCGCATTCCCTCACGAGCTACCAGGCCACCGCCCGCCTGATGGACGGGTCGGCGGAGCCGAACCTGCTGCGCTTCCGGGACACCCTGGCCGGGGTCGGCGCAACCGGACCGGCCGAGGTCACCCGGTGGCACGGCATCCGCGTGACCGGGCCGTGAACCCGGGCGGGCCGTGAACCCGGGCGGGCCGTGAACCCGGGCCGTGAACCAGGTGCGGGGGCGGGTTACTGGCGGCCGGTGGCGGGACGCGCGAGCACGCCGAGCAGCCAGCTGATGATGCCGAGAACGAGTGCCCCGAGCACCCCGGTCCAGAAGCCGTCGACATGCAAGCCGAAGCCGAGGCCGTCGGAGATCAGGGCCACGAGCATGAGGAGCAGGCCGTTGACGATGAGCGCGAGGAGGCCGAGGGTCAGAACGTAGAGCGGGAAGGCGATGACACGCACAAAACCGCCGATCACGCCGTTGACGAGACCGAAGATGAGGGCAATGAGGAGATACGTCACGACGATGGCGCCGGTGTCCGGCGCATAGGGTTCGACACTCACTCCCGAGACGAGGAGGGTGGTGAGCCACAGGGCGACGGCATTGAGGATGAGCTTGATCAGGAATCTGGCCATGCGACCACTATGGCACCTGACCGGGCGCTGCGCTTGGGTGGCGCGGCCTGCGGCACGCCCGGTCTCCGCGCGGCTCATGCGGTCGCGCGAATACGCCCCGGCGTAGAATCGCCGAGTGAGCCCCACAGACCAGTCAGCGGTGCGACTGCGCCCCGAAATCATCGCCCTCCCGGCCTACAGGCAGGGAAAGGCGGCAGCCGCGAGTGCCTTCAAGCTCTCGAGCAACGAGAACCCGTTCGGGCCACTGCCCGGTGTGATCGCTGCCGTCGGCGCCGAGACGACGTACAACCGCTATCCGGATGCCTCCGCGTCCGAACTGCGGGAACGCCTCGCCGCACGCTACGGGCTTTCGCCGGACGAGGTGCACGTGGGCAGCGGTTCCGTCGCCCTGCTCTCCCAGCTCATCCTCGCCGCGGCGGGCCCAGGGGACGAAGTCGTCTATTCCTGGCGCTCCTTCGAGGCGTACCCGAGCCTCGTCACCGTCGCAGGCGCGACGAGCGTGCAGGTGCCCAACCGGCCGGATCACGGCCACGACCTCACCGCCATGGCCGCCGCGATCACCGACCGCACCCGCGTGCTCATCGTCTGCAGCCCGAACAACCCGACCGGCACGATCGTGCACGCTGCGGAGTTCGAGGCCTTCATGGCGGTCGTCCCCTCGACGCTGCTCGTCATCCTCGACGAGGCGTACGCCGAATTCGTGACCGACCCCGACGCCGTCAGGGGCATCTCCCTGCTGGGCCGCTACCCGAACCTCGTCGTGCTCCGCACCTTCTCCAAGGCATACGGCCTCGCCGGGCTCCGGGTCGGCTACGGCCTCGGGCCGGTTGCGATCCTCGACGCTGCCCGTGCGACGGCGATTCCGCTGTCGGTCACGGGGGTCGCCAGTGCTGCCGCGATCGCATCGCTCGATGTCGATGACGAACTCATGGAACGGGTGCGCACCATCGGCACCCGTCGTGACACGATCTGGCGCGCGCTCACCGAGCAGGGCTGGAACACTCCCGCACCCCAGGGCAACTTCATCTGGTTGCCGACGGGCGCGGAAACCGGTGTCGCCGCCGAGGCGCTCGGTGCGGCCGGACTCGTGGTGCGGCCCTTCCCCGAGGGGATCCGGATCTCAATTGGCGAGGAAGAATCTGTGGAAGAACTACTGCGAACCTGCGCGGAACTTGTACAAAATCTACCAATAGGGCATTCGGCCCGGCGGCTAGGTTAGTACGATGGCAGCGCGCGAGAACGACTCACCCCTGGTTCAGGTGCTCTCGACGAGCGGGCTCGTCGAGCCGAGCGAGGCGGCGGCGGAGTTCATGCCCTACCTCGACCGCCTGACCGAAGACGACCTCCGCAGGTTCTACCGTGACATGGTCGTCGTCCGTCGTTTCGACAAGGAGGCGGCGAACCTGCAACGGCAGGGCCAGCTCGCCCTGTGGGTGCCGAGCCACGGCCAGGAGGCCGCCCAGGTCGGCAGCGCGTATGCCACCCGCCCCCAGGACCACGTCTTCCCCTCCTACCGTGAGCACGTCGTCGGCATGATCCGCGGGCTCGACCTCGTCGACATCCTGCGGATGCTGCGCGGCGTCACCCTCGGTGGCTGGACCCCCGAGGATCACGGCAACTTCCATCTCTACACTCTCGTGCTCGCCTCGCAGACCCTGCACGCGACCGGATACGCGATGGGCATGCAGCTCGACGGCACGACCGCGACCGGCAACCCCGAAACCGACGAGGCGGTCATCGTCTACTACGGCGACGGAGCCTCCTCCCAGGGTGACGCGAACGAGGCCCTCGTCTTCGCGGCGAGTTACCAGACCCCGCAGGTCTTCTTCCTGCAGAACAACCACTGGGCGATCTCGGTGCCGGTCACCCGGCAGTCGCGCACCCCGCTCTACCTCCGCGCCGGCGGCTTCGGCATGCCCGGCACCCAGGTCGACGGCAATGACGTGCTCGCGAGCTACGCCGTCACCGCCAAGCACCTCGACGACGCGCGCGCGGGCAAGGGCCCCGCCCTGATCGAGGCGATGACCTACCGGGTCGGTGCGCACACCACCGCAGACGACCCCACCAAGTACCGTGACCCGGAGGAACTCGCCGCCTGGGTCGCGAAAGACCCGATCGTCCGGTTCCGCGCCTACCTGCAGGGCCTCGGCGTCGAGCAGGACTTCCTCGACGCCGTCGACGAGGAGGCCGAGGACCACGCAGCGGATGTCCGCCGCCGCGCCCTCGAGATCCGCTCGCCCGAGCGTTCCGTCATCTTCGACAACGTCTACGCCGAACCCCACCCGCTGATCCAGGAACAGAAGGCCTGGCTCGACCGATACGAAGCATCCTTCGAAGGAGGCGACGCGTGAGCGACACGATCGTGACCGAGACCCCGGTCCGGGAGCCGGCCGCTTCTGCAGTGCCCGCGGCAGCATCCGCCGTTCCAGCCACCTCGGCGAACCTCCCGATGGCCAAGGCCCTGAACGCCGGCCTCCGGCAGGCGATGCTCGACAATCCGAAGGTCCTGATGATGGGCGAGGACATCGGACCGCTCGGCGGCGTGTTCCGCGTCACCGAGGGCCTGCACGCCGAATTCGGCGACAAGCGCGTGCTCGACACCCCGCTCGCAGAGTCCGGCATCGTCGGCACCGCGATCGGCCTCGCCCTCCGCGGCTACCGTCCCGTCTGCGAGATCCAGTTCGACGGCTTCGTCTTCCCCGGCTTCGACCAGATCACCAGCCAGCTCTCCCGGATGCGCAACCGGCACGAGGGCCAGGTCACGATGCCCGTCGTGATCCGGATTCCCTACGGCGGACACATCGGCTCGATCGAGCACCACCAGGAGAGCCCGGAGGCGTACTTCGCGCACACCCCGGGCCTGCGCGTCGTGAGCCCCTCGAACCCGCACGACGCCTACTGGATGATGCAGGAGGCGATCGCCTCCGACGACCCGATCATCTTCTTCGAGCCGAAGAGCCGCTACTGGCCCAAGGGCGAGGTCCGTTTCGGCGCGAGCGGGATTCCCCTGCACGCGAGCCGGGTCGTCCGTGCCGGCTCCGACGTCACCCTCGTCGGCCATGGCGCCATGGTCACTGTCCTGCTGCAGGCCGCCGAACTCGCCGCGGTCGAGGGCATCAGCATCGAGGTCATCGACCTGCGCTCGATCTCCCCGATCGACTACGGCCCCATCCTCACCTCCGTGGAGAAGACCGGCCACCTGGTCGTCGCCCAGGAAGCATACGGCTTCGTGAGCGTCGGCTCGGAAATCGCGGCGACCGTCACGGAGCGCTCGTTCTACCACCTCGAGGCTCCCGTGCTGCGGGTTTCCGGCTTCGACACCCCCTTCCCGCCCGCGGCCGTCGAGACCCACTTCCTGCCGTCCCCCGACCGGGTCCTCGAAGCGGTCGATCGTTCCCTCGCCTACTGACATGCACCACCCCGCACCTCGCATGACCCACAGCAAGGAATCCAGATGAGCGTCCTGAACTTCACCCTTCCCGATGTCGGTGAGGGCCTCACCGAGGCTGAAATCGTCGAGTGGCGGGTCGCCCCCGGCGACACCGTGTCGATCAACCAGGTGCTCGTCGAGATCGAGACGGCCAAGTCGCTCGTCGAACTGCCGTCTCCGTTCGTCGGCGTCGTCGGCGCCATCCTCGTGGAGGTCGGAACGACCGTGGACGTCGGAACGGTGATCATCACCATCGTCCCCGCCGAGGAGCCCGCAGCCGTCAGTCCGGCTCCGGCCGCTGCTCCCGCTGCCGTGACGGCGGATGCCGGAGCAGGACAGGTCCCCGCCGCACACGTCACCGAGCTGGCCGGCGCAGCCCTCGACACCGGGTCGACCATCACCGCTGAGGAGCCGAAGGTGCTCGTCGGTCGGGGAGCCGCTCCGAGCGTGCCGACCCGTCGCCGTCGGGGATCCGACGGTGCCGCGCCGCACGCCTCGATCGCTCCTCCCGCGATCGAAACGCCCCGGCCGGCCGCCGCAGCCCAGGCGCGGGCGCCGCGAGCGGCATCCGCCGGTCCCGTCATCGCCAAGCCCCCGATTCGCAAGCTCGCGAAGGACCTCGGCGTCGATCTCGCCCTCGTCGAGGCGACCGGCCCCGTCGGCGACGTCACCCGCGAGGACGTGCTGCGCGGGGCGACCCAGGCGAGCGTGTTCCGCAACATCCAGACGCCCGAGTGGCCGAGCGACCGTGAGGAGCACATCCCGGTCAAGGGCGTGCGCAAGGCGATCGCGCAGGCCATGGTCGGCAGCGCGTTCACCGCGCCGCACGTCAGCCTGTTCGTCGACGTCGACGCCACGCGCACGATGGAGTTCGTCAAGCGCCTCAAGGCCTCGACCGACTTCGCCGGGGTGCGGGTCTCGCCGATGCTGATCATGGCCAAGGCGATGATCTGGGCCGTGCGCCGCAACCCCACCGTGAACTCGGTCTTCACCGATCAGGAAATCATCATCAAGCACTACGTGAACCTCGGCATCGCCGCGGCCACCCCGCGCGGGCTGATCGTGCCGAACGTCAAGGAAGCCCAGGACATGAGCCTCCTCGAGCTCGCTCGCGCCCTCGAGACGCTCACCCTCACGGCGCGCGACGGCAAGACGACGCCGGCAGACCAGGCCGGGGGCACGATCACGATCACGAACATCGGCGTCTTCGGCATGGACACCGGCACCCCGATCCTCAACTCCGGCGAAGCCGGGATCGTCGCCCTCGGCACGATCAAGCCCAAGCCCTGGGTCGTCGACGGCGAGGTGCGCGTGCGCCAGGTCACGACCATCGGCGCGAGCTTCGACCACCGGGTCGTCGACGGAGACGTGGCGAGCCGCTTCCTGGCGGATGTCGCGAGCATCATCGAGGAACCGGCCCTCCTCCTCGAATAGCGGGTTCAGACTTTGGGAAGGCTTACCTCACCAGCTCTTTAACGCGCTGGTGAGGTAAGGCTTTCCACGCTGGCGGACGTGGATTCCCTGTGGTCTGATGTTCCAATGACCTCCATCGCCCCCGCCAGAATCGCCCCCGTCGCTCCTGCGGTCGAAGCCGCAGCCGACGACCGGAAGCGCACCGAGAGCCACGCCGGCCGCCTGAACTGGCTTCGCGCCGGGGTGCTCGGCGCCAACGACGGTATCGTCTCCGTCGCAGCCCTCGTCGTCGGCGTCGCCGGCGCGAGCGGCTCGACCGCAGTCATTGCCGCGGCCGGCACAGCCGGTCTCGTCGGCGGGGCGATCTCGATGGCCCTCGGTGAATACGTCTCCGTCAGCAGCCAGAGCGACAGCCAGCGCACCCTGATCGCGCGCGAGAAGCACGAACTGAGCATCGACCCGGAGGGCGAGCTCGAGGAACTCGCGAAACTCTACGAAAAGCAGGGCCTCGCGCCCGCGACCGCCCGCCAGGTCGCCACGGAATTCACCGCGATCGACCCTGTGCGCGCCCACCTGCTGGCCGAGCACAGCATCACGGAAGACGACGTCGTCAGCGCCTGGCATGCCGCCTGGGTCTCCGCCGCGGCGTTCACCCTCGGCGCGCTGCTCCCGTTCCTGGCGATCCTGCTCCTGCCCGCGAGCGTGCGCATCCCGATCACCTTCGGCGCCGTGCTCGTCGCCCTCGCCGCCCTCGGCGCGACCGGCGCCCACCTCGGCGGCAGCCCCAAGCTGCGGGCGATCATCCGCGTCGTGCTCGGCGGCGCCGCCGCGCTCGTGGTCACCTTCCTGATCGGGTCCCTGCTCGGCACCTCCGGCGTCGTCTAGCCCGCCAGCCACCAAGCGGTGGCGAGCCCACCTAATGGTTTTGACAATCATTATCAATAGGGATAGCGTCGCTTACGTGACCCCCTCGAAAATCCTCGTACCCGCACTCCTGGCCGCGGCCGCGCTCACCCTCAGCGGATGCTCGGCCACGACGCCCGGTTCGGCCGGAGGCTCAGGAGGAGCATCGGGCGACCTCCGGGTCGTCGCGACAACCACCCAGGTCGCCGACCTCGCCCGCAACGTGATCGGGGATGCCCCGGGCGTCACGCTGACCCAGCTCATCCAGCCGAACCAGAGCGCGCACAGCTACGACCCGTCCGCGGCCGACCTGACCGCCCTCGGCCGCGCCGATGTGCTCGTCATCAACGGCGTCGGCCTCGAGGAATGGCTCACCGACGCGATCGACGCCTCCGGCTTCCATGGCGTCACGATCGACTCCGATGCGGGCATCACGATCGCAGAGAGCGGCGCCGGAAACGACGAGGCCCCCCACACGGCGGATGCCGCACACGACCACGCGGGCGGCAACCCGCACATCTGGACCGACGTCGCGAACGCGGAAGCCATGACCCGCACCATCGCCGCCGGTCTCGCGGCCGCGAGTGCCGCCGACGCCGACCGGGCAGCTGCCTTCACGGCCAACGCCGCCGGCTACGGAAGCACGCTCGCAGCGCTCGACGGCTGGATCCGCACGAACATCGACCCGGTCCCCGCCGCGGAGCGGCTTCTCGTCAGCAACCACGACGCCTTCGGTTATTTCACGGCCGCATACGGCATCACCTACGTCGGCAGCGTGATCCCGAGCTTCGACGACAACGCCGAACCGAGCGCAACCGAAATCGACCAACTCGTCACGAAGATCAAGGCCACCGGCGTCAAGGCCGTGTTCTCCGAGGCCTCGATCAGCCCCAAGGCCGCCGACACGATCGCCCGGCAGGCCGGCGTCACCGTGTACTCCGGCGACGACGCCCTGTATGGCGATTCCCTCGGCCCGGCCGGCAGCGACGGTGCCACCTACGTCGCCTCTCAGCTGCACAATGTGCGCCTGATCCTCGAGTCCTGGGGCAGAGTCCCCACCGCCGTACCGGCAGACCTGCGAGAGTGAACACGTGAACGAGAACGATTCTCAACCGCGGACCGCCGCGCCGCTCGCCCTCCACGTGGCCGGGGCATCCTTCGCATACGCCCAGACGCCCGCGCTCGAAGACGTCGCCTTCGACCTGCGCGCGGGTGAGGCCGTCGCCCTGATCGGGCCGAACGGTTCGGGAAAGTCGACCCTACTCAAGGGAGTGCTCGGCCTGATCCATCGCACAGCAGGCACGGTCGAAGTGCTCGGTGAATCCCCGGCCCCCGCAGGCGCGGTCGGGTACGTGCCCCAGGCCGACGAGCTCGACCCGGAATTCCCGGTCACCCTCGAACAGGTGGTCATGATGGGGCGATACCGTTCCCTCGGCTGGCTGCGCCTGCCCGGCAAACGCGACCGCGCGCACGTCGCAGCGGCCCTCGAGGCCGTCGGCCTCTCCGAACGCGCCAGGACCCGGTTCGGCGAACTCTCCGGGGGCCAGCAGCAGCGCGGCCTCCTCGCCCGCGCCCTCGCATCCGGGCCCCGCCTGCTCCTGCTCGACGAACCGTTCAACGGCCTCGACCAGGAGAACCGCAACGCGCTCGTGGACACCGTGAAGCGACTCAAGGCCGACGGTGTTGCCGTGCTCATCTCGACGCACGACCTCGAACTCGCCCGCGACGTCTGCGAATCGGTCCTGCTGCTGAACGGCGGCCAGGTCGCCTTCGGCCCACTCGACGAGGTGCTCAGCCTTGAGAACGTCCAGCGCACCTTCCGGTCCGTCGGGGTCGAACTCGACGAGCACACCGTCGTCGTGCCCAGCCACACGGGGCACTGAGTGGATGCCTGGGGCGCGCTTCTCGACGCCTTCTCCCTGCCGTTCATGTCCCGCGCCCTCGTGGTGCTCCTCGTGCTGAGCCTCGTCGCGGGCATCGTCGGCGTGCTGGTCAACCTGCGCGGGCTCGAATTCATCAGCGACGGGCTCACCCACGCGGTGTTTCCCGGCATCGCGATCGGGTTCGTCTGGGGCGGCCGTGAGGGCCTCTTCGCGGGGGCGATCGTCGCGGCAGTGCTCACTGCGATCGTGTTGGCGGTGCTGATGCGCAAGGCTGTGCCGGTCGACGCCGCGATCGCGATCGTGTTCACGGCCATGTTCAGCATCGGCGTGATCGTCGTGTCCCGGCAGACCAACTACGTCGGCCAGCTCGAACAGCTCCTGTTCGGGCGGCTGCTCACGATCAGCGTGGTCGAGGTCGTCCAGACGATCGTGATCTGCGCGATCGCCCTCCTCCTCGTGGGAGTCACACTCAAGGAGCAACTCTTCCGCGCCTTCGACCGCACCGGGTTCTCCGCCGTCGGCTACCGGCCCTTCGTGCTCGACCTCGTGCTCAACGTGGCGATCGCGCTCGTCGTCGTCGCCGCGTCGAGCGCCGTCGGAACCCTGCTCGTGCTCGCGGTGCTGATCGTTCCCGGCGCGGTCGCACGGCTCGTGACCGTGCGCCTGTGGCTGCTGTTCCCGGTCGCGGCGGTGTTCGCCGCCGTCGCGGCGTGGCTCGGCCTCTCCCTCGGCTATGTGGCATCCGTGGGGGCCGGCATCAACCTGCCGAGCGGCGCGACCGTCGTGCTCGTACTCGTCGCCGGGTACGCCCTCGCCCTCGTCGGCCGACTCCTGCTCGACCGGCTGCGCGCGCCGCAGCCTCGGCCCGCGGCGGTGCTCTGATGGATTACTTCAGCACCGCCCTCATCGCCGCGACCGTGATCGGCGCACTCTGCGGCCTCGTCGGCTCCCTTGTCGTGCTGCGCCGGCGCACCTTCTTCGCCCAGGCCCTCACCCACGCCACCTTCCCCGGCGCGGTCGCCGCGGCCATGCTCGGGCTGAGCATTCCGCTCGGGGCTTTCGTCGCGAGCATCGCCATCGTCGGAATCATGACCGTGATCGGCCGGGTGCGCCGCCAGGGCAGCCAGGTGGCCTCTGGCATCGTCCTCACGGCGGGCTTCGCGCTCGGGGTGCTCCTGCAGGCGCTCAACCCGTCGCTGCCCGTTCACGTCGATTCGTTCCTCGTCGGATCCATCCTGACCACGACCGGTTCCGACATCGGCCTCGCCGGCGGCGTCCTCGTGGTCGCCGTTCTGGTGATCGTCTTCTTCGGCAAGGAACTGCTGTTCTCGACCTTCGATGCGAGTGGATACCGCGCGGCCGGATACCGGGAATGGCCGATGGAACTCCTGACCCTGGGCCTCATCACCGCGACCGTCGTGACCGCGATGCCCGCGGTCGGCGCGATCCTCGCGATCGCCCTGATCGCAGCCCCCGCGGCCGCCGCACGCCTGCTCGCCCGCACCACGGGGCAGATCCTCGTCGCGGCACCCGTCCTCGGGGCGACGGCCGGGATCAGCGGGGTACTGCTCTCGCGCGCCCTCGACGTCGCCGCCGGGCCCGCGATCGCGCTCACCGCAGCAGCGTTCTTCCTCCTGGCTCTCGCCGTGCGTCAGATCCGCTCCCGGGCCGGCAGTTCCCGGACCGCCGCCCTGCCCACCCGGCCGGCTTCCGGTCGTGCCGCCGCCCGGGCGAGCCTAGGGTGGGAGTCATGAAGCGCAACACCTGGCAGCGCGAGGCCGTGCGCACCGCCCTCAGCGACACGGTCGGATTCGTGAGCGTGCAGGGCCTGCACACCCGCCTGCACGCCACCGGATCCCCGATCGGACTCGCGACGGTCTACCGCGCCCTCGCCGACCTCGCGGGCGAAGGCGAGGCCGACTGCCTGCAGTCGCCCGACGGCGAAAGCCTCTACCGGGCCTGCAGCACGACAGACCACCACCACCACCTGATCTGCCGGCACTGCGGCCTCACCGTCGAAATCGAAGCGGATGCCGTCGAAACCTGGGCGAAGAACGTCGCCGCCGAGCACGGCTTCACCCAGGCCGCCCACGTCGTCGACGTGTTCGGCCTGTGCGCGGCGTGCACCGCGGCATCCGCCGCCGCCGCCATCGCCTGAGCGGAGTTGCGCGGACACCCGTCGACCCGTAGAGTTGGCGGTTGCTGCGCATATCTTTGCGTGCACTGCCGGAATACATCGGCTTCGCTTTCTGAACCAGTGAAGTGGAACTGCTGTGCCCGGCCGACAAGAGATCTTGGGAAGGGCATTCGCCCTTCGGTATTGGAGGAGAACCATGGCAGCAACCTGCCAGGTGACCGGAGCCGTTCCCGGCTTTGGACACAACGTTTCGCACTCGCACCGACGCACCAAGCGTCGTTTCGACCCGAACGTACAGACCAAAAAGTACTACGTGCCTTCGTTGCGCCGTAACGTCACCCTGACCCTCTCGGTCAAGGGAATCAAGGTTATCGATGCTCGTGGCATTGAGTCGGTCGTCAAGGACCTGCTCGCCCGTGGGGAGAAAATCTAATGGCCAAGCAGCATGACGTCCGCCCGATCATCAAGCTCCGCTCGACGGCCGGCACCGGTTACACGTATGTGACCCGCAAGAACCGTCGTAACGACCCCGACCGTCTCGTGCTCAAGAAGTACGACCCCGTAGTGCGCAAGCACGTTGACTTCCGAGAGGAGCGCTAACACATGGCCAAGAAGAGCAAGATCGCCCGTAACGAACAGCGCAAGATCGTTGTTGCCCGTTACGCCGTCAAGCGCCTGGAGCTGAAGAAGGCCCTCGTCGACGAGTCCGGTACGGACGAGTCGCGCGAGGCAGCCCGCCTCGGCCTCCAGAAGCTTCCCCGCAACGCTTCGCCGGTGCGCGTGCGCAACCGCGACGCCGTCGACGGTCGCCCCCGTGGCCACCTCTCCAAGTTCGGCATCTCGCGCGTGCGTTTCCGCGATATGGCGCACCGCGGCGAGCTGCCCGGCATCACCAAGTCCAGCTGGTAACACCCGCTGAATCGCTTCGCTGAACTCCGGTTCCGCGAATGAGGGGATGTCGACTTCGGTCGACATCCCCTTTCTCGTACCCGGGCGGATGTCTCGTCGAGGGACCCCGGATTCCGCGCACAGCGGAAATGGCACTCCCGGAAGGGCAAAAAGCGCCCCAAGATGCCGAAAAACGCCGGAAATACGCGGAAGTTCCCGGAACTCTGTTAGATTCAACGCGGTCCAACCGACCAACGGATGCGCCTTCTGGCGTCGCCCGCATTACCCGCATACCTGTTTTTTACAGACGAAGGTCCGAGGAGGACACTCAATGGCTGACAAGTCGCTGAACAAGACCGAGCTCGTTGCCAAGGTTGCCGCAGACTCTGGCCAGAGCCAGGTTGCCGTCGACAGCGTGCTCAACGCATTCTTTGCCGCACTCGCCGAAACCGTCGCGAGCGACGGCAAGGTCACCATCCCGGGCTGGCTCGGCGTCGAGCGCACCGCCACCGCGGCGCGCACCGGCCGCAACCCGCAGACCGGCGAAGAAATCGCCATCGCAGCAGGCCACCGCGTCAAGCTGACCGCCGGCAGCAAGCTGAAGGCCGCCGCCAAGTAACATCGGCACCCGTTCCACCTGCTTCACCCGCTTCATCTGCTTCACCTGCTTCATACAGAGGAGGGCGTCGGCTTCGGCCGGCGCCCTCCTCTGCGTCCGGTCCGTGGCATCCGCTCTCGGCATACCCACCCGGCTGGCCGGTTAAGCTGGAGCCGTGCCTCGTCTCGTGCGGATCTCCGGTCCTGCAGCCCTCCTCCTGGTGGCCGTGCTCTCGACCCTGCTGGCCCTCGCCTACGGCGGCGGCGCTGCTGCGCAACTGCTCGCAGACCCGGGGCCGCTCGTGCGCTGGGGACTCCCGGTGGCGAAGCTGCTCGTCAACCTCGGTGCTGCGGGCACGATCGGCGCCCTCGTGCTCGCCTGCTTCGCGCTCAGCCCCCGCGAGAACGCATACGGCACCTCGCTCGACTTCGCCGCGGGAGCCGCGGCACTCTTCACCGCCGCCTCCGCTCTCACCGGGTTCCTGACCTTCCTGCAGGTGACGGATGTCCCGTTGGCCTTCGACGACCGCTTCAGCGCGACCGCCGGCCAGTTCTTCAGCCAGATCGAACTCGGCCAGGCCTGGCTCGCGACCACGCTCATCGCCGCGGGCGTCACGGTGCTGTGCTTCGCGGTGCGCAGCCAGACCGGGCTCGTTTTCGTCACGGCCCTCGCGATCGGCGCCCTCGTTCCGATGGCGCTCCAGGGCCACGCAGCGGGCAGCCAGGGCCACGACGTCGCGATCACGGCACTCGGACTGCACCTCGTGTTCGCGGCGATCTGGCTCGGCGGGCTCCTGACGGTCGTCGTGCTCCGCAAACAGCTCGAGGGCACGCGTATCAACGCCGTCATCGGCCGGTATTCGACGCTCGCCCTCGTGAGTTTCATCGTCGTCGCGGCCTCCGGTTACGTCAGCGCCGAACTGCGGATCGGCAGCATCGACCGGCTTCTGACGCCGTACGGCATCCTCGTGCTCGTGAAGGTCGTCGCCCTCATCACGCTCGGCGGTTTCGGTGTGTTGCAGCGCCGGTTCCTCGTCGAGCGGATGCGCCGGGCCACGCTCGCGGGACCGGGCGCCGCCGGCCGCAGCGCGGGCACCTGGTTCTGGTGGCTCGTGGTCGGCGAGCTCGCTTTCATGGGACTCGCCTCAGGGGTTGCTGCGGCGCTCGCCCGTACCGCGACCCCGGTCGCCCAGGTCGTGGCGACCCAGGTCGCCACCTCGACCCCCGCGCAGATCCTCACCGGCGAGCTGCTGCCGCCAGAGCTGACCTTCGCCCGGTACTTCACCGAGTGGGACTTCGACCTGGCCTGGGTGCTGTTCTGCGCCTTCGGGATCTTCTTCTACCTGGCCGGGGTCTACCGGTTGCACAAGCGCGGTGACTCCTGGCCTGTCTACCGGACCGTGTCCTGGGTGGTGGGGATGCTCATCCTCTTCTACATCACCAACGGCGGCGCCAACCTGTACGCGAAGTATCTGTTCTCGTCGCACATGCTGATGCACATGGCGCTCACCATGCTCGTGCCGGTGTTCCTCGTGCCCGGCGCCCCGATCACCCTTGCCGCCCGGGCCATCCACAAGCGCACCGACGAGAGCCGCGGAGCCCGCGAGTGGATCCTCCTCGCGGTGCACTCCCGGTACGCGGGCGTCCTGACGAACCCGATCGTCGCCGCAGTGCTCTGGGCCGGCTCCCTCTGGGTGTTCTACTACTCGAACCTGTTCAGCTGGGCGACGACCGACCATATCGGGCACGAGTGGATGGTCGTGCACTTCCTGATCACCGGGTACCTGTTCGTGCAGTCCCTGATCGGCATCGACCCGGTGCCGTACCGGCTGCCCTACGCCTTCCGGCTGCTGCTGCTGCTCGGCACGATGGCGTTCCACGCCTTCTTCGGGGTCGCCCTGATGACCGGGACGGGCCTGCTCCTCGCCGACTGGTACGGCGCGATGGGCCGCACCTGGGGGGTCAGTGCGATCGCCGACCAACAGCTGGGCGGCGGCATCGCCTGGAGCGTCGGCGAGATCCCGACGATCGCGCTCGCGATCGCCGTCGCGATCCAGTGGTCCCGCAGTGACGAGAAGGAAACCCGGCGCAAGGACCGCAACGCCGACCGGACCGGCGAGGCCGAGCTCATCCGCTACAACGCCCAGCTCGAGCGGCTCGCCTCGCGCGACACCCGGCAGCCCTAGTCCCTGCCGGAATCGGTCAGCGGAGCTGGATCGCGAGCGACCCGTCGGCCCCGACCACGACCTGGATCGCGACCGCGAACGGAACATCCTCATCCCGGGTGCTGAGGTCCCCGTCGAAGAGCGACTGCACGGCGACCTTGATGTGCGCCCTGCCTGCCGTCGCCGGCATGTCGAAGACGGTGTCCCCGGCGGCGAGCGTCACGGCCGGGTATTCGGGAATCGACCAGGTCGGCACCGACTTGACCCTGTCGTTGATCTCGATCCCGAAGGGGCAATCCGAGGGCTGCAGGACCGTCTGCGTCGCGCAGGAATCGAGGAAGGCGTTGAGCTCCGACTGGACCTGCCCGACGAAGGACGCGTTCGGTTCGGCGTCGACCGAGACATCCGTCGCCCCGGACTGCGTCACGGGAACCGACTGCGGCGCCGCGCTCAGCAGGGCCGACTCGTGCGCGATCGTGTACCGGGCCGGGGCGAACGCGAGGTACGCGGCCTGGTTCGAGAACGTCACCGGGGCGTCGGCCGCCGCGTGCGCGCGCGTGTCGAGGGTGAGGCCGTTGACCGAGAAACTCGCCTCGTGCAAGACCGTGACGCCGAGCACCGCGAGGGGGCTGGTGTCGAAGCGCCACGAGTCGAAGACCGCCGCGTACGTTCCCGCCCTGGCCACCCGGAACTCCATCGTCTCCGGAGCACCGTCGAGGTCGAAGGCGTAGATCACGCTGTGCACCTCGGCGGTGCCGGTGCCGGTGCCTGTGCCTGTGTCGGCGGCGTCCGGCTGCACGGTGTCGCTGACGAGCCTGATCGCGGTGATCGAACTGAGCACGGATGCCCGCAGCAGCGTGTCGGGAAGTTCCGTCGGCAGGCCCGCCGCCGTCAGCTCTGCCGTGGTCGGGGTCACCCCCGGCAAGGTGAGTGCGCTCGCGGTGTCGTGCCTGGCCAGGGCGTCGAGGTACTGGCGCACAAAACCACCCGCGCTGTACACCTCGCGGTTGAGCGAACCGATCGCCGCGAACAGCGCGGCGACGAGGAGGACGACAACCACGACGACGGCGACGAGGGTTCGGCCCCGGTCGCGCGGGGCCGTGCGGTCGCGGTTGCTCACGTCCACATTCTACGGGCGCGATTCTGAGGTGCCGGCGTGCGTGGGTGCGGGACGGGAGCTGCGATGTCCACGGATGCCCGGCATCCGCCCCCGGCACCGGCCCGGGCGGATACAGTGGAATGTTCCCTCCATTCCTACTGAAAGCGACCCGTGTCCCCGATTTCGTTGTCGCGTGAGCAGGCCGAGGTCTACCAGGCCATCGAGAACACGCGCCAGAACGTCTTCGTGACGGGGCGCGCCGGCACCGGCAAGTCGACGCTGCTGAACCACCTGTCGTGGAACACCAGCAAGCAGATCGTGATCGCCGCCCCGACCGGTGTCGCGGCGCTCAACGTGGGCGGGCAGACGATCCATTCGCTCTTCCGGCTGCCGATCGGGGTCATCGCCGACCACGCGATCGACCAGAACGACCAGGTCAAGAAGCTGCTCAACACGATCGACACCGTCGTGATCGACGAGGTCTCGATGGTCAACGCCGACCTGATGGACGCGATCGACCGCAGCCTCCGGCAGGCCAGGCAGCGCCCGAACGACAGCTTCGGCGGCGTGCAGATCGTCTTGTTCGGCGACCCGTACCAGCTCGCGCCCGTCCCCGGCGATTCCGACGAGCGGGCGTACTTCACCGACACCTACCGGTCGATGTGGTTCTTCGACGCGAAGGTCTGGAAGGGCGCTGAACTGCGCATCTTCGAACTGACCGAGGTGCACCGGCAGCGGGATGCCGACTTCCGGCACATGCTGAACGCCGTGCGCTACGGGCAGGTCACCGCGGAGATCGGCGGCGCGCTCAACGCAGCGGGCGCCCGCACCCCGCCTGCAGAGGGCGTGATTACCCTCGCCACCCGCAACGACGCGGTCAACCGGATCAACGCGGCCGCGCTCAAGCGACTGCCGGGCAAGGCGCTCACCGCGAAGGCAGAGGTCACCGGTGACTTCGGCGGCCGCACCTATCCAGCGGACGCGGTGCTCGAGCTCAAGGTGGGCGCCCAGGTGATGTTCCTGCGCAACGACTCCCCGCTCGACGGCGGCGCGCGCTGGGTCAACGGCAGCATCGGCACGGTCACGAAGGTGGATTCGACGGTCTACGTCGAGATCGACGGCACGACGCACGAGGTGGAGCCGGCCGTGTGGGAGAAGTACAAGTACAGCTACAACCAGGCGACGAAGAAGCTCAGCAGGGACGTCGTCGCCGAGTTCACCCAGTTCCCGCTGCGGCTGGCCTGGGCGGTCACCATCCACAAGTCCCAGGGCGCGACGTACGAACGGGCGATCGTCGACCTCGGCACCAGGGTCTTCAGCCCCGGCCAGACCTACGTTGCCCTCAGCCGGCTGACCGGCCTCGACGGGCTCTACCTCACCCGGCCGCTGCGGCCGAGCGACATCATCGTCGACGAGGACGTGCAGCGGTTCATGGGCAGCCAGGGCGCCCTGCCCGCGTCCTGACCCGCGGCTAGTGGTGGTGGCCGGCCGGGGTCTCGGGGGTCGGGGCCGAGGGAAGACCGTGCGAGCCGTGCGGGACGGCGTGCGCGCCGGCATCCGTCGCGGCCAGCGCCGGTGTGGTGAGCCCGGAGACGACGAGGGCGGCGAGCGTGAGAGCCGCGAGGAAGCGCCACCCGCCGGCCGTCTCACCCGCTGGGGTGTGTGCCGAATCCAGGACGTGGTGCCTGATTCGGGTTGGCTCGGGGCGATTCGGGCCGGATTCGGCCTGAACTCCTGAATTCGGAACGCGCTCGGTGGTGGTGGTGGTGCCGGTGCTGGCGGCGCGGCGGGTGCGGCGCAGGGCGAGTGCAAGGGAGCCGGCCAGGAAGAGGTCGAAGAGGGTTGCGGTGGCCATCGGCTGGAGCGGGAGGCCGGTCGCGGTCGCCGGCACGCCGAGGCCGCTGCCGAGGGTTGCGACGGCGCCCCAGACAAAGACAGGGATCAGGGCTCCGAAGAGCGCTGCCCCGGGGGCGAGTGCCCGCCCCCGGACCAGCGTTACGGCGCCCCAGCCGAGCTCGGCAGCGCCGAGCCCGACCAGGGTGATCATGAGGAGCACCGGGGCGCTCGCACCCACGGCGAGGTGGATCGTTCCCGCGCCGATGGCGGCAGAGGAGAGCCAGAGGCGGCTGATCGGGGTCATCGAAGCTCCTGTTCGTGGATGCGTGGTGCGGCGTGCTGCGTGGCGAATGCGGGTGTGGAGCGGCCGGCGGTTCAGGCGACCGCGGAGTGGCGGACGACCTTGTCGGCGGCGAGGCCCGCACCGAGCAGCACGATCGCACTGGCGAGGTGCAGGAAGTGGTCTGGCGTGTTGAGGGCGAGGATGTTGAGCTCCGAGCCAGCGATGAAGAACCCGACGATGCCGAGGAGCAGGTAGACCGCGCCGATCGTGGTGTTGACGGACTTGGCCGCGGTGACGCCCGAGAGGCCGGCGATGAGCAGTGCGGCGCCGATCAGCAGGTGGGCGACGTTGTGCAGCGGGTTGACGGCGAAGAGGCCGAGCAGGAGCCCGCCCTGGGTGGCGATGAAGCTGACCCCGCCCGTGACGGCGAAGCCGAGCAGGCCGACGAGCAGGTAGACGGCTCCGAAGACGGTGGCGACGAGGCGGTTCGGTGAAGTGCGCATGAGATTTCCTCCTGGTAGAGACCGCGGGGGTGCGGTTGCCAGTAGTTCGGAATGAACCTCACAGCGGATTGGTAGGCTCGCGGCATGAATATTCCCCCGGACACCAAGGACTGGACCTGGGTGCTCGAGCGCCCCTGCCCCGAGTGCGGTTTCGTCGCCGCGGATGTCGTCTTCGAGGACATCCCACGGTTGATCCGCGAGAACGCCGCGGCCTGGCTGCCCGTGCTCGAGCGAGCGGATGTCGCGGTGCGGCCGAGCGAGCACACCTGGTCCGCCCTGGAGTACGCCGCCCATGTTCGCGATGTGTTCCGTATTTTCACCGTCCGGCTCGCGCTGATGCGCTCGGAGGACGACCCCCTGTTCCCGAACTGGGACCAGGACGCGACGGCCGTGGCGGAACGGTACGGCGAGCAGGCCCCGGAACGGGTCGCCGTCGAACTGGCCGAGGCCGCGGCATCCGCGGCCGTTGCGTTTACCGCGGTCCCCGCCGCCGAACTCGGTCGGGTCGGCAGGCGCAGCGACGGCGCCCGGTTCACTGTGACGACGATGGGACAGTACTTCGTGCATGACCCGGTGCATCACCTGCACGACGTCACCGCGGTGTCAGAGCACCGCTAGAGTCGCGGCTGCCGTTTCTGAGGCGGGCAGCGCAGGTGACGGTGGTGATGCACCGGGCGTGTGCGGCCGCCGCTACGCGGTGTGCCTCCGGTTGACGACGGCGCCATAGATCAGCAGCACGATGATCGACCCTGCAATGGCGAGCAACCAGCTGGACAGCTGGAAGAAATCGCCGATGCCGACGCCGAAGAGGAGGGACCCGAGCCAGCCGCCGAGGATCGCGCCCACCACTCCGAGGAGCAGGGTCACGAACCAGCCGCCGCCCTGGGTGCCGGGCAGGATGGCCTTGGCGATCGCGCCGGCGATCAGGCCGAGAAGTAGAAATCCGATGAAACTCATGTCAAGCGTCCTTTCGCTTACAAGCGTTGTCTCACATGGTGTGTCATCACATGCCTGCCCGCAGACTCTGGCGCGGGTGCAGGCCAGCCTCCATCTCCGTCTTACTCATCGAGTCTGCCACGATCCGGTATCCCGGTCACGGGGTCGCGGCCCGAATGCAACCCGATTCGGGAATATGCCGTGAGTTACGATTGCCCTGCGCCCTGCAACTGATCACCCCCGGTCTCAGCGACTGCAGTGGCACCCCCGTTCTCGCGGCGGACGCCCCGGCGCAGATCGACGGAGGCCCTCTTGTCCGACAGAACACTGCCCGTGGTCATCCAGGGCGGCATGGGCATGGCCGTCTCGTCCTGGCGGCTCGCCAATGCGGTGGCCCGCACCGGCCAGCTCGGCGTCGTCTCCGGCGTCGCCCTCGACTCCGTCCTCACACGCAGGCTTCAGGACGGCGACGCCGGCGGACACATCCGCCGGGCGCTCGCCGCGTTCCCGGTTCCCGCACTGGTCGGGCCCGTTCTCGAGCGCTACTTCCAGGCCGAGGGCCGCGCGGAGGGCGAGCCGTACCTTCCCGTACCCAAACTGTCCCTGAAGCCCACCCGCGAGCAGCAGGAGCTCAGCGTGCTCGGCAACTTCACCGAGGTCTGGCTGGCCAAGGAGGGCCACACCGGGATCGTCGGGATCAACTACATGGAGAAGGTACAGATGGCGACCCCGCCGGCCGCACTCGGCGCCATGCTCGCCGGGGTCGACTACGTCCTGATGGGCGCCGGCATCCCGCGCCAGATCCCGCACCTCCTCGATGAGCTCGCCGCCGGCCGGGTCGGCACGATCGACATCGACGTGCACGGGGCCGAAGCGGATGCCGTCCACACCGTGAGCGTGGATCCCGTCGACGTCCTCGGGCTGACGCCGGAGACCTTCCCGCCGCTACTCCGCCCGTTCTTCCTCGCCATCGTCTCGGCGCACGTGCTCGCGTTCTACCTCGCGCGCGATGCGGACATCCGCCCGGACGGGTTCATCATCGAGGGCCCGACGGCAGGCGGGCACAACGCGCCCCCGCGCGGCCGGCTCACCCTTGACGACGACGACCAGCCGATTTACGGCCCGCGCGACGACGCGAACATCGTCAAGATCGCCGAACTCGGCCTGCCGTTCTGGCTCGCCGGCGGCTACGGGCAGCCGGAACGCCTCGCCGTCGCGCTCGCCGCGGGAGCACAGGGCGTGCAGGTCGGCACCCTGTTCGCGCTCAGCCAGGAGTCCGGCCTCGCCCCCGAACTGCGCGACCAGGTGCTCGGCCGCCTCGACGCGACGGAGCTCTCGATCCGCACCGACGCCGCCGCCTCGCCGACGGGATTCCCGTTCAAGGTGGCCCAGCTGCCGGGCACGTTGTCCGAACCGGCGGTCTACGCCGACCGGGTGCGTCTCTGCGACCTCAGCTACCTGCGCGAGCCCTATGCGAAGAAGGACGGCACGGTCGGGTTCCGCTGCCCGAGCGAACCCGTGCACATGTACGTGCGCAAGGGAGGCACCGCCGAGGATGCTGCCGGCCGCGCCTGCCTCTGCAACGCGCTCACCGCGACCGTCGGCCTCGGCCAGACCCGCAAGACCGGCTACGTCGAGGCGCCGCTGCTGACGCTCGGCAACGACATCGACGGGGCCGCCGTGCTCCTCGCTGCACATCCGGAAGGGTGGAGCGCCGCGGACGCCATCGGCTGGCTGCTCCGCGACGCCCCGGTCTCCCCGACCGCCTCCTGACCACTACCTTTCCGGTCGAGAGTGCCCGTTACAGCGGTCACTCTCGACCGGAAAGGTGACTCTCAAGCGGCTTCAGTGACGGTGAACTCCGCTGTCATCGTGTGGCTCGTGCCGGGGGCGAGGGTGATCGCGGCTGCGCCCACGTTGCAGGTCTCGACGCAGACCATGCCGGTCCATTCCTGGGAGCCGAAGTCCGCCATTGCCGCGGCCTTGTCGATCCATGGGTTCCAGACGACGGTGCTCTCGGAGCCGGTCTTCGCGACGGCGATGCTGCGCGTCCCGTCCTTGATGACCGTGGTGGCCGTGGTGCCGGGGTAGATCCGGTCGGTCTCCGCCACGAAGCCGACGGGGCCGTCGGCCCCTGGCTCGAGCGTGCCGCCCGCGACCTTGTCGAGGAACGGGGTGCCCTCGAGCCCGGCGACCGTCGTCCGGTGGATGTCGTCGATCGCGAAGTAGCTGTGCAGCGCCTCCTCGACGGTCACGGCCACCGTGTCCCGGTTGGTCACGGTCAGCTCGAGGCGGAGCGTCGCACCGACGGTCACGGTGTAGCGGGCTTCGAACGGATGCGGCCACGCCGACGCGCGTGTCGCGGGCGAGTCCGTCAGGTGGAAGGTCAGCACCACATCGTCAGCGACCTCGGCGGCGCCGGACAGCTGCCACTCGGTCACGCGGGCGAACCCGTGGGCCGGCGCCGTCGCGTCCGCTGCGTTCGGACCGAACCAGGGGAAGCAGATCGGGATTCCGCCGCGGATGGCGGTGCCCGGGGTGAAGCGGCTCGCCGCGCTCATCCAGAGCACGGGGGCTCCGCCGGCTGGAACCCAGGAGGCGACGTGCGCACCGTGCAGGTACACCTCGGCCGACCCGGCGCGGCCGGTGACACGGACGATGGGGAGCCCGCCGACGCCGGGGGCGAGGTGGACGGACGCCGGCAGGACGGGAAGTGCTGTGGGAATGGTTGACATGGGAAACCTCCAGGGTTCACCTGATTTTCCCACAGTGGGACTGTTGATGAGCGGGCGCGACTCTCAGCCGGTGCCTGCCCGCTGTGCGGCAGACATCGGACCATCAGGGTGCGGTTAGGCGACTGCGACCGGTGGCGGGTTCTTCGACTCGACATAGGCCCGCGTGACCGCAATGTCCTGGTCGCCGAAACCGTGTGCGGTGAGATCGGTGAAGGTGTCGAGCAGCAGACGCAGCTGAGCGGCATCGGTGCCGGTTCGATCGGCTTCTTCGAGTGCGTAGCGGAGGTCCTTGATCATGTACCTGGCGACTCCGGACGGGCGATAGTCCGCGTCGACGATACGCCGCTTCCGGCTGTCCAGGACCCGGCTGCCCGCGTACCCGTTTTCGAGAAGGTCGAAGAGGGCGCCGAGGTCGAGGCCGCTCCGTTCCGCCAGGACCGCAGCCTCGCCGAGCGCCAGAATATTCGCCGCCACGATGAGTTGATTGCAGAACTTGGCGATTGCGCCGGCACCGAGCGGACCGAGGTGCGCCGGGGTGCCGATGGCCCGTAACACGGGCAGTGCGAGGTCGACATCGTCAGCGCTGCCGCCGACCATAATCGAGAGTGTCCCCGCGACCGCACCGTCTTCGCCGCCGCTCACAGGGGCATCGACGACGTGGAGGAGACCGTTGGTCTCAGTTGCGAGCCTGTCCGCGAGCTCACGGATGCCGGACGCGGAGGACGTGGAGGAAATCACCAACAAAGTGGGGGTCGTGATACCCGAAACGATACCGTCGGGGCCGTTCAGAACCTGTTCAAGTTGCGGAAGGTCCGGGAGCATGTCGACGATGATGTCGGCCTGTTCAGCGAGCCGCCGCGGGGATTCCGCCCAGGAGGCTCCCGAATCCAAGAGTTCGGAATAGCGTTCGCGTCCTCGGTCGCTGATGACAACGTTCCAGGAGGCTGCAGGGCTGCGCAGGAGGCTTGCAGCCATCGGGCGGCCCATCACTCCCAATCCAATGACTCCGACAGTAAGCGAATTTGCAACAGGAAAACTACGTTGGTTTGACATGCCGTTCACTCTAGCGAACTCTGTTCAGTAGGATGGATGCAGCTTGACATTCAGGAGCGCCGCACACCGACCCCTATTCGGCGCAGAAAAGGGTAAATACAGTGATCGAATCAGATACTCGCCTTCGAGTCGTTGTCGCGGCTCCACTGTCCGAGGAACTATGCCACCGCATCGAAACGGGTGAACCCCGCCTGCAGCTCATCCGCGATCAGGAGCTGTTGCCCCCGCAGCGCCATCCCGGCGATTTCAACGGCGACCCTTCCTTCCACCGCACCGCTGCGCAGCAGGAGCGTTTCACGGCCCTCGTCGATAGCGCGGATGTGCTCTATGGCATCCCGGACGTCGATTCCGCGGCACTGAAGAAGACCGTCGGAGTCAACCCGCGCTTGCGCTGGGTGCAAACCATGGCGGCGGGCGGCGGCGGACAGGTTGCCGCCGCAGAGCTCAGCGCGGCTCAGCTGGAACGGGTTGCCTTCACGACTTCCGCCGGCGTGCATGGCGGTCCCCTCGCCGAATTCGCACTCTTCGGGGTGCTCGCCGGCGCCAAGTCATTGCCGCGCCTCCTTGCCCAGCAGCACGACCACACCTGGAGTGGCCGCTGGACCATGGGGCTTGTGAGTGAGCAGACGGTCCTTGTCGCCGGTCTCGGTGGCATCGGTGCCGGAGTCGCTTCCCGTCTTGCCGCACTCGGCGCACGCGTGATCGGCACGACCCGCGGCTCGCAGGACATCCCGGGAGTCTCCCGCTTCATCCAGCCCGAAGAAATCCCCTCCGTGGCGCACGAGCTGGATGCTGTCGTCGCGACCCTGCCCGGGACCGCTGCGACCAACGGACTCTTCGGCAGCGAGTTCTTTTCCCGGGTCAAGCCGGGCGCGACCGTCGTGAACGTGGGACGTGGGACCGTCATCGACCAGGACGAACTGTTGCGTGCGCTGCGGAACGGCCGGGTCGGGTTCGCGGCCCTCGACGTGTTCGCCGAAGAACCCCTCGCCACCGACAGCCCATTCTGGGACCTGCCGAACGTCCTGGTCAGCCCGCACACCGCCGCTCTCAACGCTGCAGAGGACCGGCTGATCGCCGAGCTCTTCACCCGCAATGCCACTCGCTTCCTCGACGGACAACCCCTGATAAACCGGGTCGATACCGTCGAGTTCTACTGAAAGACACAGGAGAGAACTGATGAACACGCTATTTGACGTCTCGGGGAAGACGGCACTCGTCACGGGATCGAGCCGAGGAATCGGACTTGCGCTCGCGGGCGGCCTCGCGGACGCGGGAGTGCGGGTTGTCGTCCACGGACGCAACCGCGATCAGGTTGACGCGGCCCGCTCCGGGCTGGAGAAATCCGGCCGGGTGGAAACGATCGCATCCACCTTCGACATCACCGACCCGGCCGCCGTCGCCGATGGAATCGCGGCGATCGAGAATGAGTGGGGTGTGCTGGACATCCTGGTCAACAACGCCGGAATTCAGCGCAGGGCCCCGTTCACCGAGTTCACCTTCACTGACTGGAACGACATCGTCGCGACCAACCTCACCGGTGCATTCCTGGTCGGCCAGCAGGCCGCTCGAGGGATGGTGACCCGCGGCAGCGGCAAGATCGTGAATATCGGATCGGTGCAAAGCCAGCTCGGGCGAGCAGGCATTGCGCCATACGCTGCGACCAAGGGCGGAATCTCGATGCTGACGAAGGGCATGTGTGCTGACCTTGCGGTCAGCGGCATCCAAGTGAACGCCCTCGCGCCCGGGTATTTCGCGACAGAGCTCACGAAGGCTCTGGTCGCGGACGAGGCCTTCAGCTCCTGGGTGCGCACGCGAACACCTGCCGGACGCTGGGGCGATGTCGCAGACCTGGTCGGCACCCTGATCTACCTCGTGTCGCCCGCGTCGGACTTCGTCAACGGGCAGACGATCTTCGTCGACGGCGGAATGACCGCCGTGGTGTGACGAGACCCGGTCAGGAACCTGGCCTGCACACAGCGGATTCAGCGAACGGAACCACATTCATAGGACAGAGGAGTCCAACATGTCGAATATTCACACCGGCGTTCTCGGCGTTGTCGCCCACGCCAAGGGAGACCTTCGGGTCGAGGTCATCGGAGAGCCGCGGCCTGAGGCTGATGAGGCGGTCGTTGAGGTCGCCTTCGGTGGCATTTGCGGATCAGACCTGCACTACTGGCTCGATGGGGCGGCCGGAGAATCCATTCTCCGAGAGCCGCTTCTGCTCGGGCATGAAATCGTCGGAACGGTCGTCACGTCGGCCGCGGACGGATCCGGACCCGTTGCCGGGACCCGTGTCGCGGTACACCCCCTGACGCCGGGGCCGGGTGATGGCAGTCGCTATCCGATCGAGCGGCCGAATCTTGCACCGGGCGGGACCTATCTCGGCAGTGCTGCCCGGTTCCCGCACCGGTCGGGTGCATTTGCCAGGCGGGTCGCGCTGCCCAGCCGGATGCTGCGGAAACTCCCGAAGGGGCTGTCGCTTCGCGACGCCGCTCTCGTTGAACCGGCCGCCGTTGCGTGGCACGCCGTTGGGCGAGCAGGCGAGGTGCGCGGCAGACGAGCTCTCGTTGTCGGGTGCGGTCCGATCGGGTCGCTCGTGATCGCCGTGCTGCGGCACCATGGCGCAGCGGAGATCATCGCGGTCGACACGGTCGAGCCGCCCCTGTCGAGGGCGCGCCTGCTCGGTGCGACCCAAACGCTCCTCGCCACCGATGCGGACGCGATTGCGCGCGTCGACGCCGATATCGTGATCGAGTCGTCCGGCAACTACCGGGGACTCGAATCGGCGGTGCGCGGTGCCACCCGTGGAGGACGCATCGTGATGGTCGGACTGCTGCCGTCTGGCGAGCAGCCGGCCCTGATCTCGCTGGCGATCGTCCGCGAGCTGGAACTCGTCGGATCGTTCCGGTTCAATGACGAGATCGACGAGGTCGTGGCCGCTCTCGCCGACGGCTCCCTCGACGTCGGCGGAATCGTGACCCAGGTCTTCCCCGTTGGTGAGGCCGCTGCGGCCTTCGAAATCGCCCGCGACCCCGCTGCATCCGGCAAGGTCTTACTCAGCTTCGAAGAACGGGACTAGAACGCCATGATCAACTCCGTCCAACATCCGCTTGTCGTCGTGATGGGAGTGTGCGGTGCGGGCAAGTCGACAGTCGGTGAACAGCTTTCGCGGGCCATCGGCGAGTCGTTCATCGACAGCGACGTGCTCCACCCCGCGGCCAATATCGCCAAAATGGCCGCAGGCCGTCCCCTCGACGACGCGGACCGGATGCCGTGGCTCTCGCTCGTCGGCGGCGCCCTTTCCGCCGCGCGAGCCGATGGCCAGGGGCTCGTCATTGCATGCTCCGCGCTCAAACGGAGCTATCGGGACGCGATTCGTGCCGAGGCGCCTGGAACGTACTTCGTGCACCTTTCTGGTACTCCTGAATTACTGGCGGCGCGCCTCCGCGACCGCGGAGGACATTTCATGCCGCCTGAGCTTTTGGAGTCCCAACTCCGTACTCTTGAGCCGCTCTGCGACACCGAGGAGGGAACCGTCGTCGACATCGCCGCAGGGGTCAGCGAAATTGTTGCCGCTGCGGTCACGTCCCTGCGGGTTCCGGCGGTGTCTCAGTAGCTGCCGAAGCCTCGACCAATGAAATCAAAGACTGCCGACGTATCGGTGGATGACGGCGAGATCCTGGTCTCCGAGGCCCGCTTCGGTCAACCGTAGGAAGGATTCCCGCACGGCGGCCAGGGTCGGGGCCACCGTGCGGGTATCTGCAGCAGCGGCTGCCGCGAAACTCAGGTCCTTGACCATGAATTTGGCCGCCCCTGTTGGCGTGTAGTCGCGCTCGACGAGCCGTCGACCCTTCGTCTCCAGAACGCGGCTGCCCGCATAGCCGCCCTGGAGAAGGTCCAACAGGGCGCCAAGGTCAAGGCCTGAGCGTTCGGCGATCACGCTCGCTTCGGCGATCGCGCTCATTGTCGCAGCGACGATGAGCTGGTTGCAGGCTTTGGCCACGGCGCCGGCTCCAAGTGGCCCCAGTCTCAATGGGGACCCACAGGCGCTGAGGACCGGCAGGACGCGTGCGACGGGTTCGACGTCGCCGCCGACCATGATCGAGAGTGTTCCTGCTTCCGCGCCTTCGGTGCCGCCGCTGACGGGGGCGTCGACAAGAACCATTCGCCCGTGCGTACCGTGACGGAGTCGAGCGTCGACCGTGCGCAGTCCGGCAGCTGAGACCGTGGCCGAGACGACCACGACAAGCTCCGTGGACGCTTCGGCGACGCCGTCTGGCCCGAAAAGAACTTCCTCCACCTGAGGCAAATCGGGAACCATGAGGATGAGGACGTCCGACTGCTCCGCGAGTTCGCGCGGCGTGCCTGCCCATGCCGCTCCGGCTGCCAGTAGCGCCGCAGAACGTTCTCGTGATCGCCCCGTGACCGTGACTTTGCGGATGTGCCTGTCCGGTCCGCTGGCGCGGAGCAGGTTCAGGGCCATGGGCAACCCCATGTTTCCCAGCCCGATCATTCCCACGGATACAGGACCTGATTCGGCGGGGGGCAACGTTGACATTTGAACAGCATACAGAACCGCATTCACCACTGTGGATGGTGATCGCCCCGTGAAAGTGGGCGACTGGTACCATCGGGGTGTGTTTCGGCTGCCGCCATGCGGCGCAGCGCGGCGCCAAGGAGGAAGCGGAATGAGCGTCATCGAGGTTGAAAAGGGTGCTCAGGCGCCGGCAGTCTTGAAGGCGGTCAGGATCCTCGATCTGCTCGCGCTCTCGCCCGGCCGCGCCCGTTCCTTGAGCGATATCGCGCGAGAGTTGGGTATAGCCAAGTCGTCGACGTCCAATCTGTGTGCGTCGCTCGAAGAGGGCGGGCTCATCCGGCGAAGCGGTGGAGGATATCTACTGGGCAGACGCGCGGTCGAGCTCGGAAGCGCTTACCTCGCGGGGTTCGACCAGATTCGGGAGTTCTACCGGATCTGCGAGGAGTCGGAGGTGCTCACCACACAACTTGTGCAGATTGCAATGTTGGACGGAGCCAGGGTCCTCTATCTGGCGGCGTACGAAGGGAGGGAGCGGTTCCCGTTGTCTGCGGGCGTCGGAGATCGCTACCCGTCGTCAGCGACCGCGGTGGGTACGGTACTCCTCGCGGAACTACCACCGGACGAGGTTGAAGCGCTGTACGCGGACCCCAATCGACTCGTGACTTTCACTGATCGTTCAACGAAGGACCTGGAGACGTTGCAGCGGAAGTTGAAGATGACGCGTGAGCGCGGATATGCCATCGATGAGGGTGAGATCCACTTGAGCGTGGTCGGTTTGGCAGTCCTCGTCCCTTCGACGCGAAGCGGAGAACCATCGTTCGGAATCGGTGCGTCGCTGGTGCACCCGAATGATTCACCGGAGGAGCGGGCGCGCGTCCTGGCGGCTCTTCGGATGGCGGCAGCGGAGCTGACGCGGCCGACGATTGTTCCTGTCGAAAAATAATCGTTCAGAATGCCGAACTCTGTTCAGCCGGGTGTAGCATCATTCCTACGGGCACAGACGCCCGCATCGACGCCTCGACTTGGGTGAATTCCGAGTAATTCATTCGACTCAGGGGTCATCCAATGGAGGGTGAGACATCGTGAGCAGTGAGAATCAACCGGGCGGTTCCAGTGGGGCTTCGGATCCGGATTACGCGGCGAATCTTCGTCGGGCCACTTTGGCATCAAGCGTGGGCAGTGCGCTGGAATATTACGACTTCGCCCTGTACGGGCTCGCGTCGGCCCTGATCTTCAGCAAGGTATTCTTCTCCAACCTCACACCTGCCGTTGCCCTGGTCGCGAGCTTCGCCACCTTTGGGGTGGCCTTCGCCGCACGTCCACTCGGGGGGCTTTTCTTCGGCACGATCGGCGACAAGCTCGGTCGTAAATGGGTTCTACTCACGACGATCGCCATCATGGGTGGCGCATCCACTCTCGTCGGCGTCTTGCCGACCTATGAGCAGGCCGGCCTGTGGGCCCCGGCTCTCCTGGTCTTGCTCCGGCTCTTGCAAGGCTTCGGTGCTGGCGCCGAACAGGCGGGCGCGACGGTCCTTATGGCCGAATACGCACCCGTTCGCCGACGCGGCTTCTTCGCGGCCCTCCCCTTCATTGGGATTCAGGCAGGAACCTTGCTTGCCGCGGGAGTGTTCGTCGACCTCGGCACCCTCCCCACGGAGGTCCTGCTCGCGGGAGTGTGGCGCATTCCCTTCCTCGCCTCCATCCTGCTCATCGGTGTCGCCGTCTTCATCCGGATGCGCCTGCGGGAAAGCCCGACATTCATCACTCTCGAAAAGCAGGATCAGGTTGCCGAGAGTCCCCTCCGCGAGGTTTTCCGCGGCTCATTCCCCTCGGTTCTGCGTGGAATCGGCCTGCGGATGGCGGAGAACGGGGGCTCCTATATCTTCAGCACTCTCGCCGTGAGTTTCGTGGTCACAACCGTTGGAGTCGGCACGTGGATCGGCCCGCTCGCCGTCGCGGTTGGATCGTTGGTCGGGATGGTGACGGTTCCGTTCGCCGGTCACCTCTCTGATCGCTTCGGACGGGTCCCCGTCTACCGGTTCGGCGCGGCGGTCCTTCTGGTGCTTGCCTTCCCCGGCTGGTGGCTGCTGTCGCTCGGAAACCCTGTAATCGTCATCATCGTGATCGCCGTTGCAATCGGCCTCGGAGTCAACACCATGCTCGGCGCGCAGTGCGCGCTCCTTCCTGAAATGTTCGGCAACCAACACCGGTATCTCGGTGTTGCGACGTCACGGGAATTCAGTGCCATCCTTGCCGGCGGGATCGCGCCGGTCCTCGGTGCTTTCCTCATCGGCGCCAGCGGTGGGGCCTGGTGGCCGCTGGCCATCTATGTCTTCATCCTCGCCGCGATCACGTTCGCAACGACTTTCGTGACACCCGAGACCCGCGGCCGTGACCTGACGCTTCTCAACGACGCACTGTTCGACAGCGCGGTTCAGGTTGAGACACGTCCCGAACACATGGTGTCGCACAAGGAATTCCTCGCACGTGTCGGCAGCTGACGCAGCTTCTCTCCTCATTCGACCAAATCAGAAAGCACAGCATGCGGATAGCACGACTCGAAACTCCAGAAGGGCCCCGCTCTGCGGTGGCCGTGGACGATCGTTGGGACTTCATCATCGATCCTTTCGCCCGGGAAATCATCTTCACCGGGGACTCGACACCCATGGACGGTGCCGTGCTCCTTGCCCCGGTGCAACCCGGCCTCGTCGTCGGAATTGCTCATAACCTCACCAACAACAACCACGTCCTGCCCATTCAGGCCTGGCAGAAATCGGCACACACCGTCGCGGGGCCTGGCGACGAGATCCTGGCTCAGCGTGGCGTGGGAACGGTCAACGTCGAAGGAGAACTTGCCGTCGTCATCGGGCGATCGGCTACCGCGCTCACTGTAGAAAACGCCTTCGACTACGTTCTCGGATTCACGGTCGCGAACGACGTGACGAACGTCGATCAGGTGCCCGTCGACGAAAAGAACTTCCAGAGCAAAAGTGGAGTCAACTACACACCGCTCGGCCCCTGGATCGAGACCGAGGTGGCCGACCCCGAGAACGTGAGCACAGAGGTCGCGATCAACGGTGAGGTGCGCGCCCGGTCCGGGTCGTTCAACCTCCCGTCGAGTGTTGCCGCGACACTCGCATACGTGACGCGCTGGCTCACCCTGGAACCCGGGGATGTGATCATGACCGGTGCTCCGAACACCTTTGTCGCCGTTCATCCCGGTGATCGCGTCGACATCACTCTCGAGGGGATCGGAACGCTCAGCAGCACCGTCGGCTGATCGTCAACCGGGAAGTCCCGGAGCCCGGATGCTCGCCCTGCAGGCTGCAGGGCGAGCACCCGGGCTCCGGCATGTCACGCACCGAGGGCCTTGACCCGCACTGAACAAGTGTTTAGCATGTTGAACATGCGTACAGCTCGTCCCTCTCCACCGGAGGACCTCACGGCGCGCGCCTTGATCCGGGATGCCGCGATCGTTCATTTCGCTCAGGACGGCTTCCGCAAATCGAGCCTGCGGGCGATCGCCGCCACCGCCGGCGTGAGCGCGAGCCTCGTCGTGCATCACTTCGGCAGCAAGGAGCGCCTCCGCGGGGAGTGCGATGAATTCGTGATCGGCACCATGCTGGCCGCGGCCCGCGACAAGGCGAGCCCGGCGGGACTCCAGGCCGTGATCCAGGGATACCTCGCGAACCCCGCGGAATACGAGGTCGACGTCGCCTACCTGTCGCGGGCGATCGCGGAGGAGACGGCGGCCGGCCGGACCTTCGTGGACACGATCGTCGACGAGACCGAGGCGATCATCCGGGCCGGAATCGCGGACGGAACCATGAACCCCTCCTCCGACCCGCGCGCGGTGGCGGTCCTGATCGCGACGACGAGCCTGGCGATGATGACGATGAGCGCACACCTCGCCCGGTCGCTCGGCTTCGAGGGCCTGGGTCTCGGCCAGGAGACGATGCGGCGGCTCGCGCTGCCGTCGGTCGAGCTGTACACCCACGGGCTCTACACCGACGAGACCGTGCTGAACGTCACCCGGAAGGCGCTCGCGGCAACGCCGGAGCCCGCTGCGGCACCCCCGGCAGAGCCCATGCCGGCCCAGGAATACCCCAGTCGAGAGGACACCCGATGAGTCACGTCGAAACAGCGAGCTGGCCACATCCCGGGGCGTCGTCCCCGCCCACGGATGCCGCGATCCAGGCCGTCGAGATCACCAAGCGCTTCGGCAGCACCCAGGCCCTCCATGGTGTGACCTTCACGGTTCCCCGCGGCAGCGTCTTCGGCGTGATCGGCCCCAACGGAGCGGGCAAGACCACGACCATGCGCGCCCTGCTCGACATCATCCGGCCGAGCTCCGGGCACGCGACCGTTCTCGGCACCGACTCGCGCAACGCCGGCCCCGAGTTGCGCCGGCGGATCGGCTTCCTGCCCGGAGAACTCATCCTCGAGGGCCGCATCACCGGACGAAAGCTCCTGCAGCACTACGCCGACATCTCCGGTCCCGTCCGCACCGGGCACATCGAAGAACTCGCCGAACGGTTCCATCTCGACCTCGCACAGCCGGTGCGCAAGCTCTCCCGCGGCAACAAGCAGAAGCTCGGCATCGTGCAGGCGTTCATGCACGAGCCGGAACTCCTCGTGCTCGACGAACCGACGAGCGGGCTCGACCCCCTGATGCAGCAGGAGTTCCTGCTGCTCGTCAAGGAGGCCCGCGACGCCGGCCAGACCGTATTCCTGTCCTCGCATGTGATCAGCGAGATCCAGCAGGCCGCCGACGAGGTCGCGATCCTCCGGGACGGGCGCATCATCACCGTCGCGAGTGTCGAGGCACTGCGCCAAACGGCCGTGCGTCACTTGCGGATGACGGCCACCGGCATCCGCCCCGCCGACCTCTCCGAGCGGCTGGGCCGGCTCGACGGCATGGCCGGGCTCGTCTGCATGGCCGTCACCAGCCCCGCTGGGGCCGCAGCCACCGAGGCGACCGCAACCCTCGAGGGTGCGATCCAGCCCTTCATCCAGGCCGTCTCCACGCTCGACCTCACGGATCTCGTTCTCGAGGAACCCGACCTCGAGGAATCCGTGCTCGCGCTCTACACCGCGCCGGAGGATTCCGCAGAGTCGCACAGGGCCTCCCGGGCGACCCGAACCGCCCGCGGGTCCCGAGCGGAAAGGAAGGAACCGAAATGACCGCGTCCACGGAGACGGATGTCCGCCGTGCGCCCCTGCCGATCTTCGGCAAGGCATTCGCAGACGGCCGGCGAGCCCTGCTCGGCTGGGGAATCGGCATCGCGGCGGCGATCTTCCTCTACCTGCCGCTCTACCCGAGCATGATCGGCACGTCCGAGATGCAGAAGCTCATCGACTCGCTGCCGCGGGCCCTGATCCGTACCCTCAATTACGACCAGATCAGCACCGGGGCCGGCTACACCCAGGCGACGGTCTTCGGCCTGATCGGGTTCCTGCTGATGAGCATCGCCTCGATCGGCTGGGGCGCGGCCATGCTCGGCGGCGACGAGGAATCCGGCCAGCTCGAGCTGACCCTCGCCCACGGCGTCACCCGGGTGCAGGTGGTCGTGGAGCGGTTCGCGGCGCTCGTGCTGAAGGTCCTGTTGATCACCGCCCTGATGTTCGTGCTCATCGCGCTCCTCAACGGCCCGAGCCAGCTCGGCATCGACGTCGGGTACCTGGCCCAGACCTGCCTGCTTTTCGCGGGCCTCGTGCTGCTCTGCGGCAGTGTGGCGATGCTCGGCGGCGCGCTCACGGGCCGCAAGGTGTGGGGCATCGGCGCCGGAGCGTTCGTCGCGGTCGTCGGCTACGTCTTCAACGCCCTCGGCAACCAGAGCGCCGACCTCGAGTGGTTGCACGGACTCTCGCCCTATTACTGGGCGTTCGGAAACTACCCGATGACGAACGGGGCCCCGCCGCTTGCGCTCCTCGCGTTCTACGGCGGTTCCCTGCTCGTCGCGGCGGTGACGGCACTCGTGCTGCGCCAGCGCGACATTGGCGTCTGAGCGGAGCCGGCAGGCCCCGGCGCGGTAGCGTGAGGCTTTCACCACGTTCAGCAAGGGAGCGCTCATGAAGGTCGTCGTCACCGGTGCCAACGGAAAAGTCGGTCGGGCCGCCGTCCAGGCGCTGCTCGCAGCCGGCCACGACGTGACGGGGGTCGACCTCGCCCGCCCGGTCTTCGAGCGGGCGGTGGAGGGCGCGGCGCGCTACCAGATGGCCGACCTGACGGATGCCGGTGAGGCCTTCGCCGTGATCCGCGGAGCCGACGCTGTCGTGCACACCGCCGCGATCCCGGACCCGACCGCGAATCCCGCCCACGTCGTGTTCCGCACCAACCTGATGGCGACCTTCAACGTTCTCGAGGCCGCCGTCCGCTTCGGCGTGCCGCGCTTCGTGAACATCTCGAGCGAGACGGTGCCGGGATTCCTGTTCGCCGAGCGCGGCTTCCTGCCTGAGTATGCGCCCGTCGACGAGGACCACCCGGCGCACCCGCAGGACCCGTACGCGCTCACCAAACTCTTCGGGGAGCAGCTGATGGATGCCGCCGTCGCACGTTCGGACATCCGGTGCATCTCCCTGCGGCCGAGCTGGGTGCAGAACGAGGACAACTACGAGCAGAACCTCGGGCCGCTCGTGCGCGACGCCGCGTTGGCCAGCGGCAACCTGTGGAGCTACACCGATGCATACGACCTCGCGGACGCCATCGTGCTCGCCGCCGAATCGGAGCTGCCCGGCCATGAGGTGTTCTACATCGCCGCGCCGGACACTGCAGGCGGGCGCGACTTCGCCGCGATCCTGCACGAGCACTATGGCGACACGATCCCGCTGCGGCCCCTCTCCCGTCCGGATGCCTCGGGCATCTCGAGCGCGAAGGCGCAGCGCCTGCTCGGCTGGGCGCCGAAGCGGTCCTGGCGGGACTACCTCGACGCCGACGGTAGGGCGCTGGCGAGCTCGTGACCCGCGTTCGTAACACGGAAGAGTTAGGCTGACGCCATTCCAGTCTCCGGTACACCCGTCCCCGTCCGTCCCTCCGCCGAGCCGGAAATCGAGCCGACGGGCATCCCCCGTGGCTCCGGTTCCGGCGCCGTCGTGCTCGGCGCGCACTCCTATCCCGCCGCCCTCGTCGCCCGCGTGCGTGAGGCGACGGATGCCGCCGCGGCGGCCTGCCTGCCCTGGCTCGGCCGGGGCGACAAGATCGCCATCGACGACGCGGCCGTCACGGCCATGCGGGACGTGCTCGCCGATGCTCCGTTCCAGGGCACCGTCGTCATCGGCGAGGGCGAAAAGGATGCGGCCCCGATGCTGGCCAACGGCGAGGCGCTCGGCCAGGGCGGCGCCCCGCTCTGCGACGTCGCCGTCGACCCGCTCGACGGCACCCGCCTCGCGGCCTCCGGTCTCCCCGGCTCGATCTGCGTGATCGCGCTCGCCCCCCGCGGCACGATGTTCGATCCCGTCGACGTCTTCTACATGGACAAGCTCATCTGCGGCGCGGCCGGCCACGGGGTCGTCGACATCCGCCGCCCGATCGCCGAGAACCTCGCCAGGCTCGCCGCCGTCACCGGGGTCGCCGTGAGCGACCTCGTCGTCGTCGTGCTCGACAAGCCCCGCCACGCGGTGCTCATCGCCGAGATCCTCGCGACCGGCGCCGCGCTCAGGCTCGTCGGAGAGGGCGATATCGTCGCCGCCGTCGCGGCCGCGACCTCAGGGACCGACGTCGACGTCGTCGTCGGCATCGGTGGGACACCCGAGGGCATCATCGCGGCCTGCGCCGTGCGGGCACTCGGCGGATTCATGCAGGGGCGCCTCGCGCCCCAGACGCCCGAGCAGCACGCCGCGGCGCTCGCGGCCGGGCACGACCTCGACCGGGTGCTCGAGCTCGACGACCTCGTCGCGAGCGAGGCTGTGCTGTTCGTCTCGAGCGCCGTCGGCTGAGCCGGCTCAGTCGGAGATTCTCGCGAAACGCCGCTGGGCCGGTCGGCGGATGCGGCGTGTCGCGAAAATCTCCGACTGAGCGCGTGCGCAGGGGCGCGGGGGCGCGGAAACGTCAGGCGCCGTCCGCGCCGCCGTACCGCTCGGTCCGGATTCGGGCGGGATCCCGGCCAGCCCGCACGAGGGCGTCCGCCACGAACTCGACAAAGGGGGTCGCGCCGCACACGAACGTGAGCGCGCTGGTGCCGAGGGTCTGAACGCTCGCCGCGAGGCCGGTGACGTCAAGGCGGCCGGGTGCGTGGGGCCATCCGCTCGGGGCACGCCGGGTGTACACCCAGTCGAGGTCGAAGCGCGGGGAGACCCGGGCGAGCTCCTCGAGTTCGGCGCGGTAGTACGCCATCTCCGGTGAGCGCACCGAGTAGAGCAGGCGGAACGGAGCCGGGTGCGCGGCCGCCTCATGGGCGCGGATCATGGCCATCAGCGGAACGACGCCGGAGCCGCCGGCGATGAGCTGCACCGGCGCGGGTTCCTCCTCCCGCCAGACGAACCAGCCGCCGATCGGTCCGCGGATCTCGAGCCGGTCGCCGACATCGAGGCCGCGCACGAGATACGGCGAGACCTCGCCATCGTCGAGTTCCTCAACGGTTGTCTCGAGAACCCCACCCGGTGCGGCCGAGGCGAGCGAGTACGAGCGCACGGCGGTGTAGCCGTCCGGTGCGGTCAGGCGAACGTCGATGTGCTGGCCCGCGACGAGCTCGGGCAGCTGGGGCAGGGCGGCTGAGGCGGGCAGCCGCATCCGGATCGTGCGGGCCGTCGGGGTTTCGGCGTAGGCCTCGACGACCAGGGCGTCGTGCCAGTCCGATGCGTTCCACGTGGAACGGGCGGCGCTCGCCGGGACGTCGCTCACCAGTACCGTTCTTCACGCCAGGGGTCGCCGTGCATGTGGTACCCGTTCTGCTCCCAGAAACCGGGATCGTTGCGGGTCGACAGCTCAATGCTCCGCACCCACTTCGCGCTCTTCCAGAAGTACAGCGAGGGCACGAGCAGCCGGGCAGGGCCGCCGTGCTCCGGAGCCAGCGGGGCGCCGTCGAACTGGTGCGCCACCCAGGCCTTGCCGCCGCGCAGCTCGTCGAGCGGCACATTGGTCGTGTACCCGCCGTAACTGCGGGCCATCGCGAACCCGGCCCCGGTGTCGACGCCCTCGAGCAGCGTGTCGAGGGAGACGCCGCGCCAGCCGGTGCCGAACTTCGACCAGCTCGTCACACAGTGGATGTCGACGGTCACGTCTTCCTGCGGCAGCGCCTGGAACTCGTCCCAGGTCCAGGTGGTCATCAGCCCGGACTCGCTCGTGATGCTGAAGCGCCACTCCTCGGTGGACACCCGCGGGGTGGGTCCGATCGAGAGTACCGGGAAGTCCGTGACGAGGTGCTGTCCCGGCGGCAGCCCGGGGACGGGTTCGCGGCGACGGCCCATGAAACCGGGCGAAAAGAGACCCATGGCGACTCCTCCAGAGATGCGATTGCCGGATTCGCACAGCCTAGCGGCGCGATTGTCAGGACGCACCTGCCGGAATACCCTGAGCACATGTGCGGACGCTTCGCGATGGACAAGGACACCGACGATCTGATCCAGGAGTTCGTCGCGACCGGCGGCGACTTTCGGGACTGGCGGCCGTCGTACAACATCGCGCCGACCGATCGGGTTCCCGTGGTGCGCGAGTGGGAACACGACGGAACGATCACCCGCGAGGTTGACGCGGCGACCTGGGGGCTCACGCCGGCCTGGTCGACCGGCGGCAAACGACCCGCGCCGATCAATGCGCGCCTCGAGACCGTTGCCACCAACGGGATGTTCCGCACGGCCTTCGATTCCCGCCGGTGCATCGTCCCGATGACGGGCTACTACGAGTGGGAGGACCTCCCAGACGGCAAGCAGCCGCACTTCATCCACGGCGACGGGCTCCTCGCAGCGGCCGGACTCTACGCGGCGCGCAAGGAGAGTGACGACTCCTGGTCCCACAGTATGACGATCATCACGAGGGAGGCCCGCGACGCTTCGGGCGAGATCCACGACCGGATGCCCGCATTCCTCGAACGGAAGGTGTGGGACGAGTGGCTCAGACCGGGGAAGCTCACCGACCCGAATCACCTGCTCGACCTGCTCGACCGAACGTCCAGCGCCGTTGCGGCCCACATCGAGAGCTACCCCGTGTCCCGGCGGGTGAACAGCGTGCGGGTGCCCGACGCCGAACGGCAGGACCCGGCACTCATCCGGCCGCTGTCCTGAGGCGCACAATGGAAGGGCGGCCGTCGAATAGGGCCGCAGCTGGAGATACTCCGTGCCCGTCCCGTCCGCCCAACCTGCAGCATCCGTTCTGCACACCCCGCTCGCCCCGAGTCGCGCACTGCTCGCGCGGGCGCAGCGGGTCATCGTGATCGCCGGCGCCGGGATGAGCGCCGACATCGGGACGCCCGTCTACTGGACCGGGGACAACGCGGCATACGGTGACACCGTCTCGCACTACGGCCACACCAACCTCGAGCATTCCTGCGCGCCGCTCTGGCTCGAGGAACCCGACCAGCAGGCCGCGTTCTTCCGCGAGACCTGGCGGGAGATGCGCGAATCGGAGAAACCTTCCCGGCCCGCCGACCCGTACTTCGTGCTCCAGGACTGGCTGGATGCCGCCGCGAAGGACTCCTTCGTGCTCACCTCCAACGTCGATACCGCCTTCACCGACCACGGCTTCCCTGCCGAGAAGCTCCTCGAGATCCACGGCGCCTACGATCGCTCCCAGTGCCTGGCCGAACCGGAGGCGCACGGCGTCTTCCCGACCGTCGACCCGACGCTTGCCACCACCTTCTGTCCCACCTGCGGGAGCCTTGCCCGGCCGAACGTGCTCTTCTTCGACGACTACTGGTTCAACAACGCCGCGAACGAACTCCAGGAGGACGACTTCCTCGACTACCAGCGCCCCCTCGCAGCGGAGGACCCCGGCAGCACGGTCATCCTCGAGATCGGGGTCGGCCTCACCGTGATGAACCTGCGCAACCTGACCTGGGACCTGCACTCCCGGTACGACATCCCGATCGTGCGCATCAACCCGTTCCACGTCGGCCGCGGCGATGACGTGTCCGCGGGGAGCGCGCCGATCTATGAGCACCAGCTCACCGCGCTCGTCGGGCTCCGCGCCCTGCTCGGCTAGCCGGCGGGCACGCTACGGCCTGCCGGGCCTGACGGGTCTGTCCGCCGAACGAGAGACGAGCCTCAGGGGGCCTGTCGCAGGTCGGGTTTGTCCGGTGAGCCGGGCGGCGGAGTCAGCACTTCCACATTGCTCTTCCGGAAGGCCTTGGCCAGGTCGAGCGGCGGGGCCTGGTCGGTGATGAAGTAGTCAGCCCGGCCCAGCTCGGCGACCTGGGCGAAAAGCTGACGCCCGAATTTCGTTGAGTCCGCGAGGATCGCGACGCGCGAAGCCCGGGCGACCATCTCGCTCATCATGACCGCCTCGGCGAGGTTGCTCGTCGAGTATCCGCCATCGGCGGAGACGGCCCCCACCGAAATCAGGGCCAGGTCGCAGCGCACATCGAGGTCATTCCCGCTGCCCGCGAACTGAAACCCGACGGGTCCGATGGTCGACTGGCCGCTGAGGCGCACGGCGCCGCCGAAGACATAGAGGTCACGACAGACATCCGGTGGCATCTCGATCGGAATACGGAGGTTGTTGGTGGCCACCGTCAGGTTGCGGTGCTTGTCCAGGTGGCGCACCGCTGCCAGCGTCGTCGTGCCGGCGTTGATCATGATGACGGAGCCGTCCTGCACGAGTCCGGCCGCCAGGGCGCCGATCTTGTCCTTCGCGGATGTCTGCAACCGCAACCGGAGGTCAAGTTTCTTCTCCGTCGTTTCCATGACCGATTGGCTGACCGCTCCGCCGTGGGTCCTGACCAGTACCCCGTCGGCATCGAGCTGGTCGAGGTCCCTTCGGATGGTGTCGGCCGAGACTCCGAAGTGCTCCGCGAGAGCCCCGACCGTGACCTGACCTGCTTCTGACACGTACAGGGCGAGATCGGCCTTGCGTCCCGCGGGCAGGCGGGCGGCCTGATCGGGCCGGTTCGAACGCGGGGCCGGGGAAGGGGACATGCCTGATATTAGCATTTTCTTGCATTTTCGTTCCGTGCTTTGTCGATTTCATCGGGCCAATTCCGGAGTTTCACGCATGACCCTGCATGAATGAGTGACTCCCACTTGGTCGGCTCGACCGGTGAATCCGCCGAAATCAGGGTGTTGGCGCGTACAAATTGGTGCTTTTGTATGCTTGACGATCGGCAATTCACTCCGCTACTATCATGCAACAAGGCGCAGAAAAGCGCATACAACAGCAGAACACAGCAAAACTTGGAATGGAGAACCATGAATAGCAAAGGCGCTATGGTCCGGAGGGCTGTCGTCCCTCTTGTCGTCGCAGGAATGGCCGTCACCCTCATCACCGGGTGCAGCACCAGTAGTTCGGTCACCGCGACTGCGGATCCGAACGAGAAGGTCACGCTGGAGTTTTCCCAGTGGTGGGAGCCGGAACTGCCCGCTGGTGCACTGCGCACCCTGATGGACGAATTTCAGACGGAGAACCCGAACATTACGGTCAAGCTGCTCAGCGCGCCGTACGCGGCAACCAAGGACCAGACGGTTGCCGGCGCGGCCTCGGGAGTTATGTCCGACGTTGTGGGACTTGACGGGGCCTGGGTGAGCGACTTCGCCAAGCAGGGCGCGCTCGCCGACCTCTCCCAGCTGATGAAGGACGCCGGGTACGACGAGAGCCAGCTGGCCAGCCAGGTCAAGATCAAGGACTCGACCTTCATGATCCCGGTGCTCAACTTCGTCTATCCCATGTTCACCAACGACGATCTGTTGGCCAAGGCCGGCGTCACGGCACCGCCCACCAACCGCACCGAGTTCACCGCGGCGGCCGAAGCTGTCACCAAGACCGGGGACGCCAAGGGTTGGGTCCTCCCGCTTTCCCTCCAGGCGCCGAACGGAATCCAGAATGACGTCATGTCCTGGGCGTGGGCATCCGGTGGCAGCATGCTCAAGAACGGAGCCCCGGACCTCACGAACGCCGCGGTGAAGAGCGCGACCAATTACGTGAAGGACCTCTGGGACAAGGGCGTCATCGCCCCCGGTTCCCTCACCATGACGGAACAGGACAAGGTGGAGGAATTCACCAACGGCCGGGTCGGCATGATGATCGACTCCCTGTCGCACGTCACGAGCATCCGGGAAAAGAACCCGAACCTCAAGTTCAGCATTTCCGCCATTCCCGCGGCGGACGGTTTCACCGGCAAGCGCGGCATCCCATACGCGTCGTGGGGCATCGGTGTCTCCGACACCGGAAAGCACAAGGCGGAGGCCTGGAAGCTCGTGCAGTTCCTGATGAGTGAGAAGACCAACTCCACCCTGTCCACTCTCGCCCACGCCTTCCCCGGGAACACCAGCTCCACTCCGGACTTCACCGGAACCGACCCGCTCTTCAAGACGGCATTCGACATCTACAAGAGCGGCACACCCGTCAACGAGTTCGTCGGTCTCCCGGTCGCGGAACAGCTGATGCGTGACTTTGACGAGCAGTTCCAGGGCGCGCTGACCGGGACCCAGTCTGTCGACGACATGCTGACCAAAGCCCAGGGGGCCTGGGCCGCGAAGTTCTAGCCAGTCGGAGACAACTCAGCCTCGCGTGGCCGCGTCAGGACTCGTGCCTGACGCGGCCACCCAAACTCAAGGAGGGATCACGTCTTGAGAACAACACGCACCCCAGGTGCTGAGCGGACTACCGCGGCAAAGTCGCTGACCGGCAGGCTCACGCCGTACGGATTCATCTCCCCGACGGCGGCCCTGCTCTTCATCCTCATGTTCGTCCCGATCGCCATGGTCATGGGCTACTCCGTCATGGACAACGTCATCACCAACAAGCATCCGGAGTTCGTCGGGCTGGACAACTACGTCAAGGTCCTCACCAACGGCGTCTTGCCGACTGCCGTACTCAATACGGCGATCTTCACCATCGTCAGCGTGATCGCACACCTCGTGCTCGGCCTGTTGTTCGCGATGATGCTCAATACGAAACTGCTCAGCAATCTCACCACCGGGCTCTTCCGGGTGATCTACGTGCTGCCCTGGCTGTTCACGGTCGCCATCATCGCCATCCTCTGGCGGCTCCTGCTCAACCCGAACGGCGTTATCAACTATGTTCTGGTCGGCCTCGGGATCACTCCCACCGGCATCGAGTGGCTGTCGACACCGGGAACGGCGCTTCTGGCCGTCACGTTCATCAACATCTGGGCCGGGTACCCGTTCTACATGGTCAGCCTCCTGGCCGGCCTGCAGGGAATTCCGACGGACCTCTATGAAGCAGCCAAGGTGGACGGGGCTTCAGCGCTCCAGCAGTTCTGGCACATGACCCTGCCCCAGCTCAAGCCCATCATCATCAGCATGTCCCTGCTCGACGTCATCTGGACGTCGCAGCAGTTCGCGCTGATCTGGATGACCACCGGCGGTGGGCCCATCAACGCAACGGAGATGCTGAGCACATTCACGTACAAGCTGGCCTTCAGCAACTACGAGTTCTCCCAGGCCTCCGCGAGTGCCGTCCTGCTCCTGGTCGTGTCGACAGTCCTCGCATACGTCTATGCCCGATACCAGAAAGCGCGGGAGTGATATGGCTGCGACCCAAAGACGCGTTCGCCTGGTGAAGAAGGCCGGGCTGTTCATCGGCCTGCTGATCGGCGCCGTGTTCGCCGGATTCCCGGTGGTGTGGATGGCGTCGAGCTCGTTCAAGTCGAATACCGAGATCTTCGCCTCGCCGCCGAAACTGATCACGGACAACTTCTCCTGGGATGCGTACACGTCGATCCTGACCGACCCCACCAAGGTGCGGTTCTTCATCAACAGTTACGTGGTGTCCCTGTCCGTGACGGTGCTCACGCTCCTCATCGCCATCCTGGCGGCGTATGCCTTCAGCCGGTTCGAGTTCCGCTTCAAGAAACCCCTGAACATGATCATCGTGAGCGTGCAGGGCGTCCCGCCCATCACGCTCCTCATTCCGTACTTCGGATTGATGGTGACTCTGGGCCTGTACAACACCTACCTGGGCCTGATCCTCACCTACATGGTGTTCACGCTGCCCTACGCGATCATCATGATGACCGGCTACTTCAACACCCTGCCCAAGGAACTGGACGAGGCAGCCCGGGTCGATGGGGCGAGTGCGATGGGAGCGCTCTGGCGCATCCTCGTGCCGATATCCATCCCGGGCATCGTCTCGGTGGGTATCTACACCTTCATGATCTCGTGGAACGAGTTCCTCTTCGCGCTGACCCTGACTCGCACCCAGGACATGCGTACCGTGCCCATCGGCATCCAGTTGCTCATGGGCCAGAACTCCTACGAGTGGAACCAGATGATGGCGATGAGCATCCTCGGGTGCATCCCGGTCCTGCTCCTCTTCCTCTTCTTCCAACGCTTCTTCATCGGCGGCATGACTGCAGGAGCGGTCAAGAACTAGCCGCGTCTGCCTTTTCCCTCTCGTCTCACCCCAACCAAGGAGAACCACCGCATGTTAATGAATGGAATCGACCTTCTGGCCGTCGCGAATGCGAACGACTTCGCTGTCCCGGCGTTCAACGTCAGCGACTACGCGATGATGAACGGCCTCTTCGAGATCAGCGAGGAGAAGAATTCCCCGCTGATCATTGCGATCCACCCGGACGAACTGAGCCACATCGGCGTCGACATGCTTCCCGCGATCATTGCGCGCGCTCACCGCTCGACCGTACCCGTCACCATCCACCTGGACCACGGGGCGACCTACGAGCAGGTGCTCGTGGCCATCCAGAGCGGCTTCACATCCGTCATGATCGACGGATCGCTGCTCCCGTTCGCCGACAACGTGGCGATCACGAAGCGGGTCGTCGATGCCGCGCACGCCGTGGGCATCTCGGTCGAGGGTGAGCTCGGCACGATCGGCAAGACGGACAGCGAGGCCGAAGACGGCACGGCGACCATCATCTTCACCGATCCCGACGACGCGGTGAAGTTCATCGCATCCACCGGCGTGGACAGCCTGGCCATTGCCATCGGCACGAGCCACGGCATCTATCCCGCAGGCATGAAGCCAGAGCTCAGGCTGGACCTGCTCCGCGAGATCACCGGCAAGGTCGGCATCCCCCTGGTCCTTCATGGCGGATCCAACAACCCGGACCAGGAAATCGGGGAGGCCGTGCGGCTGGGAATCAATAAGATCAATATCTCGAGCGACATCAAATCGTCGTACCACTCCAAGATGCGGGAGGTCCTTGCCGACCCGGGTGTGCGGGAGCCGAACACGATCCAGCCGCCGTGCGTCGCCGCCATGAAGATCACCGCGGCGCAGAAGATCGACCTGTTCAATGCGGCCGGAAAAGCAGCACTCTACTAATCGAATGGCACATATCTCCATGCGCGAAAAACTGGTGTTGGGGCTCGGCGGAACCGTCGACTACGAGATCGCCTGGGACTCCCGGGTGATCGAGCACCTCATCCGCGAGTACTCCATTCGCGCGTCGGAGCTGGATGCCTCGATCCCGGTCATGAGCGAGCGGGACCTCGTCGTCACGTTGCTCGCCTTCCTCGAGGGCGGTGCCGGAGGAGAGCGATTCGTCGCCTCCTCCGACATCGTGGAGACGTTCGCCGCCCGGTTCGATAGAAGGATCACCCTGGGCGGCACGTGCGTGCGCGCCGCGATGGCGATGCAGGCGCTCGGCATCGAGAGCACTGTTCACTTGGTCAGCATCGACGATCACGTTCGCAGGCTGCTCCCCGCGGGATGCGCCTACCTCTGCAGCGCAGACCACGACACGACCGATCCGCATCTCATCGTGCAGTTCAACGCGGGCGCGCGCGTCCAGGCCGGCGACATCGACCTGCGTGCGCCGCACCCGAATCGGGTCATCTACGCCAATGATCCACCGAACGAACAGCTGCTGTTGAGCAACGCTCTCGGAGAGGTGCTCCGAGATGCCGAGGTGTTCCTGATCTCGGGGTTCAACGTCATCCAGGACACGGACCTGCTCCAAGAACGGTTGGTGGACATCCTTCGGCACATGCAGCAGTTGCCGGTAACAGCCGTCGTCTATTACGAGGACGCCGGATTCCATGTCCCGGCGATGAGCCGGTACGTGCGCGACGCGCTCATCGGGGTGATCGACGTGTACAGCATGAACGAGGACGAAATGCAGGCATACCTGGGACGCCCCGTCGACCTCCTGGCCGTCGACGAGGTGGCCGAGGCGCTCCGGGAATTGCAGCGGCTGATCCCCGCCGCGACCCTGGTCGTGCACACGAAGTATTGGTCACTCGCCCTGGGCGAGTTCGCCGCCTCCTATGGCGCGAGCCTCCAGGGCGGCATCACGATGGCGAGCACGCGATATTGCTACGGGGACGATTTCACCGAGCGGGACTACCGGGAAGTCGACAACCGGATGCCCAGCGTGCCCGGTACTCGGTTCGCCTCCGATCTCGAGGACCGGATGGGGCACACCGTCCGGTGCCTGCCCGCGTTCGCGCTCACCGTCGCCGCGCCGACGACCATCGGACTGGGCGACTCGTTCGTCGGCGGGTTCATCGCTGCCCTGGCTCGGCGCTAGCCGGGCGGACAGTGGTCGAAGCCGGGCCGGCTGCCGTTCCAGTGAAGACCGGGTCGCTCCGGTTCCAGAGAGTGCGGCCCAGGACTAGGACGACCGTTCGCCGGTCAGCCACTCGTCGAATGTCGTGGGAGCCTCGCCCTCGTCCCCGGTGCCGCGCAGCACCCCGGAACGCATTCCGCGCCAGTACGCGCAGGGAAGGGACACCCCGAGTGCCGGCATCCGTCGCCCGTCGGCCCGGATGACCTTGCGCACCATGCCGAGGAGGATCTCATCCCGCGGCCCGCGCAGGTCGCGGTGACGTCCCCGCTCGGTGCCGTCGGCGATCGCAACGAGGGCGTCGGCCACGTCGGCGGCCGCGATCGGACGCAGCAGTCCGGCGGGGACCAGGGCGATCGGGCCGAACGACGCGCGACCGAGCACCTGCCGCGCGAACTCGTGGAACTGGGTGGTTCGCAGGATGCTGAACGGCACCGGCCCGGCGGTGACGAGGCGCTCCTGTTCGACCTTCCCGGCGTAATACCCGAGCGGTAGGTAGTCGATTCCGACGATGGACAGCGCCACGTGGTGTCCCACCGACTGGCGCACTTCCGCGGCGAGCAGGTGCCTGGTCGCCGCGCCGAAGAACTCGACGGATGCTGCGGCTGAGGTGCTCGCCACGCTCGTGACGTCGATCACGGCATCCGCTGCCGTGAGCGCCGCGTCGAGTCCGACGCCGGTGCTGACGTCCTGCCCGGTTGACCGTGACAGCGGGACGACCTCGTGACCACGGCGTTGGGCGACCGCAACGACGTGCCTGCCGACGGTGCCGGTCGCCCCGGCTACGACGATCCTCATGATGCGACCCCTCCTAGGACGTTGTGAGTTGCTTGACCATCTCGAGTTCCCGGGTCGTCGGGTCGAGGTCGTAGGGCGCGGTCACGCCGGTTGCCGCGAAGCCGCGGTGCTCGTAGGCGGCGCGGGCGCGGTCGTTGTGCTCGTGCACGTGCAACGTGAGCCGACCCGATTCCGTGAGCGCCCAGTCCTCGATGCGCGACAGGAGGGCATCCGTCACGCCGGCCGCCCCGCCGCGGTAGTCCGGCGCGACGTAGACACCGACGAGCAGCGCACCCGTCGCCTCGTCGGGAACGTAGCCGCCCATCGTCCCGACCCAGCGCCCAGAGGGCGCGATCGCCACGACGACGATCGAATGCTCATGGGTGCCGCGCGCTCCGCGCATGGTCCATTCGGCCTCGTCGTGGGCGAGCGCGGCGTCGAAGGTCTCCCCGAAGGCGAGGGGCGTGTCGTGGAGCATCTCCAGTCGAAGTTCCCGGATCTCGCGCCAGTCTGCCGCCGTCGTGCGGCGAATCGTGAACCCCTCGGTCATCATCCACGCACGATAGCAGGGAAGCGCGCCGGGTCGAGGTGAAGCGCCGCGCTCACCGGGTCCGCGCCGCGTGCGGGCCACGCACGCCTCGACTTGACGGCTCTCTCCCGGAGTGCCACACTCGCAATATCTGATTAATCAGATTAATCTGATTAATGAAATTCAGCGTCAACCTCGCTGTGCCCGCGTCAGCGGAGCGCGGTGACCTGGGCCTGACAATGAGGTCGCGCCGAAGCGTCCTCGCGAGAGGACGACGATGTACTCATCCACACCACCCGGACTGACGAAAGCAACCCCACCAGCCCGCGTCAGCAGCGACCCGCACACCCCTGTCGGCGTGCCCGGCCCGCAACCCGTCCTGGTCATGATGGGGGTTTCCGGCTCGGGCAAGTCGACCGTAGCCGCTCTCCTCGCCAGCCAGCTCGGGTGGGACTTCGTCGAGGGCGACGATCTGCACCCCGCGGCGAACGTGGCCAAGATGGCGTCGGGCACTCCGCTCACCGACGAGGACCGCTGGCCCTGGCTCGACACCGTGTCGTCCTGGATCGTCGAGCACACCACGGCCGACCTCCCCGGCATCGTCACCTGCTCGGCGCTGAAGAAGAAGTATCGGGACGTGCTGCGCGAGCAGAACGTGATCTTCGTGCACCTCGTCGGCTCAAAGGACCTGCTCGGCGCACGGATGTCTGCCCGACTCGACCACTACATGCCGGCCAGTCTTCTCGATTCGCAGCTGGACACCCTGGAGCCGTTGGATTCCGACGAGCGCGGCATCCTGATCGACGCGTCGAGACCGCCCGCCGAGGAGGCCGCCAGGATCGTCACGATGCTCGGCCTGCGGCCGGCCGCAGGCTCGTCCGCACCCGGTGCGGCCACATCAGGGCATTCCACCGCTCAGCTGCCGGTGACCACCGCGGTGATCCACCCGGTCGTCGACGCGGTCACGCGCCGGGTCATCGAACGCAGCGCGCAGAGCCGGGCCAGGTACCTCGCCCGGATCGATGCTGCCGCGGAGCAGGGGCCAACCCGTGGTCGCCTCGGGTGCGCGAACCTCGCCCACGGCTTCGCCGCCACCGGCCAGCAGGACAAGGCCGCCCTGCGCGCCTTCGTGAAGCCGAACATCGGGATCGTGTCCTCGTACAACGACGTGCTCTCCGCGCACCAGCCGTTCGCGGCCTATCCGGCGATCCTCAAAGACGCCGTCCGGAAGGCCGGAGGCATCGCGCAGGTCGCGGGCGGCGTGCCCGCGATGTGCGACGGCATCACCCAGGGCAGAGACGGCATGCAGCTGTCGCTGTTCAGCCGCGATCTGATCGCCATGGCGACCGGCGTCGCACTGGCCCACGACCTGTTCGACGGAGCGTTGCTGCTCGGCGTCTGCGACAAGATCGTGCCAGGCCTGGTCATCGGCGCGCTGGCCTTCGGTCATCTCCCGGCCATCCTGGTGCCGACCGGTCCGATGAGCTCCGGGATTCCGAACAAGGAAAAGAGCCGGATCCGCGAGCTCTACGCCGAAGGCCTGGCCGACCGTGAGCAACTTCTCGAGGCCGAGACGGCGTCGTACCACTCCGCAGGCACCTGCACCTTCTACGGAACGGCGAACTCCAACCAGATGCTGATGGAGGTCATGGGACTCCACCTCCCCGGTGCGAGCTTCGTCAGCCCGGACTCCCCGTTGCGCGAGGCCCTCACCGCCGCGGCGGCCCGCCAGGTGGTCGCGCTGACCGAGCTGAAAGACCGGTACACCCCGATCGGACGCGTGGTGGACGAGCGGTCGATCATCAACGGCGTCGTTGCCCTGCTTGCCACCGGAGGGTCGACGAACCACACGCTGCACCTCCCGGCCATCGCGGCCGCCGCGGGGATCCAGCTCACCTGGCAGGACTTCGCGGACCTGTCCGAGGTCGTTCCCCTGCTTGTCCGCATCTACCCCAACGGCCCTGCCGACATCAACCACTTCCACGCCGCCGGGGGCACGGCGTTCCTGATCGGCCAGCTCCTCGACGCGGGCTTGCTGCACCCCGACGTCCGCACCGTTGCCGGCGCGGGACTCGACGCCTATCGCCGGGAGCCGGTGCTCGACGGAAACGCCCTGAGCTACCGCCCGGGACCGACCGAGAGCCTCGACACGGACGTGCTGCGGCCCGCCTCAGCGCCTTTCGCGCCGAACGGCGGACTCCGGATCCTGGACGGCAATCTCGGCAGTGCGGTCATCAAGGTCGCCGCGGTGGCGACCGAACACCACGTCATCCAGGCGCCCGCGGTGGTGTTCGACGACCAGCACGTCTTCCTCGCAGCGTTCGAAGCCGGTGAGCTCGACCGGGATCTCGTGGCCGTGATTCGGTATCAGGGCCCGTCCGCAAATGGAATGCCCGAGCTGCACAAGCTCACCCCGGCGCTCGGCATCCTCCAGGATCGCGGCTATCAGGTCGCTCTGGTCACCGATGGGCGGATGTCCGGCGCGTCGGGAAAGATCCCGGCCGCCATCCACCTCACCCCCGAAGCCGCAGCGGGCGGTCCGATCGGCCGCATCCGCGATGGCGACCTCGTACGCCTCAACGCGACGGCGGGCACCCTCGACGTCCTCCTCGACGACGACGTCTTCGCGGCCCGCGAAATCACCGGTGCTGCGCTCGACGACGTCAGCTGGTCCGGCACCGGTCGGGAGCTCTTCTCGGTCTTCCGCCGGCAGGTCGGCCCGGCCGACCGTGGCGCCAGCGTCATCACCAACACACTTGAAGGAGTCCTCTGATGTCCACCCTGAACGCAGCCCAGCTGCTCGAGCTCGCACCCGTGATCCCCGTCGTCGTCATCGAGGATGCCGACCGCGCGGTGGCACTGGCCCGGGCACTCGTGGCGGGTGGCCTGCCGGTTATCGAGGTGACGCTGCGCACCCCGGCTGCACTGCGTGCGATCAGTGCCATCGCCGACCAGGTGCCCGACGCCGTCATCGGCGCCGGAACGGTCAACAACCCGGAACTCGTGCGTCGGGCCGCCGAGGCCGGGGCCCGGTTCCTGATTTCTCCCGGGTCGACCGATGCCCTGCTCGACGCGATGGACGCATCCGGTCTGCCCTACCTGCCGGGAGCCGCGACTGCGTCGGAGGTCCTGCGGCTGATCGAACGCGGACACCCGGAGATGAAGTTCTTCCCTGCCGAGGCGTCCGGCGGCCACGCGGTGCTGCGCTCACTCGCGGCGCCCCTGCCGGAAGCGCGGTTCTGTCCGACGGGCGGGATCACGCTCGCGAGCGCGCCCGTCTACCTCGCGCTTCCCAACGTTGGGTGCATCGGCGGCACGTGGATCACTCCGCTGGATGCCATTGAAGTCGGCGACTGGACGCGTATCGAAGGACTGGCCCGCCAGGCCGCCGGCCTGCGGCCCTGAACTGCGGCACTCGGCTTGGGCTCTGGCTTCGGCTAGGCCTAGCCGAGGCCCGCGATCCGGTTCAGTGCGGCACGCATGATGAGCTCGGCGGGGTCGTCGAGGACCTCGTGGTTGAGGTAGAACGCTTCGAACCACGCGCGCACTTCCTCCTCGGGGAGCCCGACCGCAACCCAGTCGACCCCGGCGACCGCTTCGGAGACCGGTTCCCCCGTGCCGGCATCGAGCCACGCCCGCACAATCGGCGTCTCGGGGTCCGCGTCTTCCGGGTTCCAGGTGAGGATCAGGCTGCGTGCCTCGTCGTCCGTGTGCAGATGGTCTGTGCGCCCGGACCCCAGCCAGGGCAGCATCATCTGCTCGCCGGGAATGGCAACGTCCACGATCTCCAGGGGCACCGCCCCGAAGTCGCGGGCGTAGACCCGAAGTCCTTCGTGGTGCCAGTCGGCGGCCTCTTCGGCGTCCTCCGCGAGATCTTCGAGCAGAGGGAGAGTGTGCTTGACGAGCGCCAGGGCCCACGCCACGAGTTCCTTCGTCTCCCGCTTCGGCCACGGGCTGCGATCAGTCTCTTCTCCGTCGGCGCCATGGAAGTGGTGCTCGACACCGTCAGGCGTCGTTTCCAGGTGCAGCTCTCCGCCCTCGAACCCGAGGGAGAACACAGCCACCTCTTCTTCGTCGGCCTCGCCCTCACCGTCGACGAACCAGTCGGCGTTCAGCACCGGGTTCCGGAACTGGGTCGGCAGCGGCGGAGCCTCCAACGGCAGGTCGCCCAGGTCCAACACCGCCCGGAAAACAGTGTCCGGCATTCGCAAGGTGGGGTCAGTCACAGGTACTCCTCAGTCCGCGTCGAGAATACCGGAAACGAGGCGTCGGGAAGTGACGTCGGGAAGTGACACGGTGTGAGTTCTTGAGGTACTTGAGACTGGATTCTTGAGTTGAGACTATGGAAATGCTGGAGCCAGCGCACTCGCGATTGGCGAGAACCGCTCAACCAATGTGAGACTGCGCCCGGCCAACAATGCAAAAGAACGGCAATGGGGCCAGGGGGCTGGATTCCATTGCCGTTCTTTTCAATCTTGTTCTAGACGGTGGTGCGAAGTATCCGTTCTTCAGCCGGGCATTTCGGGCAACCCTTGGAGAGTAAACGGTGAGGGACGCTCTGCTGGTGGGTGTGTCCGTTTGCCGTGCATTTCCACCAGAGAAGTTGAGTGCCGGCGGAGATTTTGCTCGGCACTTTGGGGTGGTTGAGGTAGGGGTGGAACTCGGTGACGAGAATTGGCTGTGTCGAGGCGAGGTCGTTGACGCCGGGAACGAGTGTTCGGCGGGAACACACCGAGCACTTGTATCCGGCCGTGCGTCGTTCGATTCGCTCTCGATATGTGTGGCCCGCGGGGCATAGCCAATACATGTTGTCACCCGACCCGCGGGTACGGTCGGAGGGCTTCACCTTCCCGTTCAATGTCGGGTGCCATTCTGCCGCGATTAGCGGATGGGACTCATCGAGGCCTTCAGTGCCCGGCCGCTTTCTTCCCGTTCGGCACTGTTGGCAGCCCTTGCTCTTGACTCTGTCCGCGATAGACATTGGGTACTCGTGGTCGTTGGGGCACACCCACCTGATGGATTCTTGGCTCCCGGCGCCGTATTTGGTCGGAGGAAACCGTCGCAGCCAGCTGGGGTGCCATTCGGCGAGTAGCTGGGGGTGGGTGGTCGCGATGTCGTTGATGCCTGGAACGATGAGGCGGTTCAGGCAAACCGGGCATTTGGACCGGGCGGCCGTTCGATTCGACGCGGTGGCAGGGTAGTTGTGCCCTTTGGCGCAGCGCCAGATGTAGTACTCCTTGGAACTTGCCGGGATCTGTTTGGCAGTGAGGCCGCCATTTTTCGTTTCGTCGAATTCTGCCGCTATTTCTGGATGGCTGGATTCCAGGTCGTTGTAGCCAGGCTGGATGACGTCGTTTTGACATACGGGGCATTTGAGCGGCGTGGTTGCGGGAGGTGCGAACGGTCGTGCTCGGTCTGTCTCGAATTGGTGACCGGAAGAGCAGATCGTGAGCACTTGGCGTTTGCGTCCGACGGATGGATTCGGGGCTCCAACTCGTCGTTCACTGACGAATCCGAGGCCGAATCGGGCGGCGCTCGCCGGGTCGTCGCCGGTGACCGCGAGGTAGTTGCTGAAGGGTTCGAGTTCCGTGGGGCCACTCGTAAGCGAGTTGGCAACTGCTGTGTTGAGCGGAAAGTCGTGTGGCCAGGCGAGTTCGAATGGTGAGGCCGTGAGGGCGCTGTGGCGGACCGCCCAGGCCGTCGGACGGGCATAGAGCCAGAGTGCTCGAGAGAGGTCCGTGGCGGGCGAGCCAATGACGTTGTCGAGCGTGCTGACCAGGTGTGCGTAGGCGTCGGTGAAGCGCGTGTTCGGATTGAAGAAGATGCGCGCGAAATCCGGTGTGGTGATTGCCGCGGCGATGGCGATGGCGAGCGGAAAGGTCTCGGCTTCCGTCGGTGAGTCGTCGTCGCGGTCGGCTTCAGGTGCGAGAGCCTGCCCGAGGAGCGTGAAGAGGCGCACGTCGATGCGGTGTTGGCGGCGGAGTTTGCGGAACTGGATTTCGGCTTCGATGTGCTCGCTGGTCACCGGGTGCTGGTCTTCGGGCGCTGTAGTCATCCCGACCCATCGTGAGTGGCGGATGCAAACCAGGTTCTCGAAGTGGGGATTCTGTTCAATGGAGGCTCCGTGGCTGCAGAGGGTGCACATCCAGCGCTGGGGCAACAGCTCGGAGCAGAACTCGCAAGTGCTGCCATCGTCGTGGGTGAGCCAGCCGGAGGGGTGCGGGAGGAGGTGCAGGTCGGCGCGTTTGTTCTTCGCTGTGAGGACGCTGAGCCACGCTGCGTCTCTGTCGATGCGGGTCTTGGAGTGGGTGGTCAGTGTGATGAGCTGGTTTCGGTGCTGGTCTGTTTCGAAGTTCGCCTCGAGGAGGCGCCGGGTGTAACTCTCCATGGTTTCGCGGTGGCCGGGACGCACGTCGAATGGATAGCGTCGGCTGAGTTCGCTCATTTGGTGGCCAGTCCTTTCAGAATGTTGGTGACGGACATGGGGTCTTTCTTCCTGTTGGTCGCTCGGGAGCGGGCAGATTCGGCGGCGATGTCGAGCCGGCGCGATTCGAGGAGGCGAAGGGTGAGCTCCTCGCGCGTGATGTCGGGATTGATGATGGTCTCAATGGCACTGCCGGTGAGGAGGCGCCCGAGGCTGCCGATGGAACCGCTGGTGCGCTCGAAGAGGTAGTCGCTCATTGCAGGTAGGGTTCCGAGCTCGTGGTGGCGGAGCGGGAGCTCTTTTTCGAAAGTTGCGATGACCGCCCGCCATGCTTTGCGGTCGCTGGGGTTGGTGAGCTTGAACCGCTCCATGTGCAGGACCGTGAAACGTCCGCTGAGCTGCTGTCCGCGTGGTCCACCGAGGATGGAACCGTTCGTGAGTCCGATTCCGGCATAGACGAACGTGCAGGCCAGGTCGTTGTGCAGGTTCTTGAGGACATCGACTGATTCGCCATTGCCGGCGGCGCGGCCGGCCAGGTTGTGAAGTTCGTCGACCACAATCAATTGCGTCCCGGCCGCGTTGAGCGTGTCCACCACTCGGCTTCGAATACTCACCATGGATTCACCGGAGCGGATGGTCAAGCCGAAGAAGTCCGCGAAGGTCTTCATGAGGAGCTTCCCCGTGGAACCGGCTGGGACTTCCACATAGACGACCGGCACTCGGTCATGCTTCTGGAATTCCGGGAACTGTCGTTGGTACTGATTGAAGACGTACTTCATGAGCGCCTTGGCCGCGGTGGTCTTCCCCACTGCCGAGTCGCCGTCGAGCATCAGGCCTGCATGGCCCGAGTTCCTTCCGACGTTCTCGGCGAAGCATTGGCCCAGCATGACCTTGGCTCTTTGCAGATTTGGGGTCCCGAGAACGATGCCGCCGGAGAGGTAGACCATGCGTTGGCGGTCGTAGTTCATTCGGGCTGATGCGGTCATGTCGTCGTAGTCGGCGTCGGAGATGATGTCGGGTTTGACGGTGGTCATACTGAGGTATCGGTCGAGTTCCTCTCGGCGGTGGAGAGCGGCGGGTCGGTCGGTTCCGTGGAATTGAAGCATGGCGTTAGTCCTCTTCGGGGTTGAAAATGCTGATTTCGGTGCCTTCGTCGGCGCTCTCGGGGTTGTCCGCCGGGTCGGTTTCCTCGGTCAGGGGAAGGTGCATTGGGGTTCCGGACAAGGCCGCGTTGATGACGGCCATGTTGTTTCGCTCCTCCGCTTGCCCCTCAGGTTCGCTGGAGGTGAGGTGTGGCAGCAGGACGGCGTCCTCGTTGCGGGTTCGGCACTCAATCCACTTGCCTTGCGCCGAGCGAACCCAGATGGCCAGTGGCTGGTAGGGGTCGACCTTGATTTCCCACGCGCCCTTCTTGCCGGGAACGTTAGACTTGGAATTGCGCAGAGGGTGGAGCTCCTCCGAGTCGTACTGGCGATTGTTGTAGGCAATACCCGTGCTGGTGATAGCCCGGTATTCGGACTGCAGCAAGCGGATATACCCGTCTGTGGTGATGGGTAGGAGAAGCGTCGAACTCACCTGCGTCGCGGCGGCGTACGCCTGGTTCGGGGAGATTTTGATGTTGGGATTCATCCGGTCGCGCAGCCCACTGTGAGGTCGGTTTTGCCACACTTTCAAGACCCAGTCGTCGAAGAGTTCGTAGAGGGCGAAAACGGAGAGCAAGTCTTCTTTCTCGACGTTGTATCCGCGGAATTCGGGCGACCTTCCGACGTATCCGGGCAGGTACTGCGTAAATAGAGTGTTGATTGAGCCGAACATCCTCTCGACGTGGCCCTTGTCTGTCGGGGTGTGCGGGGCGCTGTAAGTGACGTCGATATGGAATTCCTCGGCTGCCGCCTGAAACACTGTCGAGGTGTAGTCCTTGCCGTTGTCCATCATGATGCGTCGCGGATATACAAATGGCCGTGTCGATTCCAGAGCCGACCGTTCCTCTTCCCGCAGCAGAGTGCATTGTGGGCTACCGTCCTGCACTAGCTGCCGGAACACGGCGCGGTTGGGTCGATTCTGGTGCGGGGTCAGCGCCTGGGCGAGCAACGCGACGTGGTCAATGCCCTTGGTGGCCTCAAGCCGAAGAGTGCAAGCGAGGATGCTGCGTGTTGCCACATCAAACATCACGGTCAGGATAGGGCGCGTCAATTTACCCGAGGCTGTCCTGACGAAAATGTCCATCGGCGTGGAGTCGACTTGGACTTCGGCGCCTGGGAGGACCTGGGTGTTGAGGGCAAAAGTGCGGCGGGGTCGGTTGGCCAAGGACTGTCTCGTATTCGCACTCCCCGTCGTATGAAGACCCTGAGTCAACGTCTTGATGTACCGGTACATCGATGACTCCGGCGGCATGGCTGGAGCCTGGGCGCCGAACCGCTTCAACAGTTCAGCGTGCGTCTGCACGATGAGACGGGATTTGGTTCCGGTCGAGACCGTGGCCTGATTTGCGATGACCGTGCAGAGCGCATCCTTGACATCCGGGTGGAGAAAGTCGAGGGGGCCGTCGTGTCGGACGAGTCTCCGGTCAATGATGCCGGCGGACCCTTGCTCGCGAAACCTTTTGATTTTTCGCATAATCGTCGCTCGCGACGTGGCGATACCAGCGCTTTCCAGCTCAAGTATCTTCGCTTGCACTCGGTCGTTGAGGGTTGTGCTGGCGGGGTCGTATTCCGGCCGGGGCGTGTCGTGTCCCGGGTGGACACCGGTGAGAAGTTCCTCAACGTGCTCCGCCCACTGAGCCGTGGCGGTCACTTGCGCCTTATCGAGGCGGTCGAACGTTCTCGGCTCTGTCGGGAATGCGTGCGCCCCAATTCGACGACGGGCGAGCTCCGCCATATTCAAGTCAATATACGTGCCATCGGAGGTCTTGCGAAGCCGAATGAACGGATTCTGGTGCTCCACAAAGTCGTAGTCGCCGTCGATGAGATGAATGGGTTCAGCGAGATTAAGCGCGTTCATGAGAGTTCCTTTCGATGGTGGTTTGGTCGTCGATACGCTGAGTGAGGTCGATGCTGAGGACTCCCACCCAGACCAGGTGGTAAATAGCGGAACGGGCGTTCGGGAGGCGTTCGAGCTTGAGTGCATGGGCAGCGTTGAGGAGGGTCAGAGGTTCCGTCAACGCTGCCAGGAGGCGCTCGGTCGCGTCCGGTCCGGGAAAGAACGCGGGATGCTTGAATGCCGCGAACCAGCGCAGGTTCACACCAACTTGCGTTGGAAAACCTGTGTGAACTTCGTAGCCCCAGCCGACGTGCTCGCACAGCGCGCGCGTCTTGGCGAATTGCTCTCGATACTTGGGAGTGAGGAACTTCGGTGGCTTGACGTCGTAGACGACCTGTCGGTGGTCGGCGTGGTACGCCATGTAGTCAGGGACGTGTTTGAGACCGTCGGCGAATACGATTTCCATCGGTTGGCTGGCGATGGCGACGATGTCCTGGCTCATGTCGAGCCAGGTGAGGACGGACGCCTCGAGGAGCGACTCGTGCCACAGATGATGGCCCGTCTGCGAGAAGTAGTACCGTCCGTGGTAGTTGCGCTGGCGTGGGTATCTATTGCCGACGCGAATCACTGAAGCGATATACAGCTCGCGGTCGAGTAGCGCAGGCATGGCCGGGGCGCTCAGTGTGGTGCCTTGGGCGTTGGCCCAACGCACGGATGCAGGAAGGGCGAGCTGTCGTTGGGCGGGGGTTGGGGTGATATTTTCTTCGGTCATAACCTTCCTTTGCGCGGTGCCGAATCATTTCCCTCGGTTTTGGCAACAGGCGAATGCGCTTCAGACATCGCGCAAGTCTCTAAGACATGAATATTCCTGGAGTGACGGTCGGCTAGCCTGAGGTTGTGACCGACCCCCGATACCGACCGCGTGACCTATCGGCAGAGCCTCTGAGCTTCGGACGGGCCAGTCTCGTTGCGTGGAGGCTCGCTGATTCGCCCCAGTCGAAGGCGTTGCTGATAGCTGCTCAGCTGCAACACGAATACGCCATTCGAATTCGTGCAGGGATCGAGCGAACGGGCAGCGGCCTCAAGGCCTACGCGTCTGAAGCCGGCATGAGTTACGACAGGGCTGGAAAGATGCTCCGCGGCGAGATCGTCATGCGCCTGGAGGACATCGCCACGGCCGACGTGATTCTGGGCGGAGTCAGTGAGCTGGCTCGCGCGGCCGGCCGCAGCGATGCTGCGGTGATCTCGAATGGCGGAGGGGTTGGCGGAAACGCGAGCGGAAATTGAGGGGATCAGGCTCGAGCTTCATGCTTGTTTTTCCTCTCCCGCGGCATCACGGCAAATGGGCGTCCATATGTTGGATTGAGCAAGAATCATCTATCGCGGACATACTAATGACCATATAGTCGTGTGCACAAGGTCTCGGTGAGTGAACCAGACACCCATAAAGAGCATCCCGTCGTGTGATGGAGGAGTCGCAATGCAGGTGGATAGCTTTTGGCGAGAATTCGAGTCGACAGGGGGTCTACTCAAGGCCTCTGACGTCGTTGAAGTCCTCCATCTCCCAGGCGGGGACGAGGCCGACGTGTCACGGCTGCGAGCTGAAGGTCGAGTTCTCGCGTTTGAACGCGGAGGCAAGTGGGTGTATCCCCGGTTTCAGTTCGACGCAGAGTCAGGACTCATCGAACCCGTCATCGCCGACCTCGTCGAGCTCGCGCGGGACTTGAGCTGGGCGCATGAGGAGCTCATGATTTGGCTTTGCTCGCCTTCCGGGTACTTCGGCGGAGACCGGCCCGTTGACCATCTGCACGAGCCCGAGGGCTTGCTCGAGAAGGCCCGAAATGAGAGGACCGTCCAATGGTGAGCTCCCAGCGAATGGATGCCTCGAGCAGCCCTGGCGCGAATAGCGCGCCGGTGCCGCTTTTTATGGATGTCGATGGCGGCCTTTGCGCGCTGCCGGTCCGCCTCGGTGCTGTGTGGCCAACTTTGGAGCGAGTGGCTCTGAATACGCCGGAGCCATATCCATCCCATGCCTGGGCTGACCCTGCGGCGGTCGGTGCATTGAACGACCTGGTCGACGAGGGCCTTGTGAGGCCGGTCTGGTGCACCACTTGGGATGACGCTGCCAACTTCTTGATTCCTGCTTTGGGACTACACGGCGGTCCTTGGCCCGTTGCCAAGGTCGGAACACGGTACGGCGCCCTAATGTGGCAAGGCATCTGGATCAAGACGGAAGCCGTAAGCCGCTTCACTGGGACGGACCGATTCGTCATGGTGGACGACCTGCTCGGAGACCATGAGATCAGACCATGGACGGCCCAACGCCGAAGTATGCATGTCGCCTTTGGCGAGGAAAACGTACTCCTAATCGGTACGCGACCTGAACGGGGCCTAACTGTCGAGCAAGTTGAGCAAATCCGGAATTTCGTCGCGTGAACCATTTGACCCGGGCAGGTCATTCTTGACCCGACAGGCGTGAGCCAGGCTAGGTGCGTTGTTGTCAAGACGCGAAAACGGGGTAGATGCTGCGACGCATCCACCCCGTTTGGGCTACCTAGGCCTTGTCAGCGCACTGTTTACAGTGCCGATAGCCATTCGTGCCCGACCGCTTGTTGCTGGCCGGGATCTGCTTGCCGGTCGGGCAGTCATTGTGGTCGTGATAGACATCGGGGTCGGATGGATTTGAAGAATAGTACGGGCTTACCTTCACTATGACTCCTTGATTTTGCAGGACGAATGGCCTGTGACACCCAAGCTATGGGGGCCCACTGACATTGCCGGAGCGGGCCGCCTGTTCAGACATCCCCGACGCTTGACACCCCGATTGGCAGGGCCAGAATTTGGCGGGGATAGACGTGTTCAGAAGCGCGAGATCCGTGTGAAAGTACTTGGTTCTTGGCGCCGTCGAGTCGCTTTGCTAATCGGTGTTGGGGCGTGCAGTGCTCTAGCTTCAACAGAGAGCCGGCGCTGTGTTCCGTGCGGCGCTGTGCTCGCAATTTCGGGGCCGCACTTTGGGTGAGGCGTGCGGTGTCGGGGAATCCGGGCAATGGGCGATGCTCTCGACGACGAGATGACGGAGTTCAATTGGCACGCAACCAGCCGGATCCGCCGGATTGTACGCGTCGAGCACTCGGGTGCGGGCGTGACGATTGATACGCTCTGGCGCGATATTGCGGCGACCGGGGCTACTGACGCCCGACGCAGCCGTGAAGTTCCTGGGCCTGCCCGAGGCCGATGTCGGTGCAGTCTCACGGATGAGAGCGACGAGGCGTCCAAAGCGTTGCATGCCAAGTTCCGCGCCGATAGGGTCACAGAATGGACGATGGATTCAACTTTCTTGCCGCTCCAAACTGCCCGTCCTGTCTGTTATCAATGGAGGCGGTTGTGGGTGCCTGGTATTGCGAGGCCTGTGACGAGGTAGTGCGGCCAGGCGAGTGAGCTTGGAGCAGAACGCCTGGGTGACAGGACTTCCGTTCAGCGTTTGACGTCGGCGAACCAATGTAGGTTGATTGAGCACGCTGGCAGAATCACGTGCGGAATAGGTGCAGGGTTATGTTCGATCTCCTCACGTCAACCGGAGTTCTTTTCACCTACGCGGCGGCAGTTCCAGACCCATCCCAGATGCAGATAGTTGAATTCACCATCAACTCCCCGTTCACGGAAGCCGCGAGCGTCCTCAACGTGAACGTCTCAACCCTCGCCATACTCGGCAAATCCGTCGAACAGGTGCTCGTAGACCACGTTGAGCACTACGAGCGGCGCGCGAACGAGGCAGAGTAGGTCGGCTTGAGTCCTGTAGTCAGTCCTGTCACGCGGCCGGTCGTCACACCTCGTGAATGCCCGCGCGTGCGGCGCTCGCGCTGCGAGCACATCCTCTACTTGGACTCGAGGGATTCTCCGAAGGTTCCACGTCCGATTGTTGTCAGCTGGAAGGGCAGACTTGAAAGATGAACGTCTACATTGATGACTCGGGAGACTCCGGATTCAAGTTTGATTCTGGCTCAACGAGCCACCTAGTGATGGCGGCGTGCATATTTCGGGATCCCAAGGACATCGAGCAATTGGCCAACTGCGTTGAGGGTTGTGCCGAGAAGAACCGGGTGGCAACTGAGTTCAAGTATTCAAAGACAAAAGATACGATCAAACGCTGCTTCTTTTCCTGTGTTTCGGAAACGAAGTTCTCAGTGAGAACGATCATCATCGAAAAATCAAAGGTTCACAGTCCGACGCTGCTTGAGAACCCCAGCAAGCTGAAGAGTTACGCGATTCGGCAATTGTTATCGCATTCATTCGGGCAAATTACGGACGCCAAGATCTTCATCGACGGCCAGGATACCAAAGCGTTCGGCATGGAAGACAGTAAGTACTTCATGCGCAAAGTGAACGAGTATTGTCCTGGAACGCTTCGCGAAATATCTTTCGCTGACTCTAAACAAAACGTTCTCATTCAGCTGGCCGACATGGTGGCCGGTGCCGTGAACCATGCGGAACGGACACACAAACCTTCCAGCGCTGCAAACCTGAATCTCTTCAAGCCTCGCACCTATCAGCCCGCTGGGTCCTACTGGCGCTTTAAATAGAAGCGACCCGCTGCCCTAGCCTATATATGAGGCACGCACACACCGTACGGAGACTATTTGGACAACGGGTCTGTGTGCCTTCAACTTAACACGATTTCCTGGACAATTCCAGAGGATCGACCGATGCATAGCCAATGAGACCTGCGACCTTGGCCCCAGTTCGCTGTGGCGCCATCACTCAATGGGGTAGTGGGACTGGCGATTTCCAGCTTCAGGACTAGGCAGACGATATCCGATCTTGAAGCCCACTTTGCAACAAGCTCCAGTCGTCGGAGCTATTCGAACATCGAGAGCAGTCCCGCCCATTTTCCGGAGTCCCCCATAGGCATGGGAATTGTGTAGGCGCAGCCATCGTGAATGAGTAGGCCGCCGAAGGGCCCGTTGACACCGAGCGCACAAAGTGCCGCAAGCAATTGGCTGGGCGACATCATATGTGGGGTTCCCTCCGGCAGTGACTCTTCGGCACGCAAGACACGGGCATCTCCAGTCAGAAAAACGTCGGCTCCCATCCGGCAGGCTTCTCGGACTAGTTCGCGGTCTGCTTGGCCAGGCACATGAGTAGACAGAATCCTGGAAGCGGTCTCGGCTCGGCGAGCGTCCTTGTTGTCCCATCGATCTGCTTCCTGGCCCCAATCCTCCAGCTGAAGTGTGAGAGCGTTTGCCAAGTGGTCGACCAGGCTGAGGCGTAGCAGTTCCCGCTCAAGCGTGAAAGGCTTCTTGGTGTCCGTGAGAGATCGCGTAAGTGGAACGAAGCGGATGTCTCGCACCATCCAAATGTCGATCAACATGCTCAGGCTCTCGAGTTCATGGGCATGTTCGGGCGTGACGCTCGGTGGGAGGGCGTCGCCATTGGAAAGTGCTTCGCCGTGCGTGTGAAAGTCAATGAGGATGTTCGTGTCGAGCGCGACGACGAGGGGGCCGTCCGAGACGCGGCTGTCGCGGAAAAAGTCGCGGTCACTGTCGTAGCAGAATCCCGTACCCGACGAGTCGGTGATTGCCCGCAAGGGTTCGACGGGTCGGTTCCGACTCGATTCATTGAATAGACCAGACATATTGCAAGCATGCCAGCGAGGTCGATCAGCGAACGCGCTTGGCAGGCGACTGTAAGAAACGCGGCGGGCTCGCTCGGATCCGCCGCATTCTGTTTCTCGGGCCCTTGCCGAGCATGCTGCTGGCCTTGGACTTGTCTAGCTTGCTGGCGCCGGTGGAGGCCAGCGTTTAGCGCGCTCTTGGACGGCCTGCCGTCGGAGGTCTGTGGGTCGTGAGCAGTCTCAAGCGGAAACTGAGGAACCAACCTATTCTTTAGGGCATCGCGAAAGCACGACATTGCGGACCTGTTCGGCTGCTCGCTCCGGATCCTCGTGGCTCCATATACGGATTACGATCCAATCAGCTTCTCGAAGCCGTCGGTCTGTGTCGCTATCTCGCTGAATGTTGGCGGAAATCTTCCCTTCCCAATAAGCCACATTCGTTTTCGAGGCTATGCAATGGATTGGACATCCATGCCAAAAGCAGCCGTCCACAAAGACGGCGACTTTGCGTCGAGTGAACACGAGATCCGCAGTCCGCCGTACGGACGGAAGCGGTCGAGTCCCAACGCGATATCTGAGTCCAAGGGCGTGAACCGCCCGCCGAACGGCTAGTTCAGGCTTTGTGTCTCGCGAGCGATTGCCGACCATTACGCGGCGGACTCGTTCTGTCGATGCCCAAGAAAGTCCTTTGACGAGGGCGCTCAATTTGGAGCTCCTTCGACTAAGAGGCTGACCTGCCGTGCCCAAGCGGGCAATGTCGTACCCTCTCAAGTAGTCTGGGGGCATGCACCCCGCCGCGTCCCCTCATCCTACAAAAGCGCCCAAACGCCCCGTAGCCGTCGACCTTTTTGCCGGCGCCGGAGGACTTTCGCTGGGGCTCGAACAGGCGGGTTTCGACGTGGTTACTTCCGTCGAATACGATCCAGTGCACGCAACTACTCATGCCTTCAATTTTCCTCTCACTGATGTACTTTGTGACGACATCGGCAAACTCCCCGTCGACGCGTTGCGGCGGTCCGTGCAGCGAGGATGGGAGAACCATCATCCGGCTGAGCCTTGGGACGGGACGGTCGACCTTGTCGCCGGTGGGCCTCCGTGTCAGGGCTTCTCTTGGATTGGCAAGCGTCGAGTGGACGATGCGCGGAATGACCTGATCTTCCATTTCTTCCGTTTAGTGAACTCTCTTCGACCAAAATACTTCCTCATGGAAAACGTGCCAGGGATCACCGCCGGCGAACACAAGGAACTTCTAGCGGACCTAGTCTCGAAGTTTGAGGATGCGGGTTACGTGGTGCCCAAACCACAGATCCTCAACGCCGCGCACTACGGCGTTCCCCAGGATCGTCGCCGGTTCATGCTCCTCGGCTATCGCAATGACGTGAATCCCGTCTCGCACCCCGCACCCATCTTTCAACCCGTACGACCGGTACGTAGCACATTGTCCGCTCAACTCGATGGCCTGCCGCTTGGCGCAAGCGTTTGGGACGCGATTGGGGACCTGCCCGATTTGGACGCATTTCCGGCGTTGGCGAGCTCGGACAAAGTTAAACTGACGTCAACGCAGCGAAAGAAGATGGAGCTTGCTTCGTCCGCCTACGCGCGTATGCTTTGCGGGATCGACGAAGACCCCACTGACTTTAGTCACCCGCGTGCGGGGATGTCGGGCTGGCTCACTTCAAGCTGGCAGACGCAGCATACCCAAACGTCTATCGATAGATTTGCTGCAACCGAGCAAGGCAAGACCGAGAAGATTAGCCGCTTCCTGCGACTTTCTGAAGGTGGGCTCTGCAACACGCTCCGTGCTGGTACTGGCGGTGAGCGAGGCGCGCATACTTCACCCCGCCCGCTTCATCCGCGCTTGGCCCGCGTGATTTCTGTTCGCGAAGCGGCTCGCCTTCACTCGTTCCCCGACTGGTTCCGGCTTCACTCGACGAAATGGAATGGGTTCCGGCAGATTGGGAACGCAGTTCCTCCGATCTTCGGTCGAGCGCTGGGTCGCGCGGTCATCGAGGCCCTTGGCGTCGAGGCCGTCAAACCGACTATTGAGCTCGATTTGCCCGACGAAAAACTCCTCTACATGGCAATGGGAGAGGCAACCCGATTCGCAGGCGCGACGCATGAGTCCATTCCGAAATCGCGCCGCCAATCGCGGGAGCTCCTCGAGCTTGCCGCTGCGGTCTGAGTCCGGATCATGGCTACATCTACGAGCCGATACTCACAGCTTTTCGTCTATATTTTTGACCAGCACTATGTCGAGGGGTCGGAAGAGGTCGCTTTCCCTAGGACTGACCTTGCTATAGCTGCGGCTGCGTTGGAAATTGAGTTGCCCCTCAACTTGGGCGACGTTATCTACACTTTCCGATATCGGTCTGAGATGCCCAGGTCAATCGCGGACCGCGCGCCCGAAGGGAAGATTTGGCACGTAGTCACAACGAGTCGAGCTCACTATGCGTTTAGGGCTGTTTTCGATATGGCACTTGAGCCGCGAGCGCTTTTGGCGGTCGTCAAGGTCCCTGATTCGACGCCAGGGATTATTCTTCAGCACGTGTTGAATTCAGAGCAAGCGCTCCTGGCCAAGGTGCGCTACAACCGTCTAATCGACCTCTTCACGGGCATCGTTTGCTACTCGCTTCAAAACCACCTCCGCGCCACCATCTTGGACGGCGTGCAGATCGAGACCGACGAAATCTACCTTGGCGTTGACAAGCACGGCGTTCAATACGTGATACCTGTTGAGGCAAAGGGCGGTTCGGACAAGCTCAGCGTTGTGCAGATAAATCAAGACTTGGCTCTCGCGAAGGAGAAGTTTCCGGGTCTTGAGGTTCGACTTGTGGGCGTGCAATTTTTCGGCGACGGCGACGTCTATATGTTCTTGTTTGGGGAAAATATCGTCAGCCAGGAACTCGAAATACTCGATGAGAAGAGATTTCGATTGGTGGACTACGGGGACATCAGCGTTGAGGAGCTTGCCTCCTACAGGGAAAACCTCGCACGCTAGGTAGCCCGGCCTTACCTCCGTGCCAGCCAAGGCCAACAAAGCGCAATTCGCAAAGGTGCTTCGATAAAACGAAGGCCGTTAGCAATCATCCAGTGCTTTCTCGCAGGATTCGCCGGCAATAGCTCCCCCGTTATTGAGCCCAGTGGAATGGGTGTCTCGACGGCTCTTCCTCGCGGTGAGAATGCATTGTCCTAGGCTGCGACTTCAACGCGGTCTTCAGATTAGGTACGAGCTTTCATCCAATCGAGTTCCGCGTCGAACCGAAGGACGGAAAGCTTCATCACCTTGGCCAGAGGGGGATGCCGAGACCAGCCTCGAGCTTCGCAATTGTTTCGAGATCAGGCCAGTTTCGACCGTCGAGGATGGACGTGACTGTCGCGTGCACGAGCCCACAATCTTTTGCGGCCGTGCGAATGCTCCGGCTGCCGATGGCCGTCCTTAGATTCAGGGCGAACTGCCTGGCCACTTCGCCGGTCGGGCTCAATGACGGTGAGTTTGGCCATGATTCAGTGAGCTCGTAGGGCCTGGCTCGAATTGACCTAGCCACGTTCGGTGACCGCAGCCAACCGTGGTGTGAACGAATCTTTCAGGTTCGCCACCTCCGAGTCTCACCTTGCCTGGGAAAAGTCTCATTTTGCTTGGGAACTGACACACGGAGCGGATGACGGGAATCGAACCCGCGCTATCAGCTTGGGAAGCTGAAGTTCTACCATTGAACTACATCCGCGCGTCCGGCCGCGGGCAGTGCCTGCACCGGAACCGTGCCAGCATATCAAGTCCTCGCCGTTAGGCTGGACCCGTGCTGCTCTCCGATCGTGATATCAAGGCCGAAATCGACGCGGGACGTATCGGGCTCGAGCCCTACGCTCCGGAGATGATCCAGCCGTCGAGCGTCGACGTGCGCATCGACCGGTACTTCCGGTTGTTCGACAACCACAAGTACCCCTATATCGATCCGGCCGAGGACCAGCCCGAACTCACCCGGCTGATCGAGATCCCCCACGACGAACCGTTCATCCTGCACCCCGGTGAATTCGTGCTCGGCTCCACCTATGAAAAGGTCAGCCTCGCCGACACGATCGCGGCCCGCCTCGAGGGCAAGAGCTCGCTCGGCCGCCTCGGCCTCCTCACCCACTCGACGGCCGGATTCATCGACCCGGGCTTCACCGGCCACGTGACCCTCGAGCTCAGCAACGTGGCCACCCTGCCGATCAAGCTCTGGCCCGGCATGAAGATCGGCCAGCTCTGCTTCTTCCAGCTGAGCTCGGCCGCCGAACGCCCGTACGGCTCGAGCCAGTACAGCTCGCGCTACCAGGGCCAGCGCGGGCCGACGGCGTCGCGCTCCTTCCAGAACTTCCACCGCACGGATGTCTTGATCGCCCCGACGACGGACGTGCAGTAGCCGCAACCCCCGTTCCGCCCCCGCCGGAAAAGTCCTGATCCAGAGCGAGAGGACGGGTTCACACGGGCGCAACATGCGGCCGGTAAAATCGGGAGCATGACGACGACATCCGTACCCGGTTTTGCCGAGGCGCTCATCGCGCCCGGCCCGACGCCCGAATACCCGGGCCGGATGCGTCGCTTCGGCCAGCTCGTCGGCAGCTGGGCCGCGAAGGGCTCACGCCTCGACGAAGCGACCGGCGACTGGCACGAGCGTCAGTTCACCTGGATCGTCGAGTTCGTGCTCGACGGGCGTGCGGTGCAGGACGTCGAGATCGTCGATGTCCCCGTGAGCGACACGCATCCCGACGGACGGGAAACCGTGGCCATGGCCGTGCGCGTCTACGACCCGCACGCGGGCGCCTGGCGGGTCAGCTATTTCGCCCCCGCCATCGGCGAGTACTGCCACCTCGTGGCAACCCCGCACCGCAACGGGCTGCGCCAGGACGGTACCGGCACCGACGGCCGGCCGATCCGCTGGAACTTCGTGTCCATCACCGCGGACGCCTACTCCTGGGAGGGCTGGGTCTCCAACGACGAGGGCGCGACCTGGGAGCTCGTCGAGCACAACGAGGCCACCCGCATCCGCTGACCGGCAGCTACCGGGCCACTCGCTCCCGGATCGGCTCCAGATCCCGCACCACGCCGGGTGCGAGGCCCAGCAGGGCGTAGACGGCGATCAGTTCGAGTGCGCCGAGGCTGAAGTAGATCGTCTGCAGGTCAGCGTACTGCCTGATCAGGGCGATCTCCACGAAGATCCAGATCATCATGCCGAAACCTGCAACGACGGTCGCGATCAGTGCCCAGTCCTTGCGGCGCAGCAGGCCGATCGCCGCCAGGAGCTGGGTACCGCCTGCGACAACGCCGAGCACGAGCCCCGGAACGAAGTAGGACGTGAACGGTGTGCCCTCGAGGTAGGCCAGCGGCAATCCGCCGCCGTTGAACCCGGAGCAGAGAACCATCCCTGCGAAGGCCGATACCGCTCCGAACAGGAGCAGACCGATCAGGATGCCGCGGACCAGCGCGGCGGAGACGCTGAGTTTCATGTCGGGAACCTCTCACTTTCTCCCGAGCATATTCCCGAACTCACCGCGCCGCCGGCCACGGCATTCCGCTAGAGCGAGAAGGGAAAGCCCAGATCTGCAGGATATTCTCCGAGAGAGGTGAGCTGGGTCGCCGAGCGCTGCAGCGCGGCGAGGGTGAGGCCGAGCGTGCCCGGTCCGAAGCTCACCCGGGAGACGCCGAGCTCGGCCAGACGGGCCAGGGGAACGGCGCCCGGGTGCCCGATCACGGAGATGCGGCCGTTGACCTCGTCGAGGGCCCGCTTGACCTTGTCCTCGTCCCCGAGGCCGAGGAAGAAGATCACGTCGGCGCCCGCGTCGAGATACGCGTTGGCGCGGGCCACGGCCTCGTCCCATTCGCCGCCGCCGGCCAGGGTGTCCACCCGGGCGTTGATCACGAGCGGCACGCCCGCGGCGTCGGCCCCGGTGCGCGCGGCGGCCACCCGGGCTGCCGCGGTCGCGATGTCGTACTGCGGTGCCTTCGCGGCGCCGATCGAGTCCTCGAGGTTGATGCCCGAGGCGCCGGCCTCCTCGACGAGGCGACGGACGTTGCGGGCGACGCCGGCGGCATCCGCTGCGTACCCCTTCTCGAAGTCGACCGACACCGGCAGGTCGACCGCGCCGATGATGATGCGTGCCGCCGCGATCGCCTCGTCGACCGTGAGCCCGCCGCCGTCTTCGAGGCCACGCACATTGGACACGGAGTGCGAGGCCGTTGCCAGGGCCCGCACGCCGGGCGCCTCCGACACGATCTTCGCGGTGATGGCGTCCCAGACGTTCGTCACGATGAGCGGTGTGCCCGGGACATGGAGCGCGTTGAGAAGTTCGGCCTTCTGGATCTGCTGAGTTGTCATCTCTCCAGCCTGACAAAGATGCCGCCCGTGGGCGAGATCACAGCGGATGTCCAGTCGATGAACAGAGATCGCCCAGCTACCCGAGCGGGTGCTGCTTCGCCTTCACCGGGATCAGCATCAGCAGCCCGACCAGGAGCACGAGCGCGATGCCGAGGATGCCCCAGACCTGGCTGCCCGAGACGCTGACGAACAGGGCGAAGAGCGTTGGTGCGAGGAAGGTCGCCGCCTTGCCGGTCGTCGCGTAGAGGCCGAAGATCTCGCCCTCGCGCCCGGCCGGGATGCCACGGGCGAGGAAGCTGCGGCTCGCGGACTGGGCCGGGCCGACGAACACGCACATCAGCAGGCCGAAGATCCAGAACATGGTCGCGCCGCCGGTGGCGAAGAAGAAGACGGCGAGGCCGGCGACGATGGTACCGGACAGGGCGACCACCATCACGTTCTTGGCCCCGAGGCGGTCGTCGAGGCGGCCGACGAGCACGGTGGAGATGCCGGCGATGACGTTGGCGACGATCGCGAAGATGATCACGTCGCCGCTCGAGAAACCGAAGGTGCCGGCCGCGAGGATGCCGCCGAACTGGAACACCCCGGTGAGGCCGTCGCGGAAGACCGCGCTCGCGATCAGGAAGAGCGCCAGCTGGCGGTCGCCGCGCCAGAGTGCGGCCACGTCGCGCCCGAGCAGTACATAGGAGCGGAAGAAGCCGACCCGCTCGCGCCGGGCGGCGGTGGGAGCCGCGTACTCGGGCACCCGGAAGAGCAGCGGCAGGGCGAACAGGCCGAACCAGGCTGCCGCGATGAGCATTGACACCCGCACCGACAGCCCGTTTGCGTCGGTGACGCCGAAAAGACCGACGTCGGGGTGGATGAAGCCGAAGTAAAGGATGAGCAGCAGCACGATGCCGCCGAAGTAGCCCATCGACCAGCCGAATCCGCTGACCCTGCCGATCGTCTTCGGCGTGGAGACCTGGCCGAGCATCGCGTTGTAGTTGACGGTCGCGAATTCGTAGAACACGGTCCCGGCGGCGAGGAGGATCAGTCCGAGCAGCAGGAAGTCGGGCGAGGCCTGCACGAAGAACATCGCGGCGGTGAGGCCGACGACGATGAAGGTGTTCACGCCGAGCCAGAGTTTCCGGCGACCGGAGGCATCGGAGCGCTGCCCCGTGATCGGCGCGAGCAGGGCCACGAGCAGGCCTGCGATCGCGAGCGCCCAGCCGAGCTGGGCCGAGATGACATCCTTGTCGCCGAACGACGACCCGGTGAGGTACACCGTGAAGACGAAGGTCGTGACGACGGCGTTGAATGCGGCCGAACCGCCGTCCCAGAGGCTCCAGGCGATCACGCCGCGCCCGGCCGGGGTGGGGTGATCTGCCGTGCCGCGCTGTTCCGCTGTCCCAGTCATGCGCTCAGAGTAGTGGTCGCCGGGGAACAGTGGGGAAATTGATCGGGAATCCAAAGTTGAGTCACTCACACTCAACTTTCAGCTGGCTGGCTTGACTCCGATTTCGGGCGGTGCCACACTTGAGTCAATACCGCTCAACTCTGGTCGATCATACCGATTGTCCCGTTGAGCTCACACTTTGAAGGAGAACGCACACATGGCCCGTGCAGTAGGCATCGACCTCGGAACCACCAACTCGGTGGTGGCCGTCCTCGAGGGTGGAGAACCCACCGTCATCGCGAACGCCGAAGGCTTCCGCACCACCCCGTCCGTCGTCGCATTCACCAAGGACGGCGAGGTTCTCGTCGGTGAGACCGCCAAGCGCCAGGCTGTCACCAACGTCGACCGCACCATTTCTTCCGTCAAGCGCCACATGGGCACCGACTGGACCGTCGGCATCGACGACAAGAAGTACACCCCGCAGGAGATCTCCGCCCGCATCCTCGCCAAGCTGAAGCGCGACGCCGAGCAGTACCTCGGCGACAAGGTGACGGATGCCGTCATCACCGTCCCCGCGTACTTCAACGACGCCGAGCGCCAGGCCACGAAGGAGGCCGGAGAGATCTCGGGCCTCAACGTGCTCCGCATCATCAACGAGCCGACCGCAGCAGCACTCGCTTACGGCCTGGACAAGGGCAAGGAAGACGAGCTCATCCTGGTCTTCGACCTCGGCGGCGGAACCTTCGACGTCTCGCTCCTCGAGGTGGGCAAGGACGACGACTTCTCGACCATCCAAGTGCGTTCGACCGCCGGTGACAACCGCCTCGGCGGCGACGACTGGGACCAGCGCATCGTCGACTACCTGATCAAGAAGTTCAAGGAAACCACCGGCGTCGACGTCTCCAAGGACAAGATCGCCAAGCAGCGCCTCAAGGAAGCCGCGGAGCAGGCCAAGAAGGAACTCTCCAGCAGCATGTCCACGAGCATCCAGCTGCCGTACCTCTCCCTGACCGAGAACGGCCCGGCCAACCTCGACGAGACGCTGACCCGCGCCCAGTTCGAGAAGATGACCGAAGACCTCCTCGACCGCACCAAGAAGCCGTTCCAGGACGTCATCCGTGAAGCCGGCGTCAAGGTGGGCGACATCGCCCACGTCGTGCTCGTCGGTGGTTCGACGCGTATGCCCGCCGTCTACGAGCTCGTCAAGAGCGAGACCGGCGGCAAGGACCCGAACAAGGGCGTCAACCCGGACGAGGTCGTCGCCGTCGGCGCCGCACTCCAGGCCGGTGTGCTGAAGGGCGAGCGCAAGGACGTCCTCCTGATCGACGTCACCCCGCTGAGCCTCGGCATCGAGACCAAGGGCGGCATCATGACGCGCCTCATCGAGCGCAACACGGCCATCCCGACCAAGCGCAGCGAGACCTTCACCACGGCAGACGACAACCAGCCGTCCGTCGCGATCCAGGTCTTCCAGGGCGAGCGCGAGTTCACCCGCGACAACAAGAACCTCGGCACCTTCGAGCTGACCGGTATCGCACCGGCCCCGCGCGGCATCCCGCAGGTCGAGGTCACCTTCGACCTCGACGCCAACGGCATCGTGCACGTGTCCGCCAAGGACAAGGGCACCGGCAAGGAGCAGTCCATGACCATCACGGGCGGTTCCTCGCTCGCGAAGGAAGACATCGAGCGCATGGTGCGCGAGGGCGAAGAGCACGCCGCAGAAGACAAGCGTCGTCGCGAAACCGCCGAGACCCGCAACACCGCCGAGCAGCTCGCGTACTCGATCGAGAAGCTCCTCAAGGAAAACGACGAGAAGCTCCCGGCCGAGGTCAAGACCGAGGTCCAGGCCGACGTCGACGCGCTCAAGTCTGCGCTCGCCGGAGACGACGAGGCCGCGGTCAAGACCGCGTTCGACAAGCTCAACGAGAGCCAGGGCAAGATCGGCGAGGCCATCTACAAGTCGAGCCAGGCGGATGCCGCGACGCCCCCCACCGAATCCGGCGAACCGACCGCTGACGCGGGCAAGTCCGACGAAGACGTGGTTGACGCCGAGGTTGTCGACGACGAGGAAGAAACCAAGAAGTAATGGCCAAGGACAAGGGTCCGGTCAACGGGCCGTCCGACGAAGAGGTGGAGCCGGTCGCCGCGGAGGAATCTGCGGCAGCCGAGGCGTCCGCCGAATCCGAGGCCGCTGCATCCGCTGAGGGCATCGAGGAAGACGAGCTGACGGTCCAGGACATCCTGGACGCCGCCACGCGCGAGGTCGCAGAGCCGACGAGTGAACATCTCGCCGACCTCAAGCGGGTCACCGCCGAGTACGCGAACTATCGCAAGCGCACCGAGGCGAACCGCGAGATCGAGCGTGAGCGCGTGACCGTGGACGTCGTCAAGGGCCTGATCCCGGTGCTCGACGACCTGGACCGTGCCGAGAAGCACGGCGACCTCGTCGCAGACACCGCATTCAGCACCATCGCAGCCAAACTGCGCACGAGCGTGGAGCGCCTCGGCGTGAAGCCGTTCGGCACGGTCGGCGAACCGTTCGACCCCACCGTGCATGAGGCCATCTTCCAGATGCCTACGCCCGATGTGACGGTCGACACGGTCGGCGAGGTGGTCGAGACCGGCTATTTCCTGGGCTCGACGCTGCTGCGTGTTGCCAAGGTCGTAGTCCAGGTACCGAGCGATGGCTAGCCAGGACTGGTTCGACAAAGACTTTTACAAGGTCCTCGGCGTCTCGAAAGACGTGACGCCGGCCGACCTCAAGAAGGCCTATCGCAAGCTCGCCCGCAAGTATCACCCGGACTCCAATCCGGGCAATCCTGCGGCCGAAGCGAAGTTCAAGGAAATCAGCGAGGCGCACTCGGTGATCGGCGACCCCGCACAGCGGAAGGAATACGACGCTGTGCGGGCCATGGGCGGTGGAGCACGCTTCACCGCCCCCGGTGGCGGAGGCGCCCAGCAGGGTGGCGGCTTCGACGACGTCTTCGGCGGCATGTTCGGTGGGGGTGCCCGGCAACAGGGCTACTCCTACCAGCAGCAGGGCGGGTTTGACGACCTGCTCGGCGGCATGTTCGGCCGGGGCGGCGCCGGCGGCGGCGGTTTCGGAACGTCCACGGGAGGTTTCCGCGGTTACGGCGGACCGACCCGCGGGCGGGACGTGATCGCATCCACGACCGTCGACTTCATCACCGCGACCCACGGCGACCAGATCACCCTGCAGACGCAGGATGGCCGGGCCATCAAGGTCAGGATTCCCGCCGGCGTCGCCGACGGGCAGAAGATCAAGCTCCGCGGCCAGGGCCAGCACAGCCCGGACGGCGGCGAGGCCGGTGACATCGTCCTCACCGTGACGGTGCGCAAGCACCCCGTCTTCGAGCGTGACGGCCTGAACCTGAGGCTGCACGTGCCCGTGACGTTCGTCGAGGCAGCTCTCGGCGCGACGATCGAAGTGCCGACCCTGGGTGGAGCGCCGGTCAAACTGCGCATCGCCCCCGGCACACCGAGCGGGCGGGTCCTGCGGGTCAAGGGACGCGGCGTTGTGACTCCGAAGGGCACCGGCGACTTGCTCGCCGAGGTCCAGGTCGCGGTGCCGTCGCACCTGTCGAAGGACGCCGAGGAGAAGCTCGCTGCTTTCGCGGCGGCCCTTCCCGACGAGAACCCGCGCGACGAACTGCTGGCGAGAGCGAGAGACTGACGGTGGACGAGAACTCCCGGGTGTTCGTCATTTCGACGGCCGCAGAGCTTGCGGGCATGCACCCGCAGACGCTGCGACAGTACGATCGCCTGGGACTGGTGAGTCCGGACCGCACCCCGGGCCGGTCTCGCCGGTATTCGATGCGTGATGTGGTGAAACTGCGCGAAATCGCGGAGCTGGGTGCCGAAGGCGTGAGCCTCGAGGGCATCCGGAGGATCATCGCGCTCGAGGACCACGTGCGCCGCCTCGAATCGCGTTTGCGCGAACTCGAAGCGGCCCTCGCCGATGAACTGCTGAACCGGTCGGGTCGCCGCGTCTTCGCGGCCGGCTCGGCCGGTGAGGTCATCTCGATGCGCGCGGGCACCAGAACCCGCCGCGCGAACCAGGTGGTCATCTGGCGCCCGCTTGACGGCCGCTGATCCCGTGGCGCCCGACCCCACTGCGTTCGACCCCACTGCGTTCGACTTCGCCGCGCTCCGGCGTTTCCCCGACGTCGAGGCCTCCAACCTTTTTGCCGTCGACGCGAGCGACCGTCTGATCCTCGACGAGGCGGCAGAGAGCCTTCCCGCCGAACGGCTCGTTGTCGTCGAGGACCGGTATGGCGCCCTCACCCTCGGCGCGGCTGCGCTCTTCGGGGCCACCGGAATCCGCGTGCACCAGGACGCGCTCTCGGGCGAGGCGGCCCTGGCCCGGAATGCCGACGAGTTCGGCCTCACCGACCGCTACCGCTCGTTCCCACTGGGCCACGAGCTCCTGTCCGGCGCAATCCTTGTCCTCCTCCAGCTGCCCCGCAGCCTCGCTGCCCTCGACGAGATCGTCGAGGCGATCGCCCGGTACGCCGATCCCGCGGTCGTCGTTGTCGCCGGCGGGCGGCTCAAGCACATGACCCCGGCCATGAACGAGGTCCTCGCACGGCACTTCGAGCGGCTCCACGTCTCCCCGGCCCGGCAGAAGTCCCGGGTCTTGCGTGCCTCCGGTCCCCTCCGGGCGACGGAACAGGCGAGCCAGGCCTGGCCGCACGTCAGCAGGCATGACGACCTGGGTCTGACCGTGTGCGCGCACGGCGCCGCGTTCGCCGGCACCACGATCGACATCGGAACCCGGTACCTGCTCGAGTTCCTTGACCGTATGAAACCGGATGCCGTCCGCGCGATCGACCTCGGCTGTGGCACGGGCGTGCTCGCGGCCGCGCTCGCGCTACGCCGAACCGGACTCACGATGATCGCGAGCGACCAGTCGGCCGCCGCCGTCGCATCCGCCGGGGCCACCATGATCGCCAACGGGGTCGCCGATCGGGTCACGGTCGTGCGTGACGATGCGCTCGGATCCCAGGCGGATGCTTCCAGTGAGTTGATCCTGTTGAATCCGCCGTTCCACATCGGATCCTCCGTGCATGCCGGCATCGCGCTCAAGCTCTTCGCTGACGCCGCGCGGGTGCTCCGGCCCGGCGGTGAGCTCTGGACGGTGTGGAACACACACCTCGGCTACCGGCCGGCGCTCACCCGCCTGGTCGGGCCGACGCATCAGGTCGGCCGGAACGCCAAGTTCACGGTCACGGTCTCGGTGCGACGGTAGGCAGCCGCAGGGTTTCGGGAGGCCTTCAGGGGCGCGAAACCTTCCCGAAACAGAGGTGCAATCTGTCCGACACGCCCGGGATGTGACCGGGAGTTGCGGCCCCCCACGGTTCACCGTAAAGTCATCTAAGTCACCCCACAGGTTCGGAAAGCCGAAGCGCTTACCGGCCTCAAGCGGGACCACTTCCAATCCCGATCAACGCGTAAATTCGCTGATCGAGATTGATGGCGTTTCACCAGATTCCCTTAGCGGGGGACCGAGCGAAACGACACGAAAGAAGAATAAGGAATTGCCTCGGAGCGACAGCCTGCAAGGGCCTGAAGCCGAGGTGTCCGATCCTTGAGAACTCAACAGCGTGCACAATGTCAAATGCCAAAAACCTCGTGGTTTGGATCCGTTTCTAGCGGTGAAGGGCCAGGAGATTCCTTTGGAAAACATT
>NZ_SOFS01000016.1 GCF_004402235.1 Cryobacterium glucosi
GCGGCGGCTTCCGCGGCGCCGGCGCCGGCGGTGCCGCCCGCTGCGCCGGGCTCCGGGCGCAACGGCACCGTGACCCGGACCGCCGCCGGAACCGGCACGCGCCGGGGCAGGGGCTCCGCGAGCGGTCCCGTACTCGTGTCCGAGCGCATCCTCTTTAGCAGGATTTCGGCGCTGATCAGGCACATCGGAAGCCCGATGCCCGGGATCGTCGTACCGCCCGCGTAGTAGAGGCCGTCGATCTTCGAGGAGGCGTTCGACCCGCGGAAGAACGCGCTCTGCTTGAGCGTGTGTGCGGGGCCGAGTGCCCCGCCGCGCCAGGAGTTGAGGTCGTCGGCGAAGTCGCCCGGCCCGATCGTGCGGCGTACGACGATCCGGTCGGCGAGGTCGGGGATGCCTGCCCAGTCGGCGAGCTGCCCGATGGCGTCGTCGGCGATCGCCTCGATGGCGGGGGAGCCCGCGCCGTCGATTCCGCCGTGGCCGAGGCCGGGGTCTGCCGGGATCGGCACGAGCAGGAACAGGTTCGAGGAGCCGTCCGGTGCGACGCCGGGGTCTGTCGCGCTCGGCATGCAGACGTAGAACGACGCCGGTGAGGCGACGCTCGGCGTCTTCCCGAAGATGCGGCCGAAGTTCTCACCCCAGTCCCGGGTGAACAGGAGGGTGTGATGCTGCAGTTTCGGCAGCTGGCCGCTCACGCCGAGCAGAACGAGCACGGCGCCGGGCCCGGATACCCGGCGCTGCCACCAGGACTCCGGGTAGCTTTGCAACGGCTCGGGAAGAAGCTCGGTCTCGGTGTGGTGCAGGTCGGCGGCCGAGACCACCCGGTCGGCGGCGAGCCGAACGGTGGTCCCTGCCCTGTCGACGTAGCTGACCCCGGTGACGGATGCCCGAAGTCGCTTCGACACGCCAGGCCGCGTTCCCGGTGTGGTGGTGATGGCGGTGACTCTCGCGCCCGTGATCACTTCGACGCCCTCTGCCCTGGCGAGGTCGGCGATGCTGTCGATCAGGCGGGTGAAGCCGCCCTGCGGGTAGAGCACGCCGTCGGCAAGGTCGAGATGACTCATCAGGTGGTACATCGACGGGGTCTGGTCGGGGGAGGAACCGAGGAAGACGGCCGGATAGCCGAGGACCTGGCGCAGTCGCGGGTCGCGGACGTAGCCGGCGACGAACGTGTCGAGCGGCTGCAGGAGCAGCCGGGCGAGCCGGGGGAGGCGGGTCAGGACGTCCCGAACGAGCAGCGGCCGGAACGACTGGAAGCTCGTGTAGAGGAACCTGGACACGGCCATCCGGTAGGTGTCCTCCGCTGAGTCCAGATAGCGGTCGAGCGCGGCACCCGCTCCTGGCTCGAGGCTGTCGAACAGGGCTATATTGTCGGCGCGTTCGGCGCGGATGTCGATCGGGTCCGGGTCGTCCTCGAAGAAGACCCGGTAGCCGGGGTCGAGACGGCGCAGCTCGAGCTGCTCGGCAGAGCTCGTGCCGAACAGGCGGAAGAAGTGGTCGAAGACGCCGGGCATCAGGTACCAGGACGGTCCGGTCTCGAACCGGAACCCCTGTTCCGTCCACGATCCTGCGCGGCCACCGAGGGTGTCGTTGGTTTCGAGCAGGGTCACCCGGTGCCCGTCACGGGCGAGCAGGGCCGCACTGGCGAGGCCGGCGATCCCGCCGCCGATCACGATCGTGCGGTTTCCATTCGAAGGGGTCATTTCTTCCACGCTCCAGGGCCGAGGGCTGCGCCGAGGGCGATCATCAGTTTTTCCGGGTCGGGTACCCGCACCCGGGTGTTCAGCAGGGATCGGGCGGGCGTTCCGCGGAGTTTGACCGCGAGGCTCGCGAAGAGGCCGTGCGCTGCGGCAACCGCACGCCGACTCCCGCGGGGGAGCAGGGGCAGCGCGCGCGCCGCGGCGTCGAGGTCCGCGTCCATGTCGTCGAGGAGGAAGTCCTTCTCCTCGTCGGTCATGGTGAGCAGGTTCACTCCCGGGAAGTAGTTGCGTCCGAGATCGTCCCGGTCGGCGGCGATGTCCCGCAGGAAGTTGACCTTCTGGAAGGCTGCTCCGAGGCTGCGGGCGCCGGCCGTGAGCGTCGCCAGTTCGGTCTCCGTGCGTTCGGACTCGTGCAGGAACGAGCGCAGGCACATCAGCCCGACGACCTCCGCCGAGCCGTAGATGTAGTCGGCGATGCCGGCGGCGTCGAAGGGGGCCGGGTCGAGGTCGCGTCGCATCGACGCGAAGAACGGCGCCGTGAGCCGGGCGTCGATGCCGGTCGCCCGCGCGGTGTCCGCGAAGGCGTGCACGATGAGGTTGGTGCTGAAGCCGGTCTCGATCGCCCTCAGGGTCTCGTCCTCGAGCCCGTCGAGAGCCGCACGCTGGGCCGCGTCCGGGAGACCGGCCTGGCTGGCCGCGCCGTCGACGATTTCGTCCGCGATCCGCACGAGGGCGTAGATCGAGCCGACCTGGCGGCGTTCCCGCGCGGCGAGGAGGCGGCAGGCCAGCCCGAACGATGTCGAGTAGACGCCGATGACCTGGGCTGAGCTCGCATGAGCAGCCCGGGTGTACGTCGCGATCTGGGTGGCCGTGCCGGTCGTGGGCGTCGGGCGTCGGGTGTCGGTCATCGGCTGCGATTCACTGAGGTGTCGGCGAGCTGGGTGAGGGTCGTGCGGAGGACCGCGGGGATCGCGGCGGTGTCGAGCGCGGCGACCGCCCTGCGGGCGTGGTCGATCGCGAGCTCGTCGGTGGACTGCAGTGCCCCGCAGCTGCGCAGGAGTACCCTGGCCTCCTCTGCCTCGTCCTGGGTGAGGTCGGCCTTGCCGACGAACGGTGCGATCGCCGGCCAGTCGCCCGTCGTACCGGCGTAGGCAACGAGCGCGGTCTGCTTGCCCTCGCGCAGGTCGGTCAGTGCGCTCTTCCCCGTGCGCGCGGGGTCTCCGAAGACGCCGAGGATATCGTCGGTGAGCTGGAAGGCGACGCCGACGAGCCTGCCGAACCGTCCGAGGGCGACGATCGCCTCCTCGCTCGCCCCCGCGAGCACGGCCCCGGCCATCAGGGGAGCCTCGAAGGAGTAGACGGCGGTCTTCTGCTCGAGGGTCACGGTCACTTCCTCGACAGAGAGGGGAGTCTTCGAAGCGGTGTTCGTGACGTCCGCGAGTTCACCGGCCGCCGACACGAAGACGGCCCGGTCCAGAAGGTCGAGGAGCCGGCCGCGCTGCTCGGCGCCGATCGGCAGCAGGGCGAGTGCGCGGTGCGCCTCGCTCAGGGCGAGGTCGCCGGCGAGGATCGCCGCCGTGGTCGCCCAGGCGCCGGTCTGCGTCCCGACGGCGCCATGGGCGAGGGCGCGCTCCGTGAACCTGCCGGCGACGTTCGCGACGCCGCGACGGTGCAGGTCGCGGTCGATCACGTCGTCGTGGATTACGAACGCGGTGTGCAGGAGTTCGAAGCTCACGGCGACCGGGATCGCCAGGCTCATCTCTGTTCCTCCGAGTCCGGCGAACGCGGCGAGCACGAGCGCGGGACGCACCCGCTTGCCGCCACTGCTGGCCTGCTCGAGCGAGTCCCAGAGAGCGACGTAGTGCGTTCCGTAGTCGCTCGCTCGCAGCCTGGCCGCCGCGAAGTATCGCTGGAGTTCGGTCTCTACTTCGATGTGGGCGATCTCAGGCATCGAATCTCAACTCCTTCAGTTGGAGCACCATCCATGGGCTGAAGGCCCACGGGCTGGAGAGCGCGCTCGCGCGCAGGGTTTCGGGGTCGGTCCACACGTATTCGGAAACCTCATCGGGATTCGGCACGGGGTCGGTGTGCACCGTCGCGCGGTACACCGGGCAGATCTCGTTTTCCACGATGCCGCTCGCATCCGTCGCCCGGTAGCGGAACAGGGGAAGCGCCACGGTCAGTTCGTCGAGGTCGAGGCCGAGCTCAAACCGGCCGCGCCGTGCGATGGCCCGCCGCTGCGACTCGTCCGGGAGGGGATGCCCGCAGAAGGAGTTCGTCCAGACTCCCGGCCAGGTCCGCTTGCCGAGGGCGCGCCGGGTGACGAGAACCTCCCCGCGTTCGTTGAAGACATAGACCGAGAAGGCGAGATGAAGGGCGGTATCGGCGTCGTGCATCGTGCTCTTGGGCGCCGAGCCGATCGGGCGCCCTGATTCGTCGAGCAGTACGACGAGTTCGACCGTCTGGTCCACAGCCTGCATGTGATTCCTCCCCTTCCCGCCACCATACCCGTAGATATTGCTAACCAAGTTAGCTAATCGTGAGGCTAGCATGGTGGAATGTCCGAACGAGCCACTTTCCCGCCCCGGTCTCCGTCGCCGGAGCCGAGCTTCTGGACCGGCCAGGGGAACAACGGGACGACCGGGACCACCGGTGCTCGCGACGTTCTCGCCGCGCTCCGGGCATTCCGGGCCGCGGATGCCGCGATGCGCGAGCGCGCCAGGGCCGAGCTCGCGGTGAACGAGACCGACCTCGTGGCCATCAGGCACCTGATCCAGCGCGAGGCCCGCCGGACCCCGGTCAGCCCGAAGGATCTCACCTCCCACCTCGGGATCTCCTCTGCCGCGACGTCGAAGCTGCTCGCGCGCCTGACCCGCACCGGGCACATCCGCCGCGAGGCGCACGCCGTGGACGGACGGGTCCAGCTCATCTTCGCGACGCCGGCGGCGCATCAGGAGGTGCGCCGGGCGCTCGGGGGCGTGCACGAGCGGATGTTCGCGGCCGCAGAGGACCTCGAACCGTCCGAACGAAACGCCGTTATCCGCTTCCTCACGGCCATCGCCGACGCCATGTCCGCAACGACGACGGACACCGCGTCGCACCACGGCGGCACTCCGACCGGGGTCACAGCCCCGAGCGGGGGGACCGAAGCGGTTCAGGGGCACTCGACCACCTAGGCTTGACCGGTGCCAACACCAGCAGCAGACCATGTGACCGCCCTCCTCGCGTCCTACCAGGACTTCCCGGAGACGGGCATCCTCTTCCGGGACCTCAACCCCGTTTTCGCGGACGCCGTGGCCTTCCGGGCGCTCATCGACGAACTCGCCGGGCGGTTCGCCGGGCAGTTCGACGCGGTCGCAGGAATCGAAGCGCGGGGTTTCCTGCTCGCGGCGGCCGTGGGATACGCGGCGGGGGCATCCGTGCTCGCCGTGCGCAAGGGCGGCAAGCTGCCCGGCTCCGTGCTGTCGGAGAACTACGACCTCGAATACGGTTCGGCGTGCCTCGAACTCGAGATCGGCCAGCTGCCGGAGGGATCCCGGGTGCTCGTCCTCGACGACGTGCTCGCGACGGGCGGAACGATCGCGGCCACCTCCCGGCTCGTCCGGCGTGCCGGCTATCGGCTGACGGGCGTCGGCGTCGTGCTCGAGCTCACCGAACTCCTCGGCCGCGACCGCCTCGGCACCACCCCGCTGCACACCATCGTCGCCCTGTAGAACCACCCCGCAGCGGGCAGGCACCGACCGCACTGTGCGAAAACCGCACGCTCTGGGCCGAATGGCGGCCGGATGCCGCATGCTTGGTTCATGACGGGAAACGGCGACGAGTGGGTCTTCGCGCCAGACGGCCGCAGGTTCTGGGGACGCTTCGGGGCCGCCGGGCTGCTTGTGCACCACGCCGACCTCGGGGTGCTGATGCAGCATCGCGCCGCGTGGAGCCACAACGGCGACACCTGGGGGCTTCCCGGCGGCGCCCGGCATGAACACGAGACTGCCCTCGAAGCCGCGCTCCGCGAGGCGAACGAGGAGGCCGGCGTGCCCGCCGAACTCGTGAGCGTGCAGTTCAGCTCGGTACTCGATCTCGGCTTCTGGTCGTATACGACGGTCGTCGTACGCGCCCTCGAACCCTTCGAGCCCGTGATCAGCGACCGTGAGAGCATCGCACTGCGCTGGGTGCCCGCCGAGCTCGTCGACGCACTGCCGTTGCACCCCGGCTTCGCCCTGAGCTGGCCGGCCCTGCGCGCCCGCCTGGACGGGGCGGATGCCGGCGGCCCGGCCACCGACGTCCGCTCGCCGGAGTCGCGCGCCTGACCCGGTGCAGTCAGACGGCGGTCAGCACCCGGAAGACGGGATGGTCCGCGGCGATCGCCTCGAATGCCGAAACGGGTTCGTGCCGTTCCACGGGAATGTGCGGGCGCCCGCCCGGGGCCTTCTCGACGAAGCGTTTCAGGATCGGCGCGCGGTCCTCCGCCGGCACCTCGACGAGCCAGACCGGGCGCGCCGTGCGCCTGCGGAGCGTCGCCCGGCCGCCAGCAGCGCGCACGTTCCGCACCCAGTTGCATTCGCCGAGCATCGAGACGAGGTGCCACTGGCCGTCAACGTCGGCCATCCCGATCGGGAACCGGGTCACCTGTCCGCTGCGTCGCCCGATGACCTCGAGGGAGACCCAGCGTCTCGGCAGCACTCCGAGGCGCAGCGCCCGGTTCCACAACCGTGCATAGCGCTTCGCCGTGGCGTTCCCCTGCCCGCCGGAATACATCGCGCGAAGCCGGTCTGCCTGGGCGCCCATTACCGCGCCCTCCTCACCGGACGGGACGCCGGCCGGGGGACCGCGTGCGCATCGCCCCGGGGAAGCCACGGCACGGTCGGGCTCGTCACGCGCTGGTATGCGGGATAGTCCGTGTCCATGCCCGAAGCGTACGCCGGGTTCGGCCGTCCGGCACCGTGCTTCCGGCACGCTCCACCCGATCCGTGACACCGGCCCCGTGCGACCCGCTACCGTTGACACCCGGAGGAATCATGAAACTGGAACCGTTGTTCCTCAGGCTCGACCGGGTCGCCGGTGGTCGGTCCGTCGAATACACCATCGCGCCCGAGATGCGCCGGCACCCCAGGACCAGGCGCACGTTCGTCGCGATCCTGTGGCTCCTCGCCGCGGAACTGGTCCTCGGCGCGGCCGCGGTCGTCATCGCTGTCGTCCTGTTCCTCGGCGGCACCGAGATCCCGACCTCGGTCTGGATGCGCACCTTCGTCGTGCTCGCGATGACGCTCACCCTGCTCTACTTCGCCTGGCGGGCGCAGAAGGGCTTCTACTGGGCCTACCTCCGGCTGCGCCTGTTCAGCAAGATCTTTCCGGTGATCACGCTCGTCCTCGCCGCCATCCCGGGCCTGTACCCGTTGTGGATGGTCAGCGAGCAGATCCTGTTCAGCCTCATCATGATCGGCGTCGGAGACTACCTCTCCTCCGACCACATGCGCGAGGCGTTCCCCAGGCCGCCGCGCACACCGAAGCCGCCGCGCACACCGAGGCCGCCGCGCACCCCGAAGCCGCCGCGCACCGCACCGCCGCGCTAGCCTGGCGCGTTACGGACCCCACCCGAATGTCGCAGGGCGCCGCGACGCAGGCTCAGGCCTCCCGCACGACCTCCTCCGCGGCCTTGTCCGGGCGCCAGCCCCGCCACGACGGATGCCGCAACCGGCCATCCGAGGTCCACTCGAGATAGTCGACCTCCCCGACCAGGACAGGCCGCACCCAGTGCGCGTCCCTCACATCGGCCGCCGGCACCGCAGCGAACGGGCTCTCCGCCTGCGCGAGCCGGTCGAGCCGGCCACGCAGCACGACCAGGTCCCTGTCGCGGAAACCGGTGCCGACCCTCCCGACGTACTCGAGCCCCGCCTCGGACGGAATCCCGAGGAGCAGCGAACCGAGCGACCGCGACCGGTTGCCGTTCCCGGTGCGCCAGCCGCCGATCACGACCTCCTGAGCCCGGTGGTGCTTGATCTTGATCCAGGACCGCGACCGCCGCCCGCCCTCGTATCCGCCGTCGGCGTCCTTCGCGACGATGCCCTCGAGGCCGAGCTCGCGACTCACCCGCACGGCATCCTGCGCGTCGCCGGGCAGGTCAGGCGACAGCTGCACCGCCCCGTCGCCCGTGACGAGCGACTCGAGGATCGCCCGTCGCTCCGAGTACGGCGTGCGGCTGAGGTCGACCCCGTCGCGTTCGAGCACGTCGAACACGAGGTACTGCACCGGGGTGGCGGCGGCCGCGGCGGCCACCGTGCGGCGGGTCAGGTGCATCCGGCTCTGCAGCAGGCCGAAGTTCGGCCTGCCGGAACGGTCGAGTGCGACGATCTCCCCGTCGAGCACCGCGCTGGCCGTGTCGACAGCGGTCGGAACCGCCGCGAGGAGCTCGGGGTAGGCATCCGTCACCTCGTTGCCCGCCCGGGTGAAGAGCCGCACCGGCCGTTCGGCGCCCACCGTCGACAGGTAGGCGAGCGCGCGAATGCCGTCCCACTTCGGTTCGAAGGCCCACCGGATGTCCGTGACCAGGTCCGCGGCCGATCCGAGCGTCGCAAGCATGGGCGTGTACCGCCCCCGCGGGCTCGCATCCGGCCGCCCGCCCGGCGCGACTCCGCCGGTCTCTGCGCCGGGGGCCGTTCCGGGAGTCCGTCCGGAGTCCGCACCGGTCTCGGGGCTCGGGTGACCCGATGTCGTCGCGGTGTCCGGTTCGGCAGCGGCTGATTCAGCAGCGGATGCGGCGGCCGGTGCCACCGCCCGCCGGACCCTGGCGCCGGCCTTCGGCTTCATCAGGTGGATGAGCCAGTTCTGGGCAGAGCGGTCGTGAGAACCCTGACCCTGCGCGTTCGTGCGGATGAGTGCGAACCTCCGCGTGCCCTCGAGGCCCCCGCCCGGCTCCCCGTGCAGGGTCGCGATGACCTCGTCCTCCCGCCATTTCTCGAGGTCGTAGCGGCCGCGATCCCAGATCGACACCGTGCCCGCCCCGTATTCCCCTGCCGGAATCTCACCCTCGAACCCGCCGTACTCGAGGGGATGGTCTTCGGTGCGCACGGCGAGGTGATTCTTCGCCGGATCCGTCGGCACCCCGCGCGGGAGCGCCCAGGAGGCGAGGACACCCTCGTGCTCGAGACGGAAGTCGTAGTGCAGGTTCCTGGCGTGGTGTTCCTGGATCACGAAGCCCTGCCGGTCGGGGCTCGCAGTCACGGCCGCGGTGCCTGCTTCCGGCACAGGCTCCGGGGTGCGCGCCGCCGAGCGTTTGCTGCGATACACGGCGAGCCGGTCCCCGGGGTCCGGCGCGGGGGCATCCGCCCCCGCATCGCGCGCGCCGTCGCGTGCCGGTTCGCGCGCCTCCGAACCGTGCGCTCCGAGCAGCGCGGCGAGCGGATCGCCGCCGTGTTCGACCCGGCTCAGCGCCTGCTTGTAGTCGAGCTGGGCGAGTCCGGGCTCGGCGAGCTCCCGCCAGGTGCGCGGCATCGCGACCATCGGCCGGAACGTGCCGCGCAGGGAATACGGGGTGATCGTGGTCTTCGCAGCGTTGTTCTGGCTCCAGTCCACGAGCACCTTGCCGCCCCTGATCGACTTCTTCATGTCGCTCACCACGAGGTCGGGGTGGTCGGCTTCGAGCGCCCGCGCGAGTTCGTGCGCAACCTGCGAGATCTCGTCGGAGGTATGGGTCAGGTCGAGCGCGGCATACAGGTGGATGCCCTTGCTCCCGCTGGTGACCGGGAGCGGGTCGAGTCCCATATCGCGCAGGATGGCGCGTGCGAGCCTGGCCACCTCTGCGCACTCCGGGAGGGTGACGCCCTCACCGGGGTCGAGGTCGAGCACGAGCCGGTCGGGGTTGCGCCGGCTGCCGTCCCGCCCGAACTGCCACTGCGGAACGTGGAGCTCGAGCGCCGACATCTGCCCGAGCCAGGTCAGGGTCGCGACGTCGTTCACGAGCGGGTACACGTTCGTGTGGTCGGTGTGCTCGATCGAGTGGCGCTGCACCCAGCTCGGCGCTGAGTCCTCGAGGTTCTTCTGGAAGAACATCTTCTCCGGCTTCTCCACCGTGCCGACCCCGTGCACCCAGCGCTTGCGGGTCGCCGCACGGTTCGCGGCGTGCGGCACGAGCACCTCGGCGATCGCGGCGTAGTACCCGAGGACATCCGCCTTTGTGGTGCCGGTCTCGGGGTAGAGCACCTTGTCGAGGTGCGTGAGAGTGATCCGGTGACCGTCGACGGACACGACCTGGCTCGTCGCCTCGTTCATCCGGCCTCCGTTCCGATCGATTCGCCCGGGTTCTCCCGATGCCGTTCCACCAGCATGCCCGCGCACTCCCCGTCCGGCTAGTACGGGCGGCGGATGCGGTGTCTACTGGTTCGCATGAGATCGATCTGGAAAGGCTCCATCACCTTCGGCCTCGTCAACGTGCCCGTCAAGGTCTACAGCGCGACAGAAGACCACGACACCGCGCTGCACCAGGTCCACGACGCCGACGGCGGGCGCATCCGCTACCAGCGGCGGTGCTCCCGCTGCGGCCGGATCGTCGACTACGCCCACATCGACAAGGCGTACGACGACGGCGAGAACACGGTCGTGCTCACGGAGGAGGAGCTCCGCAGGCTGCCGGCGGAGAAGAGCAGGGAGATCGACGTCGTCGAGTTCGTGCCGAGCGAGCAGCTCGACCCGATGCTGTTCGAGAAGAGCTACTTCCTGGAACCGGACGGCGCATCGCCCAAGGCGTATGTCCTGCTCCGGCGCGCGCTCGAGGCGAGCGATCGCACCGCGATCGTGCGTTTCGCACTCCGCCAGAAGACCCGGCTCGGCGCGCTCCGGGTGCGCGGTGACGTGCTGCTCCTGCAGGCGCTGCTCTGGAGTGACGAGGTGCGGGAGGCCGACTTCCCCGCCCTGGCCGAATCCACGAAGATCTCGCGGCAGGAGCTCGAACTCTCGGCGGCGCTCGTCGAGTCCTTCGCCTCCGACTTCACCCCCCAGGACTACCGCGACGACTACCAGGACCAGCTCAGGGAGCTGATCGAAGCCAAACTCGCGGCCGGAGAGACCGTCGAGGCGGCCGAGGCAGGGGAGGCGGGGGAGGCCACAGGAGAGGAGTCCGGCGGCGGCGAGGTCCTCGACCTGATGGAGGCGCTCCGGCGCAGCGTCGAGCGCAGCCGGGGAGGAGGGAAGGGCGGCACCGCAGCGGAGGGCGACGACACGGCGCGGCCCGCGAAACGGCGCATTCCGTAGAGCGTCGGCGCATCGGTAGACTCGCACAATGGCAGGGGCGGAAGTACCCATCATCAGTTCCAGGGTTCTGACCCTGCCCAACCTGCTGAGCGCCCTCCGGCTTACCCTCGTCCCGGTCTTCCTCGTCCTGCTCGTCCGCGGCGCGGATGCCTGGGCCCTCCTCGTGCTCCTCGTCGCGAGCCTCACCGACTACCTCGACGGCGTGATCGCGCGGCGCTTCAACCAGATCACCCGGCTCGGCCAGCTCCTCGACCCCGCGGCCGACCGCCTCTACATCTTCGCGGCGCTCCTCGGCCTGGCCTGGCGCGACCTCGTGCCCTGGTGGATCGTCCTCATCGTGATCGGCAGGGACGTCTTCCTGCTCGGCCTCGGGATCGTCCTTGCGAACCACGGCTACGGTCCGCTCCCGGTCAACCTGCTCGGCAAGGCCGCGACCTTCTGCCTCTTTTATGCGCTGCCGCTGATCATGCTCGGCCAGGCTTTCCCGATGCTCGGCTGGTGGTCCCTTCCGATCGGCTGGGCCTTCGGAATCTGGGGGGCATTCCTGTATTGGTGGGCCGGAATCATCTACGCTTTCGAGACGGCCAGGGTGATTCGGATTCCGCGGGCCATACCGCCCATTCGATCGGATACGATTGGGGGGTAGGAGGTGTACCGGTGATTGATTCCAAAAAGCCAGATGAGAGCCAGCGTAAGGCCGCGCCCGAAGAATATTCCGGCACCGACACGACGATGACGTTCAGCCAGGGCTTCGCAGCCCAGCTCGCGGCCGTCGACAACGACGTGACGGCAGAAGAACAGGAAGCGATCTCGGCCCTTCCCTCCGGGTCGGCTCTCCTCGTCGTTCGCCGCGGTCCGAACTCGGGCGCCCGGTTCCTGCTCGATGCCGATGTGACGACCGTCGGTCGGCACCCGCACGCGGACATCTTCCTCGACGACGTGACCGTGTCCCGTCGGCACGCCGAGTTCCTCCGCCACGGAACTTCGTTCGAGGTCAAGGACCTCGTCTCCCTGAACGGCACCTATTTCGAGGGAGTGCGCATCGAAACCGCAGCGCTCCACGACAGGGATGAAGTCCAGGTCGGCAAGTTCCGGCTCACGTTCTACGCCTCGCGACTCGATCTGGCGCCACAGGCGAGCGAGTAGTGGCAGCGTCCTCCGCCCAGGCCAGGCAGCCGGGTGCGACGTCGCTGTTGAGCATCGGACAGGTGCTCGCTCGCCTGACCCCGGATTTTCCAGACCTCACCCCGTCGAAGCTGCGCTTCCTCGAGGAGCAGCGCCTCGTCTCTCCCGCGCGCACCGAATCCGGCTACCGCAAGTTCTGCGCGAGCGACCTCGACCGGCTCCGCCTGATCCTGTCGATGCAGCGCGACCTGTACCTTCCGCTCAAGGTCATCCGGGGCTACCTCAACGACCTCGACGCCGGTAACTCGCCGACGCTGCCCGGGGGAGTGACTCCGGGGCCGTCGATGCTGTCGACCGAACGGCGCCTCAGCCGGGACGAGCTCATCCGCGAGGCCGGGGCATCCGCCGCCCTGCTGCACGACGCCGTGTCCGCCTCGATCATCCTTCCGGCGGAAGTGTACGGTGACGACGCTCTCGGAGTCCTGCGTGCCCTTGTCGAGCTCCAGCACAGCGGGATCGAACCGAGGCACCTGCGCGGCTTCCGCGGCGCGGCAGAACGGGAACTGGGGCTGATCGAGAGCGCCCTGGTGCCGCTGTCCCGACGCAGGGATGCGTCGAGCCGGGCGAAGGCCGCGGAAATGGCCGTCGAAATCGCCGGCAATTTCGAAGTCATCCGCGGCAGCCTGATCCGTTCGGCGCTCGGTCGCCTCACCAGTTAAGCTCGGCCGGATCGCCAGGAAGTCGTAGACTGCTGGAAGCGCCGCCGGACCGAATCCGATCCGGACGAACCCCACCGACGGCAGTCGCACGACACGCCGACGCGTTCGGGCGGATGTCCGGGCCTGGGTCCAGTACCTCGGTAGCGTTGCATCTGCGGCCGCGCCGCACCCCATTCCGAGAGGCCATCGTATGAGCGAGCTCAGCAAGCGTGACGACGCCTCCCGCTACGGTGACGGACTCCTGTTCACAGACGGCATGCCGGACCTCGATGAGAATTCCGGGTACCGGGGCGCCGTCGCGGCCCGTGCCGCCGGCATCACCTACCGCCAGCTGGACTACTGGGCCCGTACCGAACTCGTCGAACCGACGGTGCGCGGTGCGACCGGCTCCGGCACGCAGCGGCTCTACGGCTTCCGCGACATTCTCGTCCTCAAGCTCGTCAAACGCCTCCTCGACACCGGCATCTCACTCCAGCAGATCCGCACGGCCGTCAACCAGCTCCGCGAGTCCGGGGTCAGCGACCTCGCCCAGACGACGCTCATGAGCGACGGCGCGAGCGTCTATCTCTGCACGTCCAACGACGAGGTCATCGATCTCGTCAGCCGCGGCCAGGGCGTCTTCGGAATCGCCGTCGGCAAGGTCCTGCGCGAGGTCGAGACGACCCTCGTCGAGCTCGACTCCCAGCCGTCCGACCCTTCCGACGAACTCGCCGTCCGCCGCCTCGCCCGCAAGGTCTCCTAACCCACCAGCAGGTCGAGCTCGCCATCAGGACTGGCTCGGTGGCAGGACTCGCTCGGTGGCAAGACGCGCTCGCTGGCAGGACTCGCTCGCCGCAAGGACACCCGCTTTCTCGCGGCCCCCGCGATCGAGGTGCGGAAAAGGCACCTTCGTCCCGCCTGGGAAGGTCTTTCGTCCGCAACCCAGCGCGGGAATGTGACCCGGTTTGGGGGCGGATCCGCCTAGCGCTGCTCCGCGTATTCGCCGATGCGTGCGGTGCGGAGGATACGGTCGAGCAGCTGGTCGAAGTAGCGGGCCATCTCCTGCGCGCTGTCGCCGGGCCAGGTGTGCAGCGGCTTCGCGGCGCCCTGCGCCTGCTGCAGCGACGTGCGCTCCGGCAGCTGGGGGCTGAGCACGAGCGGGCCGAACATGTCCCGCAGTTCCTTGATCCGGAACTGGTGTTCGAGGGACGCGATCCTGGCACGATTCACGATGATGCCGAGCGGCTGCAGCCGCGGGCTGAGTCCGCGGCGGATCTCCTCGATCGCGCGCAGTGCGCGGTCGGCGGCGGCGACGGAGAACAGCCCGGGCTCTGTCACGACGGCGACGCGGTCGCTCGCCGCCCACGCGGTCCGGGTCAGGGCGTTGAGGGAGGGCGCGCAGTCGATCAGCACCAGGTCGTAGTCCTTCTCGACCGTGGAGAGGGCTTCTTCGAGCTTCCAGATGTCGCGGATGCTCGGGTGCGGCCCGTCGAAGTTGATGGCGGACGGGCTGCCGATCATGACGTCGATCGTGCCCTGCTGGCCGCGGGTCCAGCCGCTCGGCACGATGGCGGCACGGACGATCTTTTCCTTGGGGGAGGCAAGGACGTCGGCGATGTTCAGGTGGCCGGCGACCTCGATGTCCATGCCGGTCGACACGTCCGATTGCGGGTCGATGTCGACGACCAGGGTCCGTACGCCGCGGGCGAAGGCAGCAGACGCCAGACCCAGGGTCACTGTGGTCTTGCCTACTCCTCCCTTGAGGGAGCTAACGCTTAGTACGTGCACAAGTAGATACGTTACCTTCACTAGTCTTAGAGAACCTAACCGCCAGCTGTGTGCCCGTCGCCTCCTGAAAGGTCTGTATGTTCACGAAGATTCTTGTTGCCAACCGCGGAGAAATCGCGATTCGCGCGTTTCGTGCAGCGTATGAACTCGGCGCGAAAACCGTCGCCGTTTATCCGTTCGAAGACCGGAATTCCCTCCATCGCCTGAAGGCGGACGAGGCGTACCAGATCGGCGAACCCGGGCACCCGGTCAGGGCATACCTGACCGTGAGCGAGATCATCCGGGTGGCCGTCGAGAGCGGCGCCGACGCCATTTACCCCGGCTACGGCTTCCTTTCCGAGAACCCCGAGCTCGCACTCGCCGCCCGCGAGGCCGGCATCACCTTCATCGGCCCCGGCGAGCACGTGCTCGAAATGGCCGGAAACAAGGTCACCGCCAAGGAGCACGCGATCGCTGCTGGCGTTCCCGTGCTCAAGTCGAGCGCGCCATCGAAGGACCTCGACGAGCTCATCGCCGCAGCTGCTGACATCGGCTTCCCGATCTTCGCCAAGGCCGTCGCCGGCGGCGGCGGCCGCGGCATGCGCCGCGTCGCGAGCATGGAGGACCTGCGCGGTTCCCTCGAGGAGGCCATGCGCGAGGCCAACAGCGCCTTCGGCGACTCGACCATGTTCCTCGAGCAGGCCGTGCTCCGCCCCCGGCACATCGAAGTGCAGATCCTCGCGGACTCGACCGGCGAAACCGTGCACCTCTTCGAGCGGGACTGCTCCGTGCAGCGCCGCCACCAGAAGGTCATCGAGATCGCGCCGGCCCCGAACCTCAGCGACGAGATCCGTACCCGTCTCTACGCGGATGCCGTGGCTTTCGCCCGCTCCATCGGTTACGTCAACGCGGGCACCGTCGAGTTCCTGCTCGACACCGTCGGGGAGCGCGCAGGCCAGCACGTCTTCATCGAGATGAACCCGCGGATCCAGGTCGAGCACACCGTGACGGAAGAGGTCACAGACGTCGACCTCGTCGTCGCCCAGATCCGCATCGCCGCGGGGGAGACCCTCGCCGAACTCGGGCTCCTCCAGGACCAGATCCACCTGCGCGGCGCCGCGCTCCAGTGCCGCATCACCACCGAGGACCCCACGATGGGGTTCCGGCCGGACACCGGGAAGATCACGACGTATCGCTCACCCGGCGGGGCAGGCATCCGCCTCGACGGTGGAACCATCAACCCGGGCGCGCAGATCAGCCCGCACTTCGACTCGATGCTCGCGAAGCTCACCTGCCGCGGTCGCGACTTCACCGCAGCCGTCACGCGCTCCAAGCGGGCACTCGCCGAGTTCCGCATCCGCGGCGTCTCCACGAACGTCGCCTTCCTCCAGGCCGTCCTGGAAGACCCGGGCTTCGCGGCCGGCGACCTCAGCACCTCCTTCATCGACGAACGGCCAGACCTGCTCCGCGCCCGCGTCTCGAAGGACCGTGGAACGAAGATCCTGAACTGGCTCGCCGACGTCACCGTCAACAAGCCGAACGGGGTCCCGATCACCCTGCTGAACCCGGCAGAGAAGCTTCCGAAGCTCGACCTCAGCGTCCCGGCCCCCGCGGGCTCCCGCCAGCGGCTGCAGCTGCTCGGCCCGGCCGGTTTCGCCGCGGAACTCCGCGCCCAGACCGCACTCGCCGTGACGGACACCACGTTCCGCGACGCCCACCAGTCGCTCCTGGCGACCCGCGTGCGCACGAGGGACCTCGTCGCCGTCGCGCCGTACGTCGCCCGGATGACGCCGGAGCTCCTCTCGATCGAGGCCTGGGGCGGCGCGACCTACGACGTCGCGCTCCGCTTCCTCGGCGAGGACCCGTGGGAACGGCTCGCCGCCCTGCGGGCCGCGCTCCCGAACATCAACGTGCAGATGCTGCTCCGCGGCCGGAACACGGTCGGATACACGCCGTACCCGACGGAGGTCACCGACGCCTTCGTGCGGGAAGCGTCCGACACGGGCGTCGACATCTTCCGGATCTTCGACGCCCTCAACGACGTCTCGCAGATGCGCCCGGCGATCGAGGCCGTCCTCGGCACCGGAACGAGCATCGCCGAGGTCGCACTCTGCTACACGGGCGACCTGCTCGACCCCGCGGAGGACCTCTACACGCTCGACTACTACCTGCGCCTCGCGGAGCAGATCGTCGACACCGGCGCGCACATCATTGCGATCAAGGACATGGCCGGGCTGCTTCGCCCGGCGGCCGCGGAGAAGCTCGTCGGAGCGCTTCGCGAACGCTTCGCGCTCCCGGTGCACGTCCACACCCACGACACTCCCGGCGGCCAGCTCGCGACCCTGCTCGCCGCCGCGCGCGCGGGCGCCGACGCTGTCGACGTCGCGAGCGCACCGATGGCCGGCACCACGAGCCAGCCTTCTGCGTCCTCGCTCGTCGCCGCGCTCGCGCACACCGAACGCGACACCGGCATCTCGCTCAAGGCCGTCTGCGACCTCGAACCATACTGGGAAGACGTGCGCCGCGTCTACCACCCCTTCGAATCGGGACTCCGGGCCCCGACCGGGCGGGTCTACAGCCACGAGATCCCCGGTGGCCAGCTCTCCAACCTCCGCACCCAGGCCGTCGCACTCGGCCTCGCCGACGACTTCGAGCTCATCGAGGACATGTACGCCGCCGCGAACCAGATCCTCGGCCGCGTTCCCAAGGTCACGCCCTCGTCCAAGGTCGTCGGCGACCTCGCCCTCTACCTCGCCGCCGTCCGCGCCGATCCGGAGGACTTCGCCGCGAACCCGGGCAACTACGACGTGCCAGACTCGGTGATCGGCTTCATGGCCGGCGAACTGGGCGACCTGCCCGGCGGCTGGCCGGAGCCCTTCCGCAGCAAGGTGCTCGCCGGTCGCAGCATCCACATCGGCGTCACCGAGCTGACAGCACCCGAGCGCGAGGCGCTCGACGGCGACAGCCTGACCCGTCGCTCGATGCTCAACCAGCTGCTCTTCCCCGGACCGACCCGCCAGTTCGAGCAGATCCGCGAGCTGTTCGGCGACCTCTCCGTCGTCGACACCGTCGACTACCTCAACGGGCTGCAGCAGGGTATCGAACACTCGGTCGAGATCGACAAGGGCGTTCGCCTCTACGTCGGACTCGAGGCGATCGGCGAGGCGGACGACAAGGGCATGCGCACCGTCATGACCACGCTCAACGGCCAGCTGCGCCCCGTGTTCGTGCGCGACCGCGGCATCACCGTGAGCACCAAGGCCGCCGAGAAAGCGGATGCGAACCGGCCGGGCCAGGTCGCGGCTCCCTTCTCCGGGGTGGTCACCCTGCAGGTCGAGGAAGGCGCGATCGTCGAGGCCGGCCAGACCGTCGCATCCATCGAAGCCATGAAAATGGAGGCGGCCATCACCTCCCCGATCGCCGGTGTCGTCGAGCGGGTGGCGATCCCGAAGACGCAGCAGGTGGACGCCGGCGACCTCCTCGTGGTGGTGCGCCCGCGCTAGGCTGAAGGTCGATCGGCCGTCGCCCACCGTGGCGCCGGCCGGCCGGGGGCCCAGGCCGGGCCGATATTTTCACGACGAAGGGACGGACTGTGGTGCCGGAAAAGCGCACGGATACCGGAATCTCTTCGACGGGCGGCGGAGACGCGCAGCCCGGTGACGAGTACAACAGCGAGCTGCCGCCGCACACGATCGACAACCTCGCCGCTGCGCTGCCGGCAGGGCTCGCAGCCGCACCCCTCGCGTCGCCGGCGCTCGGGAGTACCGGGCCCGGGGGCGATGCTGGCCGCCCCGCGACGCACACCATCGAGATCAACACCGGGCCGGGCATCCGCGTCCCGGCCGGCGACCGCGTGACCCGGAACGACCGCGCCGACCGGGGTGAGCGCCTCGGCGCCGCCGCAGCAGGGGCCGTGCAGTCCCTCTCCGGCCCTGCGCAGACCGGTCCGGCGGATGCCGGGGCGCAGTCCCGCAGGGAGCGCCTGCGGCCCGATGGCGGCACCGTCCCGGAATCGGCGGCCATGCTCACGTCGGAACGCCTGCTCGCGGTCAATCGCCGCACCCAGCCGCCGCCCCACGGAGGCTGGAACGCCTTCGTCTACGCCGCGACGCTGCACCTCGTGAACCTCGGCGACTCGGCGAAGGTCCGCGCCCACAAGGACATGGACGCCCTGATCCGCAAGGAGTTCGATGGCGGCACCCGGTTCGTGCCGATCCTCACCCGCAAGGGCGGTGTCGGCAAGACCACGGTCACGGCCCTGCTCGGCATGGCCCTCGCCGACGCACGCGAAGACCGCATCATCGCCGTCGACGCCAACCCCGACCGCGGCACCCTCTCCGAACGGGTCAGCAAGCAGACGAGGTCGACCGTGCGCGACGTCGTCACGAAGGCCGCGTCCATCGGTGGCTTCACCGACTTCTCCACCCTCGTGTCCCGCGACGCGACCCGGCTCGACATCCTCGCCTCCGACACAGACCCGCTCCTGTCCGAAGCCTTCGACGAGGACGACTACAACGTGGTGGCCGACCTCGCGGCCCGGTACTACTCGATCATGCTCACCGATTGCGGCACCGGGATCGTGCACTCCGTGATGCGGGCGACCCTGCAGCGTGCTGACTCGATCGTGGTCGTCTCCGGAGGCAGCGTCGACGAAGCCAGGCTCGCCTCTGAGACCCTGACCTGGCTCGACGCCAACGGCTACGGCGACCTCGTCCGCAACTCGATCGTCGCGCTCAACACCGCGACCCAGGGCACCAACCTCGTGAAACTCGAGGAGATCGAGTCGCACTTCCGGTCGAGGGTCCGCGAGATCGTGCGTATCCCCTACGACCCGCAACTGGCGGCGGGGAGCGTGATCTCGTGGGAGAACCTGAAACCGATCACCCGGCTTGCCGCCCGCACCCTTGCTGCTCTCGTGGTCGAGGGCCTTCCCGCCCACCGCGGCGCGTGAAGCGCACCCGGTCAACCGACGTGCCCGTATCAACTGACTTGGAGTATTCCTGTGCCTGAGCGCCAGATCCGTCTCTTCGGAGATCCCGTTTTGAAGACCGTGTCCGCGCCGATCGAGATCATCGACGACCGGGTCACCCGGCTCGTCGTCGATCTCCTCGACAGCGTGCGCCTGCCCGGCCGCGCCGGCGTCGCCGCTGCCCAGATCGGCGTCAACCTGCGCGCGTTCAGTTACAACGTCGATGGCGTGATCGGGTACATCCTGAACCCCGTCGTCGTCGAGGTATCCGGCGAGCCCGCCCTCGTCGAAGAGGGCTGCCTGTCCGTTCCCGGCCTGTGGTACCCCACCAAGCGGTACCCGTTCGCGAGGGTCACCGGAACCGACCTCGCCGGCGAGCCCGTCGAACTCGCCGGCGACGGGCTGATGGCCCAGGCCCTGCAGCACGAGACCGACCACCTCGACGGTTTCCTCTACATCGACAAGCTCGACAAGGAGAACCGCCGGGCGGCCATGAAGGAGATCCGCGAGTCGGACTGGTTCTGACCGACGGTCAGCGCACGACCGGGTTCTGCTCGGTGACGACGGGCACGCCCTGGTACATGCCCTCGATGGTCGCGGAGAAGTCCCGCATGATCACGTCGCGCTTGATGCTGAGCTTCGGCGTGAGATAGCCGTTGTCCTCGGTGAGCTCGACGGTGAGGATCACGAACTTGCGGATCGACTCCGCACGCGACACGTGGGAGTTGGCGTGGTCGATGGCACGCTGCACCTCGGCGAGCACCGCAGGATTGACGGCCGCCTCGGCAAGTGACATCGAGGCATCCTCGCCGTTGTTGTGCAGCCAGACCGCGAGCATGTCGGGGTCGAGTGTGACGAGCGCAGCGATGAAGGGCTTGCGGTCCCCGACGACGATGACCTGGCCGACGAGGGGGTTGGAGCGGATCGGGTCCTCGAGCGCGGCAGGGGCGACGTTCTTGCCGCCCGCCGTGACGATGATCTCCTTCTTGCGTGCCGTGATGGTGACGAAGCCGTCCGCGTCGAAGTCGCCGATGTCGCCCGTGCGGAACCAGCCGTCGTCGAAGGCGGCCTGGGTCGCCTCCGGGTTGTGCCAGTACTCCTTGAAGACGTTGACGCCCTTCACCTCGATCTCGCCGTCGTCCATGATGCGGATCGAGACGCCGGGGATGGGAGGGCCGACGGTACCGACCTTGAACTGGTCTGTGCGGCCGACCGTCGCAGGGGCCGTGGTCTCGGTGAGCCCGTAGCCCTCGAGGATCTTGATGCCGAGGCTGTGGTAGAAGTGGCCGAGGAACTCGCCGAGGGGAGCGGAGCCGGAGACGGCGTAGCGCACCTTCCCGCCCATGGCCGTGCGGAGCTTGCTGTAGACGAGACGGTCGAAGATCGCGAACCGGATCTTCATCGAGAGGCTCACCGGGGTTCCCTCGGCGAGTGCCTTGGAGTGCTTGACGGCGAGGTGCGCGGCCGCCTCGAAGATCTTGCCGCGACCGGCGGCCTCTGCCTTCTGCTCCGCCGAGTTGTAGACCTTCTCGAACACCCGCGGAACCGCGAGAAGGAACGTCGGCTTGAAGGTCGCGAGCGCAGGCAGCAACTGCCGGGTGTCCGGCTGGTGGCCGACCCGCACGTTCCCGTGCACGCACAGCACGGCGATGAACCGGGCGAAGACGTGCGCGGTCGTGATGAACAGCAGGGTGGATGCGCCGTCCTCGTGGGTGAGGACGTCCGAGAGGGCGACGCCCGCGTTCCGGGAGGTCTCGACGAAGTTGGAGTGCGTGAGCACGCACCCCTTCGGCCGTCCGGTGGTTCCTGCGGTGTAGATCAGGGTCGCGATGTCTGCGCCGGTCGCGAGGTGGCGGCGGCGCTCGATCTCGGCATCCGGAACGTTGACGCCTCCGGCGACGATCTTCGCGAGGTCGCCGAGGTCGATCTGCCAGACGGTTCCGATGTTCGGAAGGTCGGGGTGCACCTCGTCGAACTTGGCGAAGTGGTCGGCGGTCTCGAGGATCACGGCGGCGGCGCCGGAGTCGCCGAGGATCCACTGCATCTGGGTGGGAGAGCTGGTCTCGTAGACCGGGACCAGGACGGCGCCGGCGTACCAGGTCGCGAAGTCGATCAGGGTCCACTCGTAGCGCGTCTTGCACATCAGGCCGATTTTGTCGCCGGGTTCGATGCCTGCTGCGACGAGCCCCTTGGCGAGGCCAACGACCTGACGGTGGAATTCGGATGTGGTCACGGGAGCCCAGCCGGCACCGCGGGGAACCGAGAAAAGCACGGAATCCGGGGTCGCGGCGAGGCGATCTGCGAGGAGGTCGGTGATGTTCGCCCCTGGATCGGCAGGGACGACTGCGGGCATATCGAACTGTTTCACGGCAACTCCTCTGGTACCGGGCGGATGTGCACACTCTAGCCGGGCGGAATGCGGAGCAGTCGTTTCGACTCGCAGCGCCGCGGCTCAGTACACTCTAGAGGGACGCCTCAGCATAAGTGTGTGCTGAGCTGGGCGGATGCCCGAGACTATCTACGAAAGAGGCCGGCTGTGCACGCCATTGGAATCGACATCGGCGGCACGAAGATAGCTGGAGCCCTGGTCGACGAGTTCGGCACCATTCTCCGTTCCGAGCGCACGCCCACAACGGCGGGGGACCCGCGCGCCATCGAAGACGCCGTCGTCGAGATGATCCAGAAACTCGCCGTCGGAGAGGACGTCATCGCGGCCGGCGTGGCAGCTGCCGGCTTCATCGACTCCGCGCAGTCCACGGTGTACTACGCCCCCAACATCAACTGGCGCAACGAACCGCTCCGGGCGACCCTCGAGGAGCGGCTCAACCTCCCGATCCTGATCGAGAACGACGCGAACGCGGCCGGTTGGGCCGAATTCTGTTTCGGTGCCGGCCAGGTCTACAGCGACATGGTCACGCTGACCATCGGCACCGGTGTCGGCGGCGCGATCGTTTCCAACGACCGCCTGTTCCGCGGCGGCTTCGGCTGCGGCGCAGAGCTCGGCCACGTGCGCATCGTCCCGGACGGCCTGCCGTGCGGCTGCGGTGCCCAGGGCTGCATCGAGCAGTACGGCTCTGGCAGGGCCCTGCTCCGCATCGCCAACTCCCTTGCGGATGCCGGCGGTATCGGCCTCGGCCTCGCATCCGCCCGTGACCGCAAGGGCAAGCTCAGCGGCAAGGACGTCGGCCGCCTGATCCAGGACGGCGACCCGGGGGCACTCGCGGCCCTCCGCCAGCTCGGCGACGCGCTCGGCCAGGCCTGCGCCTCGCTCGCGGCCGTGCTCGACCCGCAGATCTTCGTCTTCGGCGGGGGAGTCGCCGACGCCGGCGAGCTGCTCCTCGAACCGATTCGCACCGCGTACCTCGAAAACCTTCCGGCACGGGGCTACCATCCCGAAGCGGAATTCGCGATTGCCCAACTCGTCAACGATGCCGGAGTTGTCGGCGCTGCAGACCTGGCGCGGAAGCACGTCTTCCCGATCTAGGCTGTGCCCGACCCAAGAAGAGAGCGACCGATGTTCTACTGGATCATGAAAAACATTGTCGTCGGACCCCTCCTACTTGGGCTCTTCCGGCCGTGGGTGGTGGGCCTCGAGAACATTCCCAGGACAGGGGGAGTCATCCTCGCGAGCAATCACCTCTCGTTCATCGACTCGGTGTTCCTGCCGCTCGTGGTGCCGCGCCGGGTGATCTTCCTCGCCAAGAGCGAATACTTCACCGGAACCGGGCTCAAGGGCTGGGCGACGAAGCAGTTCTTCAAGGCGACCGGTCAGCTCCCCATCGACCGCTCGGGCGGCAAGGCCTCCGAGGACTCGCTCAACACGGGCCTGCGGGTCCTCTCCGGCGGCGGCGTGCTCGGCATCTACCCGGAGGGCACCCGCAGCCCCGACGCGAAGATGTACCGCGGCCGCACCGGGGTGGCCCGGATGCTCCTCGAGGCCGGGGTGCCCGTCGTTCCCGTCGCGATGATCGACACCGAGAAGGCCATGCCGACCGGCACGAGGATCCCGAAGATCCGCCGGATCGGGATCGTGATCGGAAAACCCCTCGACTTCAGCCGCTTCGAGGGGCTGGAGGGGGACAGGTTCGTGCTCCGCAGCGTGACCGACGAGCTGATGTACGAGCTCCAGGCCCTCAGCAAGCAGGAGTACGTCGACGTGTACGCCACGAGCGTGAAAGAAAAGCGCGCCAGTCTTTCGCGATAAGATCGCGTATCCCTTCCCGGCTCTTCCAGCCAGTCCCCTGGCGCGCACTCCGCGCGCCAACCAAGAGAAAACAGAGATAGTCCTGTGGTAGACACTACCGAACCCGTCGTTGTGGCCGATGAAGCTGTGATCGCCGGTCTGGACTATTGGCGCACTCTTCCCATCAAGCAGCAGCCGACGTGGCCGGACGCAGGCGCCGTCGCAGCGGCATCCGCCGAACTGTCGACGCAGCCGCCCCTGGTCTTCGCCGGCGAGGTCGACATCCTGCGCGACCGGCTCGCCCAGGCCGCCGCAGGGCACGCGTTCCTGCTCCAGGGCGGCGACTGCGCGGAGACCTTCAGCGGTGCGACCGCCGAGCAGATCCGGAACCGGGTCAAGACCGTGCTGCAGATGGCCGTCGTGCTCACCTACGGCGCCTCGATGCCCGTGATCAAGATGGGCCGGATGGCCGGCCAGTTCGCGAAGCCGCGCTCGAGCGACTTCGAGACCCGCGGCGGCGTCACCCTGCCTGCCTACCGCGGCGACATCGTCAACGGCTACGACTTCACCCCCGAATCCCGCGAGGCAGACCCTGCCCGACTGGTCAAGGGGTACCACACGGCCGCGTCGACGCTCAACCTGATCCGTGCGTTCACCCAGGGCGGTTTCGCCGACCTGCGCCAGGTGCACAGCTGGAACCAGGGCTTCGCCGCGAACCCCGCGAACCAGCGCTACGAGAAGGTGGCCAAGGAGATCGACCGGGCCATCAAGTTCATGATCGCGTGCGGTGCTGACTTCGAGGCGATGCGTCGCACCGAGTTCTACACGAGCCACGAGGGCCTGCTAATGGACTACGAGCGCCCGATGACGCGGATCGACTCCCGCACCGGAACCCCGTACAACACCTCAGCGCACTTCATCTGGATCGGTGAGCGCACCCGCGACCTCGACGGCGCCCACGTCGACTTCCTGTCCCGGGTGCGGAACCCGATCGGGGTCAAGCTCGGCCCGAGCACCTCGGCAGACGACATGCTGCGCCTCGTCGACAAGCTCGACCCGAACCGCGAGCCCGGCCGCCTCACCTTCATCACCCGGATGGGAGCAGGCAAGGTGCGCGACGCGCTCCCGCCGCTCCTCGAGGCGATCAAGGCGAGCGAGGCCAAGCCGCTCTGGATCACGGACCCGATGCACGGCAACGGCGTGACCACGCCGACCGGGTACAAGACGCGTCGTTTCGACGACGTCGTCGACGAGGTCCGCGGCTTCTTCGAGGCCCACCGCGCGGTCGGAACCCACCCGGGCGGCGTGCACGTCGAGCTCACCGGCGACGACGTCACCGAGTGCCTCGGCGGCTCGGAGCACATCGACGAGGCCGACCTCGCGACCCGCTACGAATCGCTCTGCGACCCGCGGCTCAACCACATGCAGTCCCTCGAGCTCGCCTTCCTCGTCGCCGAGGAGCTCGCAGCCCGCTGACCCGCAGGCATCCCGCCAGAGTGCCGCCGTACCCGCCGAGATCACCCGGCAGGGCGGCGGCACTCGGCGCATCCGGCGCCTCTCGAGGTCTGAGCGGATGCCGCGCACCCGGAACAGGGACGCGCGCCCGCCGCGCCGCTGCGCGCCAGGCATGCCGGCAGCGGAACAGCGCATCTGGCGCGACGGTTGCATCGAGCGGACGCATGGTGATGGACACACGGCGCGCGAATCAGGCGGAGAAGCTGATCTTGACCTTTGACTTTGGCGGAACGAGCGTTCCCGCAGCTGGGTCCGTCTTCGTCACGATGAAGAAGGAGCCGGCCCCCGGCGTATCCGCAAAGAGGTTGTAGTCGAGCGTGAGGCCCGCTGCCTCGAGTATCTTCTTGGCGTCGGTCCAGTTCTTGCCGACGACATCCGGAATCGGGATCGGCGCGGGGCCCTTCGACGTCGTGAGCACGTAGGTGTCTCCGGCGCGGACCGGGCCGTCCTTCTGGGGAGCGGCGCTGACCACGTCTCCCTCGTCGATCGTGTCGCTGTAGACGGAGTCGCCGGTGGTGGCGAGCAGGCCCTTGTCCTTCAACAGCGACGTCGCCGTGTTCACCGACTTGCCGGAGACGTTCGGCACCGAGCCGAGCGAGGCGACGAGGTTGACCTTCATGCCTTCGAAGTACGGGCCGCCCTGGGAGACCTCGGTGCCATCGCTCTCCCGGGTCGCCGACATGACGATGCCGGCGGCGACCTCGCCGGAGAAGACCTGGTCCACCGTGCCGATCGCGGCGTTCAGCCCCGTGACAGCGGAGGACGCGGCATCCGTGGTGAGGCCGGCGAGCGGGGGAAGCGTGATCGGCTGCGGCCCCTGCGATACGTAGAGCGTGACCGCGTTGCCCTTCTTCACGTGGCCGCCTTCGCCGGGGTCGGTGCTCGCGACCAGTCCTGCCGCAATGGTTCCGCTGTATTGCTGCGCGAGAGCGGACTGGAGTCCGAGTTCGGCGAGCTGGGCGGCGGCGGCGTCCGGGGCGACGGAGACGAGTGACGGCACCTCGACCTGTGACCCGGGGCCGCTGCCGAAGTACCAGCCGGTGCCCGTGCCGAGGCCGGCGAGCAGGAGAACGAGCGCGAAGAGCCAGTACCCGCGTACCTTGCGGCGTCGGGTCTTCGTGCTGAGGAGTTCCGCGTCCTTCGGCGGCTTCACGACGGGCGCGGGCAGCACGGTCGTCGCACCGGGGGCCTGCGCCGCGGCGCCGAAGATCATGGTGTCGGCATCGGCCTGGGCGGCCGCCGCACCGCTCGGCATCAGCAGGGTCTGCTGCACTCCGGTTTCGCCGTCGAAGGGGCGCATCTGCTTCTCGACGTCGAGGAGCTGGTCGAGCATGACCTTCGCGTCCCGGGGGCGCTGCTCGGGGTCCCTGGCGGTCGCCCAGCTCACGAGCTCGTCGAGTTCGTGCGGGACGGTCGTGACGCGCAGGCTCGGCATCGGCACCGTGTCATTGGCGTGCTGGTAGGCGATCTGCATCGGAGCCTCGCCGACGTACGGCTGTTCGCCGGTGAGCATCTCGTAGGTCATGATCCCGAGGGCGTAGATGTCGCTGCGCGCATCGGCGATACCGCGCGTGACGAGCTCGGGGGAGAGGTAGGCGATCGTGCCGAGCAGCGCCTGCCCGGTTGCGGTGTTGTTGTTGGCGGCGCGGGCGAGCCCGAAGTCGCCGATCTTGATCCGCCCGTCATCGGCGAGCAGCACGTTCTCGGGTTTCAGGTCGCGGTGCACGATGCCGGCCTTGTGCGCTGCGGCGAGGCCGGACAGCACCGCCTCGAGGATGTCGATGGTCTGTTCGCTCGTGAGGCGCCCGTAGTCCTTGAGCAGGTCGCGCAGCGTGATGCCCGGCAGGTACTCCATCACGAGGTACGCCATGTCGGCGTCCTGGCCCTGGTCGTAGACGTTGACGACGTTCGGGTGGGCGAGGCGCGCAGCCGAACGGGCCTCCTGGACGAACCGCGCCTTGAAGGCATTGTCGTCGGCAAGGTGGCCGTGCATCACCTTGAGCGCCACCCGGCGCTCGAGGCGCAGGTCGGTGGCGAGGTAAACGGTCGCCATTCCGCCCCGGGCGATGCGAGAGCGCACCTGATATCGGCCGTCTATCAGACGGCCGATCATCGGATCGGCAGGACTATCGCTCACCAGTCGAGTCTAGGGAGAAGCGGGCAGATCCGCTGCTGGACACTCGCACGGCACGGCTGATCAGCCGAGTTCGGAGAGCCAAAAACGGGCAGAGGTCTCCCACTTCGCGTAGTAGTCGGGGAAGGCGGAGAGTTGTACGGCCTGCGCCGCCTGGGTGACGGAGAGTCCGTCCCAGCCGGGAATGTCGAGCAGCCCCCTGGTGACCCCGGGGTTCGGGTTTCCGGCGCCGCCGAAGAACGCCTGGCTCGCCCGGACCGGGTCCATCACCTGGTCCGGCGACCCCCACCCCTTGCCTGGGCGCTGCTGGAAGAGTCCGAGTGAGTCCCGGTCGCCGTAGTGGACGTTCCGCAGTCCCGATTCCTGGGCGGCGGCGACGAGGGCGATGACGAGGCCCTGGTCGTTCACGCCGGCCGCACGGCCGGTCGCCACGATGATCCGGGCGTTGGCGCGCATTTCGTCGGAGAGCGGCGTGACCTGGCCGAGGACGGCAGTGGGAGCCGGCCCGGGTTCGGGCGCCGGCAACGGGGTGACGGACGCCGTGGCGACCGATTCCGCCGCGGGCGCGGGGATCGAGAGCTGCTGGCCGGGGTAGATGATGCTCGACCAGCCGAGGTTGTTCGCCTGCAGGATCGCGCGGATGGACACTCCGGCGGCTGCCGCGATCGTCGAGACGGTTTCTCCCGTTGCGATCGTGTGACTCGCGCCGGGCGCGGCGGTCGTCGCGCTGACGAGCGCAACAGCCGGGGCCGCTGCTGCCGGGGCCGAACCGGTGGGAATGACGAGGGCCTGGCCCGGAAAGATGATACTCGCCCTGTCGAGGCCGTTGGCGCTCAGCACGGCCGCGACCGCGATGCCGTGCGCGGCCGCTATCCCGCTGATGGTGTCGCCCGTCACGATCGTGTAGCGCGTGAGTTCACTGGCAACCGGCGTGGGGGCAGGGGCCGCTGCCGGGGCGGCACCCTCGGCGAGGGTGAGTTGCTGGCCGGGGAAGATCTTCGTCGACCAGCTCAGCCCGTTGCTCGCGAGGACGGCAGCGGTCGAGAGCCCGAACCTGCTCGCGATGCCGCTCACGGTGTCGCCGGCGACGACCGTGTACTGGTTCGGTGCAGCCTCGGCCTGCACGCGTTGCGCAGGGGCGCTGGTCCCAGCGGATGCCGGCAGCTGCGCCGGGTTCTTGAGCGGCTTCCGGCTCAGGGAGGCTGCCTCGGCGGGCGACGCAAGATTGAGACCGATGGCGACCGTGCACGCCACGGCGAGCGGCAGGGCCGCGAACATGCCGAGCGCGCGGGAACGGATGGCCGAGGACTTGCGGGGCCTGGCGGGGACGAGCTCGCCACTGGCCGGCGGTCGAACGATCCTGTTGGACTGTGCTGACATGACGCTCCATTCAGATTGGTCTGACACTCAGATGCTGTCGAGCCGAAAACCGCCGCCCGAGCTTGAGACTGGCTACAACCTTCACCGTGTCCACGAGCGTTAACTTGTCCACGACCTTCAACGTTTTCACACATGACTGCCGGAGTCAATCGGTATGACCCCCATCCGGGCCGCACGGAGCGCGCACCGGGGCATCCGGTGTTTGAAGTGGCCCGGGAATCATGGGAGGCTTGGAGGGTGACCGATTCGTTTTCAGATCAACCCTGGCTGACCATCCCCGACCTCGTTTCCCTGCTCGGGACCAGTCAAAGCCGGGTTCGCCAACTCATCGATGACAAGCAGCTCCTCGCGATCCGCCGGAACGGTGTGATCTCGGTGCCGGCCGCATTCGTCAAGGACGGTTCCCCGCTCCCTGAACTCCGCGGCACCCTGATCGTGCTCGCCGATGACGGCTTCACCGACGAGCAGGCCATGCAGTGGCTGCTCGAGGTCGACGACAGCCTCGGTGTCCCGCCGATCCAGGCACTTCTCGCCGGTCGTAAGGCCGAGGTCCGCCGCGTCGCCCAGGCGCTCGCCTAGCCACAGGTTCGACCCCGGGCCCAGTTCACACGGCGAGCCCCTTCACACGGCGAGCCCCTCGGCTCGCCCCGCTCCCGGCTCGCCCCGGTCTCAGAACGACCGGCGTGTCACGGTTTCGGCGAGCCTCTCGAGCTGGTCCCGCATGTCGGGGGCGATCGGAGAGGCGTGGAGCGCGCCGCGCGCATCCGCGACCTGGTCCGTGATGAGCGTCTCGACGCTCTCGACGGCTCCGCTGGCCCTGATGAGTTCCTGCAGCGACAGGATCTGGGCCGCGTCGAGCCCCGGGTCTCCGAGGAGTCCGTCGAGGTACTCCCGCGCGGCCGGTTCGAGCGCGCGCCTGGCGAGTGCGATGAGCACGGTGCGCTTGCCCTCCCGCAGGTCGTCACCGCTCGGTTTGCCCGTCACGGCCGCGTCGCCGAACACTCCGAGCAGGTCGTCGCGGAGCTGGTATGCGATGCCGAGCGGAAGCCCGAAGGCGCGCAACGCGTCGAGGTGGTCCGTGTCGGCGCCCGCGAGTGCCGCCCCGATGACGAGGGGAGCCTGGACGCTGTACTTCGCGGACTTGAAGACGATGACCCGCATGGCGCGTTCGAGCAACTCTTCCTCCTGCTGCACGAGCCAGGCCCTTTCCTCGAGGATGTCGAGGTACTGACCGGCTGTCACCTCCGTGCGCATCTGGTTGAATTCGTGGCGACCGAGCCTGGCCGCCACAGGATCTGCGGAGGCCTGGAGGCCCTCGTCGAGGAGCTCGTCGCTCCACCCGAGGAGCAGGTCCCCGAGAAGGATGGCGGAGGCCCGACCGAACTCGACAGGAGCGCCGGCCCAGCCGCCCGTGGCATGCAGGGATTCGAAGAGTTTATGGGCGGATGCCGAACCCCTGCGGGTGTCCGAATTGTCGATGATGTCGTCGTGGACGAGGGCGGCGGCATGGAAGATTTCGAGGGCGGCGGCCGCCGCGATGACCGGCGCGGAATCGAGTGCGTCCGAACCGGGGACGCTCTGCCAGCCCTGGTGGCAGAACTGGGCCCGGAAGCGCTTACCACCGCTGAGAAACTGCCGTGAGAAGTTCACCAGCGCGCTAAGATCCGGGCTGACAGTAGTCACAATTAGTTGACGGGTTTTCAGGAATTTGTCGATGCGAGTTTGAACCAGATCGACCAGTTGATTGCTTTCAGCCACCCGCCTAGCCTAGCTATCGCGGCGGGGCTAGAATTGGGATTCACCGGTGATCCTACAGAGGAGGAATAAGATGCCGCTTTCGGAACAAGAGCAGCGACTCCTTGAAGAGATGGAGCGCGGGCTCTACCACAACGACTCCGACTTCGTCGCGACCGTTGGCGGTTCATCGCTTCGCCCGAACTACCGCTCGATCGCCCTCGGCGTTCTCGCGGTCGTCGCCGGTATCGGGGGACTGATCGCCGGAGTCGCAGTGCAGCAGCTGTGGCTCGGAATCCTCGGCTTCGTCGTCATGTTCGCAGGGGTATTGCTCGCCACGTCACCGGGCAAGGCCGCCCGCAGGCTGTCGTCCTCCGGCTTCTCATCCTCCGGCACGTCACCGTCCGGGACGAGCGGGTCACGCCCGTCGGGTTCCGGCAAGTCCGGCCGCGGGTTCATGGACCGTCTCAATGACCGTTGGGATCGACGCCAGGACGGCAACTAGCCCTTCGGCTCCCATCCTCCACAGCACGACCGAAACTTCACAAAAGCAGGGCCGATCACAGATCGGCCCTTTTTTTGTGCCCAAAATCGACTCTCGACCCCGCTCGCCCTTGGATTTCCCTCCACCCATCACTTAGCCTGTTCATCTGGTATTTTTCTAGAAATTTACTCGTTGATCGTGGCATTTCCCGTTTTCGTGGTCCAAAGTGGAGTAAAGTGGAGTAACACCTGAACTTGGCCGGAAGAGAAGGGGTGATGAATGTTCCTCGGGACCTATGCCCCCAAGCTCGACGACAAGGGACGCGTCATCCTCCCCGCGAAGTTCCGTGAGCAGTTGTCCACCGGCATCGTGATGACCCGCGGCCAGGAGCACTGCCTCTACGTCTTCACGACCCGGGCGTTCGAGGAACTGCACGAAAAGATCAAGCAGGCCCCGATCACGAGCAAGCAGGGCCGTGACTTCCTCCGGGTCTTCACCTCCGGAGCCAGTGCGGAAACTCCCGACAGCCAGAACCGCGTCACCATCCCCGCCAACCTCCGCAGCTATGCCGGCCTCGACCGCGAACTCACGGTGATCGGTGCGGGCGACCGTGTCGAGATCTGGGACACCGAGGCCTGGGACCTGTACCTCGCCGAACAGGAAACCTCGTTCGCCAACACCACGGAGGAGGTGATTCCGGGACTCTTCTAGAACCTGGCGCCTGACTCCCAGCCGTACGCCCTGACACACTTCCCCGGTGCCAGGACTGCCGGATGGGGATCAGGATCCAGGAACTACTCCCCGGGACCATGAACATCGACGAAATCCATACCCCCGTACTGCTCGAACGCTGTGTCGAGCTCCTCGCGCCGGCCCTGAACCAGCCCGGCGCCGTGCTCGTCGACGCGACCCTCGGCATGGCCGGGCACTCCGAGGCCTTCCTGACCCGCTTCCCAGGACTCACCCTCGTCGGCCTCGACCGTGACCTCGAGGCGCTCTCGATCGCCGAGGAGCGCCTCAAGCCGTTCCGCGACCGGATCCACCTCGTGCACACCGTCTACGACGGCATCCAGGACGCCCTCGACTCCCTCGGCATCGAAGAGGTCCAGGGCGTGTTCTTCGACCTCGGAGTCTCCTCGCTCCAGCTCGACCGGGTCGAACGCGGCTTCTCGTACTCCAAGGACGCTCCGCTCGACATGCGGATGGACAACACGAGCGACCTGACGGCGGAGCACATCCTCGCGACGTACAGCGAGTCCGAACTGCGCCGGATCTTCCACGAGTACGGCGAAGAGAAACTCGCGGCACGCTACGCCAAGGCCATCGTCGAGGCTCGGTCCACCGCCCCTCTCGTCCGCTCGGCCGAGCTCGTCGCGATCCTCACGAAGGTCACCCCCGTCGTCGTCCAGCGCACCGGACACCCGGCGAAGCGGGTCTTCCAGGCCCTGCGCATCGAGGTCAACCAGGAACTCTCCGTTCTCGAACGCGCGATCCCCGCCGCCCTCGATGCCGTCGCCGTGCACGGCCGGATCGTCGTGGAGGCCTACCAGTCGCTCGAGGACCGGATCGTCAAGAAGGCGCTCGCCCGGGCATCCACCTCGAGCGCCCCCGCCGGCCTGCCCATCGAGCTGCCGGAACACAAGCCACTGTTCACACAGTTGATCCGGGGCGCCGAACTCGCCTCGGAAGAAGAAAAGGCGAGAAACCCCCGTGCGACGTCGGTCAGACTTCGCGCCGCCGAGCGACTGAGGAGAGCCGGATGAGCGACAATCTCGCACGCGTGCTGCGACCGAACTGGGAAAGTGCCCCCCGGCACGACACCCCCGACCAGAAACCGCTGGACGCTCCGGCAGGCCAGCCAGGCTCGCGGCTTCGCCACATCGAGATCGTCGCAACGCGCAGCCAGCGCCGGGCACGACCCAAGATCGCCTTCGCCCTGTCCGCCGTCGCCGGGGTCGCGGTGATCATTGTCGCGCAGCTCCTGCTGAGCGTCGGAATCTCGCAGGGCGCGTACGAGGTGTCCCGCCTGCAGGCCAGCCAGACGGAACTCAGCCGCACCGCCGACAGCGTCACGGAGGACCTCGTCCGGGTCTCCTCCCCGCAGAGCCTCGCGGCCAACGCCGAGGCCATCGGCATGATCAGCAACTCCAACCCGGTCTACCTGCGCCTCTCCGACTCCGCAGTGCTCGGCGCCCCGAGTTCCGCAACGGGCAGTCAGGCCGGTGCGGCGAGTCTCGTGCCGAACGCGCTGCTCACCGGCGTACCTTTGGTGACACAGCCAGCCCAGGCCACCGGGCAGGGCGCGAGCGTCGCCGGCGCCGCGACGTCACCAGCCACCACGACCGCCCCGACAACCTCAACCGCCGCCGTGCCAGCCCCTGGCGCCGGACTCCCGACGCCCACGACTCGCTAGAACGCATTCCCGCACGAGCCGGGGTGCCACAACCGCGGCCCCGTCCGCAGTAAGGAACCGAAACTGTGGGTGTCAGTGCCAGGTCGACGCGCAGCGGCAAGCGCCGCATCGCGATCACGGTCGTTCTCCTCTTCGCGATCGTCGCACTCTTCGTGGTCAGGCTCGTCGACATCCAGGTCGTCCGTGCCGACACCCTCAGCGCCGATTCACTCGGCAACCGATCGGTCGAGCAGCCCATCTACGGCTCACGCGGTGACATTGTCGACGCCAACGGCGTCGTACTCGCCGGGACGGTGATGCGCTACAACATCACGCTGTCTCCCCGCAATGCCGTCGAGTTCACCCGCACAACGGCGGCGGGAGACCAGACGGTCACCGTCGCCCAGGCCGCTGCGGAGGTCGGCGCCATCACCGGTCAGACCGGAGACGCGATCCTCGCGATCATCTCTTCGTCGCTCGCCGCCAATCCCGCCTCGGATTACGCCATGGTGACCAAGGCAGTGGATGTCTCGGTGTTCCGGGCGGTCGACGCGCTCGAGATCCCGTGGATCTACTTCGAGAAGAAGCCCGGCCGGGTGTACCCGGACGGTGCGGTCGCAGGCAACCTCGTCGGATTCGTGTCGTCAGAGGGTGAAGCCCAGGCCGGCCTTGAAATCGGCCAGGACTCCTGCCTCGCGAGCACCGACGGAACGGAGACCTACGAGAAGGGCGCAGACGGCGTCCGGCTGCCGCAGAGCACCGTCACGGAGAAGGCGGCCGTCGATGGCGGAGATGTCGTGACGACGATCGACTCCGACCTGCAGTGGTTCGTCCAGCAGGCCCTGGCCAAGCAGGCCCAGGCCACCGGCGCGGCGTGGGGAACGGTCGTGGTGCAGGAGGTCAAGACCGGGAAGCTCGTCGCGGTCGCCGACTATCCCAGTGTCGACCCGAACAACGTCAACGGAACGACCAACCCCGATGACCGCGGCTCGCGCGCTTTCACGGCCTCCTTCGAACCGGGGTCGACCTTCAAGGCGCTCACCGCGGCATCCGTGCTCGATGCGGGAAAGGCCACGGTGAATACCCAGGTCGTCGCGCCCTATCGATACCTGCCGGGCAACGGCGCGAACATCAACGACAGTTCCGGTCACGCCGACCTGCACCTCACCCTCACCGGCGTGCTGATCGAATCCTCGAACACCGGCATGTCCAAGTTCGGCGAACTGCTGACCGACAAGCAGCGCTATGACTACATGACCAAGTTCGGCCTCGGCACTGCGACGGAGGCGGGGTTCCCCGCCGAAGACTCCGGAATCCTGCATCCCTACGACGAATGGGACCCCCAGACCAAGTACGCCACCATGTTCGGCCAGGGCCTGACCACGACGGCGCTCCAGATCGCGAGCATCTACCAGACCATTGCGAACAAGGGCGTCCGGTTGCCCGTCCAGCTCGTCGCCGGCTGCCGCCAGGCGGACGGCACCATGACGAATGTGCCGGCAGCAGCGGGAACCCAGGTCGTCTCGGCATCGGCCGCGCACGACACCTCGGACATGCTTGAGATGGTGTACCAGAAGGCCTGGCTGTCCAAGGTCTGGAACATTCCCGGCTACCGGGTCGCCTCGAAGACCGGAACGGCCCAGATGCCGGACGGCCACGGCGGGTACACCCACGGGTACCTTGTGTCGGTTTCCGGGTTCGCTCCCGCAGACGATCCGGAGTACGTCGTTTCGGTCAGTCTCGCCGATCCTGTTAAACTGAATTCGTCTGCAGCGCCCGCTCCGATCTTCCAGGAGGTCATGAGCCAGGTGCTGAAGAAGTACCGGGCAGTTCCATCGGGCGCTCCAGCGCCTGCCCTTCCCGGTACCTGGTAAGAAAGCGAGCCCCGTGACCGAGTTGGCACCATCGGCTCTCCGTCCTCAGCACCCGGTTGCGCGGTCGTTGTCGGGCATGGTTGATGAATTCGAACTTTTCCTGCGCGGCGACATCGAGGGTCTCGAAGTCTCCGGCGTGAGTATCTCCTCCCGTTCCGTCCAGCCGGGCGACCTGTACGTCGGCGTTCCCGGGCGAGCCTTCCACGGCGCGAGCTTCGCCGACGACGCCAGGGAGGCCGGAGCCGTCGCCATCCTGACCGATGAGGCCGGTGCGCTCGTCGCCGCCGGAAGCGGCCTGCCGATCCTCGTCACCCCGGACGCGCGCGCCGCTCTCGGCGCGGTCGCCGCCTGGATCTACCGGACCGACGAGAACCCGGCAACGCTCTTCGCAGTGACCGGAACGAATGGCAAGACGAGCGTCGTCTACCTCCTCGTCGCCATCCTGAACCAGCTCGGCGTCGTCACAGGCCTCACCTCGACCGCGGAACGCCGCATCGGCGACCTCGCCGTCGTGAGCTCGCTCACCACCCCGGAGGCCACCGAACTGCATGCCCTTCTCGCCAGGATGCGCGAAGCCGAAGTGCGCGCCGTCGCGATCGAGGTCTCCGCGCAGGCCCTCAGCAGGCACCGCGTCGACGGGCTCGTCTTCGATGTCGCAGGGTTCACCAACCTCAGCCACGACCACCTCGACGACTACGCCAGCCTCGACGAGTACTTCCAGGCCAAACTCGAACTCTTCCAGCCCGACCGGTCCCGGCGCGGCGTCATCACCGTGGACTCCGAATGGGGCCAGCGGATCGTCGCAGAGTGCCGCATCCCGGTGACGACCCTCAGCATCCATCCAGAGGTCGACGCCGACTGGCACCTCTCGATCGTGTCGGAGGACGCCCTCTACACGGAGTTCCTGCTCGAGGGGCCGGAGGGCCGCCGTCTGCAGACCCGTGTTCCGCTGATCGGCTGGTTCATGGCCGCGAACGCCGCACTGGCCATCCTGATGCTCGTCGAATCCGGCTACGACCTCGATGCCATCAATCACACCCTCGCCCGCGACGGCGGCATCGACGTCTACATCCCGGGGCGCACCGAGCGCATCTCCGGCGACCGCGGACCGCTCGTCTACATCGACTACGGTCACAGCCCGGACGCCTTCCTCAACACCCTCGCGGCCATCCGCACCTTCACGCCGGGGCGACTGTTCATGGTCTTCGGCGCCGACGGCGACCGCGACACCACCAAGCGCGCGGCCATGGGTGCCATCGCAGCCAGGGGCGCAGACGTCGTCGTCATCACCGACTTCCACCCCCGCTACGAGGACCCGGCCTCGATCAGGGCCGCCCTGATCGCCGGCGCCCGAGAGGCCGTCCCCGACGTGGAGCTCTACGAGGTCGCCGACCCGCGCACCGCCTTCCGCACCGCGCTCGGCCTCGCGGTCGAGGGCGACTCGATCCTCTACGCGGGCCCCGGCCACGAGAACTATCACGAAGTGAACGGCGTCAAGATCCCCTATTCCGCCCGCGACGATTCCCGGCTCGCGCTGCGCGAAGCGGGGTGGCAGTAGATGATCGCCCTCTCCCTCTCCGAGATCGCCGGCGCCGTCAACGGCGCCCTGCACCTCGACGGAGCCCTGAACGCCGACGGCTCGCCGACGACGCCGGCGACCGTCGTCTCCGGTGCCGTCGACACCGACTCGCGTGAGATCCGCCCCGGCGGCATCTTCGTCGCGAAGCCGGGGGAGACCACCGATGGTCACCTCTTCGCTCCTGCCGCGATCGACAACGGCGCCGCGCTCCTCATCGTCGAGCGCGCGCTCGACCTCCCCGTCGCCCAGATCATCGTCGCAGACGCGGTGGTCGCCCTCGGCGACCTCGCCACCTTCGTCGTGGCCCGCGTCCGCGCGGAGGGTCGGCTCCGGGTGATCGGCGTGACCGGGTCCAACGGCAAGACGACCACCAAGAACCTGCTGCGCGCCATCCTCGAACGCGTCGGCCCGACCGTCGCCGCCCGCGCCTCCTTCAACAACGAGGTGGGCGCGCCGATCACGATGCTCGCCGTCGACTTCGACACCCGGTTCCTCGTCGCCGAAATGGGCGCGAGCGGCATCGGCGAGATCGCCAGGCTGATCCGGATGGTCCGTCCGGACGTGGGGATCGTGCTCAAGGTCGGCCTCGCCCACGCCGGCGAATTCGGCGGAATCGAAGCGACCCTGGCCGCCAAGACCGAAATGGTCACCGACCTCCTCGCAACGGATGTCGCCGTGCTGAACGCCGACGACCCCCGCGTCGCCGGAATGCGGGCACACACCCGCGCCAGGGTGGTCTGGTTCGGCCAGGACGCCACCGGCACCTCGCGCGCACCGGACGGAACGGACTTTTCCGGCGTGCACGCGACCGGGATCGAGGTCTCGAGCAGCGGAACGACGTTCACCCTGCACCTCGCGGGCGGCGACACCCGCCCGGTGACCTTCCAGGTACTCGGAGAGCACCACGTGATGAACGCCCTCGCCGCTGCGGCCACAGCAGAGGTGCTCGGGGTCGGCATCGACGACATCGTCGCGGCACTCGAATCCGTCGTCACGGCCGAACGCTGGCGGATGCAGGTGCTCGGCGGGCGTGACGGGGTCACGGTCATCAACGATGCGTACAACGCGAGCCCCGATTCGATGACGGCGGCCCTCAAGACCCTCGCCCAGATCCGGCGGCCGGGAGAACGCACCGTCGCCGTCCTCGGCGAAATGAGCGAACTCGGCGAATTCTCCGGGGACGAGCACGACCGCATCGGACTGCTCGCCGTGCGACTCAACATCTCCCAGCTCGTCGTGGTGGGACCCGCCGCCCGCCGGATGCACATCAGCACGATCAACGAGGGGTCCTGGGACGGGGAGTCGCTCTTCGTCGACGACCAGGACGACGCCTTCGCCCTCCTCACCGCGACCATCCGCCCCGGTGACACGGTGCTCGTGAAGTCGTCGAACTCCGCGGGCCTCAGGTTCCTCGGCGACCGCCTCGGGGAGTTCTTCTCATGAGAGCCCTGCTGATGTCCGGCGCGATGTCGCTCGTCTTCACGTTGTCCCTGACCCCGCTGTTCATCCGGCTCTTCCACAAGCTCGGCTGGGGACAGTTCATCCGCGATGACGGCCCGAAGAGCCACCACGCCAAGCGCGGCACCGCGACCATGGGCGGCATCGTCATCATCCTCGGCACCCTGATCAGCTACTTCCTTGCGATGTGGCTCACGGGCACCCCGATCACGGCGTCCCCGTTGCTCGTGCTGTTCATGATGGTCGGACTCGGGCTCGTCGGATTCCTCGACGACTTCATCAAGACCCGGAACCAGCGCAGCCTCGGCCTCGGCGGCTGGCAGAAGATCAGCGGGCAGGTGCTCGTCGCCGGCGTCTTCGCCGTTCTCGCGCTGCAGTTCCCGAACAGGCACGGCCTCACCCCGGCATCCACCAAGATCTCACTGTTGCGCGACCTGCCCCTCGACTTCATGAAGCTCGGGACCATCGTCGGGATCGCCCTGTTCATCGTCTGGATCTGCTTCCTCGTCGCGGCGACCTCCAACGGAGTGAACGTGACGGACGGCCTCGACGGGCTCGCGACCGGGTCATCGATCCTCGCCATCGGGGCGTACATCGTGATCGGCTTCTGGCAGTCCAACCAGGCCAGGTACGGGGGAGCGGATATCGGCGACCTCTACCGTTCCTACAACGTGCGCGACCCCCTCGACCTCGCCATCGTCGCCGCAGCGATCGTCGGCGGCCTGATCGGCTTCCTGTGGTGGAACACCTCACCCGCCAAGATCTTCCTCGGCGACACCGGGTCCCTCGCCATCGGCGGGGCGCTGGCCGCACTCGCGATCCTCAGCCGCACCGAGCTCCTGCTCGTGCTCCTCGGCGGCCTGTTCGTGATCGAAGCCGGCTCCGTGATCGTCCAGAGGGCGTACTTCAAGGTCACCCGGGGCAAACGGATCTTCCTGATGAGCCCGATCCACCACCACTTCGAGCTCAAGGGCTGGGCAGAGGTCACCGTCGTCGTCAGGTTCTGGATCGTCGGCGGACTCCTCGTCGCGGCGGGCGTCGGCTCGTTCTACCTCGAATGGCTGACCGCATGATGATGAGCAACAACCCATACGACACTCACTCTGGCCATCGCCGCCTCGACGGCCTCATCAGCTGGCACGCCGACTGGACCGGGCTCCGGGTCGCCGTCCTCGGCCTCGGCGTGACCGGCTTCGCCGCGGCGGACACCCTCGCCGAACTCGGCGCGGACGTCCTCGTCGTCGCCGGTAACGCCCCGGACGACCGGGCCAGGCTCCTCGGCGTGATCGGCGCCGGGCTCGTCCAGGCCGACCTGAGCGAAGTCCCCGCTGAACTCGCCGCCCACCGTCCGGAACTCCTCGTCGTCAGCCCCGGCTTCCACCCCGACCACCCGCTGCTGCTCTGGGCCGCCGCAGCCGGAATCCCCGTCTGGGGCGACATCGAACTGGCCTGGCGCCTGCGCGACAAGGTCGGCGCCCCGGCAGAGTGGATCCTCGTCACGGGCACCAACGGCAAGACCACGACCGTGCAGCTGACCGCGACGATCCTCGCCGCAGCAGGCCACCGGGTCGCCCCCTGCGGCAACATCGGCGTGCCCGTCCTCGACGCCGTCCGCGACCCGCTCGGCTGGGACGTGCTCGTCGTCGAACTCTCGAGCTACCAGCTGCACCACCTGCCACGCACAGGGCCGGGCGCCCTCGTGCCGTGGGCGAGCGTCTGCCTGAACATCGCGGACGACCACCTCGACTGGCACGGCTCCGCTGCCGCCTACCGCGAGGCAAAGGCCACCGTCTACGCCAACACCAAGATCGCGTGCGTCTACAACAAGGACGACGAGGCCACCCGCACGATGGTCGAGGACGCCGAAGTCCGCGAGGGCGCCCGCGCCATCGGCTTCGGCCTCGGCGTCCCCGGTCCGAGCGACCTCGGCGTCGTCGACGGCATCCTCTGCGACCGCGCCTTCCTCGAGGAACGCTTCGACACCGCGATCGAACTGACCACCGTGCCCGAGCTCCGCGCCCGCGGCCTCGGCGCCGCCCACCTCGTGGCCGACATCCTCGCCGCGAGTGCCCTCGCGCGGTCCTTCGACGTCGACGCACCGATCATCCATGACGTGCTCGAGACCTTCCAGCTCGACGAACACCGCATCGAGATCGTGGCAGACGCAGCGGGCATCCGCTGGATCGACGACTCGAAGGCCACGAACCCGCACGCAGCTGATGCGTCGCTCGCCGCGTTCGACTCCGTGGTCTGGCTCGTCGGCGGCCTGCTCAAGGGCGTCGACATCGACCACCTCGTCAGCACCCACGTGCCCCGGCTCCGGGGCGCCGTGATCATCGGCGTCGATCGGGACGCCCTGCGCGCGGCATTCCTGCGACACGCCCCCGGGTTGCCCGTATTCGAGATCGATGCCGCTGACACTGGACAGGTGATGCCGAACGCCGTCGCTGCCGCGGCAGGCATCGCCGAGTCAGGTGACGTCGTGCTGCTCGCACCGGCGGCGGCATCGATGGACCAGTTCTCCGACTACGCAGCACGCGGCCGCCTCTTCGCGGAAGCCGTTCACGATTATCTGGGAGGTGAGGCGGATGGCGAGACTGCCCCAGGCTCGAACGCCTAGGACCGCAGCCCCCCACCAGCCCGCGCCCGAGGCGCACAACCCCGCCACCCGCATCCATCTCGGACGCGTGTTCAAGGCGGAATCGACGAGCTACTTCCTGCTGCTCGGAACGACCCTCTTCCTCGTCGCCTTCGGCCTCGTGATGGTGTTGTCCTCATCGTCGGTCGACTCCTACCTCGAGAACGCCGGCTTCTTCGGCACCGTGCTCCGCCAGGGCGGCTTCGCGGCCGTGGGCGTCCCGCTGATGCTCTTCGTCAGTCGGATGCCGATCAAGTTCTGGCAGAGGGTGGCCTGGCCGACCCTGATCATCGCGTGCCTGCTGCAGTGCCTCGTCGTCTTCACCCCGCTCGGCATCACCGTGGCAGGGAACACGAACTGGCTGTCCCTCGGCGGGGTCCAGTTCCAGCCGTCCGAGGCGATCAAGCTCGCGCTCGTCATCTGGCTCGGCATGATCCTCTCCCAGAAGCAGGACCTGCTCGACGACTGGCGCCACGTCTACATTCCCGTGTTCGGCGTCGGCGGCGGATCGATCATGCTCGTACTGATCGGCGGCGACCTCGGAACCGTCATCATCATGGCCGGAATCCTCTTCGGCGCGCTCTTCTTCGCGGGCGTCCGGCTGCGGATGCTCGCGCTCCCGCTCCTGGTCGGCACGGTCGCGGGCGTGCTCGTCGCCGTCTCGAGCTCCAACCGGATGACCCGCATCCTCTCCTTCCTGAACACCGGCTGCGACGACCACACCGGAACGATCTCCGCGGCGTGCTGGCAGCCGCTGCACGGCACCTGGGCACTCGCCAACGGCGGGATCTTCGGCGTCGGACTCGGCAACTCCAAGGCCAAATGGTCCTGGCTGCCCGCTGCGGACAACGACTACATCTTCGCGATCATCGGCGAGGAGCTCGGCCTGATCGGCGCCATCGTCGTGCTCGGCATGTTCATCCTGCTCGCGTTCGCCTTCCTGCGGATCATGCGCTCGAGCACGAGCGTGCAGGCGCGCGTGTCGACGGCCGCCGTGATGGTCTGGGTCATCGGCCAGGCGCTCGTCAACATCGGTGTCGTCCTCGGCGTCTTCCCCGTCCTCGGCGTCCCGCTTCCGCTCGTCTCCGCGGGCGGCACAGCCCTGCTCTCGACCCTGATCGCGATCGGCATCGTGCTGTCCTTCGCCCGCGCGCACCCCGATCCGGCCGGGCGCACCCCCGGCGGAACCGAGCACCCGGCGGCACGGCCCGGACCGAGACGGGTGTCCGAGTGACCACGTACCTCATGGCCGGCGGCGGGACCGCCGGCCATGTCAACCCCCTGCTCGCGGTCGCCGATGCGATCCGCGCGCGCGAACCCGACGCGGTCATGATCGTGCTCGGCACCAGGGAAGGCCTCGAGGCCCGCCTGGTACCCGCACGCGGCTACGAGCTGATCTTCGTGCCACGGCTGCCGTTCCCGCGCCGCCCGAACCGCGCCGCCGTGCTCTTCCTGCCCCGGTTCAACCGCGCCGTCAGCGACCTCGCCGCCGTGCTCCGCGCCAGGAAGGTCGACGTCGTCGTGGGCTTCGGTGGCTACGTCTCGACGCCGGCCTACCTCGCGGCCCGCCGGGCGGGCATCCCGATCGCCATCCACGAGGCGAACTTCCGCGCGGGACTCGCGAACCGCCTCGGGGCCTGGCTGACCACGCGCGTCGGCGTCGTGTTCCCCGGAACCCGGATCCGCCACGGCCGGGTCGTGGGAATGCCGCTGCGGCCGGAGATCCAGAACCTCGACCGCCCCGGCGTCCGGGCGGAGGCGCTGCGCTTCTTCGACCTCGACCCCGGCCGGCCGACCCTCCTCGTCACGGGCGGGTCCCTCGGCGCGCGGCGCCTCAACGGCACGGCCGTGCAGTCAGCATCGGCGCTGGTCGAGGCCGGCTGGCAGGTGCTGCACATCACCGGGCAGAAGTCCGAGGTCTCCGACCCGGCCATCGACCACTACCGGATGATCGAGTACTGCGACCGGATGGACCTCGCCCTCGCGAGCGCGGACTTCGCCGTCTCCCGGGCAGGGGCCGGGACGGTCTGCGAGCTCAGCGCGCTCGGCATCCCCGCCGTCTACGTGCCCTACCCGGTCGGAAACGGGGAACAGCGCTTCAACGCGGCCTCCGTCGTCGCCGCGGGTGGCGGGATCATCGTCGACGACGCGGCCTTCCTGCCCGCCTGGGTCGCTGACGAGCTCGTGCCGCTCCTCACCGACCGGCCGCGCGTGCGCAGGATGGGGGAGCTCGCGGCATCCGTCGGAGGCCGCGACGGCGCCGAGCGGATGGCGGACCTCGTCAGCGATGCCCTCGGCCACCCACACGGCGGCGTCAATCCGGCAATCCCTGGCGCCGACGCGTAACGTAGAGGCCGCACCACACCCGATTTCGACACTGAGATTCGACACTGAGAAGAGCGGCACCACGTGATCAAGCCCGACCTGAACCTCGTCATTCCTGCGGACCTGGGAACGGTACATTTCGTCGGCATCGGCGGTTCCGGAATGAGCGGCATCGCGCGGCTCTTCCTTGCGGCCGGCCACACCGTGACCGGCTCCGACGTGCGCGAGTCCGCGAACGTGCTCGCCCTGCGCGAGCTCGGAGCGCGGATCAGCATCGGCCACGCCGCGGAAAATGTCGGGGATGCCGATTCCCTCGTCGTCACCGGGGCGCTCTGGCAGGACAACCCCGAGTACGTCCTCGCCCTCGAGCGCGGCCTCCCGGTGCTGCACCGGGCCCAGGCGCTCGCCTGGCTGATCCAGAAGCACCGCCTCGTCTCCGTCGCCGGCGCACACGGCAAGACCACGTCGACCGGGATGATCGTCACGGGCCTGCTCGGCATCGGCAAGCACCCGAGCTTCGTCAACGGCGGAGTGATCGAGTCCCTCGGCGTCTCGGCGGGCGCGGGAACCGATGACCTGTTCGTTGTCGAGGCCGACGAATCCGACGGGTCCTTCCTGCTGTACAACACGGCCATCGCGCTCGTGACGAACGTCGATCCGGACCACCTCGACCACTACGGGTCCCTCGAAGCGTTCGAGGCCGCCTTCGTGCAGTTCTCCCACGCAGCCACCGAGCTCGTCGTGATCTCCGCAGACGACCCCGGCGCGGTCCGGGTCACCCGGAGCCTCACCGGCCAGAAGGTCGTCACCTTCGGCGAGGCCGCCGACGCGACCGTGCGCGTGCACTCCGTCGTGACGGATGGTCCCGTGAGCTTCTCCGTCTCGTATGCGGGCCAGGACTACTCAGCGACCCTGCGGATCCCCGGCAGGCACAACGCGATCAACGCGGCAGGCGCCTTCGCCGTGCTCGTCGGACTCGGCTGCGACCCCGCAGCGTCGCTCGCGGCCATTGCCACCTTCGGAGGCACCCAGCGCCGCTTCGAACTGCACGGCACCGTGAACGGCGTCAGTGTCTATGACGACTACGCCCACCACCCGACGGAGGTCGCGGCCGCGCTCACCGCGGCACGGACCGTCGTCGGGACCGGGCGCATCATCGCCGTGCACCAGCCGCACCTGTACAGCCGCACCCGCCTCTTCGCGCAGGAGTTCGCGGACACCCTCGAACGCACCGCTGACCAGACGGTCGTGCTCGGCGTCTACGGCGCCCGCGAGGATCCCGAGCCCGGCGTGACCGGCGCTCTGGTCTCCGGAAAGTTCCACGACGCATCCAAGGTCGCCTACGTGCCCGACTGGCAGGAGGCCGCCGACTACGTTGCGCGCATCGCCAGACCCGGCGACTTCGTCGTCACACTCGGCTGCGGTGACGTCTACCGGATCGTCCCCCAGCTGCTCGAATCGCTCGGCGACCGCGTCCAGGCCCAGGGATAGCACGGGGGAATGAGGCGACCAGAGGGCTTCGACCGGCCGGAGCAGCCGCCCACCAGGGACGGCGCCGCGCCCAGCGCTGCCACACCCGGCGGCCGGGGCACGAAGCGTTCGTCGCGCCGCCCCGCGGACACCGCGACTCCCGCCGGCGGCCGGGGAACGACCGACGGCACCAGCACCGAACCCATCACGGTCCCGAAACGCCAGCCAGAGCAGCCGCACCTCGCCTCCGTCTCGCCTCTGCACTCGTCAGGAGCGCAGCAGGCCGAACCCGTTACCGAGCCGATCACGACGGTGCCGGCGCGGTCACCGGGTGCACGGCCGCCGAAGGGGCGGGCGTCTGACGCAAAGACGGAGACCGCCGGTACGGCAGGGGAGGACGCAGAGCCCGCGCTGACCCCCGCAACGGCCCGGCGCAAGTTCCGCGCCGCCCGACGCGCGCGCAAGCGTTACGAACGCGAGGAGGTGCGCCGCTTCACCTGGCGCTCGCGCCGCCGCCGCACGGCCTGGCTCGTCGCGCTCGGTACCGTGGCCGCTCTCCTCGGGTTCGTTCTCATCGGGACGTACTCGCCGCTGATGGCGCTCCGCACGATCGAGGTCGTCGGGACCAGCCGGATCTCCGCCGACCAGGTCACCGCCGCGCTCGGCGACCAGCTCGGCACCCCGCTGCCCCTCGTGGACTTCGCGCGGATTCGCGAGGACCTCGGTACGTTCCCATTGATCCAGAGCTACGTGACCGAGAGCAGGCCACCGGACACCCTCGTGGTGCGGATCGTCGAACGGACGCCCGTCGGCACGGTCGTCGTCCCCGGCGGGTTCAACCTCGTCGATGCCGCGGGCGTCGTGATCCAGAACGGCCCTGCACGCCTGGCCGGCTATCCCGTGATCGACGCGCGGGCCGGCGTCGGCAGCGCCGGGTTCCAGGCCGCGACGGCCGTCATCGCTGCCGTCCCGGATGCCGTCCGCCAGCAGCTCGACACGGTCACGGCGGCGACCACCGACGACGTGACCCTGGTCCTGACCGGTGGGGCCCGGGTGGTGTGGGGGAGTGCGGAGCGATCGGAGTACAAGGCCGTCGTGCTCGCCGCGCTCATCGTGAGCCACCCCGTCGGCACCGTCAAGGAATACGACGTCTCTTCTCCGGACAGCGCCGTCCTCCGCTGATCCGCGGGCCATCCGCCGGCCGGGGAACCGAGTCGTCCCGCCACGCGTAATCCGCACGGTGATTTTTCCGGGGTTGTTCGCGACACGCGGGCGCGCCTCCCCGGAGGGGGATGCGTGGCGCTTACCTTCGAAATCAGGAATTGCATACTCAGCATAACTTTAAACTTCGACCAGAGGTTTAGGGTTCCACCGGAGGCCGGACGTGTCAACAACAAACCAGAACTACCTCGCTGTCATCAAGGTTGTTGGAATCGGCGGCGGCGGCGTCAACGCTGTCAACCGCATGATCGAACTCGGCCTCCGTGGCGTCGAGTTCATCGCCATCAACACCGATGCCCAGGCGCTGCTGATGAGCGACGCCGACGTCAAGCTCGACGTCGGTCGCGACCTCACCCGTGGCCTCGGCGCCGGCGCGGACCCCGAGGTCGGCCGTCGTGCCGCCGAGGACCACGCCGAAGAAATCGAAGAAGCCCTCGCGGGAGCCGACATGGTCTTCGTGACCGCCGGCGAAGGCGGCGGCACCGGCACCGGCGGAGCACCCGTCGTCGCCCGCATCGCGAAGTCCATCGGCGCGCTCACCATCGGCGTCGTCACGAAGCCGTTCGGCTTCGAGGGCAAGCGCCGCCAGGCCCAGGCCGAGGCGGGTGTCGCCTCCCTCAAGAACGAGGTCGACACGCTCATCGTCGTGCCGAACGACCGCCTGCTGGAAATCAGCGACCGCGGCATCAGCATGCTCGAGGCCTTCGCAACGGCCGACCAGGTCCTCCTCGCCGGCGTGCAGGGCATCACCGACCTGATCACGACCCCCGGTCTGATCAACCTCGACTTCGCCGACGTGAAGTCCGTCATGCAGGGCGCGGGTTCCGCGCTCATGGGCATCGGCTCCTCACGCGGTGCAGACCGCGCCATCAAGGCGGCAGAACTCGCCGTCGCCTCCCCCCTGCTCGAGGCGTCCATCGACGGCGCACACGGAGTGCTCCTCTCGATCCAGGGCGGCTCGAACCTCGGCATCTTCGAGATCAACGATGCGGCCCGCCTCGTCCAGGAGGCCGTGCACCCCGAAGCCAACATCATCTTCGGTGCCGTCATCGACGACACCCTCGGTGACGAGGTCCGGGTGACGGTCATCGCAGCAGGCTTCGACGGCGGAGAACCCGGTGTCAAGGCCGTCGAGGTGCGCCACGCGGACCTCGTGGCCGCGGGTGTCGCCGCCGGCGCCGTCTCCGCTACGGCGGATGCTGCATCGGGCGGCGCTGCGAGCGTCTTCGGCACCGAAGAGGCAAGCGTCGCGACCTGGTCCGCCGGAGAAGCAGGGACGGCCGTCGCTGACCCGGCCTTCGAAGAAGACCCCGACGACCTGGACATCCCCGACTTCCTCAAGTAAACCCATCGTGACCGAATTGCGTCCTGAGCCGTCCGGCCTCGCCGGGCGGCTCGACGTCGTGCGCGAACGGGTCGCCTCGGCCGCCAGGGACGCGGGCAGGGACCCGGCGGACGTGACGACGATCGTCGTGACCAAGTTCCATCCCGTCACGATGATCGAGGAACTCCTCCGGCTCGGTGTGCACGATTTCGGCGAGAATCGCCACCAGGAGGCCCAGGAAAAGGCCGGCGCCCTGGCCGGCCGCGACCTCACCTGGCATTTCGTCGGCCAGGTCCAGGGCAAGAAGGCCCGGCAGGTGCGCTCATACGCTCACGTCGTGCATTCCGTCGACCGGGCGTCCCTCGCGACGGCCCTCGGCTCTGCCGACTCGTCCATCGACTGCTTCATCCAGGTGAACCTCACGGACGACCCCGCTCGCGGGGGCGTCGATCCCTCCGGGCTCGATGCGCTCGTCGAGCACGTGCTCGGCACGCCGGGATTGCGCTTGCTCGGGCTCATGGCCGTCGCCCCGCTCGGGGCGGAACCGGCAGCGGAGTTCGCCAGGGTCCGGTCACTCGGGGAGGGCATCCGCAGGTCCGCGCCCGAGGCGCGATTCCTGTCGATGGGCATGTCGCAGGACTATCCGGAGGCCATCCGCGAAGGGGCGACACACCTTCGAATTGGCACCGCAATCACCGGGAATCGCCCGACTCTCGGTTAATCTGAGTACGAAGAATCACCAACACGGAGGTCGAGATGTCCAACCCGCTCAAGAAAACCATGGTTTACCTGGGGCTGGCAGACGAAGAGCTGGAGTACGAGGCGCCCGTCGCCCCACCCGCGGCCGATCAGAATGCCGTCTCGAATTCCGCCCAGCCGAAGACCGCCGCGCCGCACCAGGCCGGCCCGTCCGCGACGCGCGTCGAGGGCTCTCACGGCACCAATGGCCGCGCCCCGGTGACCCCGCTGCGCAAGACCTCCACTCCCAAGAATGTGGCTGCCTCAGAAATGAATGAAATCCTCACCGTCCACCCGCGCCAGTACCGCGATGCCCAGCTGATCGCGGAATCCTTCCGCGAGGGCATTCCGGTCATCATCAACCTCTCCCAGATGAGTGACGCCGACGCGCGCAGGCTCATCGACTTCGCAAGCGGCCTCTCCCAGGGCCTCTACGGCAAGATCGAACGGGTCACCGCCAAGGTGTTCCTGCTCTCGCCGTCCCACATCGTCGTCTCGGGCGACAACGCCGCCGAGGAGTCCGACACGGAGTCGTCCTTCTTCGCGCAGTCATAGTCTCGGCCGTGTTCGTCGTCACACTGCTCGCCTGGATCATCTATTTCGCCCTGCTGTTGTATTTCTTCGTCATGTGGGGACGCTTCATCGTCGACCTCGTCCGCAGCGTCAACCGCTCGTGGCGCCCGCAGGAAATCACGCTCGTTCTGGTCGAATTCATCTACGTGGTCACCGATCCACCGGTCAAATTCTTCCGGCGCATCCTGCCGCCACTGCGGGTCGGCCCGATCGCATTCGACTTCGGCTGGAGCCTGACCATGCTCTGCACGATCATCGGCATGGGCGTCGTCGGCGCTCTCCGGTAGTTCTCGCGTCCGTTCCGGAGTGCGGCATGTATTCTTGATCGAGGCGTCCCGGGTTCGCGTGTGCAACACGCTCCGTCCGGTAGCGTCAATTATTCGTTCGACAAAAAGTTCTCAACTGAGTTTTAAGGGTGGAAAGCCATGGCGCTAACTCCGGAAGATGTAGTCAACAAGCGGTTCCAGTCGACCAAGTTCCGTGAAGGATACGATCAGGACGAGGTGGATGACTTCCTCGACGAGGTCGTCGTGGAGCTTCGCCGCCTGACTGCCGAAAACGAGGAGCTCCGCGCCGGTGTCAGCACCGAAGCCGGAAGCACTCCCGTCGTCGCCCCCGTCGAAGCCGTCAAGGCTCCCGAGGTCGTTCCCGCGCCCGTCGTCGTTCCCGCGGTCGTCGCCGCAGCGGCTCCCGTGGCCGAGCCGATCGACGAGACCGCCGGCACCACGAACCTGCTGCAGCTGGCCCGCCGCCTGCACGAGGAACACGTCAAGGAAGGCGCCGAGAAGCGCGACGCCCTCATCGCCGAGGGTCACGCAACTGCGGCCCGCCTCGTTGCGGAGGCCGAAGCCAAGCAGCGCGCGCAGAACACGATCCTGGACAAGGAACGCTCCGTCCTCGAGAACAAGATCGACGGGCTCCGCACCTTCGAGCGCGAATACCGCCAGAAGCTGAAGAGCTACATCGAGGGCCAGCTGCACGACCTCGACGCTGCCTCACCGGTCGGCGCCGAGAGCGCGCAGAAGCCGAGCTACCAGGGCTTTGGCTCCTAAGGTCCGAACGAAAGGGCGATCCAGCGCGCTCATCGTTCTGGGCCTCGCCGCGCTGGGCGTCTATGCGCTCGACCAGACGGCCAAGTTCCTCGTCGTCAGTTCGCTGACCGAAGGAAGTACCGTCCGGGTTCTGGGGGATGTGCTGCAATGGCACTACGTCCGGAACCCGGGCGCGGCGTTCAGCCTCGCCACCGGCATGACGTGGATCTTCACGATCATCGCCGCGGCGGTCGTCGTGTTCATCGTGATCTTCGCCGGGCGCATCCGCTCCCTGGCGTGGGCGCTCGTCTTCGGCCTGCTCCTCGGCGGCGTGCTCGGAAACCTCACCGACCGGCTTTTCCGGGAGCCGTCCTTCGGCCTGGGCCACGTCGTCGACTTCATCACGACACCCTGGCTGATCCCCGCCATTTACAACGTCGCGGACGCGTCGATCGTCACGAGCATGGTGATCTTCATGATCCTCACCATCCGCGGCATCGGCCTCGACGGACGCAGGGCCGTGCGCGAGCCGGTCGGCACCGCCCATGATGCCGATCCGGCCGACCCCGGCTCGACCCCGGCACCGCCCCTGCCCGCCGAAGGCACCCCGGCAACACCCACCCAGTTAGCACCCTGATTCCCCCCATGGAAACCCGCTCCCTCCCCCTTCCGGACGGCCTCGCCGGCGTTCGCGTCGACGCCGGCATCGCCAAACTCCTCGGTTTCTCCCGCAGCTTCGCCGCAGAGGTCGCCGAGGCAGGCGGTGTCGCGATCGACGGCGTCGTGGTCGGCAAGTCCGACCGCCTGCACGCGGGAAGCTGGCTCGAGGTGAACTGGCAACCGAAGGACGCTCTCGAAATCGTTCCGATCGAGGTCCCCGACCTCACGATCGTCTACGACGACGAGAGCATCGTCGTCGTGAACAAGCCCTCCGGTGTCGCGGCCCACCCGAGCGTCGGCTGGACGGGCCCGACGGTTCTCGGCGCGCTCTCCGCCGGCGGCTACCGGATCGCGACCTCTGGGGCCTCGGAGCGCGCGGGCATCGTGCATCGCCTCGACGTGGGCACGAGCGGACTCATGGTCGTCGCGAAGTCGGAGACGGCGTACGTCGCCCTCAAGAAGGCCTTCCACGACCGCGAGGTCGAGAAGATCTACCATGCCGTCGTGCAGGGCCATCCCGACCCGAGTGCAGGCACGATCGACGCGCCCATCGGCAGGCACCCGCGCTCCGACTGGAAATTCGCGGTCATCGCCGGCGGCAAAGACTCGGTCACCCACTACGAGACCCTCGAGGCCTTCCCCTCGGCGTCCCTGCTCGAAGTGCACCTGGAGACGGGACGCACCCACCAGATCCGGGTACACATGGCCGCCCAGCGGCATCCGTGCGTCGGCGACGCTATGTACGGTGCAGACCCCTCGATCACGGCCAGGCTGGGACTCACCCGGCAGTGGCTGATCGCCAAACAGCTTGCGTTCTTCCACCCGGAATCCCGGGAATGGGTCACCTTCTCCGCCGAATACCCCGCGGACCTCGAGCATGCCCTGACCGTGCTCAGGGATGTCTAGGCCAGGAACACCACACACCATCTACCGGAGCATCCGTGTCGAATACCACTAGCGCGAACGGATCGAATGATTCTTTCGTGCACCTGCATGTGCACAGCGAATACTCCATGCTCGACGGAGCCGCGCGGGTCAAACCGCTGATCAAAGAGGCCGTCGAACAGGGAATGCCCGCGGTCGCCATCACAGACCACGGCAACATGTTCGGCGCGTTCGACTTCTGGAAGTCCGCGACGGACGCCGGCATCAAGCCCATCATCGGTACTGAGGCCTACATCACCCCCGGCACCGACCGGCGGGACAAGACCAGGGTCAAATGGGGCACGAGCGGCCAGAACCGCGACGATGTCGGCGGCAGCGGCGCGTACACGCACATGACGCTGCTCGCCGAGAACACCGCGGGCATGCACAACCTCTTCCGGCTCTCGACGAAGGCCTCACTCGAGGGCTACTACTTCAAGCCCCGCATGGACCGCGAGCTGCTGAGCGAGTTCTCGAACGGCCTGATCGGCACGACCGGCTGCGTCGGCGGCGAAGTGCAGACCCGCCTCCGTCTCGGCCAGTACGACGAGGCGAAGAAGGCTGCGGGGGAGCTGAGGGACATCTTCGGACCGGAGAACTACTTCTGCGAGATCATGGACCACGGCATCGACATCGAGCGCCGCACCATGAGCGAGCTGCTCCGCCTCGCCAAGGAGCTCAACCTCCCGCTCGTCGCCACGAACGACCTGCACTACACGCACGCCCACGATGCGACGGCGCACGCCGCCCTGCTGTGCGTGCAGTCGGCGTCGACCCTCGACGACCCGAACCGGTTCAAGTTCGACTCAGACGAGTTCTACCTCAAGACCGCGGCCCAGATGCGGCACCTCTTCCGCGACAACCCGGAAGCCTGCGACAACACGCTCCTGATCGCCGAGCGCTGCGAGGTGAAGTTCGACACCCAGGCCAACTACATGCCGCGCTTCCCGACCCCGGAGGGCGAGAACGAGGAAAGCTGGTTCGTCAAGGAGACCGAGCTCGGCCTGGCCCGCCGGTACCCGAACGGCATTCCCGCCGAGGTGCGCACCCGGGCAGACTACGAGGTCGGCATCATCGCCCAGATGGGCTTCCCCGGCTACTTCCTCGTCGTCGCGGACTTCATCATGTGGTCCAAGACGAACGGCATCCGGGTCGGCCCAGGGCGCGGATCGGGAGCCGGGTCGATGGTCGCGTACGCGATGGGCATCACCGACCTCGACCCGCTCGTGCACGGCCTGATCTTCGAGCGGTTCCTCAACCCGGACCGCGTCTCCATGCCTGACTTCGACGTCGACTTCGACGATCGTCGCCGCGGCGAGGTCATCCACTACGTCACCGAGAAGTACGGCTCCGAGCGCGTCGCCCAGATCGTCACCTACGGCACCATCAAGGCCAAGCAGGCCCTGAAAGACTCCAGCCGGGTACTCGGCTTCCCGTTCGGGATGGGCGACAAGCTCACCAAGGCCATGCCGCAGCCGATCATGGGCAAGGACATGCCGCTCACCGGCATGTTCGACAAGGACCACCCGCGCTACCGCGAGGCCGTCGACTTCCGCGCGATCATCGAGACGGATGCCGAGGCCCGCACGGTCTTCGACACCGCGCTCGGCCTCGAGAACCTGAAACGCCAGTGGGGCGTGCACGCGGCCGGCGTGATCATGTCGTCAGACCCGCTGATCGACATCGTGCCCGTGATGAAGCGCGAGGCCGACGGCCAGATCGTCACCCAGTTCGACTACCCGGCGTGCGAGTCCCTCGGACTGATCAAGATGGACTTCCTCGGGCTCCGCAACCTCACGATCATCGACGACGCCCTCGACAACATCGCCGTCAACCGCGGCCACCGGCCCGTGCTCGAGGACCTCGGCCTCGATGACCCCATCGCATACGAGCTGCTCGCCCGCGGTGACACCCTCGGCGTCTTCCAGCTCGACGGTGGCCCGATGCGCGCACTGCTCCGCCTGATGAAACCCGACAACTTCGAGGACATCTCCGCCGTCATCGCGCTCTACCGGCCGGGGCCCATGGGCGCGAACTCGCACACCAACTACGCGCTGCGGAAGACCGGGCAGCAGGAGATCGTGCCGATCCACCCCGAACTCGAGGAAGCCCTCAAGGACGTCATCGGCACCACATACGGCCTGATCGTGTACCAGGAACAGGTCATGTCGATCGCGCAGAAGCTCGCCGGCTTCTCGCTCGGCCAGGCCGACCTGCTGCGCCGGGCCATGGGCAAGAAGAAGAAATCGGAGCTCGACAAGCAATTCGCCGGGTTCTCCGCCGGGATGAAGACCAACGGGTACTCCATGGAGGCGGTGAAGACCGTCTGGGACATCCTGTTGCCGTTCTCCGACTACGCCTTCAACAAGGCGCACTCCGCGGCGTACGGCGTGGTCAGCTACTGGACCGCCTACCTCAAGGCGCACTACCCGGCCGAGTACATGGCGGCCCTGCTGACGAGCGTCGGCGACTCCCGCGACAAGCTCGCGCTCTATCTCAACGAGTGCCGCCGGATGGGCATCCAGGTGCTCCCGCCGGACGTCAACGAGTCCATCGGCTACTTCGCGGCCGTCGGTCCGGACATCCGCTTCGGGCTCGGCGCCGTGCGCAACGTCGGCTTCAACGTCGTCGACGCGATCCGCGCCTCGCGCGACGAGAAGGGCCGTTTCGAGTCCTTCCACGATTTCCTCCGCAAGGTGCCGATCCAGGTCGCCAACAAGCGCACGGTCGAATCCCTCGTCAAGGCCGGCGCCTTCGACTCCCTCGGAGCGACCCGCCGGGCCATGGTCGAGATCCACGAGGGCGCCGTCGAGTCCGCCGTGAAGATCAAGCGCGACGAGGAACACGGCATGGTCGGCTTCGACTTCGACAGCCTCTTCGACGACCCGCAGGAGACCGAACAGGTCCCGGACCGTCCGGAATGGAGCAAGAAGGAGAAACTCGCCTTCGAACGCGACATGCTCGGCCTCTACGTCTCCGACCATCCGCTCGCCGGCCTGGAGATCCCGCTCGCGAAACACGCCTCGACCTCCATCGCCGACCTGCTCGCCTCCGAACAGACCCAGGACGCTGACACCGTCACGATCGCCGGCCTCATCACGAGCGTCCAGCACCGGATCGCCAAGAAGAGCGGCAACCAGTACGGCATCATCCAGGTCGAGGACTTCGGCGGCGACATCGACGTGATGTTCATGGGCAAGGCGTACCAGGAGTTCGCGCCCGCGCTCATCAACGACTCGATCGTCGTGGTGCGCGGTCGGGTGAGCCTCCGGGACGACGGCATGAACATCCACGCATACAGTCTCTTCGCGCCGGACCTCGGACAGACCGGCGACTCTGGCACCCTCGCGATCACCCTCACAGAGGCGCGCGCGACGACCGACACCGTCACCGCGCTCGGCGACGTGCTGATCCGGCACCGTGGCTCCTCCGAGGTGCGGCTCAAGCTGATCAAGAACGATTCGGCCCGCGTCTTCGAACTGCCGTACCAGGTCACGATCAGCGCAGACCTGTTCGGCGAGCTCAAGAGCCTGCTCGGCCCGTTCTGCCTCAGCTAGAGGTCGCCGTCCCAGCCGAGCCGGCCGCGTCCGCCGCGCCGGGCGCATAGCCCGTCGGCTATGCGCCCGGGAATAGCCTTGGACCATGACACGTCGCACGAGCGAACCGTTCTACACCCCGGCCATCGTGGCCGGCCGGGCCATCTTCGGGGTCTTCCGGCTCAAGGCTGCGGCGACCGGCTTCGAGAACCTCCCCGATACCGGGGGAGCCGTCCTGGCGATCACGCACTTCGGCTATGCCGACTTCGCCCTCGTCGAATGGCAGGCCTGGCTGCACAACCGCAGGCACATCCGCTTCATGGCCAAGAAGGGCGCCTTCGACAAGCCCGTCGTCGGCTGGCTGCTGCGCGGTATGCACCACATCAGCGTCGACATGCAGGCGGGGGCCGCAGCATACGGCGAGGCCGTCGCCGCCCTGCGCGCGGGTGAACTCCTCGGGGTGTTCCCGGAAGGCGGGGTCAACGCCTCCTTCACCGTGCGCGAGCTCAAGTCCGGCGCGGTCCGGATGGCGAGGGAGGCCGGCGTCCCGGTGATCCCTGTCGCGGTCTGGGGCGGCCACCGGCTGCTGACGAAGAACCACAAGCCCACCCTGCGGGAGGCGTACCGGGTGCCGATCCGCTTCTCCGTGGGAGCGCCGTTCGAGCTCGACCCCGCCGTCGACGCCCAGGAGCTCACCGCGCAGCTCCACGACACCCTCCAGGCCATGGTCGACGAACTCCAGGCCGGGTATCCCGTCGACGGTTCCGGCCAGTGGTGGCAGCCGCGCCATCTCGGCGGCGCGGCTCCGACCCCGGAGGAGGCTGCGGTCGTCGAGGCAGAACGCCAGCGGCTCCGCGCGCTCAAGCGCACTGCCGCGACACGCGACGACGCCTGACCCGGCCAACGGGTCGTTCGCCTCGGCTCAGAGCGCCGCTTCCGGCCCGGGCACCCGGTACATCCGCTCGTGGTAGAGCAACGCCTCGTCTTCGTCGCCGAGGCCGCCCTCCTCGATCTGGACGACGATCACGGCGCCGTTGTGCACAGAGACCCGCTCGATGATGTGGCCGACCATCCAGCTCGTCACGTCGTTCAGCACCGGCAGGCCGTGCGGACCCTCATGCCAGTGGTCACCGGCGAAGCGCAGGGCGTTCGGCCCGCTCATCCGCTCGGCGAGGGCGCGATTGCGTGCGCCGAGGGTGTGGATGACGACGCGCTCCGTCTCGGCGATCGCCGGCCAGGAGCTTGCCGTCCTGGCCATGTTGAAGGTCGCGAGCGGCGGCACGGACGACAGCGAGGCAAGTGAGGTCGCCGTGAAGCCGACGGGGGTTCCGTCGGTCTGGCGCGCCGTCACGCACGCGACACCGGCGGCGTGGCGCCGGAACGCCTGCTTGAACGCGGCGAGGTCGAGAGGGGCGTTCGGATCTCCCTCGAGCCGGGGAACGGTCGGTGTTTCGCGGATGTCGTTCAGTTCGTTCATGTCACTTGCCCCAAGGTCTGTGAAGGCCACCCTATTCCCGTGTGATGGATGTTGGTGGCTAGGCTGGTCAGACATGATCCAGAGACTTGACCTACGAGGCACCCGGCCGACGCCGGCCGAACTGCTCGCCACCATTCCGCGCGCCGTCACCGATGTGACCGCCGCGAGCGCCGTGGCCGCCGAGCTCATCTCCGACGTCCGCGCGCGCGGCGAGGCGGCGCTCTACGACCAGGCCGAACGGCTCGACCGGGTGCGCCCTGACGCGCTCCGGGTCCCGGCCGGCGACATCGCCGATGCCCTGGCCGGGCTCTCGCCCGAGGTGCGCATCGCCATCGAGGAGACCATCCGGCGGGTCAGGCTCGCGAGCGAGGCCCAGGTGCCGCCGCACGTGACCACGACCATCGCCGAGGGAGCCGTGATCACCCAGCGGTGGCAGCCGATCCGTCGCGTGGGCCTCTACGTGCCGGGCGGCAAGGCCGTCTACCCCTCGAGCGTCGTGATGAACGTCGTGCCAGCGCAGGTCGCCGGGGTCAGCTCGATCGCGCTCGCCTCACCGCCGCAGCAGGCGTTCGGCGGACGCGTGCACCCGACCATCCTCGCCGTCGCCGGGCTACTCGGCGTCACCGAGATCTACGCCATGGGCGGCGCCGGCGCTGTCGGCGCGTTCGCATACGGGGTGCCGAGCCTCGGCCTCGACCCCGTCCAGCTCGTCACCGGCCCCGGCAACGTCTACGTCGCCGCCGCCAAGCGGCTCGTCCGCGGCGTCACCGGCATCGACGCGGAAGCCGGCCCCACCGACATCCTCGTGATCGCAGACTCCGACGCAGACCCGCTCCTCGTCGCGGCCGACCTGGTCAGCCAGGCCGAGCACGACGAACTCGCGGCCGCCGTGCTCGTCACCGATTCGGTCGAGCTCGCGGATGCCGTCACCGCGCGACTCGCCGTGCTCGCGGTGACAACCCCTCACGGTGAGCGGGTGACCGCCTCGCTCTCCGGAACCCAGTCCGCGATCGTGCTCGTCGACGACCTCGCCGCCGCCGCCGCATTCAGCAACGCCTTCGGGCCGGAGCACCTCGAGATCCAGACCAGGGACCCGCACGTCGAACTCGCGCTCATCGAGAACGCCGGGGCCATCTTCCTCGGCCCGAACTCACCGGTGAGCCTCGGCGACTACTCAGCGGGCTCCAACCACGTGTTGCCGACCGGCGGCCAGGCCCGGTTCTCGTCCGGCCTCGGGGCGTACACGTTCCTCCGCCCGCAGCAGGTCGTCGAGTACAGCAGGGACGCACTCCGCGGTGTCGCCGCCAATATCGCGGCGCTGTCGGACGCCGAGGATCTCCCCGCGCACGGCGCGGCCGTGACCGCCCGCTTCGCCTGACCCGAACCGATTCGACGGAGATTGTGTCCGGAAGCCACGGGGGAGTGCCGTTCCGGGGTGTTTCAGACCGAGCGCCCGTCGAATCGGTCAGGGCGTCGGGGCGAGGGTGTGGCGCGACGCGCCCGGGCGACGGCGAATCCCCCGGAAAGGGGCGCTAGGCTGGCAGCACAATGTTCTGCCCGTTCTGCCGCCACCCGGACTCCCGAGTCATCGACTCGCGCACGAGCGACGACGGACTTTCCATCCGTCGCCGTCGCCAGTGCCCCGAATGCGGTCGCCGGTTCAGCACGACGGAGACCGCGAGCCTCAACATCGTCAAGCGCAGCGGCGTCGTCGAACCGTTCAGCAGGGACAAGATCGTCACCGGTGTCCGCAAGGCCTGCCAGGGGCGGCCGGTGACGGACTCCGACCTCGCCCTCCTCGCCCAGCGCGTCGAGGAGACCATCCGCCAGACGGGTGCCTCCCAGGTCGCCGCGAACGACGTCGGCCTCGCGATCCTGCCGCCGCTGCGTGAACTCGACGAGGTCGCCTACCTCCGCTTCGCGAGTGTGTACCGCGCGTTCGACTCCCTCGAAGACTTCGAGAGCGCCATCGACCAGCTCCGCAGCGAACACGAGGAGAGTCTCCGCAACGGGGCCCTCGACGACGAGCCCGAACTGTAGCCGGTGTACCCCTTCTTCTTCCGGCACGTGCTCGCGCGGCTCGACCCCGAGCGCGCACACCACCTCGCCTTCACGGTGATCCGTCTCATTCCGAGCCGGGGCATCGGGCGGCTTGTCCATGCGTTCACCCGGCCGAGAACCGACCAGGCCGTGCACACCCTCGGCTTGCGCTTCGATTCCCCGTTCGGCGTCGCCGCAGGCTTCGACAAGGACGGCCTCGCCGTGATCGGCCTGGGCCGCCTCGGCTTCGGTCACGTCGAGGTCGGCACGATCACGGCGCTGCCGCAGCCGGGAAACCCGAAACCGCGGCTGTTCCGTCTGGTCGCCGACCGCGCCGTGATCAACAGGATGGGCTTCAACAACCAGGGCGCTGCAGCGGCAGCAATGCGCCTCGCCTGGGTGCGTTCGATCGCAGGACGGCCGGTGCTCGGCATCAACATCGGCAAGAGCCGCGCGACCGCGGTGGACGACGCCACGAGCGACTATCTCGTGAGCGCCAGGGCCCTCGCGCCCCTCGCCGACTACCTCGTCGTCAACGTGAGCTCGCCGAACACCCCAGGCCTCCGCGGCCTGCAGGAACTCGACCAGCTGGCCCCGCTTCTCACCGCCGTCCGGGCGGCGTCCGGGAGCACCCCCCTGCTCGTCAAGATCGCCCCTGACCTTCGCGACGAGGAAGTCACCCGCATCGCCGAACTCGTCGTGCGGCTCGGCCTCGACGGCATCATCGCGACCAACACGACCATTTCACGCGAGGGTCTCTCGACGGATGCCGCCAGGATCGAGGCCATCGGAGCCGGCGGCCTGTCGGGGGCCCCACTCCGGGCCCGCTCGCTCGCGGTACTGCGCCTGATCCGCGCGAGCGTTCCCGCCGGCCTCTGCGTGATTTCCGTCGGAGGAATCGACACCGCCGCCGACGTCGCCGAGCGGCTCGATGCCGGGGCGACCCTCGTCCAGGGCTACACGGCGTTCCTGTACCGTGGCCCGCTCTGGGCGCGCCAGGTCAACCGCGGCCTCGACCGGCTCCGCGCGTAACCTCCCCGCCTGACGTCAGCGGCCGGTGCGAGGTGCGCGGGCATCCGCCGATCGCTCAGATGAGCGGTGCGCCCGGCGCGAGGACTCCGAGCGCTACGAGTTGCCTGGCGAGGCTCGCACCGTCCGGCCCGTAGACCCAGCGGGGGTCCGTGGACTCGAGGGCGGCATCCTTTGCCCGTCGTCCGGCGAGAACCGCCTCGCTCGGGGAGAGCTCGCGAATGGCGACGGCCTCGACGCTGCCGGGGAACTCGCGCTGGAACTCGCTGTAGATGTCCTCGTCGTGCTGGCCATCGTCCCCGACCAGGATCCAGCGGATCCCGGGAAACTCCAGGGCCAGGCGACGCAGGTTGGCGCGCTTGTGGTCGGTGCCGCTGCGGAACCACCGGTCGTGGGTGGGGCCCCAGTCGGTGAGCAGCAACGCGCCGGCGGGGTAGAGGTTACGGGAGAGGAACCGGGTCAGGGTCGGCGCGACATTCCAGGCGCCCGTCGACAGGTAGATCACCGGGGACCCCGGCGCCGCCGCGGTGAGACGGTCCAGGAGTACGGCCATGCCGGGGGTGGGCACCCTCCCGTGTTCGTCGAGCACGAACGTGTTCCAGGCGGCGAGCAACGGCCGGGGGAGGGTCGTGACCATCACCGTGTCGTCGACGTCGGAGATGATGCCGCGATCGACGAGCGGAGCGACGATGAAGAGCGGCGCATCGACGGGTGCCGAGGCATCCGTGCTGAGTCGGGCGACCTGCCAGCCCGGCGTGAGCGGCAGCCGGATGACCGTGTCGACGACGCCGCCGCGGTCGGCGCTCACGCGGTGGCTGAAGCCGTTGATCTCGATCGTGACGGTGACGTCGTGCACGGGAACCGCGGTGAAACTGCGCCAACCGCGGATGCCGGCCTCGCGCCGTTCGGCTCGCCAGCGTCTGCGCGTGACGGCCTTCTTGGTCCGAGCCGGCTTGGCCAGCAGAACCCGGCAGAGAATCCGCACCCATTCGGTGCTTCCGTATCCCGCGTACGGGATGACCGTGGGCAGATAACCGCGTTTGCGGGCGCTACGCTCGCGACGTTCGTGCATCCAGTCTTCGATCCGGGCTGCGCGATGCATCATTTTCGCAGGTCGGCCCGCATTCGTTGTTCTGGAAGGCTTCGGCACGCCTCCTAGTTTGTCATGTGCCGCCCCTTTCGGGAGGATCCAGTCGTGCCGCGACCCGTTTGGCATCGCCGGGGGGACAAGACCCGTAGGATTGGGTCCTACTTCAAGGAGGACAAGTGTCAGTGAGTGACCTTTTCGAGGGGGACATCGTTGAGGCCGGCGCACAGGTCCGGATCGAACCCATCCAGCAGCGCAGCACGGCACGCCTGTCCGGCCTGCTCGATGCCGCTGCCGTCGTCGTCGACGAGGTCGGCTTCGACCGGATCACGACCGCGATGGTGGCTGAACGCGCGGGGGCATCGATCGGAACCGTGTACCGCTACTACCCGGACCGGGTCGCAGTACTGCATGCCCTGCGTGAGCGGGCCATTCAGCGATATCGACTCCGCGTCGCCAGGGAAATCAAGCTTGCAGACCCGAAGACCGCCTGGGAGACCATCGACTGCGCCATCACGGCCTTCGTCGAGATGTACCGGACCGAACCGGGCTTCCGCATCATGCACTTCGCCGACAGGGAACGGCTTCCGATCAGCTCGGCGAGCCCGGCCGACGGGATCGAGGTCGGCTTCCTGGCCGGCCAGCTCGCAATCGCTCTCTCCGAGCGGTTCGGCCTCCCGTACGGGCCGGATCTGCTGTTCCGGCTTGAGGTCATGGTCGAGATGGCCGCAGCGGTCCTGTCGAGAGGGTTCCAGTCCAACGTCCTGGGCGACGAGCGATACATCGCGGAGGCGAGGCGGGTCATCGCGGTATACCTGGCGGGCTACTACGGCGAGGAACTCGAGCAGGACGGTGCAGCAGTCCCAGTCTTGGAATCTGCTGAGTAGAGCTTGGCATCCGGCGGCTTTCCTGATTGGGTGGGAGATCGCTGGCACGTGTTGATTCGACATCAAGCGAGGAATGGGCCACTTCCATGATTGAGTTCCGATCGGTGACGAAAGAATTCCCGGACGGCACCCTTGCGGTCGACGACTTCAGCCTCACGGTTCCCTCGCACCGCACGACCGTGCTCGTCGGATCCTCCGGCTCCGGGAAGACCACCCTGCTGCGGATGATCAACCGCATGGTCGATCCGACGTCCGGCACGATCGAGATCGACGGCGTCTCCGTCGCGTCCCTCGAACCCGTGAAGCTGCGGCGCAGCATCGGCTACGTGATGCAGAATTCGGGACTGCTCCCGCACCGCACCGTCGTCGACAACGTCGCGACCGTGCCCCTTCTGCGTGGTGTGCCGCGCAGGACGGCGCGGGCGGATGCGCTGCGCCTGCTGGACACCGTCGGGCTCGACCGCGCCATCGCCGACCGGTACCCGAGCCAGCTGTCCGGCGGCCAGCAACAGCGCGTCGGCGTTGCCCGCGGCCTCGCCGTCGATCCCAATATCCTCCTGATGGACGAGCCCTTCGGCGCCGTCGACCCGATCGTGCGCGCGGAGCTGCAGCAGGAGCTCATCCGGCTGCAGCACGAGCTCGGCAAGACCGTCGTGTTCGTGACGCACGACATCGACGAGGCGTTCCTGCTCGGCGACCAGATCGCCATCCTGCGGGAGGGCGGCCGGATCGCCCAGCTCGGCACCCCGGCCGAGATCCTCGCCAACCCGGCCGACGACTTCGTCGCGAGCTTCGTCGGTGCCGACCGGGGAAAGCGCGCCCTGCACGTCGAGAGCCAGGACGGCTCGGACGTGCTCGTCGACTCGGACGGGCGACCCGCTGGCGTTCTCGTCGGCCAGCGCTCCGGCGCTGGCCCGTCCGGCGGGGCCCGGTCAGACGTCCCGCACATCGTACCGACGGAAGGCCCGCCCCGGTGACGTGGCTCTGGTCGAACCTCGACCTGGTCTGGCTCCGCACCCTCGACCACATCGTGCTGAGCCTGCCGCCGATCCTGCTGAGTTTCGTGTTCGCGCTCCCGCTCGGCTGGCTGGCCAACCGGTACCGGCCGACCCGCGGGGCGATCCTGTCGATCGCCGGCCTGTTCTACGCCATTCCGTCCCTGCCGCTCCTGTTCATCCTGCCGGTGATCATCGGAACGAGCCTCCGCTCGCCGGCGAACCTGATCGCCGCACTCACCCTCTACGGGCTCGCGCTCATGGTGCGTGTCGTCGCCGACGGACTCGCGTCCGTCGACCCCGACGTGCGGCAGTCGGCCACCGCGGTCGGTTTCTCGGCGTGGAGCAGGTTCTGGCTCGTCGAACTCCCGCTCGCCGGCCCCGTGCTCCTCGCCGGGGTGCGCGTCGTCGCCGTCAGCACCGTGAGCCTCGCGACCGTCGGCGCCGTGATCGGAGCAAAGAGCCTCGGCAGCCTGTTCACCGACGGTTTCCAGCGCGGCATCCAGGTCGAGATCATCACCGGCATCGTGGCGACCGTCCTGCTCGCCCTCGTGCTTGACGGGGCTGTCGTGCTGCTCGGCCGGGTGCTGATGCCGTGGACCCGCCGGACCCGGCGCATCCGCCCGGCACCCGCTGCGGTGCTCGGACCCATGCCCGTCGTTCGGAGTGTCGCATGAATTACTTCACGGATGCGGTCGCCTGGCTCCTCGACCCGGCGCACTATCCCGGGCCGACCGGGATCCCGGCCCGGCTCGGCGAGCAGCTCCTCTTCACGGTGGTGACCCTCGTGCTCGCCTCTGTCATCGCCATCCCGGTCGGATTCCTGATCGGGCACACCGGGCGCGGACGGGGGATCGCCGTCGCGACCTCCGGCGGGTTGCGCGCCATCCCCACCCTCGGCCTGCTCACCCTCGTCGCCCTCTGGATCGGCATCGGGCTCGGCGCCCCATACGTTGCCCTGACCGTGCTCGCGATCCCGCCCATTCTCGCCGGCGCATACACCGGGTTCGAGGCGGTCAACCGCGCGACGATCGACGCGGCGAGGGCCGTCGGCATGACGGAGCTTCAGATCGTGCGCCACGTTGAGATACCCCTCGGACTGCCCTTGCTCATCGGCGGGCTGCGGTCGGCGACCCTGCAGGTCGTCGCAACGGCTACCCTTGCCGCATACGTCGCCGACTTCGGGCTCGGCCGGTTCCTCTTCGCGGGGCTCAAAACCAACGATTACGCCCAGATGCTCGGCGGGTCGATCCTGGTGATCCTGCTCGCCCTCGTTCTCGAGGGCCTGTTCGCCGGTCTCCAGAAACTCGTCGTACCCCGCGGCGTCGCAGTCGGACGCCCCCCAGTCGACCGGAAGGCGTCGACCCGACGTCGCCCGGGGATGGAACCCGCCATCACGAAAGGAATCTGACAATGTTCACAGCGAAAAAAGGCCGGCTCGCGGCAGTCGCCGCGGTCGCGGTTGGGGCCGTCGTAGCCCTTGCAGGGTGTGCGTCCAGTAATCCACTGGGCACCGGAAGTAACGCGTCGAGCGCACCGACGACACTCGTCGTCGGATCCCAGGACTACTACTCGAACGAGATCATCGCCGAGATCTACGCCCAGGCGCTCGAGTCGAACGGATTCACCGTCGACCGCCAGTTCCGGATCGGACAGCGCGAGGTCTACCTGCCCGAGCTGAAGTCCGGGTCGATCGACGTCTTCCCCGAGTACACCGGAAGCCTGCTGCAGGCGCTCGACAAGGCCGCGGCCGGCGGAACGAGCGATGCCGTTCACGACCAGCTCGTCAAGGCCCTCCCGAGCGGCCTGACCGCCCTCGACAAGTCCGACGCGAGCGACCAGAACTCGTGGACAGCGACCCAGGCCTTCGTCGACACCTACAAGCTCACCGATCTCGCCTCCCTGAAGAACGTCACCGAGCCCATCACGGTCGGCGGCAACTCCGAACTGGAGACGCGGCCATACGGGCCGACGGCGCTCAAGGACAAGTACGGCATCACGATCGCCGGATTCGTGCCCGTTGAGGACAACGGCGGACCGCTCACCGTCAAGGCGCTGGTCGACAACAAGATCCAGCTCGCCAACATCTACACGGCAGACCCGAACATCAAGTCGAACAACCTCGTCGCCCTCTCCGACCCCGACGGCCTGTTCTTCCCGGACAACGTCGTGCCCATCGTCTCCAGCAAGGTCGACGAGAAGGCTGCCGGCGTCCTCAACAAGATCAGCGCGGCGATGACCGCTGCGGACCTCGTGAGCCTCAACGCCCAGAGCGTCAACGACAAGGAGTCGGCGGACAAGATCGCCTCCGCGTGGCTCGCGCAGGCGAAGCTCTTCTAGTTCGTCGCTCTCTCATCGCGGTCACCCGCGACGTCCAGGACCGCCCGGTTGCCTCGCAGCCGGGCGGTCCTGTCTGTGTCCGCTCAGGCCTGGGCGAGGAGCACGGCCGGCAGGACGAGGAGGGCAGCGGCAGAGCCGAGAACGGCGACGGAGGCCGCCGCGGTGAGGCGGGGCGGCGGGGTCAGCAGCCGGCGGACCCGGGGCGTGACGAGATCGACGGGACGGTCGCGGGAAACGAACGCCGCGGCATCCGCCGCCCCGGCGGAGAACCGGGCCTCAGGCGACCGGCCGAGCCCCGCAGAGCCGACGAGCGCGATCGCCGTCGCGAGGGTGTGGTCGTCGACGGCGAGCCTGGCCTGGTCGTCCGCGAGCATCTCGACGAGAAGGGCGACGGCGTTCTCGGCCCGGTTCGCGATCGGGAACCAGGGCAGGGCACTGTGCCAGGACTTGAACGCGACGAGCACGAGGTGGTGCCGCTGGGCGAGGTGGGCCTCCTCGTGGGCGACGACGGCGCGTACCTGCGGCGGGTCGAGCAGGCTGAGCAACCCGCGCGAGAGCACCGTCGCCGAGTGCGTCACGCTCGGCAGGCAGTATGCGACCGGGGAGGCGTGGTCGATGACGCGGGTGCCCGGTCGTCCCTCGAGGGGCTCGCTGAGCAGCCGGACCAGGTTGAGGTGCCTGCGCTGCTGGCGCTCCGCGTGCACGAAGGTCACGGCGAGGTTGAGTACGAGGTGACCGCCGAGCAGGAGCGCCCCGCAGAGGGCGAGAACGTGGTCGAGGGAGGTGCCTGCCGGGACCGAGCCGGTCGCGAGGTGGTCGGCGAGCGAGCGGATGCCGGCGACCGGGTTCGCGCCGAACGGGATCAGCCCGTAGACGAGGAGCGCCCCGATCATCGCGAGCCCGCCCGCGAGGGCGATCGACTGCCAGAGCACGAGGGCGACGCCGGGGGAGCCTGCCGGCCAGGCGGACCGCGCGAGCAGCACCGGAACCGGCCAGGCCAGCAGGACCGCGAGCACGCCGAGGGCGAGCGCCGTCGTCAGCACGACGACCGGTTCACTCGCGGTGCAACGGGATCGTTTCGAGGAGGCGGCGGAGAGTCTCCGCCTCCTGGGGACTGACATTGCCGATGAACCGGGCGAGGGCATCCTGCCGGTCGGGGGCGGAGCCCAGCACCTCGTGCATCAGCCCTGCAGTGTGTTCGGCGCGGGTCGTCATGGCACGGTAGCGATGCGGGCGGATGCCCCGGTCTCGAACGACGAAGCCCTTGGTTTCGAGACGCGACAGCACCGTGAGCACGGTCGTGGTTGCGAGCGGCTTGCGGTTCGCTGCACTCGCGGCCGGCGTGAGCAGGCGGTCACGCAATTCATTCGCCGGCAACGATTCCCCGGAATCCCAGAGGACATCCATCAGCAATCTCTCCAGCACACCGAGACTTCCCATAGTCAGGGAGTTTAGTATGCCGTTCCGCCTTCTTCTACGGGGTGTAGAAGTGTATATTTTCTACGTACCGTAGAAATGACGATCGCCGGGAGGGCGCATGAACGAGTGGCTTGACCCGCTGCTGCTATCGAGATGGCAGTTCGGACTGACAACCGTGTACCACTTCCTGTTCGTCCCGCTCACGATCGGCCTCGCCCTGACCGTCGCGATTTTCCAGACCGCATGGGTGCGCACCGACAAGACCAAGTGGCTCCAGCTCACGCACTTCTTCGGCAAGCTCTTCCTGATCAACTTCGCTATGGGCGTTGTCACCGGCATCGTGCAGGAGTTCCAGTTCGGCATGAACTGGTCGACATACTCCCGCTTCGTCGGCGACGTCTTCGGCGCACCGCTCGCCTTCGAGGGCATCACCGCGTTCTTCCTCGAGGCCACCTTCATCGGTCTGTGGATCTTCGGCTGGGACAAGCTGCCCAAGGGACTGCACCTCGCGACGATCTGGCTGACCGTGGTCGGATCGATCGCGTCCGCGTACTTCATCCTCGCGGCGAACGCCTTCATGCAGAACCCGATCGCCTTCCGGATCAATGAGGAACGTGGCCGGGCCGAGCTGACCGACATCGGCACGCTGCTGACCAACCCGATCTCGCTCGCCTCGTTCCCGCACACGATCTTCGCGTGCTTCATGGTGTCCGCCGGCCTGATCATCTCGGTCGCCGCGTTCCACCTCTACCGCAAGCAGCACGTCGACACGATGCGTCCGGCGCTCAAGTTCGGCCTGTGGATGATGGTCATCTCCGGTGCCCTGACGACCGTCTTCGGCGACTCCCTGAGCCTCGCGATGGTCAAGGCCCAGCCGATGAAGATGGCCGCGGCCGAGGCGATGTACCACACGGCGACGGGCGCCAACGCGTCCTTCTCGCTCTTCACCCTCGGTACCCCCGACGGCGTGAGCGAACTGTTCTCCGTCCGCATCCCCTACCTGCTCTCGTTCCTCTCCACGCACACCCTCGACGGCACCGTCGAAGGCATCAACAACCTGCAGGACCAGTACACGACGCTGTACGGGCCCGGCGACTACACCCCGATGATCTGGGTCACCTACTGGGCCTTCCGCTGGATGATCGGACTCGGCATCGCGCACATCCTGGTCGCCGTGGTCGGCCTCTGGCTCACCCGCAAGGGCCGCAGCCCCCGGGCCACCTGGGTCTGGAAGGTCGCCATCTGGTCCTTCCCGTTCTCCCTCGCCGCCATGAGCGTCGGCTGGGTCTTCACCGAGATGGGTCGTCAGCCCTGGCTCGTGTTCGGGCTCCTGAAAACCCAGGACGGCGTCTCGCCCAACGTGACCGGCCTGACCATCCTGATCTCCCTCATCGCCTTCACGCTGATCTACGGCGCCCTCGCGGTCGTCGAGTTCCGGCTCATCCTCCGTGCCGTGCGGAAGGGCCCAGAGGATGCCCCGGTGCCGGACGCTGAGACCGGCATCACCCCCCAGCGCGTCACGGTCTACTAGGAGCAACTGATGGAACTCAACATTCTCTGGTTCTGGATCATCGCCGTGATGTTCATCGGCTACTTCGTCCTCGACGGCTTCGACTTCGGCGTCGGCATGTCCCTGCCCTTCCTCGGCAAGGACGACACCGACCGCCGGGTGCTGATCAACTCGATCGGACCGGTCTGGGACCTCAACGAGACCTGGGTCATCGTCGCGGGCGCCTCGTTGTTCGCCGCCTTCCCCGAGTGGTACGCGACGATGTTCAGCGGCTTCTACCTCGCCCTGCTCGTGATCCTCCTCGCGCTGATCGCGCGCGGGGTCTCCTTCGAGTACCGGCACCAGCGGCCGGAATCCGAATGGAAGAAGTGGTTCGACGGCATGATCGTCGTCGGCAGCGCCCTCCCTGCCCTGCTCTGGGGCGTCGCATTCGCCAACGTCGTCCAGGGCGTCCAGCTCGATGCCGGGCACAACTACACCGGCACCTTCTTCGACCTGCTCAACCCGTACGCCCTCCTCGGCGGGGTGACGACGCTGCTCCTGTTCTTCACCCACGGCGTCGTCTTCGTCTCCCTCAAGACCGAAGGGGACATCCGCCTTCGTGCCCGCAAGCTCGCCACCAAGGCAGGGCTCGTGACGATCGTCGTCGCAGCGTCGTTCCTGCTCTGGACCGTGCTCGCGTTCGGCAGCCTTTTCACCGCGCTGTTCGCCGCTGCCGCGGCCGTCGCGCTGATCGGGTCGTTCCTGCTCAACCTCCGCGGCAAAGAGGGCTGGGCATTCACGCTGATGGCGGCGACGATCGGCCTGGCCGTGCTCACCCTGTTCGCCTCGCTGTTCCCGGACGTGATGCCGGCGAGCAACGATGCCGCGAACAGCCTGACCATCGACAACGCGTCGTCGACGCCGTACACGCTCCAGGTGATGACGTGGACCGCGGTGATCGCCGCCCCGGTGATCTTCCTCTACCAGGGCTGGACATACTGGGTCCTGCGCAAGCGCGTCAGCCGCAGTAGCATCGAGCTCGCCGCGCTCTGACCTGCGGGCGCTCCCGCTGCGCCAGCTGTAGTTGCCGCGACCGCCGCCACCGAATAGTTACCGGCGAACAGTTTCCACCGAACAGAACGAGTACATGCGACCCCTCGACCCCCGGCTGCTCCGCTACGCCTCTGCCGCGCGGTGGTTCCTGGTCATCGGTGCCGTGCTCGGTCTGGCGCAGACGCTCGTCGTCGTCGTCTTCTCCTGGTTGCTCAGCCAGGTGATCACGCTCGCGGTGGGAGGCCACGACGTGACCGAACTCGGTCCGTACGTCGGGGGGATCGCCGCGGTCGTGGTCCTGCGCGCCGCGCTCGTCTGGCTGCTCGAGGTCGCGGCGAGCCGCGGCGCGGCATCCGTCAAGAGCCAGCTGCGCACCCGGGTACTGCGCGGGGTCGCCGAGCGTGGCCCGGACTGGCTTGCCGGCCAGCAGGGCGCACGCGTCTCCACCCTCGCGACCCAGGGGCTCGACGCCCTCGACAACTACTTCGCCAGGTACCTGCCGCAGCTGCTCCTCGCCGGGATCGCGACGCCGATCCTCGTGCTCGTGATGCTGTGGCAGGACCTCCCGAGCGGCATCACGGTGATCATCGTGCTCCCGCTCATTCCGCTGTTCATGGTCCTGATCGGCCAGGCCACCCAGGCCGTACAGAAGCAGCAGTGGGAGTCGCTGCAGCGGCTCGGCACCGGCTTCCTCGACCTCGTCGGCGGCCTCGGCACCCTCAAGATCTTCGGCAGGGAACGCCGGCAGACCGAACGGGTGCGCACGATCACCGAGGACTACCGGGCTCGCACCATGAAGGTGCTCCGGGTGTCATTCCTGAGCGGCTTCGTGCTCGAGCTCGGGGCGAGCCTCTCGGTCGCGCTCGTTGCGGTGTCGATCGGCCTGCGGCTCGTCGACGGCTCGCTCGGACTCGGCGTCGGACTCTTCGTGCTGCTGCTCGCGCCGGAGGCGTTCCTCCCGGTGCGCCAGATCGGCGTTCAGTTCCACGCCGCCGCCGACGGACTCGCCGCGGCCGAAGAAGTCTTCTTGATCATCGAGGGCGGTCCGGCAGCCGGGACGGCGATGGAGACAGCGGATTCAGCGAAGACAGCGGATGCAGCGGATGCCGCGGCGCCTGCGGTGCCGGCTTCGGTCACGACGCCGACGGGCTCCCTTCGCTTCGACGCGGTCACCGTGCGACGCGGAACGACCGTGACGCTCGCCGCGTTCAGCGCGACGCTCGCGCCCGGCCGGCTCGCGGTCATCGCCGGGCCGAGCGGCGCGGGCAAGTCGACCCTCGTCGCGACCCTCCAGGGCTTCGTGCCGTATTCCGGCTCCATCACCCTCGGCGAAACGGCCGTCGTGCCCGGGGGTCCTCGGCCCTGGCTCGCCTGGGCCGGCCAACGGCCGGGACTCCTCTCCGGGACGATCGCAGACAACGTCGCGCTCGGCGCCCCCGGCGTCGACAAGGCCCTCGTGGCCCGCGCACTCGACCTCGCCGGCGGCGGCGACCTGGACCCAGGGACAGCCCTCGGCGTGAACGGGGACGGTCTCTCGGGCGGCCAGGCTCAACGCGTCGCCGCGGCGAGGGCCATCTATCGCACGCTGGCGGACCGATGCCCGGTGCTCGTCCTCGACGAACCGAGCTCCGCCCTCGACGAGGCCGCAGAAGGCCGGTTGATCGCGGGCCTTCGCGAGCTCGCGGCCGCCGGCACGATCGTCATCGTGGTGAGCCACCGACCGGCCGTCGTCGCCGCGGCCGACCTCGTTCTGCAGGTCGTCCCGGTGTCCGAGGTGCCGGCATCCGCCGTTTCGCTCGGGGAGGACGCCCATGTCTGAGTTCCTGCCCCCCGCCAGGGTCCGCGCGATCCTGCGGCTCGCCCAGCCGTCCACGCGGCGTTTCCTGCCCGGGCTGGCCGCCGGCGTCGCGAGCGCCCTCTCCGCCGTGGCCCTGCTCGCGACGAGCGCCTGGCTGATCACCCGCGCCGCCGAACAGCCGCCGATCCTCTACCTGTCGATGGCGATCGTCGGCGTGCGCGCCTTCGCCCTCGGCCGCTCCGCGTTCCGCTACCTCGACCGGCTCACGAGCCACGATGCCGCCTTCCGCCAGCTCGCAGCGCTCCGGGTCGGCGTCTTCGAACGCATCCTGCCGCTCGCCCCCGCTGGACTCGCGAACACCCGCCGCGGTGACCTGCTCACGCGTCTCGTCCGGGACGTCGACGACCTGCAGGACTTCCCGCTGCGGGTCGTGCAACCGCTGGCAACGGCCGGGATGCTCGCCGTGGTGAGCGTCGTGGGCGTCTGGCTGCTCTCGCCGCTCGCGGCCCTCGGACTGGCGCTCTGTCTCGTCCTCGCCGGAGTGCTCGGCACGGCCGCGTCGGGGAGCGTCGCCGCCGGCTCCGAGCGGGAGCTCGCTCCACTCCGCGGGGACCTCGCCGACCGGGTGCTCGAACTCGTCGAGAACATCGACGTGCTCACGGCCTTCGGAGTGCTCGACGCCCGTCTCGAAGGGCTGGCCGGCGCCGACGACCGGCTGCGCCTGGCCACCCTGCGCCGATCCGTCGGCGTCGGCATCCAGGGCGCCGTGCTCTCCCTTTTCGCGGGCGCCGCGACCGTCGCAGCGCTGCTCGCCGGGTTCGGCGGGCTCTCGGGCGGCAGCCTGCCCGGCCCCGATTTCGCCGTGATCGTGCTCGTTCCGATGGCGGTCTTCGAGATCTTCGCCGTCGTGCCGGCCGCCCTCGGCGCCTGGCGCCAGGTGCGATCGAGCGCCCAACGTGTTGCGGATGCCGTACCCACCACGGTCCCGCTGGAGATCCCGATCGAGAGCGACGCCGATTCCGGGCGGGACGCCGTCGCCGCCATGTCCGCGCAGCCTGTGCTGCTGCTGAGAGGGGTCGGCGCTTCCTGGCCCGGCGCCACGGAGCCCGGCGTCTCCGGCGTGACCCTCCGCCTCGGCCCCGGTGAACGCGTCCACCTCGCCGGCCCGAGCGGCGCCGGCAAGACCACGCTCGCGCAGGTGCTCGTCCGTTTCCTCGACTACACCGGTTCGTACACGCTCGACGGCGTCGAGGCGAACACGCTCGCACCCTCCGCCGTGCGCCGCGTCGTCGGACTGTGCGAGCAACAACCCTGGCTCTTCGACGACAGCATCCGCCAGAACCTGCTGTTCGCCAGGGAAACCGCGAGCGACGACGACCTGCTCGCCGTGCTCGACCGGGTCGGCCTCGGCGACTGGACCGCACAGCGCGGAGGACTGGACGCGAGGGTCGGCGAACGCGGTGCCCTCGTCTCCGGCGGCCAGGCCCAGCGGATCGCCCTCGCCAGGGCGCTCCTGGCGGACTTCCCCGTGCTCGTCGTCGACGAACCCACCGCGAACGTGGACGAGGCGCAGGGCGACCGTCTCGTTCGGGACATCCTTGCGACGGCGACAGAGGACGGCAGGGCCGTCCTGCTCATCTCGCACACCCCGGTGCCCGATGAGCTCATCACCGCCCGGGTGACCCTTCCCGCCTGACCCTGCGCGTCCGAGCCCGTCCGGCACTCCCGGGCCCGCCCGTCTGAATCTGCCGGTCCGGTCCGGCGAGCGCCCTAGGCTGGGGGCGTGTCCGCATCAGCCCGTCCTCGTCGCAGTCCCGGCAGGGGCGACGTCGAACGCTGGGACCTCGACGGCTGGTGGGACCCGGCGGATGCCTTCGACGCGCTCTACCGGGACAGTGCCCACGCGATCTGGCTCGACGCCGGCCCCGGCGCGCAGGCCGGCTTCAGCTATCTCGCCGGGCCGACCGAACGCTCCCGGTTCGTGACCGCCTCGGTAATGGATGGAACCGTGACCGTGACGGTTCCCGGCGACCCGCTCACCGTGCCCGCCACGAGCACCGGCACCGTTTTCGACTTTCTCAGCACCGATCTCGCCACGCCTGGCGGCTCGCCGGGCGGCGAGGGAGCTAGCGGCTTCCACCTCGGCTGGGTCGGCTGGCTCGGGTACGAGCTCGGCGCCCAGACCCTGGACGTGCCGCAGCCTCCCTCGCGCTACCCCGACGCCGCCCTGCTCGAGGTCGACCGGATGCTCGCCTTCGACCACGAGAGCCGCACCGTCACCCTGCTCGCCCGCAGGCAGCCGGGGGAGCCGGCCCGCCTTGCCGAGGACTGGGCCCGCGCCGTGCGGGCGCGACGGGACAGTTCTCCTGCGGCGCGGCATCCACTGTCGTCGGCCGGCACGGTAGCTGCGGCGGACGTCGCGCCCGAGCAGCCCGGATCACCGCCCCGCGCCCGCTGGCGGCACGGCTCAGCCGACTACGCGGCACTGATCGAACGCTGCCAGGCCTTCATCGCCGCGGGGGACGCCTACCAGCTCTGCCTCACCAACGAAATCACCGTCGACGTGCGACCGCACCCCGTCGTGGCCTACCATCGGCTGCGGGCCGGCAGCCCGAGCCACCACGGCGGCCTGCTGCGCTTCGGGGACACCGCCCTGTTGAGCGCATCGCCGGAGCAGTTCCTCACCGTCGGCACCGACGGCAGCCTCTCGAGCAAACCGATCAAGGGCACCAGGCCGCGTTCCGCGGATCCCGCCTCCGATGCCGGCCTCCGCGCCGACCTCGCCGCGAGTGACAAGGAACGCGCCGAGAACCTGATGATCGTCGACCTGATGCGCAACGACCTCGGCCGGGTGGCCGAACTCGGCACCGTCGCCGTCACCCGCCTCCTCGACGTCGAGAGCTACGCGCACGTCCACCAGCTCGTGAGCACGGTCGAGGCGCGCCTCGCCGCGGGGCTCACGGGCACGGATGCCGTCCGGTCCTGCTTCCCGGCCGGTTCGATGACGGGGGTGCCCAAGCAGAGCGCCGTCAGCCTGCTGCGCGGCCTCGAGGACGGTCCGCGCGGCATCTACTCGGGTGCGTTCGGCTACTTCGGCCGCGACGGAGCCGTCGACCTCGCCATGGTGATCCGCAGCATCGTCCTCGATCCCGCAGGAGCCTCGATCGGAACCGGCGGCGGAATCACCACCCTGTCCGTCCCGGCGGAGGAGGTCGAGGAGACCCGGATCAAGGCCGCGGCGCTCCTGACCGTGCTCGGTTGCGGCCCTGACCTCGTTACCGGCGCGGGTTGAGTAACCTAGAAGCTTGGACTGTGAAGCGTTCACGCCCGAATCACCAGAATGAGAGCCCCGTGGCACACGAGCACGACCGCACCCCATACGGCGTAGAGATCGACGAGGACGTCTATGACTTCGCCGCGATCCAGGCGAAGTGGCAACCCATCTGGGACGAGCTCGAACCGTTCCGGACGAGCGACCCCGACGACACCCGTCCGCGCAAGTACGTGCTCGACATGTTCCCGTATCCCTCAGGCGACCTGCACATGGGCCACGCCGAGGTCTACGCGCTCGGCGACATCGTCGCCCGGTACTGGCGCCAGCAGGGCTTCAACGTGCTGCACCCGATCGGCTGGGACTCCTTCGGCCTTCCCGCCGAGAACGCGGCCATCAAGCGCGGCATCGACCCGCGCGGCTGGACCTATGACAACATCGCGCAGCAGAAGAAGAGCATGAAGCTCTACGCCGCCTCCTTCGACTGGTCGCGCGAACTGCACACGAGCGACCCCGAGTACTACAAGTGGAACCAATGGCTGTTCCTGCAGCTGTACAAGAAGGGCCTCGCCTACCGCAAGGACAGCTGGGTCAACTGGGACCCGATCGACCAGACCGTGCTCGCGAACGAGCAGGTCCTGCCGGACGGCACGAGCGACCGCAGCGGCGCGATCGTGATCAAGAAGAAGCTCACCCAGTGGTACTTCAAGATCACCGACTACGCCGACCGCCTGCTCGACGACCTCAACCAGCTCGAGGGCACCTGGCCGGCCAAGGTCCTCAACATGCAGCGCAACTGGATCGGCCGCTCCATCGGCGCCGACGTCGACTTCGCCATCGAGGGCCGGGAGGCCGTCGTGAGCGTCTTCACGACCCGCCCGGACACCCTCTTCGGCGCGACCTTCATGGTCGTGGCCCCCGACTCCGACCTCGCCGCCGAGCTCGTCGCCGACTCCACTCCCGAGGTGCGCAAACGCTTCCAGGACTACCTCGTGCAGATGCAGAAGAGCACGGACATCGAGCGCCAGGCCACCGACCGGCCGAAGACCGGCGTCTTCCTCGAACGTTTCGCGATCAACCCCGTCAACGGCGAACGCCTGCCGATCTGGGCCGCAGACTACGTCTTCGCGGACTACGGACATGGCGCCGTGATGGCCGTTCCCGCACACGACCAGCGCGACCTCGATTTCGCCCGGAAGTTCGACCTGCCCGTCCGGGTCGTCGTCGACACGACGGCGCCCCTGACCGGCACCCTGCCCGTGATCACGCCCGGCATGATCGACGGCACGGAGGAACTGCCGCTCGACCCCACGCCGCTCGATCCGGCAGAAACCGGTGTCGCGCTGGCCGGGGAAGGCCGCCTGATCAATTCCGGAGCCCTCACCGGCCTCAGCAAGAACAACGCGATCAAGCGCATCGTCGAGCAGCTCACCCAGGACGGCACCGGAAGGGCCGCGAAGAACTACCGGCTGCGCGACTGGCTCATCTCCCGCCAGCGTTACTGGGGCACCCCGATCCCGATCATCCACGGCCAGGACGGCGCAGAGATCCCCGTGCCCGAAGACCAGCTGCCGGTGCTGCTGCCCTCGACGGAGGGCCTCGATCTCAAGCCGAAGGGGACCTCGCCGCTCGGCGGCGCCACGGACTGGGTCAACGTACCCAACCCGATCGACGGCACCCCTGCGCGCCGCGACGCCGACACGATGGACACCTTCGTCGACAGCTCCTGGTACTTCCTCCGGTTCCTGAACCCGAACGACGACACCCAGGCCTTCGACCCGAAGGAAGCCGAGAAGTGGGCTCCCGTCGACCAGTACGTCGGCGGCGTCGAGCACGCGATCCTGCACCTGCTCTACGCCCGGTTCATCACCAAGGTGCTCTTCGACCTCGGTTACGTGACGTTCACCGAGCCGTTCACCGCACTGCTCAACCAGGGCATGGTCATCCTCGACGGCACCAAGATGTCCAAGAGCAAGGGCAACCTCGTCTACTTCACCGAGGAGATCGACCAGTTCGGCGTCGACGCCGTGCGCCTCACGATGGCCTTCGCCGGCCCGCCGGAGGACGACATCGACTGGGCGGACGTCTCCCCGGTCGGCTCGGCCAAGTTCCTCGCCCGCGCCTGGCGCATGGCCAAGGACGTCACGAGCGCACCCGACGTGCTGTGGAAGACCGGTGACCCCGCCCTCCGCCGGGTCACGCACCGCTTCCTCGCCGACGCGCCCGGCCTGATCGAGTCCTTCAAGTTCAACGTCGTCGTCGCACGCCTGATGGAGCTCGTGAACGCGACCCGCAAGGTCATCGACACCGGCGCAGGCCCGGCCGATGCCGCGGTGCGGGAGGCCGCTGAGGCGACCGCCATGGCGCTCAACCTCTTCGCGCCGTACACCGCGGAGGACATGTGGCAGCGCCTCGGCTACGAGCCGTGCGTCGCGCTCGCCCAGTGGCGCAAGGCCGACCCGCGGCTCCTCGTCGAGGAGTCCGTCACGGCGATCGTGCAGGTCGACAGCAAGGTGCGCGAGCGCCTCGTGGTCTCGCCGAAGATCTCCGCTGACGACCTCGAGGGCCTCGCCCGCGCATCCGCATCGGTCATTCGCTCGATCGGAGACCGGGAGATCGTCCACGTGATCGTGCGGGCGCCGAAGCTCGTGAGCATCGTCACCAAGCCCGTCTGAGGTCCTGACGTCGTGAGGTCCTGAGGCACCTCGAGGATCCTCGAGGTGCCAGTGAGTGCCCTCGCCGATGCGCGTTGCGCGCCCTCGACAGGCCTGGGGCCGGTCCGGTTGTCCACCGGTCCGGCCCGGGCCGGCGCCCCGCGGGGCGGCGCGCATAGCCTGCCCGGATGGAGACTCCACGACCCTCGTCCTGGCCGGACGGGGAACCCGGGACAGGGCAGGGAGGGCGGTCCGGCAAGGGTCACGACCTGGAGCCGAACCCCGCCGACGCGGCTGAGCCGTTTCCCGAACGGATGTCGCCGCTCGACACCCTCTCGCCGTCCGCCCGCCGGCCGAACCGGGCCAGGCTCCGGATGGGCCTGGGCGCGGCGGTCGTGCTTGTGCTGGCCGCTCTCCTCATCGCGGTGATCGTCACCGCGCTCGGGCCGCAGGCCGGGCGGCAGGTCCTCGTCTCCGCGGTGGGCGGAGCCGCAGGCCGCGGAACGTCGACGGCGTCCCCGCCGGCCTCCCCAGACAAGGGTCCTGCCTCCGGAGCGGCCGGCTCCGGAACGGGGCGGGCCTCGCCGTCTCCGGACGCCGCTCGCACACCCGTCATCCTCGTGCACGTCCTCGGTGCCGTCCTCCGGCCGGGCCTGTTCGAATTGCCGGTCGGTGCCCGCGTGGTCGACGCCGTGTCGGCTGCAGGGGGATTCACCGCGGCGGCCGATCCGGCAGGGACCAATCTCGCCCGGCCGCTCGCGGACGGCGAACAGGTCTACCTGCCCGCCATCGGTGAGACGGTACCGGGTGGAGCGGCCGGCACCGGTGGCATCGGCGGCACCGGCGGAAGCGCGGCCGGTTCAGGTGGAGCGGCCGGTCTTCCGGCGGTGAAGATCAATCTCAACCGGGCGACGGTGTCCGAGCTGGACGCGCTGCCACGGATCGGCCCGGCCATGGCGCAGCGCATCGTCGACTACCGGTCCGCGAACGGACCCTTCGCCGCCATCGAGGACCTCCGGAACGTGACCGGGATCGGAGACAAGACCTTCGAGGTCCTGAAAGACCTCGTGACGGTGTGAGGCCGCCGACGGGAGGTAGTTCCAGGGCGGACGCACGCCTCGTGATCCCCGCGGCGACGGCCTGGGCGACGGCCTGGTGGCTCACGGGCGCCCCGGTGTCCGCAGGGCCGGCCGCGGCGGCCCTGTGGGGGGCCGTGCTCGCTGTGACCGGATACGCGGTCCTCGTGGCGCGCAGGGGATACCCGCGCTCGGTGTCCAGCCCCGCGGCCGGCGCGGGGATCCGCCGGGCGATCCGGCGCCTGGCGACCCGGTTGCCCGCGAACCGGACGGTGACCGCGGGAACCGTCCTGGTCTGCTGCACGGCCGCGGCCCTCCTGGCCTCGCTCGTCGCGGTCGCGGCACCCGCCCGACTGCCGGCCGGCGTCGCGAAGATCGCGGCGGCCCATGTGCCTGTCGCGGCGCGGATCGTGGTCGGTTCCGTGCCGGCCAGGGCCCCGGCACTGTCGGGATTCGGTGGTTCCGATGCCGGTGCCGATGCCGATCCCGGCGCCGGTGCAGGGAGCGGGCGCATCCGGTTCAGGGGCACCCTCGTCGCACTGGGCGCGGGGACCGGTTCGGCCAGGGCAGCCGCGCACGACACCGGGGACGGCCTGTCCGTTCCGGTCCTCGTGTTCGCAGCGGCGCCGGGGGAGAGCCTGCGGATCGGTGCGACCGTGAGCCTGGACGCGACACTCGTGTCCACGGAGCCGGGCGACTCCGCCGCGCTGCTGGTCTTCGGCGACGGACGACCGGTGCCCGTCGCCGAAGCGCCGTGGTGGCTCGACTGGGCCGACGAATTGCGCGCCCGCTTCGTCGCCGCGGCCGCAACCCTCCCCGGTGACGGGGGAGCGCTCCTGCCCGGGCTCGCGATCGGCGACACGAGTGCCGTCGGCGACGACCTCGACGCGGCGATGAAGTCCAGCTCGCTAGTCCGTCATGAGTGACCGTTATACGCGAAAGGCTGCCACTTGGGGCAGAATCGTGTGATGGAAGACGACGGCATACCGTGGGACGGCCCGGCGTGTCCCGCGTGCGGCCACGAGATGGACGTGGCGACGGTGAACACTCCATACGGTTTCAGAGTGCGGCGGGTATGCCCAGAGTGTCGACTTGTTGAGCTGGTCCCACACCCGTTTGAAAATTAGCCATGCTCCTGGCGCGGATCGACGCTGAATTCGCTCAATTCCACAGGTGTGGAAAGTCCTAAGCGCAAATCTGTGGAATTGAGCACAAATCTGTGGAGAACGTGCCCGATGCCCCTAGTTCACTGGAGCAAAAAGATCGTGTCTGTGGATAGACATGGGGAAAGCACCACGATTGTCGTGGACAAGCATGTGGATAACTACACAGCTGTAATTACCGCGATTTTTCTACTGCAGACTGTGGTCAAGGCGCAAAAACGCCCTACCTAGATATGAGTTCTAGGTACAACCTGTTTTCTCCACGAATCAAAACAAATGCGGCGAACCGAATATCACTCGGCTAGTCACGGATAAGGACTGTATGTTTCCATCGCCCATCAGCTGTGCGCTCCCACCTCAGTGGAGGCGCCTGGTTCTTACCAAATGTAGCAGGGCTCAAGCCTTCGTCAAGCCATGGCTGCAGATGCAGGTCTACGAGCGCGTCGATGGCGCTTACGTCTGGCTCAACTCGGCGCTGATCAAGATCTGGCAGCACCGTCCGAAAGTCGACACGGTCAAGGTCATCCTGGACTTCATCCGCACGGCGGTTGCCGCGTTCGATGCTGTCCAGTCAATGACGCAGCCCGCAACGGCGTAGCCGCTTCTCCCCGTCGGTCCTTCGGGATCGGCGGGGAGTCTCGTTGTCACGTACGTGACAAAGTGGTCGCTAGTGTCGGAGATGTGAAGTCCCTGATGAAAAGTGCGAAAGATGCCTTTGCCGATCACTGGCGGATAGTTCTGATTCTCGTGGGGTTGTTGGCCTTTGTCGCGGCCGTCGCGTACGTGCCCGAGCGGTGGGTGGATCAATCGAGCGGACTCGCCATTGCAGACCGAATAACAGCGGTGGCTGGGGTTCGACAGTCCGTGGTCTTCATGGGCGGCGGTCTCCTTGCTCTCGTTGGCATTTACTACACCCACCAACGAAGCATCGTGGAGCGGGCTACCAACAGGCTTCAGCAGGATTCCAACTACACCGACCGCTATACGGCTGCGATAACCCAGCTGGGCTCAGACAATCTGACAATTCGCTTGGGTGGTGTTTACGCCCTGGAACGAATCGCCAGGGACTCTACTGGGGACCGTGAAACGGTCGAAGACGTACTCGCAGCGTTCGTCCGCATGGACGCTCCACGGGCGGCAAAGGAACTGGAAGTCAACGACCCTCAGGTTCTATTCAGTGCCCCCGTCGACATCCTTGCGGCGGCAACCGTGTTGTCGCGTCGTGATGTCAAACTGCAAATAGGGGACCGCCAAATCGACCTAAGTGGCGCTCAACTTGGCTCTGTCGAAATGGTGAATGCAACGTCTCTCAATGACGTGAGCCTTTCAGGTGCGAACTTGCACAGAGCATTACTAATGTCCGCTTACATGAGCGGTGCGAATCTTTTCGACACGAATTTGCGCTCAGCGAACCTCGTTGAGGCCAATCTGACGACATCGTGGCTGCTGGGGACGCACCTGGAAAACGCGAACTTGAGGGACGCGAACTTGTCAGGAGCGCACCTCTATGGTGCATACCTGGACGGTGCATCCTTACAGGGCGCGATTTTGACGGACGCGCAGCTGAACCAATCCCGACTAAACGGTGCGAATCTCACGAGCGTGGTCGGTTGGTCATCCGAACAACTCGAAAAAGCTGGATCTTGGGATATCTCGACTATTTGGCCACATGGGCACATACCCTCGATCCCTACGAAGATCGAAAACGGCTGAGTTCTGCTTTCTCCAAGCGAGTGAGGCCGCTCCCGTCACCGAAAAGACCCATTCTCGTCAAGGGGCACACTCAAGACCTCTGCTGACCATCGATCAATCCGCGCATCCAACGTGAGCGGCTGTTCGAATTCCTTTAGGAGCACGGCGAGTTCTTCCTCCGGCGTCCGGACGGTCGGCTTGATCAGACGTTCCATAACCTCCGTGAGCTGCTTCGCCAGAGGGGCCTTCGCCTGACGGCTCGTCGACGAGTCCACCTCCCGTGCCAGGGCCAGGGCCGTCTGCCGTAACGTCTCGGTGCCAGGACCGGACACCCCGGCGAGATCCATGCGCACCGCACGCTCCAACGGGCCGATATCGAGTAGGTCGTCCGGGTCAACCGTCCCGTTGACCTCCACGGCCACCACAGCGCGCTCGATGCCCGCCCTACGCGAACGGTCACGACGATCACGCGCACGCTGCGTGTTCGCAGCCTTGCAAACGGGGCACGCGCCGCCCTGATTCGCGAGCTCCCACCGGTAACGCTGCTCACTGCCATGAGGACTCTTCCCGGGGTACTTCACGCTGCGCATGCGTAGCCCCCTTCACCGTGCGAGAGAGAAAAAGGAAGCGGGCGCGGTCGTCCGTGCCTTCGATCTCTAAAAAATCGGTTGGTGTGGCGGCGGCTGTCTTGGGCCCGGTCTGCGGTGATCGGTGACTGTGTCTGTCCCGGTGTGGTGGTGTGCCCGGGTGCTGGTGTCGCGGTGTTCATGGTCACGGCTCGTCGTGCTGGTACCTGACGCCGATCAGGTACAGGCCGACACCGAAGACGATGAGTGCGGTCGGGGGTGACACGAACGCTGCGCCCGTCACGATCAGGGCGGCACCTGCGATCTCTAGGGCGTTGGTGATCCAGTTACGCATGCCAGGTTCCTTCGCGTTCGGGGGTGAGTGTGTGATGCCGCCCCGGCCCGGGGCAAGTCGGGGCGGGGCGGCATCTGGGGCGCTGGTCGGCGTCGATAGGGGGATGGAGGTCCCTGCGCCGTACCATCCGTTCCTCCGGCCGTGTGTCTCACGCTCCGGAGGGGTAGTTGACGCCCGGTCTTTAGGTGGTGGACGTAACGGTGCAGAGGCCGGCCTTGTTGAGGGCCTGCACATCGACCCGGGTCGTGATGCGGAGCGCTGTCGCGTTGCTGTTGAACGCGTAGTGCTCGGACAGGTCCATGGTTACGGCCGCGCCGATGCCGACGATGACCTGATCGAGGTCGAGCATGATGCTCTTCTTCACGGGCACGTTGGCTGAGATGAAGATCGGAACTCCGAAGATGGACTGGTTGCCGGTGGCGGACATGTCCGGGGTCAGCAGGGGCCGGTTCGTGGTGTCGAGCTGCTTGCGGATCTTCGCGTAGTCGACGGGGTTGATGAAGTACGCGAGCCGGTCGGTGTTCGCGCCCGCGCCCTGCAACGTGGACAGCGCGTCGGAGATCGACGCGAGGTCGTGGTCGCCGGTCTTGGCGATGTTCCCGATGCCCGCGAGTGTGGTGAGCCCAGCGGTGCGGTACGGGGACGCAGCATAGGTTCCGGCGAAGAACGTGCCGTCGACCTTCGTCGCGGTGCTGCGGATCAGGTCGGTGGTGACGAGGTCAACCACACCGCCATCACTGTCGCGAATCGCTTCGTTCGAGACGAGGCTGAGGGCGGCGTAAGACACTGGCTGCAACGTGACCCCGGCAATCGTGGGGTCCGACGGGCTGATGACGGTGTTCTCGTCCCGGGCACCGACGGTCACGGACGCCGACACGACGGGAATGCTCAACGAGTTCATCGGCACCTCAACGAGTCGAGGTGCAGCCTTCAGGAACACGGACGCCGAGCGGAGTCGGTCAGTCCACTTCGCGAAGTTGGACTGGCCGAGGGTGACGCCGACGGAACCATTGCCGAGTGCGCGCTCCTGATCTCGGTATTCGGAGATCGTTGGGAGTGCGCGCTCTGCGGTGCTGATCGAGCTCCCGCCGCTCAGGATCTGGGTCATGAAGCTTTCAGCGTTTTGGGCGCTGCGCTGGTTCTCCTCGATGGCGTCGATTCGAGAATCGAGTGCGCTGATGTTCTCGATGTGCTCGTTGTACTCGCGGTCTTCGCTTGCCGTCAGGCCGCGCTTGGCCGAATCGGCGGCACGGAGGATATCGTTCGCGGCGGTCCATTCGGCGCGCCGTTTCTTCTTCAGTTCGGGGATCAATTGACTAGCTCCTTGGGGGAAGGGTTGCTAGCTCATGCCCGAGCCTGCGGTGATGTGGAATGCGTATTTAGCTAGGGTCTTGACTTGGCGAATCGAGCGACTTGATCGGGAGTAACTACCCACCGACCGTTGACCAGTTCGGCCCCGAGATCGCCGCGAGCGATCGCGGCACGCACACCTCGCGGTGTGATTCGGAGCCTTGCTGCTACTTGTTGCGTGCTCAAGAGCAATGGTGCGGGCAGTTCCGCGAGTTCAGCGAATTCCGTTCCCCGTGCGGTATTGGCGGGGAACTGGGCGATTCTTTCGCATCCCTGGAGCACCATTTCCAGTTCGAGGTCGTTTGCGAACCGCTGCCGGAGTCCACGCACAACGCCGTTCTGAACGAGCATCCGGGCTATGCGCGCTGGCACGGTCACCGAGTGACCTTCGATGACGTACGGGTTACGCATCCCCAAGCCCCAGATCGTCTAGGTCGTCGTCGAGGTCCGTCAGGATCTCTCGTGCCAAGTGGTCGTCGACAATGGCCCGGACGAGGATTGCCGCGTCGCCGCCGAGTGCGACGGCCGTTTCGAGGATGCTCAGAGCGAGATCCGAGAACTGGAGAAGAGCCTCCGATAAGAGTCGCTGGCTCTCGTCAAACGGGAGCGAGTCGAGAGCGCCATCGAGGGCGGCTCGCTGCTCGTCGAGAGTGCGGCCCGCCGCGAACAGGACAGCAGTCAAATCAATTTCAGACATTCGGGGTAGTCCTTTCGGGTCGGTGTCGGGCACATACGCCCAGTGCTTTGCTCTCTGGGTGCCAGAGCCCTTGTGCGCAGCCGGGGACGGAGCACGTGAGGTCCGTGACGGGTACTGGCCGATCGGCCGGTTGCACGCGCACGGGTTCACGCTGCCAAGCGTCTTCAGAGAAGCGAGGTGCCGGTACCGGTGGGGGCGGCGGTGGCGCGTAGATCACGATGCGCGCTCCATCCGCGCGACCTCGTGAGCGCTGTCACCCTTTCGGCACAGCCCGGACGCGAGCGATTCCGGCGTCCACAACTTGTTAGAGCACACCCTGCACTTGCGGCTACCGGGCGGAGACGGTTCGATCGCGCCCGTCCGAAGGTCCACAAATTCACCGGCAAATCCCTCCGGTTCCGAATCGGGAATCTTCGCCACAGGCCACGCCGTAACCGGGGCAGCCGACTCCTCGTTCGTCAAACCGTCCTGCGTGTACTGGCTGCTCGTAAGAAGCCTTGCCTTTGCCTTTGCCTTGCCTTTGTCGTGCCCTGGTACGTAACGCGTTACGTCACGCACATCGTCACGCTCCGAACCGGATTCTTTCTGGCGCTGCCGGTGTCGTGCCTGCCGATCTGCGTTGAGACGACGCTTCTGTTTCAAACCCTCAAGCTGCTCTTTACTCGTCTGAGTGTCGGCAAAATCAGCAATTACCCAACCGCCGCCGACAGCCCGCCAGAGCTCGGCCCCGACGAGGGACGCGGCAATGGACGGCGAACATGGGATCAGTGGCAGGTCGTCCGGTTCGATTCGCCCGTCCGTCATGTTCGTCACCGACCAAGCAGTCGCCAACACGAACGCTCGGAACGCCTCTGGGGTCAAGCGCATTACGCGCCGATCGTTGAGGTAGTGGCATGGAAACCGTGCGTCCACAGGTTGTCACCCCCCGACGTAGGAACCGACACGGATTGGGGAACGGTGTCGCCCTGATCTGCGACGCGGGCCTCCAGGGGCACAGGTGGGCACTCAGGCCCGGGTGTGGCGTCTATCCCTCCTGCGTTTCCCAATGAGAGGCGTCTGGTGAGATCGGTCGCGGACATTCCCGGCCCTCGCCAAGTGCCTTCGACAAGCCGAATCGGCTCACCATGGAACACCAGCGAATGAGGGTCCCTGCACTCGACTCTGCCGTTCGGCAGGATTAGTTGGTGGGCATCGAACAGAGTTAGGCCCTCGAACGTCTCGCAGCACTTGGCGCAATGGCCCGTCAGGTTCCCTCGTTGCTTCCACTCCTTGCCGCACTTCGAGTGCGACACACAACCGACGGCGCGCCCGGTGGTATTCTCTTCGTGATCCGATCCCCTTCGTGATTGCTTAGGACCCCCGGTTGCCGCCGGGGGTCTTTCTCTTAGGGTTTTCATGCGGGCACGACCGCCCCGGACAGTAGAGCGGCGAGCCTGTCACGTTGCGCTCCGGTGAGCGGCGGTGCATCGGCGACGACCCGCTCGATGTAGAGCGCGAGCCGTTCGGCGGCGAGGTCACGTTGCATGTTTGCCAATGCTTCCGGCGAGGCGGTGCCCCACCTTGTAGCTGCTCCGAGCGTCGCCACGATGGAACGCGTCTTCGGATTACTGGATGCCACGGCTGGACACCTCTCGTCATTGTGTGCCCCGTATTTCGAGGTTGAGACAATGCTAAGGAGGGTACGAAGAGAAGTGTTGGCGATTCGGGATGGTGCAACACAGGCGATTTTCAGGGTTCTGCACCGCTTCGAAAGTCAGCCCGTTACTGCCCGTTGGGGTTGAGTGCTGGCGGCGCTTGAAGGTCCCGTCGTCGCGCCGATCGATGATTTCGAGAGCGGGTCAACGTTGATACGTACGTGTTAAAGGTCGACGCGAAAAGATGTGGATAACTTTTTCGGAGATTTCAGCTCAACCACTCAATGCCGACGGTCTCCGGGCGAAACGTCCGCGTTCCACGCCCCGGAGGGAACAGGGTTACGCGCATAAGCGTCCCCACGATCACCCGTTGACGCGAGGTCGTTAGGGAATCCCATGCGTCGGTCACGTCACTGTGCGCTGGATCGTTGAGCACGTCGTGTGCGTCGGGAACGGACAGGCGCGCTATGACGACGCCCCGCACATACACCTCGATCGGTTCCGCGTTCCGCGTGAGGTGTCCAGTCGAGGCCGAGCAAAGGTATGTGCGGATGCCCGTTCGCGCATTTACGCCCGCGTGTACCGGGGACCCACAAACGCCGCAAACGGCGAGCCCAGACAGTAGCCCATTCATGGCCTCATGGTATCGGCGGCTACGAGAGCCACTTGATAGCTACGGCTTCGGGATCGAATACTCTCGTGTTCCCCTGCCTGGAGATTCGTACTTCGAGGAGGGCTCGGACCAATCCGCGCTTGCCGGAGAGGGAGAGCGCGGCCCATTTGCCCGCCACGTCACCGACGAGAAGGTCCAGCGGGATGACTGCGGCTGCGTCGCTGGCTGCGGTCTTCTCGTCTAGGCGCTTGATCGTTGCTCGCAGTGGTTTCGCGGCGTCCCGCACGGCCTGGGCCGTCAGGGTGCCGTCAGCGAGCAACTCGGCCAGATCGTCGAGCCTGGATTGGGCGACAGCGCGCTCAGCGTAGAGGTGTTCCATCGGTGCCGCTTTGGGGCGCAACGTCGCGACAGCGTCGGGCTTCTGAAGTCGCGCAATGACGACCTTCTCCACTAGGTCGTCCACGGAATTCACGGAACGCTGAACGCACCCGTTCTCGTTGCAGAAATATGAGAGTCCCGAGTTAGCACGGTGCTTGACGTAGATCACGCCGCCACATTCGCCACATGCGGCAATCCCGGTTAGCAGATACTTCGCGGCGGTGAACGTGGACTTGCGCTTGCGCTTTGCGGCACCGCTCTGCCACGAGCGCCATGTCGCCTCGTCAACAATAGGTTCCCAGGAACCCTTGCCGACCTCAACGCCGTTGTACGACGAGATCCCCGCATAACGGCTGTTCGTGAGTAGGTCCCGTACCTGAATGATGCCCCACGCCTTGCCCTGCGGGGTGAGTATCCCTTGGTCGTTCAGGTCGCGCATGATTGCGTGCCTCGGCGTCTCCTCGGCGTAGTAGCGCGTCAGCACCTCGCGCAGAACTTCGGCCTCTTCGGGTACCTGCACGACCTTGTCGCCGTCGCGCCTATAACCGAACGGTCGGCGCGAGAAGTGCCATTCCCCGGCCTCGGCCCGCTGGCGGTATGAGGCCCGCTGGCGTTCCGTGCGGTGCTCGCCCTCGTGCGTGGCAACGGCACCCAAGATGCTCGCGCTCATGCGGCCGCTGGGGGTGTTCAAGTCCACGTCACCGGCCTGCACGGATGCGATCGTCAGGCCGTGGCGCTGGGCTATCTCAGTGATCTTCACGAGGTCAGTCAGCTTGCGGTAAAGCCGGTCAGGGTGCCAGACAATAACAGTGTCGGCGGCCCCGCTTTCGATCAGTTGCAGTAGGTTCTCGAACGACGGGCGGCGTACTCCGGTCGTTGCCGAAATGTCGTTGTCGCTCAACTCCGCTATCACGTCGAGGCCCTTACGCTTCGCCAATGAACGGCAGTCTTTGAGCTGGCGAGTCACGCCCGCCTCCTTGCCCGTCTTGTCAAGTGACTGCCGAGTGTAGATGATTGCTGTCATGCAATAACTGTAACTCTTGACGTATCAAATCGCTCAGCCACCTGACCGCGGTCTCCGGGGCGAATTGCGCGGTCGTGATCGCGATCATCATGCTGATCGGCGCCAGGCTCAGGCTCGGCCGGCTCCGGCTCGGGCGCGGTGCGCGCATCACCCTGTCGCTCGGCGTCCTGCTCGGCTTCGTCGTGCTCGTCACCCCCGAGCCGAGCGTGCTCCGCGCCGCCGTGATGGCGGCGGTGCTCCTCATCGGACTGGGCATCGGCAGGCCCGGTCGCGGTCTGCCCCTGCTCGCGCTGTCCGTCATCGTGCTGCTGGCGACGGACCCCTGGCTGTCCCGCAGCTACGGGTTCGCACTTTCCGTGCTCGCCACCGGCGGCCTTCTCGTGCTTGCCGGGCCGCTGACCCGATCCCTGGCCCGCTGGCTGCCGACCGGGCTCGCCGCCCTGATCGCGATCCCGCTCGCAGCGCAGCTGGCCTGCCAGCCCGTGCTCGTGCTGCTAAGCCCCACCTTTCCGCTCTATGGCGTTCCGGCCAACCTGCTCGCCGAGCCGGCGGCCCCGCTCGCCACGGTCCTCGGCCTTGCGGCGTGCCTGGTGCTGCCCTGGCTCCCCGGCGTGGCAGGCGTCGTTCTCTGGGCGGCGTGGGTCCCGTCCGCGTGGATCGCCGCAGTCGCGCGGACCGCGGCGGAGCTGCCGGGCAGCAGCCTGCCCTGGCTCGGCGGGCCATTGGGGGTGCTCGTGACCCTGGTCCTCACCGCGGCCGTGCTCGTGTTGCTTCTGCGGCAGGGCACACGGACCGGGTCACGAGCCGGAATCGGGGAGCGAATGGGAGGCCGCGACGGCGACGCCGGTTCACGCGGTGCCCGCCGGACCCGCTCGACGCTCGACGGCTGGTCGGCCGTCGCGCTCGTGGTGCTTGTGCTGGTCGTCGGTGGATACGCGGGCACCCTGATCGGAAAGGGCATCGGCCGCGCCCTGACCTTCCCCGCCGACTGGCAGATCGCAGCGTGCGATATCGGCCAGGGTGATGCCGTCGTCGTCAGGGACCACGGGACCGACCGGGACCGCTTCGCCCTCGTCGACGTCGGGCCGGACCCGAAACCGCTCAAGCAGTGCCTGCGCTCGCTCGGGATCGACCGGATCGACCTGCTGGTGCTGACCCATTACGACATGGACCACATCGGCGGAATCGGGGCCGTGATCGGCCGGGTCGGCACCGCACTCGTCGGCATCCCCGAGAACGCGCAGGACGAACGGCTGCACGCCCGGCTCACCGAGGGCGGCGCCGAGGTGCGGCAAGCGGCGAAGGGCGACGCGGGCACGCTCGGCGGCCTGCGCTGGGACATCCTCTGGCCCGTGCCCGGCGGGTCGGAGATGCAGACCGGCAACCCGGGGAGCGTCACGATCGAATTCGACGGGCGCGGCATCCGCTCGGTGTTTCTGGGCGACCTCGGCGAGGACGCCCAGGTCGCGCTCGACCGGGTGTCCGCGCCGGGCAGGGTCGACGTCGTCAAGGTCGCCCACCACGGCAGCCGGGACCAGAGCCCACAGTTCTACGCCGAGTTGCACGCAACCGTAGGACTCATCTCCGTCGGTGCCGACAACGGCTACGGGCACCCGACGGCCTCCCTGCTCGACCTGCTCCGCTCGGTCGGCACCCTCGCCGTGCGCACCGACCGGCAGGGGCTCTCGGTCGTTGCACCGGCCGCCGCCGGGGGAGGAGCCCTCACGGTCTGGACGGAGAAGGGCGGCTGAAACCGGTGTCGTGTCGAGGCTCAGTGTCCCCGGTGCCGGTTAGGCTGGAAACCCTGAGCCCGCCCGTGAGCAGGCCCAGGGGAGAGGACTCGCGTGGCCGTCCGCAGCGCAGCACCCGCCAAGACCGCCCGCACCGGCAAGGCCGTCGCGATCCCGCAACTCGCCTGGCACGAGGTCCGTCCCGCCCCGATCGTGCTCGTCTCCGGCACAGAGACCTTCCTCGCCGAACGGGCCATCCGGCAGCTGCGGGACTTCCTCAAGCTCGAGGACCCGAGCCTCGAGATCAGCGACGTGCTCGCCGACAGCTACGCGCCAGGTGAGCTGCTCACGATGGCGAGCCCGTCGCTCTTCGGCGAACCACGCCTGATCCGGGTCACGAACGTCGAGAAGTGCAGCGACACCTTCCTCGCCGAAGCCCTCGACTACCTGGAGAACCCCGCGGACGACACCTATGTCGTGCTCCGCCACGCCGGTGGCGTGCGCGGAAAAAAACTCCTCGACACCATCCGGTCCGGTCTCGGCGGCGGCATCGAGATCGTCTGCGCGGAACTCAAGAAGGACACCGACCGGCACGACTTCGCCGCGGCCGAATTCCGCACGGCAGGCAAACGGGTGAGCGGCAGTGCCCTGCGCGCCCTCGTGGCTGCGTTCTCCGGAGACCTCGCCGAACTCTCCGCGGCGTGCCAGCAGCTCATCGCCGACTCCACGGCCGAGATCACCGAAACCACGGTCGACCGGTACTACGGCGGCCGTGTCGAGGCGAATGCGTTCAAGGTCGCCGACGCCGCGATCGCGGGCAAGTACGGCGACGCCCTTGTCATCCTGCGTCACGCGCTCACCTCCGGTGCAGACCCGGTCCCCGTCGTCGCGGCGTTCGCCATGAAGATCCGCACGATGGCCAAGGTCTACGGCGCCCGTGGCGGATCGGGCCAGCTCGCCGGCCAGCTCGGCCTGGCGCCCTGGCAGGTCGAACGCGCCCAGCGCGACCTGCGCGGCTGGACCGACGAGGGACTCGGACGCTGCATCGTCGCCCTCGCTGAAGCGGATGCCGCGGTCAAGGGCGCCGAACGGGATCCCGTTTTCGCCCTCGAACGCCTCATCGGCGTCATCGCCCGCCGGGGCGAGGACTGACTTCCCGCCCCGTCACGACCCAGCTGACCGCGTGACACCATAATCGCTTGACATGACACCACGATGGTGTCACCATGGTGACATGGAACTCGGACAGTACGTCACCGACCTGCAACTCCAGCTGGCGGAGACCGCGGCGAACGGCGCGGAGGACACCCGAGCCGTCGCCGAACGGCTCGCCGCCGGGCTGGATGCCGCGGCCAGGCTTGTGCTCCTCGACGTCCTGTCGGCGGCGGTCGGGGAGATCACCCGTGAGCTCGCGCCCGGTTCGGTCGACCTGCGACTCCGTGGCCGCGAGATCGAGTTCGTGGTGACCCAGCCGAACCCGGAGTCGGACGCCGACGAGCGGCCGGCCACACCCGTCGACCTCGACGATGCGAGCACCTCGCGCACGACGCTGCGCCTGCCCGATGCCCTCAAAGCGCGGGTGGATGAGGCGGCCGCGGCCGACGGGCTGTCCGTCAACACCTGGCTCGTCCGGGCGATCGCTGCGGAAGTCCAGCCCAGGCAACGACGCTCCGCCCAGCGCACGCTCCGCACCGGCGACAACTTCGCAGGCTGGGCGCGCTGACCGGCCCCGCCCCGGCATCCACCGGCCCGCATGTCGGGGCCGGACACCCGTTCCAAGAACTGCTCCAGCCCACAGAAAGGGAGGCGCCAGCATGCCCAGCTACCCAACACCCACCCCGATCAACCTCGCCATCAACCTGCCGGTCGGCATGATCGACGTCTTCGCCGGCGACCGCACGGAGACCGTCGTAACGGTGTCGGCGACCAACCCGGCAAAGGCCGTCGACCGCCGCGGCGCGGAGGAGACGACGGTCGACTTCGACGGCCGGCGACTGACCGTGACCGGTCCGAAGCCCCGCTTCAGCGTCATCGGCCCGACGGAGTCCGTCGACGTGACGGTCGAGCTCCCCGCGGGGTCGCGGCTGACCGCAGAGATCAGTGTCGGCGGCGTGCGGACCGTCGGGCGCCTGGGCAACACCCGCATCAAGTCCTCAACCGGACCCGTCGACCTCGACGCCACCGGCGACCTGTGGCTGCGCGCGGCGCACGGCAACGCGACCGTTGCGACCGTCGGGGGTGGAATCGAGGTCACGGCCGACCACGGCCAGATCCGGGTCGGCACCATTGCCGGTGACGCGATCCTCAAGGCGTCCCACGGCAGCATCATGGTCGGGGAGGCCTGTGGCGATCTCGACGCGAAACTCTCCTACGGCGACCTCGACGTGACACAGGCGCTCGCCTCCGTCACGGCGAAGACCGCATATGGCAGCATCCACGTGCACGAGGTCTCGAGCGGTTCCATCCAGGTCGAGAGCGGCTACGGCCAGGTCACCATCGGCGTCCGGTCCGGCGTGCCCGCCTGGCTCGACCTCTCCTCGAAAGACGGGAGGGTGCGCAACGAACTGGCGGGCGACCGCGCTCCCGACGCTTCGGAGCCGACCGTCTCGGTCCGTGCCCGCACCCAGCACAGCGACATCAGCATCCGGCGCGCCCGATGACCGTGCCGTCCGAGATCCCCACCACCAGAAGACATCACGAGAAGGGAAGACCATGACCAGCTCAGCGATCGACGTCCACGGACTGTGCAAGTCCTACGGCGGACGGGTCGTACTCGACGACGTCGACCTCTCCGTTGCCGCGGGCACCGTCACAGCGTTGCTCGGCCCGAACGGCGCAGGGAAGACGACAACCGTGCACATCCTGTCCACGCTCGTGCGACCGGACGGCGGCACGGCTTTCGTGAACGGATGCGACGTCCTGCGCGACCACGACGGCGTGCGCGCCGCGATCGGCGTCACCGGCCAGTTCTCGGCGGTCGACGGCCTGCTCACCGGCGAGGAGAACCTCCAGCTGATGGCCAGGCTGCGTCACCTCGGCGCGAAACGATCGAAGGCCAGGGTGACCGAACTGCTCGAGCAGTTCGACCTCGTCGAGGCGGCCCGCAAGCCGCTCGCGACCTATTCCGGCGGGATGCGCCGCCGTCTCGACCTCGCGATGACGCTCGTCCAGGCCCCGAGCGTGATCTTCCTCGACGAGCCCACCTCCGGGCTGGACCCGAGGAGTCGCCACACCGTCTGGGACATCGTGCGCGACCTCGTCGCGCAGGGGACGACGGTGCTGCTCACCACCCAGCAACTGGCGGAAGCGGACGAACTCGCGGACCGCATTGCGGTGCTCGACGGCGGCCGGATCGTCGCGGAGGGAACGCCGGACGAGCTCAAGCGCCTCGTGCCAGGCGGGCACATCCGGCTGCGTCTCCCGGATAGCGCGGCGCTCGACGCTGCCTCGCGCCTGTTCGGTGAGTCCGCTCGCGATGAGGCGGGACTCGCGCTCACGGTGCCGGGCGACGGTACGGTCGGCGCGCTGCGCGGCATCCTGGATCGCCTCGATGCCGCCGGCGTCGAGGTCGACGACCTCAGCATCCACACCCCGGATCTCGACGACGTGTTCTTCGCCCTCACCGGCACGAAGGATCGGCCGGGCCGGGTCGACACGAAGGGAACCGAATCATGACCACCCTCACGGCCCGGCGTCAGGCAACACCACGCGGCCGCCGGCCATCGCATACCGTCGCCGACGCGATCACCATGCTGCGTCGCAACCTGCTGCACATGGTTCGGTATCCCGGCCTGTCGATGTTCACCATCCTCGGGCCCGTGGTGATTCTGCTGCTCCTCGTCTTCGTGTTCGGCGGCACGCTCGGGGCAGGACTGCCCGGCGTCGATCCCGCGAGCGGCCGCGACGCCTACCTCGCATACGTCATGCCGGGCATCCTCGTGATCACCATTGCAGGGACCGCGAGCGGCGCCTCGATCACCGTCGCGATGGACATGACCGAGGGCATCACGGCACGGTTCCGCACAATGTCGATCTCGCGCGCTGCAGTCCTCGCCGGGCACGTCGTCGGCAACACGATCCAGGCGATCATCGCCGTCGCCCTCGTGCTCGGAGTCGGCCTCCTCGTCGGATTCCGGCCGACGGCGGGAGTCGCAGAGTGGTTCGCCGTCGCCGGACTCACCGTGCTCGTCTCGTTCGCGGTCAGCTGGCTCGGAGTCGCCATGGGCATGCAGTCGAAAACCGTCGAGACCGCCAGTAACCTGCCGATGATCCTGACGATCCTTCCGCTCCTGGGCAGCGGCTTCGTGCCGACGGGCTCGATGCCGGAATGGATGCAGTCGTTTGCGCAGTACCAGCCGTTCACGTCGTTCATCGAGACCGTCCGCGGTCTCCTGCTCGGCACCCCGCTCGGCTGGAACCCGATGCTCGCGATCGGATGGTGCGCCCTGCTCTCGGTCGCCGGCTACGTCTGGTCGATGGCCCTCTACGAGCGCACCTCGGTGCGCTGACAGACCCGGGTCCCGCCCCGCGAAGGGGTCGGGACGACAAAAAAGCCCCCCGCCTGAGGCGGAGGGCTTTTTGGGTGGTGCAGAGACTAGACGAGCGCGCCGACGGACTTGGCGAGCGCCGACTTCTTGTTTGCGGCCTGGTTGCGGTGGATGACACCCTTGCTGACGGCCTTGTCGAGCTTCTTCGACGCAATCGCGAGGCTGGCGACAGCCTTGTCCTTGTCGCCGGAGGTGACAGCGAGGCGCGCAGCGCGAACAGCGGTCTTGAACTCGCTCTTGACCGCCTTGTTGCGCTCCTGGGCCTTCTTGTTGGTGCCAATTCGCTTGATCTGCGACTTGATATTTGCCACGTTTATACGCTTTCGTTAGGTTCTTGTTCGGATGGGCCGCGTGGCGGTAGAGGGCGCCGTACGGCAAAATCGTGGTGGGGTGGGACCCAACACGCAAGCCAACAGGCAACGATACCAGTTAATCGGTCCGGCCGATAATCGTGTCGGCTACTCGGTCTCCCCGGCCGAACCGCGTTCGATCTGCCGCAGCGGAGACGGCGAAATCGGCGGCGGGCCTGAGCTATGGGAGAATTACCGGATCATGTCACCCAGACCCCTCACGGCGTTCCTGCCGGCCGCAACACCGCCGGCATTCATCCGTAACTTCTGCATCATCGCGCACATCGACCACGGCAAGTCCACCCTCGCCGACCGGATGCTGCAGATCACCGGCGTCGTCGACGACCGCCTGATGCGGGCCCAGTACCTCGACCGCATGGACATCGAACGCGAACGCGGCATCACGATCAAGAGCCAGGCCGTGCGGATGCCCTGGGAACTCGACGGCCAGGCCTACGCGCTCAACATGATCGACACCCCCGGTCACGTCGACTTCACCTACGAGGTCTCCCGGAGCCTCGCGGCCTGCGAGGGCGCCATCCTGCTCGTCGACGCGGCCCAGGGCATCGAAGCCCAGACCCTCGCGAACCTCTACCTGGCCCTCGAGAACGACCTCACGATCATCCCGGTGCTCAACAAGATCGACCTGCCCGCCGCAGATCCAGACAAGTACGCGAAGGAACTCGCGAGCCTCATCGGCGGCAAGCCGGAGGACGTGCTGCGCGTTTCCGGCAAGACCGGAATCGGCGTCGCCGAACTGCTCGACCGCGCCACCAGGCTCATTCCCGCCCCCGTCGGCGACCCGGACGCCCCCGCCCGCGCGATGATCTTCGACTCGGTCTACGACAGCTACCGCGGCGTCGTCACCTACGTCCGTATGATCGACGGCAAGCTCAGCCCGCGCGAGAAGATCCAGATGATGTCCACCCGGGCGACGCACGAGATCCTCGAGATCGGCGTGACAAGCCCCGAACCGACCCCGAGCAAGGGTCTCGGCGTCGGCGAGGTCGGCTACCTGATCACCGGTGTGAAGGACGTCCGCCAGTCCAAGGTCGGCGACACCGTCACGACCGCGCTGCGCCCGGCAACCGTCGCCCTCCCCGGCTACACGGAGCCCAAGCCGATGGTGTTCTCCGGCCTCTACCCGATCGACGGCAGCGACTACCCCGCTCTCCGTGAAGCACTCGACAAGCTCAAGCTCTCCGACGCGTCCCTCGTCTACGAGCCGGAGACATCCGTCGCCCTCGGCTTCGGGTTCCGCTGCGGGTTCCTCGGGCTGCTGCACCTCGAGATCATCACCGAGCGCCTCGACCGCGAGTTCAACCTCGATCTGATCACGACGGCCCCGAGCGTGATCTACGAGGTCTCGACCGACGACAAGAAGACCGTCACCGTGACGAACCCGAGCGAGTTCCCTGACGGCAAGATCGCCAAGGTCGAGGAACCGATCGTCAAGGCCGCGATCCTCGCGCCCAAGGATTACGTCGGCGTCATCATGGAACTCTGCCAGGGCCGCCGCGGCACCCTGCTCGGCATGGAATACCTCGGTGAGGACCGGGTCGAGATCCGCTACACGATGCCGCTCGGCGAGATCGTCTTCGACTTCTTCGACCAGCTGAAGAGCAAGACCGCCGGGTACGCCTCGCTCGACTACGAACCGATCGGCTCGCAGGAGGCAGACCTGGTCAAGGTCGACATCCTGCTGCAGGGCGAGCAGGTGGACGCGTTCAGCGCCATCGTGCACCGCGACAAGGCATACGACTACGGCGTGCTGATGACCGGGCGGCTGCGGAAACTCATCCCACGGCAGCAGTTCGACGTTCCGATCCAGGCCGCGATCGGAGCCCGCATCATTGCCCGCGAATCGATCAGCGCCATCCGCAAGGACGTCCTCGCCAAGTGCTACGGCGGCGACATCTCCCGCAAGCGCAAGCTGCTCGAGAAGCAGAAAGAGGGCAAGAAGCGCATGAAGATGGTCGGCCGCGTCGAGGTGCCGCAGGAGGCCTTCATCGCCGCGCTCTCGGGGGACGAGCCGGCCAAGAAAGAGAAGAAGTAGGCGGATGCGGCGTTCCACCTTCACCGACGCGGCCGTGACCTATGCGGCGATCGGCGGCACCCTCGCCCCCGATCTGCTCCGGTACCCGCCGCGCGGTTACCGGCCGCTCGAACGCACCGTTCGCCTCGGCAGCGGTGAAGAGCGGTTCCGGACCGCTGCCGCGCTCCTGATGACCTGGGGCGTGCAGCTCGGCAGTGGCATGACCGTCACCGACCTCCAGCAGAGCACCGGCGTCCAGTACTCCGGGATCGTGTTCAACGCCGACGGCACCCCCTCGGTGAACCAGGAGCACCCGGTCGACGAGGCGACGTTCGCCGACGACGGCACCCCGTACATCGTCAACGGCATGTCCGCGCGCCTCTCGGTGGCAGTGGGCCCGTTCACCGTCGACTCGCCCGTACGTGTCGTCTACGTCATCGACGAGACGGACCGCATCGGTTTCGGCTACGGCACCCTTGACGGCCACCCCGCGAGCGGCGAGGAGGCGTTCATCGTCGACCGACAGGCCGATGACTCCGTCTGGCTGACGATCCGGGCCTTCTCACGTCCGAGCACCTGGTACTACCGGCTCGCCTGGCCGATCGTCCGCATGCAGCAGGCCAAGTACACCGCCCGCTACCTGCGCGCCCTGCACCCGGTCGGCGCGGTCTGACGATGGGCAGCGCCCTTCCCCTCGGCGATCCGGCACCGCGCGACGGCCTGCTCCCGGCATCCGCCGCCGTCGGGGCATCCGAGCGCGACTTCGGCGTGTACCTGCATGTGCCGTTCTGCCGGGTGCGCTGCGGCTACTGCGACTTCAACACCTACACCGCGACCGAGCTACGCGGAGCGTCCCAGCACGACTACGCGGGCCAGGCCGTCGCCGAGGTCGAGTCCGCAGGGCGCATCCTCCGCGACTCCGGGGTTCCGGACCGGGAAGCCGCGACGGTGTTCTTCGGCGGCGGCACCCCCACACTCCTGCCCGCTGTGGACCTGGTCCGGATGCTCGACTCCGTCCGCGACACCTGGGGCCTCGCGGACGGCGCCGAGGTGACCACGGAAGCCAACCCGGACTCCGTCGACGCCGCCTACCTCGACACTCTCGCCGCCGCAGGCTTCACCAGGGTCTCCTTCGGCATGCAGTCCGCCGTGCCCCGGGTGCTCGCGACCCTCGAGCGCACCCACGACCCGGAGCGCATCCCGCTCGTCACCGGGTGGGCCCGCGATGCCGGGCTCGACGTCAGTCTCGACCTCATCTACGGCACGCCGGGGGAGACCCGTGCCGACTGGCGCGCGAGCCTCGAGCAGGCCATCGGCCTGTCCCCGAACCACATCAGCGCGTATTCGCTCATCGTCGAGGACGGCACGAAGCTCGCAAGGCAGATCCGCCGAGGCGAACTCGCCCCCGTCGACGAGGACACCCAGGCCGAGTTCTACGAACTCGCCGACGAACTCCTCGACGCGGCCGGCTACGGCTGGTACGAGGTCAGCAACTGGGCGACGGATGCCGCGCACCGGTCCAGGCACAACCTCGCATACTGGCGCAGCCAGGACTGGTGGGGGGTCGGACCCGGTGCGCACAGCCACGTCGGCGGCGTGCGGTGGTGGAACGTCAAGCACCCCTCCGCATACGCCGACCGGATCCTCGCCGGGGACTCACCTGCCGCAGGGCGCGAGACCCTCGACGACACGACCCGCGAGGTGGAGCGGGTCCTCCTGCTCACCCGCATCCGGGAGGGCATCCGGATCGACTCGCTCTCGCCGCTCGGTCGCCGCGAGGTCGCCGGTCTCATCGCCGATGAACTCGTCAACGCGAAAGCCGCCCTCTCCGGGACGGTCGAACTGACCAGGAGAGGACGGCTTCTCGCGGACGCCGTCGTACGGCGGCTTCTCGCGGATTAAGGTGCTGCGGTCTAGCTGACGAACTTGATGGTGAGCGGGTAGGTGTAGTACTCGCCCTTGTTGGCCGCGAGGGCCGCGATGATGCTGAAGACGACGCTCAAGACCCAGACGGCGGGCAGCAGCAGGAACCCGACCAGCGCCAGCGTCAGCACTCCGCTGACCACATAGGCGATGGCCAGGGTGATCTGGAAGTTGAGCGCCGTCGCCGCGTGCGCGCGGATGAACGGGCCGCGGTCCTTGAGCACGAGGTAACCGATGAGCGCGGGCACGAACTCGAAGAGGATTCCGCCCACGTGGATCAGGGTGGCCCACAAGCGTTCGTCCGACGGGTTCATCGGCGTAACGGGCTGGTAGGAATTGGCGGGGGGTGGTGTGGACATTCGGGCTCCTTGTACGCGTTATCTGGTTGTGCTGGTCCCGCGAGATACTCCGGGTGGTGTGAGGTTCCGCCGGTCGCCGCGCTACTTGATGAGACGCAGGGCGAAGGGGTAGCGGTAGGCCTGGCCGTCCTTCGCCTTCAGGAACCCGAGGATCGAGAAGATGATCGCCACGACCCAGGCGGCGAAGATGATCAGGGCACCGACGAACGGGAGGATCGAGCCGATCACGTAGAGGATGGCGATCGTGATCTGGAAGTTCAGGGCTTCCTTGCCTTCCTGGGCGGTGAAGCGACCGCGATCCTTGAACACGAGCCAGATGATCAGGGAGGGGAGCGGGCCGATGATGCCGCCGAGGTGCGCGAAGGACGCCCACTGGCGGTCCTCGGTCTCGGTGAGGGGAGCAGCGGCAACGGGTGTGGGTGCTGCCGGCTGGTATGGCTGCTGCGGGGGGCGCTGGCCCAGGTTCGGATCTTCGCCGTTGTTACCGGTTGAATTGCTCATCATCGTGCCTTTCCGTGCGGATGGAGGACCGTTACAAGACTCAAGGTACTGCGCCCAATCATCCGCTAGCAATGGGGGTGTCCCCGTGTGTCGCGATATGATTGGCAGTCAAACGCCGTGAGTGCCAAAGTCGCCGGCACCCAGTCACCCGGAAAGGAGGCGATTCAGTCATGGTTTCGGATCGCAGCCTCGAAGTTCTGCGGGTCATTGTTCAAGACTACGTCGCCTCGCGCGAGCCCGTCGGGTCAAAAACCATCGTTGACCGGCATTCCTTCGGAGTGTCGGCGGCGACCATTCGCAATGACATGGCTCTCCTCGAGGAGGAGGAGCTCATCATCGCCCCGCACACCTCCTCAGGGCGGATCCCGACCGACAAGGGGTACCGGCTCTTCGTCGATCACCTCGCCGATCTGCGCCCGCTCTCCGCAGCGCAGCGCCAGGCCATCGAGACGTTCCTCGGGCAGTCCGCAGACCTCGACGAGGTCCTCGCCCGCAGCGTGCGGTTGCTCTCCCAGCTCACCCACCAGGTCGCGCTCGTGCAGTACCCCTCGCTGTCCCGTGCGAGGGTGCGCCACATCGAGCTCGTGGCGCTCTCGGAGACCCGGCTCCTGTCCGTGCTGATCACGGATGCCGGCCGGGTCGAGCAACGCGTGATCGAGCTGCCCCGGCCGCTCGAGGAGCAGCTGCTGGTCCGCCTCCGCGCCCGCCTCAACGCCGCCGTGGTCGGCCTCAGCATGAGCGCAGCAGCGATCGCGCTCACGGATGCCGCCGACCTGGCCGGCGAGCAACCGGACGTTGTCTCCCTGGTCACCCTCACCCTTCGCGACCAGGTCGGTGCGAACCGGCAGGAGCGGCTGGTGATGGCCGGCGCCGCGAACCTCGTGCGCACGGAGGAAGATTTCACCGGGAGCATCTACCCGGTGCTCGAGGCCATCGAGGAGCAGGTCGTCCTGCTGCGCCTCTTCGGCGAGATGGCGACAGACCAGCACGGGGTGTCGGTGAGTATCGGCAGGGAGAACGCGCCATTCGGACTCTCCGAGACCAGCGTGCTGACCAGCGGCTACAGCTCGCAGGGTGGAGACCTTGCCCGCCTCGGCGTCCTGGGCCCCACCCGGATGGACTACTCGAACAACATGGCGGCCGTCCGTGCCGTCGCCCGCTACCTGTCCCGCCTGCTCGAATAGGCGAGTCCCTCGACCAGCCCCCACGCCGCACACCTACGAAAACAGACCTAGGAGAGCCAGCTTTGGCTGACCATTACGAAGTACTCGGCGTCGCACGCGATGCCTCCACCGACGAAATCAAGAAGGCGTACCGTCGCCTCGCCCGCCAGCTCCACCCCGACGTGAACCCCGGCGCGGATGCGTCTGAGCGGTTCAAGCACGTCACCCACGCCTACGACGTGCTGAGCGACCCGAAGCAGCGCGACAACTACGACCACGGCGGCAACGGCCGTACGGGCGGAAACGCCGGGTTCGACGGCAACTTCGGCAACTTCGGCGACATCTTCGAGACCTTCTTCGGAGGCGGCGGCGGCAGCCGTGGACCGAGGTCTCGCCGCGAACGCGGCCAGGACGCCCTGATCAGGGTCGAACTCGACCTCGACGAGATCATTTTCGGAACCCACCGCGACCTCGAGGTCGACACGGCCATCGTCTGCGCGACCTGCAGCGGAACCTGCTGCCAGCCCGGAACCGCCCCTGTCACGTGCGACATCTGCCACGGCACCGGCAACATCCAGCGCGCCGTGCGCTCCCTGCTGGGCAATGTGATGACCTCGAGCCCCTGCGGCTCCTGCCGCGGTTTCGGCACGATCATCGCAACCCCGTGCGTGACCTGCCAGGGCCAGGGCCGTGTCCGCGCCCGCCGCACTGTTCCGGTCGACATCCCCGCCGGCGTCGACACGGGCCTGCGCCTGCAGATGCCCGGGAGCGGAGAGGCCGGACCTGCCGGCGGCCCCAACGGCGACCTGTACCTCGAAATGAAGGTCCGCCACCACGACGTGTTCAGCCGCGACGGTGACGACCTGCTCTGCACCCTCGACGTGCCCATGACGGATGCGATCCTCGGCACGACCACAACGGTCAAGGCCCTCGACGGCGACATCACCGTCGAGATCCGTGCCGGAGTGCAGGGCTCCGAAGTCATCACGGTCAAGGACCGCGGAGTCTCGCGCCTCCGCGGCAATGGCCGCGGCGACCTCAAGGTCGGGATCCACGTCGTGACGCCGACCAAGCTCGACCACAAGGAGAGGGAACTGATCGAACAGTTCGCCGCGAAGCACAAGTCCCCGGCTCCCGCGCTCAGTGCGGTGCAGCAGGGACTCTTCGCGAAGCTCCGCGACCGGTTCCGCGTCTAACCGGATGGCGCACTTCTTCATCGACGAGTCCCTCCGCGCGGAGGACTGCCCTGTCGGAGCCGTCGCGACCATCACCGGTGCCGAGGCCAGGCACGCGGTCACCGTGAGCCGGGTCCGGCCGGGGGAGCACCTGCTCGCCGGGAACGGGTCCGGCCTGCTCCTGGAGACGACCGTCGAGGAAGCGGAGCCCGGACGGCTGGCCCTGCGGGTCGACAGCGCGCGGAACATCGCGAGGCCGAGCCCGCGCATCCGCCTTGTGCAGGCACTCGCCAAGGGCGACCGTGACGAGATGGCGGTGCAGGCCGCGACCGAACTCGGCGTCGACGGCGTCGTTCCGTGGGCGGCCGCCCGCTCGGTGACACGCTGGGAGGGCCAGAAGGTCGCCAAGGGACGGGAGCGTTGGCGCGCCATCGTACGCGAGGCGTCCAAGCAATCGATCCGGCCCTGGCTTCCCGAGGTCGCAGACCTCACGAGCACCAAACAACTTGCCGTGCTGGCGCGGGGCACGCGGATGCTGCTCCTCGAGCCCACCGCCGACATCCGGCTGACCCGGTTGCCGTCGATTGACGACGCGGCCGACGCGGCCGATTCCCAGGCAACCGCGGCGCGGGACATCGTGCTCGTCGTCGGTCCGGAGGGTGGCATCGCCGCCTCGGAACTCGAGATGCTCGAAGCCGCCGGGGCCGTGCGGGTGCGCCTCGGCGACACCGTGCTGCGCACGTCGACGGCCGGGCCCGCCGCCCTCGCCGTGCTCAACGCCGCCCTCGACCGGTGGTGACCCCCGGCAGGGCGACCTGCCGCTTAAGATAGGACCATGTCAGAAACCGGCGCAGAACCCTCCGTCTTCAGCCGCATCGTCGCGCGCGACATCCCCGCGACCATCGTCGCCGAGACCGAACGCATCATCGCATTCGTCGACATCAACCCGCAGGCCCCCGTGCACATCGTCGTCACGACCAAGACGGAGGCGTACCGCAACGTCGTCGAACTCGCTGCCGGCGACCCCGGACTCCTTGCCGAGCTCGTCGCCGTCGCCGGGCGGGTCGCCACCGAGCTTTCCGACGGCCAGTTCCGCCTCGTCTTCAATACCGGCGCCGCCGCCGGACAAACCGTGTTCCACGTCCACGCCCACGTGCTCGCCCTGAAACCGTCGGAGGACGGGGCGACCGGCTCGCTCGGGGAGGGAACACTTGGTTCCGTCTGAGCCGTCTGAGCCGTCTGAGCCGTCAGAGAAGTCCGTGCCGTCCCTGCCCTCCGGTGCGCTCCCGTCCGAAACGACGGTCGAGACCCGGATCCTCATCGACGGGGTCGCCATGGTGCGCCTCCTCGGCGCGCAGGACCGGCTGCTCGGCGCGATCGAGAAGGAACACCCCGCGGTCAGCGTGCACGTCCGCGGCAACGAGATGACGCTCTCCGGTGAGCCGAGCCAGGTCGCCGCCGCCCGCCGTCTGATCGAAGAATTGCTCGTGATGATCCGCGAGGGCCGTGACCTCGCGCCGGCCGAGGTCGAGTCGAGCGCCCGCATGCTCGGCGAGGACAGCACCTCGAGCCCCTCCGTTCGCCTCGGGCCGCCGATCCTCACCTCACGGGGCAAGAGCATCCGCGCGAAGACGATCGGCCAGAAGGAATACGTCGATGCCATCGACACCGACACGATCGTTTTCGGGATCGGCCCCGCCGGAACCGGCAAGACCTACCTCGCGATGGCGAAGGCTGTCCAGGCCCTGCAGCGCAAGGAGGTCGACCGGATCATCCTCACCCGTCCGGCCGTCGAAGCGGGGGAACGCCTCGGCTTCCTGCCCGGCACCCTGACCGACAAGATCGACCCCTACCTGCGTCCGCTCTACGACGCGCTCGGCGAGATGATGGAGCCGGAACTCCTGCCGAAACTGCTCGCGGCCGGCACGATCGAGGTCGCCCCGCTCGCCTACATGCGCGGCCGCACCCTGAACAACTCCTTCGTCGTCCTCGACGAGGCGCAGAACACCACGCCGGAACAGATGAAGATGTTCCTCACCCGGCTCGGCTTCGGGTCGAAGATGGTCGTCACCGGCGACGTCACCCAGATCGACCTGCCCGCAGGCACGAGCGGGCTGCGCCTGGTGACCCGGGTGCTCGATACGGTCGACGACATCCGCTTCGTGCGCCTGACGAGCGCGGATGTCGTACGCCATTCCCTCGTCGGCAGGATCGTCGACGCGTGGACCGAATACGACGCACTCAGGCAGGCGCAGCGCATCGAAAGCGAACAGGCCCACGAGTTCGTCAAGCGCGGCCCAGAACGACCCGGCGGCATCCGCGACCGCTTTCCGAAACGGAGACCCTCATGAGCATTGAAATCAACAACGAATCCGACATCCCGGTCGACGAGGTCGCGCTCCAGCGCCTCGCGGCCTTCGCCCTCGACACCATGCACGTGCACGCCGACGCCGATCTCGCGATCCTCCTCGTCGACGAGGGCGCGATGGAGCAGCTGCACGTGCAGTGGATGGATGAACCGGGGCCCACCGATGTCCTGAGTTTCCCGATGGACGAACTCAGGCCTGGCACAGAAGACGCCGAAACACCGGCCGGCCTCCTCGGTGACATCGTGCTCTGCCCGCAGGTCGCCCAGGGCCAGGCCGAGACGGCCGGGCACTCGACCCTTGACGAGCTCCTCTTGCTGACCGCGCACGGGATCCTGCACCTTCTCGGCTTCGACCACGCGGAGCCCGACGAGGAGAAGGAAATGTTCGGGATCCAGCGCGACATCCTGATCGGCTTCGCCATGCAGGAACGCCGCCGCGCGCGATGAGCATCGGGTGGTTTCTCGTGGCGGCCATCGTCCTGGTCGCCTTCGGCGGCCTGATGGCCGCCGTCGATTCCGCCATCCTCGCCCTCTCCCGCGTCGACATCGCCGAGCTCGCCGAGACACACCGGGCGAAACGGTCCCTCCGCGCGATCTCCGCAGACACCGGCGCCCACCTCAATGCGATCAGCTTCATGCGGATCATCGCAGAGACGACCTCCGCGGTACTCGTGACCCTCGTCTTCGCCACCACGATCGAGCAGCTCTGGCTCGCCCTCGTGCTGTCCGCGGCCCTGATGACGGCCGTGTCGTTCGTTCTCGTGGGCGCGAGTCCGCGCAGCGTCGGCAGGGCGCACCCGGACGGGTTGCTGGCCGGGACCGCGCCGCTCGTGCACTTCCTGCGCGTACTGCTCGGGCCGATCGCGAACGCCCTCGTCGCCCTCGGCAACCGGGTCACCCCGGGGCGCACCCGGCTCGCGACCTTCACCTCGGAAGACCAGCTGCTCAGCATGGTCGACGAGGCCACCGAGCTCGACGTCCTCGAGGAGGATGACCGGGAACTCATCCACTCGATCTTCGAGTTCAACGACACCGTCGTCCGCGAGGTCATGATCCCACGCACCGACATGGTGACGATGGAGGTCGATGCCTCCCTCGGCGAGGCGATGGGCCTCTTCCTGAGCAAAGGCTTCTCCCGAGTGCCCGTCATCGACGGCGAAGTCGACGATGTCACGGGCATCGTGTACCTCCGCGACGTCGCCCGGCTCGTCTACGAGCGACCGCCGAACATCGAGAGCCTCACCGTCGGCGACCTCGCCCGGCCCGCCGTGTTCGTCCCCGAGTCGAAGAAGGCCGACGAGCTCCTCCGGCAGATGCAGCTCGAGTCGAACCACCTCGCCATGGTCGTCGACGAGTATGGTGGCATAGCGGGCCTGGTCACGCTTGAAGACCTGATCGAAGAACTCGTCGGCGACATTTCCGACGAGTACGACCGTGATGTCGTCGAGGTCGAAGACCTCGGCCACGGCCGGTTCCGGGTCAGCGCCCGGCTCCCGGTCGATGAACTCGGCGAACTGTTCGACCTCGAACTCGACGACGACGAGGTCGATTCGGTCGGCGGACTGCTGGCCAAGGCCCTCGGACGACTGCCCGTTGCCGGGTCGGTCGCACGAACGAGCGGGCTGGTCCTCACCGCGGAACGCACCGAGGGCCGCCGCAAACGGATCAGCACAGTGCTGGTCCAACGAGACGAAGCGCTGATCGAAGCGCAGACCGCATTCCTCGGAGTGACGGACGATGAGGGAGTAAACGGCCATGACCACAGAAAATGAATTCCGGGCGGGGTTCGTGTCGTTCGTCGGCCGACCCAACGTCGGCAAGTCGACCCTCACCAATGCCCTGGTCGGTGAGAAGGTCGCCATCACCTCGTCGAAGCCGCAGACGACCCGGCGGGCCATCCGCGGGATCGTGCACCAGAAGGACGGCCAGCTGATCCTCGTCGACACGCCGGGCATCCACAAGCCGCGGACCCTGCTCGGCGAGCGACTCAACAGCCTCGTCCAGTCCACCCTCGCCGGTGTCGACGTGGTGGGCCTGTGCATCCCCGCCAACGAGCCGATCGGCCCGGGGGACCGCTTCATCAACGAGCAGCTCGACAACTTCCCGCGCGCCCGCAAGGTCGCGATCGTGACCAAGATCGACCTCTCCTCGAAGACGAGCGTCGCGAACCAGCTGCTCGCGGTGTCCGCACTCCGGGACTGGGAAGCGATCGTCCCGATCTCGTCGACGAGCCGCATCCAGCTCGACATCCTCGCCGCCGAGCTCCTGCGCCTCCTGCCGCTCTCCGACGCGCCGCTCTACCCCGCGGATGCCGTCACGGACGAAAGCCTCGAATCGCGCATCTCCGAGTACATCCGTGAGGCGGCGCTCGAGGGCGTCACCGACGAACTGCCGCACTCCATCGCCGTGACGATCGACGACATCATCGAACGCGACGACCAGGAACTCGTCGAGGTCTACGCCAACCTCTTCGTCGAGCGGGACAGCCAGAAGGGCATCATCATCGGCAAGTCAGGCAGCCGGCTCAAGGACGTCGGGGTGCGGGCGCGCAAGCAGATCGAACCCCTCGTCGGCAAGCGGGTCTTCCTGTCCCTCCGGGTCAAGGTCGCCAAGGAATGGCAGCGCGACCCGAAGCAGCTCGGTCGCCTCGGGTTCTAGGGGTTCGCCGCCCTGAACCTTTGCTGGGGACGGGCAGGCCTGCCAGCATCCTTCCCTGAGCTATTGCTCAGAACCCGCGATTTGGCGGGAAGGCCGTCCCTCGGAGTGTGAGGGTAGGGAGGGAGGAAACCGAAATGGCCGCATTGCTTGACACCAGCATCGTTGCTGGGCCCGTCGTCGTGGTCCTCTACGTTCTTGCCGGACTCGCCGTCCTCCTCGTGCTCGTCCGCCGGTACAGCGGAATCGTCTTCTTCCGTGTCGCCGCGAGTCTCTCAGCAGGGGCGCTCTTCGGCTGGGTCCTCGCCTGGCTGACGAGCGATGTCTGGGACCTGTTCGGTGTGTCGCTGTCGATGGTGACCCGCGGCTGGGTCGTGGCCGTCTTCGCCGGGATCGGTCTCGCGATCAACAGCCTGACCGGCCGTGGCTGGCGGCGGGGCGTCGCGATCGCCCTGATTCCGCTCTGCCTCCTCGCCGCCGCGGCCGGCATCAACGCCGACTTCGGGCAGTACACCACGGTGCGCGCGGCACTCGGAGTTCCGCTCTACGGAGCACTCGACGTGGGCGCGACCGCCGCAACGGCGAGCAGCGTGGGGGAGACCGCGGGCAGCATCGGCACCGTCACGATTCCGGCAACCGTATCCGGCTTCGACGCCCGCCCGGCCATCGTGTACCTGCCGGCCGCCGCCCGCACGGCACATCCTCCCGTGCTCCCCGTCGTCGTGATGCTATCCGGCCAGCCGGGAACACCGGCAGACGTCTTCACCGCAGGGAAACTCGACGCGATCCTCGACACGTACGCCGCCGCCCACGCCGGCCAGACGCCCATCGTCGTCGTCCCTGACCAGTTGGGGGCAGCGGACCGCAACCCCATGTGCGTCGACTCCGTGCTCGGCAACAGTGCCAGTTACCTCACTGTCGACGTGCCCGCCTGGATCCGGTCCACCTTCTCGGTCGCCGCAAGCCCCGCCGGGTGGACCATTGCGGGGTTCTCCCAGGGCGGCACCTGTTCCATCCAGCTCGGCGCCGCGCACCCGGAGCTCTTCGGCACCATTCTCGACATCTCAGGCGAGCTCGTGCCCAGGAACGGGGATGCCGCCCACACGATCCAGACCGCGTTCGCCGGCAGTGCCACCGCTTACGCGGCCGCCGCGCCGGCCGCGATCCTCGCTGCGCACGCCCCCTATTCCAACCTGCACATCATCTTCGCCGTCGGGGCAGGTGACACGCGTTTCCTGGCCTGGGCGAACACCCTCGACGCCGCGGCGACCGCGGCCGGCGCAGGCACGGACCTGATCGTCTCGCCAGGGACCGCGCACGACTGGCACACCGTGCAGTTCGCCTGGACGACCGCTTTGCCGCTGATCGCGGCCCGCACCGGACTCGCGGTGACCCCGTGAACGCCATGTCGACGTCCACCGAAGGCTCCCACGGTGCCGGCGGAACAGCCGAAACCGGGTGGTTCTCCCGGGCCGGAGCCGGTCTCGCCGTGACCATCCGGGTCGTCTGGCGACGGCTCAGGACACAGCCGGTGTCCCTCGGCTACGCGCTCATCCTGCTCGTCCTCGCACTCTCGACGGGCATCGTCCAGGGGCCGTCGCGGTGGATCCGGCTCTGGTTCGGGACCGGATACGAGTCGGTCATCGACGGCGGGCACTGGTGGTCGCCGATCACGAGCGTGTTCCTCGTGGACAATCTCGCGGAACTCCTGCTCGCGATCCTCGCGACCCTCGTGGTCCTCGGCTATGCCGAGCATCTCCTCGGCAGTGGCCGAACGGTCATCGCCTTCCTGTCGACGGCCATCCTCGGCACCGGGATCGGTCTCCTGCTCCAGGACGCGGGTGTCGCGAGCGGAGAGATGTGGTCACGGGGCGTCAGCGAACTCTGGGCGCTCGACCCGTTCACGCCGATCTTCGGCACGATCATGGCGGCGAGCAGCTTCGCAGGGCCGCTCTGGCGGCGACGCATCCGCGTATTCACCCTGATGGTTGCCCTCGTGCTCGTGCTCTACTCCGGCCAGCCCTCAGACGTGTACCGCCTTCTCGGGGCCCTCGCCGGTCTCGCGCTCGGGGCCGTCTTCCGGCCCCGGCGGATCGACCTGACCTGGCGCCGCAGTTCGCACCGCGAGACGCGGACACTCCTCGCGTCCGTGCTCGGCATCCTCGCCGTCGGCCCGGTCATCACGATCTTCTCCGGAACGCGCTTCGGCCTCCTCGCTCCGCTCGGACTCCTGCTCACCCAGGGCGTGCCCTCCGTCACCGATGTCGTGGACCGGTGCCTCCTGGGCGATATCACCCGGCAGTGCGTGCACGAACTAACCCTCGAGAGGGTCGCCGGGGTGGGGCCGGTGCTCGTCTCGCTGCTGCCGCTCCTCACCCTTCTTGTCGCCGCCTTCGGAGTCCTGCGGGGCAGACGATTCGCGGCCTGGCTCGCGATCGTCGTGAACACCGGCATGGCCGTTCTCGGCGCCTGGTACTACGGCCTCCTGCCGATCTCCGGCCAGCCGTACGTCTGGCACTGGCGCTCCTTCCAGTACTGGGAGGTCGCCGTCGTGCTCGTCGTGTCGGTGCTGGTTCCGCTTGCAACTGCCGTGCTGATCATCGTGAACCTGCGTCGCTTCCCCGTGCGCAGCAGGCCGGGCAGGCTCCGCCGCTTCTTCGTGACGACCGTGGTCTCCTTCTTCGGCCTCGCGGCCGTGTACGTCATCGGGGGACTCGCGCTCAGCGACCGGTTCACCCCCGCCGTGAACCTCGTGGACCTCGTCAGCGACGTGCCGGAGCGGTTCATTCCCGTCGGATTCCTCCGACTCGAACGACTCTCCTTCCTGCCGACCGACTGGGCGTCGACCTTGCTCTACCAGTGGGTCGGACCGGTGTTCTGGGCGATCGTCATCATCGGGGCGATCCAGTGCATGCGCAGCACCGTCGCCGGCGGCCGGAGCGACGACGCGGCCCGGCTGCGGGCCATCCTCAGCAGGGGCGGTGGAGGCTCCCTCGCATACATGACCACGTGGGAGGGGAACTCACTGTGGTTCAACGCTTCCGGATCGACCGCGATCGCGTATCGCGTGGAGGCCGGCGTCGCCATCACCACGACGGAGCCGGTCGGACCCGTCGAAGACGCCGCGCGGGCGATCGCCGACTTCGCCATCATGTGCGACGACCACGGCTGGGTCCCGGTCTTCTACAGCCTGCACGGCAGCTGGCAGGCGACCTTCGCCCGGATGGGCTGGCAGACCATGGGGATCGGCGAAGAGACGATCCTGAGGCCCCGGACCTGGGACACAACCGGGAAGAAGTGGCAGGACATCCGCTCGTCGATCAACCGGGCGGAACGTGCCGGAGTGCGCGCGGAATGGACGACGTACCGCGCGCTTCCCGTGCTCGAGAACGTGCAGATCTCCGAGATTTCCGAGCTCTGGGTGCAGGAGAAGGAACTCCCCGAACTGGGCTTCACCCTCGGCGGACTCGACGAGCTCCGTGACCCCGCGGTCCGGCTCATGCTGGCGATCGATGAAGGCCAGGTCGTGCACGCGGTGACGAGCTGGCTCCCGAGCTACCGGGACGGGAAGGTGATCGGCTGGACGCTCGACTTCATGCGGCGGCGCCCGGACAGCATGAACGGCGTGATGGAATTCCTGATCGCGCAGACCGCCCGGCAGATGAGCGAACAGCCGGAAATCGAATTCCTGAGCCTCTCGGCGGCCCCGCTCGCCCAGACCGGCGCGGGCGACGGAGACAACCGGGCGTCGAGCCTCGCCTCCCGGTTCATCGACTTCCTCGGGCGCAGCCTGGAGCCCGTCTACGGGTTCCGTTCGCTCCTCGCCTTCAAACGGAAGTTCCAGCCCGAATTCCACCCGCTCTTCATGGCCTACCCCGACCCGGTCGCCCTTCCTGCGATCGGGCTCGCACTTGCACGCGCGTATCTGCCGGCTCTCTCCGTGCGGGAAGCCCTTGCTTTCGCCAGGAGCCTGACCTGACCTGACCTGACGGGACTACATCGCTCGGAGGATTTCCGGTTCACTCAGGGATGACGTTCCTGCGGCGCCCCCTGGCGGTCCGTCACGGGGTCGTAGGCTGGGAGGATGGTCGAGCCGGGAGTGTCCACGCGTGTCGCACGGTACCGCTGGATCCGTGTGATTCCCCGTCGTTCGCTCGCCCTCGACATCGTCATCGCCGGCCTCTTCTTCCTGCTCCTTCTCCTGGTCGACTCGGGCAGCCCCGCGACCGTCCTCGTCCTGGTCGGGTTCGCTGCGGCGCTCGCGGTGCGCCGGTTCTCGCCAGCCCTGGCCCTCACCCTCGCCTGGCTGGCCGCGACCGGACAGATGCTCGCGGGCGAGCCGGTGCTCGGCGGTGACGTGGCCGTCCTGGCCGTGCTCTACGTCACGGCGGCCTATGCCGGACCGGCCACGCGCAGGGCCGGCCTGATCTCGGTCGCTGTCGGCGCGCTGGTGGCCGGGGTCTACCTCGCGGTCGCACAACGCGGCGTGGGACACCTCGGCACAGCGCTCGCGCAGGGGGACATCGGCGCCCTGGTCTGGTCGACGGCGATGCTGACCTTTGTCAGCCTGGCCGTTCTCGGCCTCTCCTGGACCCTGGGTCTGCTGAAGCGCTCCCGGCAGGCCGCAAGGGACAGCAGATTCACCCAGTACCGCGCCGAGCAGGAGCAGCGCCAGGCCCAGCGTGCCGTGGTCGTCGAACAGGAGCGCAACCGCATCGCCAGGGACATGCACGACGTCGTCGCACACTCGCTTGCCGTGGTGATCGCCCAGGCCGACGGCGCCCGTTACTCGAGGGCGCAGAACCCGGACGCCGTCGACGAGGCGCTCATCACCATTTCCACAACCGCACGGGAGGCCCTCGGAGATGTCCGGATCCTGCTCGCCCGGCTGCGGCAGGACGTGGTCAGCGGACCGCAACCCGTGCTCGCCGACCTCGACCGCCTCGTCGAGCAGATGCGCGGCACGGGACTCGACATCCACTGGACGACGACCGGCACGCCGGCCACGCTCGGCTCCGGCGCCCAGCTCGCCGTCTACCGGATCGTGCAGGAGGCGCTCACCAACGCACTCCGGCACGGTGACACCAGCCGGACCGTGGCTCTCCGACTCGACTGGACGACCGACTGGGTCGCGGTGACGATCGACAATGCCCTCCGGATCGCGCCGTCCACCGTGGCCCCAGGGGTGGCCGGCGTCGGGGAGACGCACGCGGTGGAGATCGGCCACGGCCTGCCCGGCATGCGGGAACGGGCGCTCCTCGCCGGCGGTTCGCTGACCGCAGAGCCCGACGAAGGGTACTTCCGCGTCGCGGCACACCTGCCGGCCATCATGGCGGGGCCCGTCGTGCGTCCGGTCCAGGCCACGGACGTGCGTGCATGAGCGAGGTCGCGGCGGCGGACGCCCCGCGCATCCGTGTCGCCCTGGTCGACGACCAGGCGCTCTTCCGTGCCGGGATCCGGATGCTGGTATCTTCGCAGGCCGACCTCGAGTTCGTCGGCGAGGCGGGCAGCGGCGCCGCTGGCGTCACCATGGCGGCCGCAGTCAGTCCGGACGTGATCCTGATGGACATCCGGATGCCCGTGATGGACGGGATCGACGCGACCGTCGCCATTCTGGCCGCGGCCGAGGCTGCCGGCGTGATGCCGCCGCGCATCGTCGTCCTCACGACCTTCGAACTCGACGAAAGCGCGAGCAGGGCTATCCGGGGCGGGGCGAGCGGCTTCCTGCTCAAGGATGCGGATCCCGAGTTCCTGCTGGCCGCAATCCGTACCGTGCACGCGGGCAACGCCGTCATCGCAGCATCGGCGACCCGCGAACTCTTCGCCCACTTCGACGCGCCGGCCCCCGCGCAGCCGGTGGAACCCGAGGCCTTCGGCACACTGACCAGCCGCGAACGCGACATCTTCGCCCTTGCTGCCCTGGGCCTCAGCAACGCGGAGATCGCGGCGCGTGAATTCCTCAGCGAGGCCACCGTCAAGACGCACATCAGCCGTATCCTCTCCAAGCTCATCCTCCGCGACCGGGTTCAGCTCGTCGTGTATGCCTTCCAGCACGGCCTCACGGAGTAACGAGCGGATGACCCGGTCCGGCCGGTAGTCATCCCCTCGGCATCCGGGATACCTCTGCTGCCCGATGCGGTGAGGGGGGAGCGATTCCTAGCGTTGAAGCATGGAAATCACATCTGCAGAACTCGGCCTCGCGGCCAGAGTCACCAACCTCTGTAAAACCTATGGATCAGCCACCACCTCGGTAACGGCGCTCGACGACGTGTCCATCGGCATCCGTCGTGGCCAGTTCACGGCGATCATGGGACCGAGCGGCTCGGGCAAGTCCACCCTGATGCACATCATGGCGGGACTGGACGAGGCAGGCTCCGGTCGGGTTTGGCTCGGTGATACCGAGATCACCGGCCTGGGCGACTCGGAACTGACGGTCCTGCGCCGCCGCCGGATCGGCTTCATCTTCCAGTCGTTCAACCTCGTCCCGACGCTGGACGTGCGGGGGAACATCACCATGCCGTTCGCGCTCGACGGGCGGCGGCCGGATGCGGCGGAGAAGGACTGGATCGATCAGCTCACCGACTCCCTCGGCCTCGGCGACCGGCTCAGGCACCGTCCGCACGAGCTGTCCGGTGGCCAGCAACAGCGAGTGGCCATCGCGCGGGCCCTGGCCACCAGGCCCGAGCTGGTCTTCGCCGACGAGCCGACCGGGAACCTCGACTCCCGGAGCGGGCGCGAAGTGCTCACCCTGCTCAAGGCGGCGAGCACCGGCTACGGCCAGAGCATCGCCATGGTCACCCACGACCCCATCGCGGCCAGCTTCGCCGATCGCATCCTCTTCCTCGCGGACGGCAGGGTCGTCGAAGACCGGGAACGGTCCACCGCCGAAGAGATCTCCGGCATCATGCTCGGCATGGAGCAGTGCGCATGAGCGGCAGCGAAACCGCCAGCGCCACCGGGCACGCCGGCCGTGGTGCGAGCCTGCTCGTGGCGGCGCTCGCATCGGCCTTCGGGGTGCTGCTCCTGGAAACGACGAGCGTGCTCGCCACCGTCGTGAGTGGCAATGACGTGTCCCGCATTGCAGCGGTCCGTGCAGCCCTCTCGATCGTCGCATTCCTGTTCATCACGATTGCGGTGTACGTGAGTGCGATCGTGACCACCAACACGGTGGCCACCGTCATCGCCGGTCGGACCCGCACGATCGCGCTCATGCGCCTGATCGGGTCGAGCGCGGGTGACCAGCGCCGCGCCGTGGCCCTCGACGGGCTGAAGGTGGGGCTCGCCGGAGCCGTGCTGGGCGCCGCCGCCGGCATCCTGCTGAGTTTCGCCGGTGTCCGGCTTGCCTTCGGCGCCGGGCTGATCCCGGATCTCGGCTACCGTCTCCTCGAGCCCTTGCTCGCCTTGCCCGTCGTCATCGTCGTGTTGTCCACCTGGTGCGCAGCGTGGGTCGGGTCTCGCCGGGTCCTCACCGTGAGCCCGATGCAGGCTGTCGGCGCAGCACAGGAGCGCACGCTCGAAGAGTCGGCTCGGCGCCCGGGCCGCAATGCCTTCGCGATCGTGCTGATGGCCACGGGCGTACTGTTTCTCGCCGGGGGAGTCTGGGCCGGGCAGGTCACGGAGTACGGCGTGCTGCTGGGACTTGCCGGCGGCCTGCTCTCGTTCACCGGCCTTGTGCTCGGGTCGCATCTGATCATGCCGCCCATGTTGAGCCTGGTCGGCCGGTTCCTGGGCGGCAGCGCGCCGGCCCGGCTTGCTGTCGCGAACGCCAGTCAACACCCGGAGCGCAGTGCCCGCACCACTATCGGACTGGTCATCGGGGTGACGCTCATCACCATGTTCGCCGTCGCGGGATCGACCTTCGAAACCATGATGCAGCCGCTGATGGACGACCCGGTGACGCGTGCGGCCGTCTCCGAGACGGTGTCGACCAGCCTCGCCGTGATCTCAGTGCTCGTGGGCTTCAGCGCCCTGATCGCCGCAGTCGGCATGATCAACAACCTGGCACTGAGCGTGCTGCAGCGTTCTCGCGAGATCGGCCTGCTCAGGGCCCTCGGTTTCACCGGCAGGCAGGTTCGCGCGATGATCCTCGCCGAAAGCGTGCAGATGACCGTGGCGGCCGTCACCCTCGGCCTGGTGCTCGGGGTCGCATACGGGTGGGCGGCGGCACAATCACTGTTCGGATCCGTCACCCATGCCGGTCTGGTGGCGCCGTCGATTCCGTGGCTCCTCGTCACCCTCTGCGTGGTCGGTACCGCCGTGCTCACCGTCGGGGCGACGATCCTGCCCGCTCGTCGGGCGGTGTCACTGGCGCCGATTGCGGCCCTCGCCGCCGGGTGAGACCGGTGGTCCTGCGACGGATGCCGCGCCCGCGACGGGAGCGCGGCATCCGTCGACCGCCGCTTCAGACTCTTCTCAGGATGCCGGCCGGAAATCGGTGTTAGCATTCCCTTGTGTTGTTCGGTCAGCTCCTCCTTCGCTGCCGCGACGAGTCCTAATCTGAGGCCTCCCTCGTCGCGGCGTTTGTTGTTGGCTATCCCAACCCCAGCGAGGAGATCACGATCATGAGAAACAACCAGTCCGCATCGACGATGCCGATCCACAAGTACCGTCCGTACCACGAGCAGTTCGCGGTCGACCTGCCCGATCGCACCTGGCCCTCGAAGCACATCGAAGTCGCACCGCGCTGGTGCGCCGTCGACCTGCGTGACGGCAACCAGGCGCTGATCGACCCGATGAGCCCTGAGCGCAAGCGCATCATGTTCGACATGCTCGTGCGCATGGGTTACAAGGAGATCGAGGTCGGCTTCCCGTCGGCCAGCCAGACCGACTTCGATTTCGTGCGCAGCCTCATCGACGAGGATGCCATCCCGGACGACGTCACGATCCAGGTGCTCACCCAGGCGAGGGAACACCTGATCCGGCGCACCTACGAATCGATCGCCGGCGCCAAGCAGGCCATCGTGCACCTCTACAACTCCACGAGCGTGCTGCAGCGCGAGGTCGTCTTCCGCGAGGACAAGCAGGGCATCATCGACATCGCCCTCTTCGGCGCACGCACCTGCCGCGCTCTCGAAGCGACCGTCCCCGGCACGACGATCTACTACGAGTACTCCCCGGAGAGCTACACCGGCACCGAACTCGAATTCGCGGTCGATGTCTGCAACCAGGTCATCGCCGTCCTCGAGCCGACCCCGGAGCGGAAGGTCATCATCAACCTGCCTGCGACCGTCGAAATGGCCAGTCCCAACGTCTACGCCGACTCGATCGAGTGGATGTCCCGGCACCTCGACCAGCGTGAGAACGTCCTGATCTCCCTGCACCCGCACAACGACCGCGGCACCGCGATCGCGGCGGCGGAGCTCGGCTACCTCGCCGGCGCAGACCGGATCGAAGGCTGCCTCTTCGGCAACGGCGAACGGACCGGCAACGTCGACCTCGTCGCCCTCGGCATCAACCTGTTCACCCAGGGCATCGACCCGCAGATCGACTTCGGCAACATCGACGAGGTCAAGCGCACCGCCGAATACTGCAACCAGCTGCCCGTTCCCGAACGCAGTCCCTGGGCAGGAGACCTCGTCTTCACCGCCTTCAGCGGGTCGCACCAGGACGCCATCAAGAAGGGCTTTGAAGCCATGGCGGCGGATGCCGCGGCGCAGGGCCGATCCGTCGACGAACTCCAGTGGGCGGTTCCCTACCTGCCGGTGGACCCGAAGGACCTCGGTCGCAGCTACGAAGCCGTGATCCGGGTCAACTCGCAGTCCGGCAAGGGCGGCGTCGCTTACCTGCTCAAGACCGACCACTCCCTCGACCTGCCCCGCAAGCTCCAGATCGAGTTTTCCGGGGTCGTCCAGTCCAAGACGGATGCCGAGGGCGGCGAGGTCACGAGCGAGCAGATCTGGGAGATCTTCAACGACGAGTACCTGCCGAGTTCCAGTGGGCAGCCCGACGACAAGTGGGGCCGGTTCGAACTGTTCTCCACGCGGACCTCGAGCGATCTGGGCGGCCGTGTCGACCTCACGGTCGACCTCCGGGACGACGACGGAGTCGAGCGCGTCGAGGGGGCCGGCAATGGTCCGATCGCCGCGTTCCTGGGAATCATGGCCGAGCGCGGCATCGCGATCACGCTCTACGACTACGTCGAACACGCCATGTCCGCCGGCGGAGACGCCCTGGCTGCGTCCTACGTCGAACTCGACGTCAACGGCCGGCGCTACTGGGGTGTCGGCATCGACGCCGATATCTCGACCGCCTCGCTGAAGGCCGTCGTCTCCGCGGTCAACCGCGGCATCCGTGCGGTGGCAGGCGACCTCGCCCTGGCGGGTGTTCCGGCCTAGGAACCGGCTCGATCAGCGGGAAGGCAGGTATCCGGTGGCCTCGACTCCCACTGAGTCCCGACGTTCTCGGACGGTCACGGATCGCCTCTATTCCGTCGGAGTGGGCATCAAGGGCATCGACGGCGTGATCGAACTCGCCGCCGGACTCGTGTTGTGGGTGTCACCCGCCCTCGTCCACGCCCTGCTCGCGGGAGTAGCGGGCGAGGCGGGGGAGGGCGACTCCTCCGCCATGCGCTTCCTGGCGCAGTACGTAGCCCGGCTGGATTCCGAGCTTGCCGCAACGGGAGCCGGCTTCCTGATCGCCTTCCTCATCACCCACGGAGCCGTGAAGGTGGCTCTCGTCTACTGCCTCCTGCGCAAATGGCACCGGGCCTATCCGTACGCGCTGGGGATCCTGATCGCCTTCCTCGGCTACCAGCTCTACGCCTTCGTCCTCCGCCCCACAGTGGGCATGGCCGTCATCACCGCGCTCGATGCCGCAATCGTCGTTCTCGTCTACCGCGAATACCGTGAACTCAATCCGCGAACCGCCCGGCAGGTCTGATTCTCAGCGCCCCTGGACGATAGCGCCCCTTGACGATACGGATCCATGGGATGTGAACCGGGGCATGCGAATCGGGGCGATCCGCCCAACGGCGGATCGCCCCGATCGCTGTGGTTTCTTAACTGCGTTCAACTGCACATCCGAAGGGCTGGTTTCCTTCCGGATTCAGCTGTGAACACGCACCCCTGCGGGACGTGTCTCGGCCGGTCGCTCGACTACCGACGTCGCCATCTGCGCCGGCTGCGTCGAAACAAGCACACGCGTCGCATCGTCGATCACCCCGGACAGCAACTCGAACAGGCGGTCGTCGGGATTCGGGGTGCATGCCTCAGCAATACCCTGAACCGAGACCCGGATGATCGTCTCCGCCGTGCGATCGGTGAACTTGGTACGCGACCATGCCCCCATGGAGGAGATGAACTCGCGCGCCCACCGCTCGGTCTCCGGCGCCGCGTCGAACGCGGTGCGGATACGGGCCTCGAGTCCTTCGGGCAACTCGCCATCGAGCCCCTCCAGCTGGCGCTCGCAATTCAGGATCCCGACGGCAAGCGCACGCTGGTGATCCGAGCTGCTCACGGGAAGCGCCGCGGTCGCGGCCCTGACCGCGATCAGTAGCCGCACCCGGGGGTTGTCGCCCTTGAGGCCGATGACCGACGGGATCAGGGGCACCAGGCGGGCCCGGGAACTGTCCGAGGTGCAGTCGTTGACCATGCGGGCGAGGGAGGCGACCAGGGGGTGCGTGCACGCCGGATGGTCACTCCACGCTTCGCCTGCGAGGTAGGACGCGAACTCCATGAAGCAGGCACCGGAGCGCGGCGTGCGGTGTTTGCCGCGGGACAGGACCGGCATCAGGCTGGGCACCGGCATCGGATCGGGCGAGTTGCCCTTCAGCATATTCATGGATCCTCCAGACAAGTGAGTACTCCTCACTAGTGTCTCCCCGCGGGCCCACAAATGCGAGAGGGAATCCCGCCGATTTCTCCGTCCCTCCCACGCCGTCTGGGTGGGCCCAACTCCCGCACATTCCCGCCCTGCAGCTGCGGTGCCGCGGAATTCCGCGCTCCGGACCTGGTCGGGGGATTCAGTCGTGGGTGCGACGGCGGCGGAGCGTTGCGGGGCGCACGCGACGCCGCCAACGCGGCCAGCTGCCGATCGCACGCTGTTCTGGCAGGCTCCAGCCGTACCGGGCCGCGAGGATCCGCATCACCGTGGTCACGATCACGCAGGCGATCGCGGCGATGGTGATGTCCACGTGCAGTTCGAAAAGCACGACGAGGAGCGCGCTACCGAATCCGGCGGCCATAGCGTAGAACGAACCGACGTGCATGACGGCGATCGGAACGTTGAGCATCATGTCCCGGAGCGCCGAGCCGCCGACGGCCGTGATCACGCCCACGAACAGCGACGGAATCTCCGGGAGGCCGTGCGCGAGCGCCTTGCTCGTCCCGAGAGCGGCGAACAGGCCGATCGTCACAGCGTCGAGCGCGATGATGAACGGGCCGAGGCGGTTGAAGAGGCTCTGCAACAGCATGCCCAGGAGAGCGGATCCGCCTGCGATCGGCAGGTACCAGTTGCTCTGCAGGGCAGCGGGCACCCCGCCGAGCAGGATATCGCGCAGGAGTCCGCCGCCGAGGCCGACAGTGACACCGATGATGGCGATGCCGAGCAGGTCGAAGCGGCGATCGGTGAATCGCCCGGCGAACATGGCCCCCTGGATCGCGCCGATGGCGACCGCCGTCAGGTCGATCCAGAGCGGGATCGTGAACAGGATGGGAGGCACCCTCCAATGAAACCATCCGCCGCGGGGTTTCCTGACCGTCGACAGGCGCGTGGAGGCAGGAACCCGCTCGACCGGCGCGTCGGCCGGGACCGGACCCACAAAGCCCGCTCGGGTGGGAGAATAGGACGTGCCTGTTTACCGTGATGAAGCCGTCGTGCTGCGCACCCACAAACTGGGTGAAGCCGACCGGATCGTCACCATGCTCACCCGCCAGCACGGCAAGGTCCGTGCCGTCGCCAAAGGCGTCCGCCGCACAGCCTCCAAATTCGGGGCCAGGCTCGAACCGTTCATGGTCGCGGATGTGCAGCTCTACGAGGGCCGCAGTCTCGACATCGTCACCCAGGCCGAGTCGATCGGCTCATACGGCGCCCTGATCTCCGGCGACTACGCCAGTTACACCGCGGCGAGCGCCATGGTCGAGACCGCAGACAAGCTCACGGAGGCCGAGGGGTCCCTGCAGCAGTACCTGCTCCTGGTCGGGGCCCTGCGCTCCCTTTCCCGGATGGAACACGGCGCGAGCCTCACCCTCGACTCCTACCTGCTGCGTGCCCTGTCGATGGCCGGCTGGGCGCCGAGCTTCCAGGGCTGCGCGCGCTGCGGCGCACTCGGCGATCACTCCGCGCTCGTCGTGCAAGTCGGCGGAATCGTCTGCGACGACTGCGCGGCCCCCGGGTCGCCCCGGCTGGACAAGGCGACCATCCTGCTCCTCGGCTCCCTGCTCGCCGGGGACTGGGACCAGGCCGAATCCATGCCAGAGCAGACCAGGAACCAGGCCAACGGAGTCGTCGCCGCATACACGCAGTGGCACCTCGGCCGGGGCCTCCGATCCTTGGAGCACGTCAGTCGATGACCCCGAAGCCCAGCTCGCTGAATCCCTTCGCCCCGAAGCCGTTCACGCACAAGGACGCCATGCCGTTCCGACCGCTCGACTGGACCGGCCAGTACCCGCCGGCGCTGCCGGCGAAGGTCGTTCCCGAGCACGTCGCGATCGTCATGGACGGCAACGGCCGCTGGGCGAACGCGCGCGGACTCCCGCGGGTCGAAGGCCACAAGGCCGGCGAGGCCGCGCTCCTCGACGTCGTCGCCGGCGCCATCCAGATCGGCGTCAAGCACCTGAGTGTCTACGCCTTCTCGACGGAGAACTGGAAACGTTCCCCTGACGAGGTCCGCTTCCTGATGGGCTTCAACAGGGACGTGCTGCACCGGCGCCGCGACCAGCTCAACGACTGGGGCGTGCGCGTGCGCTGGGCTGGCCGCAAGCCGCGCCTGTGGGCATCCGTCATCAACGAACTGCAGTACGCCGAGCGCCTCACGGCGGGCAACACCGGACTCACCCTGACGATGTGCGTCAACTACGGCGGGCGCACCGAGATCACGGATGCCGTCCGCGCGCTGGCCGAGGAGGTCGCCTCCGGCCGGTTGAAGCCTTCCGGAATCACCGAGAAGGCGATCCAGCGCCAGCTCTACACGGCAGACCTCCCGGACGTCGACCTTTTCGTGCGGAGCTCGGGGGAGCAGCGCACGAGCAACTTCCTGCTCTGGCAGAGCGCATACGCCGAGATGGTCTTCCTCGACACCCTCTGGCCTGACTTCGGCAGGGCGGAGCTGTGGCATGCCATCGAGCTCTACGCCGCCCGCAACCGCCGCTACGGCGGGGCGGTCGACACCCCAAGCGTTTGATCCACTCACGCGGCAGGGGGAATAGATCGGGGGACCGGCGGCTTGGACCGGGTGTGAGCGAAACTATCAAGGTCGACATCTGGTCCGACGTGCAGTGCCCCTGGTGCTACATCGGAAAGCGCAAGTTCGAGGCAGGGGCCGCCCTCTTCGACGGCTCGGTCGAGGTCGAATACCACAGCTTCGAGCTGGCCCCCGATACCCCGGTCGACTTCGCCGGCAGTCCCATCGATTACCTGAGCGAGCGCAAGGGTATCCCCGTCGCCCAGGTCACCGAGATGCTCGCCCGCGTGACTGGAATCGCTGAGAGCGTCGGCCTGCACTACGACTACGACTCGGTGCACCAGACCAACACCGTCATATCCCACGAGCTGCTGCACTACGCCAAGGCCCACGGTCGCCAGCTCGACATGAAGGAACGCCTGCTCAAGGCCTACTTCGTCGACGGAAGGCACGTCGGTCGCATCGAAGACCTCGCGGACCTCGCCGCCGAAATCGGACTCGACCGAGCGGATGTCGTCCGCGCGTTGACCGCCCACGACTATCTCGCCGACGTGAAGGCGGACGTAGCCCAGGCAAATGCCTACGGAATCCAGGGCGTCCCGTTCTTCGTGATCGACGGGAAGTACGGCATCTCCGGGGCCCAGGACCCCGAGGCCTTCGCCGGCGCACTCCGCCAGGCCCAGGCCGACCAGAACGAGGCCGCAGGAACCACCGCAGCAGCAGGGGAGGACCGTTGATGACCGATGCCAGCGTCGTCCCCGCCGTCCCCGTCACCGCGGCCCCGGCACCGCGCGTCACCCCGTTCATCCAGCTCCTCGGCCAGTCCGGCGCCGGGAGCTGCGAGGGCGATTCCTGCGGAATCTAGGCCTCGATCGGTGCGGGTTGCTGCCACGGGTCAGCAGGGCCGCCCGCATCTGGGAGAATTGAACCAATGACTCCTGAACTCACCGCTTCGCGCACGGACCCGTCGCCGGTCCCCGCGCTGCGGATCGGCCCGCTCACGCTCGACGTGCCCGTCGTCCTCGCACCGATGGCCGGCATCACCAACACCGCGTTCCGCCGGCTCTGCCGGGAATTCGGCGCCGGGCTCTATGTGAGTGAAATGATCACCTCGCGCGCGCTCGTCGAGCGCACCCCGGGCTCGATGCGCCTCATCGACCACCACGAGAGTGAGACCACCCGCTCCATCCAGCTCTACGGGGTCGACCCGAAGACCATCGGCGAAGCTGTCACGATGCTCGTCTCCGAGGACCGCGCAGACCACATCGACCTCAACTTCGGCTGCCCGGTCCCCAAGGTGACGCGCAAGGGCGGCGGAGCCGCCCTGCCCTGGAAGCTCGGCCTCTTTCGGAGCATCGTCGAGGCCGCGGTGAACGCGGCAGGCGCCGTTCCGGTCACGATCAAGATGCGCAAGGGCATCGACTCCGACCACCTCACCTACCTCGAGGCAGCGAGGGCAGCAGAAGGCGCCGGCGTTTCCGCCATAGCACTGCACGCGCGCACGGCGTCCGACTACTATTCCGGGCAGGCGGACTGGACGGCGATCGCGACCCTCAAGCAGGCCATCACGAGTGTCCCCGTGCTCGGCAACGGCGACATCTGGTCGGCCCAGGACGCGGTTCGCATGGTCGCGGAAACCGGCTGCGACGGCGTCGTCGTCGGCCGAGGCTGCCTCGGCCGGCCCTGGCTGTTCGGCGATCTCGCGGCGGCCTTCGGTCCGGCAGAGGGTGCTGGGGCCGCACTCATCCAGCCGAACCTCGGCGTCGTGGCAGACACCTTCCGCCGGCATGCCGAACTGCTCACCGAATTCTTCGACAGCGAGGAACGTGCCTGCCGCGACGTGCGCAAGCACGTGGCCTGGTACTTCAAGGGCTACTCGGTCGGCGGCGAACTACGGGCCAGCCTTGCCTCCGTGGTCTCCCTCGCCCAGCTCGACGACCTTCTCGGCACCCTCGACCCGACCCAGGAGTACCCGGGCATCGGCGCGGAGGGTCCCCGCGGCCGGGCAGGCAGCCCCAAGAAGACCAGCCTGCCCGAGCACTGGCTCGACTCGCAGGAACTCGTCGGCTCCGAACGCGCCCGGCTCACCGAGGGCGAAGGGGACACCAGCGGTGGCTAACCGATCGGGGTACACGAGCTTCGACGAGGAACGCTACTTCCCGGAGGAACACAGCTCACGCCGCAGCGACTTCGCGCGCGACCGCGCCCGGCTGCTGCACTCGAGCGCCCTCCGCCGCCTCGCCGCAAAGACCCAGGTGCTGAGCCCGACCGCCGGACTCGATTTCGCCAGGAACCGGCTCACCCACTCCCTCGAGGTCGCGCAGATCGGACGCGAGCTCGCCCAACGCCTCGGCCTCGACCCCGACGTCGTCGACACGGCCTGCCTCGCGCACGACATCGGGCATCCTCCGTTCGGCCACAACGGCGAGAAGGCGCTCAACGCCTGGTCCCTCGACATCGGCGGGTTCGAGGGCAACGCCCAGACGCTGCGCCTGCTCACCCGGCTCGAACCGAAGGTCTTCGGCCCCGACGGCCGCAGCTACGGGCTCAACCTCACCCGCGCGAGCCTCGACGCGAGCTGCAAGTACCCGTGGCCCGCCGGCGAATCCGTGTCCGACCCGAGCGGCCGCGCCAAATTCGGGTATTACCCCGACGACCTGCCCGCTTTCGCGTGGATGCGCACCGACGCCCCCGACCGGATGCTGTGCATCGAAGCCGAGGTCATGGACCTCTCCGACGACATCGCGTACTCCGTGCACGACTTCGAGGATGCCGTCGTCAACGGCTACCTCGACCTCGCCGCCCTGAACGGCCGCGCGAGCACCGAGCTCGTCTCCTCGATGCACGCCTGGATCGGCGGCGCCGTCTCCCACGCCGACCTCGCGGCGGCATACGACCGCCTCCGCGCCCTCGACTCCTGGCTGCGCGGCTGGACGGCAGGGCGGCGTGACCAGGGTCGGCTCAAGAACCTGACGAGCCAGCTCATCGGTCGTTTCTCCGGCGCAGCCGTCTATGCCACCCGCCAGGCCTACCCGGCCGAGCGCATCGCGCGCTTCGGCGCCCACGTCGTGGTGCCGCCGAATATCGCAGCCGAGATCGCCGTGCTCAAGGGCGTCGTCGCTGCATTCGTGATGTCGAAGAACACCCGGCAGCCGATCTACCAGCAGCAGCGCCAGGTCCTGACGCTGCTCGCCGACCGGTTGCTCGCCACCGGCGACGAACACCTCGACGCCGGCTCGAAGGAAGACTTCCACGCCGCCGCGGACGATGCGGCCCGCAAGCGCGTCGTCGTCGACCAGGTCGCGAGCCTCACCGACCAGTCCGCGCTCGCGTGGTACGAACGCCTGATCCAGAACTGAGCCTGTGCAGAACCCGGCCCGTGCCGAAGTCGGGCGTGCGGCGGGATAACATTCAGCTATGGCAGGCCTGATTCGACAAAGCGACATTGAAGAGGTCAAGGCCCGAACCAATATCGCCGACATCGTCGGCGACTACGTCAGCCTCAAGTCGGCCGGCGTCGGCTCCCTGAAGGGGTTGTGCCCCTTCCACGACGAACGCAGCCCGAGCTTCCACGTCCGCCCGCAGGTCGGTTTCTACCACTGCTTCGGTTGCGGCGAGAGCGGCGACGTCTACTCCTTTTTGCAGAAGATGGACCACGTCACCTTCAGCGAGGCCGTGGAACGACTCGCTGGCCGGGTCGGCCTCGAACTGCACTACGAGGGCGGCGGGGCGGATGCGCCGGACCACACCAACCGCGCGCGGCTCTACGCGGCCAACCAGGCCGCCGCCGACTTCTTCGTCGAGCAGCTCGGCAGCGCAGGGGCCGCCGTCGGCCGAACATTCCTCGGCGAACGCGGCTTCGACGCCCACGCGGCGACCCGGTTCGGGATCGGCTTCGCCCCGAAGAGCTGGGACGAACTGACCAAACACCTCCGTGGTCGCGGCTACTCCGATGAGGAGCTGACCCTCGCCGGACTGGTGTCGAGCCGGGAGGGATCGAGCGGCGTCTACGACCGCTTCCGCGGCCGGCTTGTCTGGCCCATCCGCGACATCACCGGCCAGACGATCGGCTTCGGGGCGCGCAAGCTCCTCGACGACGACAAGGGCCCGAAATACCTGAACACCCCGGAGACCCCGATCTACCACAAGGCGCAGGTGCTCTACGGGCTCGACCTCGCGAAGCGGGACATCTCCCGCAGCCACCAGGTCGTCGTCGTCGAGGGGTACACCGACGTGATGGCGTGCCACCTGGCCGGGGTGACGACCGCCGTCGCGACCTGCGGTACCTCCTTCGGAGTCGACCACATCAAGGTCCTCCGCCGGGTCCTCGGCGACGACAGCGGTGTCGGCGAGGTCGTTTTCACTTTCGACCCGGATGCCGCAGGCCAGAAGGCCGCCGTCCGCGCGTTCAGCGAGGAGCAGCGTTTCTCCGCGCAGACCTTCGTCGCCGTGGCCCCGGAGGGCCTCGACCCGTGCGACCTGCGGCTGCACAAGGGCGATGGGGCCGTGCAACGGCTGATCGAGTCGAAGAAGCCGATGTTCGAGTTCATGATCCGGCAGTTGCTCGCCCAGTACAACCTCGAGACTGTCGAAGGGCGGGTCTCCGCACTCCGGGCGGCGGCCCCGCTCGTGAGCGATATTCGCGACCCCGCCCTCCGGCCGGGCTATACGCACGAGCTCGCCCGGATGCTCGGCATGGAGCTCGGCGAGGTCGGCCGGGCCGTCTCGGCCGCGCTCAGCCGCTCACGCACCGCGCCGGGGACATCCGCCGCCGCCCGAGGCGGTGAGACCGGCGAGCCCGCGCGCGAACGCCCGTTCTCGATGGTTGAACTGCCGACGGACCCGGTCACCCGCCTGGAACGCGACGGGCTGATGGCCATGCTCCAGCGTCCTGCCCTCGTCGGTGTCGAACTGCTGCAGCGGGCGGTGCAGACGGGATTCTCCCACCAGTCCCTCGCTGTCGTGCGTGACGCGATCGCGGCGAACCTGGATACCCTCTCGGCGCCGGACTGGATCGAGCGCGTTGTCGCGGACGTACCGGTTTCCCTGCAGAACCTGGTCACCGACCTGGCGATGGCGCCGCTTCCCGAACGCACCGAACGCGAAGTCGAACGCTACGTGCGCGACGTGACCGTCGCGCTCATCGACCGGGACTTCCTCCGCCAGAAAGCCGAGCTGCTCGGCCGGCTGCAGCGTGCTGACCCCACCGACCGTGTGCCGTACACGGCGCTGCAGCGTGAACTCATGCGGGTCGAACTCGAGCGGCGCAACCTGAGGGATGAGTAACTGAGCACACCTCGCGTGTTGCAGCTAGGTAAATATTCTGGCGAGAATTCGGGCAAACTGCGTTTTTCGTGATATTCCTTTCGGTACAGCAATGCAGAGGTGCGGCTCCCTCGCATGCCGCCTCTGCCGCATTTCGAGAGAAAGAGGCTCACGCACATGGCATTTTCACCCACCAGGCGCACCAGGCTGATCGGGGGACTGGCGCTCGTCGCCGCTTCCGCGCTCGTCCTCGCCGGCTGCTCGGCAGGCGGCACCACCGCAAGCGCCGGAGGCACCCTCCTGATCGGCACGACCGACAAGGTCACGACGCTCGACCCGGCCGGCTCGTACGACAACGGCTCGTTCGCCGTGATGAACCAGGTCTTCCCGTTCCTGATGAACAGCGCATACGGCACCGCCGATGTGACGCCGGACATCGCGACCAAGGCCGAGTTCACGACCCCCACCGAGTACACGGTCACGCTCAAGCCCGACCTCGTCTTCGCGAACGGTCACAAGCTCACGTCTTCAGACGTGAAGTTCAGCTTCGACCGCCAGCTGTCGATCGCGGACGCCAACGGCCCGTCGACCCTGCTGTACAACCTCGCGAGCGTCGCGGCTCCGGACGACACCACCGTCGTCTTCACCCTGAAGGCCGCGAACGACCAGGTCTTCCCGCAGATCCTGTCGAGCCCTGCCGGCGTGATCGTCGACGAGGAGACCTTCTCGGCGACCGCGATCACGCCCGATGCCGACATCGTGAAGGCGAACGCCTTCGCAGGCCAGTACGTCATCACGAGCTACGACTTCAACAACCTCATCGGGTACAAGGCCAACAAGGATTACAAGGGCAACCTCGGCGCGGCGAAGTCGGATGTCGTCAACGTGAAGTACTACGCCGACGCGTCGAACCTCAAGCTCGATGTGCAGGAAGGCAATATCGACGTCGCCTTCCGCAGCCTGTCGTCGACGGACATCGATGACCTGCGCGGCAACGACAAGGTCAAGGTCGTCGACGGACCCGGCGGAGAGATCCGCTACATCGTCTTCAACTTCGACACCCAGCCGTTCGGCGCCAAGACGCCAGAGGCCGACCCGGCCAAGTCGCTCGCCGTGCGCCAGGCCGTCGCCGACCTCGTCGACCGTGCCGAAATCGCCAAGCAGGTCTACAAGGGCACGTACACGCCGCTCTACTCCTACGTTCCGGCCGGCATGACCGGTGCCACCGAGTCCCTCAAGGGCCTCTACGGCGACGGCAACGGAGGACCCGACAAGGCGAAGGCCAAGGCAACGCTCGAAGCCGCCGGCATCACGAGCCCTGTCGCCCTCAACCTGCAGTACAACACCGACCACTACGGCCCCGGCTCGAGCGATGAATACGCGCTCGTCAAGGACCAGCTCGACGCCTCCGGCCTCTTCACGGTCAACCTGGCTTCGACCGAGTACGTCACGTACTCCAAGGAGCGCGTGAAGGACGCATACCCCGCTTACCAGCTCGGCTGGTTCCCGGACTACTCGGACGCGGACAACTACCTGACGCCGTTCTTCGCCGATGGTAACTTCGTCGGAAACCACTACAGCGACTCTGTCGTCAACGACCTGATCAAGCAGCAGGCCGTCACGACCGACAAGGACGCCCGTACCAAGCTCATCGAGGAGATCCAGGACAAGGTCGCAGCCCAGCTGTCGACCCTGCCCCTCCTCCAGGGTGCCCAGGTCGCCGTCACCGGGACCACGGTCACCGGAACCACCGACACGCTCGACGCATCCTTCAAGTTCCGCTACGCGGCGCTGAAGAAGGGCTAAGTCCGGCCTGTTTCACCAGTTGTAACCGGGGGCATTCAGCCAGAGCGCTGGGTGCCCCCTTTCAATTCTCGATCGATAGGCAGTGATGACAACAGTGGCAGCGCGCCCGACCGCCCCCCAGGGAATCCGGCGCAAACGAACCTCCCCCGGCGGGGGCATCGGTCGTTACATCGCGGTCCGCTTCCTGCTCATCTTCCCGACGATCTTCATCCTCGTCTCCATGGTCTTCTGGCTGATGCGCGCGACCGGCGACCCGATCACGGCTGCCCTCGGTGGCCGCCTCACCGCCGACCAGCTCGCCGAACGCATCCACGCCGCCGGCTACGACCGGCCGATCCTGGTCCAGTACTTCGAGTACCTCGGCCAGATCTTCACCGGCAACTTCGGCACGACGATCAGCACGAACAAGCCCGTCGTCGACGTCCTCCTCACCTATGGCGTCGCCACGGCTGAGCTCGCGTTCTACGCGCTCCTCGTCGCATTCATCGTCGGCATCCCGCTCGGCATGGTGGCCGCGTACTTCCGCGACAAGGGCCAGGACGCCTCCCTCCGGATCTTCGCGATCCTCTGCTACGCCACCCCGGTCTTCTTCTCCGGCCTGCTTCTCAAGCTGATCTTCTCGGTCTGGCTCAAGGTCCTGCCCGTCGCGGGACGGGCGACGACCGGCTCGGAGCTGCAGATGCAGTTCCTGCCCAGCAAGACCGGGATCTACACGATCGACGCGATCATGACCGGCAACCCCGCGGTGCTCATGGATGTGCTCGCGCACGCCGTGCTCCCGGCGATCGCCCTGGGCCTCCTCACCGCCGGTGTCTTCCTCCGTCTCGTACGCACCAACGTCATCGGCACCCTCGGCACCGATTACGTGGATGCCGCCCGGTCGCGGGGGGTGAGCGAGTTCCGGCTGGTCTCCAAGCACGCGTACCGGCCGGCCCTGATCCCGATCATCACCGTGATCGGCCTGCAGATCGCCCTGCTCCTCGGCGGTGCCGTGCTGACCGAGACGACCTTCGAATGGAAGGGCCTCGGCTTCATGCTCTCCGAATTCCTCAAGGCACGTGACTTCGTCGCCGTGCAGGGCATCGTCGCCCTGCTCGCCGTGATCGTGGCGCTGTCCAACTTCATCGTGGACATCATCGCCGCGATCATCGACCCGAGGGTGAGGTACTGACCATGAGCCACACGCCAGACACCACCAGTGCCCCCGTCCGCCGCGGCGGCCTCGCCGCACTCTGGAACCGGCTCCCCGTCGTGCACCAGGTGAAGCAGAGCATGGGCCTGCAGCGGGGAATGCTCGTCACCGGCCTCGTCATCACCGGCCTGTTCGTGCTCACCGCCATCTTCGCCCCCGTGATTTCGCCGTACGGCTACAGCCAGTTGCGTGACGCGAACGGCCCCTTCGGCGCCCAGGTGGCCCCGGGCGGCGCTCACATCCTCGGGACCACCGTCGGCGGCTACGACGTGCTGTCCCGCGTCCTCTGGGGTGCCCAGACCGCCCTGTTCGTGATCGTCGTCGCGGTACTGCTCTCCATCTTCGCCGGCGTGTTCCTCGGCCTCGTCTCCGGCTACTTCGGCGGTTGGCTCGACCGCATCCTCGTCGTCGTCTGCGACGCGGTCTACGCGTTCCCATCCCTGCTGCTCGCGATCGTGATGTCGATCGTGATCTCCGGCGGCAAGTCCGACCTTGTCGGCGGAGTGGTCGCGGCGGCCATCTCCATCACCGTCGTGTTCATCCCGCAGTACTTCCGGGTGATCCGCGCGGAGACCGTCCGGATCAAGGCGGAGGCCTACGTGGAGTCCGCCAGGGTCCTCGGCGCGAGCAACGGCCGGATCATGTTCCGGCACGTGCTGCGCAACGCCACTCGCACCCTGCCGCTCATCTTCACGCTCAACTCCTCCGAGGCGATCCTCACCCTCGCCGGGCTCGGCTTCCTCGGCTTCGGTATCGAGCCGAGCGCCGCAGCAGAGTGGGGCTACGACCTGAACAAGGCCCTCTCCGACGTCACGAGCGGCATCTGGTGGACCTCGCTGTTCCCCGGTCTCGCGATCGTGCTCGTCGTGCTCGGCATCACCCTCGTCGGCGAGAGCCTCAACGACCTCGCCGACCCGCGCCTCCGCGGTCGCCGCTCGGTCGGCAAGGTTGTTTCCGTCGTCGCGGCGACGTCCGTCGTCCCCGGCGGTACGCTCACGGGCGGCCCTGGCGGCCTCGACGGCCTCGAGGGCGGCGCCGACGGCATCGACGCCGACATAGACAGCTTCACCGACGAAGGATTCGAGGACCGGTCATGACCGCGGCATCCGCCACCACCCCCGAGTCCGCCGGAGCCGTGTCCAGCACCGCGCGAAGCTCCGACGTGCTCAGCATCACCGACCTCACTGTGACCTTCGCGACCGACGCCGGCGCCGTGCACGCCGTCGCCGGCGTCAGCCTCCGGGTCGCGCCCGGCGAGGTGCTCGCGATCGTCGGCGAAAGCGGAAGCGGCAAGACCGTGACGGCCAAGACGATCCTCGGCCTGCTTCCGGAGACCGCGACGTCATCGGGAGCCGTGTTCCTCAGCAGCAAGGACGGCTCGAGCACGAACAACGTGATCTCCGTCGGCAAGCAGAAACTCCGCCAGCTCCGCGGCACCGACGTCTCGATGGTGTTCCAGGAACCGTCCACCGCGCTCAACCCCGTCTACACCGTCGGCTGGCAGATCATGGAGGGCATCCGCGCCCACGGCCAGTTCAGCCGCGCCGAGGCGAAGAAGAAGGCCGTCGAGATCCTCGGCAGGGTCGGCATCCCCGACCCTGAGATCCGGGTCAACTACTTCCCGCACCAGTTCTCCGGCGGACAGAAGCAGCGCGTCGTCATCGCGATGGCCCTCGTGCTCGACCCCGGACTCATCGTCGCGGACGAGCCGACCACGGCGCTCGACGTCACCGTGCAGGCCGAGATCCTCGACCTGCTGCGTCGTTGCCGCGACGACTTCGGCACAGCGATCGTCCTCATCACCCACAACATGGGCGTCGTCGCCGACCTCGCGGACCGGGTCGCGGTGATGTACCAGGGCAAGGTGGTCGAAGAAGCGGATGCGCGCACCCTGTTCGCCTCCCCGCAGAACGACTACACGAAGAAGCTGCTCGCCGCCGTTCCGCACCTCGGCCAGGGCGTCGTGCACGCCGCCGACCGCGCGGCGGCACGGGCGCCCGGCTGGACCGCCGAGACGCCCGTCGTCGTCGCGAAGGACCTGCGCATCGAGTATCCGGGAAGGATGGGCCGCGGCGGCTTCACCGCCGTCGACGGCGTGAGCTTCAGCATCCGCCCTGGCGAGGTCCTCGGCCTCGTCGGCGAGAGCGGAAGCGGCAAGACCACCATCGGCCGCGCCATCGCCGGCCTCACCCGGGTGACGGACGGTTCCCTGACCGTGCACGGCCACCAGATGAACGGGTTCAAGGAACGCGCCTTCAAGAAGTTCCGCAGCGACATCGGCTTCGTCTTCCAGGACCCGGCATCGAGCTTCAACCCGCTGCTGACCATCGCCGACTGCGTCGCGGAGCCGCTCATCGTGCACGGCAGGGCGAAGAACCCTGCTGAGGCACGGGCCAGGGTCGACGAACTGCTCGAGGCCGTCCAGCTCCCGCGCAGTTACGGTGACCGGTACCCGCACGAGCTGAGCGGCGGCCAGCGCCAGCGCGCGAGCCTCGCGAGGGCGCTCGCGCTCGAGCCCAGCCTGCTGATCGCCGACGAGCCCACCTCGGCGCTCGACGTCTCGGTGCAGGCCCGGGTCCTCGAGCTCTTCGCAGAGCTCCAGCGGGAATTCGGTTTCGCGGCACTCTTCATCAGCCATGACCTCGCCGTCGTGGATATCCTCGCCGACCGCATTGCGGTGCTCTACCACGGCAAGCTCGTCGAGGAGGGCACGAGCGCAGAGGTGCTCGGCGCCCCGAAAGATCCGTACACGCAGCGCCTGCTCGCCTCGCTGCCCGTTCCGGACCCGGTGGAACAGGCCGGACGCCGTGAGAAGCTGCGGGAGCTGCGTACGGCAGGATAGGAACCATGACTCGCGGCGCGGCATGGACCTTTCCCATCGCGATGGACGACCTCTCCGTCTCGTATCCGGCCCACGGTGCGAGCGACTCCTTCGCCGCCCTGCGCGGGATCACCCTCCGGGTCAATCCCGGTGAGGTGCTCGGTGTGCTCGGCGAAAGCGGCTCAGGCAAGAGCACCCTCGCCAGGGTGCTCTCCGGGAGCGGGGGATCGGCCGGCACGGACGTACGACCGCTGATCACCGGCGGCGAGGCGACCGTGCTCGGCCTGCGGTTGCGGGGCATCAGCCGCCGCAAGCTCGCCCGGTTGACCCTCGAGGTCGGGATGCTCGCCCAGGACGCCGGCCAGACGCTTCCGGCAACACTCACCGTCAGCGAGCTCGTTGCGGAGCCCGTGCTCGAGCGCGACGCCCGGTACCAGGCCGGTGCCCTCAGGGCGCTCGTGGCGACCATGGTGGATGCCGTGCGCCTGCCGCTCACCGTGCTCACGAAATACCCGTACGAGCTCAGCAGCGGCCAGCGGCAACGCGTCGCGCTTGCCCGCTCGCTCGTGCTCGGCCCCACCCTCCTGATCGCGGACGAACCGCTCGCGGGCGTCGACGTCACCGTCCGTGACGCCGTCGTCGACCTGATCGGCGAACTGCAGCGCGAACGCGCGTTCACGGCCGTCGTGATCAGCTCAGACCTCGCCGTTCTCCGGCGCGTGACCGACCGGATCGCCGTGCTGCACCAGGGCGTGCTCGTGGGCCTCGGCACGATCGACGAGGTCTTCGCCGACCCGTGGCATCCCTACGTCGCCGAGCTTGCTTCGGCACTCACCCAGGACGGACAGCATGACAGCGATACCTGAGCACGCCCAGCATGAGGCCGTCCTGGCCGGCACGGTCACGGCCGTTCCGCTCGGGCAGCGGCCGCCGAGCGGGCCGATCGCGATCCTCCCGCACCCCGCAGACACCGCCATGTGGGCGGTGCAGGCGGCCGGGGGAGTCCTCGGACCGCTCTCGGATGCCACCCGAGGATTGATCTGGCTCTCCTACGGGCGTGCGGACGAGCTCCGCGCCGCTCTCGACGACAACCCGGGCATCGGCTGGGTCCAGCTGCCCTGGGCGGGAGTCGACGCGTTCAGCGACCTCCTGGCCGAGCAGGACCGGCCCGGACTGCTCTGGACGAGCGCCAAGGGCGCATACGCCCAGCCCGTCGCCGAGCACGCCTTCACGCTCACCCTCGCGCTCCTGCGCGTGCTGCCCAAGCGTGCCAGGGCCCTGAGCTGGAGCACCCTGCCGGAGGGGCGCTCCCTCTACGGTCGCCATGTCGTGATCATCGGCGCAGGCGGCATCGCCCTCGAACTCATCCGGCTGCTCGAACCGTTCGGGACGACGGTGACCGTTGTGCGCCGGTCCGAACAGCCCGTGGCCGGCGCGGCGCGCACGGTGCAGACGAGCGCCCTGCACGAGGTCCTCCCTGACGCCGACGTCGTCGTCGTCGCGGCAGCGCTCACCAAGGACACCCGGCATCTGATCGGCGCCCCCGAGCTCGCGCTGATGAACCGCAACGCCAACCTCGTCAACGTGGGCCGCGGTCCGCTCATCGACACCGATGCCCTCGTCGCGGCCCTCGCCGCAGGGAGCATCGCCGGCGCAGCACTCGACGTCACGGAACCGGAACCGTTACCCGACGGGCATCCGCTCTGGACGGAGCCGCGCTGCCTGATCACGCCGCACTCGGCGGACACGCCCGAGATGACCGCTCCGCTGCTCGCCGAACGGATCCGGCTCAACGTGCTGGCCTTCCTCGGCGATGGCCGTTTCGTCGGCGTCGTCGACCCGCAGCGCGGGTACTGAGCCCGTGCCGGGCCGGTGCCGAAGCGCTGGGAGGAGACCGCTTCCCGGCCCCGATTTGGCGAACGGCCGATTCTTGGTAAAGTAATAACGCTGTTCAAGCGGAAACGCTGTTCCAGCTTTTCCTCGATAGCTCAATTGGCAGAGCATCGCACTGTTAATGCGACGGTTCTTGGTTCGAGTCCAAGTCGGGGAGCGAAAGGCCACTCAGGGCTCCACCCCGGGTGGCCTTTTCTATTTCTATTTCATTCTGTTTTCTCTTTTCGTCCGGAAGTTCTGGAAAGGCGACACCGTGGAGTTCTGGCCTCTCGCAGCCGGCGTGCTCGCCGCAGTCGCCGTCGTCCTGCTGCTGTTGTGGCTCCTCACGGCTCTGCGCCTTCGCCGCATCATCTTCGACCGCACGGCGGCCGAACGGATGCGTATCGACCTCGAACTGTCCCTCGCCGAACAGAACGGCCGCCTCGGCATCATCCGAGAGCTTCAGGACGGTGCGGTGCTGAACGTCGCCCGGCTGATCACGCAGGCAGAGGGTGCGCGGTACACGGCGGAGAACGACCCGGCGAGCGCGGTCCGGGTCGCGACGGCCCTCGTCGAGGACGGCAGGGTCGCCCTCGCGGACATGCGCAGGGTGCTCACGATCGTGCGCGAGGGCGAAACCGTCGACACGCCCCAGCCGGGCCTGCAGTCCGCGCGGAACCTGTTCCGCGTGATGCGCGACGCCGGCCTCGAGGTGAGCTTCGCCGAGTCCGGCGACCGTTTCCCGCTCAAGCCGGGCGCCGAACTCGCGATCTTCCGGATCCTGCAGGGCGCACTCGCCAACGCCCTCACGCACGGCGGCCGCGGCACGGCGGCGAACGTCTCTTTCACCTGGACTAGGGACGGCCTGCAGCTCCTCGTCGACGACGACGGCATCCGCGCGGCCGCCCGCAGGGTGAGCTCCGACCCCGACGAGGTCGCCGCGCGCACCCGGTACACGATCGACGACGACCTGCACGCGCTCAGCGAGAGCGTGTCCGGTGCGGGCATCACCCAGATGCGGGAGCGCGCAGAGCTCTTCGGCGGCACCTTCACGGCGGGCACCGTCCCGGGTGTCGGCTTCTCCGTGTCCGTAGTCTTCCCGTTCCTGCGCTACCACAACGGTGTGCACGGCGTGAACCTCTCCCGGTAGCGGGATGCCCGCGCAGCTCCCTCCCGAAGACGACGCTGTCGACGACGACACTGCCGAGGACGCCGCCTCCCAGGAGATCGCCGCCCGGGCTCTCGACCGGGTCGCGACGCGCGAGGGCATCGCCGTCGGCGTCGCGACGGCCGCATACGGGGTCTCCTTCGGGGCGCTCTCCGTCGCGTCCGGCCTCACGCTCTGGCAGACGGCGTTCCTCAGCCTGGTGATGTTCTCCGGGGGATCCCAGTTCGCCCTGATCGGAGTACTCGCGGCCGGCGGGGTCGCGGCGGGGCCATCGGCGATCGCCGGTGCCGCGCTGCTCGGCACCCGGAACGGCCTCTACGGCATTCGCACCGCGCCCATCGTCGGCCGCGGCTGGCTGCGCCGGTTCGCGGCGGCGTGGATCACGATCGACGAGTCGACGGCCGTCGCGCTCGCCCAGCCGACCCCGCGGTCGAGCCGGCGCGGGTTCTGGGTGACCGGCCTCATCGTGTTCGCCGGCTGGAACCTGACGACCTTCGTGGGCGCCCTGATCGGCAACACCCTCGGCGACACCCGCTCGTACGGCCTCGACGCCGCGGCCGCTGCCGCTTTCGTCGGCCTGCTCTGGCCGCGGCTGAAGCGGCGGCAGGCCCTCGTCGTCGCGGTGGCCGCCTTCGTCGTGGCCACAGCCCTGACGCCCGTTCTCGCGCCCGGGCTGCCCGTGCTTGCGGCCGCGCTCGTCGCCATCGTCGTCGGCTGGTCCAACTGGGCCGGCGCGCGCTCCGGCACCCCCTCTGGTACTCCAACGCGGGGGAGCGGCAGGTGACCCTCTGGCAGATCGTGATCGCGGCATCCATCGCCTGTGTCGTGCTGAAGCTCGCCGGCTATCTGGTGCCGGCCTCCGTGCTGAAGAAGCCGACCCTGGCGAGAATCAGCGAACTCGTGACCGTTGCCCTGCTCGCGGCCCTCATCGCGGTGCAGACGCTCGGCGCGGGGACGGGCGTTGCCCTGGACGCCCGGGTGCCCGCGGTCCTCGTCGCGGTCGTCCTGTTCGCCCTGCGGGTGCCCTTCATCGTCGTCGTGATCGTGGCCGCGCTTGTGGCGGCAGGCCTTCGCGCCCTCTTCTGAGCCTATTCGTCGAGGTTGTCTACGCCCGGCAGCCAGGCGAGGCCGGGACCGCCCCAGCCGCGCTTGCGCGTGACCTTCGTTGCGATCTTCGCGTAGAAGTGCTCGAGGCGATCCACATACACCGTGCCGTCGAGGTGGTCGAATTCGTGCTGGAAGATCCGGGCGAGCCAGCCGTCCGCGTGGATTTCGAACGGCTTCTGGTCGAGGTCCACGGCGCGGAGGATCGCCCGGGGGGAGCGGAGCAGCGGGAATCGCTCGCCTGGGTACGACAGGCACCCCTCGACGTCCTCGTCTTCGTCGGCCTCTCCGGCGGGGACCGGAGTGATCCAGAGCTCGGGGTTGATCGCGACGCCGCGCCACTGTCGGTTGTCGTCGTCGAGGTAGGCGTAGGTGAACAGACGCAGCGGGATGCCGACCTGCGGGCCGGCGAGGCCGACTCCGGGAGCGGCGTCCATCGTCTCGAACATGTCCTGGACGAGATCGCGGAGCTCCTGGTCGAAGGTCTCGACGGGCTTGGCGGGGGTGTGGAGGACGGGGTCCCCGAAAATAACAATTGAGCGAACGGCCATTCAGCAAGGATATCGGGCCGTTCCGTCGTAGGGTCGTTGAGTGCACCTCGACCTGATTGACTTCACCGTCGACCTCCCCGTCGACCCTCGCCAGGCGATCGGCATACCGCTCGCCCTGATCGGCGGCGTGTTCCTGTCGCTCGGAGCCCAGTTCCAGCACCGGGGCGTCAACAAGGTCGAAGCCAACACCGTTGCGGTCACGGGAGGCCTCGATCCGCACCAGCTGCTGCTCCTGCTGCGCCGGCCGTCCTGGGTGATCGGCACCCTCATGCTCGGCCTCGCCATCGTCTTCCAGCTCTCGAGCCTCGCCTTCGCCCCGATCATCGTCGTGCAGCCCCTCGGCGCCGTCGCCCTCGTGATCACGTCGATCGTCAACGCCCGGGTGACCAGGACCCCGGTCAACCGGGCCTCCAAGATCGCCATCGCGCTCTGCGTCGGCGGCATCGGGCTCTTCGTCACCGTCGCGGCCTTCTTCGCCGTGGACAAGCCGGTGACCGACAAGAACCTCATCACCATCCTGATCGTGCTCGCCGCGGTGCTCGTCTCCTTCGTCGTCGCGTTCGCGCTGCTGCACACCCAGTTCAAGGCGATCTTCTACATCACCGGCGCCGGTGTGCTCTACGGCTTCGTCGCGACCCTGGCGAAGGTGATCATCAACCGCACTCAGAACGGCAATTTCGAGTGGCTGACGCTCACCTGCGTCGCCGGCCTGCTCCTCGCGGCAGCTCTCGGCGCTTACTTCGTCCAGAACGCGTATTCGTCGGGACCGCCCGATCTCGTGATCGCCGGCCTGACCGTGATCGATCCGCTGGTGGCGGTCGGAATCGGCATCGTCGTCCTCGGCGAGATCGCACAGGCTCCAGCGTGGGCGGGAGTAGCGTTCGCATTCGCAGGCGCCATCGCGATCTGGGGTGTCATCCTGCTGTCGCGGCACCACCCGCAGGCATCCGTTACCGTATCGGAATAGGGCGCGCCGTCGCCGAGGATGGGCGAGAACACGCGGATTTAGAATAGGGTGCTAAGAGATGTCGGCCGCGTTCGCGCCGTCCAAGACCTGAAATACCGCCGGATGACGACCTCCGGCCCACACACGTTGGGACACCCTCACTTTGTCAGACTCGACCGCTTCGCCACTAGGTTCGACCCCTGTGGCTCCGGGTTCGAAAAAGCCGATCAAGGTCCTCATTGCCTGCGACACGTTCGCCCCTGACGTCAACGGCGCGGCGAAGTTCGCCGAGCGTCTCGCCGCCGGCCTGACCTCCCGCGGCCACGAGGTGCAGGTCTTCGCGCCGGCTGCCTCGGCCAAGCACGGCACCTGGACCGAAGAGCACGAGGGACAGACGTTCCTCGTGCACCGGATCAAGAGCTGGCGCTGGTACCCGCACGACTGGCTCCGCTACGCGCTGCCGTGGCTGATCCATGCGGAGAGCCGCCGAATTCTCGACACCTTCAAACCGGATGTCGTGCACTTCCAGTCCCACATCAACATCGGGCGCGGCGTCACGATCGAGGCCGCGAAGCGCGGCATCCGCATCATCGGGACGAACCACTTCATGCCCGAGAACATGCTCGAATTCACGCTCATTCCGAAGAGCATGCACGAGCGTCTGATCAAGATGGCCTGGAAGGCGGCTCGCCGCACCTTCGGCCGGGCGGAAGCCGTCACGACCCCGACCGTGCGCGCCGCCGAGTTCCTGGAGAAGTACACCGGACTCGAGGGCGTGCTCGCCATCTCGTGCGGCATCGACGCCCATAACTATTCACCGTCCTTCGAGCCGCGCACGGAGAACCGGATCCTCTTCGTCGGCCGAGTGACGAGCGAGAAGCAGATCGATGTGCTCCTGCACGCCGTGACGCTGCTCGCGCCTGAACTGGACACCCAGGTCGAGATCGTGGGCGGTGGCGACCAGAAGCGCAACCTCGAGCACCTCGCCCAGAGCCTGGGCATCAGCAACCGCGTCGTCTTCCGCGGCTACGTGACGGATGAGGAACTGCGCGCGGCATACACCCGCGCCACCTTGTTTGCGATGCCGTCGATCGCTGAGCTGCAGAGTATCGCGACCATGGAGGCAATGGCCTCGGGCCTGCCGATCGTCGCCGCGAACGCCATGGCGCTGCCGCACCTCGTCCACGACGGACAGAACGGCTTCCTCTTCGAGCCAGGAAGCGCCCAGGACCTTGCGGACAAGCTGACCCGTGTACTCACTGCGGGCCCCGAAGTGCTCGACGCCCTCAAGCACGAGTCGCTCCGGCTGATCGGTGCCCACGACATCAATCGCACCCTCGACACTTTTGAGAGCCTGTATCGTGGGGAACCGGTGGTCGACACGATCACCTCAGATGCCGCCGCCCGCTCCACGGAGTGACTGCGGTTGGGGGCGGTAGCTCAGCTGGTTAGAGCAGCGGACTCATAATCCGTCGGTCCCGGGTTCAAGTCCCGGCCGCCCTACTCGAAGTATGGTTTGATCAGGGTTTCTTGTCCTCACTGAAAGGGCAAGACTTGATGCATACATGGTTTATCCATGGTTTATTCGAAAGTGATCGCCTGCCACCGGCGCTCACTATGAAGGTGCACGACCCGGTTCGATCGGGCTGGAGTGACCTCGAATACCTACTGGTCATGGATACTGAACGACTCTTCGGGCTCGGTCTAGAGCCTGTGCTGACGACAAGCGAACTCGCCGAGTATCTCGGCGTGCAGGTGCAGGCCATCTATGACCTGCGCACCGACGGCCGCGGTCCTTCTGGCATTCGAGTTGGACGGGAGATCCGCTATCGAGTCTCCGACGTTCGCCGATGGCTGGACGGCCTCCACGAGCCCGAATCATCCTTGAGTAGTCGAGGTGGCGAGCACTGATGGCCGGACGACCACGACTTCCGATCAGTACGTTCGGTGCCATTAAGACGACCAAAATCGGTCCAGACCGGTACCGGGCAACGACTGTATTCCGCGACTGGGACGGGCAGTCGCGGCAAGTGGGCGTGACCCGTTCGAGTCGTAACGCGGCGCAGTCAGCGTTGAAAGTCGAACTGGCCGGGCGCATGCGTGCTGGTGGGGTCGGTGACGCGCTGAACGCGGGCTCGCCGTTCCCGATGCTGGCCGACGCCTGGCTTGAGGACGTGATGCTCGACGTGGACCGTGCCCAAGGGACCAAAGACACCTACAAGCGGGAGCTGCGCGTGCTCGTCATGCCCTTCTTCGAGCACTTCACCATTCGCGAAGTGACCGTCGGGCGCATCGAGCTCTTCCTGAAGAAGCAGCGTGAGAAGTCCTACACGCGAGCGAAACACTCTCGCACGATCCTCAATATGATCATGGCTTTCGCGGTGCGCCGGGAGATCATCACACGCAATCCGGTGAAGGAAACCTCGCGGATGAAGAAGCCCCCTCACACCCCCAAGGCGCTCACGACGGAGCAGATCACCGCAATCCGACTCGCCGCCCGCGAATGGCGTACGGGGGAGGGCACGAAGGGGCCACGATCCGACGGACAGGTGCGGGACATCATCGAAGTGATGCTCGGCACAGCAACACGCATCGGAGAGGCGCTCGCGCTGCGGCAATGCGACGTGGATCTGGATGCCGATCCGCCGCGAGTGACCATCAGTGGCACGCTCGTCGTGCACAACGGCGTCGGTGTGCTCCGTCAGGCGCATCCCAAGACGCACGAGTCGAACCGCGTCATTGCCGTACCGCAATTCGCGGTCGACGTGATCCGCCAACGCCTGGCGCTGATCGATCCGGACGACGCGGAACACTTACTTTTCTACTCACGGAATGGCACGCCGCTCACGCCGTACAACGTCAGACGCACGTTCCGGGGGATACTCCGGAACGCTGGCCTCGAGGACATGGAAATCAGCCCACACTCCTTTCGTCGTACCGGCGCGACGCTGCTCGCCAACGAACTCGGCATACAGGCAGCGGCCGACATGCTCGGACACACCTCGACATCGACGACGAAGGCGCACTACGCCGAGCCCGACCGGACGGTGAAATCGGAGCCCGCAACGGTACTGCAACGGCTGGCGCCACCGCCGTCGTCGGGAGACCCCAGTGTCTCAAAGGTGCCCAACTCGGAGGCCGGTGCCCCGCTGATCGGCCCGGCTTCGGGCAAGGCAGGTGCCAAACGTAGGCTCCCTGACCGACCGGACTGATACGGCGCATGCCGGACTCGGCGTTACGAGGGTGACGTCATGAAAGGTTCGTTGATCCTCATTTCCCCTCGTTTCAGCGAAAACGCTCCTCGTCGAACTGCTGAGTGCCGCCCTCCATAGTCCACGCCGCGGCAAACGGCATCAGGGTCTCAATGGTGGCGACGCGAACGCCCTCGGCGGTCGGCAGCAGCACCCTGATGCCTGGGTAGTAGTCGAAAAGGACCTGCCTGTCACGCCCGCATGGTCCAACAACACCGCGCTCATGATTGCCAACAGCGACGATTGTCGCGATTTCTCGCCCGCCCTATGCACGCGCCGCGCCAAGTACGACCAGTTCAGCGCACGGACCACCGGTGAAGTGGAACAAATTCACCCCGGCGAACATTCGGCCGTCGGCGGCTCGAACTGCCGCGCCCATAGTATGTGCACCATCTTCATCGGGCCCGGCATCCGTGTTTGCGTCGATGACCTCTCTTGCGAGCTCAACGAGCTCCAGGTCTTCGGCGCTCGGCACTGTGAGTTCAACTTTTGGGAGCATGAGGGTAATCCTACGGATCGAACCGGATTCAACTTCTGGCCGGCCTGTTCGCAAGCCGGACCTTCATTGGCACAGAATTCGCCGCCAGGGCTTCAAACCGGCGTTGAGTAACTGAGTGGCATTTGGGAGCTCTGAGCGTGCAGGCCCAATTGTTCGGCGCTGACTGACATGCTTGTGACATGGTGCAACCGAACGACCTCCTCGCTGTCCTTGTCGACGCCGACAATGTGCCGCCTGCAAAGATCGGCGCAGTCCTCGCCGAGGTGGCACGTTTCGGCACTGCCTCGGTCAAACGGGTCTACGGCGATTGGACCAAAACGAACTTGAGCAGTTGGAAACCTGTTGCGAGCGAGCACGTGATTCAGCCGATCCAGCAATTTGCAAACACGATCGGAAAGAATGCGACCGACAGCGCACTGATCATCGACGCCATGGACCTGCTGTACACGCGTCGATTCCACGGTTTCTGCATCGTGTCGTCCGACAGCGACTTCACCCGTCTCGCGTCCCGCATTCGCGAAGAAGGCGTCACCGTCTATGGGTTCGGAGAGCGGAAGACGCCCGCAGCTTTCCGTAACGCGTGCGATCTGTTCACATACCTCGACGTGCTCGAAGAGGCTGAAGGGGAGAGCACCTCTGCGGTGCTTGCGCGGCTGTCGGGGACACGGTCATCACCCGCCGTAACGAGGGGAAGCACATGGGCAGACCAATCGGGTACGCACGGGTTCGACCCGACGGCAAACCACAAACTGTCACGAATCTGACCTGCTTTCGGCCGGAGTGAATATTGGCTTCGCTGGGCACCACTTGTGGTGCGGTTGAGCCCCACCGTTGAGATGCCTGATTCGTATCGTTCAGCCCCACTCCCGGCGTGGTTGAGCACCACCTGAAAAGCTCCTCCCAGCATGTGATCGCCACATGGCGGCAGGAGTTCCAGTACCGGCACGGAAGACCAAAGCGAAGCAGATCCTGAAACTGCGTAGTCAGGGTTAGCTGTAACGGGCGATCCACTCCGCCCAGGGGATGCCGAAGGCCGCACCTTCCCAGCCTGGGACGAATCGAGGAATGCGCGGCACGGATCGGGAGGGCAACCGTCACGGTGACGGACAAGATCTCAGAGACCCTCTTCAGCGACGGGGCCGCCTTCGACGCGGCGCTGGCAGTGCGCTGGCTGTCGAGCCGGTGAGCTGGGCGTAGGTGGCCAGCAGATTTGCCCGCTGGTGGCCACGAGACCTGCCCGGTCATGGCACATGCGCGAGCACAGATCCCTCGCCACCGCGTATTCGATGACGGAGAGCGCCCGTGGTGCTGAGCCGCACCACCACTGGTGCTCTTGCGCACGATCGATGGGGCTCAAGCGCCCGATCGAGTGGGGCTCAGGCCCTCGAATACTCACCGGAGCGCGGCGGGCCGGGCGGGGTGGTAGCGGCGTATCTCGAGCTCGAGCCTCCAAACCGAACTTTGACAAAGCGCTCGATGCGCTCCATACCGGCGACACCCTCGTCATCACGACCCGTGACCGGCTGGGCCGCAGAAAATGCATGCATTCGCAAATGACTTGCGCGCTCGAGGCGCCGCGTTACGAGTACTAAACCTCGGGGGAGGGGACGTAAGTACCACAATTCCGTTGGGGTCGACTGGCAGCCGACCGAGAGACCTGACTGGACTTCAGCGGCGTCCGAGGCCTTTTCGCCGGTTAATTAGCTTAACCAGTTGTTTCAGTTCGGCGTCGCTCCGGTCGTAAAGTGCTATCAGGGCAGCGTTCAGGACGCGAGCGCACAGCACGACGTCGGCCACTGTCATTTCCTGACTGTGACTTGCCTCGTTTCCGATCCACTTCACGGCTAGCAGTGTGTGCGCGATGTCGGGTTGTTTAAGACCAAACATTTCGATCCTCGCATGCAGTGTGGCTGGGACACGCTTCCCCGTTTTTCTGTCGACCCTGGACTTGTTCACGCGCTGCGCATTCATGAGTTCCTCGGTGGCGCGTCGGAGACGATTGCCAGCTGCGCTGGGACTCACGAAAAGAACGTTGGACGCGCCTACGATCTCATCTTGTACGGTCTGCGGTGTGCGTTCCGGGACCGCTAAGAGAGGCAATGCAGGATTCGCATATCGTAAGCGGTAGGTATCGACCAGCTGTGGCTGACCGCGACCGTCATAATCGTCGAAATCGTAGTGATATCCCCAATCGCCGGCCATTGCTAGTTCTCGCATGCAATTGGTGTCATCGCAGATCAGGGTGCCGGTAAAAGTGCCAGAAAGCTCTTCGAACGGCCCTTCGTTGCGGTGCGCAGCCGCGAGCGAGGCTTTGGAAACAGAGTCCATTTGCGATTGACTAGTCGCGTATCCAACTGTGCCAGTTTTGCACTGCGGGCATGTCGTTCGTGGCCAGGTCGCAGCAGTCACCCAGCGGTCGAGATCATTCAAGCTTCTTGGCATTTATTGACCATATCGGGGCCCAAGAGCTGCACGGTGCCAGCGCTAGAAGCTCTGACCATCCTTGGCCTGTTGATGTCGAGGTCCGCCGAGCCCAATTGGTGTATCGACGGCTACCACGCCAGGACGCGTGGCCGCGCCGCCCTGGCAGTCCTCTGATTGCAATCTCCCTGAGACTTCGAGCGCCGGAGGGTGTGTCGAGGGTCCATGGTCGGCGATACCGGGCACGCTGATCAAGGACGAGAGGATCGATGTGCCTGAGAGCCGACATAAGTACCTGTACGAAAGGTTGGGCGACCACGACTTTCAACAGTTGGCGTCGGCTCTGCTGGCCCTCCAGTTCCCCGACTATGTACCCTTACCCCTTCGACAATCCGATGGCGGACGGGATGGTGTCGTAGGCCCCGACCGGCTCGTCTTTCAGACGAAATGGTCTGTGCGCGGTCGCGAACGAGACCCGGTTTCTTGGCTCGATGCTGAAGTAAGAGGTGAAGGCGAGAAAATCAAAAGGTTCGCCGCTCAGGGAGTTCGCAAATACGTCCTTGTGACGAATGTCGAAAGTACAGGAAAGCCGAACAAGGGCACCTTTGACCGTCTTGACGCGAAACTCCGGCAGTATTCGGCAGAGTTCGGCCTCGAGATGTCGTGCCTTTGGCGGGAGGCGATCAACTCAATCGTCGACTCGGCGCCTATCGAAACCAAATGGGCGTACGCCGAAATGCTCGCAGGCTGGGACCTCATTCGCTATTTGGCAAGTGAGCAAGGCGTGGTTGCAAGGGACTCCGAGCTTAGGGATATTCTGCGCAAGGTCGCGTCCGCGCAGTGGGACGAAGATGAGCGCATCAAGTTCAGCCAAGTGGAGCTTGACCGTGAGCGACTCACCGATCTATTCGTTGACGTGCCCGCAGAACGCATTCGACTCCCGAAACGTGTTGCGACAATAAGCCGCGAGTCCACCTCAGTGGGCGGCGCAGCCAGCTACGTCGCGACAAGGACGCCATATCCTTTCACGCTCATCCGCGGTGCGCCCGGTCAAGGAAAGTCCACTCTCAGCCAGTACGTCTGTCAGGCGTATCGGCTGGCGTTTGTCCCGAGCCAGTCGTCAGTCACTACGAGTCTCCCCGAAATCACTCAGCCACGGTTCCCCCTGCGGCTCGACCTCGGGGACTATGCGGCGTGGATGCAGGGATTTGACGTATTCGACAAATCCGATGACGCGCGGTTGACCAAGGGGCCGAAGCGCAAAGCTGCTCAAGCATCGGTGGAATCGTTCTTGGCTGAGCTGATTGGTCATGCCAGCGGGCGAGGCTCGGTGACTTCGGCGGACGTCCAGGAGATCTTCGATCGGGTTCCAAGCCTTGTTTTTCTAGACGGCCTCGATGAGGTCGGCAACCTGAGCGACCGCACGAGCGTGGTGCGCGAGATCGACTTGTTCTGCGCCCGTGGCAAGTCATACGCCGTTCAGCCAAAGGTTGTCGTCACGACTCGACCGAACTCCGCCGGGCTCCCCGAACCGAGTAGCGAGCTCTTCGAAGTAGTTTCTCTGAGCCCGCTTGACGCTGCGCTTCGGGATGAATATCTACAAAAGTGGTGTGTCGTCCACAACGTCCGGGGGAACGACAGCCGCGTACTGCGCCGCAACTTCACGGAGAAGGTTAAGGAACCATACATTGGCGAGCTGGCTGGAAACCCGATGCAGCTCACCATCTTGCTGTATTTGCTCCGACAGCACGGCGATGCAACACCGAACCAGCGCACTGAGCTCTACGACGCCTACATGGCACTCTTGCTCGCCCGTGAGGCGAACAAGCGGCCAGAGTCGGTCCGGAAGTATCGAGACGACTTGACCGAGATCGTACCGTTCCTTGGTTGGTACCTGCAGTCGCGGGGTGAAGAACAGGGACACAGTGGGCGGATGGCATTTGCTGAAGTCGATGCAGCCATGAAGCACTTTCAAACTACTTATGGAAAGCCGACCGAAGTTGTTGATGAACTTTTTCTCGCGGCATCCGATCGGCTTTGGGCGCTGACAAGCAAGGAAGAGGGCACCTTCGAGTTCGAAGTTTTGTCCCTCCGCGAGTACTTTGCGGCCAGGTTTCTCTATTACAACGCGGGCGAAGGCAACCAGTCATTCGATCGGACCGAAGTTTTCCGCGAACTGCTTCGGCGGCCCTACTGGCTCAACACCGCCCGCTTCTACAGCGGGAACGCAAAAGGGTCGGATCTTTACGTCCTAAAAGCTGGTATCGAACACGAACTTCAAGCGAACAAATCCAAGCAAGTCAGGGTCGCGTCCTGGAGTCTACTGGCCGACGGGGTCTTCAACAGCAGACCGAACGAAGCAGCGTCGGTCGTCAACGCGCTCACAGACGAACACGGAAGCCATCTGCTACTTGCCGCACTCGACAGCAAGGCGATCTCCCCCCTCCCCGAAAGCAGCCATGCCAGGGAAGCATGGACGCGACTGACGTCCGAAATACGCGCCAATCCAGCAGACCCCCACAACTGCTGGAGGGTCCGGGTGATTCGGGAACTTCTTGGCCTCCGCAGCGAATTCATGAACTGGTGGCTTGAACGTGTTGCTGAAGCAATCGAAATCGGTAAAGACCTGCCCTGGCTCGCGATCGGCGCAGAATGCGAAGTCCTTGGTGGCGCAAAAGTGAACATCCCAGGCCTCTCCGCGGAAGACGGCCTCCGCGCCCAACTCATCCTGAATTGCGGGTTTATCCCCGAAGACGGAGGGATGCTCGAGGCCCAGCTAATCCGCGCAGTGCTCGACGGCCAGTGCTCAGAAACGACGTCAACTCGCTCGCGACCCGCGCAAATTGCCGTCGCGCTTAGCCCAAGTGAGTACTACGCGTTCGGTGCAGAGATTACGACCTATCAACCGGATGCTGCGTCGAATGATCGCCGCGCATTGGCAATGCAGCATCTCCGCAGGTCGAGTCCCGAATACGCGGCCATCGCCCGACTTCGCCGATTTAGAAGAGGAGAGAAAGGGAGCACATTCCCATGGGCAAATACGGCCACCGCACTCCTCAAGCAAAAGAATAGATGCTGGCTAGTGTCAGAAATAGCTGTGATTGGCGCCGCTTCGCCGTTAGGCCTCGGCGTGACTAAAGCGCCGGGCACCGCCGGCCTTGGCTCGGCGGGCCATCCTGCCACCCTGATCACGGAGACGCGCTCTAAAGCAAACGACGTTAACTGGTGGCGGGATCGACTCGCCGATTGCCAAGACGATCTGTCACGGGCCGAATGGGCGCTGGCCCTATGGGCAAAGGCGAGCAGACCTGTGGTTGATGAACTCTCAGCCGACCTCGGGACGGTCGTCGACCACCTACCTGCGAACCCGAGGCGTGCGTTCGAGACGGCGGCTCGGCGCCTCTCCGAATCGGGCTGGATCGCCCCACTCTCACCGGCCCCGACCGGGCTGACCGGTATCTTCCAAGACCTCGTGCGGCTTCGCGCGAGACAGAGCGCCGACGCTGGGGTAGCTGCAGCGGCCCAGAGAACTCCGTCGCCGTCGACGCCACTCGCTGAGATTGCCCGCAAGAGCAAATGGCTCAAGGTCGACCGGACCCCAAGCTATCGATGAAGACTGCCTAGATCGACGACGACGCTGATGGAAAACAAGGGCGATTCCGTCCACCGCAAAGGGCACGCAAACGTTGGCGAAGCGTTAGCCACTGCCGTTACCAACGGACTACTTGCTGCCCGTTTTGCCCACCGGGTCCGACAGTAGTCCTGGGTGCACGATATTGGCTCTAGGTCTCACGCCCACGGTCGAATGCGTCCATGACGCCGTGTCGAATGAAATCGTTGGAGTTGAAGTCGAGGTTGGCCTCGATAATCAAGTCCTCCAGCTCAATGGCGCGTAGGTACTTTTGCTGCTCACGGGTTTGAGCCTGGGCGCGCCGATCAGCCCGATACTTTTCCAGGTCCGTGTGTGCCTCCTCGAGCCGGATGAGTACATCGGCCTTTGTATGCTGAATTCGGCGACGTTTGACTTTGAGATTCGCAATATCCGCGGCCCGGTCAGCCTTCTGGCGTCGCCACGCTCGAATCTCCGCGGGAATGCCCGTCAATCCAACGACGAAACCGGCGTCCGCCAACGCCAGACCGCTGACAACCGCAATGTCACCGACGCTTCGGTTCTCAATCATGGCAGGGATCCCGGCAAGGGCAGCTAGGCCGAAACCGAGGGCAAGAATTGCCAAACCGAGCGTCAGCCGTACTGTCATGATCGAGAGCCTTGCGGTATCAAGCGGTCGACTACGTCCTCTTGTCGCCGGCCCTTTTCTCGGTCGTCATAGGCGAGGACTTTCCGCAAGGGCGTCTGAGGAGGGAAGATCGGCGACCTGTCTAACCCCTCAGACTATGGAAACAAAAGCTCAGACAGGATTCGAACCCCGTCTAGACTTCCCAGTTCCGATGCGACGGGGCTTCCAATGACCAGTAGTGATTAGACGACAGCGCAGAATTGTCCTAACGGCCGTTCTCGGCGCGCTTATTCGGGTGCCACTTTGAGTGCCAAAACCTCTCAAAGTGCCAGAATCAGTGCGTACCAGTGCGTACCAGTGCGTACCAGTGCGTACCAGTGCGTACCAGTGCGTACCAGTGCGTACCAGTGTGTATCAGGACGTACTATGGGACATTCAAATTCCGCGAAAACATGCGGAACTTGGGGGTTGAGTGATGGTCTCTACTCGAATCAGTTGTTCTCGGTTCGAGTCCAGGTACCCCAGCTCTAACCTCGGAAAGAGTGCGACTTGATGCACGCACGATTATTCAACGTTTATTGCGTCGAGACCGCCCGAGATAGGCCGAGGTGTTGCGATATGATCTTGCCAGATATCGCAGGGAACTCCTGATCAAATCGAGATCAGACGAGATGGGTCTAGGTTTCGTAACGAGAGTCGCTCGGCAAAAAAGGGCCCGCCGCAATCCGTCGGTCCCGGGTTCAAGTCCCGGCCGCCCTACGAAAAAGTGTCTTTTGATCAGGAATTTTAGGTTGGTAGTTTCTCGCGAGACTTGAGTAAATAGTCAAGAGGACTCGACTCGGCGTCGCGCGGGTGGGTCAGAACTGCATCCTGACCTGCACTTAAATCTTCTTGTTTGGCAGCGCCTCGCCCGGTCCTGCGAACCGTCCTGGGTTCAAGTGACGCGTGGTCTCGAGAATGCGCGCTGATCTGCAGGTTTCTTTAGCTCTGGCTTGTGGCACTTAATGCCGCGCACTTTTATTCACCACTTATTCGCTCGGAGCGCGTCGCCGGCTCGTGAAATTGGTCTGCCTGATGAGGAGAAATGCCGTAGACGTTGAGTCGGCGCGTGTCGCGTGGCGTAGGTCTGAAGTCGGATGCATTTTGTCGCGGCGACACTGTTGAGACTGGGGATCGTGATCGTGATCGTGATTTGGATGGAACGGACCTACCGCCGGCGTTGTCGGCATCGCGGACTCGGAAGGCTCACGCCGATCGAGCTTGAGATGGTTGAAGCTGCCGCTCGGGCGTCGTAGAGACGACAAACCGCGCGAGTCAACTAAACCGACATCATTCCCGGTTCATCACCTGCTCTTGTGGTGTCTTAGAACTAACGGTGCGGATCGGAATTCGCCCAGGAGGATATGTGACGTGATCATGAGACTCGCAGCCACGTGGTTCCGCCGATTCTGAGGAGGAACGGTGGCGGCCGTGAGACGTCTCGTATCCCTGGCTTTACGAGACAGCGAATGGTGTCAAACGTGCACGCCTTCCAATGCTTCGTGACCAACCGCGCCGAAGGGCGTGCGTCAATGAACGCGTCCACAGCCCTGTGTTGGGTTTCTGGAACCTCACCGGATGAGCGTCCGCGACAGGCGAGGCTCGAATTTGTCACTTATGGGTGTGGTTCTCGTGTTCGGCGTGGACGGCGCGCTCGAGCTGGAAAGTGGAGTGTTCGACGGAGATCTCGAAATGTTCAGCTACGCAATTCTGTAGGTCATCGATGATCGTTGAGGCGTGCCCATCGTAGAAGCATTCGTCGTCAACGACGACGTGCGCGGTGAGAACGGGCAGGCCTGTTGCGATTTGTGTCGCGTGGAGGTCGTGCACTGCCCGGACATGCGGGAGATCCAGGATGTGGCTCCGCACCGAGTCGAGGTTCAGCCCTCTCGGAGTGGATTCCAGCAGTACGTCGACCGTTTCTCGGAGGAGTGTGTACGTCCGCGGCAGAATGAGCACACCGATCAGCATGGCCACCACGGCGTCCGCGCGCGTCCACCCTGTCATCGCGATCACGATCGCCGCGACAATTACGGCCACGGATCCGAGGGCATCATTGACCACTTCGAGGAATGCTGCGCGCAGGTTGAAGCTTGAGTCTCGGCCGCTGGCGAGGACCGTGATCGAGGCGATGTTCCCGACTAATCCGATGATGCCAAAGACGAGCAGTTGGCCTGACGCAATTTCAGGAGGTGCGATGAGACGCTGAATGCCCTCGACGAACACGAAAATCCCGACCGCCAGAAGAACTGCCGCCTGCACGGTAGCGGCGAGCACTTCAGCCCGGGCATAACCCCACGTCCGGCGGGGCGTGGCAGCACGCGTCACGAGGGTTGCCGCTACAAGAGCGAGGAGCAGCCCGCCTGCGTCGACGAGCATGTGGGCCGCATCGATCAACAGGGCCAAACTACCGGTGAGGATAGCGCCGATGACTTCGGCGACCAGGATTGTCGAGGTGATTCCGAAGGCAATGGCGAGTCGTCGGCGACCAGAGGCGCCGGAAGGGGCGTGGTCGTGCTCTGTCATAGTTGCCTCCGCCGTTGTTCCGTGGGCACAATCACCAATGGTCATCCTAGACTGTATAGTCACTGCATGCTGACTATTGCCTCACGTCTGGACGTGATGAACCGGATCGGGCGCGCGATGGCCGATCCCACCCGATCCAAAATCCTGTTGAGCCTGCTCGAGGAACCTGGCTACCCGGCGAAGCTCGCCCGAGAACTAGAACTCACCCGCTCAAACGTTTCGAACCATCTCAGTTGTCTTCGCGGCTGCGGCCTTGTTGTCGCCGTGCCCGAAGGACGACAGACCCGGTATGAAATTGCCGACAGGCACCTGACCCGGGCGCTTCAGTCCCTGTTCGACGTTGTCCTCGCGGTCGATGAAGGCACGGCCTGCGTCGACGAGAACTGTGACCAGCCGCTCTGCTGCGGCAGGCTCGAGTGAGCGCCACGACGAACGGCCCTGGCGTCGTCCTCGATGTCGCCCGCAAACTGCTTCTCCAGCGTCGCATCCGCATTATCGTCGGCATCACAATCACCTACAACGTCGTCGAGGCGGTCATCGCCATTGCAGCGGGAAACGTGGCGTCGTCGGCCGCGTTGATCGGCTTCGGGCTCGATTCGATCGTGGAAGTCCTGTCCGCCGTCGCGATCGCATGGCAGTTCGCCGCTCCGGATCCGGAGAAACGGGAAAAGGTGGCGCTGCGCGTAATCGCATACGCCTTCTTCGCCCTAGCGGCCTACGTCATCGTCGAGGCCGGGTCGTCCCTCTTCGGCCTCCGTGAAGCCGCACACAGTCCGGTGGGCATCGTTCTTGCCGCCGTGAGTCTTGCGGTAATGCCGTTCCTGAGCTGGTTCGAACGTCGAACCGGCCGCGAACTGGGGTCCGCGTCGGCGATCGCCGATTCGAAACAGACCCTCATCTGCAGCTACCTCTCCGCAGCTCTCCTCGTGGGCCTTGTGCTCAATTCCCTGCTGGGTTGGGCCTGGGCCGACTCTATCGCCGCGCTCGTGATCGCAGCATTCGCTTTTCGTGAAGGCCTCGAAGCGTGGAAGGGCGAGAGCTGCGCGGTCCCGATCAGCGCGCTCACCGGGGAGCGCAACATCGAAGACGATCACTGCTGCTAGCGGCGAGGCTGCGCGGGCGTCTGGAATCCTGCGTCTATCAACACACCAGCCGACGCAAACGGTTCGACGGCGGGTGCTCTCGGCAGCCGTTGGGTGAACGCGGCACTCGTGCCGGTTGTGCTGTTCGGTGGGCGTACACGACCGATATGCCCACGATCGCCATTCCGCTAGCCACCGTTCGGACGAAGATCATCCCTGGTCCTGTCCAGCCCATCCCTCCGAACCCCATCATGTTGTGCTCACAACTCTTGACGTTCAATCGTGGAACTGGTGTTCGCTGGCGACGATGCAGGTTAGGACACCTTGCCCGGTCCGTCCAGGCCTCCGGTGCAAGGTGAGCCGGGTTCTGGAGCAGTTGCGGCGCCCCGGTACTTGGCAATGAATGCCGCGAGTCGGGGATCGGCCGGGTCGGCGATGTCAAGCTGCGTGCCCCATGCCGATGCGACGATCGACGACGGGAGACCGGCGAACGAGACAGGATCGCGTATGCCGACGGGATTTCCTTGCGCAGCGCTGCGAGCTGATCACCCGTCACCGTGGAGGCGTCGTAGGTGACCCACACGGCGCCGTGCTCAAGCGAATGCACTGCATTTTCGTTGGGGACGTTCTCGGAATACACGCCACAGTTCAGGAGAGTGACGGAGTGGTCTCCACCTACCGGCGGCAGCGGATTGTATTTCACCGTACCGGTGACGTGCTGGGAGGTCTGGTTCGGGAAGGTCTGCACGCCGTCAACGGATGTCGGTGCTGCCGCGTTCTTGGGCCCCTCGGTGGGCATTCAGACGGCTGCATATTGTCGCGCCGCCGAGTGGTCTACGCCAGCGAACTGGCCTTGATCTGTCGTCCGTGTCCACATTTTGCCCGTTACTTCGCGAAAATCCTCCTGATTTACAACGTGCCACAGTGACCGAAAAACGTTGAAATTACGCGGAAGTTGGCCCTGTACGAGGCAATGGCTGGGTCGTGACTAGGGTTCGAATCCCTCCAGGGCACACTGGCTGCTCGTTTGTGAGGATCAGACCGCTGCTGCTATTGGCCGAATCCATGAGGGCATCAACCCAAGACCGGTTAATGGTCGGTGACCGGTTGCCGAGGTATTGGAATTGCAGGGGAATGCTCGGGTCGATCCAGATACTGGTCCGACCGTGCCCAACGATCTTGGAGTTCGTCCACGTGAAAACGAAACTCTCTCGGCGACGAAGTTTCGCAATGATTACGAGTTGAAGGTGAGCAAGGGTGCGGTCGTCGAATTCAACTTCGATCTTGCCGTTGCCGTAGGTGAGCATGCCCATCTGGTGTTCCGCCTTCGCGAAACACAGGATCTGGGCGCCTCGCTATCTTGAGCGTACAGGCGCTGAGCTGACCGAGTTTAGAAATCTCCCGCAAAGTCCGCACGTAGGCGTAGAGATGGAGTCTGCACGTTGCCGGTCTGTGCGGATTCCGATCTTGAAGACCTGGTGGATTCAGCTGGTCATTGCAACACCTGGTGGATTTGTTGCTTCCGGCCTGCACGCGTCTTTGCGGAGGGGAGGGTCCGCCATCCCGGAACGCGACTTCACTCACGAACAGTGAAGGCCGGTCAGAAGCGTGAGTTTTCCGATTCATATGCGATCAAGGTGTGCAGATCGACTCCGAAGAGGGCCACAAGAGGCCAGAGCGCAATCGCCGCCACGCCTTCCAGGACGTTGCTGGGAACATTCCATGCCACGAGGTAACCGTGGGTGGCAGCAACCACGACCCCGATGACCAGATACACGATCCCGACCAGACCAATTCCGCGCCTGCCCATTTTGCGCCTGCCAATTCCGCGTATCGTCGCTCATCTGCCACTGCGGGTGTGATGACACAATAGTCGCGTTGGGGTCCTTCGGGGAGGCTTGGGCTCTTTCCGATTCGATGTTCCGAGGGCGGTGCGGGCGGGGGTGTTCGTGCAGCACGGGTGCCGCCGACATGTTCGCAATAGGAAACCCATCCCACGCCTGTGACACCCGTGAGTGTCGGTGGGTTTTAACGCCGTGAGTGAGTGACTCGGACTTTAAGTCACTTCGTATATCTCCCGGTCGTCCCGCGACGATCGATCGCGCTCCTTACCCGACGGGAATGCGAGGCCGGTACCGCGGTGATATGCTCGGCGCATCATGAAGCATTGGTGAGATGAAGGGTCGTCATCATGAATCTCCTGCTTATTGTCATCGCCGTTATTGCCGTGGTCCTGCTGATTACGGGCGGTTTTGTCCAGTCTCTCCAGTTCCTTCTCTGGGTGGGCATCGTTTTGGCGATCATCGCTGTGATCCTTTTTCTCGCGCGCTCCATCTCCGGACGACGTGGCGTGTAGCACCAGCTGTACCCAGTGCCTGCGAGGGCCGCTTCGCTGTGCCGACTGATGAAGTCACGACAAGACGCGTGAGTGTCAGGTGCGCGAATGCTTGTTGGCGCGACAAGTTGATCGGGATTCCGCCCCGACCGATCAAGCCCAGGCCTCCAAGGATGACTAAATAGCTGTTAACGCCAGCAAGAAAGTTCTACATCAGGTCTGCCAGTTTCGCGCAGTCAGTGCCGCGATAGGCCGTGCCCGGCGGACCGAGGACTTCGACCAGAGAACGGTGGCGAGGGCAGTTCGGGACGCCGGCAGTATCCGGCTAGCTGAATGCCTTGTTTGTTGTCTCTGAAATGCTGCAGCCAGGAATGCTGGACGGCGAGTTCACGAAATACGATATTGCCCCCTTCAGACTGGGAAAGACGGCGCGTTCAACCGAGTTAAGGAATTCCATCACCTCAAAACTGCCGTGGTTCTTCGAAATGAAGCCAATCAAGCAGAGAGCATTGTCTGGAGCAATGCGGCGGTCAATGACTCTCCACTCGCAACCGGACAGAGCGCGGACTTCAATGTCGTCTGCCGTTCGGGCCTGCAATCGGCCTGCGATCATGATGCTTCCTCTCATCATTTTCTCTGTGACGCTCGTGCGGCCGCCTGATGGTTTTCTGGGCCGTTGAATGGTGTGCCCATCTTTCACGGCAGGGCCCGATGGTGCTAGCCGCGGAGGTCATTCTTCGCATCAGGTCACAGTTACTACGAGGACGGCCGCCACTCCTATCAGTCCACCGGCTTGCGGTGCCTGGGGTCAGGCTGTTGAGGTTCTTCTGTGACTGTGTTGATCGGCCGGGCGACTGCCGGGGCGGAACCAAACCAGAGAATCTTGGCTCTTGGTTCCACTGAATCTTCCGGAAGGACCAGTGTGGGCTCAGGGCGCGTCTCGGGCACGATCGGTTTGACGGATGTGAGGAAGGGGAAGCTCATTTCGCGTAGGTCCTAGCCATTCGGTAGGCCGGCTGGCCCGAGGGTCCCGTGCCTTTGCGACCCCGTCTCACGGCGGGTGTGCCTTGTGCGATGGACGTTGACACCCGTCTCGCCGGCGGCCGGTAGCCACCTGACTTGAAGGTAGCACTCTCTGTCCGACGCGGATGGCCCCCGAAAGGGGTGGGCCCTTGGTCCGGATTCTCGAGGTCAACCGCTTCATAGCGGTCTCCGGGAGGTGGGAAAGCGCACGGGACCCGCCGGAGGAGTATCCGCTGTGCACGATGCCGAGACCCAGGAGCGCACCGATCGTTTTCCGGTGAAGCGGTGCCAGGGTGACGCCATCGATACCGGCCACGATCGGAGTTGCAGTGGCGTGGTTGCCCAGCCGCCCGGAGGCGGCGGCGTCGAGTTGGCGGACACAATTGGACAAGAGCGCCCGCGGAAATGCACCGAATCGTCGGCACGTCGGTCCGGTGAACAGTTTCCACAGCGTGCCCTGACGCAGCACCGCTCTCCATGGAGTCCTCCCCGGTGAGTATCCCCGCGACCAACGCCCTCATGGGAACCAACCGGGCGGACGATACGAGGTTTAGGTCATTCAGGAATCGGCTTTGTCGCCATGAACGCTGCCGCCCAGAAATCCATCGGATTCACACCTGGCGCGCCCGGTTCAACCGCCACTCGCCAAAGCACGACCATCGAATACTCGCTAGGGAAAGTGGACGACACCACAGCGATCGGCTGACCCACCTCGGGCCGATCCGGTCGGTACAGGCACAGATGCTGGCAATATCCGCCACCTCGGAACGGGAAGCACATGACCGCATCAAGACACAGTGTTAGCAGCGCCCATCGCTTACCCCTAGTTCCGGAAGTGTCGACGGGCGCAAACGAATAGTACTTCGCGGGCAGCACATGCACTCACTAACAACCTCCATGCCGCGCCGACCGGGTGAACGGGGGGCTAGGAGGCCGCACCCTGAATTACTACGCTCTAAATGAGACGAATCACTCTGAGGGAACCCCGATGGCAACGATGTGGACGGCCGTTACCCTCCGGGGTAACGACGCTCTGAGCCCGACGTTTGTGGTTTTGGTCAGACGGGACGAGCGCGGCCTAGTTCCCACGGTCCTCATCAATCCAATCGACACCGCCGGCCGCAGACTGCCCGGCATCTGGCTAAGCCAAGATCCTCACCCCGCTATCTACCGGCGTCTGTCAGAGAGTCACTCGCTCTAGAAGGGCGCTGATCAAGTTTTGGCGTTGGCGTGGCGGGTTAGGTCGCTCTTTCAAGCCTGGTCGCCCGTCGATGTCCGCTGATGTGATGGCGTTGGTCATGGTGTCGCAGAGCCCGAACAATTTCTCGGACCGGGATGCGGCCGAAGCCGTGATTTTTTATCTGAGTTGGAGGGCGGCCTGCGGGTGCGCGTTCGCGGGGACCCGTGGACGGCGTGACCACGAACTGCACGCCTCCTCTGGTGTATGTGTCAATGGCGTGAAGTTAACCCGCAGCCGTCGGCCCCCAAATAGGTGATGCGCTACCGTGACAGCATGAATCTTCTATTTTGCCCGAACTGCGACAGCAGCGTCGTGCACGGACCGTATTTCACTGTGGTCCAGCCCGGAATGCGCACTTGGATCGACCAGTGCTCGAAGGAGGACTGTGAGTGGGAAAACGCTGGGATAGACCTGATCTAGCGATAGGCCATGGCCACATGCGGCGCTGAGCTCTCCCCACACCGATGCAGCTGATTCTGAGGTAGAACCGACGGTGACTTTTGGCCTCGTCAGGTCGCGCAGTCATTCCCTCGAGAGTTTGGAACGCCGGCCCCAGTCGCTGTCGCTGGCGCGGCGATAGTTGCCTAAGTGAGGCCCTTGGGTGATAATCGGCTCACCCGAAAATAGTCTGTGTGCCCGGATTGTGGCGCGCAGGTTTGTGAGAAATGGAGACGCCATGGCGTCAGCGCGGACTGCAGAGATAACACGTGGTGCGGAGGCGGTGACGGGCGGACAGGCCGCGTTCATGTACCTCCGGCGTCGGATACTTTCAGGTGAGATACCCGCCCGTACAGTACTCCGGGAGCAGTCCTTGGCGGACGAGTTGGGTCTCAGCCGGACCCCTGTCCGAGAGGCCCTGCGTCGTCTGGACGAAGCCGGCCTTGTTGACTTCACGCCTAATAGAGGGGCGACGGTCGTCTCCTGGACACAGGAACAGGTACGGGATACGTATTGCCTGCGCGCGGGCCTGGAGAGCAGGGCCGCCGGTTTGGCTGCCACCCGCATAAGTGATGAAACTCTCGGACAGCTCGCTGAACTCATTGTGTCGATGGACGAATTCGTGCTTGCGGGTGACGATGAAGGAGTTACGCGACTTGGCGAGCTCAACGCCGAATTCCATCACACGATCGTGGCGGCGTCCGGGAACCAGCCGCTCATTCAACTGACAGGCTCTGTCGGGCGCATCCCGATGATGGCGCGGGTTTTTCGACGTGATGGTGGGCGTTTTCGGGCAAGCAGCAATCACCACCACCGCGACATCCTCACGGCGCTTCGGTCACACGACGCCCTCTGGGCCGAAGCAGCGATGCTCGCTCACATCCTCGGCGCTCGGAACGCAATCATGGACTGGGACGGCTCGGATCTCGACGCAGATCGCGACGCTGCATAGCCGGACGCGGATAGCTGTTTGGGGGAGTAGTTCGGCGCCTAGCAGCGGAGATTTCTCGGTCAGCTCGGTCGTGATTTCGACACGTCGAGGGATGCCACAGGTCTCACTGCGACTGAGGGGTCAAGGACGGTCTCGTCCGATCAGGACCTCAAATGGTGAGCTGTTTCAGTGTGATCGTCGGGCATGACTAGTAGATGTTGGCCGGAGTTAGTAGACGTCGTCCCAGTGGTCCTCGGTCGACCAGTCCGTGGACGTTGATGCCATGGCGGTTGTGAAGGTGCTTTCAGTACGGGACTCCGAAAGGAGAGAGTCGATGTGGTCGCGAAGGACGGATACGGCATAGTGCGTCTCGGGTTCGTCACCAACAGCATTCTCGGGAATGCTGATGAGTTCACTGCCGGGGGCTACGAGAAGGTGAATGAGTATTTCGCTACCGTCTGCGCTATAGGACGGCACCTCCACTACTTCAGATTTGTGCTGCTCTGTGAGCGCTGCGGCGAATTCTAATAGCGCATCCGCAACAGCATTTGTGGTTAGGAACGTCGTTCCGCAGTACGACATTCTCTTCACAATTCCCCCGATTCATGCCCTGGAGACGCCAACCCAGCGCACAAGCGAAATGTTAGGGCATTTTTGTGCCGGTGACCAGTATGATTTTTGGCTCACGCGCCATCAGGTGCATGTGAAGACGCTAGCTTCACGCGAGTCTGCAACTTGTCGAAACAGCGCACGCAATCACCTTTTTCAGGAGGGTCGTCTGGTCAATTTGGGTTTCCGGCTAGCGGCTCGAAAACTGTTCGTATTCTTGCCGCGCCCTTTCCAACCTTGTTCGCGGTCGACGTGAGTCAGAAGTGAACTTTGCCTTCGAATGCGTGCGAATAGGCATGCGTGGCGTCAGGCGAAGTGCGGAGATCGAAGGAGGCGTTGGTGTGGGCCTGATATCTCACCGATACGCACATCATGTCAACCCGGTTGCGCCGGGATAGATACGAGTTCAGGGTGTGGGAATGAGACGTATTATGTTCGGCGGTGCTTCGTTCCTGACGGCAGATCGAATCGCAGACTCCCTCGTCAGTCTCTTGATCGTGCTCAATGCCAAACATAAGTCTGCAGTCGCGTCAATCCCGGTGGTATTGATCGGGGGCGCAGTCGTGACAGCGACACTTCTCCTCGGGCCGACAAGCGCTTTCGTCGCTATCCCGGAAGAATCCTTCTGGCCTGAACCCGACGCCGCGGAGGCCGTTACGCACCTTGAGTTTCTCGGCCAGGCGGCGTCCGCACCTGGAGAGACCGGGTATTCGGAGACGATTGCGGTCCCTGCCTACGAATGGGGTGACCCGGACGTGCACGAATTCTGGTGATGCTGGACGTCAGTAGAGGGAAGGTGTACCCCGAAAATGGTCACTCCCAGGAGGCCGCGCGACGTTGCGGGAGCAGCCGGAGTGATGACCCGCTCGACGAAGCTGAGAGCGGTCGCTTGGCTGGATACTGCCAAGGCAGGGCGATGAACATCACGCGGGGGCTTCTTCTCACCGTTGGCTCGGCGCTTCCGGGGAAATCGACCAGCAAGGTGACGACGTTCAGGGCGATCGGTGAAGGTATGTCGGCGGCCATGACAAGCTGCCCATAGGCGGCCATGGAACTGCCCGCTGACGGCCAGTAGAACTGCCCGCTGGTGGCCATGAGATCTGCCCACTTCCTGATCTGAAC
>NZ_SOFS01000018.1 GCF_004402235.1 Cryobacterium glucosi
CGGGCCCGCGGACGCGGTGGCCGGGCCGGACGGAGCCGCGGTGCTCGCGGGATCCGGTGCCGCGGCCCGCCGGGCCGCAGCGGGTGCGCGCGGCGGCGTTGCGGCATCCGTGCGCTTGCTCGCCACCCGGTCGAGCTCGCCGTAGAGCACGTCGCGTGCGGCGGACATCCGCACGAATTCGGTGGTCGCGGCCGCGATCGTCTCCGCGGAGGCACCGGCGAGGAGGTCGGGGTGGTGCGTCCGCGCCTGCTTGCGGAACTGCTTGTCGATTTCGGCGCGGCTCGCACCCGCAGGCACGTTGAGGACCTCGGCGGCGATCTCCGGGGTCATGACAGCGGGCCGAACGAACGGAGGTACTTGTTGTAGGCCAGGCGCTGCAGGGTGTACTTGTACTGCGGAGCGAGGGCGCGAACCCGGTCCAGCAGGCCGTCGTCGATCTCCTTCAGCCGGGAGCCCGCGCGGATCGTCAGGATCGGGCCGGCGACGATCGCCGCGACGAACACAAGGAAGAGGGGGTTGTGGGTGACCGCAAGACCGAGCACGGTCAGGAGCAGGCCGGCGACGAAGACTCCGACGCCGATCCAGAGGGACCGTTTCGCCGGGGCGAGGTTCTCCTCCGCGAAGCGCGTCCAGCCTTCCTCCGAGCGGGTCCAGAACACCCAGCCGGGAGGCGCGGGGGAGCACTCCGGAACCGGCGTCCATCCGGCAGGGGGCTCCCAGCCCTGGTTGCCCGCAACCCAGTCGAGGGTCGGCGTCGGCCACCGCGGCGGGCGCTGGAACTCCAGCGGCAACGGGTCGGGAAGCGTGGGGGCGTCGGCCATAGACCCAGATTAGTGGCATCGACGCCGGCTTCGGTCCCCTGAATGGGTGGCATGCCGGGGGACATGGTCCGATACCCGCCGAGAATAAGTCCCCTAAAAAGGGGACACGGGCCCCCCGCGTATGCCACTATGTGTTCAGCATATTAATGCAGACGGCTACCCGACCCGAAAGTTCCACCATGTCCCACTGGTTTACCCGAATTGCTGCCGTCACCGGTGTCGCCGTTCTGTCCCTTACCCTCACCTCATGCACAAGCGTCGCCGCCCTCGTCGGCTTCGCGCCGATCGACCAGGCCAGCCAGGTCTCGGCCTCCGCCGCGCCGACGGCCACCGTTACTCCGCTCGTCTTCAACTCTGTCTTCACCGACATGGGCTCGATCCACCCGACGATCCAGCTCGCGCCCCAGCTCGAGCTCCAGCTCGACATGTGGACGGAACAGAAGACCCACGAGTGGTACACGGACAGCGACAAGCGTTTCTCGTTCGTGATCAGCGTCTTCGATCGCTCGCAGGCGCCTGAGGCCGCTTTCGGTACCAAGCGCCACGTCTACATGTCCAACGTCACGGTCACCGCAACGACGACCACGGCGAGTGGCGCGAGCACGACGCCGTTCGTGCTCAACGTGAACCCGATCGCCGCAACGCTCGACCCCGAGGCACTCACGGGCCCCGGCGGGCTGCTCGTCACCTCGCCGAAGGGCGGCTTCCAGCTCGAGTCCAACTCGATCGGCGTGCTGACGCCGGACACCTACGGCCTGACCCTCGACTTCGCGATGACGATCGCCGGTGAGGCCACGGCCGGCGGCGGCGCGACCGTCACCCAGATCGTGCACCAGTCGATCCCCGTGGCGATCTTCAAGCGCATGTAACAACTGCATGAACAAGCGCCGGCACCGCACGCCGGCACGCGAGAAAGGCCCGGAACGGCGAAATCGCCGCTCCGGGCCTTTCCTGTTGTACGGGCCTTTCTCGGTGTGCAGACCCGTAGGCTCACCGCGGCGGATGCCGCAGCGTCCGATCTACAGGGCGGGCTCGGTGACCGTGTTCTTCTGCAGGGTGACCGCGGTCTGCGACAGCAGGCGACCGTCGACCGTCGCGCCGGTCTTCAGGGCGACGAGGGACTTGCCGAGGACGGTGCCCTCGAAGTGCGCGGTCGTGCCGACCGCGACGGACCCGGCGGCCTGCCAGAAGACGTTCTTCGCGAGCGCGCCGCCGGTGAGGGTGACCCGGGTGGCGGATGCCTGGGTGATGTTGCCCGAGATCTGGAAGATGAACACGTCGGTCGGGCCGCCGTCGAGGGTGACGTCACTCGTGATCGTCACGCCGGTGTTCCACTTGTAGAGCCCGGGAGCCAGGGTGAGGCCGCCGATCTCGCCGGCGCCGAGGTCGATCGCATCCGGCAGGGTGCGACCGGCGGCATCGGTGTACGCGGTGCCCATGTCGCCGACGGCGGTCGTGAGCAGGCTCGGGGCGGTGATCTCGCAGGCGGGGCCCGCGGCATCCACGGAGTAGATCAGGCCGGTCACCTCGGGGCAGCTCAGGTGGATGGCGGCACCGGTGATGGGGCTCGCCCCGACGTTTCCCGTGATTGCCGAGGCGTAGACATCCGTCACGCCCGTCTTGGAGAGGATCGCGAAGGTGCCGGCGAGGCCGAGCGAGACGGGCGCGCGCACGGAGCCGACCGGGACGGCGGCGGAGGCGGAGCTGGCCCCGGTGGTGGTGGCGCCGACCGTGCCGACCGCCGCGAGGGCGATCGCGACCAGGAGGACGGGCAGCCACTTTCGGGCCGGCGTGGTGGTACTGGTTTCGGTGGGTGTCTGGTCGAATGCGGTCATGGTGATTCCCTTTGTTCCCGTCAGCCCGGGTCCGCGACTGCGGAGCCGGGGCAGGGCCGTCGCACGCGGCGGTCCCCGGAGCTCCATCCGGGTTACGCTCGCTGGCGGAAGTGTGCCGGGAATGCACCTCTCCAGCCACCGGGGCAGACGGGTACCGCACCTGGAACAGGTGCCCTCAGTAGCTGGAATCCAACGAATCGAATCTGTCTAACCCCCAGACTAGGGCCAGAATCCGTCGGCCCTGGACCGGGGAGTGCTGTCCGGGTGAATTCGCGAGGAACACCCGGCGCCGGCGCACCCCTGCGCCCTCGACACCTGGGGCACTAGCCGCTGCCCTGACCTAGCAGTAGGTTGCCGAGAGCGGATGCCGTCGGCGCCACGAGACGCCGGGTCGCGGCTTTCGAGGTCGCGTCAGGAGTTGTCATGTCAGAGCGTCATGTGGTCTGGTTCGAAGAGATCGGCCTCGCCGACATCCCCCAGGTCGGCGGGAAGAACGCTTCCCTCGGCGAAATGGTCGGCTCGCTCGCCGGCCAGGGGGTGCGGGTGCCCGACGGTTTCGCGACGACGGCGGATGCCTACCGCGCGTTCATCACGGAGAACGGGATCGAGTCGGCCCTGCGCCAGGCCCTCGACAGCTACCACTCCGGCGAGGCGACTCTGCGGGTCACGGGCGAGAGCCTGCGCGAGTTGTTCCTGAACGGGGAATTCCCCGAGGACACGGCCGCGGGCATCCGCTCGGCCTATCGGGAACTGTCTGCCCGCTCCGGGCAGCAGAACCTCGCCGTGGCGGTGCGGAGCAGCGCGACCGCGGAAGACCTGCCGGACGCGAGCTTCGCCGGGCAGCAGGAGACCTTCCTGAACGTGACGGGGGAGCGGGACCTGCTCGCCGCCTGCCGCCGCTGTTATGCGAGCCTGTTCACCGACCGGGCGATCAGCTACCGCGAAGTCAAGGGCTTCGACCACCTCGACGTGGCACTCTCGATCGGGGTGCAGCGGATGATCCGCTCCGACCTGGGCGGGTCCGGGGTGATGTTCTCGATCGACACCGACACCGGGTTCCCGGGTGCCGCCGTGATCAGCGCGGCCTGGGGACTCGGCGAGACCGTGGTGCAGGGCGCCGTCGACCCCGACAAGTACCTCGTGTTCAAGGCGCTGCTCGCCGACCCCGGGCTGACCCCGATCATCGAGAAGACCCTCGGCGCCAAGGCGACCAAGATGGTCTACGCCGCCGGCGGCAGCGCCCGTACCCGGGTGATCGACACTCCGCTGCGGGAGCGGAATGCGTTCGTGCTGAGCGACACCGAGATCGTGCAGCTCGCCCGATGGGCCGTGATCGTCGAAGACCACTACGGCCGGCCGATGGACATGGAGTGGGCCAGGGACGGCGTCACCCAGGAGCTGTACATGGTGCAGGCGCGGCCGGAGACGGTGCAGTCGCAGGCGAGCGGCACCGTCTTCACCGTGAGCAGGCTGCTCGAGAGCGGGCCCCTCATCGTCTCCGGCGTCGCGATCGGTGACAGCATCGCGACCGGAACCGCGTGCGTGATCCGCGACCCGGCCGACATCGACAACTTCATCGACGGCGCGATCCTCGTCACCGAGATGACCGACCCCGACTGGGTTCCGATCATGACCCGGGCATCGGGCATCGTGACCGACCACGGCGGGCCGACCAGTCACGCCGCGATCGTCAGCAGGGAGCTCGGCGTGCCCGCGGTCGTCGGCACCGGCACCGGAACCGACCTGATCCACAACGGCGCCGAGATCACGCTCTCCTGTGCAGAGGGCGACGAGGGCTTCGTCTACGCAGGCACCCTCGACTTCGAGACCGAGGAGGTCGACCTCGGCACGGTGCCGACGACGCGCACGAAGCTGATGGTGAACATCGCGAGCCCCGCCGCCGCGTTCGAATGGTGGCGGTTGCCGGCCGCGGGCGTCGGCCTGGCCCGGATGGAGTTCATCATCAACAACCTGATCACCATCCACCCGATGGCGCTCGTGCACCCGGAGCGGGTCACCGACCGGGCCGCGCTCCGGCGCATCCACGAACGCACCCGCGGCTTCGCCGACCCGCAGGAGTACTTCGTGCAGACCCTCGCGCTCGGCATCGCGAAGCTCACCGCGCCGTACTACCCCGACCCGGTGATCGTGCGGATGAGCGACTTCAAGACCAATGAGTACGCGCACCTGCTCGGTGGCGGAGCGTTCGAGCACACCGAGGAGAACCCGATGATCGGCTTCCGCGGCGCCTCCCGCTACTACGACGACCGCTACCGTGAGGGGTTCGCGCTCGAATGCCGGGCGATCAAGCGGGTGCGCGAGGAGATCGGCTTCACCGACGTGATCGTGATGGTTCCGTTCTGCCGCACCGTGGCCGAAGCCGACAAGGTGCTCGCGGTGATGGCCGCGAACGGGCTGACCCGCGGCGAGAACGGCCTGCAGGTGTACATGATGTGCGAGATCCCCGCGAACGTGATCCTCGCCGAGGAGTTCGCGACCCGGTTCGACGGCTTCTCGATCGGGTCGAACGACCTCACCCAGCTCGTGCTCGGCGTCGACAGGGACGCCGGCGAACTCGCCGGCCTCTTCGACGAACGTGACGAAGCGGTCAAGCGGATGATCAGCGAGGCCATTCGCAAGGCTCACGCCGCCGGGATCAAGATCGGCATCTGCGGGCAGGCGCCGAGCAACTACCCGGACTTCGCGGCCTTCCTGGTGCGCGAGGGCATCGATTCGATCTCGCTCAATCCGGACAGCTTCCTGAAGACGGCGGGCATAGTCGCCGAGGCCGAGGGGCTGCTCGACACCGTATGACGGCCGGCTCCTGCGGTGCGGCGTCAGCCCTTGCTGTCGTCGTACTGCTCGAGCACGGCCTGCTCGTATTCGTACTCGGCTGCCTCGGCCGCGGCCTTCGCCTTGGTCACCCGCTGGCTGATCGCGTGCTCCGACTTCTCCAACCGGCGCGCCTCGAGCGGGCTGGAGCTCTCAAGGAGGTCCTCGAGGGTGTCCGGGTCGAGGTGCATGGCCTCGATCGCATCGGCCTCCGACCGGGCGACGGCCGCCTTGCTGCGCAGCAGTCGCACCCGCGCATCCTTCGCGTCCTGCCGCTTCGCCGCCTCGGCGTTCGCAATGTCCTCGTCACTCCCGAAGCGTTCGATGCGCTTGTCCTGGCCAGTGTCACTCATGATGCCTCCCCGTCTCCGTGGCATCGTAGCGCGGCAGCGGCGATGGGGAAACGGCCCCGAGCGGGTGACGCCGGGTCGGGCGGCGCCGGGCGTCAGTGTGGAGTGGGTGGTGTGGCTGTCGCCGGTCCGGCGGGCGTCAGCGGCGCTGGTTGCCTCGGCCGCTGGTCCAGAGCCAGCGGGCCCTGGCGGTGGCGATTCCGCCGGCGGCGAGGGCGACGATCGCCACCGGAACCGCCACGCTCACGAAGGCGTTGTGGTTCACGGCGTTGAAGTAGAGAACCCCGAGCGCGATCGCACAGCAGACGAAACCGGCGATCCCGCACATCGAAAATGTCCAGTCCTTGAGGCTGCGCATGGCTCAGGCCTCCACGGAGAACTGGGCGAGTTTCGCGCGCAGGTCGGCGTCGCTCGGCTCGACGAGGTGGCTCGCGTCGGGGAACACGATCACGGGGATCCGGGTACGTCCACTGATCGCGTGGGCGCGGTCGGCGCCGTCCGCGACGGCCTCGAGGTCGACGTAGTCGTAGTCGAGTTCGAGTCCGTCGAGCACCTTCTTCGAGCGGCGGCAGTCGCCGCACCACTCCGCGCCGAACAGGGTGATGCGGGGGTCGAGGGGGACGGATGCTGTCGCTGCGGTCATCCGCCGATCTTACGTGGCCGCGCTGGGTATCCGTCTGCGGGGACGGACAGGGGCGGATCATAGGTTCGCCCTTTTTGGGGCTTTTTTCCGGCCGAATCGGGCCGGGTGCCCTGTTATGTTCGAAAGAGCGACAGACAGTCGGGGGGCTGAAGGTGGACTCGAAGGCGGCAGCACCGGAGGTGCGGGCATCTTCGGCAGCGCCCGTTCGCAGTACCGCACCGACGCCCGCACCGACGCCCGCACCGTATTCGACCGCGGCACTCCTCGCCGCGTGCGAACTCTCGCGCGCCGACGGCCGGCACCTGGACGGCGCGGCGCAGGCCGAACAGGTGCTCGCGACCTTCGGGATCACCCCCGCCGAGTGCGCGCAGGCCCGCGAGCTGCTCGCACTGCACCGGTTGCGGCTGGGCGAGGTCGAGGCATCCGTTCGTCACGGGCTGCTCGCCCTCGAATACCTGGTCGACACGGGCGAACTGCTGCGGCAGTCGCAGGTGCACTGCACCCTGGCGCTCGCGTTCCATGAGTCCGGCCTGCACGAACCCGCGCTGCGCCACGTGCTCGGCGCGCTCTCCGCGGCGCGGGCGAGCGGCAGCAAGCTCGCCGAATTCTGGGCGCTCAGCCGCTCCTCGATGGTGCACGTGGGTATGGCCGACGCGCAGCGCGCCCTCGAACTGGGCCGCCAGGCGCTCGACCTGTCGCGGCTGCTCGAGGACGCCGAGGCCAGATTCGCCGGACTCAACAACCTCGGCGACACCTGCCTCGAGCTCGCCAAGACCCAGAGCGCCCAGGGCCTCGACCCGGCGGATGCCCTCCGAGAGGCACTCGACAATGTGCAGCAGGGCGCGGCGCTCGCCCAGGGCCAGGGACACGTCTTCTGGGAGACGATCGCGCGCACCAACCTCGTGAGCATCCTGATCGAGCTCCGCCGGTACGGCGAAGCGCGCGAACAGGTCGGGCTGTCCAAGCGCCTCGCGGCGGCGAACGGCTACCGGAATCTCGAACTCGACAATGACGCCCAGCTCGCCGAGCTCCTGCGTGCAGAGGGACGCATTGACGAGGCGACCGCGATGATGGTCGCCCAGCTGGCCGATCCCTTCATCGAGGACGATCCCGCGCGGCTCACCCGGCTGCATCGTGCGCTCGGGGAGATGTACAAGGAGCGCGGCCACTTCAAGTTCGCCCTCGACCACGCCGAAAAGCTGCACGAGCTGACCCTGCGCCTCACTCGGCAGACGGCGGGGCTGCAATCCCGGATGCTGATCAACACTCTCGAGATCGAACAGGCCCGCCACGAGACGGAGCGGTCGCAGCTCGAAGCACAGGTGCTGCGCATCCGTGCGGAGAAGCTCGACCAGCAGGCCCACACCGACCCGCTCACCCTGTTGCCGAACCGGCGAGCGCTCGACCGGCAGTTGCCCGCGCTGATGCGCCGGGCGCACGACCGCGCGCAGCCGCTCTGCGCGGCGATGGTGGACCTCGACCACTTCAAACGGGTGAACGACGCGCACGGGCACGCCACGGGCGACCGGGTGCTGGCCGCGATGGGCACGATCCTGACGGACGCCATCCGGGACAGCGACCTCGCGGTACGGCTCGGCGGCGAGGAATTCCTGCTGGTGTTCGGCGACGCGACCCCGGCCGACGCCGCGAAGGCCTGCGAGCGCCTGCTCGATGCGGTGAGCGGCTTCCGCTGGGACGACGTAGCGCCGGGGCTGCGCTGCACCGTGAGCATCGGTCTGGCCGTGCGGAACAGTGGCGAACGCACCGCCCACTGGCTCGCCCGCGCCGACAAGGCCCTCTACGAGGCCAAACGCGCCGGCCGCAACCGCGTCGAGTCCGCGCCGCAGTAGCCGTGAGGTGTTGCACATCGACGTTTGAGGGCACTAGGAAGGTCGATTTGCGACACCTCACGGGGTGGTCGAGTGGGCGAGTGGGCGAGCGGATGCCAGCGTGGCGGCTAGTGGGAGCCGGGGCGGAGGAGGCCGGCGGGGGTGCGGGTGAGGCGACCGGCGTCCAGGGCGAGGGCCAGGGCCGCGTCGAGACGGATGCCGACGGTTCCGCGGGTGCTCCGCCCGCCGAAGAAGGCGAGGGCCTCCCGCTTGAGCTCAGTGTCGTCGATGCCGGCGGCGGCCTCGGCCGCGCGGCGCATCGCGTTCGCGATCTCCGCGAGTGAGACATGCTCGAGGGATCGGGTGACGTCGGGCGGGGTGCGCCGGGCGCCCTGCCAACCGGTCGGGTCGATCGACTCGGGCCAGTAGAACGGCTCGTCGGCGCCGAGCGGCAGGTCCGCCGGCACACACCGCACGATCGACGCCGCCCGAGCCTGGTTCACCCGGTCGAGCCCGAACGCCGCCGCGACGAGCTTGATCAGCCGGGCGCTGTGGATCGGACCCTCGGCCGTGACCGCCGCACGGATGGCGGACTGCACCTTCGCCGCGGCCGCCGCTCGCGGCAAGGCGTCGAGCACGTCGACCGTGCCAAGACGCCCGGGGGACCACTCGGCGTAGTCGAGCGCGAGGGAACTCGTGGACGCACGGCTGTTGGCCAACGGCACAATCGTGGCGGACACCGCGCGGGATGCGACGAGTACCTCGGGTGCATCCCGTGGCGTTTCGGTGATGGTTGCTGCGGGCTCGACGTCCGCGGGGAGGTCCAGCTCCCTGGCCACGTCGGCCGCGGCTGCAGCTTCAGTCGCGGCCTCGACCGCCGCCCCGAGCCGGGCGACCGTCTCGTCGCGGTGGTGCAGCCACTCGGGCAGCCAGACCCGCTCGACGCCCGGCCAGCGCATGATGCCCTGCAGCACGTCCACGGGCAGGCCGTCGCGGTCGGAGACCGTGCGCCGCGCACGCCAGTTCGGCCCGTCGAGCAGCACGGCGACGAGCGGCCGACTCGGGTCCGTCGCCGAGGCGAGGCTGAGGTCCACCCGGAAGTCGGAGAGCCCGACGTCGGTCTGCACGACGTGCCCCGCGGCGCGGAGCGCGGCCGCGATGTCGTCGCGGTGCCGGTCCACGGTGGACGTGCGGCGGACATCCGTGCTCAACGCCTCGGCGCCCGCGCCCGCCATCTCGAGGTAGGCCTTGAGGTGTTTAGACGGCGACCGGAATCTTGGGCTTGACCCCGGCATCGCGCGCAACGATTGCTCGAAGACTGTGAGTAGCGGCTTCTCGAGTTGGGTACTTGATCTTGGTACAGACGGCCATCACGGCGAGCTCCTTGTAGGAAAGATTGCTCGCGTGGCACATATCCACACTTGGCCTCGCCTTAAAGGACGAGGGCCCTGGAACCGTAGAAGACGGTTGATTGAAGCATAGAGGGAGATGCGCGTTTCGGCGTGACGAGCGAGATGACGTTGAGGAGTGTCTTCATGGTGCTGTCGAGCGCCTCGGGTCGTGCGCTGCGGCGCGGACCTGAGCGCGCCACAGCTGCACTACCGGCGGTTATGCGGTGTACGCGACGGCCACGTCGAGAATCCACGTCACGCCGAACGCGTCGGTGAGCATGCCGAATCCGGGGCTCCAGGCGGATGCCGCGAGCGGCTCCACGATGGAGGCCCCGGACGAGAGCGCGGCCCAGTATCCCTGCACCTCGTCGAGCGTGTCGCCGCGGACGGAGACGAAGAACGGCTGGTCGGTGATCGTGACGCCGTTCTCGCGGCGGGTCGAGCCGGCCACGCTCGCCGCGCCGGCCGTGCCGCCCGCCTGGCCGGCGATGTCGTACGCCATCACCCGGAAGCCGGCCTGCGTCTCGATCTGCCCGAAGACGACGTTCGCGGCCCCGGGAGCGTCCTGGGGCATCCCGAAGTCACCGTAGGTCGCGATCGTGACCCGGCCGCCGAAGACGGACTGGTAGAACTCGAGAGCCGCTCGGGCGTCGCCGCGGAAGTTGAGGTGCGTGGTGGTCGTGATGCTCATGTCTGCTCCTAGTGAACGGTGCCGGGCGGGTCCCGACAACGGTCACACTGGCATCCGTCTAGGACAGCTTTGGTCCTCGACTCGAACTACGATCGAGGCATGACGACGACCACCGCGCGGCTCCTGAAGCTGCTGTCGCTGCTCCAGACCCGGCGCGACTGGCCCGGCGCCCTGCTCGCCGAACGGCTGGACATCAGCCATCGCACGGTGCGCCGCGACGTCGACCGGCTCCGCGAGCTGGGCTACCGCATCCAGGCGACCATGGGCCCCGACGGCGGCTACCGGCTCGACGCCGGAAGCGAGCTGCCGCCGCTCCTCTTCGACGACGACCAGGTCGTCGCGCTCGCCGTGGCCCTCCAGATGGCCGTCGTCACCGGAGCGGGGATCGAGGAGGCGGCCCTGCGGGCGCTCACCACCGTGCGGCAGGTGATGCCGTCCCGGCTGCGCCACCGCCTGGACGCCCTCGACTTCACGACCGTCCCGCGCCCGGGCGACGGCCCCGCTGTTGAGGTCTCAGCGGATGTCCTCCTCGCCCTTTCCGCGGCGGTCCGCGCCCGCGAGGTGCTCCGGTTCGACTACGCGAGCGCGGAGCCGGGAGGCGACGACACCGGACCGCGGCCGCCTCGTCGGGTCGAGCCGCACCACCTCGTCACGTCCCACGGCCGCTGGTACCTCGTCGCGTGGGACCTCGAGCGCGACGACTGGCGGATCTTCCGCGCCGACCGCATAACCCCGCGCACCCCGACGGGACCCCGCTTCACGGCGCGCGAGCTCCCGGGCCGCGATGCGAAGGGCTACGTCTCGGCCCGCTTCAAGGGATCGGCCGAGACGAACGCGTGGCCGTGCACCGGAACGGTCGTGCTGCACCTTGACGCTCGTGCCGTTCTCCCGTTCGCCGGCGATGGCGTCGTCGAGTCCCTCGGCCCCGACCAGTGCCGGTTCACCGCCGGATCCTGGTCCTGGGTCGCCCTCGCCGCCTCCCTCAACCGTTTCGACACCGACATCGACGTGGTCGGCCCGCCGGAACTGACCGAAGCCTTCGCACGCCTCGCCGCACGGAACGCGGCCACGTCTCGATAGCCCGGTCGGACATCCATGCGCGGGGAGTCCCCGCGCCGCTCCCGACCTGGCCGTGAGCGGGCTGGGGCGCGACCGGGGAGGTCCGGCTCGCGGACGCATCCGTGCGCGCTGGCGCCGGCGCCCGTTTCGGCGGGCCGCGCCCGAAACGGCGGGCGCAGGCCGCGGAACCGGCGCGGGCGTGGCTCCCACACCGGCCTGGCCGCGGATGTGCTCGTACGCACCGCCGTGTTGCGACATGCGGACCTTTCCTCCGCGTATCGTGCCGGCGATCGTCGAGTTCAGCTACGGTGATCTCGCTAAATCCCCCCGCCGCGTCGGGAAACCACTTGAGCGCGAGCTCACCGGTTCGTGGAGTGCCCGCCGAGGTCCGTACCGGGTGCTTAACGACATCCACGAGGATGAGGCCCGGGTCATAATCCTCAGGGTGGATCAGCGCGCGGACGGCTATCGCGCGCGGTAAGCGTCGCGGCGTCGAGCCTATGCGACGACGGTCAAGGGTCCCTCGTCGGAGGTGGGGACCTCGAAGTTATCGAAGTAGGCGGCAGCCAGGTCGTCTGTCAGCTGAACGCAATTCGCTTCGTGTCCCGCCCGCGCACGGACACGAGCCAGGGCCAGTTTTCGCGGCGTCGCCAAGTAGATCGTCTCCGGCTCGACACCCAGCGGCCGGAGGAGGGCGCGGTAGTCGTCGCGCATCCGTCGGGACCAGAAGGAGTAGTCCAGCACCACATCCGCCTGCGACCTCACCAGGTCGAGAAGTCGCTGGCGCAGGTGGCTTTCGATCTCGAGCCGGACTTCCTCGGCCAGGGGCTGGGAGTGAATGCCACGACGCCAGGCCTCCTCATCGAAACTCAGCCTTGCCATACCGTCGACCTCGAGCGCGCGTGCAACCGTGGACTTACCTGAACCGGCCGGGCCACACATAAAGACGACACGGACCATGCCGACGAGCCTAACCGCAACCGAACTACTCAGCGGACGACGGATTAGCGGACGTCTGATTCGGGCGTACCCGAATCATGGAGGACAACTTGATCGGGCTAAGAAGATCGGTTCGGGCGTGGGGAGCGACGAGTCGATCAGTTGGCGCCGACGGTCGCGCGTGCGACAGGCATCCGTGTGGTCGTACAGTGCTTTACCGGCCGGGCTGCGGGGTGCTGGTGTCCGTCCACTGGGTGAGGGCGACGATGAAGCCGTGGACCAGGCGTTCGAAGCTCCGGTTGATGTCTGCGCTCATGGCGAAGGACCCGCCGGTTTCAAAGGAGATGAACCCGTGCAGGGTGGACCGGAAGGCGCGGATCGCATCGATCGCGTCGTCGCCCTCGAGGTGGTACGCGGTGAGCACGTCGCTGATCAGCTGAACGATCGCGAGCGACACGGCTTCGTCCTCGAGGTCGCCCGGGGCGGGCATCCGATTGGCGGCCTCATACCGGGCGGGGTGCTGCAGCGCCCACTGGCGGTAGGCGTGCGACATGGCCGAAATGGCGTCCGCACCGGAGCGACCGACGGAGGCCCGCGCAAGCACCTCGCCCATGTCGCGTTTGGCGTGCACGGCGATGTCGCGGTGGAGGCCGGCCATCGAATCGATGTGCTTGTAGAGGGACGGCTGCCGAACGCCGAGACGCGCGGCCAGCGCGGCCAGGGTGAGCGAATTCAGACCGACTTCGTCGGCCATCACGGCCGCCTCTTCCGCAACCCGATCGCGGGTGAGCCCGACCCTAGGCACGGGTCCGTGCTCCAGTCCTGGCGCTGAGGCGTGGTCGAACGAAAGCGGATGCTGTTTCCATGGGGCTAAGGATGACCTTCTTTCTGGCTAGTGTCAATAGCCAACCCGGCGCGCAGGCGACGCGGCCTGACCGGCCTGGGTGAAGCATCCACTTTTCGAATTTGGCTATTGACACTAGCCAAAAGGGGATGCATAGTAGCTGCATGACCTCCTCCTCTGCAGCTTCTGCCTCGTCGACTCAGTACCTCGCCCGCCCCGAGGGGCGCATCGCCTATGACCTCCAGGGCGCCGGACCGCTTCTCGTTCTCGTGCCCGGCATGGGCGAGTTGCGGTCCTCCTATCGCTTCCTGGCCCCCGCGTTGGTCGCCGCCGGCTACTCGGTGGCGACCACCGACCTCCGGGGGCACGGCGACAGCGACACCTCCTTCTCCTCCTACGGCGACATCGAGACCGCGGGCGACATCCAGGCCCTGATCGCGCAGCTCGGCCGACCGGCGGTGGTCGTCGGCAACTCCCTTGCCGCCGGAGCCGCCGTCATCGTCGCCGCGGAGCATCCTGCTCAGGTCGACGGTCTGGTTCTGGTCGGCCCGTTCGTGCGGAACCCGCCGACGAACGTGTTCACTCGCGGGCTGTTCCGCGTGATGATGGCCCCGCTCTGGATCGCGCCCATGTGGAAGAGCTACATGCCCACCCTCTACGCCGGCCGGAAGCCCGACGATTTCGCGGAGTACCGCACGGCGGTCATCGCCAGCCTGAAGCGCAAGCCGCACGGAAAGGCCTTCTCGCTCACCACCCAGCAGACCACCCACGACCCCGCCGAGGCGAAGCTCAGCGCGGTGACCGCCCCCACGCTCGTCATCATGGGCGACAAGGACCCCGACTTCAAAGACCCGGCCGCCGAGGCCCGTTTCGTAGCGGATGCCCTCCACGGCTCGGTCGTGATGGTCGCCGACGCCGGCCACTACCCCCAGGCCCAGCAGCCGGACGTCACCGCGGCTGCCATCCTCGGGTTCGTGAAGACCCTGCCCCGCGCCTAGGTCGGACTCTCTCCGGCGGACTCGCTGGCGCGCTGCCCGTAGGCGCCGGAGGTGAGGACGCGGAATGAGTCGGCGTGGGAGTCGCTCATCTCGCCTCCATTCTGCCGGGAGTCACTGGCGAAGGCCATGGCCCGTGGCTAGCTGACGAGCGACTCCTTGCGCGTGAAACCGGAGAAGGGCCGCATGTAGGTCGAGCCGAAGCCGTCGAGGATTTCCTTCGCCGCGGCATCCGGTGTGCCGAACACGACGAAGCCCGTGATGTCGACGCCGTCGAGGAAGCGCTCGGCGAACTGGGGGAAGACCGTCGTGACGTGGCTGACGACAGCCGCTGAGTCTCGATACATTTCAAGAATGTGCACCACGGTCTCGTCGTCGCTGACGCTGTAGTCGTAGATGAGCGAGCCCTCTTCGGCCTTCGTCGCTGCCACGAGCGGCTCGATTGCTTCGGTGAAGTCCTGGAACTTGCCCGGCTTCACGTCGCAGGTCACTAGCCAGTAGATTTCTTCGCGCATGGTCGTTGCCTCTCTCGATGCCTCACTCGGTGGATCCGTTGCGGTCTGGGCGCCAGAACAACCCGTCACGCCTTGGTCCGAACTATCGAGACCGATGCTAGAGCGCACGAACAGCCGGTCGCGGAGAGTGTCGAGTATCTGAACACCCGGGCCGATGCTCCGCACGACGCGGCGCTCGTGGTCTGTGCCGGGCGGGCGTGGTGTGGGTCGGGTGCGTTCGCGGTGGCGTCGGGGGATGCCCGTGGCCACGCCGTTGAAGGCTCGTTGCTCGCGGGCTATGGTCGGAGAACCCGAGGCGAGGACGCCGCGGGTTCGGCACGAAGGTGGAGGGAACAAGCGATGACGAATCACACGTACCGCGTCACGGAGATTGTCGGGACGTCGCCGGACGGAACGGATGCGGCCATCCGCAGCGGACTCGAGCGCGCGACCCGCACGCTGCGCAACGTGGACTGGTTCGAGGTGGTGGGCACCCGCGGGCACGTGGAGGACGGCGTGATTCACCACTTCCAGGTGACGCTCAAGGTCGGCTTCCGGCTGGACGACGCCGATGAGGTCGCCGATTCATGACCAAGTACCTCATCTCCTTCCCGAGCGACGCGATGGTAGTCACGGATGAGGAGTTCCCGGTCGTTGTCGTCGACTCCCATGCCGTGGTCGCTGAGGCGAAGGCGGCCGGCGTCTGGGTCTTCGGCGGGGGGATCGACGAGGGCGTTGCTCCGGTGCTCGTGGCCGCCGATGGCGTCTTGAGCTCCGAGCTGTATCCGGGCTCGGACCTCACGGGCGGGTTCACCGTGCTGGAGCTGCCGACCCGGGAGGATGCGGTCGAGTGGGCGCGGAGGATCGCGGTGGCCTGCCGGTGCGCGCAGGAACTCCGCGAGTTCGGGTACGACCCGGAGAGCTAGGGGCGCCGGGCCTCGAGGTCGGCGGGAGTGGCGGCATCGACCGGGCGTCGAGACCCAGTTGTCGGCCGGCATCCGCTCGCGCCGGTAACGTGTGTTACCTTGTAGTTGGCATAACAAGCAACCGGGTGTGACACGGTACACGACGCGAGGCGGGACCATGGCGATTGAGGGCGAGGCGATTCCGTCTCAACTGCGCAAGGGCGTGGTCGAGCTCGCCGTGCTCGCCCTGCTGCACCGGGGCGAGGCGTACGGCGCCGAGATCGTCGACCGGCTCGTCCAGTACCCGGGCCTCGCCATCAGCGCCGGCACCGCGTACCCGCTGCTGAACCGGCTGAAGAAGACCGGCCTGATCACCTCGGAGTGGCAGGAATCGCCCGTCGGCCCGCCGCGCAAGTACTACCGGCTGTCGCCCGCCGGCGAGCGGGCCTTCGTCGCGATGACGAAGGTGTGGACCGCGATGAGCGCCGACCTGACCGACCTCCTGGGAAAGGACGCGACCCGTGCGTGACCACTCCGAAGCGCTGCCCGGCGACGGGCTCCCGCCCGCCGGGGCAACCGCGCTGGTCGACGCCTACTTCGACCACCTGGGCGCCGCCGCGGCGCGACTGCGCATCGACATCGACGCGGACTCCCTCGCCGAGCTGCTGGCCCACGTCGAGCATCGCCTCGACGGGACCGATCGCAGCGACGACGCGGTGCGCCGGGTGCTTGCCGAGCTGGGCGAGCCCGAGGCGCTCGCGGGCGCCTATGCGGCCGACGATCCCGACTCCGACTCCGACTTCGATTCAAACTTCGACACCGACCGTGGTTTCGACTCCGGCATCGACCACGACGGGGGCACGGATGCCGCCGCTCGAGGCCCCCGGGACCTCGCCGCCGGGGGACTGCCGCGCACCCACCGGGCGGGCCGGTTCCTCGGCGTCCCCTACGACACGCGGCAGCCCACATCGGAGCGCTTCGCGAGCCGGTCCTGGGACCCGAGCGACCCGAGCATCCTCGTGCCGAAGGCGCTCGGCATCGGCTGGACGGTCAACTTCGCCGCGCTCGCCGTGCGGGCGCACCTGATCCGACCGGACGACGAGGACGAGCCGTTCGCCGAGGCGCCCTCGTGGGTGGTCACGGCGACGCTCGCCGCACCGATCCTCGCCGGGGTCGCGTTCGCCACCCTCGCGGCCGCGACCTGGGCCGGCCTGCCCGAGACCGTCCCTTCGCACTGGGGACTCACCGGCGAGCCGGACGGCTACTCGAGCCGCACTGCCAACCTTTTGCTCCTGAGCGGGTTCGTGCTGCTGCCGCTGCTCGCCGCGGCCTGGGTTCACCTGGCCCGGCGTGGGGCGTGGAGCCGGGTCGCCGCATCCGCCGTGAGTCTTGCGCTTGCGCTCGTCGCGCTCGTCTGCCTGGTGCAGACCCTCTTCGCGGTGCAGGGCGGCGCCGGAATGTGGCCGACCTGGGTCGGGCTGTTCCTCGTGCTCGTGCTGCCGTTGGGGTTGCTCGTGGGTGTTTCCCGGAGCGGTCGCGCCGCCGAACAGCGCCGCGACTTCGCGTCGGCCTCGAAGAAGGGTTCCGTGTCATGAATATGCCTTTGTCGTCACTCCCCGGATGGGTGTGGATCGTCATCGCGGTGATGGGGGTCGTGCAGGTCACCCTCGACGTCATCGCGCTCGTCGACCTGTACCGGCGGCCTGCCGACCGGGTTCTCACCGGCAACAAGTGGGTGTGGCTGGCCGTGATCCTGCTCGCCAACCTGCTCGGCGCCATCCTCTACCTGGTGGTGGGCCGGAAGCCGGCCGTGCTGGACGCGGCAGCGTCGGCGCCCCGGTCGCCCTCGATCAGCCCCGACGCGGTTGCCGACTCCTTGTACGGGTCACGCAACGACGCCGACGGGCAGCCGGGCACCGAGCCACGGAGTGAAGCCGGCCCGCGATGAGCCTCGCGATCCGCACCAGCGGCCTGACCAAGACCTACGGCGAGCACCGCGCGCTCGACAACGTCGACCTCGAGGTCGAGGAGGGCTCGATCTTCGGGTTTCTCGGCCCGAACGGAGCAGGCAAGACGACGCTGCTCCGGATGCTGACCGGGCTCGCCCGGCCGACGAGCGGCGGCGTGCAGATCCTCGGCCGCGACGTCACGGCGGTCGACGACTCGATCCGCGCTCGGATCGGCTTCCTGCCCGACGTGCCCGGCTTCTACGACTGGATGACCGCCGAGGAATTCCTCCGGTTCGTCGGCCGGCTCTTCGCGATCGACCGGCGCACCCTGGATGAACGTGTCGGCATGCTTCTCGGACTCGCCGGACTGACCGACGTGACCACCGCGATCGGCGGGTACTCCCGCGGCATGAAGCAGCGGCTCGGGGTCGCCCAGGCGTTGATCAACGCGCCGCAGCTGCTGCTCCTCGACGAGCCGACGAGCGCCCTCGACCCGATGGGACGCCGCGACGTGCTCGAGATGCTCAGCTCACTGCGCGGGCGGACCACCGTATTCTTCTCGACGCATATCCTCGCCGACGTCGAGCGGGTCTGCGACACCGTCGCCATTCTCGACCACGGGCGTGTGGTCGCGCACGGTCCGATCCAGGAGCTCACGTCCCGCTACGCCGAGCGCAAGGTGATCCTCGAGGTCACGGATGCCGCGGGCGGCCTCGCGGAAGACATCTCCCGCGAGCCGTGGGCGACATCCGTTGCCGTGGGGCCCACCGGCGCCCTCGAAATCACCGTCACCGACATGGACGCGGCCCGCCGGGCCATCCCGGTGCTGGTCGCCAACCGGCACACCGGTCTGTGCCGCATGGATGCCGGTGAGCTGGGCCTCGAGGACGTCTTCGTCAGCCTGGTCGGAGGGGGGACCCGATGAGGGGATTCGCAGCGTTCGCGCGCAAGGAGGTCCTCGAGATCGTGCGGACCTGGCGGCTCTGGGTGCTCCCGGGCATCGTGCTGTTCTTCGCGCTGACCGGTCCGGTGATGGCCCGGTTCACGCCGGAGATCCTGCGAGCGGTCGCCTCGGACCAGCTCGGGCAGTTCACGCTCCCGGACCCGACGTATGCCGACGCCTACACGGGCTGGATCAAGAACCTGTCCCAGATCGTGCTCTTCGCGCTGATCATCGTCTACGGCGGCATCGTCTCCTCGGAGCGACGCAGCGGCACCGCGGTGCTCGTGCTCACCAAACCGGTTTCGCGCGGCGCGTTCATCCTCGCCAAGGCGACCGTGCATTCGGCGTTCCTCGCGATGCTCGTAGTCGCGGGCACGCTCGTCACCTGGGGCGGGACGGCGATCGTGTTCGGGGAGGCGCCCGGCGGGGCGCTCTGGTCGGCGTCGCTCGCCTGGCTGGTGTTCGGCATCCTGTTCGTCGCCCTGATGACGCTGCTCTCCGTGGTGATCAGCCCCACGGCCGGGGCCGCCGGTGCCGGGCTGGGCGCGTATGCGCTCGTGTCGATCGCCGCACTGTGGACGCCCCTCGGCACCTATTCACCGGCGGCGCTGACGGGCGTGCCGACGTCGCTCGCGCTCGGCAAGTCGGTCGAAACGTTCTGGCCGGTGTGCACGGCGCTGCTGCTGGCCGCCGCCCTGGTCGCGCTCGCGGTCGCCGCCTTCCGGCGGAAGGAACTCTAGGCCCGACGGGCGGTGCCCGCAGAGCGGGCGCTGCGGGGACCTACCTGTCGAGGGCCGTCGCCGGCTCCACGACCCCGGCGTCGGCCATGACGCGTGCCGGGATGAGCGGTTCGAGCGTGGCGGGAACGGCGTTTTCGGAGCCGGCCGCACGCACGGCCGCGATGCCGCCGAGGATGAGCGCGCCGCCGAGGAGCTGGAGGGGCGTGAGCTGTTCGCCGAGCAGCAGCCAGGCGAACAGGGCCGCGAAGACGACCTCGAGCAGTGAGACGAAGGAGGCGAGCCGCGACCCGAGGACCGCGGCCGAGGTGATGCCGGCGACGTAGGCGAGCGCGGTGCTGACGACCGCGACGATGACGAGCGGCACCCACCACGGCAGGGCGGTGCCCGCGAGCGGCACCGGGCCGAACGTCGCGGAGAGGGGGAGAACGCCGGTGACGCCCAACCCGCCGAGTACGAGGCCGCCGAGCACGAGTCCCGCGGCCGCGAACCCGACCGGAGGCAGCCCGTCGCTCGGGCGGGCGGCGATCACGAAGTAGATCGCGCAGCCGACCATGGCACAGGCGGCGAAGGCGAGGCCGAGCGGGTCGACCGCGCGAATCGCGCCGGGGCCGACCACGAGCACGAGCCCGCCGACGGCGAACAGCGACCCGACCAGGACCAGGGCGTGCGGGATGCGCCGGGTCATCACCCACACGACGCCGACCAGGAGCAGCGGCGCGAGGAGTTCGATGAGCGCGGCCGTGGCCACGGGAATGGTCTGGATCGCGGCGAAGTAGAAGAACTGGGTGGCCGAGACGCCGGCGAGGGCCATCGCGAGCACGCGCCACCGTGCGCGCCACAGGGCGGGCCAGGATCCGCGCAGCGAGACCAGGGCGAGTGGCAGCAGCACGAGCCCGCCGACGAGCACGCGTGCGGTGACGGCGGCGCTCGGGGACCAGCCGGCCTCGAGCAGGGGCTTGATGAACGCGCCGGAGGTGCCGAAGGAGAGCGAGCCGATGACCGCCACGACGAGACCCGCGGAGGGGGACGAGATCTTCATGGGGGCTCCTTCTGCTGCCGGCTCGGCTTCCGACTTCTGTCACGCGCACTGCTGCGCGCACAGCGTTACGGTCTACTATTGGGTATGACCATAACGTTAGGCGATGGTCGGGTTAGGAGTCAACATGCAGTTTGCCCATGACACCGTGGAGTCGCTCGAGTTCGCGGTTGACCTCGGCAACACCGATCCCGCGGCCTCCCGCAGCGGCACGGATGAGCTCGCGACCCTCGACCAGCTCGCGGACTTCCTCGCCGGGTATCCCTTCTCCGGCCGCATTGACGGCGACGAGCGCGAGCGGCTCGACGTGCTGCGCGCCCGCGACGAGGTGCGGCTCGTCTGGACCCTCAACCGCGACTCCGCGGCGCTCCAGGTCAATGCCATGCTCGCCGAGGCCCGGGCCATGCCGTACCTCGCCCGGCACGACGCGTCCGACTGGCACCTGCACGCGACCACGCCCGACGCCCCGCTCGGCGAACGCCTGCGCGTGGAAGCCTCGCTGGCCCTGATGGACGTGATCCGGATGGACGAGATGCAGCGGCTGCGCACCTGCGAAGCGGATGACTGCGCCGGCCTGATCCTCGACCTCTCGCGCAACGGGTCCAAGCGCTTCTGCAGCGCGCGCTGCGGCAGCCGGATGAACATGATCGCGTTCCGAAAGCGGAAGGGCGCGGACCCGCAGGGCTGACGCAGGCTAGAGCGGCCGGCTCGCCAAGGGCTGAATCGGGGAGGCGACGGGACCGGGCTCGCGGAGGTCGTATAGCTGCGAGCTATAATCCGTGCATGAACACAGCGAAGAGCATTCTCGAGGCACGCACGCGCGCCGGGCTCTCGCAGAGCCAGCTCGCCGTGCGCGCCGACGTGCCGCAGTCGAATCTCTCCGCCTATGAGTCCGGTCGGGTGCAGCCGCGCCCCGAAACCCTCGCCCGCATCATGGCCGCGACCGCCGAGCGACCATCGGTCGTGCTGCAGCGGGGGCGCGAGCGCGTGATCGAGCTGGCCGCACGCCGCCGCGCCGGCAATGTGCGGGTCTTCGGGAGCATCGCCCGGGGCACGGATGCCGTCGGCAGCGACATCGACCTCCTCGTCGCATTCGCGCCCGAGGCCTCAATCCTCGATGCGGCGGGCCTGGTCCTCGATCTTGAACACCTTCTCGGCGTGCGGGTGGACGTCATGAGCGACCGGGCCGAGGGCAGCATCCGCGATCGTGCCGTCGCCGAGGCGGTGCCGCTGTGAGCGTGACCCGATGACCCACGAATTCGACCGAACGGATGCGCTGCTCGCGGACATCCGCGACCTTGTGCGTCACGCGCGCCTCATCACTGCTCGCGGACGAGACGTCTTCTTCGACCGGGCGGACCGCACCCAGCAGCTCGCGGCCAAGGCCATAGTGATCGACCTGCAAACCGCGGTCGAGCGGCTCCCGGCTGAGTACCGGGACAAACACCCCGAGGTGGCCTGGGCAGAGTTGCGTGCAATGCGAAACTATCTCGCCCACGACTACGCGAACACCGACTATCAGATCGTCTGGAACGCGCTCGCCACGGACTTTCCCCGGCTTCTGCGGCAGCTGGGCCTTGCCGAGGGCTGAGGCCGCGGGTTGAGGTCACCTTGCTCGATTCCCTTGCGCGATCGTGCGGGAGACGGGTACCGTGGCAGCTACGCCACACCACGAGAGGAGCCGTCCCATGATTCAGTCCAACATTCCCGCAGTGAACTGCCTCGCCGTCGGCCTCGTCGGCGTCTTCACCGCCTGACCGGCGCGAGTTTCCGCCACCGGTTCTGCGGTGGCGACGCCCTCGATGTCCGTACGCAGCCAGCGCTTTCCGCGCCCCGGGATCAATCCCGTTCCCTGACGTCGCACTCCTGACGACGTCCCTTTTTGCGCCGCCTCGGCGGCCCCGCCGGTGCACTCGACGGATGCCTCCGCATCCGTTCTGGGCACCGCCACAGTGAGGCTCACTCTCATGACCACAACACTGTCGACCACTGCCGGTCGCCACGACCACCCGCTGCACCCGCAGCCCGAACCGGACCCGCACTCCGGATCCGAACGCGCATCCGCTGACCGCAACCTGCGTCCCCTCGGCCGCATCGATCGCCTGGCGCTGCACCTCGGCGTCGCCCTGATCCGGTGGGGACGTCGGCCGCGGGTGCAGCGCCCGGTCGCCGCCGTCGACTGGGAGGCCGTCCGGCTCGTACGCGAGGAACGCGAGCGGGCTCTCGAGCGCCAGCACGCGGACCTGCTCCGCTACCGGATGACCACGCCCTATCGGTGACCGGTGAAACGGAACTCCGTCCTACGGAGTTCCGTTTCACCGGAACAATCGGGCGGTGTCAGTGGTTTGAGTTTCAATAGCTGCACCGCCCCAACATCTTGACCGCACTTCTCGACGGGACCTTCACATGGCTGAAATCGCCACCGCCACCACCACACACGAGAACACGAACCACGGTTCACCGGGGGCGGATGCCGCGGCATCCGCGGCCGAGGCCGCCCTCGGCGTGCGCAACCGACTCGTCATCACCCTGCTCCTCATCTCCACCTTCGTCGTGATCCTGAACGAGACGATCATGGGCGTGGCGCTGCCGCGACTGATGGAGGACCTCAGCATCTCCGCGAGCGCAGCCCAGTGGCTCACGAGCGCGTTCATGCTCACGATGGCCGTGGTGATCCCGATCACGGGGTTCCTGCTGCAGCGCTACAACACGCGGCCGGTGTTCATCGCGGCGATGACCCTGTTCAGCACCGGAACGCTCATCGCAGCGCTCGCACCCGGGTTCACCGTGCTGCTCGTCGCCCGGGTGGTGCAGGCCACCGGCACGGCGATCATGTTCCCGCTGCTGCTCACGACCGTGATGACGCTCGTTCCGGCGGCGCACCTCGGCCGGATGATGGGCAACATCTCCATCGTGATCTCGGTCGCACCGGCGATCGGCCCGACGATTTCCGGGGCGATCCTGAGCGTGCTCGACTGGCGCTGGATGTTCATCCTCGTGCTGCCGATCGCCCTGACCGCGCTCGTCGTCGGCGGCATCCTGATGAAGAACGTCACGACACCGACCAAGACCCCGATCGACGTGCTCTCGGTGGTCCTCTCCGCGCTCGGCTTCGGTGGGCTCGTCTACGGGCTGAGCAACCTGGGCGCGGCGGGCGGCGGCATCGGCTCGGTGTCCGGCTGGCTGCCGCTCGCCGTCGGCGCGCTCGGCCTCACGGCGTTCATCCTGCGTCAGCTGTCCCTGCAGAAGCGCAACCGCGCCCTGCTCGACCTGCGCACCTTCCGCTCGCGCACCTTCACCTTCGCGATCGTGATGATGGCGATCAGCATGATGGCCCTCTTCGGGACCATCATCCTGCTGCCGATCTACATTCAGACCGTGCTCGGCCTCGACACGCTCACCACCGGGCTGATGCTGCTGCCCGGGGGGCTCGTGATGGGCCTGCTCGCGCCGCTCGTGGGACGGCTCTACGACCGGTCGGGCCCCACCCGGCTCCTCGTCACCGGCTCGGTGATCGTGAGCGCGGTGTTCTGGGGGATGACCCTGTTGAACGAGCGCAGCGCGCCATGGATGGTCGTCGCTGCGCACGTAACCCTGAGCCTCGGCCTCGCCCTGCTCTTCACTCCGCTGTTCACCGCGGGGCTGGCGGCTGTGCGCCCCGAGCTCTACTCGCACGGCAGCGCCATGGTCGGCACAATTCAGCAACTCGCGGGCGCGTTCGGCACCGCACTGTTCGTGACGGTGATGGCCTCCGTCGCCGCGTCGCAGCTGGCCACCGGTGTGACCGCGGTGACCGCAACGAGCGCAGGGATCCACGCGGCCTTCCTCTGCGGCGCCGTGATCTCGCTGTTCGCGATCCCAGCGGCGTTCTTCATCCGGCGCACGCCGGCGGTCGAGGGCGCGGATGCCGACGCACCGGCCGGAGCGCACGGCCACTGACGCGCGCAGGCCCCTCCGGTGTAACGTCGTGGTAACGAAACTGGGGGGATCTTCGGCATGGCGTCTTCACTTCTTTCTTCACTTGATAAGCCCGATCAGCAGGCTGTTCCGCGGAAGGACTCGCGGTCGGAAACTGAGCCGCTCGTGCACATCAGCAACTTCCGGATGGACTTCGGCCGCACCACCGTGATCCGCGACCTGTCCTTCGACATCAACCGGGGCGAGACCTTCGGGTTCCTCGGGTCCAACGGATCCGGCAAGACCACCACCATCCGCGCGCTGCTCGGGATCTACCAGCCCACCGCCGGTCTGCTGCACATCAACGGGAAGCCGTTCAGCCCCGAGGACGGCGCCACCCTCGGCTACCTGCCCGAGGAACGCGGCCTGTACAAGAAGGAATCCGTCATCGACGTGATGACCTATTTCGGGCGCCTCAAGGGACTCAGCCGATCGAACGCGCACTCCTGGTCGCTGCAGTATCTCGAACGGGTCGCGCTGGCCGATAAGGCGAAGGTGCGGCTCGACAAACTGTCGGGCGGCCAGCAGCAGAAGGTGCAGCTCGGCGTCACGATCATGAACGACCCGGAGCTGCTCATCCTCGACGAGCCCACCAAGGGCTTCGACCCGGTCAACCGCAAACTGCTGATGGACATCATCGAAGACCAGAAACGCGCCGGCGCCACCGTGCTGATGGTCACCCACCAGATGGAAGAGGTCGAGCGCCTCTGCGACCGGATCGTGCTCCTGAAGAACGGTGAGGCCGAGGCATACGGCACCGTCGAAGACGTGCAGGACCAGTACGGCGGAACCGTGGTCCGGGTCCGCTACTCCGGCGAGATCCCCGACTCTCCGCACTACACGGTCACCCGGCGCGAGAGCAGCTACGCCGAACTGACCGTGACCGGCCCGATCGACGAGGCCGTCATCCTGCGCGAACTGATGGATGCGGGGGTGACCGTTCGCGAGTTCACCGCCGGTCGTCCTTCCCTCGACGACATTTTCGTCGCCGTCTATGGTGACCAGAACACCGGTGATCAGAACCCCGGCGACCAGAACGCCGGCGCTACTGCCGGTGAACGTAACGGAACGGCGGGGGAGTAGACCATGGCTCGGCACAATCTCGGCACCGTCGTCTCCTTCGAAGTGACCCGCACGCTCAAGAAGAAGCAGTTCTGGCTCACGACCCTGCTCGTGCCAGTGGTGATCGGCATCGTGATCGCGCTCATCGTGCTGTCCAACACCTCCACGGAGAGCAAGGTCGACTCGCAGAAGGACGCGACCCTCCGGTTCACCTACAGCGACGCATCCGGTTACATCGACCCGGCCATCGCCACCGCGTTCGGGGGCACCCTCGCCGCCGACCCCGACCAGGCGATCGCGGACGTGAAGTCGGGCGCATCGGCGGCCTACTTCTCCTACCCGGCCGAACCGACGAAGGAGGCCACCACGGTCTACGGCGCCGACGTCGGCATCTTCGACAACGGCAAGTACTCCTCGGTGGCGACCCAGTTGATGGTCGCCAGCGCCCAGGCGAAGATCGGCGACCAGACGTTGACCGGGCTGGCGCGGGGCTCCTTCCAGGTCGATGCGATCACCTATAAGGACGGCGCGGTCTCCGGCGGAATCCTCGGTGCCGTCGCCCCCCTGCTCTTCCTGCTGATCTTCTACGTCGTGATCGTGATGCTGGGCAACCAGATGCTCACGAGCACCCTCGAGGAGAAGGAGAACCGGGTCACCGAGATGATCCTGACCACCCTCAACCCGACGACCCTCATCATGGGCAAGATCATCTCCCTGTTCATCATCGGGATCGTGCAAATGCTCGTGTTCATCCTGCCGGTGCTGGTCGGCTACCTCTTCTTCCGCACCTCGCTGAGCCTGCCCGACGTCGACCTCTCCCAGCTCATCGTCAACCCCGGCCAGATGGTCGTCGGCGCCCTGCTCCTGATCGGTGGGTTCACCCTGTTCATGGGCACCCTCGTCGCCGCCGGGGCGATCATGCCCACCGCCAAGGAGGCCAGCCAGGTCTTCGGCATCGTGATGGCGCTCGTTTTCGTGCCCCTCTACGCGGTGTCGCTCGTGGTGTCCGATCCGCACGCGCTGATCGTGCAGCTCTTCACGTTCTTCCCGTATTCCGCGCCGGTGACGGCGATGCTCCGGAACGGACTGGGCTCGCTGAGCCCCCTGGAGTCCGGCATCGTCATCGCGGAACTCTTCCTGCTCGGCGGAATCGTGCTCCGGCTCGCGGTGCAGCTGTTCCGCTACGGCTCGGTCGAATACACCAAGCGGGTCTCGCTGCGCACCGTGTTCGCGCGCTCGCGGCGGTGAGCGCGGGAGTCGTTCCGTGCGGAGGGAAACGTGGCTCCGAGCATTCATGAGCTGTTCAGGAGCGTTTCGCAGTCCCGTCAAGAACGACTTTTAGTCTCTCGGTGACCAGCACCGCGGCAACGAACTGCGCGCGCCGATGCGTGTGCGGCCTCTCGCTGCTGGTCAGACGGAGGAAAATTGATCACCCCACGCACCCTGATCACATCCCTGGCTGCCACGGCCGTGCTTGCGATCGGCCTCACCGGATGCTCCGGCACGGCCGCGAGCGGAACCGCCACCACCGATGCCGCAACAGCCACCAGCCTGAGCGCATTCGGCGACCTGCCGGCCCTCGAGAACGCAGCCAAGGCGGAAGGCAACCTCAACGTCATCGCCCTCCCTCGCGACTGGGCGAACTACGGCGCCGTGCTCGATGCGTTCTCGAAGAAGTACCCTGAGATCACGATCAACGAAGCCTCCCCGGACGGCTCGAGCGCCGAGGAAATCCAGGCGGCGGACACTCTGAAGGGGCAGGACACCGCGCCAGACGTCTTCGACCTGGGCCTGGCCGTCGCCCTGTCCAGTACCGACCGGTTCGCCCCCTACAAGGTGGCCACCTGGGCCGATATCCCCGACGCCCTCAAGGAAGCCACCGGGCTCTACACCGGCGACTACGGCGGATACCTGGCCGTCGGCTATGACCCCGACGCCGTCCCGGCGCCGACGCAGCTGAGCGACCTGCTCGGCGCAGCCTACAAGGGCAAGGTCGCCATCAACGGCGACCCGACCCAGGCCGGGGCCGCGTTCGCCGCCGTCGGGATGGCGACCGTGCAGAACGGTGGCACCGTCGACAACTTCCAGCCCGGAATCGACTTCTTCACCAAGCTCAACGCCGCGGGCAACTTCGTCAAGATCGACCCGACCCCGGCCACGATCGCTTCCGGCGAGACCCCTGTCGTCTTCGACTGGGACTACCTCAATGTCGGCTACGGCACCAAGCTCGCCGGTCAGCGCAACTGGAAGGTCGTCGTGTTCCCGGGCACCGGCTACGCCGGGTACTACAACCAGGCCGTGAGCAAGGACGCCCCGCACCCCGCCGCAGCCCGGCTGTGGCAGGAGTTCCTCTACAGCGACGAAGGCCAGAACCTCTGGCTCGCCGGTGGTGCACGCCCTGCGCGTGCCGAAGCGATGACGGCCGCGGGCACCATCGACGCGGCACTGTTGGGCGCCCTTCCGACGGCCCCCACGGAGACCGTGGTCCCGACCAAAGAGCAGAGCGCAGCCGCGGCTACCCTGCTCGGCGCGACCTGGGCCGCCGCTGTCCAGTAGCACCCGCACAACGGCAGCAGCCTTCGGGCTGCTGCCGTTCGCGGTCTACGTGCTCCTCTTTCTCGCCCTGCCGACGCTGATCGCCGTCGGTACCGGATTCTTCGACAAGTCCGGCTCGTTCACCCTGGCGACGGTCGCGGCACTCGGTAACCCCGTGGTGCTCAACGCGTTCGCCAATTCCCTGTGGTTGTCCGCCCTCACCGCGGTGCTTGGCGCGTTGGTCGGCGCGATCGCGTGTTACGGGCTGCTCGGCGCACGTCCGGACGGGGCCCTCCGCACGGTGGTCGATTCGCTCAGCGGAGTCCTCGCCCAATTCGGCGGCGTGATGCTGGCCTTCGCGTTCGTCGCCACCATCGGCATCCAGGGCATGGTCACGCTCATCCTGCGCGACACCTTCGGCCTGGACATCTTCGCGGGCGGTGTCTGGCTCTATGAATTGCCCGGGCTGGTGCTGCCCTACCTCTACTTCCAGGTGCCGCTGATGATCATCACGTTCATGCCCGCTCTCCAGGCCCTCAAACCGACCTGGGCTGAGGCCAACGCCACCCTGGGGGGGAGCACCGCCTCCTACTGGCTGAGGATCGCCGGCCCGGTTCTCGCGCCCTCCTTCCTCGGCAGCCTCCTCTTGCTGTTCGCGAACGCGTTCTCGTCGTATGCGACCGCTGCGGCGCTCACGAGCCAGGGCTCCCAGATCGTGCCGCTGCAGATCCGGTCGGCGCTGACCAGCGAGACGGTGCTCGGCCGGGAGAACCTGGCCGGTGCGCTCGCCCTCGGGATGGTCGTGGTGATGGTGGTCGTCATGGCCGGCTATTCGGCCCTGCAATCGAGGGCTGCACGGTGGCAGCGGTGACCGGCCCGATCGTGCGGGAGGGCGTAGCGCACGCTCCTTCGCGCGCCGTGCGCGCCCTGATCCTGGGTGTGATCGGTTTCCTCTTCGTCATTCCGTTCGTGGCCATGGTCGAGTTCACCCTCCGCAAGGGACTGGCCGGTGGCCACGATTTCTCCCGCTGGAGCGCGCTGTTCCAGGGCGGTCTCACCGGGCCGTACCGCCAGGTGCTCGTTGCCGTCGGCAATTCGGTCGGCCTGGCCGTCGGAACGGTGCTGATCGTGCTCCTGCTGCTCGTGCCTACGATGCTGCTGGTGCACATCCGTTTTCCCCGGCTGCGACGCCTGCTGGAATTCGTCTGCATCCTGCCGATCAGCATCCCGGCGATCGTCCTCGTCGTCGGACTGGCGCCGGTCTACTCGGTGCTCTCCCGGCTCGCCGGCAGCGGAGTCTGGACGCTGTCCCTGGCATACGGCATCATCGTGCTGCCGTACGCCTACCGGGCGATCCAGGCCAACCTCGATGCCGTTGACGTGCGCACGCTGAGCGAGGCGGCCCGCACCCTGGGAGCAGGCTGGGGGAGCGTGCTGTTCCGCGTGCTTCTGCCCAACCTGCGCCGTGGCCTGCTGGCCGGCGCATTCATAGCGGTCGCCGTGGTCCTCGGCGAATTCACCATCGCGTCGCTGCTGAGCCGGGTGAACCTGCAGACCGCGCTCGTCGTGGTCAGCAAGGCCGACCCGTACACGGCAGTGATCCTGTCCCTGCTTTCGCTGATCCTCGCGTTCCTGCTGCTCCTTCTCATCGGCCGCCTGGGCGCCGAACGCACCAGCTCGCCACGACACCGCCCCATCGGAGGCAGGCAATGACCCGCAACACGAGCAACACCCCGCTGGACACGCCGACCGGGAGCACCGCGCCGGCTCCCTCCGGTCAGGCTGCTCAGACGGAGGTGTCGTCGAGCGCAGCCACGCACCGCCACGGAGCCGTCGTCGAATTCTCGGGCGTCACCAAGGATTTCGGGGGACACCGAGCCCTCGCCGGATTCGACCTCACCCTGCACGCCGGCGAGTTCGTGGCGCTTCTCGGCCCGAGCGGAAGCGGCAAGACCACGGCACTCCGGGCGCTCGCCGGTCTCGAATCGACGGATGCCGGCATCATCCTGGTCGACGGAGTCGACGTGTCCACCCTCCCGACGAGCCGGCGCGACATGGGCATGGTCTTTCAGGCCTACTCCCTGTTCCCGCATCTGAGCGCGGGCGAGAACGTCGAATTCGGGCTGCGGATGCGCGGGGTCGCCGCCGCGGCTCGCCGTCGTCGAGCCGGGGACGCCCTCGCGCTCGTCGGCCTCGCGGGCCACTACGACCGATTCGCCCACCAGCTGTCCGGCGGTCAGCAGCAGCGGGTCGCACTGGCCCGCGCCCTGGTCACCGAACCCCGGGTGCTCCTGCTCGACGAGCCGCTCTCCGCTCTCGACGCCAAGGTGCGGGTGACCCTGCGCGAGGAGATCCGGCGGATCCAGACCGAGCTGGGCATCACGACCCTGTTCGTGACGCACGATCAGGATGAGGCGCTCGCGATCGCCGACCGGGTCGCAGTCATGCGCGACGGCCGGATCGAGCAGGTCGGTACCCCCGAAGACCTCTACTCCCGGCCGGTCTCGCCGTTCATCGCCGATTTCGTCGGCCTGAGCAACCAGCTGACCGGAATGGTGCGCAACGGATTCGCGGAGCTGTACGGCACACGGCTGCCCCTTCTCGACCCGTCGCAGGCGGACGGGACCGTACTCGTCGCGGTGCGGCCGGAAGACCTCGAGCTCTCCGCGGACGGGGTGGCGGGCGTCGTCACCGCTTCCAGCTTCCACGGGTCGCTTCGCCGCACCCGGGTGCGGTTCGCCGACGGTGCCGAGGTCTCGGTGCAGCACGGCGTGCGCTTGCACCCCGCTCCCGGCGACGCCGTGCGGGTGCGCTTCACCGGTGCTCCGGTCTCCGTCGCAGCGGCCGCGAACCCGGTGCAGGCCGGGTCCCGTCCGTAACGGCTACGCAGCCGGGGCTGGCACGCGCACGGTGAGGCCGCCCGGGGAGATCCAGGTCTTGAACGCGATGGCCGAGCCGAATTCGTCGCCGTCGAGCTCGATCTCCTCCTGCCGGTGCAGGCGCAGCACGAGCTCGGTTCCGGTCGCGTAGTTGAGGGCGTCGACATTCGTTGTCCGGAACCGGCGCCCCAGGCGCGTGCGGCTGAGCACCCCGTTCTCCCAGATCACCTTGGAGACGATCTGCACCCAGCCGAGCACGCCCTTCGGCTTGAGCACGACGATGTCGAAATGACCGTCGTCGACGACCGCGTCGGGCAGCAACACGATCTCCGCCGGAAGCAGGCCGCAATTGCCGATCATGATCGTGTGGGCCCGCATGGACTGCGCGGGCTGCTTGTCGAGGCTGTACCGGAAGTGCAGGTCATTCCGGTCCTGCCCCACGGCGACGAGGGCCTTCACGTAGGCCAGCCAGCCGACCTTCGCCTTGAGGTCGTCGTCGGTGTTGGCGAGCATCTTGGCATCGAGGCCGAGACCGGCCATGACCAGGTAGGCGTGCCGGTCGACCGTGCCGTCGGCGCGCCGGATGTCGATCATGCCCACGTCGATGGGGCGGTCGGTCCCGGTGAACGCCGAGCGGATCGACCCTGCGGCATCGTCGAGGGCGAGTTTGAGGTTGCGGGCGAGCAGGTTCCCGGTGCCGGAGGGCAGCAGGACGAGCGCGCGATCGGTGCCGTGCACGACCTCGGCGACCGCGCGCACGGTGCCGTCGCCGCCCGCCACGATGATGACGGATGCGCCCGCCTCGATCGCTTGCCGGGCCGCGCCCTGTCCCGGGTCGTCTTTCGAGGTCTCGAACCAGAGCGTCTCCGGCCAGCCCGCGGCGGACTCTTCGGTGGCGACGGAGGCCTTGAGCGCGGGAAGGTCGACCTTGATCGGGTTGTAGACGACCGCGGCCAGGCGGGTCCGGGCGTCCGGGGCGGTTCCGTTTCCGGTCGCGTCGGGATCCGTCAGCTCTGTGTTTGTCATGGGGTGTCCTCCGGGTTCTGTGCGGGAAGCCTAGCGCCCCGCAGGCTCGGCGGTCACCGTCGTGCGACATCCGTCACCTGTAAGACGGTTCTTCGGCGGAATTGTCACGCCGATCGGCCAGAATTCCCTGAGCCTCTCTGTTCAGGGGGTGCGGTCAAGGTCCCGCGGGAGCCACCAGCCACGGGGCAGCGCGCCGGCCGACGCGAGGTCGAGCTCGCGCCGCCAGCCACGCTCCAGGCCGAACAGAATGGCGTAGGCGAGCAGCGGGTCGTTGAGGTCGGCGACCTCGACGGATGCCCGGCGCTGGGTGTACAGCGCGCCGGACGGGCTCTGCAGGAAGTTGATCCGGAGCTGCTCGGCGACCCGGATGTACTCCCGCAGGCCGAGCAGGTGCTCCCGGGCGAGGGCGCCCTTCCGGGTCAGGGGGTAGCGGGTCACGGCGAGCGTGAAGGCGCTGAAGGTGACGGCGGCGCTCGCCACGCTCACCCAGAACAGCAACCAGGCCTGCGATTCGATGCCGTCGTAGGCGAGTTGGCGGGAGAGACCCCATTGCAGGGCGGTCGTCGCGATGACGCCCCAGGTCAGCAGGTCCCTGACGAAACCGTTCGGCACCCGCCGGTAGCCCTCCGCGAGGGACCGGCGCCAGCCGCGCAGGCTCAGTTGCCGGAATGCCGGTCGCAGCAGTCCGCCGCGCACGTCGAGGCGAACGGGTCGCATCGAGCGTTTGGCGGGACGTCTCTTCGTGCTGATGATGCGGGCGTCGCCGAAGACGGCGTTGAGCAGGTCCTTGTCGGCGTCGGTCAGGGCCGCCTCATGCACGTATTCGAACTCGTACCAGTGCCGGCCGGCGGGGGAGTTCGCGCGGTCGTTGCCGCCGTCGACCCTGCCGTCGGTCACGGGGCTCACCCGGAGCAGTCGCACGTTGCCGCGCACGGCGAGGTCGAGCAGGGAAGCCACGATCGACCGGCGGCTCCGGCCCAGGATGTGCGAGGCGAGCATGAGGTCGACGCCCGCCTGGGGCGTGCTCTCGGCGATGACGATGCCGCGACCGGAGGCATTCCGCCACACCGTGGCCCGGGCGAGGAGCCCGAGCAGGAGCAGCCCGACCCCCACCAGGATCGGCAGGAACGGCGCGAGCAGGCGCATCCACTCAAGTAGCGAGCGGTCGGAGGGCATGAAGGTGCCGTCGGCGAAGTGGAACCCCACCCAGACCGTGCCGAACGGTGGCAGCGTGGACAACACCCGGTTGTGGAAGACCGCCTGCCCGGGCTGGGCGAGGGGATCGTCGTCGGCGACCCGGTCGAATGAGGCGGTGCTGCCCAGGATCGCCCAGGCGACGCCCCAGCTCGGTTCTCCGGTCAAGTGTGCCGCGAGGGCCTTGTCCATGCGCACGGTCACGTCGACGCCGCCTATTCCCTGCAACCAGCGTTCGCCCGTCACGCTCCAGTTCAGGCTGTCTTCGAACGCGGTGTTCTGGGCGTCCTGGACATGATCGGTCAGCTCGGTCTGCACGTAACGGATCAGGAATCGGTGGTCGCCGACGAGTCGCGCGCCGGTGTCGGTGGAGATCTTCCAGGTGTCGCCGCTGCGGGTGACCGTGAACGGAACGGCGGTGCCCCCGGCATCCGTCACCGAGGTCACGGTGGTGTGCACGGTATGGCCCCGGCTCTCGGCGACCAGGTAGCGGGTGATGCCGGTGGCCGTTGAGTCGGAGCCGAATATTCCATCGACGGTCTCGAGCACGCTCGCCCGCGAGTGGCCCTGCGCGTCGGCGTCGAGCGTGTAGTCGACGGAGAGGTTGCGGATCAGGAACTCGTCTGCGGAGGTCTTGGCCGGGTGCAGGTACTCGTCGAGGGTGTCGGGCGGGGTGAGGTCCTTGCCGAGCAGCATGGCCAGCCCGGCCAGGGTGAGGAGCAGGCACATCGTGCGGAGGATCAGCCGCTTGCGACCGATGCCGATCGCATCCGCCCAACGATCAAGGCGTTCCAGGCGCCGGCCGAATACGGCGACGAAACCGGATGCCGGTGGTGCCGCCGGCGCCGGTGGGCCGGCGTTGTGCGCTGGGCTGGAGCTGGAGTCGGCCATCCCGCCAGCCTACGGGCGGTTCGGGAACGCCTCGCCCGCGCCTCGCCCGCGCCCGTATTGCCAGGGCAGCCATCGCTCCACTGGATCGTGCCCGACATCCTCGGCGTGCTGATGTGGGCCTGGTTCGTCTGGACGGGGATCGCATTGATCCGGCTCGGGCTGCGGACCCCGCGGGTATAGCGTGGCGCTATGCCCACCCTGCCACCCATCGATCGGGTCAGTGCGGACGATCTGATGTCGCTCGCCACCGAACGAGGATCCTCGCCCATGCAGGTCGGAGCGGTGCTGTTTCTCGATACTCGTGCGGGCCTCGACACAGAGGTGGCCCTCGGCGTGCTCGCCGACCGCATCCGCCGGGTGCCGCGGCTGCGGCAACGTCTGATCGACGTGCCCATCGGATGCGGCCGGCCGGCCTGGGTCGACGACCCCGCATTCGACGTGTCGCGGCATCTGTCCTCGCGAGTGTGCCCGGCGCCCGGGGGAGAGGCGGCGGTCCTCGACATCGCCGCGGGGCTGCTCGGCACGCGGCTGTCGCGTTCCCGGCCGCTCTGGGTCGCGGTGCTCGTGACCGGGGTCGGTGCGGGTGCGCCGGCCTCACCGGACGACCGCGCCGCGCTCATCATCGTGTTCCACCACGTGCTCGCCGACGGCATGGGCGGCCTCGCCGTGATGGCGAGCCTCGTCGACCGCCCCGCGGATCCCCTGCCGCGAAAGCGGGTGAATCGTCGGTCTGGGATGCCCATAACGACGATTCACCCGCTTTCGCGAAAGGGTTCTGGTGGGATGCCCTCGGTCGGGGCGCTCGCGCGTGACGCGTGGGCGGGAAGGGTTCGCGCGGTGCCGCACCTCCCGGCCTCGCTGGCGCGCGCGGTCGGCGGCCTCCTCGCCTTGCGCGGATCGATCGGCGCCCCGCGCCTGGCCCGCACCTCGCTCAACGTGCCGACCGGGCCGCGGCGGCGCTTCGTGTCGATCCGGCTCGACCTGGGGCGTGTGCTCGCGGTCGGCCACGCGCACCACGCCACGGTCAACGACGTCGTGCTCACGGCGATCGGCGGCGCGCTGCACGGGCTGCTCGAGCAGCGCGGGGAGCGGCAGGAGACCTTCGTGTTGTCGGTGCCGTTCTCGGGTCGGCGCCAGGCTGCCGCGGGCGAACTGGGGAACCAGAGCGGGGTGATTCCGATTCGTGTGCCCGGGGTCGGGCATCCGTTCACTCGGCTGGATGCCGTCGCCACCGCCACGAGGGCGGCGAAACTCGCGCCCGCGGGCGCGTCGACGGCGTTGCTCGGGCCGTTCTTCCGGCTGCTCGCGCGGCTCGGACTGTTCCAGCGGTTCATCAGCCGGCAGCGGGCGATCCACACCTTCGTGACCAACCTGCGCGGGCCGGCGGAGCCTCTCGCGATCTTCGGGTGCCCGGTCACCGGCCTCGTGCCCCTGACCGGTCCCACCGGAAACGTGACGGTGTCGTTCGCCGTGCTCTCCTACGCCGGCGGCCTCGAGGTCACCCTCGCCGCCGACCCGGACACCTGCCCAGACCTGGACGCCCTCCGCGCGCTCCTCGAGCACGAGTTCGCCGCCCTGCTGCACCCCTGACGCGTGGGCATGGCTCCTGCAAATTCTTCGGTTGCGAACCCGCGGCCGCGTAACTCCGGGCTCGTTTCGGCCAGTGTCAGAGGCAGGCGAAGACGGTCAGGTCCCACTGTTTCGTCTCAAAGGCAATCTGGACGATGTATGAGTACGCGAAGTCGTAGTCGAAGGTGTACGAGCTGCCACCCTCGACCATGATGTCGTCGAAAGCCTCGCCCTGGCACATGGATTGGTAGTTGGCGTTGTTGTGGACAACGGGCGGGTCCAGGAAGGTGGGGTGGGGCAGGAACTGGATGCCAGGGGAGCCGGACGTCGTGCCGCCGGTACTGCCGGTTCCGCTCGACCCGGAACTCCGGGAAGTACCGGAAGTCCGGGAAGTACCGGAATTCCGGGCGGCGGTCGCTGCCGCGACCCGCGCGGCTTCAGCGGCGGCGGCTTCGGCCGCGGCTTGGGTCGCGGCCACGGCGGCTGCCTGATTTGCCGTCAGCGCGGCATTCGCGACGACGACCGCGGTGAAGGCCTTGGGCAGTTCTCCGTGGGTGATTGCTGCGGCACGCAGTTTGAGAACGGCCGCGGTGACAGCATCCCGGGCGTTCTGATCGGCAGCGGTCTGCACGCCGACCGCGGTCTCCGCTGCGGTGGCTTCCGCCTCCGCGATGGCCTGGAGCCGTCGCACGACGACGGAGTGAGCTTCGGCGATCGCCCGGGGGTAGCCGCCGTGCGCGGCCAACCCCAGTCGGTCTCGGGCGACGTTCAGCTGTGCGATCAGGGCAGGGTCGACGACACCGACCAGGCGCCTATCGAAGTCATCCAAGGGGAGAACGAAGAGGGCGACTTCGGTGCGCAGCGCCGCGAGTTCGCTCACGGCTCGTGCGGCTGTCGCCGCGAGGGTCGCACGCTTGGTGTTCTCGGCGACGACCCGATCGTGTTCGGCCGATGTCAGCGGGATACCGATCCCGGCGGTAAGGAGAGTCGCGAGACCGACAGCGAGTGTCAGGAAGAACCACGTTCGCTGTTTCCGGGACCGCGCGGGGACCCGCACTGTGGACCCGTCGGCAGTGGAGGTCGTGTCGGTTCCTGCGCCGGTGCGCATGCGGTCCTCGCTTCATCGGTGATCGTGGGACATCGGCTGGGCATCCACGGGATTCACCAGCGCACCTCTCGTCAGGCTATCGGTTGGCCGTGCCGCAGCCGGAGCCCCCGTTCGAGGCGCGTCGCACCAGTCTGACGGCCGCGGTCGGTTTGACTGACGGCATACCAGCGCCCAGAATGGAACTAAGTTCCATTTTGGGGCCGTGAAGCGCAAGGAGTCTCCGTGCAGATCCGCAATGCCACCAGCCCGACCGAAGTCCGGGGAATGACGACCGCCGAGCTGCGCGAACGCTTCCTCGTCACCGACCTCTTCGTCGACGACGAGCTGCGCGCCGTCTACTCCCACGAAGACCGGGTCATCCTCGTCGGGGTCAGCCCCGTCACGGCCCCGCTCACTCTCGAGAGCTTCCCCGAACTGCGCACCGACCACTTCTTCGAGCGCCGCGAGGCCGGGATCGTCAACGTCGGCGGATCCGGAACCGTTGTCGTCGATGGCGTGCCGTTCGCTCTCGGGCACGGATCGTGCCTGTACATCGGCCGCGGGGCATCCGTCGTCGAATTCATCTCGGACAGTGCGAGCGCCGCGCCCGAGACCGAAGACTCCGCCCGGTTCTACATCTTCTCCGCGCCTGCCCACACCGAATACCCGACCACGCTCGTGCCCGCGGGAACCGGTATCGTCCGTGAGCTCGGCGACCAGTCGACCTCGAACCGCCGCACGCTCAACCAGTACATCCACGAGAACGGCGTGCGCAGCTGCCAGGTCGTTATGGGCGTGACGAGCCTGCACGAGGGCAGCATGTGGAACACCATGCCCGCGCACACCCACGACCGCCGCATGGAGGCCTACCTCTACTTCGACCTCCCCGAGGCCGCCCGCGTCGTGCACCTGATGGGCGAGCCGACCGAAACCCGCCACCTGATCGTCGCCAACCGCCAGGCGACCATCGCGCCGAGCTGGTCGATCCACTCGGGCGTCGGCACCTCGAACTACTCCTTCATCTGGGCCATGGCCGGCGAGAACCAGTCCTTCGACGACATGGACGCCGTGGACATCACCGCCGTTTCCTGATGACTGCTGACCTGGCCGGCGAGCGGATGCCGTCGGCCCCCGCCGCCGTCCGGGTCGCCACCCCTGCCGCCCCTGCCGCCCCTGCCGGCGCAGCCGAGCGCACCCTCACCGTGCTCGAGGCGGCCCTCGAGCACCCGCGGTTCTCGGACGTCGTCGCCGCGACAGGCCTGCCCAAGGCCACCGTGCACCGCCTGCTCGCTACCCTTGTGACCCAGAGGTTCCTCGCGACCGACCCCGCCGGCAGCTATCTGCCGGGCCCGGCGATCCTGGCGATCGCCGGCCGCGCCCTCGCCGGCGTCGACATCTCCGCGATCGCCCAACCCTTCGTCGACGACCTCGTCGCGACCGTGGACTGCACCGTGCACATCGGCTACCTCGCCGGCGACTCGATCGTCTACGTGATGCGCAGCGACTCCCGCAAACCGTACACAATGCCCTCCCGCGTCGGCCATGCCGCCCCGCTGCACACCACCGGCATCGGCAAGGTCATCCTCGCGAGCTACCCAGACGACACCGTCGACCGTATCATCGCGAGCGCCGGCCTCGCCCGCATCACGGATGCCTCGATCACCGACCCGGACGCCTTCCGCCGCGAGATCGCCGGCGTGCGCTCGCGCGGCACCGCCCGCGACCGCGGCGAGAACGTGCCCGGAATCGCCTGCATCGCGGCGCCCCTCTTCGACCACACCGGAACCGTCCGCTACGGGCTCAGCGTGTCCACGCTGTCGATCGAGCACAGCGACGAGCAGATCGAGGCGATGTCCGGCCCCCTACTGAAGGCCGCGGCGGCCATCTCCCAGGCCCTCGGCTACCAGGGAAGCGCATTCGCGACCACAACGTTAGGAAATCACTCATGAGTGTTCTGAACCTCTTCGACCTCAGCGGCAAGACCGCCGTCGTCACCGGCGCGAGCCGCGGCATCGGCTTCGCCATGGCCGTCGCACTCGCCGAGGCCGGCGCGGACATCGTCGGCGTTTCGTCGAGAATGCCCGAGCGCGGCAGCGCGATCGAGACCGCGGTCACCGCACTCGGCCGCCGGTTCACCGCACTGCACGCCGACTTCGCCGACCGGGACGCCGTCGCCGCGCTCGCCGCCGAGATCACCGCGCTCGGCCCGATCGACGTGCTCGTCAACAACGCGGGCACGATCGCGCGCGCCCCCGCCGCCGAACACTCGGACGAGATGTGGGACCGCGTGATCGCCGTCAACCTCTCGAGCCAGTTCGTGCTCAGCCGGGAGATCGGCCGCACCATGATCGCGCAGGGCCACGGCAAGATCATCTTCACCGCCTCACTGCTGAGCTTCCAGGGCGGGCTCAACGTGCCCGGGTACACGGCTTCGAAGTCTGCGATCGCCGGACTCACCAAGGCGCTCTCCAACGAGTGGGCGCCGCTCGGCGTCAACGTCAACGCCATCGCCCCCGGGTATTTCGCAACAGACAACACCCAGGCCCTCCAGGACGACGCCGGCCGGTCCGGGGCCATCCTCGAGCGGATCCCCGCCGCCCGCTGGGGTACCCCAGCCGACCTCACCGGAGCGACGGTCTTCCTCGCCTCCGCCGCCTCGGACTACGTGAACGGCATCATCCTCCCCGTCGACGGCGGCTGGCTCGGTCGCTAGCCGCCCGCTCCTCCCGCTCCCGATCCCGCTCCCGATCCCGCTCCCGCTCCCGCTCCACGGACCGGGCCATGACCTCCCGCGAGAGTACACTTTTGGCCCTTAAACCCGTGGTTTAAGGGCCAAAAACGTACTCTCGCGAGGGAGGGAGACGGGTGCAAGGCAGGGCAGGGCGGGTCAGGCGGAGTCGCGCCAGACGATCGGGGTGGTGAGCAGGATGCCGCCGAGCTCTGGCTCCTCGCCGCGCAGCTGGGCCAGCACCGATTCGGCAGCCCGCTCGCCGAGGCCGGCGGCCGGTTGGTGCACGGTCGAGAGCAACGGCTGGCACCGGAGCGCCCAGGCGCTGTCGTCGAAGCCGACGACGCCGACGTCCCCCGGCACGCTGCGCCCGGCCTCGCGCAGCGCCTCGAGCGCGCCCGCAGCAACGGCATCGGATGCCGCGAACACCCCATCGAGTCCGGGCTCGGCGGCGAGCAGCGCGCGCATGCCCGCGACACCATCGGCATACGCATAGAACGGCACCCGGGCCACGAGGGCCGGGTCGAACAGGGGACCGAGGGCATCCGTGAACCCGGCCAGCCGGTCGGCTCCCGAGTCGCGGTCGAGGGCGGAGGCGATCATGCCCACGCGCGTGCGGCCGGTGGCCAGCAGGCGCTCCGTGATCGCGCGTGCGGAGCTCCGGTTGTCGATGCCGACGAACGGCAATTGCCGCAGGTCCGGCGGATGCCCGACAAACGTCGACGGCAGTCCCAGCTTCTCGATAATGCGCGTGATCGGGTCATTCTTGCGGGCCGACACGACGATGACCCCGTCGACGAAGCCGCCGCTCAGGTACCGGGCGACCCGGTCGGTGTCCCTCTCGGAGTCGATGATGAGGCAGACCATCTGGAAGTCGGCGAGGGACAGCGCGGCGTTGGCCCCGAGCAGGATCTCACCGATGTTGGGGTCTTCCAGAAAGAGCGAGTGCGGTTCGTGCACGATGAAACCGATCGCCTGCGAGCGCTGCATGACGAGGTTGCGGGCCGCGGTGTTCGGCACGTAGCCGACCTTCTCGATGGCGGCCTCGATCGCGATCCGCGCCTCGGCGGACACGTAGGGTTCGTCGTTCACGACCCGGCTCACCGTGCCGCGGGAGACCCCGGCCTCGAGGGCGACATCGTGGATCGTGGCACGTTTGCGCCGCCCCGGATTGGTCACCATTCGATAACTGTATCGCCCGTTTCGCGAAATGGTCCTTGACACGGATCGCGATCCGTACTTACTCTGTGTACGTTCACAGATCGGCCGCAGGGTCTTTTTTTCCACCCGGTCTGTGCACGTTCACAGACCATCCGGCGGATGCCGGTGCCAACGACGTCAGGGAGCCGATGAACGCGCGAGCAGCAGTCCAGAACGAGGCGGCATCCGCGGTCCCGTTCGCCCACGACGGCATCGCATACGGGTGTGACTACAACCCCGAGCAGTGGGGCCCGGAGACCTGGGCCGAGGACATGCGGCTGATGCGCGCGGCCGGCGTCGACCTCGTCGCGATCAACATCTTCGGCTGGTCACACATCGAGCCGAGGCCGGGGGAGTACGACTTCGCCAACCTCGACACGATCATCGAGCTCCTGCACGCGAACGGCATCCGGGTCAATCTCGGCACCGCCACCTCCTCGCCGCCGCCGTGGCTGACCACGCTGCACCCGGAGATCCTCCCGGAGACCGAGGACGGCAGCATCCGCTACCCCGGTGGTCGCCAGGCCTGGTGCCCGAGCTCGCCGGTGTTCCGCGAGCACGCCCTCGCCCTCGTCGAGAAGGTCGCCGAGCGCTACGGCCGGCACCCCGCGATCGCGCTCTGGCACGTGTCCAATGAACTCGGCTGCCACAACGCGCTCTGCTACGACGAAGACAGCACGCTGGCCTTCCGGCGCTGGCTCCAGGCGCGCTACGGCACCATCGCCGCGCTCAACGCCGCCTGGGGAACCTCGTTCTGGAGCCAGCACTACGGTGACTGGTCCGAGATCCTCACCCCGCGACTCACCCTCTCGAGCCGCAACCCCGGCCAGGTGCTCGACTTCCACCGGTTCAGCTCCGACGAGCTGCTCGACTACTACCGCAGCGAACGCGACGTCATCCGCCGCCACAGTGCGGTGCCGGTCACCACCAACTTCATGGTCACCGCCCACATCCGCAACCTCGACTACTGGCAGTGGGCGCCCGAGGTCGACGTGGTCGCCAACGACCACTACCTCGACCACCGTCTCGGCGACCCCGTCACCGAGCTCTCCTTCGCAGCGGACCTCACCCGTGGGCTCGCCGGCGGGGCCCCGTGGCTGCTGATGGAGCAGGCGACCGGTGCCGTGAACTGGCAGCCGCACAACCTCGCGAAGGCGCCGGGCGAACTGACCCGCAACTCCCTCACCCACGTCGCCCGCGGCGCGGACGCGGTCTGCTTCTTCCAGTGGCGGGCCTCGCTGCAGGGCTCGGAGAAGTTCCACTCCGCGCTGGTTCCCCACGCCGGCACCGACACCGAACTCTGGCGCGAGGTCGTCGACCTCGGCGCCATCCTGGACCGGCTCGGCGACATCGCAGGCACCCGCGTCATCGCCGATGCCGCGATCGTCTTCAGCTGGGAGGCCTGGTGGGCCGGGGACGGCGAATCCCGGCCGTCACAGTCGGTCGAGTACCTCGGCCAGATGCACGCCGCATACACCGCGCTGCACCGTCTCGGCATCACGGTCGACGTGATCGCTCCGGACGCCGACCTGAGCGGCTACCGCCTCGTCGTCGTGCCCACCCTCTACCTCGTCACCGACGCGGATGCCGCCGGTCTCGCCGACTATGTCGCGAACGGTGGGCACGCGCTCGTCACCTTCTTCAGCGGCATCGTCGACGAGGACGACCGGGTCCGCCCGGGCGGCTATCCCGGCGCGTTCCGCGAGATGCTCGGCATCCGTGTCGAGGAGTTCTCCCCGCTGCTCCCCGGCCGGACGCTGAGCCTGGACTCCGGGGCGACTGCCGGCCTCTGGACCGAGCGACTGCGCCTCGACGGCGCGACCGCCGTTGCGAGCTACCGCGACGGCCCCCTGCCCGGCGTCCCGGCGATCACCCGCAACGGCTTCGGCCGGGGCACCGCCTGGTATCTCGCCACCGCACTCGAACCCGACGCCCTGCGCGGGGTGATGCGCACGGTCGCCCAGGCCGCGCGGGTCACCGCCCTCGGCCCGGAATCGGACGGCACCATCGAGGTCGTGCGTCGCGCCGATGCGACGCACAGCTACCTTTTCGTCATCAACCACGGCCACGCCGAGATCGAGATCGCCGCCAGCGGGCACGAACTCGTCACCGACGCCGCCGTCGACCGCATTGTGCGCGTACCGGCCGGCGCCGTGCGCGTCATCAGAGAGGACACGGCAGCATGAGTGCTTCCACCGCCCGATTCACGGATGTCCCGGGCGACACCCGCACGGCCCGCCGGCTCGCCGGCCGGCCCGGCCCCCGCCCGGCGAAGCCGCGGGTGCAGCACAAGCGCGCGATCCTGATCTTCGTGCTCCCCTTCGGCGCCCTGTTCTCCCTGTTCTACCTCGTGCCGATCGGCTACGCGATCTACGAATCCCTGCTCGTGATCAAGCGTGAGGGCACCTTCGGCGCGGCGACCGAGGTCTTCGGCGGACTCAGCCAGTACGTCCTGGTCTTCCAGAACGGCCCGTTCTGGCAGTCCGTCGGCCGGGTGCTCGCCTTCGGCGCCGTGCAGGTGCCGATCATGCTCGGGCTCGCGCTGCTGTTCGCGCTGCTGCTCGACTCCCCGCTCGTGCGCGGCAAGAAGTTCTTCCGCCTCGCGTTCTTCGTGCCATACGCGGTACCGGGCGTCATCGCCGCGATCATGTGGGGCTACCTCTATTCACCGAACCTGTCGCCGTTCAGCGCGGTCACCCAGAACATCAACTTCCTCTCGGCGGACCTCGTGCTCTGGGCCATCGCGAACGTCGTCACCTGGGTCTACGTCGGCTACAACATGCTCATCATCTACTCGGCGCTCCTGGCCATCCCGACCGAGCTCTACGAGGCCGCCCGTCTCGACGGCGCCGGGCAGCTGCGGATCGCCTGGTCGGTGAAGATCCCACTGATCATGCCCGCGATCGTGCTCACCGCGATCTTCTCCATCATCGGAACCCTGCAACTCCTCGCCGAGCCGCAGGTGTTCCGGAGCTTCAGCTCCGCCGTGACGAGCACGTTCACGCCGAACCTCACCGTGTACACGACGTCGTCGATCCCCAACGTCAACCTCGCCGCCGCGTTCTCGGTGGTGCTGGCCCTGGCCACGTTCGTGCTCTCGTTCACATTCCTCAAGTTCACGCAGCGGAAGGAAGCCCAGTGAGCACCCTGACCCCCACCCCCGGCCCGGTGCGGCCGGCCCGTCGCATCCGCTCGACCCCCGGTTCGGCCCCACGTGCCCAGCGGGAGAACCCGTTCGCCCGGGCCAGCGCCATGATCGTGATGGGCGTCTTCACGCTCTACTTCCTGGTGCCGGTCTGGTGGCTGCTGGTCGCCGCCACGAAGGATCGCGCCCAGTTCACCGGCACGAACCCGCTCTGGTTCGCGGACTTCTCCCTGTTCCAGAACATCGGCGCCCTGGTCAGCTACCGCGACGGCGTCTACCTCAAGTGGATGCTCAACAGCGCGCTGTACGCCGGGCTCGGCGCCCTGGTCGGAACGATCATCGCCGGCATGTGCGGGTACGCCCTCGCCAAGTACCGGTTCCCCGGGCGCGAACTGATCTTCAACGTCGTGCTCGGCGGGGTGCTCGTGCCCGCAACCGCGCTCGCGCTGCCGCTGTTCCTGATCTTCAGCCAGATCAGCCTCACCAACACGTTCTGGTCGGTGTTCCTGCCGAGCCTGGTCAGCCCGTTCGGGGTCTACCTCGCCCGCATCTACGCCTCGGCGAGCGTGCCGGACGAACTGATCGAGGCGGCCCGCCTCGACGGTGCCGGCGAGGTGCGCACCTTCTTCACCGTCTCGGTGCGGATGATGGTGCCCGCCCTGGTCACTGTGTTCCTCTTCCAGTTCGTCGCGATCTGGAACAACTTCTTCCTGCCGTTGATCATGCTGCGCGACGAGACCCTGTTCCCGGTCACGCTCGGGCTCTACGGCTGGAACTCGCAGGTCAACCAGATCCCCGTGCTGCGCGACTACGTGCTGATCGGCGCGCTGCTGTCGATCATCCCGCTGATCATCATCTTCCTGCTCCTCCAACGCTTCTGGCGGAACGGCCTCAGCGCCGGCTCGGTCAAGTAGCCCCCTCACCTCACCTCCGCTTCACCCACAGCACCACCCGCCCGGAATGCCGGACGGTTCCTTTCCCAAGAGAAAAGAAGAAGACACATGCGAATGAAGAAAAGAGCGGTCGCCGTTGCCTTGCTCGCCGCAGCTTCGGTTGCGCTGACCGGCTGTTCCGCCTCGACGACAAGCTCCGGCACCGCCGCCGCAGCCTGCGCACCGTCGACCGGCAAGGTTGACCTGACCTTCACCACCTGGGTCCCCGGCATGGAGGACGCCGTCGCCGTGTGGAACAAGGCGAACCCCGACATCCAGGTGAAGGTGCAGACCGGACCCAACGGCAACGGCGGCACCTACCAGAACTTCTTCAACCAGCTCAAGGCCGGCAACGCGCCCGACCTCGGCCAGATCGAGTATGACGCGCTGCCGAACTTCCGCGTGCAGGACGGCCTGACCGACCTCGCCGCCTGTGCCGGCGTGCTCGACGCGAAGAAGGACTTCGTCGACTGGACCTGGGGACAGGTCAACTTCGGCGAGGACAACGCGGTGTACGCGATCCCGCAGGACGCCGGCCCCATGGCCATGTTCTACCGCGCCGACCTGTTCAAGGCCAACAACATCGCCATCCCGACCACGTGGGCCGAGTACACCGCCGCCGCAGAGAAGATCCGCGCGACCGGCGGCTACATCACCAACTTCTCCCAGAGCGACATCAACCAGTTCGCCGGACTCGTCTGGCAGGCCGGTGGCACCTGGTTCAAGAACGACGGCACCAACTGGACCGTGAACCTGACCGACCCGACGACGGCGAAGGTCGCCGCGTACTGGCAGGACCTGATCGACCGGGACCTCGTCTCGACCAACCCGCCGTGGACCGACGAGTGGAACAACGCGTACAACACCGGCAGCGACTGGACCTGGAACTCCGCCGCCTGGGGCGCCAACTCCATCGCGAGCGGTGCACCGGATACGGCCGGCAAGTGGGCAGTCGCCGAGTCCCCGCAGTGGGCCGCCGGCGACAAGGCCAGCGGTAACTGGGGCGGTTCCTCGACTGCTGTCTTCAAGGGATCGAAGCACCCCTATGAGGCCGCGAAGTTCGCGCTCTGGCTGAACACCTCCGATGAGGCGCTCACCCTGCTGAACAAGTCCGCCAACCTGTACCCGGCGGCCAAGTCCGGTCTGGAACTGCCCGCGCTCAAGGCCGGAGTCGACTTCTACGGTGGCCAGGCCATCTACGACGTCTTCTCGAAGGCGTCCTCGCAGGTCTCGCCCGACTTCGTCTGGGGTCCGACCATGACGCAGACGTACAACGACGTCTCCGACGGGTTCAAGGCCGCGGTCACCAAGAAGGGCACCCTGATCGACGCCCTCAAGACCGGCCAGACGGCTACGATTGCGGCCATGACGGCGCAGTCGATTCCCGTCAACAAGTAGGGCTCTCCCAGCAGCTCCCCGGGAGCGATCCGTACCGACCCGTTCACGCAGTGTGAGCAGTTAGCAGCGATCCACGTGACTCACACTCCGTCGACGGACTCCCCGGCGGGTCTGTACTACCTCCGTGCCGCGGGCACCAGCCTTGTGCTGGACGCCCGCGGCACGGCCGTTCCCGCGATCGTGCACTGGGGCGCCAACCTCGGTGCCCTCTCCTGGCCCGAGCTGGCCGCGCTCGCCGATGCCGCGATTCCCGCGGTCCCGCCGAGCTCGATCGACGTGCCCCTGCGGCTCTCGCTGCTGCCGACGTTCGCCGAAGGGTGGAGCGGCCGGCCGGGGCTGAGTGGCTTCCGGCGCGGCGTCGCCGGTTCCGCCGGTTCTGCCGGTTCTGCCGGTTCGATCGGTTCCGGTCGGCCGGCGGATCTCGCGCTGCGGCTCGAGGCGGTGCAGCGCCGGGGTGCGCGCTCGCTCCGGATCGACACGGCGGATGCCGCGGCATCCGTCTCGGTGTCGACCGACCTTGAACTCACGGTCGAGGGCGTGCTGCGCGTGCGGCACACCCTGACCAACACGGGCGACACCGACTTCGAACTCGGCTCGCTCGACATGACCCTGCCCGTACCCGACCGGGCCGGCGAACTCCTCGATTTCACCGGGCTGTGGAGCCACGAACGCCGTCCGCAGCGCACGAGACTCGCGCACGGAGTCTGGAGCCGCGAGAGCCGGCACGGCCGGCCCGGCCACGACGACCCGTTCCTGTCGGTCGCCGGGGTGCCCGGGTTCGGGTTCCGCCGCGGGGAGGTCTGGGCGGTGCATCTCGCCTGGAGCGGCGACAAGCGGGTCTGGGCGGAGCGCTCGGCCCTCGGCGCCGCAACCCTCGGCAGCGGCGAACTGCTCGCCCCCGGGGAACTGGCCCTGCCAGCCGGGGCCGGCTACACCTCACCCTGGACCGTGGCCGCGTACTCGGCGACCGGACTCGACGGGCTGTCGGCGCGGCTGCATCCATGGATTCGGTCGTGGGCGACGATCCACGACCCGCGCCCGGTCGTGCTCAACACCTGGGAGGCCGTGTACTTCGACCACGACCTGCCGACGCTCACCCGGCTCGTCGAGGCGGCCGCGCGGGTCGGGGTCGAGCGCTTCGTGCTCGACGACGGCTGGTTCACCGGCCGCACCGACGACAAACGCGCGCTCGGCGACTGGTTCGTCGACCCCGTGACCTGGCCGGGCGGCCTGCACCCGTTGGTCGAGCGGGTGCACGCGGCGGGTCTCTCCTTCGGGCTCTGGGTCGAACCGGAAATGGTGAGCCTCGACTCCGAGCTCGCGCGGGCGCATCCGGACTGGGTGCTCGGCGCAGCAGGCTCGCTCGAATGGCGGTTCCAGCGGGTGCTCGACCTGGGCAACCCGGATGCCTTCGCGTACGTGCTCGCCCGCCTCACGGCCCTGCTCGACCAGTACCCGATCGCCTATCTGAAATGGGACCACAACCGTGACCTCCTCGGAGGCTCGGCGCACCGGCAGACCGAGGCGGTCTACCGGCTGCTCGGCACGCTGCGCGCCGCGCACCCGGGACTCGAGATCGAATCCTGCGCCTCGGGCGGGGCCCGGATCGACCTCGGCATCCTTCCGCTCGTCGACCGGGTCTGGACGAGCGACACCAACGATCCGCTCGAGCGGCAGCAGATCCAGCGGTATACCGGAGTGCTGGTGCCGCCGGAGTACCTCGGCGGGCACCTCGGCGCCGCGACCGCGCACATCACGGGCCGCACCGCGTCGCTCGGCTTCCGGCTGGCGACGGCGCTCTTCGGCAGCGCCGGTATCGAGTGGGACCTCACCCGTGCCTCGGCCGGCGAGCTCGAGGCCGTCGCCGGGTGGATTGCGGAATACAAACGGCTTCGTCCGCTGCTGCACTCGGGTGTCGTTGTTCACGCGGATGCGTCGGACCCCGCGCTCGAGCTGCACGGCGTCGTGGCCTGCGACGGGGCATCCGCTGTCTTCGCGTACGTCGCGCTCGCCGCGCCGCGGACCGCACTGCCTGCCTCGCTGCGGTTCCCCGGGCTCGACCCGGACGCGCGGTACACGGTTCGGCCGCTGACGATCGGCGGGGCAGTCGACCCGGGCGCTGAGCCTTCCGGGGCGGGGGAGTCCGGCGTGCCGACGATTGAGCCGCGCGTGATCCAGGATGCCGCGCCGGCCTGGCTGCAGCACGGGTCGGAGACCCTGAGCGGCACCGTGCTCGCCGAGGTCGGCCTGCCCGCTCCGCTGCTCGCCCCCGAGCAGGCGGCCCTCTTCGAGCTCACCCGCCTCTGAGTCGCGCCTCGCGAAGGGGGCGGCTACTCGCAGCCGATCCCGTCGCCGTCGCGGTCGAACTTGGACTGCCAGCCCGGGTCGCCGGGGTGGATCGGCGCGGCTCCGGCGGCGCGGACGGCGTCGCAATTCTTGTAGTAGGCCGTGGCCGGCGCGGGGGCTGGCGCGGGGGCCGGGGCGACGACCGGAGCGGGTTCGGGTGCGGGGGCGGCGGCGGGAGCGGGCGCCGCGGTGGCCGGGGCGACGACGACGGGCGCGGGTGCCGGTGCCGGCGTGAATCCGGACGTGAGGGCGGGCTCGCTGTGGCAGGTGTCGAGGACGCGCGTCATCGCATCCCGTTCGGCCTGCGTCACCCAGAGGCCGTAGGTCGCCTTGACCGAGATCTGCCGGGCGACGTAGTGGCATCGGTATGCCTTGTTCGCGGGGAGCCAGGTCGCGGTGTCGCCGTCGCTCTTCTGCTCATTGGAACGCCCGTCGACCGCGAGCAGGTTGAGCGGATCGTTCGCGAGCGAGACGCGCTGCGCCTGGCTGAGCTGCTGCGCGCCGGTCTGCCAGGCGTTCGCGAGCGGCACGACGTGGTCGATCTGCACGAGGGCGGATGTCGCCGCTCCCCGCACGAAGCCGATCGTCGCGTTCGTGTACGGGGAGACTATGGTGCCGGTCATGACCGTGCACGTTCCCGACTTGACGACGCTCGTGAGGTCGCGGCCGAGAACGTCATTGCGGGTGTCGCAGCCGTTGCGGTCGACGTCGAGCCAGGCGGTGCCGAAGTCGCCGACCCGGTCGTAGCCGGTCTTGGGCGCCTTGCCCTTGACCGCGAGCGTCGCGAGCAGGGTGACGGCGAGGCCGTTCGTCGCCGAGGTGTCGGTGATCGCGACCGTCGCAGCATCGGAGGCCGCCGTGACGCTCGCGGGGTCTGCGGGCGATTCCTCGGTGAACGCCGCCGCAGTGGGCGTGGCCGTGGCCGTGGCCTTCACGATCGAACTCGAGCTGGTCGGGGTCGCGCTCGCACTCGAACTCGCCGCGGACGTGTCGGCGAGCCGCCCTGCGGGGTGTGTCGCAGCTTGGACGCCGCCGCCCACCAGTGTGAGCACGAGGCTTGCCGCGAGCGCAATCGCCGCCACCTTGCGGGAGGGAAGCGCAGCCCAGGAGCCACGACCGGAGACGACAGAATAGAGGGCCGTCACGAGCCCGATCAGCCCGGCCATCACGAGGAGGGAGCCGAACCCTCCGATCGAAGCCAGCAGCAGGACAAATACGACGATTCCGCCGCCGATCCAGCTCAGCGGCTTCAGCGAACCGACGAACCGCCTGATCTTCGCTTCGAGGGTGGTGGGCTTCTGTGGTGCGGGCGTCATGGCGGCCTTCCGGGTCACCTGAGCCTAGGCGTAACCGGAGGCTCGCCCCCACACCCACTCCGGGGCGTTCCGAATGCGGGTCAGTCGGCGAGGCGCAGGATCAGGTCCGCCCGCCCGCGAGTGCGGTCGATGAGGTCTGCATTGGCCTGGTCGCTCCCACGGGCGAACGCCGCGGCATCCGCTGCGTCGCGCCCGAAGCTCACGTGCCGGCCGATCAGCCGCGGCAGCCGAACGGCGTCGGGCGTGTCGATGAACCAGACCGCGTCGAGTTCGCCGCGCAGCTCGCGCCAGACGGGGGCATCGGCGAGCAGGTAGTTGCCCTCGGTGATGACCACCGGCACACCGCGGGGTACGGCGATGGATGCCGCGATCGGCTCCTCGAGGCCGCGGCGGAACGAGGGGGCGTAGACGACGTCCTCGTCGCGGGTGCGGAGCCGGCGGAGCAGCGACAGGTACGAGCCGGGATCGAAGGTGTCGATCGCGCCGCGGCGCTCGGCGAGCGGCGTGCCGCGAATCAGGTCGGTCGCGAGGTGGAAGCCGTCCATCGGCACGATCACGGCGGTCCCGGCTCCGAGCCGCTCGACGAGCGCCGCCGCGAGCGTTGACTTGCCCGAGCCCGGCGCGCCGCAGAGCCCCAGCAGGATGCGCGGCACAGCGTCGGCCGACCCGGCGAGCACCCGGCGCACGCGCGCCGCGAGTTCATCGACCGTGGTCTCGATCACGGTCGGCGCGCCCGCGCCCGCGCCCGCTCCCGTCTCGATCACCGGGTCACCCGCGCGTCGAACTCGGCCCGCCGGGCGAGGATCTCGGCGGAACTGTCGTGCGCCCACGCCGCGAACGCGATCGCCGGCGGGAGCAGCGTGTGTCCGAGCGGCGTGAGTTCGTATTCGACCCGCGGCGGGATCTCCGGGAAGCTCTCCCGGCTCACGAGTCCGTCGCGCTCGAGCTTCTTGAGGGTGAGCGTCAGCATCCGCTGGGAGATGCCGGGCACCCGGTTCTTGAGCTCGGAGTACCGGATTGCCCCGCCTTCGAGCATCCCCACGACGAGGAGGGTCCACTTGTCGCCGAGGTGTTCGAGCAAGTCGCGCACGACCCGTCCGTCGTCGCCCTCGCCGGAACAGATGTCGTCCATCCGGGCGGCGTGTACGTCCGTTGTCGTCATGCGGAACTCCATTTCTTACCTCCGTGTGCCCAAGGCACAGAGCAGTGCGTGGGGCCCGTGCGGTATAAAAGTAACCACTCGTGATGTTAGGCACCAATCGTAACAATCACGGGCGCGTCACACCTGCCAGACTCCCAGACAAACACCGGAAACTCAACGAAACGGATGCCATGACTCTCGCCCTCTGGATCACAGCGGTCCTCCTCACCGTCGTCTACCTCATGGCCGGGGGTATCAAGGTCGTCCGCAGCAAGGCCCAACTGCAGCCGATGATGCCGTGGGTCGAGGACTTCACCGAGCCCCAGGTCACCGTGATCGGGGCGCTCGGCCTGCTCGGCGCCCTCGGCGTGATCCTGCCGCTCGCCACCGGAATCGCGCCCGTCTTCACTCCGATCGCCGCGATCGGGCTCGTGCTCCTGCAGATCGGCGCCATCACGGTTCACGTGCGTCGCGGCGAGCTCTCCTCGCTCGGCGTCAACGTCGTCCTGCTCGTGCTCGCCGCCGCCGTCGCGATCCTGAGTTTCCTCGCCTGAGTCAGGGCACGAGCACGATCTTGCCCACGTGGGCGGATGCCTCCATCCGGCGGTGCGCGGACGCCGCCTCGCTGAACGGGTACCGGCTGTCGATCACGGGACGGAAGGCCCCGGATTCGAGCCAGGGCCACGCATCCGTGCGGAGGGCTGCGATGATCGCGGCCTTCTCAGCGAACGGACGGGCGCGCAGGGTCGTGCCCCAGTAGCGGCCGCGCTTCTGCATGAGGTACATCGGGTTGAAGACGGCGTCCTGGCCGCTCTGGTTGGCGATCACCATGATGCGCCCGTCGAGCGCGAGCGCGGCGATATTGCGCGCCGCGTACGAGCCGCCCATGATGTCGAGGATCACGTCGGCGCCGTGCCCCTCGGTGGCACGGTCGATCTCGGCGGGGAAGTCCTGGCTGCGGTAGTCGATCAGGATGTCTGCGCCGAGGTCGCGGCAGACCGCGAGCTTCTCGGGGGAGCCTGCCGTGACCGCGACGCGCGCGCCGGCCAGCCGGGCCAGCTGGATCGCGGTCGTGCCGATTCCGCTCGCCCCGCCGTGGACGAGCAGGGTCTCGCCGCTCTGCAGCCCGGCCGCGAGGAAGACGTTGGACCAGACCGTCGCGAGCGCCTCGGGCAGCGCTGCCGCGTCGACGAGGTCGATCGCTTCGGGCACGGGCAGGGCGAGTTCCTCGTGCACGACGGCCTCGGCCGCGTAGCCGCCGCCCGCGAGCAGTGCGCAGACCCGGTCACCGACGGCGAAGAGCGTTGTCGCGCTGCCGACCTCCGTCACGATCCCCGACACCTCGAGGCCCGGCCAGGCCGGGGCCCCGGCGGGCGATGGGTAGTAGCCCTGCCGCTGGGAGACATCCGCCCGGTTGACGCCGGCGGCGGCGACCTGAATGCGGATGTCCCTGGGTCCGACCTCCAGGTCGGCCACGGTTGACAGGGTGAGGGCGTCGGGCCCTCCGGGTACGGGTACCAGAATTGCGCGCATGCCCTCATCCTACGAGCGGCCGCTGGGACGCCGCCGGGGCGCCGGAGTCCTACTCGGTGTCGGAGGTGCGGGCCCCGCCACGCCCCTCGCCGCGGCCGGCGCCCTGCCTGGCCCAGGTCTCCTCGTTGTAGTCGAGGACCAGTCGCGCGGGCGGCGGACCCTCCAGCATCTCGGGCGTGAGGCCGTGGAACTCGATCATCTTGTCCCGGAACCACACGTCGTGGGAATCCTGGGAGGTGGCGAAGTCGCGGAACATCCTGGCGAGGTCGTCGGCCTCGTGATAGAGCGCGACGAAGTCGCCCTGCGGGGTCGACATGAGCGAGGCGACCTCGCGATGCAGGCCCATCCGACGCCGGGACCGCTCGTGCTCCTCGCGGCGCGCGCCGGCCATCTCCGCGGCGAAGGACTGCCAGGCCTCGGTCTTGCCGGGCAGGATGGGGGCAAACCACGTGATGTATTCCATGACATCTTCTCCTTTGAAGTAATGACATGCGGCAGGAGCCGAGCGGGCCGAAGCCGCGAGTGGATCATTCCACCGGAGAGCGTAGTCCCCTCATCGCGGGCCGCAACCGTGGTTCCGGGCGGCCCGACAAGCGCCCTCAACGCCTCAGTCACGGAGAAAGCACCCTCGTCGCGTGGGCGAGGGTGCTTTCTCCGCAACGGAACAGTGAGGGTGGGCCTACTGCGCTGCCGAGTAGAACTTCTGGTCGCTGAACGACTGCGAGATGACCCAGGTGCCGGTCGCGGCATCCGCTGTCGGGATGGCGATCACGACGTTGCCGGTCGCCGTTCCGGCGGGGTAGAGCTCGTTGATGTCGGACAGCGGCGCGGGGCCGACGACCGAGCTGTCGAGTTCACTGTGCGTGGTGCCGGCGGCGGACACGAAGGACACGTCGAGGTCCATCCAGGGGGTGCCGGTCGTGGTGCCCTGATAGGTGACCGTGATCGGCAGCATGGCGTACTGCATGCCGGCGGGTGCGGCGTCGTTGAACTGGTTCTCAGCGGCGATGATCGCGTCGGCGTTCAGGGTCGGGGCGCCGAGGGTGATCTCATACTCCGGCTCGCCGTCCGCGGTCGTTGCGATCGTCGTGCCGATCGGGGCCGGGTTGGTGCGGGTTCCGACCTCGCCCTCGTTCGAGGGAACCTCGGTGGGGTCGGTCAGGCTGTCACCCGAGTCCGAGCTGTCGCCGGACGTGTCGCTCGAGGAAGTGCCCGACTTCAGGCCCTGGGCGTCATTGACGGCGGCGACGAAGCCGATCGTGTACACGATCGCGAGCACGATCGACAGCAGAAGGGCGACACCGGATGCCGCGATCCCGCCCTTCGCAAGACCCTTCGGCTTGCCCTTTCTGGTCACGGCGATGATTCCGAAGACGAGCCCGGCAATGGCGGCGAACCCGGACACGTAATTGACGATCGGAATGAACGCGCCCACGAAGGCGACGGCGCCGACGATGAGGGATACCAGTCCGAAGGGGTTGCTCGTGGGGGCGAGCGGCGCGGGTGCAACGGGCGGCACGGGCGGTGCGGGCGGGAGGTTGCTTCCGCCGAATTCTGGGGGTGAACTCACTGTTTGCTGAGAATCGGACATACGTCCAGCCTTGCAGCGTCCCGCTATTTTCAACGACTCCTGTCTACCCCCATAAAGGGGTGTCGTCAGTACGTGTCGTTGAGCCAGCCGTCGCAGGACCCTTCGCTACCGCCGTCGTACCCCTCCAGGAAGGCCTCGTTGCGCTGCTCGGGGGTGCCGTGGTGCTGGGGGTTGTCGAAGGCGTAGTCGCCCAGGTCGAGAGTCGTCTGGCCGGCCTCCTTGATGTCGCCCTGGTCGAGGATCCCCTCGTCCTCCGCCGACTTCGCCCAGACCCCGGCCCAGCAGTCGGCGTGCAGCTCGATCTTGTAGACCGGGTAGATCGAACCGGCGGTGCTGAAGATGCCGATTTCGTTCTGGAGCTCGTGCGCGTACTCGTGCGCGACGACGTAAGCGACCGAGAAGTCGCCGGTCTTATGGGTCCTCGTGCCGTCGGTGTTCGCGTAGAGGGTTCCGTCCCAGATCTTCTGGGCGAGGCTCTGCGACACCGTGATCTTGTCGTCGTACAGGCAGTAGTACGCGCTCATGTCATCGGAGAAGCCCGGCGCGCACATCGACGGCACGACCTCGCCCGCCGCGGGGAAGGCATAGGTCACGAAGGGTGCCGGGCGGCCGTCGTCCTTCCACACGCCGGTCCAGTAGGCATCCACGTCGCCGAGCACTGACACGAGGAAGTCCTTCATCGTGCCGCTCGACCCCACGATATTGGCCGTCGGCACGCCCCCGATCCCCGGCGTGCCCGAGGTGCTCGTCGGCGTGATGCCGGACGGTGAGGGGCCGACGGCGACCTGCAGCACCCCGCTCGGGTGCGCGCCCTGTGCGGAGTTCCTGGGGACGGATGCCGCGGCGTGCCCGCCGCCCGGATCCGCGGCGGCCGCGGTCACCGCGGTCACCGCGCCGCCTCCCGCGAAGGCGAGGACTGACATCAGGGCGATGGCACACAGAGCAGACGTGAGTTTCATGGTGGTGGACTCCCTTGTGGAGTGCGTGTGTGGTGTTGTCAGGAGCGACCGGAGCGACATCATCCGATTCGCGGCGTGGAGCCCGAGTGTCAACTCTCGCGAGTATAGGCAGACTCATAGCAGCCCGATAGGTCAGCTCGCAGTTCGTGACTCATCGACAGGGGGCGATGTGCGAGCTTCGGCGAACGAAACTACGATGGGGGTCCAAGCGGTCCTCGTTCAAGAGCGAGCGGGATCAGAAGCGAATGGGTGCCTTTTGTCAATGTCGTCAAAATCGTCGTCCGAACTGTCCAGTGCGTTGTCGAACACCGAAGCGTCGACGACCGAGGCCTTCGTCGCCGACTACTACGAGCACCTCGGTGACGATGCCAGGGAATACGACCCGGCCACGCTGCGCGCACGGGCGGAGAGCCACTGGCAGGTCGCCCTCACCCGGCCGCCGAAGACGGCGAACATCGAGATCCGGACCGAAACCGACCGCAGCATCCTCTACGTCGTCACCGACGACATGCCGTTCCTCGTCGACTCGGTCAACGCCGAACTGGTCCGCCAGCACGCGGCCATCCACCTCGTCGTGCACCCCCTGCTCGTCGTCACCCGCAACCGGGAGACCCACGAGCTCGTCAGGGTCACCCGCATGCCGGTCAACGCGGGCGTCTCGAGCGGCGACACCTCCGCGATGCCCGACATCTCCCACCTGCTCGGCAACGAGGAGGACTCGCCGCATCTCGAGTCGTGGATCGCGATCGAGATCGACCGCGCGAGCGTCGAGGCCCGCGAGCGCCTGGCCGAGGGGATCGCGCGGGTGCTTCACGACGTGCGGGCCGCCGTGGACGACTGGCCCGCGATGCGCTCGAAGTCCGTGCAGATCGCCGATGCACTCGGGAAGCTGCCGCACGCCGAGGGCATCCCCGACCTGGCGCAAGCCAGGGACCTGCTGCACTGGCTCGACCAGGACAACTTCACCTTCCTCGGCTACCGCGAATACGACCTCGAGACGGTCGACGGCGAGGACGTCCTCTCCATCCGCGACGACAGCGGTCTCGGCCTGTTGCGCGCCGTGAAAGACGGGCACGAGATCCAGCACCTGACGGATGCCGGGCGCACCATGGCCCGCGAACGGCGCGCCCTCGTGATCACCAAGGCCAACTCCCGCTCGAGCGTGCACCGTCCCGCGTACTTCGACTACATCGGCATCAAGAGCTTCGACGCCAACGGCAACGTCAACGGAGAGCAGCGCTTCATCGGCCTCTTCGCCGTGAGCGCGTACACGAGCTCCGTGCGTGACGTGCCGATCCTGCGCGAGAAGATCGATGCCGTCATGGCCGAGGTCGGCTTCCCGCCGGGCTCGCACAGCGACAAGGACCTGCTCGGCATCCTCGAGACCTACCCGCGCGATGAGCTCTTCCAGATCGACGTGCCCACCCTCGTCGCAACGGCCGTCGCCATCCAGCGACTGCAGGAACGCCGGCGGACCCGGCTCTTCCTGCGCCCGGACCTGTTCGGCCGCTTCATGTCCGCCCTCGTCTACTTCCCCCGCGACCGGTACACGACGGCGGTGCGCCTCCGGATCGAGAAGGAACTGACCGAGACCTTCTCCGCGGAATCCCTCGACTTCGAGGCCCGCATGACGGAGTCCACCCTCGCCCGCCTGTTCTACCGGATCCGCCTGCCGAAGACGGCCGCTGTCGGAACGGCCGACGACGTCGCCGCGCTCGCCGCGGCACTCGAACCCCGCCTGGCCATGGCCGTGCGGTCCTGGGCGGAGGGGATCACCGAGCAGCTGCACGACACCAGGCTCGCGCACCTCTGGGCAGAGGCGTTCCCGCCGAGCTACCAGGTCGACTATGAAGTCGAGGACGCCCTCGTCGACATCAGCAGGTTCGAGGCATACGCCGCGGGCCTGAAGAGTGCGGTCGCGCGGGATGCCGCGGCATCCGTGACGGGTTCGCCTCGCCCGGGCGTGCACGTCTACCTCTCCCCGAACGCCGCTGACCGGCCCGCCGAAGACGCCCGGGTGAAGCTCTACATGATGGAGTCGCAGAGCCTCAGCCAGATCCTGCCGTACTTCCAGAACCTCGGTATCGAGGTTCTCGACGAGGTACCCTTCGAGATCAAGACCTCCGACGGGCGTGAATTCTTCCTCTACGACCTCGGCCTGCGCTACCCGGCGGGCGTCGACCCGGTCGGCACCGGCGACCTGCTCGCCGACTCCTTCGGCGCAGCGGTCAGCGGGGCCATCGAGTCGGACGGACTCGACCGCCTGGTCCTCCGCGAAGGCATGCCCTGGCGCCGCGTGGTCATCCTCCGCAGCTACGCCAAGTACCTGCGCCAGATGGGCAACACCAACTCCTACGACTTCGTCGGCGACACCCTGCTCGCCAACCCCGCGGTCTCTGGCGGGCTCGTGGACCTCTTCGAGGCCCGGTTCGACCCCGCGCGGGACGAGACCGAACGCATCCGTCGCACCGAGGAGGTGCGCGCGCAGCTCGCCACGGCCATCGAACAGGTCGCCACCCTCGACGCCGACCGGGTGCTGCGGGTGCTGCTGAACCTCATCGAGGCGACGCTGCGCACGAACTATTTCCAGAACAAGCCCTACCTGAGCATCAAGCTCGACCCGAGCCGCATCGAGGCACTGCCGTTCCCGAAGCCGATGTTCGAGATCTGGGTGTACTCGCCGCGCGTCGAGGGCGTGCACCTGCGCTTCGGCATGGTCGCCCGCGGCGGGCTGCGCTGGTCGGACCGGCGCGAAGACTTCCGCACCGAGGTGCTCGGCCTCGTCAAGGCGCAGACGGTCAAGAACGCCGTGATCGTGCCGACCGGCGCCAAGGGCGGGTTCTTCGCGAAGAAGCTGCCCGACCCCGGTGTCAACCGGGCCGCCTGGCTGGCCGAAGGCATCGATGCATACAAGACCTTCATCCGCGGCATGCTCGACCTGACCGACAACCTCGTGCTGACGGATGCCGGTGAGCAGGTCGTTCCCCCGGCGAACGTCGTGCGTCACGACGACAACGACTCCTACCTCGTGGTCGCCGCGGACAAGGGCACCGCCACGTTCTCCGACATCGCCAACCGCCTCTCCGCCGACTACGGCTTCTGGCTCGGCGACGCCTTCGCCTCCGGCGGCTCGATCGGCTACGACCACAAGGCCATGGGCATCACGGCCCGCGGCGCCTGGGAATCGGTCAAGCGCCACTTCGGTGAACTCGACCTCGACACCCAGACCGAGGAATTCACCGTCGTCGGGATCGGCGACATGTCCGGAGACGTCTTCGGCAACGGGATGCTGCTCTCCGAGCACATCAAGCTCGTGGCGGCCTTCGACCACCGGCACGTGTTCCTCGACCCGAACCCCGACCCGGCCGTGTCGTTCGCCGAGCGGCGCCGGCTCTTCGAACTGCCCCGGTCCTCCTGGGCGGACTACGACACGAGCCTGATCAGCGCAGGAGGCGGGGTGTTCCCGCGGCAGGCCAAGGTCGTCCCGATCTCGGCGGAGGTGCGCGCCGTCCTCGGACTGCCCGAAAACATCACGCACCTGAGCCCGCCGGAACTGCTCCGCGCCATCCTCACGGCACCGGCCGACCTGCTCTACAACGGCGGCATCGGCACCTACGTCAAGGCGAGCACCGAAACCGCTGCGCAGGTCGGCGACAAGGCGAACGACGCCATCCGCGTCGACGGCCGCGACCTGCGCGTCAAGGTCGTCGGTGAGGGCGGCAACCTCGGCCTCACCCAGCGCGGCCGCATCGAGGCCGCCCTGGCCGGGGTGCTGCTCAACACCGACGCGATCGACAACTCCGCCGGCGTGGACTGCTCCGACCACGAGGTCAACATCAAGATCTTCGTCGACCGGATGGTCGCGGCCGGCCGGCTCAGCGCCGAAGAGCGCCCCGGGTTCCTCGCCGCGATGACGGACGAGGTCGGCCGGCTGGTCCTGGAGGACAACGTCGACCAGAACATCCTGCTGCTGAACGACCGGGTCAAGGTCGCGAGCTGGAGCCCGAGTTACGAACGCCTGATGGACGCGCTCGAGGCATCCGGCGACCTGAAGCGCGAGCTCGAGGCGTTGCCGACCACCACGGAGCTGCACGAACGGATCGATCACGGCCAGGGGCTCACCTCGCCAGAGCTCTCGGTGCTCGCCGCGTACGCCAAGATCGAGCTCACGACCGCGCTCCGGGACAGCGACCTCGCGGACGACCCGTGGTTCCGCGGCACCCTGCGCCGGTACTTCCCGCGCCAGCTCGCCGAACGCTTCGACGCCGAGCTCGACACGCATCCACTGCGCCGGGAGATCATCGCGACCGTCGTCGCGAACGACATGATCAACCTCGGGGGAGTGACTTTCGCCTTCCGTGCCATGGAGGAGACCAGCGCGACCCCCGCGGCGATCGCCCGGGCGTTCGTCGCGCTCCGGGAGATCTTCGAGCTCGAGACCATGGTCGCCGAGCTGAGCGCCCTGCCGAAGTCGTTCCCGACGGAGCACTGGACGGCGATCCACCTCGACATCCGCCGGCTGCTCGACCGGGCCGTGCGCTGGCAGGTCAACCACGGCGGCTCGCAACCGGTCGCCGAGGTCGTGGCGCAGTACAAGCCGCAGATCGCGCTCGTCCGCGCGCACCTGGGCGACTACGTGCGCGGCGCCGACCAGGCCCGGCTCGGGTCGCTGCTGGTCAAGGCGGAGGAGTGGGGCCTGCCGTCCGGCCTCGGCCACCGCTGGACCCAGCTCTTCGAGGCCTTCGCCCTGCTCGACGTTGTGAAGATCGCGGCGCAGTCCGGCGAACAGCTCGGGGACGTCGCGTCCGTGTACTACACGGTCTACGACCGGTTCGGCGTGGACAACCTGCTCGAGCGCATCACCGCGTTGCCGCGCACGGACCGCTGGCAGGCCCTCGCCCGCGCGGCGCTGCGCGACGACCTCTACTCGACGGTCGCCGACATCACCACGGCCGTGCTCGAGGCGACGGATTCGGGAAGCGCGGAACACCGTCTCCTCGCCTGGGAGGCACTCAACGCCGAAAAGCTCGCCCGCTCACGCAGCGTATTCGACGAGGTCAACGCCCTCGGACAGGACGACATGGCCTCGCTCTCGGTCGCAATGCGGCTGCTGCGCTCCATCGTGCGGCGGTAGGCAGGCCCGGGCGGATGCTGCGGACGACGCGCCTGGCGGAGGGGCCAGTCGAGTACCGGCTCGATATTCGCGCGGACCCGGTCATCGTGGTCTTCCACGGCGGACACCTCCGGGCCGGGATCGCGGTCGGCGAGGACGTCTTCGCCGCCGCCGGCTACTCCGTGCTCGCACCCTCCCGACCCGGCTACGGTCGCACTCCGCTGTCCACAGGGACGACCGTGACCGGATTCGCGGATGTCGTGGGTGACCTGTGCGCGCACCTGGGCATCACCCGGGTCGCGGCGGTCGTCGGCATTTCCGGCGGGGGACCGACCGCCGCAACGTTCGCCGCGCGACACGCCGGCCTTGTCGACCGGCTGGTCCTGATCAGTGCAGTCGGCTGGCTTCCGTACCCGGACCCGGTCACTCGCCTGGGAGCCCGGATCGGATTCAACGGCGTGACCGGGAGGGTCACCTGGGGCCTGGTTCACGCGCTCGCCCGGTTCGCTCCCTCCATGTGCCTGCGCATGATGATGGGAGCGCTGTCCACCCGTCCGGTGGGCGAGGTCCTGGCCGGCTTGGATCCGGACGCTCGCGCCGGACTCCTCATACTTTTCCGGCGGATGCGCTCCGGACGCGGGTTTGTCAACGACCTGCGCCCCACCCCCGATGTCACCGCTCTGGTCGATCAGCCCACCCTCGTGATCGCCACCCGAACCGACGGCGGAGTGCCCTTCGCACAGTCGCGTTCGCTCGCCTCAAGCATCCGTGCTGCCGAACTCATTGAGAGTCATGCGGACAGCCACATGGTCTGGCTCGGTGCTGACTGGCCGGTGGTCGGCGAACGAATCGTCGCCTTCCTCAAGGGCCCCTCCTGAGCTATCCATGAGGAGCGGCTCCGCCTCCTCGCCTGGGAGGGGGGAGGCTAGACGAGGGACATGATGTCGCGCGCCGCGGTGAGGAGCAGGGGGGCGTATGACTCGAGTTTCGCCTGCGTCACCAAAGGTGCGATTGTGGTGATGCCGATTCCGCCCAGCAGATTGTGCCGGGTGTCGAAAACGGGAGTCGCCATGCAGCGGATGTGCTCCTCGTTCTCCTCGTCGTCGATCGAGAAGCCGCGATTGCGTACAAGCTCACCGTCGGCGAGCAAACGATTGACGTCCGTGATGGTGTTGTCGGTGCGCCGCGGCAGCCCGGTGTTGGCGGCGTACCGCCGCACCTCGCTCTCGGGCAGGTAGGCCAGAACGGACTTGCCGATCGCGGTCGAGTGCAACGGGATCTGGGCGCCGACGCGGGACGCCATCCGGATCGGCTGCGCGGTGTCCTCGATCTTCTCAACGTAGGTGGCCCAGTCGCCGGTGCGGAGGGCGAAGTGGATGGTGCTGTGCACGTCCTGCTGGAGGCGCTGCAGCCGGGTGCGCACGCGGTCCGAATCCTCCGTGCTGGCAGTCAGGCGCAGGCCGAGCAACCGAAGCGCGCGTCCGGGTGTGTACGCGCCGTCCGACGTGCGGCTGACATAGCCGTCGTCGACGAGTTCGGACAGCAGACGGAACACGCTCGTCTTCGACAGGCCGGTCTCCTTAACCAGATCGCTCAGCCGGTGCGTTTCGCCCGGGTTCGACACCGCTTCGAGCACGCGCAGCAGTTTGCGGGCTGCGCTGTCCTTCGCGGGCTCGCCGGCCTCGCTCGAAGTGTGAGATCCGTCGATCAAAGTCGCTGACATTTTGTCCTCCTGCGGCCAAAGATTGTGCATTGTGCACCATGAAAAGGCGGTTCTGCCCGATGGAACTCAATACGGCAATTCTACCGCGAAAGCAGTTGTTACGAACCTGTTAACCGGTGCTAGTGTTTCATCTGACGGACACGCGTTCTGCTGAGCGGAACGATTATCAGGCTCCGCCACACTTTCGCCTCACGTTTCTCGCCTCAAAGAGGAGTACGCATGACAACCCAGCAGCTCGCACAGGGCATCCGTCTGGTGGAGGGCCACGGCGGCCTCGCCGCCGTCGAAGTCACCACACCCTCGGCATCCGCCCTGATCTACCTGCACGGCGCGCACGTCGCCGACTGGACTCCCGCGGGCGGCAAGCCGGTCCTCTGGATGAGCACCTTCGGCGTCTTCTCCGACACCGACCCGATCCGCGGCGGCGTTCCCCTCTGCTTCCCCTGGTTCGGCCCGAACGGCACGGATGCCTCAGCTCCCAACCACGGCTGGGCACGCCTCTCCACCTGGTCGCTCGTCGACTCCCGCACCCTGGACACCGCGACCGGCGCCGTTGCCACAGAGCTCGTCTTCGAGCTGACCCAGGACAGCGTCGGCGTTCCCGCCGGATTCCACCCCTTCACCGCGCACTACACGGTCACCGTGGGCGCAGAGCTCGGCCTCGAGCTGTCCGTCCGCAACGACGGTGCCACCCCGTTCGCGTTCGAGGAAGCCTTCCACACCTACTTCGCCGTCGGCGACGTCACAACGAGCACCCTCACCGGCCTCGAGACGTTCGACTACACGGACCGCTCGACCAAGCCGGCCACCGAGGGCTCGTCCCTCCTGCCGCTCGGCTTCACCGGCGATGAGATCGATCGCCTCTACCCGATGCCCGAGGCGCTCGAACTCAGCGACCCGGCGAACGACCGCATCATCCGCGCCGTCTCGCAGGGCGCCGCGCAGACGGTCGTCTGGAACGCCGGCCGCATCAAGGCCGCCGCCATCGCAGACTACGGAACCGACGAGTGGACCGAAACCGCCTGCGCAGAGACGTGCAACGTCGGCGCCCACTTCATCACCCTGGACCCCGGAGCGACGTCGACCATGCAGGTCACCGTCACGTCCACTACTACCGAACGGAACACGAAGACCATGCAGAGACTGTCCAAGAGCGTTGTTCCCGCGATCGCGGAACTGCCCACGAAGGCCATCCAGTTCGGCGAGGGCAACTTCCTCCGCGCGTTCGTCGACTGGCAGCTGCAGCAGATGAACAACCAGGGACTGTTCCAGGGCGGCGTGAAGATCGTCCAGCCCATCGAAGGCGGCCGCGTCGCCTCCCTCGAGGAGCAGGACAACCTCTACACGGTCCTCCTCGAAGGCCTTCAGGATGGCAAGGACGTGCAGAGCCACGAGGTCATCACCGTGGTCACCGGAACGGTCAACCCGTACGTCGACAACCAGAAGTACCTCGACCTCGCCAACGACGACAACATCGAGTTCATCTTCTCCAACACGACAGAGGCCGGCATCGCCTTCGACGACCGCGACCGTCTCAATGACAAGCCCCAGCACAGCTTCCCCGGAAAGCTCACCGCGCTCCTCTTCGAGCGTTTCTCTCTCGGCAAGAAGGGCTTCCAGATCATCCCCTGCGAGCTCATCGAGCACAACGGCGACAAGCTCAAGGAATCCGTCCTCGCGACCGCCGCGCTCTGGGAGCTCGACGCAGCATTCGTCCAGTGGGTCAACACCGACAACACCTTCTACTCCAGCCTCGTCGACCGGATCGTTCCCGGTTACCCGGCCGACCGCGCCGCCGAGCTCGCCGAGGAATTCGGCTACGACGACCAGTCGATCGTCAAGGCCGAGCCATTCCTGCTCTGGGTCATCGAAGGACCGCAGTCGTTGACGGAATCCCTCCCGCTCGCGAAGGCCGGTCTCAACGTGACCGTCACCGACGACATGACGCCGTACCGCGAACGCAAGGTCTTCCTGCTGAACGCCCCGCACACCACGATGGCCTCGATCGCCCGCCTCGCCGGCGTCGAGACCGTGCGCGACGTGATGATCGACCCCGAGTTCTCCCAGTTCGTCAACGCGGAAATGTACGACGAGATCATGCCGGTCATCGACCTGCCGCACGACGAACTCGCCGCATACGCCGAGTCCGTCAAGGAACGCTTCGAGAACCGCTTCATGCACCACGAGCTCGCCTCGATCGCGCTCAACAGCATCTCGAAGTACAAGTCCCGCCTGCTGCCGATCCTGGTCAACTTCCACGAGAAGGTCGGAACCTTCCCGCCCCGCGTCACCCTGGCCCTTTCGGCACTGCTGCTCACCTACAGCGGCGACGCTGCGGTCACCGTCGTCCCCGTCGACAGCGACGAGGTGCTCGCCACCTTCCACGCCGCATACGCGACGGCCACCGCGACCGGTAGCAACGTGACGGCCGACTACGTCGAAGCGATCCTGAGCGATGACTCGCTCTGGGGCCGCGACCTCACCGAACTCCCCGGCCTCGTCGCCGAGGTCACCACCGGCCTCGACAACCTGCGCACCCTGGGTGCCCGCGCGACCATCGCGCTCCTGGCCTGATCGGCCGAATCAACCCACCGACTGATTCACCACAACGACTGATTCACCACAACGACTGTACGGAACGAAGGACTGTTTCTGATGTTTTTGAATGACGATTTCCTGCTGACCACGCCGATGGCGAAGAAGCTCTTCCACAATCACGCGAAGAATATGCCGATTGTCGACTACCACTGCCACCTGAGCCCCCAGGAGATCCTCGAGGACGGCAACTTCGCGACGATCACCGAAGCCTGGCTCGGCGGCAACAACTACGGTGACCACTACAAGTGGCGCCTGATGCGCACCAACGGGGTCCCCGAGAGCCTCATCACCGGAGACGGCGCCGACTTCGACAAGTTCTACGCCTGGGCAGGCACCCTCGAAAAGGCGCTCGGCAACCCGCTCTACGTCTGGGCGCACCTCGAACTCAAGCGCTTCTTCGGCATCGACACCGTGATCAGCCGTGCAACGGCCCGCGAGATCTACGACGCGGCCAACCTGCTCCTCGCGACGCCGGCGTTCTCCCGCCGCAGCCTGATCAAGGGCATGAACGTGAAGGTCGTCGTCACGACGGACGACCCCGCGGATGACCTGCACGTCCACGAGGTGCTCAAGGCTGAGAGCGCGTTCAAGGTGCTCCCGGCGTTCCGTCCGGACAAGTCCCTGAACATCGACCAGGCCGGGTACGCGGCGTACATCGCCACCCTCGGCACCGCGGCCGGCGTCAGCATCACCGCGTTCGCGGACATCGTCGAGGCCCTCACCCAGCGCGTCGACTTCTTCCACACCATGGGCGGACGCCTGTCCGACCACGCCCTCGACATCGTCGTCTACGAGGAGGCCACCCCGGCCGAACTCGACACGATCGTCACGACCGCCCTCTCCGGCGGCACCCTGACCGCGACCGAGATCGCGCAGTACCGCACGGCACTGCTCAAGGCCCTGATGCGCATCTACAGCGCCAAGGACTGGACGATGCAGTACCACATCCACGCGATGCGCAACATCAACGACCCGGGCTTCGCCCGCATGGGCGCCGACACCGGTTACGACGCGATCAACGACCGCAACATCGCCGAGCCGCTCGCCAAGCTCTTCAACGCGATGGAATCCGAGGATGCGGTTCCCCGCACGATCATCTTCTCGCTGAACCCCAACGACTACCTGCCGCTGATCACCCTGATGGCCTCCTACCAGAAGGACGTCGTCCAGAAGCTCCAGCTCGGCAACGCCTGGTGGCACAACGACACCCGCAACGGAATGCGCCTGCAGCTGTCCACCTTCGCGGAGGAGAGCCTGCTCTCCAACTTCGTCGGCATGCTGACGGACTCCCGCAGCTTCCTCTCCTACCCGCGCCACGAGTACTTCCGCCGCATCCTGTGCGAACTGATCGGCGAATGGGTCGAGCTCGGCGAAGTTCCCGACGACGAGGCCATCCTCGGCCAGATGGTCGAAGACATCTCGTACAACAACGCGAACACCTACTTCGGGTTCTAGCCCGTTCGGCTCCGGCACTTACCCGCTCGAAGCATCCACCCGCACAGTACCTCTGCACGACCAGCACGAACCAGCACGACCCCATTAAATCCAGCACATAGGAGTGAATCCGCATTATGAGTACAACCACCAAGGGCCTGCCCGGCGCCATGGGAGCCACCGGCCCCGAAGGCTCCGCCGGCGTCACCGTTATTGATCGCATTTCCCGCAAGGAGAAGGTCGCCTATGGCTTCGGCGACTTCGGTAACGGCTTCATGTTCGACCTCGGACAGTCGTACCTGACCAAGTTCTGGATCGACACCGCCGGCATCGCGCCCGCTGTAGTCGCACTTATCTTTACGCTCAGCAAACTGTTCGATGCCTGCATGGACCCGCTCGCGGCCGCATTCATCGACAGCCGCCGCTTCGGCAAGCGCGGAAAATTCCGCCCCGTCATGATGGTCTCCTCCATCCTGCTCGCCGTTATGACCGTCGTCACCTTCACGATGCCCGACGTGGACATGGGCTGGAAGATCGCCTTCGCCGCCGGCACGTACGCGGTCTGGGGCATCATCTACTCCTTCACGAATGACCCGTACGGCTCCCTCGCCTCGGTCATGACCCGCGACATCAAGGACCGCGCGGAGCTCGCGACCAGCCGCCAGGCCGGTTCGCTCGGCGCCCAGTGGATCTGTGGCTTCGCGTTCATCCCGATGATGATGATCTTCGGCGGCATGACCGCCCAGAACTTCATGTTCGCCTCGATGGTTATGGCCATCGTCGGCGTCGTGTCCTTCTACATCTGCTACCGCGGCACCAAGGAACGGGTGTACGTCAACCGTGCCGTCGGCTTCGAGAAGAACGGCATGAAGGACTACGCCAAGGCGATCTTCACCAACAAGCCGCTCCTCGCCCTCGTGCTCATGACGCTCTTCACCATCTCCTCGATGAACGTCAACAACATGATGATGATCTTCTTCGCCCAGTACAACCTCGGCAACATCGCCCTCCAGGCCGTCCTCAACCTCGTCATGATCGGTGCCTCCATCGTGGGCATCATGTTCATCCCGAAGATGGTCGCCAAGTGGGGCAAGAAGAAGACGGCCATGGCCGGATTCATCATCTCCATCGTCGCCAACGGCCTGAACTTCATCATCCCGACCAACCTGTGGACGTTCATGATCCTCGTCACCATCGGGTACGCCGCACTGGCCATCCCGAACGGCGTCACCTGGGCCTTCGTCTCCGACACGATCGACTACGGCGAATGGCACACCGGTGTCCGCAAGGAGACCATGACCTACGCCGCATTCAACTTCTCCCGTAAGGTCGCCCAGTCCCTCGCCGCCCTCGTCGGAGCCGGCATGCTCGCCATCACGGGCTACGTCGCCAAGGCAACAGAGCAGTCCCCGGAGACGCTCTTCGGCATCAAGGCCGTCATGACGATCTACCCGGCCATCGCGCTCACCATCGCCGCCGTCATCATCTACTTCCTGTACAGCCTGAGCGACGACAAGTACCACGCCATTGCCATCGACCTCGAAGAGGGTCGTTGGGAAAAGGGCATCATCGGCGAAGAAATCGCCGCCAAGGCCTGATCCGGCCAGCAGTACCCTCCCCGACCGCTTCCCAGCGAGAGAAAAGATCTCATGAGCCACATCAACAGCATTGCGACCGGCACATCCGTGCTCGTCATGGCGGAAGGCGACGATGTCGCTGTTGCCCTCCGGGACCTCGTTCCCGGTGAAGCCATCACCCTGGGGGACAGCGTTCTGAATGTGATCGGGGCCGTCCCGAGCGGCCACAAGATCGCACTCGGATCGGTTGCGGTCGGGGAGAAGGTCCTCAAGTACGGCCAGTCGATCGGCACCGCAACGGCGCCGATCGTGCGCGGCGAACACGTGCACAGCCAGAACCTCGGTATGGACCTCGGCGCCCGCGTGCACGAGTTCGGTACCGTGCACACCGAGCTGCCCGCCCCGACGGGAGCCCGCCGGACCTTCGACGGCTACCGCCGGGCGGACGGCCGCGCCGGCACCCGCAACTACATCGCGATCCTCACGACGGTCAACTGCTCCGGCACGACCGCGAAGCTGATCGCGGACCGCTTCCGCGGCGACCTGCTCGACCGCTTCCCGCACGTCGACGGCGTCATCGCCCTCACGCACCAGAGCGGCTGCGGCCTGGTCCTCGAGAGCGAGGGCGCGCAGATGCTCGTCCGCACCCTCAACGGCTACGCGGCCCACCCGAACATCTCCGGAGTGCTCGTGCTCAGCCTCGGCTGCGAAATGACCCCGGCCGACGTCATCCTCGGCCAGGGCGAGCTTCCGGCAGACACCCTCGTCACGACCCTCTCCATCCAGGAGACCGGTGGCATGCGCGCCACCGTCGCCGCGGGCGTCGAGGCGATCCTCGAGATGGCGGAGAAGCTCGACGAACGTCGCCGCGAACCGATCGACATCTCGGAACTCGTCCTCGGCCTCAACTGCGGCGGCTCCGACGGCTACTCGGGCATTACCGCGAACCCGGCCCTCGGCTGGGCCTCGGACGTCCTCGTCGCCAACGGCGCAACATCCGTTCTCGCCGAGACGCCTGAGATCTACGGCGCCGAGCACCTGCTCACCGCCCGCGCCACGACCCGCGAGGTCGGCCTCAAGCTGATCGACCGGATCAACTGGTGGGAGAAGTACATCGTCACCGGTGGCGGCACCATGGACAACAACCCCTCTCCCGGCAACAAGGCCGGCGGCATCACCACCATCCTGGAGAAGTCGCTCGGCGCCGTCGCGAAGGCCGGCCGCGCCGACCTCGCAGCGGTCTACGAATACGCCGAACCGATGACCACCCGGGGCCTCGGCTTCATGGACACCCCCGGCTACGACCCGGTGTCCGTCACCGGACTCGTCGCCGGCGGTGCGACGGTCGTCGTCTTCACGACCGGCCGCGGCTCGGTCTTCGGCTGCAAGCCCACCCCGAGCATCAAGGTCGGCACCAACACCGCGCTGTTCGTGCGCCAGGGCGACGACGTCGACATCAACGCCGGACGGATCGCCGATGGCACCGCCCGCGTCGAAGAGGTCGGCGCCGAGATCCTCGACATGATCATCGCCGTCGCCTCCGGAAAGCAGACCACGAGCGAAGAGTTCAACGTCGGCCAGGAAGAGTTCGTGCCGTGGCACATCGGAGCGGTGACCTGATGACCGACGAGCAAGCAGGCGCCCAGGCACTGCAGGAGGAGCCGGGCAACCCGGTCGCCTCCGGCGCCGACCAGGGCGAACCGCAGGTGGTCTGCTTCGGCGAGACCATGGGCATGTTCACCCCCACCTCGACGACGTCGCTCGACATCGCAGAGGGCTTCCACCTCGGCGTCGGCGGGGCGGAGTCCAATGTCGCCGCGCACCTCGCCGAGCTCGGCCACCACGTGGCCTGGGCCGGCAATGTCGGCCAGGACCCGATCGGCACCAAGATCATTTCGACGCTCGACTGCGGGGGAGTGGACACCCGCTGGGTGAACCGCACCGCGGTCAGCCCGACCGGCCTGTACCTCAAGGAGCCGGACACCGGTACCGGCGCGCACGTCTTCTACTATCGTGCGGGTTCCGCCGCCTCCGAGCTGGGCGTGGCGGATGCCGGGGCCTGGCCCCTCCAGTCCGCCCACCTGATCCACACGAGCGGCATCACGCCCTCGCTGTCGCCGAGCTGCTCCGCCCTGGTGGAACACGTGCTCGACCACGCGGCAGAGTGGGGCACTTCGGTGTCCTTCGACGTCAACTACCGGTCCAAGCTCTGGCCCGTGAGCGTGGCCGGTCCGCGGCTGCGGGAACTCGCCGACAAGGCGACGGTCGTCCTCGTCGGACTCGACGAAGCCGCCACCATCTGGGGCTGCGTCACCTCCGACGACGTGCGCGCCCTGCTGCCCGACGTGCCCTACCTCGTCGTCAAGGACGGAGCCGTCGACGCGACGGAGTACGCGCTTCTGCCCGACGGCACCCGCCGCACCACGGTCGTCCCTGCCCACAAGGTCGAGGTCGTCGAGCCGGTCGGAGCCGGAGACGCGTTCGCCGCCGGTTACCTGTCCGCACTCATGAACGGCGAGTCGTCCGAAGTCCGCCTGAACCACGGGCACTCGCTCGCCGCCTGGGCGCTCGGCAGCCGCGAGGACTTCCGGCCCGGCCACGGGCTGTTCGCAGCAACTCCCGCCGCCGCCGCCGGATCCGGCGCCGGATCCCCGGCCGCCGTCGGGAACGCTCCCGACACCCACGACTCACATTCCGATCTCACCGATCTTAGGAGACTGACCGTATGACCAGCACAACCGCCCTTCCCACCAATGAGTGGTTCCCCGGAGACTTCTTCCGGATTCCCGTCCTCGCCGTTCTGCGTGGGCTCTCGCTGACCGAATCCGTGCGCCTCTCCGAGCGCGCCTGGGATGCCGGTGTCCAGCACGTCGAGATCCCCATCCAGACCAGTGACGCGGTTCCCGTCCTGAAGGCCGTCGCCGAGGCGGCCGCCGAGCGCGGCCTCGTCGTCGGCGCCGGCACCGTCACGACCCTCGAGCAGCTCGACGCCGCCGAGAAGGTCGGCGTCGCCTTCACCGTTTCCCCGGGCTTCAGCCCGGAGATCGTCGCGGAGAGCGTTCGCCGCGGCATCCCGCATCTTCCGGGGGTGGCTACTGCGACCGAGATCCTCCAGGCTCGTGCGCTCGGCCTCCGCTGGGTCAAGGTCTTCCCGGCCTCGATCCTCGGCCCGAACTGGGCGAAGTCGATGAAGGGGCCGTACCCCGACATGAACTTCATCGCCACCGGAGGGGTCACCGCGCTCAACGCGCCCGACTTCCTCTCCTCCGGAGTCAGCGTCGTCGGCCTGAGCTCGTCCTTCGCGGACGACGCCCAGCTCGAGCTCGTGCGCGGCCTCATCGCCGCCAGCGCAGCATCCGCTCTGACGGGTGCCGGCCGGAAGTAAGACTCAGCGAGAGCGAGTCGCACAAAGACTGCGGCGTCCAGGACGTGCTTCGGCCCCTGGACGCCGCGTTTGCGGTTTAACGCGCGGCCGGGAACGGTAGGTCAGAGAACCGGGTCCATCGAGTTCAGGTGGCAGGCGTCGTTCCACATCTGCAGCACACGGTTATCGCGTTCCCAGCCGAGGGTGGACACCGTGGCGGTCCCGAGGCTGAAGTGCTTCCCTGCGGAGGCAGGCAGGCCCATCCAGCGCGCCGTCATGATGCGCAGGAAATGTCCGTGCGCGAACACGGCGACCGGGCCCGGAGCTGCGAGGCACTGCTCGATCGCGAGGTCGGCACGCGCGCCGACCTCGTCTGCGGACTCGCCGCCGGTCATCGGGTGCGTCCACACGGACCAGTCCGGGATCTCCCGGCGGATGGCCTCGGTCGTGCGCCCCTCGAACACGCCATAGTCCCACTCGAGAATGTCCTGGGAAGCGATGCCCTGCGCGGCATATCCCGCGCGCTCCATGGTTTCCCAGGCCCGCTGCAGCGGGCTGGACAAGACCGTCGGGAACGCCTCGCCGTCGAGCATCTCGCCGAGCGCGTCCGCCTGCTGCCGACCGAGGTCGGTCAGGGGGATGTCGGTGCGGCCGGTGTGCCGACCGGAAATGCTCCACTCGGTCTGCCCGTGCCGGATCAGGACGATGTCGTGCGCGGTCATGATGAAACCTCGTGATCTTCAGCGTCGTGGGAACGTTCGCGGATATCGACCGGAATGAACATGTCGATTCTTCGAGTTTAGACAGGCTCGTCGCGGAGCCTGACGGGGCACGCGTGCGGAACGCGCCCCGATACCCATGACTTTCGGAGGAAAAAGTGAGGGTTTGTGCAGGAATCCCGGCCACTATGGCCGATTCGCCTGCGCAGCATCCGAGCGCGTGGGCCCGAGACCAGTGAGCGCTGGCCCACGAGCCCTGTTCGTGCGCCCGCGTTTGCGACAACGGGACTATATGACATCGCATTCAGCACCACCCCGCCGCTCACCGCATTCTCGCCGGATCATCGCCATCTCCCTGGCCTCCGCCGTCGCCGTGGCCCTCGTCACCGGGGGCTCATACGCCCTTCAGGCCGCGAACGCCGCCCAGGACCGCGTGACCGCCACCGCAGCCCTCTCCGCGAGCACCGGCCGCCAGCACGACCAACTGGCCGTGTACGACTCGATCGCCACCGTGCACGCGAAGGACGCCGCCGCCGTCGCGCTCGACAGGGCCAACGCGGTGCTCGCTGCCGCCAAGGACAAGGTCGACGCGACCACCCTGAGCGACGTCGCGAGCTCGCTCGCGAGCTACCAGGTCCTGCCCATCGACGAGGTCGAGTCGCTCACCCAGCGCACGGCCGCCATATCGACAAGCGTCGAAGCCGCTGCGGCCGAAGCAGACCGGGTCGCCGCCGAGAAGGCCGCTGCCGCAGCCGCTGCGGCAGAGGCCCAAAGGCTGCAGGCCCTCGCCTCAGCGAACACGCCCGCGGGCGCGAAGGCGGTGGCCCAGGGCCTGGCCGCCTCGAAGTACGGCTGGGGCGACGGCCAGTTCAGCTGCCTCGTGCAGTTATGGCAGAGGGAGTCCGGCTGGTCGTACACGGCCCACAACTCGAGTGGGGCCACCGGTATCCCGCAGGCTCTTCCGGGGAGCAAGATGGCTTCGGCCGGCTCCGACTGGGCCACCAACGCCGCGACGCAGGTCGCTTGGGGTCTCGGCTACATCGCCGCCTCCTACGGGACGCCGTGCGCGGCCTGGGCGCACTCCGAGGCCTACAACTACTACTGAGTGCCCGCTGATCGGGAGCCGCGTTCCACCGATCCGGATGCCCGTGGCCGGAAATAGGCCCCTGCATTCCTGAGAAAACCTCAGAAAAGCGGAATCGCGCTCAACAAGGGCGGCGGGCCGGGACTAGTGCGGCCCGCCACCCCTGCAGAACCCGGTTGACCGGTTACCCCGTGGATGACTTGTGGAGGTTTTGGTCGGGACTTTGCCAGAAAGCGTCTGCACTATGGCCAATTCGCCCGCGCCGTCACCGAGAGCGTGGGCCTGACACTCAGCGAACCGGGCGGTTTTCCAGCCGGTTCTCGATGGCAGGAATCATGAACTCAGCTCAATCCGCACCAGATTCGCCAACAGATTCGGCTCCGGTCGACACCCGGGCCTCGCGCAGGAACGGATCCAGGGGACGTCGCCCGAAACGGTTCACCCTCGTCACGGCCGGTCTCGCGATCGCCGCGATCGTGGCCGGAAGCGGCTTCGCGGTCAGTGCGGCCGCCGAGGCGGCCACCCGTTCCCAGAGCCGGATCGCGGCAACGGCCGACGTCGCAGCGGCGACAGGCCGGCAACACGACCAGCTCACCGTCTACACCTCGATCGCGAAGGTACACGCCCAGGATGCGGCATCCGCTGCGTTGGTCGACGCCAACCAGGTCGTCGCCGCAGCCGCGAACAAAGTGGATGCTTCCACTTTGACCGCAGCGGCGAGTTCGCTGGCGAGTTTCCAGGTCCTGCCCATCGACCAGGTCGAGTCGTTGACCGCCCGGACCAAGGCCGAGACGACGACCGTGCAGGCTGCGGTCGCAGAAGTCGACCGCGTTGCGGCCGAGAAGGCCGCCGCTGAGGCCGCAGCCGCTGCCGCCGCCAGGGCCGCCGCGGAAGCCCAGGCGGCCCAGGCGGCCAAAGCAGCGAAGGCGGCTGCGGCAGCTGCTGCGGCCGCTGCGCCGCAAGCGGCGGCGTCCGTGTCATCGTCGGGGGACAACAGCCCGGCCGGCGCGCGCGCGACGGCGAGTGCGATGGCCTCCTCCCAGTACGGCTGGGGCAGCGGGGAATTCAGCTGCCTCAGCCAGTTGTGGCAGAGGGAATCCGGCTGGAACTACCAGGCGTACAACAGCTCCAGCGGAGCAACCGGCATCCCGCAGGCGTTGCCCGGCAGCAAGATGGCCTCCGCTGGCTCGGACTGGGCATCGAACGCGGCGACGCAGATCAGCTGGGGCCTCGGCTACATCAAGTCGGCCTACGGCACTCCCTGCTCTGCCTGGGCGCACTCCGAGTCCTTCGGCTACTACTGATCGGTCGGGTGCTGACCCGCCGTCGCTCGCCCGCACCCCTCCACCTGTTCGTCTGTCGGTGGCCACTGTTAGCGTCATTCCATCCACTCCCTGAGGCTCGTGCCGAGACCGAGGAGGACGGAAATGAAGGTTTTGGTGGCCACAGGGGCGACGCAGGGCTCCCGCGGCAGTGACTCGAACGGCTGTATCGAGGGTGAGCTCGTGTGGATGCTCGAGCCGTGCCCGTATAGCCGGTGGGCCCCATACGGGGACTGCGGCTGCGGGCGCTCGTTCAGCGGAATGCACTCGCTCCAGTCCACGACGACGGCGCGGGTATGCGACGTGCCCGGCCTCACGAGGGACTACTACGAGCAGGCCCTGCGCGCGTGTTTCGACGCGCGCGGCTGGTGCGTCTGCTGCCAGGCGCGCCCGGTCCCTGAACTCGTCGACGAGCTCATCACGCTCGCGACGATCCTCGAGGAGGGCACCGTTGTGGAACGCCGCCTCGACAGGCTCACTGTGCGACGGGTGCCCGCGGCGAAGAAGCGGCGCGGGAAGGAGCGTGGGTAGCGCGGCCAGTCCGGGGAGCGGTGGTGCCGCGCGGGCGACGGGAATACCCGGCGGCCCCTCCGCGCTGCACCGGTCATGAAGCGCATCGGATTCCTCTCCTTCGGCCACCACCAGGCGGTGCAGGGCTCCCTTGCCCGCACCGCACGCGACGCCCTCCTCCAGACGGTGGAGCTCGCGGTCGCCGCCGAGGAACTCGGCGTGGACGGGGCATACGTGCGTGTGCACCACTTCGCCCGGCAGCTCGCCTCACCGTTCCCGCTGCTCGCGGCGATGGCGGCGCGCACGAACCGGATCGAGCTCGGCACCGGCGTCATCGACATGCGCTACGAGAACCCGCTGTACATGGCCGAGGAGGCCGCGATCACCGACCTGATCAGCAACGGGCGCCTCCAGCTCGGCATCAGCCGCGGGTCACCCGAAACCGCGCAGCGCGGCTACGAGAACTTCGGCTATGCGCCCGCAGACGGGCAGACAGACGCGGATGTCGCCCGCGAGCACACCTCGGTCTTCCGGGCGGCGATCATCGGGGCCGGTGTCGCGACGCCGAACCCGCAGATGTCTGCTGGAACGGCGCTGTTGCCGATCCAGCCGCAGGCTCCGGGACTGAGCGAGCGGATCTGGTGGGGCTCCGGCACCCGGGCGACCGCGAAATGGGTCGGTGAGCAGGGCATGAACCTGATGAGCTCGACGCTGCTGACCGAAGACACCGGTGTCCCGTTCGGCGACCTCCAGGCGGAGCAGATCGCGATCTACCGTGAAGCCTGGGCCGCCGCGGGCCACACCGGCACGCCGCGGGTGTCGGTGAGCCGCAGCATCCTGCCGCTCGTCACCGAAGAGGACCGGGCCTACTTCGCCCGGCCGGGCAGCCGGGAGTCCGAGGACCAGGTCGGCTACCTCGACGGCGGCCTCGCCCGCTTCGGCAAAAGCTACGTCGGCGAGCCCGACCAGATCGTCGCCCAGCTGGCGACGGATGCCGCGGTGCAGGCCGCAGACACCGTGCTCGTGACGATCCCCAACCAGCTCGGAGTCGCATACAACGCGCGCCTCCTGGAGAGCATCGTCACCCACGTCGCCCCGGGTCTCGGCTGGCGTTGAGGCCGCCGCACGACCCCGGCCCAGAACGCTTGGGGAACTGACCGGTAGCCCGCTTAAGCGTCCCGAAGCCTTGTGAACCTTTCAGCCGCGCGCGTTAGGCTTGAATCACCACCACGAGTCGGAAGCCAGGTCAGAGACGTGCGGGTCATCAGCTACAACCTCCGGAAGAACCGAGCGGTCGGTGAACTCGCCGCGCTCTCCGTCACCTATGAGCCGGACGTGCTCTGCCTCCAGGAGGCGGACACCCTCGAACTGCCCGACGACATCGGCACCCTGCATCTCGCCGACTCGACCCTGACCAACCGGCTCGGCCTCGCGATCTACTACCGCCAGGACCGCTTCGACGCCGTCACCACCCAGGCCTTCGCGCTCAAGAAGTCCCTGCACGACATGGTGCTGCGCCCGGCGCACGAGCGCCTGATCGGCACCCGGCTCGTGGACAAGGTCGCCGATCGCGAGCTCGTCGTCGCGTCCTTCCACGCTGCGCCGCTGACCGCGCGCAATTCGCTGCGCCGCAACCAGATCCGTTCGGCGCACGAGGAACTCAATCGCCTCGGCCCCGGCTTGCCGACGCTGATGGTCGGGGACTACAACTACCCGATCTTCAAGGGCAACCTCGGCGACAAGGTCACGGAGTCCGGCTATGACCTCACCCTGAGCGACACCCGCACGTACACCCGCTACCGGTTCTTCAGGGGCCACTTCGACCTCGCAACCTCGGTCGGCCTGACCATCGAGAATGTCGAGACGCTCCCGCGCGGCACGTCCGACCACATGCCGATCTTGGTGACCTCCTCCTACACCGCGGAGCCCGTGAGCCAGACCCTCCGGCAGAGCGCGCGGAAGAGCATCCGTGAGACGGATGCCGCCCGCTCGGTCGCGAGGACCGCGACGACGACCGCGACCGAGACCGCAGCTGCACCGCCGAGCACGGACTTCGACATCTGAGACGGCCGGCCTGCGACCGGTCTGGACGTACAGGTACGGGTGCGGGCCTGCGGGTCTGAGCCTGCTCGTCAGTCCGCGGTCGGCGGGGCCGGGAGCGGCTGGCCGACCAGGCGCTCGACGAGGGCCTTGAGCTCGCCGATCTCCACGGTGAGGGCGTCTATTTTGTCCTCGTTGACGCCGAGCTCGACCTTGATGGCCTCCTCGGCCTCGCGGCTGGCGGCGGCGAACCACGATGCGATGTACGCGGTGATGGTGCCGATCAGCGCGATCCCGGTGACCACGAGGCCGACAGCGACGAGGCGGCCGTCCGTCGTGACGGGAAAGTGGTCCCCGAATCCGACGGTGGCCATCGTGATGAACGACCACCACCAGCCGTCCCACACCGTCACGATGTTCGCGCCGGTCGCGTTCCGTTCCGCATCGGTCACCGCGAGGCCCGCGATGAACCAGACCGACACCGCCGTGATGCCCACGTAGGTCATCACGCGGTTCTTGAGCACCTTACTCAGCCGGCGGGTGGACAGGATCACGACCGAGACCACCCGCAGGGCCCGCAACGGTCGGAACAACGGCAGGGCGACCGCGAGAAGGTCGAGGATATGGGTGCGCATGAACGCGCGTCGATCCTCCGCGAGGCTCACCCGCACCACGAAATCGACCGCGAAGGCCGCCCAGCTGCCGATCTCGATCCACTCGAGGAACAGGTGCCAGCCGGGACTGATCTCCGGCGCAATGATCGGCGTCGCGTACGCGATCAGGAAAGCGATTCCGAGCGCGAGCAGGGGAGTGTCGGTCGCGCGTTCCCAGCGGGAGCTTCTCACATCGCCTTCTCCTGGCTCGTCATGGTCGCAGGTCGCGTGCTCATGTTAGAGGGTGATTGTTGCGCCCGCGTTTCGAAAAAAGCGTGGCGGACTCAGGCGAGCGGGAACACGATCCGGGTGCGCCACTTGGCAGGGTCCGGTTCGGCGTCCGGACCCACCAGGTACTCCTCCCACATGTCCCCGGCGACGGTGAGCTTCTGCGCGGTGATCCAGTCCGTCACGGCCGCATACGTCTCGGCCATCGTCTCGTATGAGCCCACGTGGAACGTCTCGACGGCCGGACCGGACGGAAGGTGCACGACCTCGACGGCCCGGGTCGCACTGACCTCGTCGACGACGGGGAATCCGGCGGTCACGTCGACCGCGGCATCCGTGGGGGCGCCGTGATAGAGCGCGATCGGCGGACCGCTCGGGTGGGCGCCCAGCCTGCCGAGTTCGGCGGCGGAGGTACGAAAGGCGCGATCGAAATATTCGGTCAGCCTGCTCATCGGGATCACCTCGTGGACTCCGAGGAACGTGCGGGGTTCGAGGGTGATCTGTTCGGCCTTCATGGAGTCTCCCTGGTCGGTTACCGGGCCCCGGAGGGACCCGCTGCGGCCCACAGTAGACCGCCGCCCGAAGCGACGTAAGGGTGCATAGTGGTCGCGAAGACCCCAACCCCGAGGAGGGCCCATGGCCGGCAAGATCGGAAACATCGTGTTCGACTGCGCACACCCGCGCGAGCTCTCGCACTTCTGGGCGGACGTACTCGGCTATCCCCGAGCCGAGTGGCCGCCGGAGCTGCGCGAACTCGTACTCACGAGCGACCTCACCGACGCGGACCTCGAGACGCGCAGCATCGCCGGGGATCCGGAGGGCCTGTTGCCGCGGTTGTTCTTCCAGCGGGTCCCGGAGGGCAAGACCGTCAAGAACCGGGTGCACCTCGACATCAGCGCGACACCGGGACGGGCGCCGAGCAGGGACGAGATCGATGCGGAACGGGATCGGATCGTCGCGCTCGGGGCATCTGTGGTTCGCATGGTCGACGAGAAGTGGGGGCCGTTCCCGGAATTCCACTACATCATGGCCGACCCCGAGGGAAACGAGTTCTGCATCCAATAACCGGGTTCAGGGCCGATCCCGGTAACCGCTCGGGGCAAAATCACCGTAGCGTTGAGTCGTGGTCTTCGAACACGGGTATTCGAAGAATGTGGGGGACACGAACACGAGAGGTTTTCTGGCTTTGAGCAACGAATGCATCCACGGACTCGAGGGTGGCCTGTGCGCCATCTGTTTCCCGAAACCGGTTCCGGAGGCTGTGCCCGCGACACCCGCGGTTCGCGCGAGCCGGGCCAAGTCCGCCCCGTCGCCGGCGCGCTCGAAGACGGCCTCGAAGCCGCCGTCGCTGCGGAGCGCCCCGGCAAGCAGCGCCTCCGGTGCGACGAGTGCGACCCGCCCCCGCCCCTCGACCCGGGCCAAGTCGTCGATCGGGCCGAAATCCGCCCCCGACAACGTCGGCGAGCAGCGCATCTATCACCTGACCCACATCCGCAACCTCGCCGGCATCCTCGCCAGCGGCGGCCTCCTCGCCGACGCGAGCGAGGCCTGGGCCGTGCGACCCGCCGTCGACATCTCCTCCGTTCCCAACCGTGAGAAGCGCCGCAGCACGCTGATCGCCGGCACCGAGAACACGACCGTCGCGCACTTCGTGCCGTTCTTCCTCTCGCCGAACGCGACCATCTGGGACAGCATCCTCACGAACACCGGGGACCCGCGCCTGTCCAGGGACGCACCGTATGCCGAGAACTTCGACTTCGTGATCCTCGTCAGCACGGTCAAGAAGGTCGTCGAGGCCCAGTCGGGCCACGGTGAGCCCGCCCTCGGCGTCATCGCCGTGACCGACGGCGATGCAGCGGGCACCCTGACCCGTGTCGGTGCGACGCCGGAGACGAGCGACCGGGTCCTCCGCCGGCTGCGTGCCGAGAAGGATGCCGCAGCGCTCCTCGAGGCCGAACTCCTCGTCGAGGAGACCTTCCCGTTCGAGCTCGTCACCATCGTCGCCGTCGCGAATGACAAGGTCCGTGACGTCGTGCGCGGCATTCTCGCCGAGTCCGGTCACCGCCCGAAGGTCGCGGTGTACCCGCCGTGGTTCCACGCCTCGGAGCAGGTCACCGCTTAGGCCGTCCGACGCGCGAGCGGTCGTCTCAGACGACGTCGAGGGGGACCTGTTCCCCCTCGGGCAGCTCGATCCGGATGATGTCTCCCGGCTGGACCGCACCAGCGGACGCGACCACGCTCATCACGCCGGCCTTGCGGGTGATGCGGCCGGCGGCATCCGTTTCGATGAGCTGCTTCATCAGCCCGCCCTGGTATCCGTTGATCAGCGAGCAGGGGTTGCGCAGGCCGGTCAGTTCGACGACGGCGTCGGCGCCGAGGTGCAGCCGGGTGCCGAGGGGGAGCCCGGTGAGGTCGATCCCCCGGGTGGTCACGTTCTCGCCGAGTTCGCCGGGCCGCACGGTGTAGCCGTCGTGGGCGAGCTCGTCGAAGAGCTCGGACGGGATCAGGTGCACCTGGGTGAGGTTCGGCGCCGTCGGGTCCTTCTTCACGTGGTAGCGGTGCTGCACGGTCGCACCCGCGTGCGCGTCGCCCTCGGCGCCGAGACCCTCGAGCAGGAGGATGCGCGGCGCGGCAGGCTTGCTGAACCGGTGCGCGTCATCGAGGCTCACCGACACGACCGCCGTAGAGTGCTCGGACCGCATCGGCTGGTCGGGCTGCGTGGGCTGTTCGGGCGGGGAAGTCACCATGAGACGATTCTGGCATGCCGCTCGTCCGCGCCAGGGGCTGGCGTCGACCTGCACGGCCACGACGTAGAGGTGGCGGCCCTGCTCGATCCGCTCGACCTCGTACACCCGCACGGCGGTGTTCACGGTGCTCGGCACCGGATGCCCGACCCCGATCCCGTAGGTCACGGTGCCCTCGAAGTCCCCGGCCGGGGCGTACCGGGTGATGGCGGCCAGGCCGACCGCTTCGCGCGGAGCCTCGAGCACACTCGAGATACCGTCCTCGGTGTGGGCCTGCGCGAGGCGGAACACCACCCGCAGGATGCTGTCGGTTCCGTCCATCGGAATCGTCAGGCCGCTCGCATCTCCGGTCAGGACCGGCACGTATTCGAGTTCATAACCGGGGAAGCCGCCCTCGAACCGGAAGCTCAGCTGGTCGTATGGCGGTGAGGCGAGCGGATGCGCCCCCGCACCGATCGAGGTCAGTGACGGCAGCGGCGGACTCGGCGGCGGGGCGATCGGGACCGCGATGTCATGGCCGATCGTTGCCGGTTGTCCGGGTCCCGGCCAGGCCCAGCCGTAACTGATCCGGGCGGAGAGGACGCGGTCACCGGGCTGCGGGGTCGCCGTCGCGTCGTCGGGAGGCGGCGTGGCGCTGTCCGTTCCGGGTGCGGACGGGGAGGCGGTGGGGGACGCGGTGGGGGTGGAAGCAGACGTGGACGTCGGGGCTGGCGTCGGGCTGGGGAACGACGGCGCACAGCCGGCCAGAACCATGCTGACGGCGAGTACGACGGGAAGTCCGAGCTTTCGTTGGGAGCAGAACATACGGCTCCTCTCCACTCCTCGTTCTACTCCCGGGTCTGCTCCGCAACAAGGCGGGCGGTCAACCAGGCGTCGAACTCGGTGGCGGGAAGCGGCACGCAGAGCAGGCTGCCCTGGGCGGAGTCGCAGCCGAACCGCACGAGGGCCTCGTATGCCTCGTCACTGTCGACGCCTTCGGCGACCATTCGCAGTCCGAGGCTGTGGGCGAGGGCGATGGCGGAATTGACGAGGGTCGATGAGCGTTCGTCGTGTCCCATCGCGACGATGAACGATTCGTCCAGGCGAAGTTCGTCGATGGCGAGGTCGCGCAGCAAGGCGAGGGAACTGTAGCCCGTCCCGAAGTCGTCGATAGACATCCGCACACCCTGGCCTCGCAACCGGTTCAGCACAGCGCGCGCCCGGGACTGGTCGGCGAGCAGGAACTCCTCGCTGATCTCGAGAGTCAACACGAACGGCGGCAACGCGCGATTCGCGATCATGGCGCCGAGGTGTTCGGGGAGGCCGGCGTCGATCAGCGCAGCCTGGGGAAGCCGGATCGCGACGCCGAGGTCCAGTCCCCGGTCCCGCCAGGCGGCGGCCTGGTCGAGCGCCTGTACGAGCAGGGCCTCCGACAGCGCCCGCACGAGGCCGGCGTCCTCGACGAGATCGACGAATTCGGAGGGGTGCAGCAGGCCACGGACCGGGTGATTCCAGCGGATCCGGGCCTCGGCGGCATGGATCTCGGACGTGTCGAGGTCGATGCGGGGCTGGTAGTGCAGGGTGAGTTGGTCCTGGACGAGCGCCTCCCGCAGTTCCTGAAGGGTGCGCAGGCGCACCTCGCTGTGCCGGTCGTCGTCGGACTGATAGACGTGGAACCCGCTGCCGGTGGACTTCGCCACGTACATGGCGGTGTCGGCCTTGCGCATCAGGGCGCCCAGGTCGCGGCCGTGGCTCGGGTACAGCGCGATGCCGATACTGACGCTCGTCTGCAGGGAAATGCCCTCGAGCGTGAAGGGTACGGCGAGCGCCGCCCGCAATCGATCGGCGAGAGCGGATGCCTCCCCATCCCTGTTTCGTGCGACGAGGATCGCGAACTCATCGCCGCCGAGCCGCGCCAGCAGGTCGAGCGGTCCGAGCTCGCGCGCCAGCCGCACGCCGACTTGCACGAGAAGTCGATCGCCGGCATCGTGACCGAGGCTGTCGTTGACCTCCTTGAACCGGTCCAGGTCGAGGAGGAGGAGCGCGCTGCCCTGCTTCCGGTCGGACGCGAGCCGCGCCGCGACGTCGGAATACATGGCCCGGCGATTCGGCAGCCCGGTCAGGTCGTCGGTGCGTGAGAGGTGGTTGAGTCCCCGCTCCCGCGAGATCATCGGGATGACTGCGAGGGCCAGTGTCACGCTCGCGAGACCGATCGCGAGTGCCGAGATGTGATTCTGGGTCGCGTAGACCAGGATCCCGAGTCCCGCGGCCGTTGCGATCGCGGGAACGACGAAGGCCATCACACCGTTCGGCTCCCGCGGCGCCGCGACGACGGGATAGGACGCGCGGTCGACCCAGACGGCGATGAGCGCCAGGCCGATCGCCCAACTGGCATCGAGCAGGGTTCCCAGGGAGTAGCCGCCGTCGAGGAGGGCGTATGCCACGTCGGCGCCCGCGTAGACGACGAGGCCGCCGATGAGAGAGACCCAGGCGCGCCCGGCGTGTCGGCCGTAGAGCGCGGCAACGCCGGCGATAGCAGCGATCAACAGCAGATCGAGCATCGGGTACGCGAGATTCACGAGCGTTTCGAGCGACACCGGTTCGGCGGAAGCAGAGACGAGTACCGGGTTGAGGAGGACGGCCATGAATGCGGCGACACTGACCGAGCCGACGGCACTGTTCAGGAAGGCCGCCCAGGGCACCCTGCGGAGCTGCCGGCGTGCGGTGACGAAGAGGGAGGCAAGGATCAGGCCGTAGAAGGCCAGGTAGAACAGGTCAGCGACCGAGGGGGAACCGGGCCCACCGAGGAACCGGGTGGAGATGGTGAAGCTGACGTCACCGAGGAAATTGCACGTGACGGCGGCGGCGGCGAGTGTCACTTCTCGCCGGACGTAGTCGGCCCGGCGGACGGCGGTCCAGCAGACCACGACGGTCGCCAGGCCAGCGAGCTCGGCGAGGACGAAGTCGACGAGGACACTGTAGTCGCCGCCCTTGCCGACGAGCATCACGACGTAGAGGGCGAGCGGTATGCCCATGATCCACAGGGGTCGGCTGGATGGCTGCCCGACGGATGCGTCCATCGTCTGCTCCGGAGACGACTTCAGGGTGCGCGTCCCTCCGCGCAGGATCGTCATGTCGCGACCGGCTCCGCGACCGACCGGCGGTCAGCGAGCCACCGGTCGAAGGCATCCGCTGGGATCGGCCGGGAGATGAAGTACCCCTGGGCCTGGTCGCAGCCGAAGCCGGCGAGGGCGTCGTAGGTGGCGGCGTTCTCGACGCCCTCCGCGACCATGCGCAGCCCGAGGCCGTGCGCGAGCTCGATCGAGGACTTCACGAGCGCCGCGGCGCGCTGGTCGTCCTTGAGCGGGAAGACGAAGGACTGGTCGAGCTTCAGTTCGTCGATGGGCAGGTCACGGAGGTACGCGAGCGAGCTGTAGCCGGTGCCGAAATCGTCGATCGAAATGCGGATGTCGTTCGCGCGGAGTCTGGCCAGAATGTCCCTGGCCCGGTCCCGGTCGCTCATGAGGAAGTCCTCGGTGATTTCCAGTTCGAGCACCGAGCCAGGCAGGCCGCGCTCGGCGAGGAGGCTTTCGATCCGTTCGGGAAGCTCGGCGTCGACGAGGGAACTCGCCGACAGGTTCACGGCGATCGAGAGGGGCAGGTCCCCGGCCCAGGCGGCGGACCAGACCCTCGCCTGGTCGAGCGCGACGGCGAGCACCCGCTGCGTCAGGGCGTGCATGAGCCCTGCCTCCTCGATGAGCACGAGGAACTGGTCGGGGAAGAGGAGTCCGCGGGTGGGGTGCTGCCAGCGCACGAGGGCTTCGACGCCGGCGACGCTTCCCGATGCGAGGTCGATCTTGGGCTGGTAGTGCACGATGAGCTGGTCGTCCTGGAGGGCGAGCCGCAGTTCGGAGAGGGTGCGCAGGCGCAGGTCGCCGTGGCTGTCGTCGTTGCTGCGGTACACGTGGTGGCCGCTGCGGGTCGATTTGGCCTTGTACATGGCCATGTCGGCCTTGCGCATCAGCCCGGTGAGGTCGCTGCCCTGATCCGGGTACAGGGCGATGCCCACGCTCACCCCGGTCTGCAGGGCGATGCCCTCGAGGGTGAACGGCACGGCGAGTGCAGCGCGCACCCGGATCGCGAAGTCGACGGCTTCGGCATGGCCGACGTCGTCGAGCAGGATCGCGAACTCGTCGCCGCCGAGCCGGGCGAGCAGGTCCTGTTCGCGCAGCTCGTTCGACAGGCGGATGCCGGCCTGCACGAGCAGGCGATCGCCCGCATTGTGCCCGAGACTGTCGTTGACCTCCTTGAACCGGTCGAGGTCCAGCAGAAGGAGGGCCCGGCGCCCGCGGGGCTCCCTGGTGATCCGGGCCGTGACATCGCCGTACAGGGCCCGCCGGTTGGGCAGCCCGGTGAGATCGTCGGTCCTGGCCTGGTGCCGCAGCACGATCTGCCGGGAGACGAGTGGCAGGGAAGCGAGGGCGAGGGCGGTCGCGGCCAGCCCGATGGCGAAGCCGGTCACCGGGACCTGGCTCGCGAGGATCAGCACCCCGAGGCCCGCGCCCGTCGAGACGATCGGAACGGCGACGGCCGCGACGCTGTCCTGGGTGTGGCTGTGCGTCTCGGTCTGGCGCGACGAAGCATCGATCCAGACGGCGACGAGGGCGAGTCCGATCGCCCAGCCCGCGTCGAGGGAGGTGCCCGTGACGTAGGCGTCTCCGATGCGCAGGTAGACGATTTCGGTCGCGGAGAAGATCATCAGCCCGAGGACGAGCAGCATCCAGCGCCGGCGCGGATCCGGGCCCTGGGTCGCGGCGGTTCCGGCGATCACGAGCACGAGCATCGCGTTGAAGAGTGGGTAGGTCACGACGACGGCGGTCGCGCCGGCCTCGATGGTCGTGCCCACGGAGTCGAGGATCGGGGTGAGGAGCGCTGCGAGCACGGAGCCGGCGCCGAGGATACCGATCGCGCCCTCGAGGAGCACCGGCCAGCCCGGCGGGTGGCGCTGCCGACGTGCGAGGGCCACGATTGCCGTGACGATCAGGAGATAGAAGAGGAAGTATCCGATGTCGGGGAGGGTCTGGGACTGGTCGGAGTCTCCGGGCCGGAAGTATGCGTAACTGTCCGCTGCGACGACGATCGTGATGGCGCTCGCCGAGAACACGATCTCGCGGCGGTCGAAGCCCGCGCGGACGACGGCGGTCCAGGCGACGGCGACAAGACTCAGCTTCGTGATGATCGCGAGCCACACATCGACGAAGGGGCTGAACTCTGACCCCTGCGAGACGAGCGCGACGGTATAGACGGAGAGCAGGAGACACATGAACCAGACAAGCCAATTGCCTGATGAGGCCACATACCGGGCGAACGTGCCGAGGCGGCGAGCCAGCGTTGTCATGGTTACCGGTGCCCCTCCGCCTGCGTGTGCCCAGCATATCAGCGGGACAGACCGGATTATCGGGACCACCTCCCGAAGGAGGGGCGGCAGCCAGGGGCGCCGGGGCCGCGGGGAGGAGCAGAATGGCTGTGCAGGCATGACCTAAGGCGCAGGAGGCGGACCATGGTGGTTCTCGTGGGGTATTCGAGCAAGTACGGTGCCACGGAGGGGATCGCGGAGCGCATCGCGCGCAAGCTGCGCGAGGCAGGGCGCGACGCCGAAGCGAAGCCGGTCTCGGTCGTGGAGAATCCCGACCGGTACACCGCGTTCGTGATCGGGAGCGCCGCGTACATGGGCTCCTGGCGGAAGGACGCCGTCGACTTCGTCCGCGGCAACCTCGAGCTGCTCACCTCACGCCCGCTCTGGTTGTTCAGCAGCGGCCCGCTCGGCACCGCGACTCGCAACGCCGAGGGACAGGAACTGATCATCGAGGCCGAGCCGAAGCAGTTCGACGAGTTCGTGACCGCGCTCGAACCGCAGGGAACCAAGGTCTTCTTCGGGGCGCTCGACCCGGCGGCCCTGCGGCGCCGCGACCGGCTCGTTCGGATGATCCCGGCCGGCCGGGAGCTGCTCCCGGAAGGCGACTTCCGCGACTGGGTCGCTATCGACGCCTGGGCGGCGTCGATAGCCGCCGAGCTGCCCGCGACCGCTTAGGCCGCTCGCCACCAGCCCCGCCTGCGGGGCTCAGGGAGCGAGGAGCGCCCGGATGTCCTCCGCGGTGAAGTCGTCGCCGACATCCGCTGCCGTCGCCGCGCCGTCGAGGCCCGCGCCGTCGAGGCCCGCGCCATCGAGTACCGAGCCGACGAGACGCGCCTTGCGCTCCTTGAGCGCCATCACCTTGTCCTCGATGGTGTCCGCGGCCACGAGCCGGTAGACCATGACCGTGCGGGTCTGGCCGATGCGGTGGGTGCGGTCGATCGCCTGCGTCTCCGTCGCCGGGTTCCACCACGGGTCGAGCAGGAAGACGTAGTCCGCCTCGGTCAGGTTGAGGCCGAAGCCGCCGGCCTTGAGGCTGATCAGGAACACCGGCGCCGTGCCGCTCTTGAACCGGTCGATCACCTCTGAGCGCTTCAGCGTCGAGCCGTCGAGGTAGCAGTACGGGGTGCCCTGGGCGTCGAGGCGTGCGGCTGCCTTGCCGAGGAACGAGGTGAACTGGCTGAACACGAGCGCCCGGTGACCCTCGGCGACGACGTCGTCGAGCTGGTCGAAGAGGGCGTCGAGCTTGCTCGAGGGCACGTCCGCGTAGGTGTCGCCGAGCAGGGACGGGTCGAGGCTCAGCATCCGCAGCAGGGTCAGCGACCGGAACACGATGAACCGGTTCGCGTCGAGGTCCTCGATCAGCCCGAAGAGTTTCTGCCGTTCGCGCTGCAGGAAGGTGTCGTAGAGCGCGCGGTGCCGGGGATTCAGCTCGATGCGCAGTACCTGCTCCTGTTTCTCGGGCAGTTCGCGGGCGACGACGTCCTTGGTGCGGCGCAGGATCAGGGGGCGGATGCGGCGGCGCAGCCGGGTGATCAGCGCCGGGTTGCCGGGTTGCCCGGCGTCGTCTGTTGTGCCGGCAGGTCTCACGCCGTGTTCGTCGCGGTTCTCGATCGGGCGGACGTACTCCTCGCTGAACCGGCGGGCGGAGGGGAACAGGCCGGGTGCGACGATCGCGAACAGGGACCAGAGTTCGAGAAGCCGGTTCTCCATCGGCGTCCCGGTGATGGCGAGCTTGAAGGGCGTGTCGAGGTCGCGGGCGCAGGCGTGCAGCCGGGAGGCGTGGTTCTTCAGGAATTGCGCCTCGTCGAGGATCAGCCCTGCCCAGCCCTGGGCGCGGTACGCCGCGAAGTCGAGACGGAAGAGCGTGTATGAGGTGACGATCACGTCGTGGTGCGCGACGGCATCCGCGAGCGTCGTGCCGCCGCGGCCGAGGACGGTCGACTGGGTCGTCTCGACGCCGTGCACGCGGAGCCCGGGGGTGAAGCGGGCGGCCTCGGCGATCCAGTTGGAGACGACGGAGGTCGGGGCGACCACGAGGAACGGGCGGCGCGGTACGGCGGGTGCGGCGCCGGATTCGCGCGTCGCGTGTTCGATCAGGGCAAGCGCCTGCAGGGTCTTGCCGAGGCCCATGTCGTCGGCGAGGATGCCGCCGAGGCGATGCTTCCAGAGGAAGGCGAGCCAGGCGAAGCCCTCGCGCTGGTACGGGCGCAGGGTCGCGGTCACTCCCTCGGGCACAGGAACGGGCTCGAGGAGGCCATGGCCGTCGCCGTCACGGTCGCCGGCGTCGACCGCGCGGGTCCGTTCGAGCAGCCCGGACACCGCGGACCGCCAGGCCGTTGCTTGCTCGGTGTGTTCGGCGAGGTCCTCGAACTCGGCCCAGAGCTGGGCCTGGTAGCGGCTGATCCGCAGCCCGGTCTCCCACTCGGTGAGGCTGCGGGCCTCGTCGATGAGCGTCCGCAGGCGCTCGAACGCGGGCTGGCGCAGCGAGAGATAGGTGTTGTCGATCATGAGCAGCTTCGGCTTGCCCAGGGCGAGTGCCTTGAACAGTGGGCCGAAGGGCACGGTGCGGCCGTCGATCGTGACGATCACGCCGAGGTCGAACCAGTCCCTCTGGTTCGTCTCGACCGTGGTGATGGTCAGTTCGGGCGTCGCGGTGAGTTCGCGGTAGCCCGGATCCGCGCCGATCCGGTCGATCCGCAGCCCTCTCAGCTCGTCGAGCCGGGGGAGTTCCTCTGAGGTGAATTCGGCCGCGTCGAGCCCACGGAGCGTGTCCGGAGGCGAGCCGGGTGCGGTGCCTGGGTGAGTTGCGGAGAAAACACCGTCGCGGCGCGGAGGAAGGTGCTTTGTCCGCAACTCGACCGCCGCGATGAGCGCGGCCTCCGCGGAGGCGTCCCGACCGGCGGGGCGGCCGGGGCCAGGGCCGGCGTCGAGAGGGACGCGCGTGACGGCACGGCCCTCGCGGTACTCCCAGTCCCAGGCGAGGCTCAGCGCCTGCTTGGGGAGGAAGCGCACGGTGAGCACCAGGACGGGAGCGGCGGCCGCCGGGAAGCTCACCGAGGCATCCGTGCTCGTCACCGGGAGCGCATGACGGAGGCTCGGGTAGAAGTCGCCGAGGAACTCGGCCGTCTCGGACGCGGGCACGGCCACGGTGGCGGGCACCCCGAGCAGGCGGCTCTGCTCCGGACCGAGCGGGCCGCGGGTGGGTGCGAAGAGGAAGGACAGGGCGAGGGCGGGGGACCGGGGCGGGGACTTCGTCGAGGTCGGGGTCGACGACGCGGGGGGTGTCTGCGCATAGACGTAGACGCCGTGGCTGCCGATCGCGCCGGCCTGGGCCGGGGGCTGCGCATCGCCGTCGATCGTGAGTGTCGTGGTCAGGCGCAGTCCGGGCGCGCTTTCAGCAGGAGCCGTTGCCGCGGTCTCGGACGGGGATTGCGTCACGTCGAGTGCGACCACGGCTTCCGCCGCCACCGTGACGGTCGCGCCCTTCTTCGTGCCGACGAGCGCGATCCCGAGCCGGCGCGCTTCGCCGAGGTGGGCCCAGAGCAGGGAACTCTCGAAGTCGTCGAGGTAGAGCCAGTCGGCCTCCTGGCTCGTGTACACCCCGCGCACCGCGCGGTTCAGGGCCCAGAGCTCGCTGAGCCAGCGCTTGTGCTCGGGATTGAGGGCGAGCCGGTTCACGTGGAAGCTCAGCTGGTTCCATGTCACGCTGCCACGCACCCAGTTGCCACGCGCGTTCAGGACGACCGGGCGCACGCCGAGCCTGAGCGTGCCGTGGCCACCGCGGAGGCTCGTGACCGTCTGCGCCGTCGGCCCGCGCCAGCGTTCATCGGTGCGCGGGGTCAGCTCGCGCAGCTCGAACTGGAGTCCCATCGCCGTCGGGGCTGCGGTTCCCGGGGACGTCGCGGCGCTCCCCAGTGCTCCGGCGGGCGGTCCAGCGAGGCTCCGGGCGCGCATCCGCCACCCCGGTGCCGGTGCAAGGGGCCCGGTCTGCGACATTCCCCCATGCTCTCACGCTCCCGCAGCTCAGGGCAGCGGATGCACCCCGGCCGCATCGAGGATCCACGCGTTGTCGAAGGCGATTTCCCGCCAGCGGGCGTAGCGCCCGGACACCCCGCCGTGGCCGGCGGACATCTCGGTCTTGAGCAGGACATCCGCCCCGACCTCGCGCAGGTGCGCGACCCACTTCGCCGGTTCCACGTAGAGCACGCGGGTGTCGTTGAGGCTCGTGACCGCGAGGATCCGCGGGTAGTGCGTGTCTCGAACGTTCTCGACCGGTGAGTAGGACTTGATGTACGCGTAGACCTCCGGGTCGTGCAGCGGGTCTCCCCACTCGTCCCACTCGATGACCGTGAGCGGCAGCGAGGGGTCGAGGATCGACGTGAGCGGGTCGACGAACGGCACGCCGGCGAGGATGCCGGAGAACAGCTCGGGGGCGAGGTTCGCGACGGCGCCCATCAGCAGGCCGCCGGCGCTGCGGCCCTCGGCGACGAGCCGGTCGGGCGCGGTGAGCCCCGCATCGATCAGGTGATGTGCGCAGTCGATGAAATCGGTGAAGCTGTTGCGCTTCTCGAGCTCCTTGCCGTGCTCGTACCAGAGCCGGCCGAGTTCGCCGCCGCCGCGCACGTGCGCGATCGCGTAGACGAGTCCGCGGTCGAGCAGGCTGAGCCGGGCGATGCTGAAGGTCGGGTCGATGCTGATCTCGTAGGACCCATAGCCGTAGAGCAGGGTCGGCGCGGGTTCGCCGGGGGTGACCAGGTCACTCCGGTAGACGAGCGAGATCGGCACGCGGGTGCCGTCCGCGGCCGTCGCCCACTCGCGGCGCTGTTCGTACCTCGCCGGGTCGTACGCGCCGAGCACGGTCTGCTGCTTGAGCAGGCGGCGCTCGCCGGTCGCGACGACGAGGTCGTAGACGGTCGACGGGGTGACGAAGCTCGTGTAGCCGAACCGGATCGTCGGCTGCTCCCACTCGGGGTTCGCCCCTGTGCCTGCCGTGAAGAGCGGTTCGTCGAAGGCGAGCTCGGTGAACGTGAGCGGGCGGGCAGCGTCGGCGGTCGCAGCGGATGCCTCGGCCTCGGTCCCGAGCGACGCGATCGCCACCTGCGTCAAGCCGTCCCGCCGGTACTCGGCGATGACGAAGTCGCGAAACGCGTCGACGCCTTCGAGCCGGACGGATTCGTCGTGCGGCAGCAGCATCCGCCGGGGGCCGTGCGGGTCTCCGGCGGCGACGTCGACGAGTTCGAAGTTGACGGCCTGGTCGTTGTGCACGATGAGGAGCCGGTCCTCCCCGGCGAGGACGGCGTGCTCCACGTCGTACTCGACGCCGTCGCGGCGCGGCCAGACGATTGCGAACTCGCCGGTGGGATCGCTCGTGTCGAGCAGCCGGGTTTCGGTCGTCACGCTCGAGCCGGCCTCGATCAGCAGGTACTTGCGGCTGCGGGTCAGCCCGATGCCGACCCAGAACCGGTCGTCGGGTTCGTGGAAGACCTGCGCGTCGCTCGAGGGGTCTGTGCCGATCTCGTGCCGCCAGACGGTGTCGGGGCGCCAGGCCTCGTCGACGGTCGTGTAGAAGAGGTAGCGGCCACTCGGTTCGAACAGGGCGTCCTCGCCGGTATCGGTTATCTCGTCGGCGAGATTCTCGCCCGTCGTGAGGTCGCGCACCCGGATCGTGTACCGCTCGTCACCCTCGGTGTCGACGGCGTAGAGAAGCCGGGTGGCGTCTGCGCTCACGTCGAAGCTGCCGAGGGCGTAGAACTCGTGGCCGGCCGCCTCGGCGTTGTCGTCGAGCAGCACCTGCTCACCGGGGAGGCCTGCCCGGACGGTGCCGGACGTTCCGGCGTCGACGGCTTCGGGGTCCAGGATCGGCGGCGCCCAGTCGTCCGGGCCCGAGATCGGGGCGCGGCAGTGGATGCCGTATTCCTGGCCCTCCACCGTGCGGGTGTAGTACCACCACCGGCCCTCCCGCACGGGCACGCTGAGGTCGGTCTCGCGGGTGCGCGCCTTGATCTCGTCGAACAGCTGCTCCCGGAGCGGTGCGAGCCGCGCGGTGCGGGCATCCGTGTACGCGTTTTCGGCCTCGAGATGGGCGAGGACCTCCGGGCTTTCCTTGTCGCGCAACCACTCGTAGTCGTCGGTGAAGAGGTCGCTGTGGTGCAGGCGTTCGACGGGCTTCTTCGCGGCGAGGGGAGGGACGACGGCAGCTGTAGTCATGGTGTTCAGCGTACTGAGGCTGGAGACGAGGGAGAATTGGGGGAGTACCGAAGCCGGCTATCGCGGTTTCACGGAAGGAAACAGCACATGGAGCAGGGCCTCACCACCGCCGTAAGCATGACGGAGAGCAGCACGAGCACCAGCACGGATGGCGCAACAGGGCACGTTCTCCTCGGCCGGGTTTTCGATGCGGTCCTCTTCGATATGGACGGCACCCTGGTCGACTCGACGCGGGCCGTGAACCGGGCGTGGATGCGCTGGGGAGCCGAAGCGGGCCTCGGCCCGTCATTCACCGGGGCCGAACACGGGGTGCCCGCCCGGCAGATGGTCGCCAGGCTCGTTCCCGAGGACAAGATCGAGTGGTCGATCGGCCGGGTGCTCGAACTCGAACTCGACGACCTCGAGGGCATCGTGATTCTTCCCGGGGCCGCGGAACTGATGCAGAGCCTGCCGGAGGGCCGCCGCGCCATCGTCACCTCGTGCGCCCGTTCGTTGTGCCTCGCCCGGCTCGAGTCGGCCGGCTTCCCGGTGCCGGCGACCGTCGTGACGATCGACGACACTCCGCGCGGCAAGCCGTTCCCTGAGCCCTTCCTGGCTGCGGCCGCCCGGCTCGGCGCCGACCCGCGTCGCTGTGTCGTGGTCGAAGACGCGCCGGCGGGCCTCGAGGCGGGTCGCGCGGCCGGATGCCTGACGATCGGTGTCGCCGGAACGCACACCATGGACCAGCTCGACGCCGATCTCGTCGTGCCGAGCCTCGACCGCCTGCGGATCAGTATCCGCGACAACGGCGTCGTCTTCGAGCTCCTCCCCGAATAGCCCTTCGGGGCAGGGGCACCTCAGGACTGGTAGATCTCGAGCGGCAGGCCGTCGGGGTCCCGGAAGAAGAACATCGCCTTGTGCGTGTTCGGGTCGACCCGCAGCTCCTCGCAGGCGACGCCCGTGCCGAGGAGCTCCGCGCGCGTGCCGGGAACGTCGTCGACCTCGAACGCGAGGTGGCGCAGGCCGAGCGCCTCCGGGCCGCTGCGCCGGGGCGGGGTGTCCGGGAACGAGAACAACTCGAGGATGTACTCGCCGTTCAGGGCGAGCTTGCCCATCCAGGAATCGCGCTCGGCCCGGAAGTACTCCGCCTCGAGCGTGCAGCCCACGACGTCGACGTAGAACCGCTTCGAACGCTCGTAGTCGCTCGCGATGATGGCGATGTGGTGAACCCGGTTGATCAGCATCCTCCCAGCCTGACACAGCCGTTTCTGTGAGTCTCATAGCCCGAGTCCAGAAAACACCCGGGACCGGCAACTATCGTGAAGATTCTGACCATGGAACGCAATAAGGGGTTTTGTTGACGAATCACAGACCCGAGGGTCGCGCGGACGCCCGCAGGCACGCACGGGCGGCAACGCTCATCCGCCATCGGCGCCGACCGAGCCGCAGCCACACGATGCTGACCCTGATCAAGGCGCTTGCGCTCACGCTCGCCGTCGTCCTCGTGAGCGGCGTCTCCGTTGCGGCCATCGCGGTGAGCCAGTTCGCAACGAAGGTCTCCGCTAACGCGGTCGACATCTCCAACGGGGCGACCGACCTGCCCGCGATTCCCCAGCTCGGTTCCTTCGAGGGCGGCTTCAATGTCCTCGTCGTCGGGGTGGACAACTCCCTCACCCAGTCCGCAGCCTATGGCGACCGCACCGGCACCCTCAACGACGTCAACATTCTGCTGCACGTCTCCGCCGACCATAAGAGCGCGGTCGTGATCAGCATTCCCCGTGACCTCGTCGTCAACCAGCCGGCCTGCACGGACCCCGATACCGGGAAGGTGGCGAAGGCCGCGACGTCCACGGCCATGAACGCGTCCTTCGGACGGGGCGGCCTCGGCTGCGTGGTCTCGACCGTTTCGTCGCTGACCGGGCTGACCATTCCGTACGCGGGTCTGATCTCCTTCGAGGGCACGGTCGCGATGGCCGACGCCGTCGGGGGCGTCCCGGTCTGCCTCAACGACGCGATCAAGGACCCGTACACGGGACTCGACCTTCCCGCGGGAACGAGCGTCGTCTCCGGAACCGCCGCCCTCGCCTACCTGCGCAGCCGCCACGGCGTCGGCGACGGCAGCGACCTGTCCCGGATCTCCTCGCAGCAGGCCTACATGTCCTCGCTGATGCGCGTGATGAAGAGCAGCGCGACGCTCACCGACGTGTCGAAGCTGTCGGCCCTCGCGACGGCCGCGGGGACGAACCTGAAACTCTCCACGTCCCTCGCCAACATCCCGACCATGGTCGGCATGGCGCTCGCCCTGAAGGACATCGACCTGAACCAGCTCGTGTTCGTGCAATACCCGTCGGCGACCGACCCGCAGGACACCAACAAGCTGGTACCGTCGACCGCCCTTGCCAAGAAGCTGTTCGCCGCGGTCACGGCCGACCAGTCCTTCACCCTCGACGCCAAATCCCTCGGCAACAGCGCCGAACTCGACCCGACGGCGGCGCCGGCCGCAACGCCGACGCCGACCCCCACCCCCACTGCCTCGGCCACCGGTGCGGCAACGGGCACTCCGACGCCCGCGGCAACGGATGCAGCTGCTCCCGTCGAGATCGCCGGGCTGCGCGGCCAGACCGCGAGCCAGCAGACCTGCTCGATCGCCTTCAACTACTGATCCAGGGGCCCGTCGAGCTGCTCCGAGCGCACTCCGCCGAGCGCACCCCGATGATTCGCGAACGAGGGATCACGGATCAGTGGACCCTGCGCTGTTCTTTCGCGCGCCCTGGTGCTAACGTCATCTTGTTCAGTTGACTTATATCTAGGAGAGTGAGATGAATTCTCGAGATCTCCGGCGGCAGGTCCTCGTCGTGATCGGCGCGCTCGTCGCCCTCGTCGGATCCTTCATCGGGTCAGGTGCCGCGGGCGGCACCCCCATCCAGAACGCCGCCGGCGGCGCGCTTGCCGCTGACGCGACCCTGATCGCCCCTGCCGTCCCCGCGTTCGCGATCTGGACGCCGATCTATCTCGGCCTGGTCGGGTACGCCATCTGGCAGTGCCTGCCGGCGCAGCGGAGCGATCCCCGTCAGCGTCTGCTCGGATACCCGGTCCTGGCGTCCCTGATCCTGAATGCCGCGTGGATCCTGAGCATCCAGTTCGACCAGCTGTGGCTCAGCGTGCCCGTCATCGTGGCCCTGCTCGCTGTCCTCGTCTGCACCTTCCGGCTCACCCTGGCCTCACGCCCGAAGAACCTCGTCGAAACGATCATCCTCGACGGGACCATGGGCCTCTACCTCGGCTGGGTCTGTGTCGCGACCGCTGCGAACGTGACGGCCGTGCTCGTCGTCGCCGGCTTCACGGGCTTCGGGCTCGACCCTGACCTCTGGGCGGTCGCCGTCATCGCGGTCGCCACCGTCGTCGGCGGGTTGCTCGCGATCAGCGGTCACGGCAGGCTCGCCCCTGCGGCCTCCCTCGCCTGGGGGCTCGGTTGGCTCGCCGTCGCACGGCTCGGCGGAACACCGCCTTCCGTGCCCGCCGGTGTCGCGGCCATCGTCGGCGCCGTGCTCGTGATCGCCCTGACCGTCGGCGCGCGCCTGCGCATGGCGAAGCTTCCCGTCTCCCCGCCGACCCGAATGGTAATCGCATGACCGACCAGCACCCAGCCACCCCCACTGCCTCCGCCCGGGCTGAGTCCCCGCGCCGCCGGTGGGCCGGCCTCGTCTTCATCAGCATCGCCGTCGCGCTGATCATCGTCGACTCGACGATCATCAACGTCGCGATCCCCTCGATCGTGCGGGACCTCGCGATCACGTCGACCCAGGTGCAGTGGGTCCAGGAAAGCTACACCCTCGTCTTCGCAGCCCTCCTGCTCGTCTTCGGCACACTGGCCGACCGGTACGGGCGCCGTCGCATCCTGATCCTCGGCGTCGTGCTGTTCGCCGCGGCATCCGTTCTCGCGGCCCTGGCGCAATCGGGCGACCTGCTGATCGGCGCCCGCCTGATCCAGGGCATCGGCGGCGCGATGGTGCTCCCGACCACCCTGTCGCTGATCAACGCGAACTTCCGCGGCCGCGACCGCGGCATCGCCTTCGCGATCTGGGGCTCCACGATCGGCGGCATGGTCGCGGTCGGGCCGCTCCTCGGCGGCTGGCTGACCACGTACTTCTCCTGGCGCTGGGCCTTCGGCATCAATGTGCCGCTCGGTGTGATCATCGTCATCGGTGTGCTCGTCTTCGTCTCCGAGTCGAAGGATGCCGGCGAACCCCGCAGGGTCGACGTCGTCGGCGCCGTGCTCTCGGTGCTCACGAGCGCCAGCCTCGTCTTCGGACTCATCGAGGGACGCAGCTACGGCTGGTGGCTGACGAACAAGCCCATGGTGATCGGCGGCTTCACCTGGCCGTATTCGATTTCCCCGATTCCGGTCGCCTTCGCGATCACCCTCCTCGCCGGCGCGGCGTTCATCCTGTGGGGCCTCTCCCGGCAGCGCGCAGGCAAGACCACCCTGCTCGCATTCTCACTGTTCCGGATCGCTTCATTCCGCAACGGGAATATCGCGGCGCTGATCGTGTCTCTCGGAGAGTTCGGCATCATTCTGTCCCTGCCGCTCTGGCTGCAGAACGTGCTCGGCTACGACGCGCTCCAGACCGGGTTCGTGCTGCTCGCGCTCGCAATCGGCTCCTTCGTCGCGAGCGGATTCGCCGGCGCATACGGCAACCGGGTGTCACCGGAAACGATCGTGCGGGTCGGAATCGTCCTGGAGATCCTCGGCGTCGCGGGGCTCGGCCTGGTGATCACGGCGGACGCCAGCTGGCTCGCGATCGTGCCGTTCCTCTTCGTCTACGGGATGGGTGTCGGCCTCGCGACCGCCCAGCTGACCGGAGTCGTGCTCAAGGACGTTCCGGTCGAAAAGAGCGGACTAGGGTCCGGCACCTCCTCGACGGCGCGGCAGATCGGCTCCGCGCTCGGCATCGCGGTGCTCGGCACCGTGCTGTTCACCTCGGTCGGCGCCTCGCTGGACGCGAAACTCGCGGACGTGCCCGGGCTGCCGGAGTCTGCGCGCACCCAGGTCGTCGACGCGGTCGTCGACAGTGCCGGAGCGGCGATCCCCGCCCTCGAAGCACAGAGCCCCGCCGTGGCCACGGCCGCGCGCGACGCCTTCAGCGAGGGCACCCGGTACTCCGCGTTCGCGGCCGCCGGATTCCTTGTCCTCGGCCTGCTCGCGACGCTGCGGCTCTCGGGCACGACGCCGCACCGCGACGGACGTGAGCCAGAAGCGGATGCCGGCGGAGAGGCATCCGCCGCCGTCACCACGGCGGGCGAGCCGGTCTAGCACAGCGGACGCCGGGGCAGCGGCCGCCTCAACGCCGGGTCTCCGCGGCTAGGAGACCGGCGGCCCTGGTGTGGCCGGTGGCGGCTTCGCTGCGCTCCTGCGAGCGGGCTGCGGCTTCTGGTACGCCAGTTCCCCGCCCACCCTGCCGCCGTACGGACGACCGTGATCGGCGAATTCCTCGCGGAAGAACGCCATCCGCCACGGCCCGAGTTCGATGCGCGCGCCGGTGCGCAGAATCCGGCCCCCCTCTGACGGACGACTTCCGTCGATGCCCTGGGACTCCGTTCCCGGCGTGACGGGCCCGAGGGGAAAGAACACGTACTCGTCGTTCTGATCATGCCGGATCTCGGCGTGGATCGGGGAGAGACCGTCGAGCCTCAGATCGGCGTCCGGGCTCGATCCGATCGTCGTGGTCTCCGGCATGAGGTCGAATTGGCGGGGCGGCGTGCCGTCCCAGTTTTCCGACCCGACGACGAAGATCAGTCGGGGACGCCCGGATCCGCGGGTGTAGTGCGTGGTCGTCACGGTACGCCGGATGCGGCGGTCGAGCGTCGGTACCAGGGGGAAGAGGGTGGAGGGCGGCAAGGTCACGACCGGTGCCGGTTCTGCCCCGCCGGCGCGCCTGCGACGCCGCAGCAGCGGCGCCAGCGCCGCCCGGCTGCCGAGGGCGACATGCGCGGACCCGGTCAGGAGGCGCTGCAGCCGTTGAGCCGGGATCGCACCGAGCCGGACCACCAGCCCGTTCGGACCGCTCAGCGAGACCGAGAGCCCCCGTTCGGCCAGGTCTGCCGCGAGGGTACGGATCTCCTTGAGAGTGATCGTCCTCGTCTGCAGGAAGAGCTCTGGCCGGCTCGCGAAGATCTCGACGTCGGTGCCGGCGGCGGTGATCGTTCCCTGCATCCGTTCGCCGCCGTGCTGGCCGTCCGGCTCGGCAAGGGAGAAGGCGAGATCGATGTCCAGACGGGTGGTCGTTGCCATGGTCAGTGGGCGAGGGACTCGGCGGTCGGGCCTTCGCTCGTCGTGACGCGGAGGGTCCCGTTCAGCTTCCATGTCGCCCGCGGGGCGTCCGGTCCGATGTCCCGGGGGACTTCGACGGCCATGTCGATGAAGGTGTAGTTGATCACGGCGCTCTTGCCGGTCAGGTACGACCACATCTCTTTCCCGAGGTCGGTCCAGTCCTGGATGATGTGGCCGTCGGGGCCCGTCGCCGTTCCGGCCGTGTCGTCGCTCGTGCTCGTGCTGGTGGTTTCGCTCACGGTGTGTCCTTCTGATTTCGTCGATGAGGATGCGGAGTCCGACGTCGAGGAAACCCTCCGGGGCACCCCGTGAGGGGGAAGCCCGGCCACGTCAACACTGCCGTTGGGTCGAGGCTAGTGGGCGACTTCGCGCAGCGGGGGATTCCACAGCCTGCTCACAGCACCCGTACGTCGGTGGCTTCGGTTAGCCTCGGGGCAGATCCTTTCGGGAGGCCGCCGTGTTCCTGCTTGACCCTGTCACCGTCGTGTACTCGGCGAGCGACCTGAGCGCGGCCGCGGTCTGCGAGTGGGCCGTGATGCGCCGGCTCGACGCCCGCCTCGGGCGGATCGACCCGGTTCCGGACCCCGCGGACGCCATGCTCGCGCGCACCGCGGAACTCGGCGACGCCCACGAACTGCGGATGCTGAACCGGCTCCGTTCGACCGGGCCCGTCGTCGAGATCGAGCGTCCGGCCCGCGCCGAGCGCGCTGCGATCCTCGAAGCCGCCCGGCTGAGTGCCGAGGCCCTCCGAGCCGGCGCCGCGGTGGTGTTCCAGGCCGCCTTCTTCGACGGGCGTTTCCTCGGGTACGCGGATTTCATCATCCGCTTGCCGGAGCAGGGCGATTCGGCGGAAAGCGCCGCGGCGGGGCCGAGCTATGAGGTCTACGACACGAAACTGGCCCGCTCGGCCAAGGTGACCGCGCTGCTGCAACTCGCGGCGTACAGCGACCAGTTGGAACGCCTCGGTATCCGCACCGGCGACCGGGTGCACCTCCTTCTCGGCGACGGGCGCACGAGTTCGCACAGGCTGGCCGACATCCTTCCGGTGTACCGGGCCAGGCGGGCCAGGCTCGAGGGCCTGATCGACGAACGCCTCGCCGACGCCGCGCCGACCCCCTGGGGCGACGCCCGGTACGTCGCCTGCGGACGCTGCGCGGTCTGTGAGGAGCAGGTGCAACTGCACCGGGACGTGCTCCTGGTCGCCCGGCTGCGGCTCTCGCAGCGTGCCCGCCTGCGCGCTGCGGGGATCGGGACGATCGAGGAGCTCGCCGCATCTGCGGGGCCCGTCGCCGGGATCACCGATTCGACGCTCGCGACCCTGCGCGCACAGGCCAGTCTTCAGCTCGACCCGCACCCCGGCCGACCGCTCGCCTGGCAGGTGACCAATCCGCCGGCGCTCGCCGCACTTCCGCGGCCGAGCCAGGGGGATATCTTCTTCGACTTCGAGGGCGATCCCCTGTACCAGGAGGGAGCGGACGACGCCTCAGCCGGCACCGTGGTGTGGGGCCTCGACTACCTGTTCGGCCTCGTGGAACCCGACGACACCTTCCGCGCCTTCTGGGCGCACAGCCACGCCGAGGAACGCCAGGCCCTCATCGGCTTCCTCGCCTACGTGCACGAACGACGGGAACGGTACCCCGACCTGCACATCTACCATTACGCCCCCTACGAGCGCACCCACCTGCTCAGCCTCGCCGCGCGGCACGGCGTCGGAGAGGACACCGTCGACGACCTGCTCCGCAACCACGTGCTCGTCGACCTGTACCCGATCGTGCGGCAGGGCCTCCGGGTCGGCAGCCGCAGCTACTCGCTCAAGAAGCTCGAGCCGCTGTACATGGGGGAGGAGGCCAGGGAGGGCGTCGACAACGCCGCAGACTCGATCGCCGAGTACGCGCACGCGGGCGAGCTCCTCGCCGCCGGCGAGGCGGATGCCGCTGCGGCCGTCCTCGAGGACATCGCGCGGTACAACGCCTACGACTGCCGGTCGACGCGGCGGCTGCGGGACTGGCTCCTCGACCGGGCCGCGGACAACGGTGCCTTCGACGACGGTGCCGCCGACGACGGTGCCGCCGGACGCCTCGGTGCCTCGGGCGATGCCGGCGTCGCGGCTCGTGCCGGCGAGCTCGCGATCGCGGTCCCCGAGCGGGAACCCGACCCGGTCTACCTCGAACTGACCGCCCTGCTCGAACAGGTGCCGCCGACCGGCCGCACGAGCGACGAGACCGCGCTCGCCCTCGCGGCCGCGGCCATCGACTACCATCGCCGCGAACAGAAATCGTTCTGGTGGGACCACTTCGCCAGGCTCGCGTCGCCCCTCGAGGACTGGTCGGACACCAGGGACGTCTTCTCGGTCGTGCGGGCCACCGTCGAGATCGGCTGGCACCGCGAGGGCAGGCAGGTCCTCGACCGGCGCCTGCTCCGGCTCGCGGGCACCCCGGCGCCCGGAAGCTCGCTCAAGGCCGGGCAACAGCCGTTCCTCGTCTACGACCCGCCGTATCCGCCGATCCGGCGGAGCGACGAGCCGGGCGCCCGCACCGCCCACAACAAGGCGACCATCGTGCAGGTGGGCGACGACGGCGGATTCGGCGGCACCATCGACGACGGCGTCCTCGATGGCGGTGCCCTCGACGACGGCGTGATCTTCGTCGACGAGATCCTCGAACGCGACGCGCCCCACCACGACGCGCTCCCTGTCGCCGTCACTCCGGGGACTCCGCCGCAGCCCGGCAGCCAGGTCGGCGCGATCTCCCAGTGGGGCAGGGCCGTGCTGTCCGCATGGCCGCTGCCGCTCGCGGATGCCGCGTTCGACATCCTGCGCCGGGTGCCGCCGCGACTGCGCGGGGGCGCCACCCTGCCTGTCGTTACCGCAGGAGACACCCCGGGCGCCATCCGCGATGCCGTGCTGGCCCTCGATCACTCCTACCTTGCCGTCCAGGGCCCGCCCGGAACCGGGAAGACCTTCGTCGGCTCGCGGGTGATCGCCGACCTCGTGGTCCGGCACGGCTGGAAAATCGGCGTCGTCGCGCAGTCGCATGCGGCCGTCGAGAACATGCTGCGGGCGGTGGTCGAGGCGGGCGCCGGAGTCGGGCTCGACCCGGACCGCGTCGGCAAACGGCCGAAGAAGGGCGAAGAAGGCACTGCCGTTCCGTGGCTCGCCCTCGATGTCAAGGGTCTCGCCGCTTTCACCGGCCGGTCGGACGGCTGGGTACTCGGCGGGACGGCCTGGGACTTCAGCAACGCCGACCGGATCCCGCGCGGCTCCCTCGACCTGCTCGTGATCGACGAGGCCGGGCAGTACTCCCTCGCGAGCACGATTGCCGCGGCCGTCTCGGCGGAGCGGCTGCTGCTTCTCGGCGACCCGCAGCAGTTGCCGCAGGTCAGCCAGGGCACGCACCCCGAGCCCGTCGACCTCTCCGCGCTCGGCTGGCTCACGGACGGGCATCGGGTGCTCCCCGCCGAGCTCGGGTATTTCCTCGCGACGAGCTGGCGGATGCACCCGGCCGTCTGCGCTCCTGTTTCGGCGCTCTCCTACGAGGGCAAACTCCGCTCGCACCCCTCCGACCGCGCCCTGGCCGGAGTGGAACCGGGGCTGCATCCCGTTCCGGTGCGCCACACGGACAACGCGACCTCGTCGATCGAAGAAGCGGATGTCGTGATCGGGCTCGTCCGCGACGCCATCGGCCGGCCGTGGACATCCGCCGGGCGAACGGTCCCGCTCGGGGAGGCGGACGTGATCGTGGTCGCTCCGTACAACGCCCAGGTCGCCCTGATCAGGGAACGACTCCGGGCGGCCGGCCTCTCCTCGGTCCCGGTCGGCACGGTCGACAAATTCCAGGGCAGGGAGGCCGCGGTCGCGATCGTCTCGCTCGCGGCGTCGTCCGCGGAGGAGGTGCCGCGCGGCCTCGAATTCCTGCTGCTCGCGAACCGGCTCAACGTCGCCATCTCGCGCGCGCAGTGGGCGGCGTGGCTCGTCTACTCGCCCGCGCTCACGGACTCGCTGCCGCACAGCGTCGAGGCGCTCGCCCAGTTGAGCGCTTTCATCACACTCGTCGGCTCGTAGACCAGCGACGAGCATACAAAAAAGGAAGCACCCCCGAATACCGAGGGTGCTTCCTGTTGTTCCGGTGGAGTATTACTCGGCGTCGAGGTCCGTCTCGAGGATCTTGACGAGGGCTTCGAGCGCCTCGTCGGCTCCGTCGCCTTCCGCGCGCAGCACGACGACGTCGCCGTTGGCCGCACCGAGGCTCATCAGGCTCAGGATGCTCGAGGCGTCCATGGCGTCTTCAGCAGGCTCGCCCTCCATCGCGATGGTGACCTCGATCGGCAGTTCGCCGACGGCGGCCGCAAAAATGGACGCGGGACGGGCATGCAGGCCGACTCGGCTGGCAATGGTGGCTGTGCGTTCGGACATAATTCCTCCTGGTTGATACTCGACGACGGTCGTGCTCGACGATACTGCGGGCTGACTGGAGTGGTGCGGGGAGCGGTTACGCGTGTGCGGTTACAGACCCAGCTCTTCAAGTATGGGCAATCCGGCGCGCACGCGCTTGCGGGCCTCGGTCGGATTCGGCGCAGACACCGCGAGGACCGCGAGCTTCTTGGCATCGTCGAGGGTGACGGACTTCAGCACGGCTCCGACAGCGGAGAGCGAACGGGAGGTCATCGACAGGGTCGCGACCCCGAGTCCGACGAGCACGACGGCGAGCACGGGGTCGGCTGCGGCCTCGCCGCAGACGCCGACGGGCTTGTTGTTGCCTTCGGCGATCGAGCCTTCGACGGTGAGTCCGATGAGCTTGAGCACGGCAGGCTGCCACGGGGAGTTCAGCGCGGCGAGAGTGCCGAGCTGGCGGTCGGCGGCCATCGTGTACTGGGTGAGGTCGTTCGTGCCGAGGCTGACGAAGTCGACTTCACCGAGGATCCGGTCCGCGAGGAGCGCGGCGGAGGGGACCTCGACCATGACGCCGGGGATCTTGAGCCCTGCGGTGGCGCACATCGCAGCGAACTCCGCGGCTTCCTCCGGCGTCGCGATCATCGGGGCCATCACCCAGACGCTGGTCGAGGAACCTTCGGCGGCCTGGGCGATCGCGGTGAGCTGGCGGGCCAGCACCCCAGGGGTGGTCAGGTCGGTGCGGTATCCGCGCACGCCGAGCGAGGGGTTGGGCTCGCTCGTGTCGGTCAGGAACGGCAGCGGCTTGTCGGCGCCGGCGTCGAGGGTGCGTACGACGACCTTCTGGCCGGGGAACGCGTCGAACACACCGCGGTAGGCGATGACCTGTTCTTCGATCGTGGGCTCGGTCTCGCGCTCGAGGAAGCAGAACTCGGTGCGGAGCAGTCCGACGCCCTGGGCGCCGGCTTCGGCAGCCTTGACGGCGTCCTTGGCTCCGCCGACGTTGGCGAGCAAGGGGACGAGGTGGCCGTCCGCGGTGCGACCGTTGCCATCGAAGACGGCGAGGATCGCTGCGGCGGTCTTCCAGGCTTCCACGGCGGCGATTTCCTCGGCGCCGGGCTCGAGGGAGAGGAGGCCGGCCGCGCCGTCAACGTACACCTCGATGCCGTCTTCGAGGGCGTCGACGCCGGGGGCTGCGACGACGGCCGGGAGGCCGAGGGCGCGGGCGATGATCGCGGTGTGGGACTGCGGTCCGCCGCCGGAGGTGACGAGGGCGAGGATCTTCTCCGGGTCCAGGGTCGCGGTGTCAGCGGGGGCGAGGTCCTCTGCGACGAGGATGAACGGTGCGTCGGCGAGGGGGATGCCCGGCGCGGGAACACCGCGGAGCTCTGCGACGATACGGGCGCGCACGTCGAGGACGTCCGTTGCCCGCTCGGCCATATACCCGCCGAGGTTGATCAGCATCTCGGCGACGGAGGCGCCGGACTCCCAGATCGACCGCTCGGCGGACAGGCCGGTCTTGATCAGCTTGATGGCCGCCTTGATCAGCATCGGGTCCGTCGCCATCAGCGCGGTGGCCTCGAGGACGGCCTTGCTCGCGCCGGTCGCTCCCGCTGCGCGGTTCTGTAACTCGACCTGCACGGTCTTGGCAGAGGCACGCAGCAGTTCGGCGGCGGCATCCGCTGAGAGGGACGCGGCCAATCGTTCTCCGGCCGGGGGTTCACTGACCGGTTTGGGCATCTGCCGAATCGATCCGATGATCCGCCCGGGACTGACGCCCACGCCGGAGAAGTTCTGCTGCACGGTTTAACCTCTATTCTCGCGTGGGAATTGGTTGCCCACGGTAACGATGTTACGCGGCGGCCGGTACGGATCACGTATCGGCCGCCGCGTTTTCATGCGGTGATGGTACTACTGGTTGTTCATGCGGTGACGAGAACCGGGGCTTCCACTCCGGAAACGACCTTCTTCGTGGTGTACCGCTTCAGGGCGATGACGACCAGGCCTGCGACGACGGTGCCGATCGCGATGGCCAGGGCGAACAGCGCGAAGCTGTCGATCGCGAAGAAGACGAAGATGCCGCCGTGCGGGGCCTTGCTCGTGACACCCCAGGCCATCGACAGGGCGCCCGTGACACCGGCACCGAGCATGCTCGCCGGGATCACGCGCAGCGGGTCTGCCGCGGCGAAGGGAATGGCACCTTCGGAGATGAAGGACGCACCGAGCAGCCAGGCCGCCTTGCCGTTCTCACGTTCGATCGGGCTGAACAGCCTCTTGTCGAGCACGGTGGCCAGAGCCATCGCGAGCGGCGGAACCATTCCGGCCGCCATCACGGCGGCCATGATCTGCCACGGAGCCTGGTTGGCCACGGTCGCGGTGCCGAGGCCGGCGACGGCGAAGGCGTATGCAACCTTGTTGACCGGGCCACCGAGGTCGAAGCCCATCATCAGTCCGAGGATCAGTCCGAGGACGATCGCCGCTGCGCCGCTCATACCCGTGAGCCAGGTGTTCAGTGCGGCGGTGAGCCACGCGATCGGACCACCGAGCACGAGGAACATCAACCCGGAGGCGACGATCGACGCGACGAGCGGGATGATCACGACGGGCATCAGGCTGCGGAGCCAGCGCGGAACATTGAGCCGCGCGAAGCTGGCCGCTGCGACACCGGCGAGCAAGCCGCCGGCGATGCCGCCGAGGAAGCCGGCACCCATGAAGCCTGCGACGGCGCCCGCGACGAACCCGGGGGCGATTCCGGGGCGGTCGGCGATCGCATAGGCGATGTAGCCGGAGAGCGCCGGGACCAGGAAGCCCATCGACAGGGCGCCGATCTTGAAGAAGACCGCGCCGAGATAGATCGCGAGGCCGCCGTCCGGCAGGTTGAAGAGGCTGTTCTGCAGGGTGACGACGTCGGCGACCTTGGTGATCTCATAACCACCGAGGAGGAAGCCGAGTGCGATGAGCAGGCCTCCGCCTGCCACGAACGGAATCATGTAGCTGACACCGGTGAGGAGCGCGCGCTTGACCTTCTGGCCGAAGTGCTCGTTCTTCTCGTCGACCTCCGCCGCTCCTGCGGTTCCGCCGACGCGGCGGGCGTTCGGGTTCTCCGAGGCCGCGATGGCGTCCGCGATGAGCTTGGCCGGCTCGTCGATGCCGCGCTTGACCGGAACCTGGATGACGGGCTTGCCCGCGAAGCGCTCGCGGCCGCGCACGTCGACGTCGACCGCGAAGATCACCGCGTCGGCCGCTGCGATGACCGCGGGGTCGAGCATTGTGAGGCCGGCGGAGCCCTGCGTCTCGACCTGCATCTCGACGCCCGCGGCTTCCGCGGCGGCCGAGAGGGCCTCAGCGGCCATGTAGGTGTGCGCGATACCGGTGGGGCAGGCCGTGACGGCGACGAGGCGCTTGACCCCGGTGCGGACGGATGCCGCGGGGGCTGCAGTGCCGCCGCCGACAGCGACGGGAACGGGGGAGACGACGTTGGTGACGAGCTCGACGATCTCTGCGGGCGTCGTGGCGGCGCGCAGGGCGGCCGTGAACGCGGGCTTCATCAGCGAACGGGAGAGCTTCGCCAGGATCTTAAGGTGTTCCTGGTCCGCGCCTGCCGGCGCGGCGATCAGGAAGACCAGGTCGGCGGGGCCGTCTCCTGCGCCGAAGTCGACCGGGGTCGACAGGCGGGCGAGCGCGAGGGTCGGCTCGGTAACGGCTGCGGAGCGGCAATGCGGGATGGCCAGGCCACCGGGGATGCCGGTTGCCGTCTTCGCTTCGCGGGCGAGGGCATCCGCGTACAGGCTCTCGATCTCGGTGGCCCGGCCTGCGCCGACAACGAGCTCGGCGAGTCGCCGGATGACGCTCGAGGGAGCGGCTCCGAGGTTCTTATCCAGAGCGACGAGCTCCGGGGTGATCAGTGCACTCACTGGACATCCTCCTTTGGATGGGTCAGCTGCGTCACGGTGACGTCGCTGGGCTTTGTTTGGTTCAGTGCCGGAACGGTTGATCCGGGCAAAGATGCGGCTGCGGCCCCGTGGGCTGCTGCCTGGCGGAGCGCATCGGGGGCGCTGCCGCCGGCCAGGTCGCTCAGCAGGAAGCCGGCCAGCGACGAGTCGCCGGCGCCGACGGTGCTCACGGCGACCATGGGCGGCGTCTGGGCGAGCCAGGATCCGTCCCTGGTCGTCAACACGGCACCCTGGGCGCCGAGCGTGGCGAGGACCGCGCCGACGCCGCCGGCCACGAGGCGAGCGGATGCCGCTGCGACCAGTGACGGATTGCCCTCGAGGGCTTCGGCGTCCGGGATCCCGGTGAGTTCGGCGAGTTCCTCACCGTTCGGCTTGATCAGGTCTGGGCCGGCGCTCACGGCAGCGGCGAAGGGGGCGCCGGACGAGTCGACGGCGACCTTCGGCGCCGCGGAGCCGTAGCGGGCGCGCAGCCGGCGGATGATGTCGGCGTAGAAATCGACGGGAGCTCCCGGGGGAAGCGAGCCGGCGAGCACGACCCAGCCTGCTCCATCCGCCCGGTCGAGCACGAGATCGATGAGTTCGGTCTGTTGAGCGGGGGTCAGCACCGGGCCGGGCACGTTGACCTTGGTCGTGGTGCCGTCCGGCTCCGTGATCGCGACATTGCTGCGGATGCTTGCGCCGATCGGCATGCCGAGGTGCGGGATGCCCGCATCGGAGAGCGCGATGAGCACGGGATCGAGGGCGTCGCCGGGCAGGATCGCGAGGCTCTCCACGCCGGAGGCCTCAAGGGCGCGGCAGATGTTGACGCCCTTGCCCCCCGGCTCCACGTGGCTCGCCACGGCGCGCTGCACCTCGCCGCGGGCGAGGATGCCGTCGAGCGAGATCGTGCGGTCCAGGCTCGGATTCGGGGTAAGCGTGATGATCACGCGATCACAACCTCTACGTCAGCCGCGGCCAGGGCCGCGGAAAGTTCCGGTGATGGGGGTGCGTCCGTGATGAGCACGTCGATGTCCCCGAGGGCGGCGAACCGCACCAGGGTCTCTTCGTCGAGCTTGGTGGAATCGGCGAGCGCGACGACGAGCCGTGCCGATCGGACGATGGCGGTCTTCACGGACGATTCGACGAGGTCGGGGGTGCTCAGGCCGAAGATGGCATGCACGCCGTTGGCGCCGATGAACGCGATATCGGGGCGGAGCCCCTCGAGCTGCGCGATCGTGCTCTGGCCGACGACCGCGCGGGTCAGGCCACGGACGCGACCGCCGAGGAGGTGGAGCTGGATTTCCTCGTTGCCGGCAAGCTTGTATGCGATCGGAACGGCGTTCGTGATGACGAGGAGCTGGTCGTCGGGTCCGGCGGATGTCCAGTCGGCGAGACGGTCGGCGAGGAGCTCGGTCGTGGTGCCGGCGTCGAGGATGATCGACCCGGACTGGCTGGTCGGGATCATGGCGAACGCGGCAGCGGCGATGCGTTCCTTCTCGTCGTGTCGCTGGGTCTGCCGTTCGGCCAGGCTCGGCTCCGAGAGGCTGAGGCGGTCGAGGGCGACGGCCCCGCCATGGACTCGACGCAACTGCCGGGAGCCTTCGAGCGTATCGAGGTCGCGGCGCACTGTTTCCGGGGTGATGTCGAAGCGGGTTGCGAGTTCATTGACGGTGACCCGGCTGGCTTCGCTGACGAGTTCGGCGATCAGCGCCTGCCGTTCTTCCGCAAACATGATACCTCCTCGTCTTTGAGTGACCCCCGCCACTGCGCGGCCCGATCGCTTCGATCAGGATTGACTACACGATATCTGTGTTTCTTTTTGTTTGTCAAGGAAAACACAGAAGAACAAAGATGGATGCTGTGGGCGGGCCGATCGGCCCGTGTCGGTGCTGGACGGTAGCGTGACGACCATGAGGATCCTGCACACGTCGGACTGGCACATCGGGCGCACGTTCCACACGCACTCGACCCTCGAACACCTCCGGATCGTGCTCGACGCGCTCGTCGACGTTGTCCGCGATCGTTCGATCGACGTGGTCGTCGTCGCCGGCGACGTGTTCGACTCGGCGATGCCCTCAGCGGACAGCTACACCCTCCTCGCGACGGCCCTCCGCGAGATTCGGAACGCCGGCGCGCAGGTCATCATGACGAGCGGCAACCACGACTCGGCCACCCGGCTCGGGTTCCAGTCCGAGTGGGCCGGCCTGGCGGGCATCCATGTGATCACCCGGCCGGAACAGGTCGCCACGCCGGTCACTCTCACCGACGAGCACGGACCCGTGCACTTCTACGGCATCCCCTTCCTCGAACCGGCCCTGGTCCGCCACCTCTATGCCAATCAGACGCACCCGGAACGAACGCTCAAGACCCACGAGCAGGTGCTCACCTTCGTCATGGACCAGATCCGGTCGGACCTCGCGGTCCGCGGCGGTCGCTCCGTCGTGCTGGCGCATTGCTTCGCGGCCGGCGTCGCGGCCACGCAGGAGGCGAGCGACGTCGAGCGGGACATCACCGCCGGCGGGCTCGACCTCGTGCCGGTCAGCGTGTTCGAGGGCCCGGACTACGTCGCACTCGGGCACATTCACGGGCGAGCCAGGCTCGAAGACCGGGTGCGCTACTCCGGCGCACCCCTGCACTACTCGTTCGCCGAGGCCGCAAAGCCCCGCGGCGCCTGGCAGGTCGACCTCGGCCCCGACCGTTCGGGGAAGGGCGCCGAGCTCGAGATCGAGTGGGTCGCCCTCCCGGTTCCCCGGAGGCTCAGTGTGCTCACCGGCGAGCTCGAGGAACTCCTCACCGCCGACAGGTTCGCAGCATTCGAAGGGGACTGGGTCTCGGCCGTGCTGACCGACCAGGTCAGGCCCCTCGACGGCATGCGGGCGCTCCAGAAACGTTTCCCGCACTGTGTCACGCTCGAACACCGGCCGGCCGTCGTCGTGGATACCGGCAGCGAGAGCTACGCCGAACGGATCAACCGGCAGACCGATCCCGACATCGTCGCCGGCTTCCTGAGCTTCGTGCGCAACGGTGTCGGGCAGACGGAGTTCGAGCGAGACCTCGTCGCCGAACTGCTCGCGGCCGGGGAACTGAAAGAAGTCACCCAGTGAGCATCAGGAACACGAGGAGTACGACGTGAAGATCAAGCGCCTGCGGCTCGCCGGGTTCGGCCCATTCAAGAACGAGCAGGTCGTCGACTTCGAGCGCTTCGACGACGACGGTATCTTCCTGATCACGGGCAAGACCGGCGCGGGCAAGTCCAGCATCCTCGACGCGGTCTGTTTCGCCCTCTATGGAAGTGTTCCGCGCTATGAGGGCACGGAATCGCAGTTGCGCAGCGACCATTGCGAACCCGGTGATCCCACCTTCGTCGAGCTCGAATTCGGCCTGAACGGGAACGACTATCGCATCTTCCGCACTCCCAGGTACCTCAAGGCCAAAAAGCGGGGCATCGGCACGACCGTGTCCGCACCGGATGCCCGGCTCGAGATCCGCGACGCCGCCGCGGTCGACGCCGCTGCCGATGCAGTCGACGGCTGGCGGGGTCTCGCCGCACGCCCCGTCGATGTCGGGAACGAACTCTCCCGCATCCTGCCGCTCAAACAGGACCAGTTCCTGCAGGTGATCCTGCTCGCACAGAACCGGTTCCAAAGGTTCCTGCTCGCCAAGACCGACGATCGTCGCGAGGTCCTGCGCACCCTCTTCGGCACCAGCAGGTTCCAGAGTCTGGAGACAGAACTCATCACGCGTCGCAAGGCCCTCGACGATGAACTCACCGGCGTGCGCGTGCGGCTCGAGACTCTCGCGGCATCCGCCGCCCGGCACGTGCCAGCAGGCACCGAGCCCGGCACCGCAGCACCAGACCTGGCCTGGTTCGAGGCGGCCACCGCCGAACTCGAACAGGCACTCGCCGTCGCCGTCGCCGCGGCTGCCCGTGCGGATGCCGCACTGGTCGACGCGACGGCCGGGCTTCGGGCCCAGGAAGAGATGCGGGCCCGCCAGGACCGCAGGGACGCCGCAACGGCCACCCTGGCCGTGCTCGACGAGCGCAGCTCCGTTGTCGACGCCGACCGTGACGACCTCGCGGCCGCGCACCGCGCTGCCCGGGTATGGCCCCAGATCGAAGCAGAGTCCGCTGCGCTCGCCGCTGCCCTCGACGCGGCGCCGGCGGAGGTGGCTGCGCGGGAGAACTGGATCACGGTCAACGGTTCCGACGAGGTCGACCAGGACGGCGACGACGATCAGGATGCCGTCCCACTCTCCGCCACCATCGACCTGCTCCTCGAACAGCTCGGGTCCCTGAACGATGTCCTCGCGGCCGAGGAAGAACTGCCGGCCCTCGATGTGGAGTCCGGGTCCGCCGAGGCCGGGCTCGCCGAGATCCAGGCCACGCTCGACGGGCTGCAGGCGCGGATCGACGCAGCGCCCGCCCTGCTCGACGACCTCGACCGGGACCTCGCCGCGCTCGCTCGCGACTCCGCCCGCGAACCGGAAGCCGTCGCCGCGCTCGCCCGCGCGGTCGCCGCGGAAGCCGCAGCCACAGAGGCTGCCGCGCTCGAGGCGGACCTCGACAGGGCACGCAGCCGGCACGCGGCCGCCGCCACCGAGAACGCCGACGCCGCCGGACGCTACCGAGACCTCGTCGCCAAGCGGCTGGCCGATCACGCCGGCGAGCTCGCCGGCCGGCTCGTTTCCGGCGAACCGTGCGGGGTGTGCGGTTCCACGCTGCATCCTCACCCCGCGGAGGCGTCCGGTGAGCCGGTCACCGAGGGCGACATCGAGGCCGCCCTCGCCGGAATGACCCGCGCCCAGGACCACCTCGAGCGCAGCAACGGTGAGGTCCTCAGCCTGGGCGCGCGCGCTGCCGCCGCCCGTGCTTCCGCCGGCCCGGGAACAGGTGCCGACCGCACGGCCTCGCGCGCGGCCGCGCTCACCGCACTCGAGACTGCCCGCACCGCCGCGGCACGGGAAACGGAACTCGGTGCCGAGCGGCTGCGGCTGCGCACCGAGCTCGACCACGCGCGGGAGACCCTCGCCGGGGTCCACTCCGGCAGGGACGATGCCGCGACCCGGCTCACCGAAATCCGCGGCCGCCGCATCGCGATCGAGGAACGGGTGAATCGGCAACTGGCGGGCCACACCTCCGTCACCGAACGGGCCGAGAGCCTGCGCACAGAGCTCGAGGCGGCGCGCGCCTTCGAGACGGCCCGCGCCCTCAGCGGCGAACGGGATCGTGCCCTCGATGCCGCCTCCGCGGCCGTGGCCGACCGGCTCACCGCGGAAGGCTTCGTGGAAGCAACGGAGGTCGTCACCGCACGACTCACGCCGGCCGAGATCGCGACGCGGGAGACCGGCATCCGTGCCCACGACGACCAGATCGCCGCGGTGCGCGCCGTGCTGGCCGAACCGGAGCTCGCCGACCTTCCCGATGTCGCGCTCGATCTGGACCCGGCCAGGGCCGCCAGGGCCGCTGCGGCCACGGCCAGGGACGAGGCGTTCACCGAGCACGGGACCCTCGCGATCCGGCAGGAGGAACTGGCTGTCGTGGTCGCCGAGGCCCGTGCGCTTGCCGCCACCTCCGCGACCCTGCTCGTCACCCAGGCCCAGGTGCGGGAGCTCGCCGCGGTCGTTCACGGCGAGGAACCGAACACCAAACGGATGAAACTCGAAACCTACGTGCTCGCCGCGCAACTCGAGGAGATCATCCTCGCCGCGAACGGTCGCCTGCGGGACATGACCGGCGGCCGATACGCCCTCGAACACGACGATTCCCTGCAGTACCGCGGCACCCAGTCCGGCCTCGGACTCGCCATCCTCGACCAGCACACCGGACGGGCCCGCCCGACCCAGTCGCTCTCCGGCGGCGAGACCTTCCTCGCCTCACTCGCCCTGGCCCTCGGGCTCGCCGAGGTCGTCTCGCATCAGGCCGGCGGAATCGCGCTCGACACCCTCTTCGTCGATGAGGGATTCGGCTCCCTGGACAGCGAAACGCTCGAGACGGCGATGAGCACCCTCGACGGCCTCCGGGCCGGTGGCCGCACCATCGGACTGATCAGCCACGTGGATTCGATGAAGGAACAGATTCCGGCGAAGCTCGAGGTCACTGTCACCGATCAGGGTTTCAGTGAAATCGGCAGCACAGTCCTCGTCTGAAGCTGCGCCGGTTTGGACCTGTGTTCGTCTGACGCTGTGCTCGTCTGACCGGCCCGGCCTGCCCGGAGGGGCTCACAGCCGATGGGCGGGACCCTCTGGGCCAACACCACGACGCCTCATAGACATCCGATAGCTTCCGGGACTTGGGTGGGAACCAGTCGCGACGGTACGGCCGTCACCCGGAGGAAAAGGATCTCACAATGACTGGCACCGAACCCACGGGCACGGAACCCACTGGCACGGAATCCACGGGCAACAGCCTGGCCGCACCCGTCGTCAACCCGGCCTTCCACCGGCCGCGCTTCCGTGCCGGAGTGATCGTCTCGATGGGGCTCGCTGCAGCCCTCGTCACTGCGACGACGGGCGCCGGCCTGTACTTCTCCTCGATGGCCGTCGCCCAGGTCGTCGCCGCGGCCTCCTCCTCGAACAGCTCGACGTCGGGCACGAGCAGCTCGGGCTCGGTTGCGGGATCAACCGGATCATCGGGAACCTCAGGTTCCTCGGCGACCCTCGGTACCTCCGGCCTGCGCCCCGGCGGCCCCTCCAACTATGGGTCCGGCACCGCATCCGCGACGACGGCAACCGCGCTCGACACCACTGCGGCAACGGCCGCGCAGTCGGTCGGCGTCGTCGTCATCGATACCGTCCTCAAGTATCAGAGCGCCGAAGCGGCCGGCACCGGAATCGTGCTCACCTCGAACGGTGAGATCCTGACCAACAACCACGTCATCGACGGCGCGACGAGCATCAGCGTGACGGTCGTCTCGACCGGCGTGAGCTATGTGGCGGATGTCGTCGGTACGGACTCCTCGCAGGACATCGCCGTTCTGAAACTCGAGAATGCCTCCGGGCTGGTCCCCGCCACTCTGGACACGACCTCGACCGTCGCGGCGGGGGACGCGGTCACGGGGGTCGGCAACGCCGGCGGAACGAGCACCCTCACCGCGGCGGCCGGCACCGTCACGAGCGTCGACCAGACCATCACCGCGTCGAGCGAGGATGCCACGGACGCCGAAACCCTGACCGGCCTGATCCAGGTTGACGCGGACATCCAGTCCGGCGACTCCGGCGGGCCCCTCTACGACGCCGACGGGGAGGTCATCGGCATTGACACGGCGGCGTCCTCAGGGACCGCGACGATCAGTGGCTTCGCGATCACGATCGACGCGGCCCTCGAGGTCGTCACCCTGATCCACACCGGCGTCGAAACGAGCTCTGTCACGATCGGCTACCCGGCGTTCCTCGGGGTCGCGGTCGGTTCGGGCGCCGCCACCTCGACGGACACGGGCTCTGTCAACGGCCGCAGCTACCGCGGCAGCCTCGGCGCGGCATCCGGCACCACCGGATCGACGGCCACGACCGGTGACTCGGCCGTGATCACGGCGGTCGTCGCCGGTTCGGCCGCCGCCACCGCCGGGATCGTCGCGGGCGACACCATCACCGCCGTCGACGGCACGTCGATCACCTCGGCCGCCGCCCTCACCTCGACCCTCACGGCGTACAACCCCGGCGACTCGGTCACCCTCACCTGGACGGACACCGCCGGGGCAACCCACACCGCGTCCGCAACCCTCACCGCCGGTCCCGCCGACTGACCCGCGCGCGTCTCCTCTCCGCGAGAGCGTAATTTTGGCCCTTAAACCGCCGGTTTAAGGGCCAAAATTACGCTCTCGCGAGGTGGGTGGACGCGTCGACGTGACGGGACGGAGCGGGAAGGGGCGGCATACTGTCGGCATGACCCGGAACTGGACCCCGCTCGCCCTCGTGTACCTCGGCTTGAGCATTGCCGGCCTGATCGGCACCTGGACGTACAACATCCTCTCGATCAGCCAGGCGCGCGACTACCTCGGCGACTGGACCGGAAGCGGCCCCTCGGTGTCATCGCTCACCGTCGACCTGCTTGTGACAGCCGTGGCCGGCAGTATCCTGATCATCGTCGAAGCCCGCCGGCTCGGCATGAAACGGGCCTGGCTCTACGTCGTCCTCGCGTTCGTTCTCGCCTTCGCGTTCAACTTTCCGCTGTTCCTCGCGATGCGCGAGCGTCAGCTGGAGGCGACACGGATGCTGCCGGATCTTCCGCCAGAACAGCTGTCGAAGCCGTGACCCCTGTCGCATGCCCCGCCCGGCTCACGGAGATCGCCGCGGCAGCGAGGCCCGCGATGACGACGGCGATTCCGAGCACGTACCCGGCGACGCTCCCATACCCGCCGGGTCCGGTCGGGTCGAGGAACGGGTAGGTGTAGAACCCGGTGACGGCGCCGCGGATCACGGCGTAGACGACCCACACGGTCGGATACAGGAGGGCGAAGCCCAGGGCCTTCCAGGCGAGGGCCGGCCGCCCAGGGGCGAGGAGCCAATCGACCAGGATGAAGATCGGCGCCCAGACGTGCAGGACCTCGTTCGGCCAGGCGATCCCGGTGAAACCGTCGGACACCACGTTGCGCAACAGTGCGTTGTAGACGACCGCGGTCACGATCGCGTAGCAGAGCCCCGACATCCTGATCCGGGTGAAAAGCTCCGGGTCTGCCCGGAACCGGAGGGCGAGGGAACCGCCCCAGAGCAGCACGACCGCGTTGACCAGGCTCGACTGCACCGTGAAGTACCCGAAGTACTCCGTCGGCACGAAGGCGTCGTGCACAGCCTGGTCGACGACTTGAGTGAGCACACTCGCGAGGAGGAGCATCCCGATCGCGAGGCGGAAGACCCCGAAGACGCGTCGTTGCGTGGTCACCGCTGCTGTTGCCATGGCATCACGATAGCGGTGCGGACGGGCGGTATCGACGGACCGGGCGGGCGCGTTCAGAACGGGTTGAGCAGGCGGTGCAGGAACTGCCGGGTGCGTTCCTCGCGCGGGTTCCGGAGCACCTGCCTGGGGTCGCCGTGTTCGACGATCGTGCCGCCGTCGACGAAGGCGATCTCGCTCGCGACCTCCCGGGCGAACTCCAGTTCGTGGGTGACGATCACCATGGTCCACCCCTCGATCGCGAGTTCCTTGATCAGGCGCAACACGTCCCCGACCAACTCAGGATCGAGCGAGGACGTCGGCTCGTCGAAGAGCAGGAGCTGGGGGCGGAGTGCGAGCGCCCGCACGATCCCGACCCGCTGCTGCTGACCGCCGGAGAGTTCGAACGGAAACGCATCCGTCTTGTCGGCCAGACCCACCCGGGCGAGGAGAGCGAGCGCCTCCGCGGTGACCTCCGCCTTCGGGCGGCGCTGCACGACGACAGGACCCTCGAGCACGTTCTCGAGCACCGTCTTGTGCGGGAACAGGTTGTAGTTCTGGAACACCATCGCCGACCGGTCGCGGAGGGCCGCGAGGCTCTTGTCGCTCGGGCCCTTGACGGCGCCGAAGTCGACCGTGATCGCGGTTCCGGCGAGTGAGGGGTCCCCGGGCGTGGCGGCGACCTGCGTGGCGTCTGCGACCTCGGCGGTGATCGTGATCGTGCCCCCGTCCGCGGTTTCGAGCCCGTTCAGGCACCGCAGAATGGTGGTCTTCCCCGAGCCGGAGGGGCCGATCAGGGCGAGCACCTGGCCCCGGGCGACGGTGAGGTCGATGGACTCGAGCACGCTGGTCGAGCCGAAGCTCTTGCGCAGCCCCCGAACGGTGAGCAGGGCGGCGGATGCCGCGGGCTCTGTCCCTTCGCCGTGCTGCGGCTCGGTCGGCGGGTCGAGCGGGGTATCAATGGGCGACATAACGGTCCAATCGCTTTTCGAGCCTGCCCTGCACGGTCGAGAGCACGAGGCAGATCACCCAGTACACGAGCGCGGCCTCGAGGTAGAGCAGCATGAATTCCTGGCTGAACGCCGCGACCTTCTGGGCCTGCCGGAAGAGTTCGGTGACAAGGATCAGCGAGGCGAGGGAGGTGTCCTTGACGAGGCTGATGAACGTGTTCGACAGCGGGGGGACCGAGACGCGGGCGGCCTGCGGCAGGATGATCCGGGTCAGTGCCTTGCGGCGGGACATTCCGACCATCCAGGCCGCCTCCCACTGGCCCTGGGGCACGGAGAGGATCGCGGCGCGGATGACCTCTGCGGCATACCCGCCGACATTGATCGAGAAGGCGATCACGGCGCTCGGCCACGGGTCGATCAGAAGCCCGAGCGAGGGAAGCCCGTAGAAGATAACGAAGAGCTGCACGAGCAGCGGCGTTCCCCGCACGATCGAGATGAACACCCGGGCGATCGCGGACAACCAGCGCTGCCGGGACAACCTCATGAGCGCGAGGACGAGCGCGAGCACGAGACCGAGCGCGAAGGAGACGAGCGCGAGCGGAATCGTGCCCTGGATGGCGCCCATCAGGATCGGACCCAGTGCGCTGAGGGCGAGGTCCCAGTTCGACTGAGTCATCTGCTGGTTACTTCGAGACGTCGGCCCCGAAGTACTTCTCCGAGATCGAGGTCAGGGTGCCGTCCGAGGCAAGATCGGCGAGGGCGGTGTCGACGGCGGTTGCGAGGGCGGTGCTGCCGCCGGCGAACGCGAGGGCGCTCTCCGACTTGTCGGTCGTGGTCGCGGCGACTTTGAGCCCCGAAGCGTCGTTGTTCTTCTTGTAGTCGAGGAAGGTCAGGTTGTCGTTGATCGTGGCGTCGACCCGGCCCTGCTCGACGAGGGCGACGGACTGCGCCCAGCCCTCGACGGCCTGCACGTTGGCGCCGCTCTGGGTAGCGAGAGTGTTCCAGTTGCTCGTGAGCGACTGGGCGGTGGTCTTCCCGGAGAGGCTCTCGAACGAGGTGATCGAGGTGTTGTCCGACTTCACGACGATCACGCCCGTCGAGTACGTGTACGGGGTGGAGAAGGTGTACTTGGCGGTGCGCTCAGGGGTGATCGAGACCTGGTTGGCGATCGCGTCGAACCGGCCGGCCTCGAGCCCGGCGAAGATGCCGTCCCACTGGGTCTCCTGGAAGGTCGCGGTGACTCCGAGCTTGGCGGCGACGGCCTTGACCACGTCGACGTCGTATCCGGTGATGTCTCCGGCGCCGTTCTCGTGGAACGAGAACGGGCGGTATGTTCCCTCTGTCCCGACCGTGAGTGTTCCCGCCTTCTGCACCTTGGTGAGGGAATCGTCGGCGGTCGTTGCGCCGCTCGTGCTTCCGGCCGTGCCGCCGGTGGCGCACGCGGTGAGGGACAGTGCTGCGAGGGTGACGATGGCTCCCGCGACGAGCGCGGAGCGGAACGTGAGCTTCATGGGAATGCCTAACGCGAATGCAGGGAATCGAACCGCCGGTTTGACGCTTCGGAAGGTGAAAGACCAGGGTGGCGGTCCTTCACGCGAGGGAGTCTCCGGGCCGGGTGTGTTCACCGGGGACTTCCGAAGAATAACAAGGTGCAGGCTTCCCCGACTATTCCCGTGACGCACGATGACGCCCACGCCGGTCGTTCTTGGCCATCGCGAATGCGCGCCACGGGAGGGGGCTGCCGCCTTGTCGGCCGTGCCGCCGGGACGTATGCTGCGCGCATTCGATGTCGTTGCTCCTGCCACGGAGGTCGCCGTGCTCACACCCGAACAGCATGATCGGTCCGGCGCTGTTTTGCTGGGGCTCGCCGCCGGGGATGCCCTCGCGTCCGGCGGTGACTTCGAGTGGTCCGAGCGGACGGCCGCGGCCGTGGACCTCGCGCTGCTCACGGCCGACGGCCTCGACCCCAGGGAGGCCGCGGTGCGGGAAGACCCCGGCCCGGCCGCGGAACCCGACGTCGGCGATCCGGATGCGGCCGGGCTCGCGGCCGGGCGGTGCCTGCTCCGGACGGCCCCCGTCGCCCTCGCCCTGCTCGACGACCCCGTGGCGCTCGCCGAGGCCGCGCGGTTGGTGTCGTCCGTGCGCGGCACCGCGCTGAACCGCACCGCACCGACCGACTCGGGACGCCCCGACGCCGACCCGGGCGCCGGCGACGCGGGCGTCCTCTTCGCGCTCTCACTCCGCGTGGCGGTCCTCGAGGGGCGCCTCGATCCCCGGGCCGGGTTCGAGACCCTGCCCGCAGAGGCGCGTGCCGCCTGGGAGGCCCACCTCGCCGCGGCCGGGCGGGGCCGCACCGTCGACGTGCAGCGTGTGGGTCCGGTCGGCTGGATTCTGCAGGGCGCGTGGGCGATCCTCGGCGACGCGGGCGCCGTGGATGCTTCCCGCGTCGAACCGGTCATCTCCGCTGCCGCGCACAGCGGTGCCGATCCCGCCAGCGTGGCCGCCGCCGGCGCGCTGCTCGCGGGACGGTGGGGACTCGAGGCGGTGCCGGCCACCTGGCGCCGCCGCCTGCATGGACGGCCTGACCTGTTCGGCATCGACCTCGTGCGTCTCGGGATGCTGTCCGCCCGGAGCGAGGTGCCGCACGATCCCGACGACCCGGCCCGGATGGACGTGCTGCGCTGAGGTTCGGTAGCGCTGAGGGTCTGAAGCGCCCGGGGTTTTGTAGACTCGACTGGGCCCCGCTCGCCGAATTCCCTGGGCGTCCCTCGAGAGGACAGCAGTAATGAGCCTGATCAGGCTGAATGACGTCAGTGTTCGATTCGAGAAGACGCAGATCCTGCGCGACGCCTTCTTCCGGCTGGAGCCGGGCGACCGGGTCGGCCTGATCGGCAAGAACGGGTCGGGAAAGACCACGATCCTCAAGCTCATCCTCGACCAGGTGGCACCGGACTCCGGCACCGTCACGCTCGAGAGCGGTGTCTCGATCGGGTACTTCTCGCAGTTCTCCGAACTGGACGGCTCCTCCACCATCACCGAGGTCCTGCACGGCCTCTTCGCTCCGATCAAGGCCATCGAAGCCGAACTCGCGTCGATCGACGCGGCCATCGCCGTGGCCACGGACTTCGACGCCCTCCTGCACCGCCAGGCCGAACTGTTCGAGGACATGGACCGGCTCGGCGGCTGGGATTACCCGCGCCGGATCGACACGGCACTCAGCACCCTCGGTTTCAACGAGGCCCACCGCGTCTGCGCGATCGACGAGCTCTCCGGCGGCTGGCGCAACCGGGCGGCGCTTGCCAAGATCCTGCTCGAGGACCCCGACGTCCTGCTCCTCGACGAGCCCACCAACTACCTCGACGTCGCCGGCGTCGAATGGCTCGAGGCCTGGTTCCGGGACTTCCACGGCGCGGCGATCATCGTCTCGCACGACCGGAAATTCCTCGACGCCGTCGTCACCCGGATCATCGAGGTCGAGAACTTCCACCTGCACGAGTACCCCGGCAACTTCGGCGAATACGTCATCCAGAAGCAGTTCCGGCTCAAGACGCTCGAGCAGCAGTTCGTGCACGAGTCCGAGCTCCTCGCGTTCGAGTCCGAGGGGATCTCCGACCGCAGGGAGGCGGCGAAGGCGGCGAGCCGCACCCTCGACGGCCAGCTGGCGCAGATCAAGAAGGCGAGGGCGCCGCGCCCGGTCGACCAGATCATCACGGAGATCTATCGTGGCCTGCACGTGAAGGACGTGCTCTGCCGGGTCGAGGGCCTCAGCAAGTCCTATGGCGACAAGGCCCTGTTCTCCGACCTGAGCTTCGAGGTCCGGCGCGGGAACAGGATCGTGGTGCTCGGCGCCAACGGCAGCGGCAAGACGACCCTGCTGCGGGTTCTCGACGGCGAGGAGAAGGCCGACTCCGGGTCCGTGACCTGGGCGGGCGGCATCGCGCCGGTCTCCTACAACCAGGTCCTCGCCGAGCTCGACGAGAAGGACACCGTCACGCACGCGGTGAACGCCATGCCCGGCAGCCTCGCGTTCACCGCGACCCGCAAGTCGGTGAACCGCTTCCTCGCGATGTTCCAGTTCTCAGAAGCCGACCTCAAACAGACGATCGGCAACCTGTCCGGCGGGCAGAAGGCGCGCGTCGCCATGGCGCAGTGCCTGCTCTCCGGGGCTTCGGTGCTTCTGCTCGACGAACCGACCAACCACCTCGACCTGTCGAGCACCCAGGTGATGGAGCGGGCCCTCGTGCACTTCCCCGGCGCTGTCGTCGTGGTCAGCCATGACCGGTTCTTCACCGACAAGATCGCCAACCGGTTCCTGGTCTTCGGCAGTGAGGCCGCGGAGCCGGGCGAGATCGAGGTCAGGGTCGCCTGACCCCGCCGGAAACGACCCGCTTACATCAGGCCGAGCGCCCCGAGGGCGAAGCGGATGGCCGGGGCGATGTGGGTCGAATACGCAGGAGTCATGTGCACGGTGTCGTACTTGGTCGGAATCGTGCCCGCGAACGCCGGGCAGGCGCCGTTGTAACAGCTGAACGGCAGCGAGGACACGAAGAAGCTGCCGGATCCGTTTAACGCACTGGTCGCCGCCGCGAAGTCCTGCCAGGCCTGGTCGATGCCCGTGTTGCAGTTCTGCGGGCTCGACACCGGCGAATAGCACTGGCCGAGGCTGGCCCCGAGGGGCGGCGGTGCGAGGTAAACGATCCGGCCGGCGGCGTTGTACACGGCCGCCTCCGCGGCCGTCGACGCGACGAGGGTCTCCGCGGAGAGGGCGGTCCGGTCGGGCGTCTTGCCGAGCGCGTATGCGTTCGAAATCACGACGAGCCGCGGGTTGTCGGCCACGATGCGCTGGGCGACGTCCTGTTTGCGCTGGGGGCAGGCATCCATCACGCCGGCGCCGTCGTTCTGCACGGGCACGGCCGTGAACCGGCAGCCGTACAGGCCGATCGTGGTGATCTTCCACTGCCCGTTGCTGCCCTCCGCGATCACCTTGAACGCGGGGGCATAGGCAAGGGCCGTCGAGTCGCCCACGAGGTACATGTGATTCGGGGCGTCCGAACTGCCCCAGGTGCAGCCGTCGAAGCTCGGCGTGCTTCCGACATCGAAGCAGCCCCTGGCCGGGTTGTTCTTCGACGTCGTCGCGATCGCGTCGTCGAGGGTGGGGGAGAGGTTCCCCGGCCACTCGGTTGACGAGGCAGCCGCGCCGAGATCCGCCTGCAGCTGGGCTGTCGGGTCCTCCACCGGGCCGGGCGCCGCGATGGGTGCTGCCGGGGAACTCGTGCCGTGCAGGGTGACCTGGGCGCTGACACCGATCACGGTCGCGATCACGAACAGGCTCAGCCCGGCAAGAATGAACTGGGAGCCGAACTTCTCCCGCCAGGTGCGCCAGGCGAGGCGGCTGGATTCCGCTGAATCGCCGAACCGGTGCAGCCACGGTGACCGGTGCAGTGGCTGCTCGATGAGGTAGTACGACACGATCGAGAGTGCGAGGATCATGCCGAGGATGACCTGCACGCTGAGTGTGGGGTCGGCCATCAGCAGGAACACCATCACCGGGAAGTGCCAGAGATACAGCGAGTACGAGAGGTCGCCGATCCAGACGCTGAGCGGGTTCGTGAGCGGGAACAGGTAGTGCTGCGGGCCGGTGATGCCGCCGATGATCACGAGGGCGGTCGCGGCGACGGGGACGGCTGCCCAGGGCCCTGGAAAGGCGAGGGCGTCGTCGATCAGGAAGAAGCCGGCCAGGATCCCGAGCAGTCCAGCCCAGCCGAGGAGCCCGCGCAGGGCGACGGGGATCCGGGGGAAGACCGGGGCGGCCGCGGCGAGCAGGGCGCCGACGCCGAGCTCCCACACCCGGGAGAACGTGGACAGGTAGGCGGCGGACGGCGTGGTCGCGCTCTCACCGAGGGCATGACAAAAGGACACGACAATGACGACGACCATCACCAGGCCGAGGACCACCCTGCCGCGGCGGGCGCTCCGCAGGCGCTTCGCGCCCACGGTGAGCACGAGGAGCACCACGATCGGCCAGACGAGATAGAACTGCTCCTCGACCGAGAGCGACCAGTACGGCTGCAGCGGCGAGGCCGGGTCGGTCGCATGGAAGTAGTCCGTGCCGATGGCCGTGAAGTGCCAGTTCGCCGCGAAGACGAAGGCCCAGGCGGCATCCCAGAGCGTGGAGAGCGCCCGCGTGGTGTTGAACAGGAAGTGGGCGAGGACCGCCGTGGCGACCAGTACGGTCACCGCGGCCGGAGCGATCCGCCGGATGCGCCTGGCGTAGAAACGCCGGAGCGAAATCGTGCCCGTCGTCTCATGGTCGCGGAGCAGGATCCCGGTGATCAGGAATCCCGAGATGACGAAGAAGATGTCCACGCCGATGAAACCGCCGGTCGGCCACATGATCACGTGGTTGAGCACGACCGCGACGATGGCGACGGCCCGCAGCCCCTGGATATCCCGGCGCACGGTGGTTTCGCGTGGCGGCGCCGGAGCAGGTCGCTCGGTCTTGAGTGTCGATGTCACGGGTCTCCCTGGTTCTGAATGCCCGGGGAGTTTACCGGAAGGATGTGTCATCGCGGATGCGTGCGCGGCTCCCGGAACGCGCGCGGACTCAGGAACGCAGCGCCAGGGCGAACGGGAGCACCGCAGAGGTGCCCGCCCGGCGCAGCAGCCGCCCGGCGACGGTGAGGGTCCACCGGCTGTCGGCGAGGTCGTCGATCAGCAGGACCGGCTTGCCGGCGAAGGGCGCCAGGGACGCGGCGAGTTCGGGCCCGACCTCGAAACGGTTCCACACCGCGGCGAGGCGATAGGCGCTGTTCCCGCCGCTGCCGCCTTCGGGCCCGCCGCCGACGAGGTCCAGGGAGCCGAGCCAGGGCAGGCGCCCGGCCTCCGACAGGGTGCGGGCGACCGAGGCGACGAGAAGCGGATGCCGCCGCGACGGCATGCTGATCACCGCGGCCGGTCGTTCGTCCCAGTTCCAGTCGGCGAGCACCCGTACGCAGGCGCTTGTCATCGCGGCGGTCGCAGTGGCATCCGCCGCCTGGACGGCGAAGAGGTCACGGAGGGGTCCGCCCCAGCCGAGGTCGGTGAGCCGGGCGAGGGCGCGGCCCGGGGCGAGACGCTCGCCAACCGGGATGTTGCCGCGCACGTCGACCCCGAGGCTCGCGACCCCGGTCGGCCACTGGGCGCGGGGTTCGAGTTCCACGCCGACCCGGTCGAGCGAGGCGGCGGCTGCCGAGGCCGCCGCCACGGCGACGTCGGACGGATACCACGCGGTCGTGCAGGTGTCGCACCGGCCGCAGGGCACCGCGGTGTCGTCGTCGAGGGCGCGCTGCAGGAACTCCATCCGGCAGCCGGTCGTGCGTTCGTAGTCGATCATCGACTGCTGTTCGGCGAGCCGGGCGGCCGCGATGCGCTCGTAGCGCACCTGGTCGTAGACCCAGGGCTGCCCGGTCGACACCCAGCCGCCGGTGACCCTGCGCACGGCGCCGTCGACGTCGAGGACCTTGAGCAGCAGTTCGAGGGGGGACCGCTTGAGGTCGACGCGCGCCTCGAGCGCCGGCGTCGAGAGAGGGCGACCACCCGCGTCGCCGAGGGCGCCGAGCACGGCCTCAGCCTTATGCTCGCTCGGCATCGACGAGGTCGCGAAGTACTGCCAGATCGCCTCGTCCTCGATACCGGGGAGCAGGAGCACGTCGGCGTTCTCGGTCGCGCGCCCCGCGCGACCGACCTGCTGGTAGTACGCGACGGGGGAGGAGGGGGCGCCCAGGTGCAGCACGAAGCCGAGGTCCGGCTTGTCGAAGCCCATGCCGAGGGCACTTGTGGCGACGAGGGCCTTGACCTCGTTGCGCTTGAGCATCCCCTCAGACTCCTCGCGTTCCGCGGTGTCGGTCTGGCCGGTGTACGCGCGCACGGCATGGCCGGCCTCGCGCAACAGGCGCGCGGTGTCCTCGGCCGCTGAGACGGTGAGGGTGTAGATGATGCCGCTGCCGGGCAGCTCGTCGATGTGGCTGAGCAGCCAGGCGAGCCGGGCTCGCGAGTCGGGCAGCCGAAGCACGCCGAGCCGCAGGGAGGCTCGGGCGAGCGGCCCGCGGATGGTGACGACGCCGGGCCCCGCTGCCTGGCCTGTTGCCGGCGCCGCGGGTGCGAGCTGTTCCGCGACGTCCGTCACGACGCGGCTGTTCGCCGTTGCGGTCGTCGCGAGGACCGGCACCCCGGCCGGCATCGTCGCGATGAGGTCGCGCAGCCGCCGGTAGTCCGGACGGAAGTCGTGGCCCCAGTCGGAGATGCAGTGCGCTTCGTCGACGACGAGCAGGCCGACGCGACTGATGAGCGCGGGCAGCTGCTCGTCGCGGAAGGAGGGGTTGTTCAGCCGCTCGGGGGAGACCAGAAGCACGTCGACCTCATCCCTCCGCAGCTGTTCGAGTACCCCGGCCCACTCGTGCGCGTTCGAGGAGTTGATCGACACGGCACGCACGCCGGCGCGCGCCGCCGCGGCGACCTGGTCCCGCATGAGGGCGAGCAGCGGCGAGACGAGGATGGTGGGGCCTGCGCCCTGGCGGCGCAGCAGCAGGGTCGCGACGAAGTACACCGCGGACTTTCCCCAGCCGGTGCGCTGCACGACGAGCGCGCGGCGGCGGTCGTCGACGAGGGTGGAGATGGCCTCGAACTGCCCCTCGTGGAAGTCGGCGTCGTCGCGCCCGACCAGGGTGCGGAGAATCTCACGGGCGGATGCGCGGGTATCGGTCCGGGTGTCGGTCATCGTCCCAGCTTCGCAGGTGCCGCTGACAGTTCTGCGGGGACGCTCGGTAGGCTCGCAACGTGAAGGTCACCCAGGAACTCGAATCCCGCATGCACCCCGACGCGATCGCCGGCTTCCGGCTCATGCTCGCCGAGGCCCGCGTGAGGGACACGATTCTGCTGCCCGAGCGGGCGATGCAGCGGATGGTGGGACACGTGCAATGGATCCTGCGCCGGGTGGGTGCCGACGGCATCCGCCTCACCGATGCCGGCTACCTGCCGCCGGTCGATGTGCTCGCGGCGACGACGGAGCTCGACTGGGGCTGGCCAGTGACGGTCAACCGTGAGGTGCACATGCTTCCGTTGCAGGAGCTGCGTGACCACCTCCGTCGGGTCGGGCTGCTGCGGGTGAGCAAGGGTCGCCTCATGCTCACGAGCAGGGGTCGGGCACTCGCCGAAAACCCGCGTGAACTCTGGTGGCACCTCGCGCGCACCATTCGCACGAGCCGCTCGCCCGTCGAGGCGGACGCGACGAGCCTCCTCCTGGTGCTCATCGCCCGGCGGGGTTTCACCGAGGCCGCCCTGTTCAAGCAGGCGCTCGCGCTCGGTCTCGAGACCATCGGCTGGGGGCAGAAGAACGGCGAGCGCCTTTCCGCGGATGCCGCGTTCCAGGTCGTGCTCCCCAAGTGGCGCCTCTTCAACCACCTCGGCGTCTTCGAACGGAAGCCCCGCGACTACCTGAACTGGACGATCACCCCGGGCGGGGCCGCCTTCGCCCGCGCGGCCCTGCAGAGCGAGGTCTAGCCGCGGAACACCCGCGCTCGCCGGCTGCCGCTCAGGCCGCGATGCCCGACCCGATCGTCGTGAGGAAGAGCGGCACGAGGGCGGCGAACTTGGCGAAGGTGACCAGCGTCGTGACGACGACGATGCCGGTCCAGACCCAGATCGGGGTCAGGCCGCGGCCCGCCTGGTTACGCACGACGATCGAGCGGCCGATCACGTAGATACCGGAGGAGAGGAAGGTCCAGGCCCAGTGGAACGGGCGGGTGAACCCGTCGGCGAGCAGCCGGCGCCGGTCGAAGTAGGCGAGGGTGACCGACGCCGCGTAGACGGCGATGCTGAGGAGCTGGCTGAGGACATCCGTCGCCGACGTCGTCGTGCCGGTGGAGCCCTCCGACAGCCCCCGGTTGAAGTCCGCGGTGAGGTCGGTCGACGCCACGTTGATGAGCGACAGGAGCGGCAGCAGCGTGATGATCCAGATGGCCGCGGTGTAGACGGGCGTGTCCGGTGAGAGGACCCTGGTCGGAGCGAGGCGCCCGTAGACGGGAGGCTCGGGATAGTGCAGGTCCATGGTCCAGGCCGCGCCGTTCCACCAGCGCTGGCGAGGGGAGCCTGCGGGGTCCGGATACCAGCCCGCCGCGGGAGCCGCCGCGGGCATCGGAATGTAATTGCCTGATCCGTCGGTCATTGTGCCCCCACCTAGTCGATTGCGGTCAGTCTAGGGCCTCCGCTACGGGACCAGGGGGAAATCGCGGACCTGGCCCGGGGCGAGCCAGGCGTCCTGGCCCTCCACCCGTACCCGGATCGGCGGGGCACCGCCGGCGCTGAGTGTCACGCGCAGGTTCGTCGACGTGAGCTCGAGCCGGATCGGGTGGTCCCGGTAGTTGATGCTGAACGAGAACGCACCGAGCTCCGCGGGGAGTACGGGGTGGAGCCAGAGGATGTCGTCGCGGATCTCGAGGCCGCTGTAACACCGCACCATCATGTCCACGGACCCCGCCATCGCGCCGAGGTGGATGCCCTCGTGGGTGGTGCCGCCCTGGATGTCGGCGAGGTCGCTGTCCAGGGCCCTGGTCAGGAACTGCCAGGAGCGCTCCCGGTCGCGACGGGCCTCCACCCAGGAATGCACGACGTTGCTCAGGGTCGACCCGTGCGTGGACCGGGACCCGTAGAAGTCCACCGTGGCGACGACGGCCTCCGGCGGCAGCGGGTACCCCAGCCCGTGCAGCAGCCTCCGCAGTTCCTCGGCCGAGAACAGGTAGAGCAGCATCAGCACGTCGGCCTGCTTGGACACCCGGTAGTTGTTCGTGCTGTCGCCCTCCGCGTTGAGGATCAGGTCGAGCCGGCCGAGGTCGCCGTAGCGGGCGCGATACCCCGCCCAGTCGAACTCGGGGAGCGCCTCGTATCCGTCGAACTGGCTGGGCACCCCTCCAGCCAGGAACGACAGCCGGAGCCGGCTGCCGATGTGCCGCCAGCGGTCGACCTCGCCCGGGCGCAGGCCGAGCCGGTTCCAGAGCGGCCGGCAGCTGCGCCCGTTCAGCACGGCGACCATGTCGACGGCCCGCGCCATCAGCCAGGCGGTCATCACGTTGGTATAGGTGTTGTTGCGCAGCCCCGTTCCCGGCGCTCCGGGGGCTCCATCGTGGAATTCGTCCGGTCCCATGACGCCGGTGATGTCGAAACGGTCGGCGCTCTCGTCGTACGTGGCCAGGGCCGCGAAGAACCGGGCGACCTCCAGCAGCAGTTCGGCACCCTGGTGGACGAGGAAGTCGACGTCCCCTGTTGCCTGGTAGTACGTCCACACGCTGTACGCGACGGCCAGCCCGACGTGGCGCTGGTTGTGGGAATGATCGGGCATCCACTCGCCGGTGCGCGGGTTGAACAGTTCGGCCGGGGTCACCTCCCGCCCGTCGATGCCGCTCTGCCAGGGGAACATCGCGCCCTCGAGACCGGCGGTTCTCGCGGCCGCCCTGGCCTCGGCGAGGCGCCGGTACCGGTAGCCGATGAGCGCCCGGCTCAGGTCGGGGCGGCGCAGGGTGAGTACCGGGTAGACGAAGACTTCGTCCCAGAACACGTGCCCCCGGTAGCCCTCCCCGGTGAGCCCACGGGCGGGGACGCCGGCGTCGAGGTCGGCGTCGACGCCGGCGAGGGTCTGCAAGACGTGGAAGGTGTTGAGGTTGAGCGCGAGGGACTGGTGCTCGTTGTCGTCGAGGTTCACCGCGAACTCGTCCCAGAGCCCGCGCCATTCACGTTCGTGCGCGATGAGAAGGTCCGCCGGGTCGGCGACTCGGCGCATCCACGCGGTCACGGCGAAGGGCGCCGACACGACGGCACGGTCCCTCGACGTGCCGACGATGACGGTCTTCTCCACCCGGACCGGGCGTCCAGGCTCGAGGTGCAGCTCGAACTCGTGCGCGACGGAGCCGGGTTCGCTCAGGAATCGTCGGGCCACCGTGATCTCCTGGGGTGGGCCTGGCCGATCCGCGCCCGCAGGGTCGGCCTCGAAGACCCGGGTGCGCGCGGCCATCGCTATGTGCACGCCCGAGACGGTGGTTTCCATTTCGAGCAGCACGGTGCGGTCGTCGACCTCGGTGCGGGCACGTGGCATCAGGTGCCTGTTCGTGAGCGCGGCATCGGCCGCCACATTGCGGTTCGCGACGCGGCCGTCGACGGCCGAGCGCACCGTCACAGGGCCGGACCAGCCCTCAGCCTCAAAGGTCGTCTCGAGCACGGCGACGTGCGGGTCGGACTGGGACACGAAACGCCGCGAGGTGACCGTTGTCGTGTGCCGGTCGGCGTCCCGAAAGCGGATGACCCTGGTCAGCAGGCCGCGCCGGAGGTCGAGTTCCTGCCGGTAGTCCAGGACTCCGGGATCCTCTGGCCGGAACCAGTCCGCGGTGCCGATGCGGAACGACAGGGCGAGCCAATTGGGGGCGTTGACCATGTGCTCATCGTCGCGGGAATGGCTGCCGAGCTCGGTGTGAACCGGGTTGTAGACGCCGGCGAGGTAGGTGCCCGGGTAGTGCACGGCATCCGCCGAAGCCTCTGGGGAAGCGCCCCGCGTGCCCCAGTATCCGTTGCCGAGGGCGCAGAGTGCTTCGCGGACGCCCTCGGTGGCCGGGTCGAAGCCCTCGAAGCGCAGCACCCAGGCGTCGGCAGCCGCGTCGCCGCCCGCGACGGCATCCGCGACGGTGCTCGGCGGGCGCCTCGGAACGGTGCTCGCATCGGCGGTGTTGCTCGGCCGGACGGTCGGGACCATGGCGCACCCTTCTGCGGTCATCCGTCCGGCGAAAGCCCTCGTGCATGCCCGTCGCCGGCCGGTGCTTGGATAGGGGGATGACCTTTGCACCGGATTCGCACCCAGAGTACATCGACGACCTCGCCGGCTTCATCGCAGCGTCGCCGTCCTCGTACCACGCCGCCGCGGAACTCGAACGAAGGCTCGAGGCCGGTGGATTCACCCGGCTCGACGAGCGCGATGAGTGGCCGGGCAGCGCGGGCAGCACGGTCGGCGCGAACGCGGCCGTGGCCAGGCGGCACTTCATCGTGCGCGACGGCGCGGTCGTCGCCTGGGTGCAGCCGGCAGGGGTCGGCCCGGTGTCGCCGTTCCGCATCCTCGGTGCGCACACCGATTCGCCCGGCTTCAAGCTCAAGCCGAAGCCGACCATCGGCAACCGGGGCTGGCTGCAGGCCGGCGTCGAGGTCTACGGCGGCCCGCTGCTCAATTCCTGGCTCGACCGCGAGCTCGAACTCGCCGGGCGCCTCGTCACCCGAGACGGCACGGAGCACCTCGTGCGCACCGGCCCGTTCCTGCGCATCCCGCAGCTCGCCATCCACCTCGACCGTGACGCCAACAACGGCCTCACCCTCGACCGCCAGCGCCACCTGAACCCGGTCTACGGGGTCGGCGACCTCGATGCCGCGGACCTGCTCGCCCACCTCGCCGGCCTGGCCGGGCTCGAGGCGGCGGATGTGGCCGGTTACGACCTCCTGACCGCCGACTCCGCGGCCCCCGCGCGCTTCGGCCTCGGCAACGTGCTTTTCGCCGCCGGACGCCTCGACAACCTGTCGTCCGTGCACGCGGGACTCGTCGCGCTCCTCGCGGTCACGGACGACGACACGGCCGGTCTCGACGCCGCCGCGGGCGTGGTCCAGAGCACGAGTGTCCTCGCCGCCTTCGACCACGAGGAACTCGGTTCCCAGACCCGTTCCGGCGCGAGCGGACCGCTCCTCGACGATGTCCTGACCCGGATCGGGGCCGGACTCGGCGCATCCGCCTCGGACAAGCTGCGTGCGTACGCCACCTCGTGGTGCCTCTCGGCCGACGCCGGACACCTCGTGCACCCGAACTACCCAGAGAAGCACGACCCGGTGAACCTGCCGGTCCCCGGCGCGGGCCCGCTGCTCAAGATCAACGCGACGCAGCGCTACGCCACGGATGCCGCCGGTGCCGCCCTCTGGGCCCGCACCTGCGCGCAGGCGGGCGTTGCCTACCAGGAGTTCGTCTCGAACAACACGGTCCCGTGCGGCTCGACGATCGGCCCGCTGACCGCGACCCGGCTCGGTATCCACACGGTGGACGTCGGCATCGGGCTTCTGTCGATGCACTCGGCCCGCGAACTCTGCCACGTGGCCGACCCGGTCGCACTGAGCGCGGCGATCGGCGCCTTCTTCGCTCCCGGGGAGTGACGGCGGCCCGACGAGGGGGTAGCGGATACTTCCACTATCGGATATTCTCACTATCAGATAGTTCATGTATCTGATCGGATGGTCGTGTGCCGTCCCGAAGGAGAATTCCATGGCCACCCAGCTTGTCGTCGGCGCCGGTTATCTCGGCAGTGCCCTTGCCCGTGCCCTTGTCGAGCGCGGAGACACCGTCGCTGTCGCCACCCGTTCCGGCACCGCCGTTGCCGGCGCGACCGCCCGCATCCTGGACGCCGCGGACGCCGAGGCCTTCGCCGCGGCGGCCGAGGGCGCGGCCACGATCTTCCTCACGACCGGACCGCGTCAGTACAACCGTTGGCCGGAGCTCTGGCCGCCGATGTTCCGGGCCGCCATCGTTGCCGCGCGCCGATCCGGGGCCCGGCTCGTGCTGATGGGCAACCTCTACGGCTACGGAGAGGGCAGCCCGATGCCGATGACCGAGGCGACGCCGCAGCATCCGACCGAGCCGAAGGGCCGGGTGCGCACCGAGGGCTGGGAACTCGCCCTCGCCGCCGCGAAGCGCGGGGAGATCCAGGTCGTGGAGGTGCGCGCGAGCGACTACTTCGGCCCGGGCGCGGGCAGGACCTCCCAGCTCGGGAGCGCCTTCTTCGGTCCGCTGATCGCCGGAAAGACCGCGCGCGTGTTCGGGAGCCCCGACGCCCCGCACAGCTGGTGTTATCTGGCCGATATCGTCGCGACCCTCCTCGCGGCGGCGGACTACCGGGGGTCGTGGGGTCGCGCCTGGCACGTGCCGGCGGCCGAACCGCTCTCTCGCACAGAGCTCGCCGCCCGCGTCAACGCACTCACGGGCAACCGCGGGAGCCTGGCCAGGCTCAGCCCAGCGATGTTGCGCGTTCTGGGGATGTTCGTGCCGTTCATCCGCGCCGCCAACGACTCCGACTACCAGTTCACCGCCCCCTTCGTCGTCGACGCCGCAGAGACCGAACGACTGCTCGGTGTGGCTGCGACACCCTGGGAGGAGTCCCTTCCCGAGGTCATCGCGAGCTACCGTGCCCTCGAGGCCGCCGGACTGCAGGCCCAGGACGAGCGATGAGAATGGCAGAGCTGAGCACCCGGAGCGGGACCGCCGTCGCGACGATCAAGTATTACCAGCGTGAGAACCTCCTCGCCGGCGGGGAGCGTTCCGGACCGAACCAGGCGCTGTACGCGGAGTCGCACCTCGAGCGCATCCGCCTCATTCGCGGCCTCACCGAGGTCGGCGGGCTGAGCGTCGCGGCCGTCCGGCGGGTGCTCGAGGCCATCGACTCCGAGCTGTCGCTGCCGGAGACCTTCGAGATCGCCCAGCACTCGGTGTCGGCGACGATCGATGAGTCCGCGGTGAGCGCGAAAGCCCTGGCTCGGGTGGACGCCCTCACCGCCGGCTGGCATGTCTCGGCGGCGAACCCCGGCCGACTGGCCGCGGCCCGGGTCGTCGACACCTTCGCCGAGGTCGGCCAGACCGACGCTCGCGGCTGGTTCGACCGGTACGCCGCCGCCGCCCTGCTGGCCGCCGAGGCCGACATCGACGAACTGGATGCGCGGGTCGACCGGGCCGCGAAGGGCGAGACCGTCGTGGTCGGCACCGTTCTCGGCGACAAGCTCTTCTCCGGCCTGCGCCGCGCCGCGCAGGAACACATCGCCGCCCTTCGCTACGGCATGCCTCCCGAAGCGGCGCCCGAGCCCGCGCCGGGGTCCGCACCCGAGGCTGCACCCGACCACACCCCCTGAACATCGCACGAGAGCACGAGAGCACGAGAGCACGAGAGCACGACAGCACGAGCTACCGCACCGCCACGCCCGACCGACAGAACAGGGAGCGCCCCATGAACACCCCCGAGTTTCCAGAGACCCCGGCGTCAGGCACCACGGCACCGCCGGCATCCGCCGACAACCGGCGAGCGATCACCGCGTGGCCCGCGCTGCGCACCCTGGCCTGGCATCGACCGCTGCTCGCGGCGACCGCGGCCATGGCGGTGCTCGTGGTGGTCTGCCTGGTCGGCCTCCTGGTCGATCCGCGCAGCCTCACCGGCGCGCCGGTCTGGGCCAAGCCGCTCAAGTTCTCGATCAGCGTGCTCGTCTACGCGGCGAGCCTCGCCTGGCTGCTCGGGATCCTTTCGGCGCGTCGTCGCCGACTGGCCTGGTGGATCGGCACGGTGTCGACGATCGCACTTGTCATCGAAATGGTGATCATCGTCGGCGACGCCGCCCTCGGCATCACGAGCCACTTCAATGTGTCCACCCCGGTGTCCGCGACGCTCTGGTCGGTGATGGCATTCTCCATCGTGCTCGTCTGGATGGCCGCCCTCGTCACGGCGCTCCTGCTGTTCCGTACGGACCTCGGCGATCCGGCCCGCGCGCTCGCGATCCGGGCCGGCACCGTGATCGCCGTGCTCGGGATGGGCCTCGCCTTCCTGATGACCGGGCCGACCGCCGCGCAACTCGACCACTTCCAGGGCATCGCCGGCGCCCACACCGTCGGCGTCCCTGACGGTGGCCCGGGGCTGCCGCTCCTCGGCTGGAGCACCGTCGCGGGTGACCTGCGGATTCCGCACTTCGTCGGCATGCACGCCCTCCAGGTGATCCCCCTCACGGCACTGCTCCTCGAGGTGCTCGCCCGACGGGTGGCGCTCGTGCGCCCGCCGACCGTGCGGTTCCGGCTGCTCTCTGTCGTCATCGCGCTCTACGTCGGAGTTCTCGCGATCCTCACCGGCCAGGCGCTCGCGGGCCAGTCGATCGTGCGCCCCGATGCGCTCGTGACGACCCTCACCATCGCGCTCGTCGCTGCCGTCGCCGTGGCGGCGACGCTCGTGCTGTCCGCAGCCTCCCGCGCCGCGATTCCGCCCACGGATGCCGCCGTGCCGTGAGGTGTCGCAGATCGAGGTTAACTGGGCCCGGGAACGTCGATCTGCGACACCTCAGCGTCGGGCTCTGGCGCGACGCGAGCACGGGCGATGCGGTCGATGCGGGTCCGGGCCGCGTCCTCCGACGTCGACGACGCGCCGAGCAGCATCCGCACGATCCCGAGAACCGCCCCGGTCGCCCACACGACGGGGAACACCGAGCGGCGCAGCCCGAGCAGCCGCCGGTACTCGCGGGGGAGCGATGCGACCGCACCGGCGAACATCACCCGGTAGAACGGCAGCATCCCGCGCCGCAGCGGCGGATTGCGGATGAAACGCACCGCCTCGGCGACGCGCTCGTCGCTCTTCAGTACCCCGGCATCCGTGAAGGCGGCCAACTGGGCGGCGAGCTCCGCCGCCGACCGCGGCGGGTGCTGCACTCCCACCAGCTCGCCGGCCTTCGCCCACTCGCGCACGTACCCGTCAGCGCCACCCGGGATGCTGCCTCCCCACAGCTTGTGGGACTCGAGGAAGGCATCCGTGAAGACGATGTGCACCCAGGAGAGCAGCTCGGCGTCCCCGGCGGCGTAGGGCCGCGAAACTCCCGCCGCATCGAGGTAGGTGCCCGTCACCCGGTCGTGGAAACGCCCGACCCGCGTCGACTCGTCGGTCGCGACGGTCGTGTCGGCGAAGGTGACCGTCACAAGCCACTGGATCGTCCCGGAGAGGCGCCCGAGCGGGTCCTCCCGGTACCGCGACCAGTCGTGCACCCCGGCCATCGCGCCCGGGTGCAGGGTCTGCATCAGCAGCGCGCGGATCCCGGCGACCATCGTCGCCATCCCGCCGTGCACCGCCCACGCGGCCGACCCCGGTCCGAAGAAACCGGCGTCCTCGCCGAGTTCCATCTTCTCCACCCACGAGGGCCGTCCCTCGGAGTTTCCGGACAGCGTCGAGAGGAGATGCGACCGCCAGCTGTCCGTGAACCTGCCCATACCCGAGGTTAACCGGCGCCGGCTGGGCATCCGCCCCGAACGGCACGACCGGCGGAATCTGATGCGCTTGCCCGGCTCTAGAATCACGACCATGCCGGTGCCCCGATTCCTGTTCGCCGACCAGCTCGGACCGCATTTCGATGACGGCGGACCGATCGTCCTGGTCGAGGCCGTCGGGGTCCTTGGCCGCCGGCCGTACCACCGGGCGAAGGCGCACCTGATCCTCAGCGCACTGCGGCACCGGGCGCGGGAACTCGGCGATCGGGTGGAATTCCTGCGCGCGGAGCACTATCGCGACGTGCTCTCCGGACGCCCGCTCGAGGTGATCGATCCCACCAGCTGGGGGGCGCGGGCGCTCGTGGCCGAACTCGGGGCCGACGTGCTGCCCAGCAGGGGTTTCGTCACGAGCGAGGCCGACTTCGCGGACTGGGCGGCGGGCCGACCGGCCTCCCGGCTGGTGCTCGAGCAGTTCTACCGCTCGGTGCGCGCCCGGACCGGCGTCCTGATGCGCGGCCCAGACCCCGAAGGCGGCCGGTTCAACTTCGACCACGACAACCGCCGCCCGCCGCCCCGTGGGGCCGTCGGCCTCGGCCTGCCCGACCCGTGGACCCCGGTCGAAGACGAGATCGACGCCGAGGTGCGCCGCGACCTCGACCGGCTCCAGGCGGATGGCCGGATCACCCTGATCGGCCGGGACGGACCGCGACGCTTCGCCGCGACCCGGGCCGAAGCCCTGGCCGCCCTCGACGACTTCATCGAGACCCGGCTGAACGACTTCGGTCCCTTCGAGGACGCGTCGCTGCGCGGAGACGATGCGATGGCGCACTCCCGGTTGAGCGTTCCGCTGAACCTGGGGCTGTTGCACCCGCGGGAGGTGATCGATGCGGTCGTCTCGGCCCATGCGAGCGGCGCGGCGCCGCTGCAGAGCGTCGAGGCGGTCGTCCGCCAGCTGATGGGCTGGCGGGACTGGGTATGGCACCTCTACTGGCACCTCGGACCCGACTACGTCGGCGACAGCAATTTCCTGGGCGCCCACGAGCCGTTGCCCCGGTCGTTCCGTGAGCTCGACGGCTCCGGCGTGCGCGCGGCGTGCGTCAGCCACGTGCTGAACGCCGTTGCCGACACCGGCTGGGCCCATCACATCCAGCGCCTGATGATCCTGGGCAACCAGGCCATGCAGCGCGGCTATCACCCGGGCGAGCTGAACGACTGGTTCATTGCGGCGTTCGTGGACGGCACACCGTGGGTGATGCCGGCCAACGTCGTCGGGATGTCCCAGCATGCCGACGGCGGCATAGTCGCGACCAAGCCATACGCGTCGGGCGGCGCATACATCTCGACGATGAGCGATTTCTGCGGCGGCTGCCCGTTCAACCCGAAGAAACGACTCGGCGAGGATGCCTGCCCATTCACGGCCGGCTACTGGGCCTTCCTCGACAGGGTCGAGCCGCGCATCCGCGGCAACCACCGGATGAGCCAGCCGCTGGCCGGACTGCGACGTCTCGCCGACCGTGAGGCCGTCGTCGCGCAGGAGCGCTCTCGCACGGTGTGGTGAGCTCCCGGGTTCTTTCGAAGCGTTAGATTCAGGGGGAGGGCGCTCGTGGCCGGGGCGCGAGACGGAGGAAACCGGGATGAAGATCGAGAACATCGAACTGCGTCGGGTGCGCCTGCCGCTCGTCAGCCCGTTCCGTACCTCCTTCGGCTCGGTGTCCGAGCGCGAGGCCCTCCTCGTGCACGTGACAACGGCGGATTCCGAGGGCTGGGCCGAATGCGCCGCGGAGGCCGAGCCCCTCTACAGTTCGGAGTTCCTCGACGGCTGCGAACTCGTGATCCGCGACCACCTCGCCCCGCGGCTGAACGCGGCCGGCGAACGCCTCACCGCCGAGCGGGTCGCACCGGCGCTCGCCGCGGTCAAAGGGCACCGGATGTCGAAGGCCGCCCTCGAGACCGCGATCCTCGACGCCCAGCTCCGCACCTCGGGAGTCTCGTTCGGGGGCTACCTCGGAGCGGTGAGCGACCTCGTCCCCGCCGGGGTCTCCGTCGGGATCATGGACTCGATCGACCGGCTCCTCGCCGCCGTCGAGGGCTACCTCGACGAGGGGTACCTCCGGATCAAGCTCAAGATCGAGCCGGGCTGGGATCTCGCCCCCGTGCGTGCCGTGCGCGAGCGCTTCGGGCCCGACGTGCTGCTCCAGGTCGACGCGAACACCGCATACACACTCGCTGACGCCCGCCACCTCGCCAGGCTCGACCCCTTCGACCTGCTCCTGATCGAACAGCCGCTCGCAGAAGACGACATGCTCGGGCACGCCGCCCTCGCGACCCTCATCCAGACCCCGGTCTGCCTCGATGAATCGATCGAGTCGGCCAGGGACGCCGCCGCAGCGATCACCCTCGGCGCGTGCAGCATCATCAACGTCAAGCCCTCCCGGGTCGGCGGCTACCTCGAGGCCAGGCGGATCCACGACGTCGCGGCCGCCCACGGCGTTCCGGTCTGGTGCGGCGGCATGCTCGAGACCGGCATCGGCCGGGCGGCGAACGTGGCGCTCGCCGGGCTGCCCAACTTCGTTCTTCCGGGGGACACCTCCGCCTCGAGCCGCTACTACGCCCAGGACCTGACGAAGCCGTTCGTGCTCGAGGACGGCCACCTCCGGGTTCCGACCGGGCCGGGCATCGGCGTGGAGGTGCTGCCCGACGTGCTCCACGACCTCACCGTGTCGAGTTCGGACATCCGTTTCTGATCCAGCGGCACGAGAAGTCCTCGACCTGCGCGGTCAGGCGGAGTAGCGTGAAATCGGGGGCGGGTCCACTGCCCCAGAAGCCGGAGTCGCCATGTCCTCGCTCTCGAACTACGGGCAGGTGATCGCGGCCACGACTGTGGCGCTCCAGTCGATGCTCGCCGGGTCGCCCTTCGGACTGAACGTGACGGCGCGCAGCCTCGACGTCGCACGCACCGGGGTCACCGGGTCGTCGATCAACCTGTTCCTCTACAGCGACAGCCTGATCAGCTATCGCGAGGCGAGCGCACAGCATGGGCCCAGCCGGGTCATCGCGGAGTTGCGCTATCTCGTGAGCGCCTTCGCGGCCGACATCGAGGACACCGACGCGGCAAGCCACCGCGACTTCGGCACCGCACAGGCCGCGATCGAACGGCATCCGGTACTCACGGTTCCCGTGACGTCGAGCGAGAAACTCCAGGTCTGGCTCACCCCCTCTCCGCTCACGACCGAGGTGCTCACCTCGCTCTGGCAGGCATCCGCCGCCCCCCTGCGCGTTTCGTTCGCGGTGATGGCGTCATTCACACTCGACACGACGGAACGGGTCACGAAGCTCGGAACGATCCGGGACGTCGTGAAGCTCGCGGGCGCCGGGGCGATCGCCGTGTTCAGCGGCACGGATGCCGGTGCGAAGGCCGCGGCGGCGGCATCCGCTGCGAGCGAGCTCGGCAAGGCCCTCGTCACCGTCGGGCTCGACAGTGTCGTCGCGTCGTCCCCCGAGGAGACCGATGCGACGCTCGATCGGCTGTTCGAACGGGTGAAAGAAGAGGGCGCCGTACTCCTGGTCGACGACGCCGACGCCGTCTTCGGCGTGCGCCCCGAGGAACTCGACCCCGACGACCCGTACGCCGCGATCGACGTGGGAGCGGTGCTCGACCGGCTCGGGAACGCCCCGAGCGTCGTGATCATCGCGCTAACGGATCTCTCCGGCGACGAGCTCGCCGATCGCGCCCGGGTCGAGGTGCGGTTCCCCGCTCGCTGAAGCCCCGCTTACGCTGAGGGAATGCCCTCGTTCCGGATCACCATGACCATCGGCAGCCTGCAACCCGGGGTCGCCCCCGACTCCGTCCTGCCGGCTGCTGCGGCCGCCGCGGCCGAGCTCACGACCGTCGAGGCGTCCGACCTGGCCGTCGTGGCCGGTTCGGCGCGCGCGACCGTGCGCTTCACCGCGGACGATGCGGCCTCAGCGGTCCGAATCGGCGCGCACACCCTCGCGGGCACCCGCGTCCGCGCGGGAGTGATCACGTGGCAGGTCACCGAGCGCGTCCACGGCCGCTGGCTGCCCGTCCACTGACCCCGCTAGATCAGGGTGCGGAGCGCGTCCTCAACCGTCAGCCCGAGGCGCGCTGCGTGTGCGGTGAGGCGGGCGTGCTGCTCGGCGGTGAGCGTGAGGGAGACCTCATGTGCGGCGGCGGGGTCTGCGGCGTCGTCGAACGAGAACAACTCCGGATGCGCCGCGCGCGCGGGCGGAGCGGAAACGGCCCGGCGCACGGCCGGCTTCGGCTCTCGCGAGGCGGCACCGGCTGCAGGGCCGACCGCAGGAACCGCAGGGGCCGTCTGGGCCGCCGGTGCCGCCGGGGTGCCCGCCCGCACGAACCCGGGACCCTTCGGGATCGGCCCACCTCGCTGGTACGCCTCGGAGACGGCCCTGGCCCGGGCATCCGCTGCCTCGTTGAGCGGATGGTTCGCGTGTCCCTTGACCCATTCGAACCGGTAGCGACGGCCGGCGAGCGCCGCGTCGATCTCCTGGAGCAACTCGAGGTTCAGCACCGGCTTGCCGTCGGCCTTGCGCCAGCCCTTGGCCTTCCAGCCGCGCATCCACTTGGTCACCGAGTTGATCACGTACTGGCTGTCGCACAGCACGAGGAGGTCCTCGTCGAGGTGCGCGGTCGCGCGGAAGAGCTCGAGGACGGCCTTGAGCTCGCCCTGGTTGTTGGTGGCGTGCTTCCAGCCGCCGGCGTCCCAGCAGGAGTCGTCGACGTACCAGGCCCAGCCGGCCGGTCCCGGGTTGCCGAGGGCCGAACCGTCGGCGGCAGCGGTGATGGTCATGGTGGCCTCTCCTCGGGGAGCGGTCTCGCTCCCCGGTGTTCTTCCCTATTTTCGCATTGACCGGGTGGAGCTAGCCGACGACGCAGTGCCCGGGCTCGACGGAGTCTGTGAGCGATGCGGCCTCTGCGGCGACGGGGGTGACGGACTCCATCGCGAGGGCGTAGCCGATGTTGGCGGTGACCGTCGACTTCGCGAAGACGACGCCGACGACCTTGCCGTCCTGATTGAGCAGCGGCCCGCCGGACTCGCCGTGCTGGATGTCCGCCGCGAGCGTGTAGATCGACCGGGAGGTCGGATTGTCGCCGTAGATGTCACCGACGACAGCCGGTGCGACCGCGACGACCTCCGCGGGTCCGGTTTCGAACGGTCCGCCGTACGGATAGCCGTCGCTCACGGCCAGGCTTCCTGTCGCGAGGTCCGCACCGAGGCCGAGAGGTTCGGCATCGAGCCCAGCGACGGCGATGACGGCGAGGTCGGCCGCCGGGTCGAAGTACACGACGTTTCCCGCGCGGGCCGTGCCGTCAGCCGACTCGACGACGGGCTCTGAGACGCCCGCGACGACGTGCGCGTTGGTCAGCACCCGGCCCGGCGCGATGACGAAGCCGCTCCCGGACTGGTTCTGCCCGCAGGTATATGCCGTCCCGACGATCTTGAGCACGGAATCCTGCGCGGCGAGCAGTTCGGCGCTCGTGCCGGTGACGACGGGAACCGTGGGCACCGGCCCGTTGAAGGCCTCGATGACCCGAGGGATGCCCTCGGTGACGACCATCGCACGCAGCTGGGCGAGGAAGGCCTTGACCGGATCGGGCGTGAGCGAGTCGATCGACCGCACCACCGTCGACGAGGCGATCGCGGGCGACAGGACCGGCACCCCGAGCGACCCGATGCTGAAGGCGAGCATCGACACGATGCTCGCTGCGACGACGACGGCGATGCCGGCGCCGAACACCCGGTCGACGACGAGCAGCCGTCTTCGGGCCGCTCGGGGACGGAGCACCCTGCCGAGGGTTCCGCCGATCGACAGGCCGCCGAGCAGGAGGACGGCGGCGGTGGCGAGGGTCGCTGCGGTGCGCCACTCCGCTGCAGGCACCCAGGCTCCGACGAGCGGAACGAGGAAGTATGCGGCGATACCGCCGGCGACGAGGCCGGCGATGCCGCTCAGGCTGCCGATCAGGCCGCTGCGGTAGCCGGAGACGACATAGCCCAGCAGGAGCAGGACGAGGAGGACGTCCACGATGGTCGAAATGGGCATAGCTCCAAGACTACGTGGGGAGTTATGCACAGGTTGCGTTCCTTGCGCGAGTTATGCACCGATCCCCAGCGAGCGCACCCGGGGAGGGAACGCCCCGGGAGAGTGTCCGCATGACACCGACCATCGTGAAGACCAAGGAAGCCCACGACTTCCTCGCCCTCGTGCCACAGCTCGCCGGGTTCCAGCCCGAGCGCAGCGTGGTCCTCGTCGCCTTCCGCGGCAACCGCACCTGCGGAGTCCTGCGCTTCAACCTGCCGGAACCCGACCTCGCACGCACGGTCCTCCGCCGCGTCGCGACCACTCTCGTCGGCACGCTGTGCAAGATCGAGGGGGTGGACGCCGTCGTACCCGTCCTCTACACCGACGAACGGTTCGCGGACGTGCCGGGCATCCCCGGTGAGCGCTTCGCGGAAATCCTGGGCCGCCGGGCCGAACTGTCCGGCTTCCTCGTCCGGGATTCCCTGTGCGTCGCCGCAGACGGCTGGGGTTCCTATCTCGACCCCGCCTGCCCGGCGGGCGGGCGGCCGCTGTCCGAGATCGCGGAGTCCCCGGTGAACCGCGACCTGCCGCCGGAGGCCCGGCGTGAACTCGGGCACCTCGTGAGCCGGGCCGACCTGCCGAAGGTCGACCTCGCGCTCCGGGACCGCTGCGCCAGGAGGCTGACCCGGTACGAATGCCTCGGGTCCCAGGTTCCCGACGCGCCCGACCTGCCCGAACTCGTGGCCATGGTCGGGGACATCCTCGACCCGGTGTCGACAACGGAGGCCGCGCTCGAACGGGACCCCTCCGCTCTCGACGCCGAACAGGCAGCAACCCTGCTGTTCCTGCTGAAGAGCCCGGCCCGGCGCGACCAGGTCATGCTGCAGATCGCGTTCGGCGAGGAGATCGGGCGGGTGACGCACGAACTGAACGAACGGTATGCCGCGATCCAGCGCGAGACCGGCCGCAGCATGGACGACATCGTCGCAGAGGAGCAGGCCGGATCCGGCGCAACGGGGGACCTCGCGCAGACCGGCGACCTCATGCTCGGATCCGTCTCGCAACGTCCTGACCCTGAACGGATCGAACGCGGTATCGACCTCCTGAAGACACTGGTCGCGCTAGCTCCGAAACGAGTGCGCCCCGCGCCACTGTGCATGCTCGCCTGGCTGTCGTGGGCGCTCGGGCGCAGCTCGGTCGCCGGGATCTTCATCGACCAGGCCCTGGCGATCGACCCGGAATACGGCATGGCCAGGCTGCTGCTCACCGTCGTCTCCGCCGGGCACCTGCCCGAGTGGGCGTTCGCGGTGCCGGCGGATGACGCCGGTGACACCTGATCGACCACGCGAGCGGCACTGCGGGGTCGAACGCTGGTGCTCCGCCGTTCCGCCGGTGGTGCACCACAAGCGAAACGGCGGAACCCCAGCGCTCGGTGTCCTGCCCGCGACTCCTACAGGTACTTCGGGGCCTCCGCGAGCACGCCGTAGAGGATGTCGCCGATCTCGCGGAACTCGGACGGACCGATGGTCAGCGGGGGAGCGAGCTGCACGACGGGGTCGCCGCGGTCGTCGGCGCGGCAGTACAGCCCGGCGGAGTAGAGCGCCTTGGACAGGTAGCCGCGAAGCAGGCGTTCGGATTCCTCGTCGCTGAACGTCTCCTTCGTGCCCTTGTCCTTGACGAGTTCGATCCCGAAGAAGTAGCCCTCGCCGCGCACGTCGCCGACGATCGGCAGCGCGAGCAGCTTCTCGAGCTCGGCGCGGAAGATCGGCGAGTTCGTGCGGACGTTCTCGTTGAGCCCTTCTTCCTCGAAGATGTCGAGGTTAGCGAGCGCGACCGCGGAGGAGACCGGGTGCCCGCCGAAGGTATAGCCGTGATAGAACGTCGTGTCGCCGTGCTTGAACGGCTCGTAGATGCGGTCGGAGACGATCGTCGCGCCGATCGGCGAGTAACCGCTCGTCATGCCCTTCGCGCAGGTGATCATGTCCGGTTCGATGCCGAAGGTCGTCGAGGCGAACATGTTCCCGATCCGGCCGAACGCGGTGATGACCTCGTCGGCGACGAGGAGCACGTCGTACTTGTCGCAGATCTCGCGCACGCGCTTGAAGTAGCCGGGGGGCGGCGGGAAGCATCCGCCGGAGTTCTGCACGGGCTCGAGGAACACGGCGGCGACCGTCTCAGGCCCCTCGAACTGGATCATCTCCTCGATCCGGTTCGCTGCCCAGAGGCCGAACTTCTCGATGTCGTCGCCGAAGCCGGAGCCCATCTCGTCCGCCCGGTAGAAGTTCGTGTTGGGCACCCGGAGGCCACCGGGGGTGACCGGTTCGAACATTTCCTTCATCGCGGGGATACCCGTGATCGCGAGGGCTCCCTGCGGCGTGCCGTGATAGGCGACATTGCGGGAGATGACCTTGTGCTTGGTCGGGCGGCCCTGAAGCTTCCAGTAGTACTTGGCGAGCTTGAACGCGGTCTCGACGGCCTCGCCGCCACCTGTCGAATAGAAGACGCGGTTGAGGTCGCCGGGAGCGAACGAGGCGAGCCGGTCGGCCAGCTCGATCGCGTTCGGGTGCGCGTACGACCAGATCGGGAAGAACGCGAGTTCCTCCGCCTGCTTGGCGGCCGCCTGGGCGAGGCGCTTGCGCCCGTGCCCGGCATTGACCGTGAAGAGGCCGCTCAGGCCGTCGATGTACTTCTTTCCGTTCGAGTCCCAGATGTGGTGTCCGAGGCCCTTCGTGATGATCGGAACGCCCGCGCCGGATTCGACGACCGACTGGCGTGAGAAATGCATCCAGAGGTGGTCCTTGGCCTTCTGCTGCATGGCCGCGTTCTCGGCGTCCGTGTAGACGGTGGGCCCGGCATCCTCCGGCGTAGCGGCGGCATCCGCACCGGTCGCGTCAGCGCTGACGACCGCGGGCGAAGCGGGAACGGATTCGAGCAAGGGTTCTGAGAGTGTCATTTTTTACCGTGTTCCCCAGTTGTAGAACTGTTTGTGGAGTTTGAGATAGACGAATGTTTCAGTGGACCTGACCCCGTCGAGGTTGCGGATCTGGGAGTTGAGCAGGTCGAGGAGCTCATCGTCGTCCTCGCAGACGACCTCGACGAGGATGTCGAAGGAGCCTGCTGTCAGCACGACGTAGTCAACGGCCGGCATCGCGGCGAGCAGTTCCGCCAGTATCCGGGTGTCTCCCGAGGCACGGATGCCGATCATGGCCTGGCGGAAGAAACCGAGCTGCATCGGGTCGGTGACGGCCACGACCTGCATGACCCCGCCATCCGTGAGCTTCTGCACCCGCTGGCGCACGGCGGCCTCGCTGAGTCCGACGGCCTTGCCGATCTCCGCGTACGACCTGCGCCCGTCGACCTGCAGCTGCTCGATGATTTTCTTCGAGACGTCATCGAGGGGTACCGGCTTGCCCGGCGTGGTACGTCCGTTTGCGACCATCCAGCGATTATGCCAGCGAGACCCTCCCTCGGCAAGCGATTCCGCAGCTTTTTACGGCAAATGCTGCGGATTCCATATCTCGGAGGGTTTTGCCGGTGCGTGGGGTCTCCCCGCGCCGCACGGCGGATCCGCGTACTCGGGATACGGTGAAGATCCTAGGAGGACGAAGGGAGTCCCATGGACCCAGAGTGGATGTTCGTGGCCGGCCGCTCCTTCGTCGCCGCGGTCCCGACCGACGCGCCCCGTGGCCTCGTCACGGCGCTCTCGAGCAGGGCCGGAGACGCCAGCGTCTCGGCAGAGGCCCTCGTCGGACTGTTGCCGCTCGGTGGCTCCGATGCACTCGAGTCCTTCGCGCTCGTGATCCGTGCAGCAGCGGATGAGTCCGCCGTGACCGTCGTCGTGCGCGGACAGATCGCCGTCGACGTGTTTTCGGTCGGCGGATCACGACGCTTCACCGACCAGGGCATCCGGCCCTGGAACCTCGCCGATTTCTCCGCAGTGACCGTCGTCGTGATCGGTTCCCCGGACACGGCGGCGCCCGCCGCCGTACCCGCTGGAAGCGGAACCGGGAACGAACAGGGCACAGTGGTCGGCCGGACGGCGCGCTGGTCGCCAGGCGGCCTGGCGGCCGAAACGGACGACACCGCGATGCGCCTGCCGAATGACACGGTGATCCGCAGGCCGGACGACACGGTGATCCGCGGGGCGGACGACACGGTGATCCGCAGGCCGGACGACACGGTGATCCGCGGGGCGGGTGACACCGTGATCCGCCAGCTCGAGGAGACCGAGGACACCGAGGACACCGAGGACACCGAGGACACCGAGGACACCGAGGACACCGCGACCGGCGCAGCCCTCCGTCCGCCACTCGCCCGGTTCCGGCTGTCCGACGGCCGTGAGTTCCCTCTCGACCGTCCATATCGGCTGGGCAGGCGCCCCGCACAGCCGCGCATCCCCGTCGGGCCGGGCATCACTCTCGTGGCCGTCGTCTCTGCCGGCTCGCTCGTGTCCGCGACCCACGTCGACATCCGGCAGGTGGGGGACGTCATCGTCGTCACTGACGCGGGCTCCCGGAACGGCACCATCGTGGTCTCCGCGGACGGGCGCAGGGAGCGGCTCCGTCCCGGCGATTCCCGAACTGTGCCTCCGGGTACGAGAATAGACATCGGGGACGATAACATCATCGAGATCATCCCGGCGAGCGGCACCGAGTCGGCTCCGTATTTCCCAGCACATCGTGGAAGGCACCACCCGTGACCCAGATTGGTCAAGGCTCAGGCGGATTCGAGGTCGCTTTCCCCTCGGTGAAGAAGACGGTCTCGCTCGCGTGGGCCGCACTCACCGACACCGGGCATCGCCGCGAAGTCAATGAAGACAGCCTGATATCCGCGCCGCCCATATTCGCGGTCGCGGACGGCATGGGCGGGCATTCCGCCGGCGACGTCGCGAGCGCGGCCGTCGTGCACCGGCTCGCCGAACTTGCCGGGCGGGACTCGCCGCAGAATGCGGCCATCAACGCGGCGCTCGGCCTCGCGGTCACGGACATGGCGTCCGGAGTCGGCGTGACCGACCTCGGCACCGGGACCACGGTGACGGGAGCCGCACTCACCCTCGTGTCCGGCGCTCCCCAGTGGGTCGTGTTCAACATCGGCGACTCCCGGGTCTACCTGCTCACCTCCGGTGTGCTCGAACAGATCACCATCGACCATTCCGTCGTGCAGGAACTCGTCGACGCGGGCCGGATCACCCGCGACGAAGCGGATGTCCATCCGCACGGCAATATCATCACCCGCGCCGTCGGGTTCCACGAGGCGCCGATCCCCGATTACCGTGTGCTGCCTGTGCACCCGGGGATGCGCCTCCTGATCTGCTCCGACGGGTTGACCAAGGAACTCACCGCATACGGCATCCGGCATTTCCTGATCTCGAACCCGGACCCGGACGACGCCGCGAAGGCGCTCGTCGAGGCCGCGCTCGAGAACGGCGGTCGTGACAACGTGACGGTGATCGTCCTCGACGTCCTCGATATCGAAGACAGCGAAGACAGCGAAGACCGTGAAGAGGACCTGGGAACCGGCGGCCCGTCCGCCTCGCAGGACGCCGACACCGGCCCGCTCGACATCGGCCATCTCGACACGCACTGATTTCGACACCCCCTGAGTTGGGGGAGCAGCATCCCGGACACGTGCGGGGCAACTGCCTAAACTTGAGTGACGCCAGTCGTGATACCCGTTCGATGCGCGTTCACGGACCAGTCCAGGGACCATTGGCGAGAGCGAGACGGGGAGGCCGCGATGCAGCGACGATTACCGTCGACGCCCCCGAACCTGCCGGGGTTCTCCTACCTCCGGGTGCTCGGCTCCGGAGGCTTCGCCGACGTCTTCCTCTACCAGCAGGACCTTCCGCGCCGACAGGTCGCGGTCAAGGTGCTCCTCGCCGAGGTCGTCAACGACCAGGTCCGGCAGCTGTTCCAGGCCGAGGCCAACCTGATGGCCTCGCTGAGCTCGCACCCGTCGATCCTGACCGTTTTCCAGGCTGGCGTCTCGGCCGACGGACGCCCATACCTCGTGATGGAACAGTGCTCTCCGGCGCTCAGCCAGCGCTACCGCACAGAGCCTCTCGGCGTCCCTGAAGTGCTCCAGGTCGGCATCACCATCGCGAACGCCGTCCAGGCCGCGCACCAGGCCGGCATGCTGCACCGGGACCTCAAGCCCTCGAACATCCTCGTCACCCGCTACGGGCATGCCGTTCTCGGCGACTTCGGCATCGCGGCCACGGTGAGCGAGGCCAGAAACGTCGAAGCGGTCGGGCTGTCCATCCCCTGGTCCGCTCCGGAAGTCCTCCTCGACGAGGTCTCCGGCTCCGTCGCCTCCGAGGTCTGGTCCCTCGGCGCCACCCTGTACTCCTTCCTCGCCGGTCATTCGCCGTTCGAGATTCCCGGCGCCGAGAACAGCTCGGCCCAGCTCATCTCCCGCATCAACAAGGCCAGGGTCCCGGCGATCGGCCGCTCGGATGTCCCGGGCAGGCTCGAGCTCATCCTCCAGCGCGCGATGTCCCGGCGTCCGGAGTCGCGCCAGGGCAGCATGCTCGAGCTCATCAGGGAGCTGCAGTCCGTCGAGGCCGAACTGGGCCTCCTCCCCACCCGGCTCGAGGTCGCCGACGAGGACTGGGCCGCTGAGAACGGCGTCGACGACGACGACCGCACCCGCATCTCCGCCGTGAATTCGATCAATGCGTACCAGGAGCCGCGCCGCCGCCGGGTGCATCAGGCGCCACGAGGGCGCCGTTCGGCGGCCGGCGCGCTCGCCGACACCTCCGGCGCGCGCAGCCCCTCTGGGTTCGACGGTTCGGCGGGGACTGCGGGCAGCGCGGGCACGGCCAGGGGCAGGTCCCGCGGCACAGCCAGGGGCTCGGTGCCGGGGGTCTGGCGGCGTTCGGTGCTCGTCTGGGCGCTCGTTGCGGCATCCGTCGTCATCGTCGTTCTCGCCGTCGTGACGGCGTCGGCGCTCTCGCACCAGGCGACGCCAGGGCTGCCGACCGTGAGCAATGTCTCCGGGGAGCTGCGGGACGGCATGGTCGTGTTCGGCTGGGCTGACCCGGGCATCGCCCGGGGGGACAGCTACGTGATCACCCTCCGCACCGGTGAGAGCAGCATCCAGAAGGGCACTGAGTTCAGCGTCGACCCGCACGGACAGGCCAGGGTCTGCGCAAGTGTCGCCGTGAACCGGGACGGGCGCACCGGGGGCGCGAGCGGCGAGAAGTGCGTCGACGCCGGCGGGTCCGTGACCGGAAGCACGCGCGGTGACCTGACCAGAGGCGGCGACGCTTCGTGATCCGTCTCTGGGTCTCCCGCCAGTTCGCTGCGCACCGCTCGGCGTGGGCGACGGCCCTCGGCGGAACGCTCGTCCTGGCCCTCGTCGTGACGACCGCTGTCGTGTCCGGCGGGTACACCGCCCAGCGTCTTGACCTCGGCGATGCCGCCGTCTGGGTCACGAACGAGACCCGCCAGGCTGTCGGCCGGGCGAACACGGCGGTGATGGAACTCAACACGGTCGTGACGAGCGAGAGTTCCAATCTCGACGTGCTCCAGTCCGGAGCGACGGTCCTCGTGCTCGACACCGGCAACAGCTCCCTCGACATCCTCGACCCGGCCACGGCAACGATCGTGCGCAGCGTTGCACTGCCGCCCCGGGCGCCCGCCGTGTTCCTCGCAGGAACCCGCACCCTGATCGCCTCGAACGGCGAGGTCTGGGAGACCCCGACGAGCCGGCTCGCGAGCTTCGACACGGCGACCGCGCCGACCCTCTCCCTCGGCGCCGGCTCGGTCGTGAGCGTTGACGACACCGGAACCCTGGTCTCATTCACTCCCGCGACGGGCGCCCTCGCCCAGGCGCCCTCCGGAAGCGGAACGGTCACCTCGAGCCAGACGCTCAGCGCGGGGTCGCCGGGCGACGATTATCAGCTGACGAGCGTGAACGGCGCCTGGGCGCTCCTCAACGCGACCTCGCGGCACCTGTTCCTCGATGGCAGGGACGTCGACCTGTCCGGGTTGATCGTCGACGGCGGCGCCCCCGCCCTGCAGCAGCCGAGTCTCTCCGGCTCCCGCGTGCTGATCGCCCACGAGCAGGGGCTCGTCGCCGTCCCGCTCTCCGGCGGCGCCCCGACCGTGCTCGTCAGCGGCCGGAACGGCACAGCGGCGGCCCCGGACACCGCCGGACAGTGCGCCTATGCCGCCTGGTCGGATGGCACGGCCTGGCGCGACTGCGGCGACGCCGGGTCCGGCGGCTCGGCGTCGGGAGCGTCCGGAGGCTCCCGTGGAACGCAGTCCGGCACGACGACGACCCTCACCGGGCTCAACGACAACGCCAGGCTCGCCTTCCGGCGCAACGGCACCGGGCTCGTGCTGAACGATGCGCACAACGGTTCGACGTGGGCGGTCCAGCGTGACAACCAGCTGATCGACAACTGGGCCGACCTGATCGACACGACCCCGGACACCCAGCGCATCGAGACCAACGGCGACGACACCCCTCCGGTCTACGACAAGGTGCAGGCCCCGCCCGTCGCCGTGGACGACTCCTTCGGAGCCCGGCCCGGCCGGATCGTGACCCTCCCCGTGCTTCTCAACGACTCCGATCCGAACGGGGACGTGCTCGTGATCGAATCGGTCACACCGATCGACGCGACCGACGGCCGGCTCGACCTCGTCGGCAACAACCAGCAGGTGCAGCTCACCGTCGCGGAGGCGGCAACCGGTCAGCTTCGCTTCGGCTACACGATCAACGACGGCCGTGGCGGGAGTGCATCCGCAACCGTCACCGTCACTCTTAGGGCGCCGGGGGAGAACTCCGCTCCCCAGCAGGTGCGAACCACCCACGCGACCGTGCGTGCCGGCGGCCGGGTGACAAGCCAGGTGCTCGGCGACTGGATCGACCCCGACGGCGACCCGGTCTACCTCGCCTCAGCGTCCGCCGCGGGCCACGACCTGCTGAGCTTCACCCCCGCGGGCGCCGTCGTGTTCACGGATGCCGGCACGAACGCCGATGACAAACGGGTCGGCCTGAGCGTCTCCGACGGCCGCCTGCTCGGCACGGGCTCGCTGACCGTCTCCGTGCGCGCGAGCGGCGCCGTGCCGATCGTCGCTGACTCCTTCATCGTGCTCGCGACTGCGGGGGCCGAAGTCTCGGTGTCCCCGCTCGACCACGCCCGCGGCGGGTCGGCGCCGCTGCGGCTTTCGAGCGTCCCCGCCAAGCCGGATGCCACGATCACCCCCGACTTCGCCTCCGGTGCGTTCCGGTTCCTGAGCAGCACCCCGGGGGTCCACGAGATCGAGTACTCGGTCACCGACGGGCAGCTCACCGCGACGGGAAGGGTGCGCGTCGACGTCGCTCCCGCCGCCGACGCCAACAGCACCCCCGTCACCGTTCCCCACACGGCCTTCATCCGAGGCCAGCAGGCCACCCTCGTCGACGTGCTCGCGAGCGACTTCGACCCTGCGAACGGAGTGCTGCTGATCACCGGGACGATGAACGTGCCGGCGTCCAGCGGCATGCGGATCGAGATCCTCGACCAGCGGATCCTCCGGGTCACCCTGACCCGTCCGCTGCCGGACGGCGGGCTCAGTTTCGGGTACCGGATCAGCAACGGGCTCGCCGATGCCGAGGGCACCGTCACTGTCGTCGAAATCCCCGCGCTCGGTCAGAAACAGGCCCCGATCGCCGTTGCGGACACCGCGACCGTCCGGGTCGGCGACACCATCGACATCCCGGTCCTCGCGAACGACGAACAGCCGGACGGTGACTCGCTGACCCTGGACCCCGTCCTCGCCTCCGGCCTGTCCCCGGGCGCAGGCCTGCTCTTCGCCGCGGGAACCGTGCTGCGTTACCTCGCGCCGGCCACCCCCGGCACGTATACCGCGGTGTACCGGGTGAACGCCCCCGACGGCCAGTATGCCAACGCGGAGGTGCGCATCTCGGTGCGCGAAGCCGACCCGAGCACCAACAATCCGCCCGTCCCGAAGACGGTGACCGCGCGGGTGCTCTCCGGCGGCACCGTCGAAGTGTCGATCCCGCTCACCGGGATCGACCCTGACGGCGACTCGGTCCAGCTCGTCGGCCAGGAGACCAACCCGGAGAAGGGATCCGTCACCGCGGACGGGACGGACACGTTCCGGTATCAGGCCGGGGAATACTCCGCAGGAACCGACACGTTCAGCTACGCCGTCGTCGACGCCCTCGGCGCTCGGGCGATCGGCACCGTGCGGATCGGGATCAGCCCGCGCCTCGACGGCGCCCGCAACCCTGTCGCGGCCCCCGACGACGTCGTGGTGCGTCCGGGAAGCACCGTCTCCGTTCACGTGCTCGCCAACGACTCGGACCCCGACGGCGGCCGGCTCACGATCAGCGCCGTCGAACCGAGCGGCACCCCTGCCGACCTCGCGGCCGACCACGGCACGGCCATGATCGCCGGGGACACCATCGCGGTCACGGCTCCCGCGACACCCGGCCGGTTCGGCTTCATCTACGAGATCAGCAACGAGCGCGGCGGCACCAGCTCGACATTCCTCACCGTCGTCGTGCGTGCGGATGCCCCGCGTGCCAGGCCAGAGGCCAGGGACACCCACCTGACCCTCTCCGACGTGCTCGCGGGCGGCACCGTCGACGTCGACGTTCTCGCCAACGTGACCTTCGCCGACGGGCCGGCCCGCGGCCTGGCGCTGAGCGTCCCCGAGTCCTGGGCCGACTCCGCGAGGGTCACAGACGCCAAGCGCGTCCGGGTGACCGTGCACGCCACGAGCCAGATCATCCCGTTCCAGGTCGCGAACCCCGACGACGCGAGCATCACCGCCCTCGCGTTCATCTGGGTGCCGGGGTACACCGACGCCCTGCCGCAACTGCGGAAGGGCGTTCCCGCGCTCACCGTCGCGAGCGGCGCCAACCTCACCATCCCGATCAACGACTACGTCGTCGCCGTCGGCGGCAAGCAGGTGCGCCTCACCGACCGGAGCCTCGTGCACGCCACCCGGTCCAACGGTGCAGACCTCGCCACCTCGGACACGAGCATCGCCTTCACGAGCGCGGACCAGTACTACGGTCCGGCCTCGGTGTCGTTCGTCGTCACGGACGGCACCGGCGCAGGAGACCCGGATGGCCACACGGCCACGATCGTTCTCCCGATCACGGTGACGCCGCAGGCGAACCAGCCGCCGGCCTTCGACGGCGCCGTACTCGACTTCGAACCCGACCAGACCAAGGTCATCGACCTGTCCAAACTGACGTCCTACCCGTACCCGAACGACCAGGCCTCCCTCGTGTACTCGGTGCTCGACCCGAAACCGGTCGGATTCGACTACTCGCTCGATGGCCAGCAGCTGACACTGCACGCCAGGACCACGACGCTGCCGGCCTCGGGTGGGCAGGGCGGCCACGGGTCCATCACGATCGGCGTCTCGGCCGGCGGTACGCCCGGTCGGGCCGGGCGCATCGAGATGAGTGTCGTCGCGTCCACCCGGCCGCTCGCCATCCCGGCGGCGGATGTCGCGATCGCCCCCCGCGGCCAGACGACCGTCGTCGACGTGCTCGCCAACGACGGCGCGGCCAACCCGTTCCCACAGGTCCCGCTCCGGGTCGTCGCCGTGCGCGGACTCGGCGGTGCCGGCATCCCTGCCGGGGTCAGGATCACCCCGAGCGCCGACAACAGCACACTCAGCGTGCAGGTCGCAGCGAACGCCGCTGCGGCGGACACGAACCTCGAGTACGAGGTCGCCGACGCGACGAACGACCCGAACCGGTACGCCTGGGGCACCGTGCGGATCTCGGTTCAGGACCGGCCGGACCCGGTGACGAGCCTCTCCGTGACCGGGTTCTCGGACACCCGTCTCGCGGTCGCCTTCAACCCCGGCGCCGCCAACAACTCCGCCGTCACCGGCTACGAGATCACCCTCGTGAATGCCGTGACGGGCGCAGCGATCAGCACCACCACCTGCCAGGCGACCTCGTGCACGGTCCCGACCGGCGGCAACGGGCGGGCCAACGCTGTCCGCGTCTCTGTCGCAGCGCGCAACGGCCTCGGCCTCGGCGCGACGACCGCGCTCGCCGACACCGTCTGGTCCGATGTCGTGCCGTCGGCGCCCGGAAATCTCGCGGCCGCGCCGCTCAACGGCGGCTTGACGATCAGCTGGGCACCCGTTCCGAACGGTGCGGGTTCCCCGATTACGGACTACCTGGTCACCGTCAACGGCACGGCCCAGCCCGCCGTGAACGCGACGGGTCCTGGCTGCGGGGCCACCCGGTGCTCGCTCACGGTGAACGGCCTCGCCAACGGCGCGTTCGTTCCGGTGAGCGTGAGCGCCCGCAACGAGTCATATCCCGCCCTCTCAGCGTGGACATCCGCTTCGACCCAGGGCACGCCTTACGGTGCGCCGACGGCCGGCGCGGTCTCCGCATCGGCCGGTGCCGCCGGCACCGTCCACGTCGCGTGGGATGCCTTCTCCGGTTCCGGCGACCCCGTCGGCGGATACTTCGTGCAACGCCTCACGAACGGAACGGTGCCGACGGGGAACCAGGCGTGCACGGTCACCTCCCCGGCCCCCGGCACCGTCGTCGTTCCCCACACCGGCGCGAACGTCGCCGAGCTCAGGAACCTCGGAGCAGGCGCCACGAGCGTCGACTTCACCGGACTCACCTCGGACACCGCGTCGTACTCCTTCGTGGTCTGGGCATACAACAGGGCCGGCTGCACCAACAGCCAGGTCACCACCGTTCAGGTGCAGTCGACTCCCGGCGCGGTCACCGACCCGGGAGCCTCGATGGGGATGCACGACACGGCATACGACCTGCAGATCACGCCGGTCAGCCCGGGCGCCGGCGTCACGGGCTATGAAGTCCGGGCCGTCGACGCCGCGACGGGGACCCCCGGCGCGAGCGCGACCTTCACCGCGACCGCCCTGCCACGCCAGCTGCTGACCCCGACGGTCTTCGGCGCACCGTTCAGCTACCAGGTGCGCGCGTGCGACACCTCGGCCACCTGGGGCACGTGTGGGGCCTGGTCCGCGACGATGACGGCACCGGCGGCATCCGTCAGCCTCGCCGTGACCGGCCTGGCCTACGACCCGGCAACCGGCGTCTTCGGCTGGACGAACGGTCCGGACAACGGCGCATACACGACCGGATACAGCTGTTCGGTGCCGACGGACCCGGGTACGGCGCCCGTGGCAGGTGGCCCCACCAGCTGCACTCTCGCCGCTCCCGCAGCAGCAGGCACGGCCCGCCTCGCTGTTTCCGTCGACCTCGGGCTCGGCACGGGCAACCCGGTGTACAACTACGACCGATGAGATCGATGAAACTGTTGAGACTGTTCCCATGAAGACCCGAAAGACACTGAGATGACTATCCCAAGGACCGGCCCGATGAATGCCCCGACGAACTCGACCGAGCAGGCGGCCGCCGCCACGATGACCGCAGGGGAGGCCGCGCAATTCGCCGAGGTCTTCGAACGGCTCGTCTCCGGGGTCGAACGGGTGCTGCTCGGCAAGCACCACGTCATCCGGATGGCTTTCACCGCGCTGCTCAGCGGCGGTCACCTGCTGCTCGAAGACGTGCCTGGCACCGGCAAGACGAGCCTCGCCAGGGCGATCGCGCAGAGCGTCCAGGGCACCAGCAACCGGATCCAGTTCACCCCGGACCTGCTCCCCGGCGACATCACCGGTGTCAGCATCTACGACCAGCGCAACGGCGCCTTCGAATTCCACCGCGGTCCCGTGTTCGCGAACATCGTGCTCGCCGACGAGATCAACCGCGCGAGCCCGAAGACCCAGGCGGCGCTGCTCGAGGTGATGGAGGAGGAGCAGATCACCGCGGACGGTGTGACGCACCCCGTTGCCGAACCGTTCATGGTGATCGCCACCCAGAACCCGATCGAGCAGGCGGGCACCTACCGGCTGCCAGAAGCCCAGCTCGACCGGTTCATCATGAAGGCCTCGATCGGCTATCCCGACCACGCCTCGACGATCCGGATCCTCGAGGGTGCCGGACGGCGTGCGCACGCGGTCGTCATCCCCGCCGTCGTCTCTGCCGCGACGGTCGTCGAACTCGCCGCGCTCGCCAGGACGGTCCACGTCGACCCCTCGATCAACGACTACGTCTCCCGCCTGGTCGACGCGACGCGCACGACCACCGAGGTGCGCCTCGGCGCGAGCGTGCGCGGGGCGCTTGCCCTCATCCGCACAGCGAAGACCCTCGCCGCGGCCAACGGGCGGCACTACGTCATTCCCGACGACGTGAAGCAGCTCGCAGAGGCGGTCCTCGCGCACCGGCTCCTGCTCGATCCGGAGGCCGAGTTCGACGGTGTCACACCCTCGAGCATCGTTGCGCGCATCCTGATCGAGACGCCTCCGCCGGGAGACCGGCAGGCCGCGTGAGCGATCTGGGCGGCGCACGTCCGAACGGCCTCGGCGAGGACACCGCCGACGGTCGTCTCGCCGTGCTGCTCGTGCACTCGGTCCGTGCCGTCCTGGCGACCGGTGCGCTGCTGACGACGACCTGGCGGCTCGCCACTGCCGTCGTCACGGTCCTCGGCTGGAGCGTGCTCGCATCCGCCGCCGTCGCCCTCGCGACCGGCTACCTGCTCGGCTGGACCGAACTCGTGGTGCTCGGCTGGGCTGGACTCGCGCTCGTCCTGGCTTCCTTCGGCTTCCTGTTCGGGCGGACCGCGTACCAGATCCGGCTCAGGGTTCCCGTGGACCGGGTCGTCGTGGGGGAACGGGTTCCCGGTGAACTGATCGTGCGCAACCCGACCGGCCGCCGGCTGCCTGGCGTCGGGGTCGAGGTTCCCGTCGGCCTCGGCCTCGCCGAGTTCGCCATGCCCGGGCTCGCCAGGGGCGCAAGCTTCGAGGACGTCTTCATCGTCCCGACCGTGCGGCGCGGGATCATCCCGATCGGGCCGGTGCGGACTGTGCGCGCGGACCCGGTCGGCCTCGTGCGCCGGGAACTCGTCTGGGCGGAACGTGTCGATCTCTTCGTGCACCCGCGCACCCTCCCGATTCCGAGCATGAGCACAGGGTTCATCCGTGACCTCGAGGGAAACCCCACCCGTGACCTCACCAACCTCGACATGTCCTTCCATGCCCTGCGCGAATACGTGCCGGGGGATGAACGGCGCAGCATCCACTGGAAGAGCACCGCGAAGACCGGCCGCCTCATGGTGCGCCAGTACGAGGAGTCCCGGCGCAGTCACCTTCTGGTCGCACTGAGCCTCGCCGCAGACGACTACGCCGACGACGAGGAATTCGAACTCGCCGTGAGCGTCGCCGGTTCGCTCGGGGTGCGGGCGATCCGCGACGCACGCACGGTGTCCGTCGTCACGAGCACCGTTGCACCCGCCGCAGCCCGCACGGGTGCGGCCGGCCGGGACCAGGTGCAGCACCGGCCGAACCGGGCAGGCACGAAGCGGCGTCCCGCCGCCGAAAGGCTCAGCACCCTGACGATCACCCGCCTGCTCGACGACCTGTGCCGAGTGGATCGCACGGCGGACGCGTTGCCGCTCGGCGCGCTCGCCCAGTCCGCAGCGGATGCCGTCGCCGGTGTTTCCGTCGCCTTCCTCGTGTACGGCTCAACGGTGAGCCTCGCCGAGCTGCGCGCAGCGGCGACGCATTTCCCCGGCGGGGTCGAAGTCGTGGCCGTCGTCTGCGCGACAGAGTCCGTGCCGAGCCTCCGGCGCGTCGCCGAGCTCAGCGTTCTCACCATCGGCTTCCTCGAAGACCTGCAGCAGAGCCTCGCCAAGGGGGTTGCCGCGTGACCGGGAGAGTGCAGCCCCGCGCATCCGCCGCCTTCATCGTCGGGAACACGGCCGCGCTGCTGCTCGCGACGATGGTCGCGGCCGTGACTCTCTGGCCGGTCTACGGGAACCGCGAATTCGTGGTGCTCGTCGTCGTCACCGCGTTGCTCGGTTCCGGCATCGCGATCCTCGGTACGGTGTTCCGCTGGCGGGCGTGGCTGGTCTCGCTCGTCACGATCGCGGTGTATTTCCTGGTCGGCGTGCCGCTTGCGATCCCCGGCGAGGCGACCGGGGGCGTCCTGCCGACCCTCGCCGGGCTCGGGGACCTCGCCGCGGCGACCGCACTGAGCTGGAAGGAGCTCGTCACGATCGTGCTCCCGGTCGGCTCGTACCAGGCCCTGTTGGTTCCGGCCCTCATCCTCGTCCTGTCGAGCACCGTCGCCGGACTCTCGATCGCCCTCAGGGCACGGGTCGGCGAGCTCGGCGCGTTCGGTCCGATCGCGCTCTATGTCGCCGGGATCGGCCTCGGACCGACCGTCGGATTAGCGCCGATCGAGACCGGTCTCGCTCTCTTCGTCGTGCTGCTGTTCTGGCTGCTCTGGCAACGCGCGGCACGCCGGCGGGCGCTCCTCGCCCTCTCCGGTGCCCGGCAGTCCGCGCGCACCCGCGAATCGCGGGCCGGTCGCCGGCTCACCGCGGCCCGCGGGGTGCTCTCGGCCGCGCTGATCGCCGCCCTCGCGATCGGGGTCGGCACCGCGGCGGCCGTGGCCTTCCCTGTGCAGGTGCCCCGGGATGTCGTGCGGGCCCGCGTGCAGCAGCCCTTCGACCCGAATGATTACCCGAGCCCGCTGAGCGAATTCCGCAGTTACCTGCAGCCCGGGCGGTCCGATGCCGTGATGCTGTCGGTGACCGGCCTGCCGGCCGGGGGACGGCTGCGACTCGCGGCCCTCGATTCCTACAACGGAATCGTCTATTCCCTCGACGGCGCAGCGAACTTCTTCACCCGCCTGCCCGACCGGCTCGACCAGAGCGGGGTCTCCGGCGACCCCTCGTCGATCGACGTGACCATCGACGATTACGCGGGCGTCTGGGTTCCGGGTACCGGGCAACTCGAACGCATCCGCTTCAGCGGGGAGACCGGGACGGCCCGGGCCGATGCGTTCTACTACAACGACGGCACGGGGACCGCTGCCGTCCTCGGGGGACTCGCCTCCGGCGACACCTACACGGCCACCGCGGTCGTGCCACGGGTTCCCGGGTCGCTCGCGACGCTGACGCCGGGCACGGCCGCCCTCCCGGCCCTCGAAGCGCTACCCGACTCCGTCGAAGGGGCGCTCGCGGGATACGTTCGCGCCGGGGACCCGCCCGGCGTGCAATTGCAGGCCATGCTGGACGGGCTGAAGGCGAATGGTTACGTGAGTCACGGCATCGGTGAGGACGAGCCGGTGAGCCGGTCTGGCCACGGTCTGGACCGGATCAGTCAGCTTTTCACCGATGAGCCCATGCTCGGGGACGCCGAACAGTACGCCGTCGCGGCCGCGCTGTTGGCGCGGCGGCTGGGGTTCCCGGCCAGGGTCGTCATGGGATTCGCCCCCCAGACGCTCGGAGCCGCCGACGCGTCGGAAACGCCGGTGATCGTGCACGGGGCCGACGTCTCCGCCTGGATCGAGGTCCAGACGGCAACGGAGGGCTGGGTGACGATCGACCCCACTCCCGCCGTGCGCGACGTGCCGGAGAAGCAGCCGGACCGGCCCCAGATCGTCTCGCGACCGCAGACCGTCGTGCCGCCGCTCGTCCCGAGTGTGACGGAGCAGCGGGATCCCGCCGCTCCGGAGAATGCCGCGGAGACGCCGCCGGCACCGCTGTCGCCGTTGCTGGCGCTGCTCGTCACCGTGCTGACGATCACCGGTTGGACGATGCTCGCCGCCCTCGTCATCGCCGGCCCGTTCCTCGTCGTCATCCTCGCGAAGGCCCGTCGGCGCAGGCTCCGCCGCGGGAGGGGCTCAACGCTCGACCGGGTGCGCGGCGGCTGGCGCGAATTCGCGGACACCGCGGCGGACTTCGGCATCGATGTGCCGGTCGGCGCGACCCGCCTCGAACTGGCCGAGGCGGTCGGCGGGGAGCCGCCTGTTGCGGCGGCGGTCGCGGTGGACCGGGCTGTTTTCGCGCCCGGACGGCCGAGCGACGGCGTCGCTGACCAGATCTGGAGAATGGTCGAAGACCTGCGGTCCGCGCTCGCCGCGGGACGCACCCGCAGGGACCGGTTCCGAGCCCTCATTTCGCTGCGCTCGTTCGCTCGCTACGCTGGAAGGGCATCCGTTCCACCTGCGAATCGGGGCACGCCGAGCGGGCACCGGGTTTCCACACCCGACCGGGACCGGCGAAAGGAAGGAGTCGTTTCGTGAATTGCCTGATCTGCGGGGCACCGCTGAGCGCGGGCGCCATGTTCTGCGGTGAGTGCGGCAGTTCTACGAAGGCGACCCCGAAGACCCGCAAGCGTCACGACCCGCGTCCGAACGACACGACGATCATCCAGCCGCTGCGACCCCGCCCGACCGTTGTCTCGATTCCGGTGACCACCGCTGCGGCCGGTCCCGGCGTGCTCGGTGAGCCTGGGGCGTCCGGCCCGCCCGTCGCCGTGCCGGCACCCGAAGCCGAAGCCGAAGCGGAAGCCGAGATCGAATCGTCGTCGCCGTTCGCGCCGGGCCGTCGCCTGCACCCCGTTACCCCCACGCGTCCGTCCCGACAGGGCGCGCACACCCACGGTTCCCACGTCGCCCTCACCGGCGGTGGCGCCCCGACAACGGACGGTGCCTTCGTGCTGCAGTTCAGCACAGGGGAGGACCTCGAAGTGCGCGGCACCGGCCTGATCGGACGCCGGCCGATGCCGCAACCGAGCGAGCACTTCGACCGTCTTGTTCAGATCATCGATCCGGGCATGTCGGTGTCGAAGACCCACCTCGAGTTCGGCCAACATGACGGCGAGCTCTGGGTCAGCGACCGCTTCTCCGGCAACGGCACCATCATCCGCCGCCCCGACGCGACGATGGTGCGGTGCGAGCCCGGCCGCCGCTATCTCGTGCCGCGCGGATCGCGCGTCGAGATCGGTGACCAGTACTTCCAGGTCAGCTGAGACGTCCGGCCAGTCCGGCCTCTCCGGCCTCTCCGGCCTGTCCTCGACGCTCCTCACCACCCGGGCCATCCGGTCCCCGGTGCACGGATGCGGTCGGCCGCCTGTCCTGATCTCGTTCCGGTGCTCTGCTACCCGGGTGACCGACTTCTTCCTCTCCGACGAAACGCTGTCGCTGCCCGCGTCCCCGACGGAACCCGTTCCCGCCGCGTTTCCCCTGATCGCCTCGCTGGCACCCCTCGTGGCGGCCGGCGTGATCTGGCTCGTGACCGGTTCAGCGTTCGTGCTGGTGTTCGCCGTGCTCGGCCCGGTGATCGCCGTGGCGAGCGTGGTCGACGGGCGCCGAGCCGCACGCCGCACCCGCCGCCGCGATGCCGCCGCGCACTCCGCGGCTCTCGCCGAGCTGCGGAACGCGGTCACCGAGCGCCACACCGAGCTGCGGCTGCGGCGCTGGCAGGAGACCCCGTCGGCGGCGCAGCTCCTCGAGACGCCGGACCGGGCATCCCGCTGGAGATCCCGGGCCGGGGGCGCAGTACCCGTGGTGCTGGGATCGGGTAGCACGGCGAGCGGTATCCGTCTCGAGGGAACCGGCTCGGAGCGGGAGCTGCGAGCCTGGGCCGCCACGCTCCTGGACGCACCCGTCACAGCGGATGCCTCTGGCGGCGTCGCGCTCGTCGGGCCCACCGCCCTCGTGCGCGCGTTCGCCCGGGCGCTGCTCGTGCAGCTCGCATTCGCCCTGGCACCCGACCGTTTTGCCCTGGAACCGGTCGTTTCGGATCAACCGGACGACGACTGGGCGTGGACAGGGGCCCTGCCGCACACGACCCGGGCGGGCGGCGTGGCAGACGCGGGTCCCGCGGAGACCGTTGGGCCCGCGGACCGCAGAGGCCCCGGGGAGGCAGCCCGGAAGGTCGTGCTGCTTCGGTTCACCGACATGCCGGTCGCAGGCAACCACGCTCCCACCGTCGAACCGCGACAGGGACACCGGCGGGTGCCGTGGCTGCTGCTGGCCACGGACCTCGTCGACGTGCCGCCCGGTTACGCGACGGTCGTGCGTCTTCACAGTGCAACGAAGGCCGAGGTGCTCTTCCTTGCGGAATCCGAGCACCCGGGGATCCCCGGGAGCCCGGGGAGCTCCGCGGGTCAGGGGTCTCGTCGGGGGTCGTCCCAGCGCCCGGACTTCCGGCCGGAGTTCGTCACGAGGGAACAGGCGATCGGCTTCGCCCGGCTGCTCCGAGAGCGTGCGGCAACGGCGGGTCTTCTCGGTGGGCATCGTTCGCTGCCCGCCCGGGTGACGCGCGCCGAGCTGGCCGCGATCACCGGGCATCCGCTCGCCGCTGTGGCGGCGGACCGGGACGGTCTCGCGTGCGCGATCGGTATCGGCGCCGACGGGCCGGTCACGCTCGACCTCGTCGGCCAGGGTCCGCACGCCGTTGTCGGCGGCACCACCGGGAGCGGCAAGAGCGAACTGCTGGTCAGCTGGGTCAGCCAGATCGCCGCGGATCGCGCGCCGGACGAGGTCACCTTCCTGCTCATCGACTTCAAGGGCGGTGCCGCGTTCCGCCCGCTCGCTGTTCTCCCGCACTGTGTCGGGCTGGTCACCGACCTCGACGGGCACCGGGCGGAGCGCGCCCTCGCGAGCCTCGCAGCGGAGCTTCGTCACCGCGAGCGGGTGCTCGCCGCAGCGGGTGCGAGGGATCTCGCCGAATGGCGTTCGCTCGGCGGGCCGGCGTCGCCGGAGAGGCCCGCGTTGCCGCGGCTCGTGATCGTCGTCGACGAGTTCGCGACCATGCTCGCGTCGTTTCCGGAACTGCACGCGCTCTTCGTCGATATTGCGGCCAGGGGACGCTCGCTCGGTGTGCACCTCGTGCTGTGCACGCAGCGCCCCGCCGGAGTTGTGCGGGACGCGCTGCTCGCCAACTGCACGCTCCGGATCTCCCTGCGCGTCAACAACGCGGCGGACAGCCAGGCGGTGCTCGGGACGGATGCCGCGGCCGCCATCGCCGCCGCCGTTCCCGGTCGCTGCCTGATCGCGCTGGGGGATGGCGGCCCAGAGGCCTGCCAGGTCGCCGTCACCTCGGGCGCGGAGATCGAGGCCCTGGCTGCGGTCGCGGGCTCAGCCAGGGACGGAGGAGTCGTGCTGCCCCGGCACCCTCGCCGACCGTGGCTCGATCCGCTCCCCGCCGTGGTGGCCCTCGCCGACCTCGAGGGGCTTCCGGACCTCGGCAGGCCCGATTCGGAGCTCCATGCGCCGGACAGGACCCCGGGCGGCGAACCGGAATTCCGCTTCGGACTGGTCGACGAGCCGGACCGGCAACGGTACGGCGTGGCCCGGTATGGTCCAGGGGACGGCAACATGTTCGTCCTCGGCGGAGCGCGCAGCGGCAAGACCTCGGTGCTCGCCGTTTTCGCGTCCCAGGCACGCGCCGCGCACTCGTGGGTCGGTTGGCCGAATCCCGACGTCGAAGCGGTCTGGGACGCCCTCACCGAGGCGCGCCGCTGGATCGACCGGGGAGGCGCGGGCCGGGTTCGCACCGCTCAGGCCGGTGCAGGCCCGGACCGCCGCGCCCGCTCGAGGCTCCTGTTCCTCGACGATTTCGATTCGGTCTGCGCCCGCTGGGAGCCCGACCACCGGCAGGCGGCGCTCGAATGCCTCGCGAGCCTGCTTCGCGACGGACTGCCGGTCGGACTGCGCGTCGTGGTCACGGCGCAACGCCTCACCGGGCCGCTTCAGAACCTGGCGGCGCTGTGCCAGGAACACCTGTTGCTGCGCCTGCCCGACCGGGCCGAACACCTCGCCGCAGGGGGACAGGCGGCCCAGTTCGACCCAACCCTCCCTCCCGGCGGCGGACACTGGCGTGGCCGGCGCATCCAGGTGCTCGCTCCACAATCTCCTGTCCCGCACACGGCTGCATCCCCGGTCGCCGGCAGACCGGACCGCGCAGTCCCCGGCCCTGACGCGCGCCCGACCGCGACCGTACTCGCTCTCGCAGCGGGCACATCGATCATCCACGTGAGCGGGTCCCCGGCCCGCTCCGCCGCTCACCTTCGAGCGGATGCCGCGCACCCGGACGTTGTGGAGCTGACCGCCGGTGCCGGTGCCGCGAAACCGGAGGCAGTCCTGGCCCGGCATGGCGCGGCGACCGTCTTCATCGGGGATCCCGAGACCTGGCAGGCCAACTGGTCGCTCCTGGCCGCGCTTCGGGTTCATTCACCCATCGTCTTCGACGGCTGCACCCTCGCCGATTACCGCATGCTGACCCGCAGGCGGGATCTCCCGCCACCCCTGGCACCCGGCCGCGGCCATCTCTGGTCCCTGTCGCCCGAAGGCGACCTCAGCAGGGTGGCCTTCGGTGCGGCGTGATTCCGGTCGGGCCTCGGGCGCCACCCGACCAGCGCAAGCGCCCATTTCGAGTGTCAAACGACGCCGAGACCACTGATTTCGTGACAAGTGCGTTACGTAATCGATGATTTGGTCACTCAGCCGTGACTAACGGCCCGCGCTGTGCGAGTATCTAGCAACTCACCCGTCGTCGTGTGGGTGTTCGCTCGCTGAAACGCAAGGAGACCCCAGACATGATGCCGAGGCCGTTGCCCGCCGACCCGATGATCCGCCAGCTCGTCCGCCAGGCCCAGCATGCCACCCTGGGTCGTCGCACCCTGCTCGCCGGAGCGGGCGCCGGGGCCGCGGCCCTCGCCCTTGCTGCGTGCTCCACCGGTGGAGCAGCCAAGCCCTCCGCGGCCGCCGACGTCTCCGATTCAGACAAAACCATCCGCTGGGACAACTGGGCGCTCTACATCGATGTAGACGACGCCGGCAGCTACCCCACGCTTGCGGCGTTCACCGCCGAAACCGGCATCAAGGTCGCGTACACGGAAGCCGTCGACGACAACAACACCTACTACGGCAAGGTCAAGGACCAGCTCGCCCTCGGCAAAGACATCGGCGCCGATGTCGCGTGCCTCACCGACTGGATGGTGGGCCGGCTGATCCGCTTCGGTTACACCCAGGGCCTCGACCACGCGAACATCCCCAACCTGAGCAACCTGCTCCCGTCCCTCAAGGACGTCGACTTCGACCCGGGTCGCGCGATGAGCGTGCCGTGGCAGGGCGGCTTCGCCGGGATCGCCTGGAACAAGGAAAAGCTCCCCAACGGCTTCACCTCGGTCTCCGAGCTGTGGGACCCGAGCCTCAAGGGCCGCATCGGCGTCCTCTCCGAGATGCGGGACACGATGGGCCTGATCATGCTCGACCAGGGCGTCGACATCTCCGGGAAGTGGGGCGACTCCGAATTCGGCGCCGCGATCGACGAGTTCAAGAAGCAGGTCGCCAACGGCCAGGTCCGCAACATCAAGGGCAACTCCTACAAGGAAGACCTCGTCAACGAGGACACCCTCGCCGCCATCGTCTGGTCGGGCGACATCGTGCAGCTCAACGCCGAAAACGGCGACAAGTGGGGCTTCGCCGTGCCCGAGAAGGGCGGAACGCTCTGGAACGACAACTTCATCGTTCCGATCGGGTCCCCGCGCAAGAAGAACGTCGAAAAGCTGATCAACTACTACTACGAGCCAGAGGTCGCCGCAGAGGTCGCCGCGTACGTGAACTACATCACCCCCGTCGCCGGTGCGAAGGAAGCCGCGATGGCGATCGACCCCGAGCTCGCGAACAACCAGCTGATCTTCCCTGACGCCTCGACCCTCGCGAAGGCGCACGTGTTCCGCACCCTCGACGGGACAGAGGAACAGAAGTACGGCGCCGACTTCCAGTCGATCCTGCTGGGAGCCTAGGGTGGCATCCGGCACCTTCGCCGATTCGGGTGCCGACCTCGAACTGGTCGGAATCCAGAAGCGTTTCCCCGGCTTCACGGCCATCGAACACCTCGATCTCTCGATCCCGGCCGGCTCCTTCTTCGCCCTGCTCGGCCCGTCCGGCTGTGGCAAGACCACGACGCTCCGGCTCGTCGCCGGCCTCGAGGAGCCGACCGCCGGCAGCATCCTGATCGGCGGGGCGGATGTCACGCAGCAGAAGGCCTTCCAGCGCCCGGTCAACACGGTGTTCCAGAGCTATGCGCTCTTCCCGCACATGACGGTCCTCGAAAACGTCGCCTTCGGACTCCGCCGCCGGAAGATCGCCGACCCGGTCGGCAAGGCGCACGAGGCGCTCCGGCTCGTCGAGCTCGACCACCTCGCCGCGCGCAAGCCACAGCAGCTGTCCGGCGGGCAGCAGCAGCGGGTCGCCCTCGCCAGGGCGATCGTGAACAAGCCGGCACTCCTGTTGCTCGACGAACCGCTCGGCGCCCTCGACCTCAAGCTGCGCCGCCAGATGCAGCTCGAACTCAAAACCATCCAGGAGGAAGTCGGCCTCACCTTCCTGCATGTCACCCACGACCAGGAGGAGGCCATGACCATGGCCGACACCATCGCGGTGATGAACAAGGGCCGGATCGAACAGATGGGCGCGCCCGAGCTGCTCTACGAGCTGCCGAAGACGGCGTTCGTCGCGAACTTCCTCGGCCAGTCGAACCTCTTCACCGGGCCCGTCATCGGCAGCACGAGCACCTCGATCACCGTCGACATCGCCGGGCACCGGGTACTGGTCCCCGCCGACCGGGCGCACCGCCACGCCGGCGAGGTCACGATCGGCGTCCGGCCGGAGAAGATGTGGCTGCATCGCAAGGCGCCCGTCGAGGCCGCCGACCGCAATGTCATGGGTCCCGGCCGGGTGATCGACGTGTCATTCAGCGGCGTGAGCACCCAGTATCTCGTCGCCGTGCCGTACATCGGCACCCTGATCGTCTTCGCCCAGAACATGGCCTTCGGCCCGGTGGCGGATGTCGGCGACGAGGTCTGGCTCGACTGGCACGTCGAGCACGGCTTCGGCCTCGAAGATGAACCCGTTCCGGGAGCCGGGCCCCGGTTCGCCGCGGACACCGACACCCGGAGCATCGCGGCGCAGCGCCGCGAGTCCCTCGTCACGGAGCTCGAGGAGGCCTAGTGGCGTTCGCGGCCTTCGCCACCACGACTGCGCAGGCAGACCCGGCCCCGCGGCGACGCAGCCGGGTCGCCATCCTGTTGCTGTTGCCCGGCATCCTCTATCTCGTTCTGTTCTTCCTGACCCCGCTCGTCTCGCTCCTGATCACCTCGTTCCAGGCCCCTGCGGAATTCGGGGACATCGGCCAGTACACCTACGCGTTCAACTGGCAGAACTACGTCGACGTCGTCACCGATTACTGGCCGCACATCGTGCGGTCCTTCGCCTTCGCCCTCGCCGCGACGGTGCTCGCCCTGCTGTTCAGCTACCCGCTCGCGTACTTCATCGGTGTGACCGCGCGGCGCTGGCCGCTGCTGCAGAGCCTGATGCTCGTGCTCGTGATCGCCCCGTTCTTCATCAGCTTTCTGCTGCGCACCCTGGCCTGGAAGCAGCTCCTCTCCGACGAGTCCTTCGTCGTGACGAGCCTCAAGGCCGTCTCGCTGCTGGCACCGGATGCCCACCTCACCGGGACCCCGATCGCCGTCATCTTCGGGTTGACCTACAATTTCATCCCGTTCATGACACTTCCGCTCTACACGACTCTGGAGCGGCTCGACCTGCGCTACCTCGAGGCGGCGAGCGACCTGTACGCGCACCCGTTCGAGGTGTTCCGCAAGGTGACGATTCCATTGTCGATGCCAGGGATCGTCGCGGGCACCCTGCTGACCTTCATCCCCGCCGCCGGCGACTATGTCAACGCGAGTCGCGACTTCCTGGGCGGACCGGACAGCCAGATGATCGGCAACGTGATCGAGGCCAACTTCCTGGTCCTGTTGAACTACCCGGCGGCCGCGGCGCTCTCGATCATCCTGATGAGCGTGATTCTCGTGATCGTCGGAATCTACGTCAAGCGCGCGGGCACGGAGGAACTGCTGTGAAAATCTCCCTCGGCAGATGGCTGCTGCCGGTCTACTCCGCCCTCGCCCTGCTGTTCCTGATGGTTCCGATCGCCTACACGTTCGTCTTCTCGTTCAACGATTCGCTGAAGTCGAACATCACCTGGCGCGGGTTCACCTTCGACAAGTGGCTCAACGTCTGCGCCGTGCAGAACGGCGCGGTCTGCGAGGCGTTCGGAAACAGCCTCGTGATCGGCTCGGTCGCGACCGTGCTTGCGACCGTGATGGGCACCATGATCGCGATCGCCATCGTGCGCTACCGGTTCCGGTTCCGCTCGGCGACGAGTCTCCTGCTGTTCCTGCCGATGGCCACCCCCGAGGTCGTGCTCGGCGCGGGACTCGCCGCGCAGTTCCTGTCGCTCGGCGTCGCCAAGGACATGACCACGATCATCCTCGCGCACACGATGTTCTGCATCAGCTTCGTCGTCGTGACCGTCAAGGCCCGCGTCGCGAGCCTCGACCCCGCGCTCGAGGAGGCCGGGCGGGACCTCTACGGCTCGTCGACCCAGGTCTTCCTCAGGGTGACGCTCCCGCTGCTGGTCCCCGGCATCCTCGCCGCCGCCCTGCTGTCCTTTGCGCTGAGCTTCGACGACTTCATCATCACGAACTTCAACTCGGGCGCGGTGACGACCTTCCCGAAGTACATCTACATCTCAGCGGCCCGCGGCATCCCGGCCGAGGCGAACGTGATCGCCTCCGCCGTCTTCATCTTCGCGCTCGTCGTCGTCGTCACAGCGCAGGTGTCCTCCGCGGCACGGGCGAAACGGCTCGCCCGGCAGGGGTAGTGGGTGAGTCGTCAGCGGTAGCTCGCGTGAATGCGCCCGACCGGGTGGCCGCCGCCGTACACGGCGAGGCCGAGGTCGGGAAGCAGCGCCTCGACATCCGTGTGTGCGATCGCGCCGGCGTCGGCGAGCAGGTTGAGAGCCACGAGCGTCGCCGCGCGCAGGCTGCCGTCCAGGATCTTGAGGGCGACCGTCGTTCCGTTCGGGGCGGCCGCGACCATGATGCCTTCAGCGCCGCCCTTCACGAACAGGCCGAGCCGATCGATCACGAGGGTGTCCGACTTGCCGGGGCCCGCGACGACCCAGCCGTTCTGGCGAACGGCCTCGGAGAGGAAGCCGGCTTCGCGGTAGATCGCGAACGGCGAGTTCGACTTGGACGAGGCGATCCGGCCGATACCGCGCGCCAGCCCGGCGAGGGAGAGCGCGTGCACGGGCGCGCCGCAGCCGTCGACACCCGAGGCGGCCGGGCGTTCGCCGGTGAAGCGTTCGACGACATCGAGAATGCGTTTCTGCAGCGGATGCTCCGGCTCGAGATAGCCGGTCAGCGGCCACTCGTTCTGCACGCACGCCACGAGCATCGCCGCGTGCTTGCCCGAGCACTCCATGTAGATGGGGGCCTGGCCGGCGCCGAGGCGCACGAGCGCGTCGCGGGTGGCGTGGTCGATCGGCCAGGCCGGCGGGCAGGCGAGCGCGGTCTCCGGGATTCCGGCCCGGGAGAGCAGGCCGCGCACGAGGTCGGCGTGCCGCTGGGTGCCGGTGTGGCTCGCCGTCGCGATCGCGGCGTCCTCGCCGCGCAGGGTGACGCCGCTCGCCATCACGGCGACGGCCTGGAACGGCTTCATCGATGAGCGAGGGAAGACCGGACTCGTCACGTCGCCGAGGGAGCGGAGCACGGCGCCCTCAGCCGTGAGCACGACGGCGGAACCGGCGTGCCTCGATTCGACGAAGCCGCTGCGTTCGACGACGGCGAGTTCGACGGCATCCGTCACGGCGAAGGTCTGCACGGGGTGCGGGAGCTGGGTGTGCCCGATTGTGTCCGCGAACGACACTAGAGCGCGGCGATCGCGTCGTCGATGACCGAGAGGGCATCGAGGAGCAGGACGTCGGTGACGGCGAGACTCGGCAGGAAGCGGAGCACGTTGCCGTAGGTGCCTGCTGTCAGCAGCAGAACGCCGTGCTGGGCGGCGTATGCGGAGATCGAGTTGACCGCGGCGGCGTTGGCGACCTTGGTCGTCGCCCCGGTGCCCGGCTGCACGAGCTCGATCGCGATCATCGCGCCACGACCACGGATGTCCCCGATGATGTCGTACTTGTCCTGCAGCTTCCCGAGGCCCGCACGAAGGGTCTTCTCGATCCGCTGTCCCTCCGCGAGGAGGTTGTTCTTCTCGATGGCCTGGAAGACGGCGATCGCGGCCGCGCAGGAGACCGGGTTGCCGCCGAAGGTGCCGCCGAGGCCGCCGGTCTGGGAAGCGTCCATGATCTCGGCGCGTCCCGTGACCGCCGCGAGGGGGAAGCCGCCGGCGATGCCCTTGGCCGTCAGTACGAGGTCGGGGACCCAGCCGAAGTGCTCGCTCGCGTAGTATGCGCCGGTGCGGGCCATGCCGCTCTGGATCTCGTCGGCGATCATGACGACGCCGTTGGCGGTGCACCACTCCTGCAGGGCGGTGAAGTACCCCTCTGCGGCGACCATGAAGCCGCCTTCGCCCTGGATCGGTTCGACCACGAGGCAGGCCAGGTCGGACGCGCCGATGACCTTGTCGAGGTAGGCGATCGTGCGTGCCGCGGCATCCGCCCCGCTGAGGCCGTCGTGATAGGGGTAGGAGCTCGGCACGTGGTAGACGTCGCTCGCGAGCGGGCCGTAGCCGGTCGCATACGGCATGGCCTTGTAGTTCATCGCCATCGTGAGCACGGTGCGGCCGTGGTACGCGTGGTCGAGCACGGCGACGGCGCGGCGGCCGGTGAACTTGCGGGCGATCTTCACGCCGTTCTCCACGGCTTCTGCACCCGAGTTGATCAGCACCGACTTCTTGGCGAAATCACCAGGGGTGTGCTCGGCGAGGAGCTCGCAGACGCGCACGTATTCCTCGTACGGCGTGACCGTGAAGAGGGTGTGGATGAAGTCCTCTGCCTGCCCGACCGCGGCGGCGACGACGCTCGCCTCGGTGTGGCCGATCGTCGTGACGCCGATGCCGGCGCCGAGGTCGATGAACTGGTTGCCGTCGACGTCGACGACGATGGCACCGTGGGCCTTCACGATGTACACCGGGAGAGCGGAGCCGACGCCGCCGGACACCGTCGCGAGGCGGCGCTTCTGCAGTTCGACCGAAAGCGGGCCCGGGACGGCCGTGACGATGCGTCGCTCCTGCGTGACCGAGGGAGCAGTGGACGTGGGGGTCGAGGGCGTCAGCGTGTCAGTCATGATGCGTCCAGTTTACCCAGTGTCGTTTCCCGGTTGGGGTAGCGCCCTGAGAGAATCGGGGAATGAAAATCGAGCACCACTACGACGTGCGGGTGGCCTGGACGGGCAACCGCGGAACGGGAACGAGCGACTACCGGGCGTACGGTCGCGACCATGTGGTTTCGGCGGAGGGCAAGCATCCGCTCGAGGGGTCGTCTGACCGAACGTTCCACGGTGATGCCGACCGCTGGAACCCCGAGGAACTACTGCTCGCGGCCCTGAGCCAGTGCCACATGCTGTCCTACCTGCACGTGGCCGCGCGGAACGGTGTCGTCGTGGTCGGCTACACCGACGACGCGACCGGCACGATGGTACAGACGAGGGATGGCGGCGGTCACTTCACCGAGGCTATGCTGCGTCCGCGGGTCACGGTGGCCGATCCCGGCCAGGTGGAGCTCGCTCACTCGCTGCACGCCGAGGCGGCCCGGGAGTGCTTCATCGCAGCTTCCGTGAACTTCCCGGTGCGCCACGAACCCGAAACCGTCGCCGTTCCCTGACCCTCGGGCCAGGGAACGGGCGAGGTTCACACGCCGGAGAGGGCGCGGAGGGTTTCCTCGATGACGGATGCCGCGTCGTCGATGAGTTCCTCGGAGATGACGACGGAGGGCATGATCCGCAGCACGGAGTCCCAGCTGCCGGCATCGAGCACGATCACGCCGTGCGAGGTCGCGTGCTTGAGGATCGCGGTGAGCGCCTCGGGGTACGGCGTGGTCGTTCCGGGGTGCACCAGCTCGACGCCGAACATGGCGCCCTTGCCGCGCACCTCGCCGACGACGGAGAACTTCTCGGCCCAGTCGCCGATGCGGGCCCAGAGGGCCTTCTCGACGCGCCTGGCTTCGCCGAGCAGGTCGTCGCGTTCGATGATCTCGAGCACCTTGAGCGCTGCCGCGGTCGAAACCGGGTTGCCGCCGAAGGTCCCGCCGATGCCGCCGGGCTGGACGGCATCCATGATGTCGGCGCGACCGGTGACGGCGGCGAGCGGGAAGCCGCCCGCGATGCCCTTTGCCGTGGTGACGAGGTCAGGGACGACGCCGTGGTGCTCGATCGCGTACCAGACGCCGGTGCGGGCGATGCCGGCCTGGATCTCGTCGGAGACGAAGACGATGCCGTTCTCGGTGCAGAACTCGCTGATCCGCTTGAAGTAGCCGGGGGCGGGGATGACGATGCCGCCATCGCCCTGGATCGGCTCGACGAAGAACGCCGCGATCTCGGTGGCGCCGATGTGGGTCGTGATGTAGTCGATCGTCTTCTCGGCGGCTTCCTCGCCGGTCAGGCCGTCGCGGTACGGGTAGCTCGTCGGGACGCTGTAGATCTCGCCGGGGAACGGGCCCATGCCGGCGCGTTCCGGCCAGGGCCGGTACGTCATCGTCATGGTCAGGTTGGTGCGGCCGTGGAAGGCATGGTCGAGCGCGACGATGGCGCGGCGCCCGGTGAACTTGCGGGCGATCTTGACCGCGTTCTCGACGGCCTCGGCACCGGTGTTGACCAGGATCGACTTCTTCGGGAAGTCACCGGGGGTGATCTCCGCGAGCTTCTCGGCGACGGCGACGTAGTTCTCGTACGGCGTGACGGTGAAGAGGGTGTGGGTCAGCTTCGCGGCCTGCGCGGCAGCGGCCTCCGCGACCTCGGCGTTCGCGTGCCCGATCGTGGTGACTCCGATGCCGCAGCCCATGTCGATGATCTGGTTGCCGTCGACGTCGACGAGGATCGCGCCGGCTCCGTGGTCCATGTAGATGTTGACGAGCGTGCCGGCTCCGCGGGACACCGAGTTGACCCGGCGTTCCTGCAGTTCAATGGACTTGGGGCCCGGCAGGGCGGTGACGAGTTTACGTTTTTGGGGGACCGAGTACGAAGCAGACATGGGTCCAGCTTAGTTTGCGGCGATTTCCCCGGTGTTTCCGCGCGCCGGTAGCTGCTGAACCCGGCTAGACGCGTTCTCGCGGGAAGACCTTGTCTGCGAGCCCGTGCAGCCCGGGGCGGGGTGATTCGTTGTACCGCCCGGCGAGCTCCTGGCCGGAGAGCTGGTGGATCGCGGCCATGATCTCGTCGGTGGCCTGGCGCCTGGCCCGGCCTGAGGTCGCGGGCCCGTGGCGGCTCACGTCGATCGGTTCGCCGAAGTTCACGGTGATCTTCCGCACCCGCGGGATCCGGGTGCCGACGGGCTGGATCTCCTGGGTGCCGATCAGGCCGACCGGCACGACGACGGCACCCGTCGTGAGGGCGAGCCAGGCGACGCCGGTGCGCCCCTTGTAGAGCCGTCCGTCGAGGGAGCGGGTGCCCTCTGGGTAGATGGCGAAGGCGCTGTCCGACTCGAGGATGCTGCGGCCCGCGTCGAGCGCGTCCTGTGCGGCCTGGCCCGCGCCGCGTTCGATCCCGACAGCACCGATCGACTCGAACCAGGTTCGGGTGAGATAGCCCTTGATTCCCGTCCCGGTGAAGTACGTCGACTTCGCAAGGTACTGCACCCGACGCGGCGTCACGAGCGGGATGACCATGCTGTCGATGAAGGAGAGGTGGTTGCTCGCGATGATGACCCGGCCGGAGCGGGGGATGTTCTCGGTCCCCGTGATGACGGGCCGGAAGATGATCCGGGCGATCGGCGCCATGACGCCGTAACTCAGGTAGTAGACGAATCCGGGACGACGGGTCCTGGGGAGATCCGAGGCGGTCTCCGCGACCTCGTCGGGCTCCTGGATAAGGGGTTCCTGGGGTTCGTCCTTGGCTCCGGTCACTGCTCGACCCTACCGCCGTGACACCCGGTACCACGAAAGCTAGCATGAGGGAATGCGCAGACGAGTAGTAATTCTCGGGTCCACCGGCTCGATCGGAACCCAGGCCCTCGATGTGATCCGGGCGAATCCCACCCGGTTCGAAGTGGTCGGACTCTCGGCAGGCGCCAACCGGGAGATGCTCGCGCAACAGGCCGAGGAATTCCAGGTCGACGACACCGCGCTCGGCGCCGACGAATCCGAACAGCTCGTGACGGATGTCGACGCCGACGTCGTGCTCAACGGCATCACGGGCTCCGTGGGGCTCGGTCCGACCCTCGCGGCGCTCAGGGCCGGGCGCACCCTCGCCCTCGCGAACAAGGAATCCCTCATCGTGGGCGGCGACCTCGTCACGGCGCTCGCCGCACCCGGGCAGATCGTGCCGGTCGACTCTGAGCATTCCGCGATCGCGCAGGCGTTGCGCTCGGGGACGGCACGTGAGGTGTCCCGGCTCGTGCTGACGGCATCCGGTGGCCCGTTCCGGGGCCGCACCCGCGAGGAGATGCGGGCCGTCACCCCCGCCCAGGCGCTCGCGCACCCGACCTGGGACATGGGGCTCGTCGTCACGACGAACTCGTCGACCCTCGTGAACAAGGGCCTCGAGATCATCGAGGCTCACCTGCTTTTCGATGTCGCCTACGAAGACATTGACGTCGCCGTGCACCCGCAGTCGATCGTGCACTCGATGGTCGAGTTCATCGACGGCTCGACGATCGCCCAGGCCTCGCCGCCCGACATGCGCCTGCCGATCTCGCTCGGCCTCGACTGGCCGAACCGGGTCGCCGCCGTCGGTGTTCCCCTCGATTGGACGAAGCCGCAGACCTGGACCTTCGAACCGCTCGACACCGTTGCGTTCCCGGCCGTCGCGCTCGCGAAGCAGGTCGGCCGTGCCGGTGGCACATACCCGGCCGTGTTCAACGCGGCCAATGAGCAGGCCGTCGCCGCGTTCCACGCCGGCAGGATCGGATTCCTCGACATCGTGGACACCATCCAGCGGGTCGTCGAGACCCACGAGCAGGACGGCCCGCTCACCCGGGAGTCCCTCGCGGCAGCAGAGACCTGGGCGCGCGCCGCCGCAGACAAGCTCCTCGCCCGATCTGCATAACCCCCGGCGGCCCGGGGTCAGGCGCGGTAGCTGTCCGCCGTCGTGGTGAGCGCGTCGAGCCACGGGGTGGCGACGACGCCGAGCTCGCGTTCGGTCTCCGCAGAGTCGATGATGAACGGCGACGTGAACTGGTAGCTCGAGGCGTAGACCTCACGCATCAGGGGGTTGGCCAGGCCGATGCTGCGCAGCACCCACTGTGGGTAGCCGGAGACCGAGCCCGCGCAGTCGTAGCGTTCGTTCAGCTCGGCCGCGATCTCCACGCGGCTGGCCGACGCACTCGGCACGTGCCAGATCCGGCCCCAGTCCCCGGCGTAGTCCGCGGCGGCGATCAGGGTCGAAACGATGTCGGGCAGGTAGCTCCAGCTGTGCGGGAGCTCGGGCCTGCCCACGACGCGCGCGGTCTTCGAAGCCAGGATCGCGGTGAAGAAGTCCGTGCCGAGGTGCGCGGTACCGGTCGCTCCCGGCCCGAAGTAGTCGCTCGCGCGCACCTCGACCGCCCGGATCTGCCCGGCCTCGTGCGCCGCACGCACCCGGCGCCACCCCTCCCTGCGAACCAGGCCCTTGCGCTCGGTCGTCGTCTCCGGCGTGTGCTCGGTCATCGCGCCGCGCGGTGTGCCGTAGGGGTAGAGGTTCCCCATCACAACGAGGGAGGCGCCACTCGCCGCGGCGGCTGTGATCGCCGCGCCGATGATCGGCGGCCACTGCGCGGCCCAGTCCGTGTATGGCGGGTTCGTGCAGAGGAAGATCGTCGAGGCCCCTGCCGCCGCGGCGGAGAAAGCGTCCGGGTCGCTCGCGTCGAGTACCAGCGGGGTCGCGCCGGCCGCTGCTGAGCCTGAGCGCGTCGCGATCGTGACGGTGTCCCCGCGCGCCGCGAGCCGTTCGGCGACGGGACGGCCGATCAGGCCGGCCCCGACTACAAGATGGTGAGTCATATGTCCTTCCGGCCCATGACGAGGGTCACCCGTCGCAGTTGTCCTTTTTCGGATTGCACTTGTCCTTCTTACCGTTGCCCTTGTCGTTGCCGCTGTCAACGGAAGGAGCCGGGACCGGGACGGCGGACGGAGGAGCGGAACTGAGCCTGGCCGCCTCCTCGAGCGCGGCGAGGTCTGCGGTCACACTGTCGATCGCAGCCTGGATCTCTGTCGCGCGGGTCCCCGTGACCTGGCCGGTCGCGGCCGCCGTGAGCAGGTCGGCCTGCACGGCGTCGAGGGCGGCAGAGGCGCCCGGGTAGTCGCCTGCCGCAGCGGCCTCCGTCACCGAGAGCACGCCGGACTGCAACTGGGTCGCCGTCGACGGCTGAACGGGGGAGCTGTCGGAGGCGCACCCCGTGAGGGCGGCGGCCACGAGCAGTGCGCCGCCCACGAGCGCGGCGAGGCGGCCGCGGATGCCGTTGGCGCCGGTGCCGGTCCTGGTGCGCATGCCGATGCTCACGGTGCCACGCTTTCCTGGAGCTGTCGCAGGTGGTCGCCGAGGGTTCCGGCGACGTCGGGGTATGCCGTGGTGCTCGTGGACGGACCGGCCGGGGCATCCGCCTGCGCAGCGGGGCGCAGCGTGAAGCCGAGCACGACGATCGTGATCAGGGCGACCGCAGCGACGGCGAGCACGGCGAGACCGGTCCTGCCTGTGAGCACGCGAGGCCAGGCCGTCGACCGGGGTGGGCGAGCGGATGCGGCCGGCGCCCCGGCCGCCTGTCGTGGCTCCCCAGCACCGAAGGAAACCGTCTCGGCAGTGAACCCGGCACTGGCGAAGACGGTGGACTCGCCGGGAAGGACCCGGGTCGGGGTATCCGCCGGCGCGAAGGCGCGTGTCGCCGCATAGGCCGCCGTCGGGTCCAGCGCCTGCGTCGGGGCATCCGCCGCCGGGAGGACGCTCGCCGGGGTGTACGCCTCCGTCGTCGCGCCGGCATCGGGTGACACTGTCGCCTCCGTCGTTCCAGCGATGGTTTCCGCCGCCGCCTCGGACTGCGCCAGCAGTCGCAGCCGCACCGCGGCATCCGCCGGTCTGAGCCGCTCGTCCGGTTCGCGGCGGGTCATGCCGCCGAGCACGTCTGCCCAGGCCCGACCGAAGGTCGGGGAGATCTCCGGGTCGCGCTGCAACCGCGCCATCGCGGACTCGATCGCCGTTCCCGGGTATGCCCGCTCGCCGGTGAGGCATTCGAGCAGCACGAGACCGAGCGAGTAGACGTCGCTCGGCGCTCCGATCGTCGTGCCGAGCGCCTGTTCGGGGCTGAGATAGCCGGCCGTGCCGAGGAAGGTGCCGGTCGCCGTGAGGCGGGTCGCGTCGACGAGGCGGGCGATGCCGAAGTCGGCGAGCTTGGCGTGCGACGCGCGTCCGGGGAACCCGGAGGCGGCGAGCAGCACGTTCGCCGGCTTGATGTCGCGGTGGATGATCCCGCGTTCGTGCACGTAGTGCAGCGCTTCGGCGAGGTCTGCGCCGAGCGTTGCGACCTCCGAGCGCGGCATCGGGCCGGCGGCGATCCTCGTTCGGAGGTCGGTTCCGTCGACGAGCTCCATCACGATGAAGGTGCGCGCGGTCCCGTCGACGACCGCGGTGCCTGCGTCGAAGAGCGTGACGAGGGCGAAGTGGTTGAGGCTCGCCAGCACGGCGACTTCGCCGCTCTGCCGTTCCGAACCCGCGTCGTCCGTCGTGTCGAGCCGGAAGAGCTTGACCGCGACGGTGCGTCCGAGGGCGAGGTCGGTCGCCTCATAGACGACGGCCATCCCGCCGACGCCGATCAGGCGGTCGATCCGGAAGCGGTCAGCGAGGCTGACGCCGATGAGGCCGTCAACGGGGCGGGGACCGCCGGAGGAAAGCGAAGGCAGGGGAAACTCCATTCGGGTTCGGTACCCCCCAAGCAAACCACACCCCGCATAGCGAACCGCCAGCGGCCTGTCAGCTTCGGGTGGGTAATCTACGACTGTGGAAACCGTGCTGCTGTACATATTGGGCGTCGTGATCGTCGTCGTCGGACTCGCCCTGTCCATCGGCCTGCACGAAATCGGCCACCTGCTGCCGGCGAAGGCGTTCGGCGTCAAGGTCACCCAGTACATGATCGGCTTCGGCCCCACGCTCTGGTCGCGCCGCAAGGGCGAGACGGAATACGGCGTGAAGGCCATTCCCCTCGGTGGCTATATCTCGATGATCGGCATGTTCCCGCCCGCGAAACCCGGGGAGAAGCCGCACCCGAACAGCACGGGCTTCTTCAACCAGCTTGTGCAGGAAGGCGCTCCTGCCCAGGACCCGACAGCCCAGGACCCGAGCGCGAAGAAGCCGGGGGCCCTGACGAGCCTTGTCGAAGATGCCCGGCAGTCGAGCGCCGACACGATCGGCGCCGGCGAGGAACACCGCGCCTTCTACCGCCTGGCGGTGTGGAAGCGCATCATCATCATGCTCGGCGGGCCCACCATGAACCTGCTGATCGCGGTCGTGCTCTTCGCGGTCCTCCTGATGGGCTTCGGCACCGCGCAGGCGAGCACAACGGTCGGCAGTGTGTCCGCGTGCGTGCTCCCCGCGACGAGCACCCAGACGACCTGTGCCGCGACCGACGAGAAGTCCCCGGGCGCGGCGGCGGGCCTGCAGCCCGGCGATCGCCTCGTGAGCATCGGTGGCACCGCGATCACGAGCTGGGACCAGTCGACCGGGATCATCCGCAGCTCGCCCGGCACCCCGCTCGCCGTCGTCGTCGACCGCGCCGGAACCGACGTGACTCTCACGATCACCCCCAAACTGACCGAACGGTACGTTCTCGACGCCGCGGGGAAGGTCACCACGGATGCCGACGGTAAGGCCATCACGCAGGAAGTCGGCTTCGTCGGCATCGGCCCGGCAGGCGAACTCGTCCAGCAGCCCGCCACGGCCGTGCTGCCCGCCGTCGGCGACAACGTCGGCGCCGTCGTGCACATGATCCTGAACCTCCCGCAGCGGATGGTCGACATCGTCAACGCCGCGTTCGGTCCCGGCGAGCGCGACCCGAACGGTCCGATCAGCGTCGTCGGGGTCGGCCGCGTCGCCGGCGAGATCGCGAGCATCAACACCATCCCCGTCGCGAGCAAGGCCGCGAGCCTGATCGGCCTGCTCGCCTCCCTCAACGTTGCCCTCTTCGTGTTCAACCTGATCCCGCTGATGCCGCTCGACGGAGGCCACGTCGCCGGCGCACTCTGGGAGGGCCTGCGCCGCCGGGTCGCGAAGCTCTTCAAGCGCAAGGATCCCGGCCCCGTCGACATGGCCAGGCTGATGCCGATCACCTTCGCGGTCGTCATCCTGCTCGGCGGCATGAGCCTCCTGCTCATCTACGCCGACATCGTCAAGCCGATCAACCTCTTCGGCTGAGCCCGGCACCTTTCCGGTCGAGAGTGACCTTTCCGCGGGTCACTCCCGACCGGAACGGTCACACACAGGGGCCGCCCAGGGCCTGAACGCGCACGGGCACGTACTCCCGGGGGCGGATGCCGCGGGTCGTTCCGGCACGTAGCATCGGAATATGCCGCCACACTGGGATACCGACGCGCCGTGGTTCGACCATGAGCGCTCTCTTCCCGGCGGCCCAGGCAGCCGGATGCCCCGCGCGGGCCGCGTGCTCTTCCCCGCGATCTTCTCGTTCCTGGTCCAGGTGCCCGCCACCGTGCTGCTCGCCCGCTACGGCCGCGACTTCGGCCATGCCGGCCACGACCTCGGTGGTGAGCTCGGCGCGCCCCGGCCCGGCTGGTTCCTCGCGGTCGCCCTCGCCCTGATCGGCCCGATCGCCCTCCTCGGCGCACGCCGTTTCCCTGGCCCTGTCGCAGCCGTGTGCGCTGCGGCGGCCGGCGCGCTCATCCTGCTCCGCCCGGACGTCGGCCTGCCCTACGTCGCCCTGGGTTTCGCGATCGTGCTCGGGATCGTGCGCGGCGCGCGGGTCTGGGTCTACGCATCCGTCGCCCTGGCCTGGACGGCGACGATCGCGCTCGCCGGGACGCTCGGAGTGCCGCTTCAGCCCGCCCGTGTCGCGCTCACGACCGTCGCCCTCGCCGTGCTCTGCGCGATCGGAGAGACGGTACGCACCCGGCGCGAGCAGATGCGCGAGCTGCGCCGCCGAGCGGATGCCCGCCGCCAGTCCGCGGAACAGCGCGAGCGGGTGCGCATCGCGCGCGAACTCCACGACGTGCTCGCACATTCGCTGTCCCTGATCAACGTGCAGGCCGGAGTCGGGCTGCACCTCATCGACAGCCAGCCCGCCAAGGCGGCAGAGGCCCTCGCGAACATCAAGCTCACGAGCAAGAACGCGCTCGACGAGGTGCGCACGGTGCTCGGCATCCTGCGCGCGGACGCCGAGGGGGAGACCGGTGAGCGTGCCGGGGGAGCCGTGCCGCTCACCCCCGAGCCCGACCTGTCCCGGCTTCCCGCCCTGATCGACTCGTACAGCGCCCAGGGGCTGCACGTCTGGCTGGTCGGGCAACTGGCGCCCGTGACGGAGGCCACGACCGCCGCCACCCAGCTCGCGCTCTACCGGATCTGCCAGGAGGCACTCACCAACGTGCTGCGGCACTCGCAGACGCTCTCCGCGACCGTCCGGCTCGAGCTCGACGACGGTGACGCCGTGCTCACCGTGACCGACGAGGGCTCGACAGAGCCGCTCGACCCGGCCATCGTTCCCGGCGGCGGCCTGCTCGGTATGCGCGAACGTGCGGAACTCCTCGGCGGGAGCCTGCGGGTCGAACGACCCTCGCCGGGCGGGTTCCTCGTCGAGGCGCGCCTGCCCCTGCGGAGGAGCCGGTGATCCGCGTCGTGATCGCAGACGACCAGCAGCTGATCCGGGCCGGCTTCCGTTCGCTGCTCGAGTCCGAACCGGATCTCGAGGTCGTCGCAGACGCCGCGACGGGGACGGAAGCCGTCGAGCAGGTCACCCGGCTCCGGCCAGACGTCGTGCTGATGGACATCCGGATGCCCGGCGGCGACGGCCTCTGGGCGACAGAGCAGATCGTCGGCAACCCCGAGCTCGGGGGAACGCACATCGTGATCGTGACGACCTTCGAGCTTGACGAGTACGTCGTCCAGGCGATCCGGGCGGGCGCGAGCGGCTTCCTCGTCAAGGACACCGAACCGACCGAACTGATCCGGGCCGTGCGCGTCGCGGCGGCGGGGGACGCGCTGCTTTCGCCCGGCGTGACCCGGCGACTGCTCACCCGGCTCGAGACCGGGCTGCGGCGCCCGAGCGATCCGGCGGCGCTGGCCGTGCTCACGGACCGGGAGCGCGAGGTGCTCGCGCTCGTCGGCCGGGGGCTCACGAACACCGAAATCGGCGTTCGGCTATTCCTGAGCCCGCTCACCGCGAAGACGCACGTGTCGCGGATCATGTCGAAGCTCGCCGCGCGCGACCGTGTGCAACTCGTGATCCTTGCCTACGAGACGGGCCTCGTCAGCGACGGCTGGTGACCTGCACCCCGGGGAGTAGTCCAAGTGCCTCCTCCGGGCCGATGCCCCGGCGAGCGGGGCCGGAAAGAATCGGATCATCGGTTCTTCCCCACCGAGGCCCCGCAGGGGGTCCTCACACAGATTGGACTCACCATGCTTTCGACAGCGGTTCTCACCGGGTTCGCCACCCATATGGGCTACGGCCCCGGCTGGGGCGGCGGGCCGGTCTGGTTGTTCTTCCTGATCCCCTTCTTCGGCCTGCTCCTCGTGGTCGCCCTGTTCGCGATCCTCGGCAGGCGCTGGCGTCGTCACGGCGGACCCGGATTCTCCGGCCACCCCGGCTGGCAGGCGTGGCAGGCGGCCCAGGCCGGGCAGGCCGACGGCACCCGCAGCGCCGAGAAGACCCTCGCCGAGCGCTTCGCCCAGGGCGACATCGACGAGGTCGAGTATCGGGCCCGCCTCGAGGTGCTCCGCGCCAACCGCGCGGACCCCACTCCCGGCGCCCCACTCCCGCCCCAGTAGCGGCGCGACCGGTTCCCGGCTCCTCCGGGCGAGCGCGCCACTTGCGCCGCTTTGCTGCAGGCACGCCTGTCGCGTAGCGGCGGAGCCGGCGCGCAACGGCCGGCCCGGTGCAGAAATCGCCTGGGCCGGGCATCCGCCCAGTCAGGGCACCTAAGATATTCGCGTGGCTGCAATCAATTTGGGAATGCCCAAAGTACCTGAAATCCTCGCTCCCCGGCGCAAGAGCCGGCAGATCAAGGTCGGCAAGGTCCTCGTCGGCGGTGACGCCCGTGTGAGCGTCCAGTCGATGACGACGACCCCGACCACCAACATCAACGGCACCCTGCAGCAGATCGCCGAACTCACGGCGAGCGGATGCGATATCGTGCGTGTCGCCGTCCCGAGCCGTGACGACGCAGAGGCCCTGCCGATCATCGCGAAGAAGAGCCAGATCCCCGTGATCGCGGACATCCACTTCCAGCCGAGTTACGTGTTCGCGGCGATCGACGCGGGCTGCGCCGGCGTGCGGGTCAACCCGGGCAACATCCGCAAGTTCGACGACCAGGTCGGCAAGATCGCGGCGGCGGCCAAGGCCGCCGGCGTCTCGATCCGGATCGGCGTCAACGCCGGCTCCCTCGAGCCGAGCATCATGCAGAAGTACGGCAAGGCCACCCCTGAGGCGCTCGTCGAGAGCGCCATCTGGGAGGCGAGCCTCTTCGAGGAACACGACTTCCACGACTTCAAGATCTCGGTCAAGCACAACGACCCCGTGATCATGGTCAAGGCGTACCGCCTCCTCGCCGAGCGCGGCGACTGGCCCCTGCACCTGGGTGTCACCGAGGCCGGCCCCTCCTTCCAGGGCACCATCAAGAGCGCGACGGCCTTCGGCATCCTGCTCGGCGAGGGCATCGGCGACACCATCCGCGTGTCGCTCAGCGCCCCTCCCGCCGAAGAGGTCAAGGTCGGCCTGCAGATCCTCCAGTCGCTCAACCTCCGCGAACGCAAGCTCGAGATCGTCTCCTGCCCGAGTTGCGGCCGCGCCCAGGTGGATGTCTACAAGCTCGCGAACGACGTCACCGACGGCCTCGAGGGCATGACCGTTCCTTTGCGCGTCGCCGTGATGGGCTGCGTCGTCAACGGACCGGGCGAGGCCCGCGACGCCGACCTCGGCGTCGCATCCGGCAACGGCAAGGGCCAGATCTTCGTGCGCGGCGAGGTCATCAAGACCGTGCCGGAGTCCGAGATCGTCGCGACCCTAATCGAGGAGGCCAACCGCCTCGCCGCAGAGATGCCGCCGTCCGAGGACTCCCTCGGCGCCCCCGTGGTCACCATCTCGCGGTAGCGCGACCCGCCGCAACCGCCGCATTCCCGCGGAAACTGTTGCCGTTGCGGACAACTGAGCCTGCTCTGCCGGCCACGGTTGTCCGCAACGGCAACAGTCGTGTCCGGCGCGCGCCGTAAAGTAGGGGGGTGCCTACACGTCTGTCGTCTTATTTCCTCCGTACCCTTCGCGAAGACCCCTCGGATGCCGAGGTCACCAGTCACCGACTCCTCGTCCGGGCCGGTTACATCCGCCGCCAGGCCCCCGGCATCTTCGCCTGGCTCCCGATCGGCCTCCGCGTCAAGAACAAGATCGAGACCATCGTCCGCGAGGAGATGGCCGAGGCCGGCGCCTTCGAGGTGCACTTCCCCGCCCTGCTCCCGCGCGAACCCTACGAGGTCACCGGCCGCTGGGACGAGTACGGCGAGGGCCTCTTCCGCCTCCAGGACCGCAAGGGAAGCGACCTCCTGCTCGCGCCGACCCACGAGGAGGTCTTCACGCTGCTCGTCAAGGACCTCTACAACAGCTACAAGGACCTGCCCCTGTCGATCTACCAGATCCAGGACAAGTACCGCGACGAGGCCCGTCCCCGCGCCGGCCTCCTCCGCGGCCGCGAGTTCACGATGAAGGACGCGTACTCCTTCGACTACACCGACGCCGGCCTCGACCTGAGCTACCAGGCCCAGCGCGACGCCTACGAGCGCATCTTCACCCGTCTCGGCCTCGAGTACGTCATCGTCAAGGCGGATGCCGGCGCGATGGGCGGATCCCGGAGCGAAGAGTTCCTGCACCCCACCCCCATCGGCGAAGACACCTTCGTGCGTTCGGCCGGCGGGTACGCAGCCAACGTCGAGGCATTCACGACCCTGGTCCCTCCCGTCATCGACTGGACGGCGCTTCCGGCCGCCGAGGTGCACGACACCCCGGACACCCCTACCATCCAGACCCTCGTCGACAGCGCGAACGCGAACCACCCGCGCACCGACGGCAGGGAGTGGACCGCAGCGGACACCCTCAAGAACATCGTGCTCGCCCTGACCAACCTCGACGGCACCCGCGACCTCGTCATCGTCGGCGTTCCGGGTGACCGCGACGTCGACCTCAAGCGCGCCGAGGTCGCCTTCGCCCCCGCAGAGGTCGAAGCGGCGAACGCAGGCGACCTCGCCAAGCACCCGGGTCTCGTCACGGGCTACATCGGACCGTGGGCCCTGGCCGGTGCAGTGCTCGGCGAGAAATCGGCCACCGGCATCCGTTATCTCGTCGACGCCCGCGTCGTCGACGGCACCGCGTGGATCACCGGAGCGAACGAGAACGGTCGTCACGTCTTCGGCCTCGTCGCCGGGCGCGACTTCGCCGCCGACGGAACCGCGGAGGTCGCGAACGTTCGCGCCGGCGACCCGGCGCCCGACGGCTCCGGCCCTGTCGAGCTTGCCCGCGGCGTCGAGATCGGCCACGTCTTCCAGCTCGGCCGGAAGTACGCCGAAGCGCTCGGACTCAAGGTTCTCGACGAGAACGGAAAGCTCGTCACGGTCACGATGGGTTCGTACGGGATCGGGGTCACCCGCATCCTCGCCCTCCTCGCGGAGCTCAACAACGATCCGAAGGGCCTGATCTGGCCGGTGTCGGTCGCCCCGTTCGACGTGCACGTGATCGCGGCAGGGCGCGACGAGATCGTCTTCGAGACCGCGGCCGCGGTGGCCGCGACCCTCGAGGCGACCGGGCGGGAGGTCATCTACGACGACCGCCGCAAGGTCTCGCCCGGCGTCAAGTTCGGCGACGCCGAACTGATCGGGGTCCCGCAGATCGTGATCGTCGGACGCGGAGCCGTCGACGGCATCGTCGAGCTCTGGGACCGCAGCTCGGGAGAGCGCATCCAGTGCGCTGTGGACAACCTCGGGGCGCACTTCGCCTGAGAACCGCCCAGAAAGTCCGTCTGGAACAGGCGCCCGTCCCCTTCGGGGTGACGGGCGCCTGTTCCGTCGGGTACCGTAGATACCAGCCCGCTGCGCAGTTTCGCGGCGGCAGAATCTGAATAGAGGAGGCCGGCCATGGACATCGACCTCAGCGTGTTGCGGCAGTTGGAGCGCGAGAAAGAGATTCCCTTCGAGGAACTCGTGCAGATCATCGAGCAGGCGATCTTGACGGCATACGTCAAGCACACCCACCAGGGTGAGACAACGAAGCAGGCCGTCGAAGAAGAGCCGGAAGCGCGTGTCGTCCTCGACCGCAAGTCCGGCCATGTCGACATTTTTGTACCAGAGCTCGACGACGACGGCAACGTCATCGGCGAAGCGATCAACAACCCGACCGACTTCGGCCGGATCGCGGCCTTCGCCGCGAAGCAGGTCATCAACCAGCGTCTCCGCGACCTGGCCGATGACGCGGTGCTCGGAGAATTCAAGGGACGCGAGGGCGAGATCGTCGCCGGCGTCATCCAGCAGGGCCCGAACCCGCGGATGATCCACGTCGACCTCGGCACGATCGAAGCGATCCTTCCGCCGGAAGAACAGGTCCCCGGCGAGACCTACGTGCACGGAGCCCGGATCCGGGTCTACGTCACGGCCGTCGGCAAGGGCCTCAAGGGGCCGCAGATCACCGTGTCGCGCACCCACCCGTCCCTCGTCCGGCGCCTGTTCGCCCTCGAGGTCCCCGAGATCGCGAGCGGTGTCGTCGAGATCGTCTCCCTCGCCCGCGAGGCCGGCCACCGCACCAAGATGGCCGTGCGCGCGACCGAGCCCGGCGTCAACGCCAAGGGCGCCTGCATCGGCGAACTGGGCCAGCGCGTCCGGGCCGTGACGGCTGAGCTCAACAACGAGAAGATCGACATCGTCGACTACTCGCCGGACCTCGCGACGTTCGTCGCGAGCGCCCTGTCGCCGGCTAAGGTGACGAGCGCCTACGTGATCGACCAGTCGATCAAGGCCGTTCGCGCCCTCGTTCCCGACTACCAGCTCTCGCTCGCGATCGGCAAGGAGGGCCAGAATGCCCGTCTGGCCGCCAAGCTGACGGGTGCCAAAATCGACATCCAGCCGGACAGCATCCTGGAGGACACGGAATAGGGGGTACGATGGAACCCGTTAGAACGTGCATTGGATGCCGTTCGCGCGCTCCGCGTGCCTCTTTACAGAGGTTCGTAGCCCGAGACTCGGAACTCGTGGTGGATCAAACCGCCACTCTGCCCGGTCGAGGCGCGTGGCTGCATCCCAGCATCGAATGCTTCCAAGACGCACTGCGGCGACGCGCTTTCGGGCGTGCCCTTCGCGTGACCAGTCCTCTGGACGCGAAACAACTAGAGAACAGGCTGAACTGGCTAATGGACAACTAATGAGCGGCTCGAAATGAGACCCGTCCGTTACTAACGGTCTGCCCCTTTCCGGGTGCAGACCCGGAATTGGAGAATTGTGGCTGCGAAACCACGCGTACATGAGATCGCTAGCGAGCTCAATGTCGACAGCAAGGTAGCCCTTGCGAAACTGAAAGAGATGGGCGAGTTCGTCAAGGGCCCGTCCAGCAGTGTTGAACCCCCGGTAGCCCGTCGTCTGCGCGCGGCTCTGCTGGCCGACGCCGCTTCCGGCGCCGGAACCACTGCCCCGTCAACCACCCCGGGTGCCGGCGCAACGCCGGGTGCCCCCACAGGCGTCAAGCCCGGCGCGCGGCCCTCACCGGCCCGCCTCGCGGTCAAGCCGGGTGCACGCCCGAGTGCGGCTCCTGCCGCGCCCGTCGAAGCCCCCGCAGCGGATGCCGCACCGCATCCCGTCGCGCCCCTCACCGTCGCAGAGCGCCAGACGGTCGCCGTCGAAAAGGCCGCAGCTGCTGAGAAGTCCGCGAGCATCGAGAAGGCTGCCGAACAGGCTGCCGCAGCAGACCCGACCGCCCCGAAGACGGCCACCCCGGCGGCCAAGTCCGACCGTGGTCCGTCCACGGGCGCCAAGCCCGGCGCGAGCGTTCCGCGCCCGCCGTCGGCACGTCCGGGCAACAACCCCTTCGCCAGCAACCAGGGCATGGGCAAGACCCCCACGCCGCGTCCGGGCAACAACCCGTTCGCGAGCGCACAGGGCATGGGCCAGCGCCCGCCGTCCTCGACGGCCCCGAGCAACATCCCCCGTCCCGCCGCACCCCGACCCGGCGCACCGCGTCCGGGCGGACCCGGCCAGGCTCCGCGCCCGACCGGTTTCGGCCAGCGTCCCGGCGCGTTCCAGCGTCCGGGCGGCGCCGGAGCCGGCGGAGCACGTCCCGCCTTCCAGCGCCCCGGTGGCGCGCCCGCCGGTGCCCCCGGCTTCGGCCCGCCGCGTC